>NZ_CP154260.1:5000-1442000 GCF_039545795.1 Chitinophaga niabensis | reverse complement strand
CCGCATTGATGGCATCACCATCACGGATGAATTGAAGAAACAATATACCGGTGAAGCTAAATTTCTCCGCGCGCTCATGTACTTCAACCTGGTACGCCTCTTTGGCGATGTGCCGCTGGTGCTGAAAGAACTGCTTACGGAAGAAGAGGCCTACACCTACCGCCGTACATCCGCAGAAGCAGTATACGCACAGATAGAGAAAGATCTGCTGGACGCAATAGCGATGCTGCCACCGAAGTTCACCGGCGTCAATGTTGGCCGCGCTACGAGCGGAGCCGCAAGATCGCTGCTGGGCAAAGCATATTTACAGCAAAAAAAGTGGGAAGCTGCTGAAGCTATCTTAGCGGAAGTGATCAATGCCTATACCTTTGAACCTGATCTTACCAAACTGTTCGGTCCTGCTAACGACAATAACTCCGAAGTGATCTTTTCCATACAGTATGTGGCAGGTGGCATTGGATTGGGTAACTCCTTTGCACATGCTTTTGCACCACAGAAATCCGGCACCTCCGTTGTATCGCTGGGCGCACTCAGTAACAATGTGGGCACACAGGACCTGTATGATGCTTTTGAGGCTACCGATCTGCGCAAAACTGCCTACATCGGCGTGTTTAAAGATGGCACCAATCCCAAGATCTACTACTGGTCCAAAAAGTTTGTGAACAACGTATCAGTACTGAATGATGGTGGTAACGACTGGCCGGTGATCCGTTATGCTGATGTGTTGCTGATGTATGCGGAAGCACTCAACCAGAATAACAAAACGGAAGAGGCGCTGACCTTTATCAGTAAAACCCGTGTAAGGGCCAAATTAACACCGCTCACAGGTCTTTCAAAAGCAGATACACAGCTGGCACTCGAAAAAGAAAGAAGGCTTGAACTATGTTATGAAGGCCACCGCTGGCATGACCTTATCCGTTGGGGCAAAGAAGTGAGCACCATGGAAGCCTTTCAGACAAAATACCGTCCTATTGATCCCCGCCTTTCCAATATGAGCATTACAGCGGACAGGAAGCTGATGCCTGTTCCCTTCAGGGAGATCAACCTCAACCCTTTACTCTTACCACAAAATTCCGGCTACTAATACATGAAAAAGATATTGATACACCTGTTGATCTGTGTACTTTTTATTGCCTGGAAGCCAGCCGGTAATTATGATGTGATCGTATATGGCGGAACACCTGCAGGTATTACAGCAGCTATTGCTGCCGCCAGGGAAGGCCGTACCGTATTACTGCTGGAACCTTTACCATTGGTGGGTGGCATGATGAGTGGCGGCCTCAGCTTCAGCGACTCCAACCAGATGTTACGCGAAGCGCTCCTTGGCTTGTTTGAAGAATTTCATCAGCGGGTAGAGGCGTATTATACATCCCGTGGCATAACGTTGCCATACCGTGTAGCAGAGAAAGATACCAAACACTGGACGTACGAGCCACATGTAGCCGAAAAGGTGTTCAATGAGATGTTGAAAGAAGCGGGCGTGGAAGTAATACTGAATGAAACGTTGAAACAGGCAGCTATGTCCGGCCCACGCATCACAGGCCTCCGCATGTGGTCCGGCCGCCGGTTTTCCGGTAAGATGTTCATAGATGCCAGTTATGAAGGTGATCTGCTGGCGGCTGCCGGTGTACGGTTCCGCGTAGGCAGGGAAAGCCGTGCTGAACTGGGTGAATCTTTTGCCGGTGCAGTGTATCAGAAGAAGGCAGTAGCTGCTGCTTCCATGGAGGCAGGCAAACCACTTCCTCTCATTTCAGGCACTACGGTAACGCCTGAAGGAGAAGGTGATAACAGGATCATGACCTATAGTTTCCGGCTTTGTTTATCCGAAGACCCAGCGAACCGCGTGCCTTTCACCAGGCCCGCAGATTATGATGAAAAACGTTACGAACTGTTCCGGCGCTTTTATAAAGCCATGCCGAAGACAGGTATCCCTTTCGACATGTATCCGATCCCGGGCAACAAACTCGATGGCAATAACGGCATCGGCGGACAGCTTTCGCTGGGGCTGGTTGGGGAGAACTGGCAATATCCCACTGCATCCCGCAAACAACGGCAAGCTATCTGGGCTAAGCACCGGAGTTACACAGAAGGTTTGCTTTATTTTCTAATGACAGATCCGGCAGTACCGGATAGCGTTCGCAACCGCATGCAGCGCATGGGATACGCCAAAGATGAGTTTGCTGCTTATGGTCACTTTCCACCAGTGTTGTACGTGCGGGAAGCCAGGCGCATGGTAGGGGAATATTTTTTGACGCAGGCGGATATTCTTGAACATAGTGAAAAGCCGGATGCCATTGCCGTAGCCTCGTTCCCGATAGACTCGCACGATTGCCAGCGCATTGCTACCCCCGGTGGCGGATTTATCAACGAAGGCACCATATTCCCGGCTAAAACCCGTGTGGAAGGCCGCGGTATTCCTTACCAGGTGCCTTACCGCAGCATTATTCCAAAAGCAGCAGAATGTGTGAACCTGCTGGTGCCGGTATGTATTTCTGCTTCGCATGTGGCCTTTAGCTCCATCAGGGTGGAACCAGCCTGGATGGTACTGGGAGAAAGTGCAGGTATTGCCGCAGTGGTTGCATTGGAAAGTAACGTAGCTGTACAACAAGTGGACTATTCCAAACTGGCGGATCGCCTGAAAGCGAAGGGCCAGGTTTTATCATACCAAAAATAACAAGCATGAAAATCATCCCTTTTATCGCTATCATACTGATAGCGTGGCTTTCGTCATGCCAAAAAACGGCGGATGTGATCCCCCTTACTACCGGGGACACGCTGAAAACAATCCCTTATTTATCCATGGTACAATTGCGCAGCGGCGCAGCAGATCACCGCGATGTTGTTTTTATCACTGCCGATCAACAGTCTGGTTCCTTCCAGTATGATCCCAACGACACCACCACGCCTGACGACAGCGCCATGACGCTCGTTAGTGGCAGCAGGCGTTACAAACGTATAGCCACCTACGTAACACTGGAAATGTTCGGCGCCAACGGTGACTATGATTATGTAGCCCAAACCGGCACAAACAACACCTACAAAATCCAGAAGGCGTTGAACTATTGTTCCGTGAACGGTACGGAAATAAAATTACTGGCTGGTAAAAAATACCTGACCGGTACACTATACCTGTATAAAGACAGTATCAAAAACCCACTGTATGCCGCAAGGCCGGGACGCGTAAAAATTACAGGGCAAGCCGGAGGCATCGCCACCGGCAGCCTGGAACCACAGGGCGCAGCACTGGTACATATGAAAAACGACACCGGCAGGCTTATCGAATGCATTGGCAGTTTCTCTATTTCAGCTCCTGCCAGCATGGGCGGGCAGATTCTGTTCGAGAACATGAATTTTGTAGGTGGCAACAAAACAAAGGATGTGGTTTATTTTGAAGCCTGTCAGGGGCAGATCAGCATGAACAATTATACCGTGCAGATCAACAACCCCGCAGGCAACGGCATCACGGAAGTGACCACCTGGGAAACAGAACACCACAACGGTCTCATTCGCGGGCAGGCTGCCGGTACCGGCAGCTGGACAGGAATTGGCCTGAACATTAAATCCAATGAGAGCGATGGTCAGGTGAACATGAAAATATACAGCAACGTAAACGTGTATAAATGTGGTTATGGCATCCGCATAGGCAGACGGGGTGCTACGTACGGCACCATTGGCCCGCTTAACTTCATAGGTGGCCAGGTAAGTCTTTCCGATCAGCATAATATGTGGCTGGATGGTGGTGCATACAACCTGGTGTCTACCGGCCAGCAATTCGAAGGTTCCCGTCTCAATGCCATACTCATTGATTCCGATGGCGCAAACGACCTGCCGAGAAACATCAAGTTCATCAATACCTACTTTACCGGTGGTGGCAGAATAGAAGACGACAGCTACAATAGTTTCGCTGTGCATGTGAAGGATGGCGTGGGAGTGGAATTTGACAGTCCTTTGTTCAATAACCTGGGTTGCGGTATTGTATTCAACAGAGGGCTCACACAAGGTCTTGTGATACGCCGGCCGGTTGTAAGAACGGTAAGGCCTTATGGTACTACCAACGGTATTTTCATTGATGCGTACGGCACCAGTGTATCCAGCAACCGGCTGACGCTGGAAGATCCGGTGTTCAATCAGTCTCCGGCTACCCTGATCTCCGATGCAGCCCTGCAGGCTTTTCTGACCACAGCAGCCGGTGGCCGTTTATCGGTAAATAATAACGCTGCTGTTGTTTCCTGCTCTATGGGCGGTGGTACTTTGCAGGCTGCGCAGATACTTAACTTCAACAATTCAGTAGCTACTACCGTCACCAATATTACCGGCGGGCAGCTGTACCGGGAGCTATTGCTCACCTTCAGCAACACATTGACTAAGATCGGGCATAACTCTAATATCTTTTTATCGGGCGGGGTGGACTTTTCACCAGCTACTTCGCGCGCTACGCTTAAGCTGATATGGATGGGGAGTTATTGGATAGAAGTTTCAAGAAGCTGACATAAAAAGGGCTATCCGTTTATCCGGATAGCCTCTATTTTGTAAGAAAACGCCCCTTCTTTCATCATTATTGTGCAGCAAAAAATATAGTTGGGAAACCGTGTTTTGGTAGCCCATACCCCCTATTTTTGGGCACATGAATACATACGTACTTAGTTTTCAGGAGATCGACAGATCAAAGCTTATGGTTGCCGGCGGTAAAGGCGCTAATCTGGGCGAATTATCAGGGATCAGTGGGATACAGGTACCAGATGGTTTTTGCGTAACCACTGAAGCGTATAAAAAAATAACCGGCCAGCTGAACAGCCTGCTGGATGAATTAACACCCCTCAAAGCAGAAGAAAGGGAAAAGATCCGCGGGATCAGTGCGAGGATCCGGATAGCCATCGAAGGCATCCCCATTCCTCAGGATATAGCAGAAGAGATAACCAGCTATCTCTCTGAAAAAGATGCCTATGCCGTTCGATCCAGCGCTACAGCGGAAGACCTGCCTGCAGCCTCCTTTGCAGGCCAGCAGGATACCTACCTGAACGTTATCGGAAAAGCGGCCATCCTGCAACATATCAGCAAATGCTGGGCATCGCTGTTTACTGAACGTGCCGTGACCTACCGTATTCAAAATGGTTTTGATCATCATAAAGTTCATCTGTCTGTAGTGGTGCAGAAGATGGTTTTCCCGCAGGCAGCAGGCATTCTGTTTACTGCGGATCCCATCACCGCCAACAGGAAAGTACTATCCATAGATGCCAGCTTCGGGCTTGGTGAGGCGCTGGTTTCCGGCCTGGTGAATGCTGATAATTATAAAGTGCGTGATGGTAAGATCATCGATAAGAAAGTATCTGCCAAGAAACTGGCTATCTACGCTGTAAAAGGCGGCGGCACAAAAGAGCAGGAGATCAGGCCTGAACAGCAGAACAGGCAAGCGCTCACAGATGAGCAGATCTTACAGCTTGCAAAGATGGGTAGAAAAATAGAAGCACACTTCGGCAATCCGCAGGATATTGAATGGTGTTTGGCGGATGATACATTTTATATTGTTCAAAGCAGGCCCATCACTACTTTATACCCCATCCCTGAAGCGAATGATCCCGAAAATCATGTTTACGTATCAGTTGGTCATAATCAAATGATGACGGATGCCATGAAGCCCCTGGGCTTATCTTTCTTCCTGATATGGACGCCTGCACCTATGCGCACAGCCGGCGGAAGATTGTTTGTTGATATCACAAAAATGCTGACTTCAGCTACCGGCAGGGAAACGATCTTAAATCATACCCTTGGGAAATCCGATCCGCTCACCAAAGATGCACTTACAACCATCGTAGAGCGGGACTTTATAAAATTACTACCGGAAACAGGCGAGGGTAAAATGCCGTTTGCTGCTTTACCGCCGCAACTCGAAAACGATCCCTCCATTGTTCATGACCTGATCAGGCGTAACCAGGAATCTGTACAAACATTAAAACAAAGTATTCATTCGAAATCAGGACCGGAGCTCTTTGATTTTATCCTGGAAGATATCCGTTTGCTGAAACTCAATGCTGATAAGCAAAGCATAGGGGTGATCATGACTGCCATGAATGCTTCAGCATGGATCAATGAAAAAATGAATGAATGGCTGGGTGAGAAAAACGCAGCAGACACGCTTGCTCAATCCGCACCCAATAATGTTACTTCGGAAATGGGATTGGCGTTGATGGATGTGGCAGATGTGATTCGCCCCTACCCTGCAGTAATCGATTATTTACAGCATGCGAAAGATGATGACTTTTTAGATGAGCTGGTTCAGTTGGAGGGTGGACAGGAAGTACAGGATGCCATCCATGCTTTCCTGAACAAATACGGTATGCGTTGTGCCGGGGAGATCGATATCACTAAAACCCGCTGGAGCGAAAAGCCATCTATCCTTGTGCCCATGATCCTCAGTAATATCAAAAACTTTGAACCAGGTGCCAGTCGTAAGAAGTTTGAGCTGGGGCTGCAGGAAGCGTTGAAAAAAGAACAGGAGTTATTAGAGCGCTTGCAACAATTACCGGATGGTGAACAAAAGGCCGCAGAAACAAAACAAAAGATAGACCAGATCCGGCATTTCAGTGGTTACCGGGAATATCCAAAATATGGCATCGTTAACCGCTACTTCATTTACAAACAGGCCTTACTGAAAGAAGCGGAACGGCTTGTGCAAGCCGGAGTTATCCATGAAAAGGAAGATATCTATTATCTCAATTTTGAAGAACTCCTCGAAGTTGTACGCAGCCATAAAGCCGACTACCCACTCATCAACAAACGAAAAGAAGCACACAAAGTATATGAAAAACTAACTCCGCCACGTGTTATTACCTCTGATGGTGAGATCATCACAGGCAAGTATAACCTGGAAAATCTTCCGGCCGGTGCTATTGCAGGCCTGGCTGTTTCTTCCGGTATTATAGAGGGAAGAGCACGGGTGATCTTAAACATGGAAGATGCAGACCTGGAAGAGGGAGATATATTAGTCACCACATTTACTGACCCCAGCTGGACACCCTTGTTTGTATCCATAAAAGGCCTGATCACCGAAGTTGGCGGGCTGATGACCCATGGGGCAGTGATCTGCCGTGAATATGGTTTACCGGCAGTTGTTGGTGTGGAGAATGCAACCAAACTGATCAAAGACGGACAGCGGATCCGCGTGAATGGCACAGATGGATATATAGAAATATTATAAAGTAATGCCCTTGAGAAAAACAAAAAACTCCCGGAATAAAATTTTAGGTTTACAGCCACGAGAAGTAATCTTTTATTGGAGAACAAGGGCATACATAACGACAATGAACTGTTATCGGGAATAGCGGAAGGAAACATTGAGGCCTTCCGGCAATTCTTTGCCAATATGTATCCGGCGCTTTTTTCCCTCACACAACGCCTGGTTGCCGATGAGGAAGTAGCCAAAGACATTGTTTCCGACATCTTCCTGCAGGTCTGGGAAACCAGGTCCACACTCTCTGCAGTGGAGAACATCAGGGCATACCTGTATGTAGCCACCCGCAACCGCACCCTTAAATACCTGAAAAAAGAAAAACCTTCCGGCAGCACCATTAACGACCAATGGGAAAAAGCCGATCCTGACATTTTCCTGCATGCGCTCTACGATACAGAGACCATACGTGTTTTACATGAAGCCATCCAAACCCTGCCTGAAGAATGTAAGAAAGTGATCTTACTGGGGCTGGAGGGGCATGGCACCAACGATATCAGCCGCCTGCTGGAGATCTCCGCATCTGCAGTCAGCAATCAAAAATCAAGGGCTATCAGGTTATTGCGGGAAAAACTGCCGCCTGAGCTATTCCTCCTATGCATTTACCTGTTCTCAGAACAGTAAAACCCCGCCTTTAAAAAATATTTTCGGCGCGAGGTGAAATTTATCCCTGCTCCGTACTCTATTATACAAAACCAGTAATCCGCTCTATGCAAGAAGAGAACGGCCATATTACAGAAGAAGAGATCAGCAGTTTATTAAAGGCTGCCGGGCTTACCGCCTGGAGCCAGCTGGACCAGCTGTCCCTGGCTCAGCAGCAGGAGCTGAAAAACTGGCTGCAACAACATCCCCGGCATCTGCAATGGTGGACGGAGCTGACGCGTGCAGGCCGTCTCCCGGAACTTGCCGCGAATTATCAATCCCTTCAATCCCTCGCAGCCAGCGAGTTTGAAAAATTCGACCGGGCCTACCTGACACAGCCTGTTCCCGGAGAAGCAACAGTTGAGGAGCTTCTTCCCACGGAAACACCTGTACGCCGTATCTCCATCTTCCGCCGCTGGAGCTGGGTAGCAGCATCTGTTATCCTGCTACTGGGAGTGGGTACTTACCTCTGGCAAACCAATAAAACAACCGCCCCGACCATAGCCATAACAGATATCTCCCCCGGCAGCGATGGCGCGGTACTCACCCTTGCCAATGGCAAACAGGTGGTGCTGGATAGCCTGCAAAACGGGCTTGTTGCTGTTCAGCAGGGAGCAGAGGCCATGATCAGAAATGGAGAGCTGATATATGATGCCAGCGGAGCTGCTTCTGGAGAAGTCATGTACAATACCATGCGCACGCCTAAAGGCCGGCAATTCAGATTACAGCTGCCGGATGGCACACGGGTATGGCTCAACGCAGCCAGTTCCATACGTTACCCTACTGCATTCACGGGAGACGAAAGAAGAGTAGAGATCACCGGCGAAGCCTATTTTGAAGTAGCAAAAACCTTCTCTGCAGGCGGCCGGGAAGGTGTTATCCCATTCAGGGTGAACGTACGCAACAAAGCCGAGGTAGAGGTATTGGGCACGCATTTCAATATCAATGCGTATGAAAATGAGAAAAACATTCAAACCACATTGCTGGAAGGAAGTGTAAGGGTGATGCAGGCAAGCGGTGCACTTATTCTGAAACCCGGCCAACAGGCCCTCATTTCACCCATAAGAGAAAAAATACAGCTTGTTGATCAGGCAGATACAGATAAAGTAATGGCCTGGAAGAACGGCCTGTTCTATTTTGAAGGATTAACATTGGAAGAAGCCATGCGCCAACTGGAACGCTGGTACGATATAGAAGTGATCTATGAAGGAGCCGCACCCAATATCCGGTTCGGCGGAAAAATGAGGCGGGATATAACCCTGGGCGGGTTACTTCAGCTGCTCTCGGATTCGCAACTGAAGTTCAGGCTGGAAGAGGGCCGCCGATTGATAGTACTACCGTAACATAACTATGCCAATATAACTAATCAACCAAAGAACGTTTTCCGGCGTGAACGGAACTGAATTATCATTTTAATTGCTACCGGGGTCTCCTGTAAAAAGCAAACCGGAAGTGGGCAAACACTTCCGGCGATGTTCGGGTCGATCCAAAAAGTCTGAAACCATTTTTATCAAACCAAACTACTGCAAAAGTATGCAAAAAACTGCTTTCCGGAACCCCGCCGGTCCGCCCGGCCTATTTCCGGCCTTAACGCTGAGAATTATGAAATTGCAAACAGTCTTCTTCTTTGTGGCCTGCATGAGTGTTTCCGCCAAGCCTGCTGCCCAGACTATCACACTTTCCGGCAAGGACCTGCCCATGAAGCAGATCTTTTCTTCTATTGAAAAGCAAACCGACTTTGTTGTTTTTTTCAATGCCAGTTTCCTGGATGTTTCCAGGCCGGTTTCTCTCAACGTTTCCTCCATGCAGCTGCGGGATTTTCTTTTTCTCGTAGAACAAAACCAACCATTCTTTTTCCGGATAGAAGGCAAAACTATCTCACTTGTTCCTAAAGCTGCTCCCCCACCCGGTACAGGCACTGATCCCGGCCCGCCTGCTCCTGTTGACCTCATCCTCCGCGTCCTGGATGAAGCAGGCAGCCCCCTCCCGGGTGCCAGCGTGAAGGTTAAGGGCACTAAAACGGGCACCACTACAGATGCTGAAGGATTTGCGATATTGAAAGGAGTAGAAAATGAAAAGGTGATACTGGAAGTAAGCTATATCGGTTATCAAACCAAGGAGGTAAAATTCCCGGAAGGCCAGCGGCAATTTTTTGTAGGTCTTGCCGTAGCGGTGAATGTATTAGATGAAGAAGTGGTACAGGCTTATGGTAAAACCAGCCAGCGCCTTGCTGTGGGTAACATCGTGAAGATATCAGGTGAAGAGATCCGGAAGCAGCCTGTGATGAATCCCCTGCTGGCGTTGAACGGAAGAGTACCGGGCGTACTAATAACTCCCACCAGCGGATATCTCAGCGCACCGGTGAAAGTGGAAGTGAGAGGGCGGAATACTATTAATGAAACCCTGGTAGCCGATCCGCTCTATGTGATAGACGGCGTTCCACTTACGATACTGGATATCAATACATCTTTCAATTCCAGCAATTATCAAAATGGCTCTACCGGTTTCTTCCAGGCAGGTCTTTTCTCCAACACACAAGGACAAAGCCCCTTATTCAGTATCAACCCGGCAGATATTGAAAGCATCTCCGTACTGAAGGATGCTGCTGCCACAGCCATCTACGGTTCCAGGGGTGCCAACGGGGTAATCATCATCACCACCAACAGGACCAAACCCGGTAAAACCAGGCTCAATGTGGATGTGCAACGGTCAGTAAGTGCTGCGCCCAAACACTGGGACATGCTGAACACCTCACAATATCTTCAGATGCGCCGGGAAGCCCTGAAAAACGGTGGACTCCCCATTAACCTCGCCAATATGCCTGAGCTGGGCTGGGATACCACCCGCTCTACTGACTGGCAGGATGTGTTCTGGGGATTGGCAAAAAGTACAGAAGCATCAGTAGGCTTATCAGGCGGAGACCGTAACACTGCATTTAATTTAGGTGCAGGTTATAACGAGAGCCAGGATATCACTACACTTAGCGGAAAAAACCTACGGATCAATATATCCTCCAACGTTACACATCACAGCCCCAACCAGAAATTAACGATCGATCTCAGAACATTATACAGCTATACTTATGTGAAAGCCATTACCAGTCCCAGCCTGGTAACACTGCCTCCCAATGCGGCGCCGATCTTTGATAAAAAGGGAGCATTGAACTATGCGGATTGGACGGCAGTGGGATTAACTTACCCTTTCGCCCAGGTACTGCAGCCTTCTACGAACAGCAACAATTTCCTCAATGCAGGTTTAAGGATCAATTATCACCTGGTAAAGGAATTAAACCTGAGTATCAACGCAGGTTATAGTAATGCACAAAGCAACAGCACCTGGTTCAATCCGATAGCTGCACAAAATCCCCTTTTCAATCCTACAGGGGCTGCCAGTTTCGGTAATTCAACGATCAACAACTGGAATATTGAGCCGCAGCTGAACTATGCAGTGCATGTTGGCGGAGGTATGCTGGATGTAATGGCCGGCGGTACTTATCAGAGTTCTGGCAGCAAAGGGATCAATATGACCGGTTACGGGTATACCAATGATGCGCTGCTGAAATCTATTTCCAATGCACCTTTTGTAAGCTCAGGCCAGCAGCTGGCCGAGAAAAAGTATGTCAGTGTACACGGTCGTATTAACTATAACTGGCAGAACAGGTACATCCTTGAGCTCACAGGTAACCGGGATGGCTCTTCCAATTTCGGGCCCGGTAAACAGTTCGGTAATTTCTGGTCCGCCGGTGGGGCATGGATCGCCTCTGAGGAAACATGGGCCAAAAACCTGCTGCCTTCCTGGTGGAGTTTCCTGAAACTGAATGCGAGTTATGGCGTAACCGGCCTTGATGCAGGAGGCGCCTATAAATACCTCTCGCAGTGGAGCGCTCCCAAGTATACCGGCTACGACCTGGGCAACTATAATGGTGTAGCGGCAATGATCTCCCAGCAGGCGGTAAATGCAGACTATCAATGGCAGGAGAACCGGAAAATAAATGCGGACCTTTCCATGGGCTTCCTGAAAGACCAGATCACGCTGACCGTTTCATGGTACCGCAACCGCTGTGATAACCAGCTCACAACAATACCACTCCCTTCATACACCGGCTTCACCAGCGTGCTGGGCAACTCGCCTGCCAATGTGGAGAACAGCGGATGGGAAGGAAATCTGAATGCAAATATCATCGCGACCAAAGCTTTATCCTGGACAGTGGGATTCAATATTGGCATCAATCGTAACAGGCTATTGTCTTATCCTGATTTTGAATACTCTTCTTTTTACACCAGGAAGAAAATAGGTGCATCCCTGAATACGGAATACCTGCTTGGTTACCTGGGCGTCAATCCTCAGAACGGCAGGCATAGCTATGCTGATTATAATCATGATGGCATTATTACCCAAAATTCAGGAGTTCCTCCCGGCACACTGAATGACGATAAATACGTTGCAGTGGATGTTACGCCCAGATACAGCGGGGGAATATCCAACCAGCTATCCTATAAAAACCTTATGCTGAGTGTGTTCTTTAACTTCAAAAAGCAATTGCGGCAGTTGCCTTTTACTGGCTTTGCAGGAGGCATGGGCAATATACCGCTGGAAGTTTACAACAACCACTGGCAAAAGCCGGGTGACCAGACCATCTACCCCCGCTTTACCACACTCTCTACACTAAGCGATGCACGCTTTGCCGGTTCAGACGGTTCATATGTTGACGGCTCATTTGTACGTTTATCCAGCCTGGCCCTCTCCTATTCCCTGCCTAAAAAGCTTTGTCAAAAGATGTACATGCAGGGCGTGAACTTATCGCTCAATATGGGGAATGTATTTACGATCACCAGTTACAAAGGCATTGATCCGGAAATAACATTCGGAACACTGCCCCTGCCAAGAACGATTGCCGGGAGGGTTTCATTCAATTTCTAATTTTTTCACTATGCTCAAACTTTCAAGAATAATAGTACCTGCATTTTTCCTGATGTCATGTACAAAAATGATAGAGGTACCTCAGCCTATCAATAGCATTACCACTGTTGAAATGTTCAAGACCAATAACCAGGCGAATACTGCCATGGCTGGTGTGTACACCCAGCTGGTCAACGGGGCACTGTCTTTCAGTAATGGTTATACTACGATCCTTGGCGGGATGTCTGCCGATGAGATCAGTTATTATGGAACCGGGGATGCGCATATGCTCAGCTTTACGCCTAACCAGCTATTGTTCAATAACAGTTATACCAGCCAGGTATGGACGAGCGCCTACAATGTGATCTATGATGCCAATGCAGTGCTCGAAGGAATTGCGGGGTCTGATTCCCCTGAGTTTTCGGACAGCCTCCGGACCAAGCTTACAGGGGAAGCTAAATTCGTGCGGGCCTTCTGTTTTTTTTATCTCACCAACCTTTTTGGGGACGTACCGCTTGTGCTAACCATAGACTTCAATAAAACCCGGTACATGACCAAAACTCCGGCCACTGAAGTATACCGGCAAATAATACAGGACCTGAAAGATGCATATGACATGGTAGGCGTCAATTATCCGAGCCCAGGTGCAGAGCCAGAAAGAATTGTTCCCAATAAAGCAGTGGTTGCAGCTATGCTGGCAAGGACCTACCTCTATACCAAAGACTACACCAATGCCGCCGCGCAGGCTACTGCCATTATTGATAACGTTTCCAGGTATAAACTGGAAACCGATCCTAACAAGGTATTTGCTCCCGCCAGCAAGGAAGCCATCTGGCAGTTAAAGCAAAACACAACTGCTGTTAATTTCCTGAATGCTACCGGTGAGGGACATACGATGATTCCCAGTCCTCTGGCTACCGGCATAGCCAATTACAGTCTTACCGCTTCCCTGCTGAGTGCTTTTGAGCCGGGAGACATTCGCAAAACTGCCTGGACAGGCGTTACTAACTACAATGGTACACCACTCACTTATGCTTATAAATACAAACTTGGCAAACATAACGCTGTAAGCGGTGCAGCCTCTTCTGAATACTACATGGTATTCCGCCTCGCGGAAATGTACCTGATACGTGCAGAAGCTGCAGTCAATGGCGCACCCGGAGGTCTTTCGGCCGCTATTACTGACCTGAATGCGATCCGCCTCCGTGCCAAACTGCAGCCATTATCCGCTTCCTTAAATGAAGAGCAGGTGAAGGCGGCTATTGCGCAGGAAAGGCGCACAGAACTGTTTGTAGAATGGGGGCATCGCTGGCTGGACCTGAAACGCACCGGCCAGGCAAATGCAGTGCTTTCTGCTGTGCTTGCAAAGCAGCCATGGGCAGGTGACTACCAGTTGCTTTATCCTGTTCCGCCACTTGAAATAGACGTAAATCCCCGCATTAAGCAAAATGATGGTTATTAAGCAGATCAAATAATTCATACAATATGAAACATACATTTTTCAGACAGCTGCCGGTATGGGTACTTGCATGTAGCCTGCTGGCCTGTAAAAAACAAACCGTCTCTCCTACCGCCTCTCTGAACCTGATCAATGCCGTACCGGGCAGCACACCATCGCTGGTGACCAATTTCGGTGGCACCACGCCCATCGTGTGGTACAAGACTGCATTAAAACTTGTATATGGCACGTTTGATAAAGCCAGCCAGGCATTATCTCTCAGGGGGCCACAAAAACTGGCTGTCTATCTTTATCCCGATACCACTGCTCACAGTACCCCCCTGTTTAACCTGGACCTTCAGCTGAAGCCGGGAACCATCAATACCCTGTTCCTCACCGGCACCAAAACGGCGCCGGACACTTTGCTGACTACGGATGTTATTCCCTATTATCCTGCATCAGACAGCAGCTTAGGGATAAGGTTCGTGAACCTTTCCACTGGTAGTGCGCCGGTAAGCGTTAACATTACCGGTCTTGCAAATGGCTCGGAAGCGGCGGGTATTTCCTACAAGGCCATTACCGGCTTTAAGAAATACCCGGCTCCTGCCGGCCTGAGCCAATACAATTTCGAGTTCAGGAATGCAGCCACCGGCGAACTATTGGGCAGTTATGTGCTGACGGGTGTGAACTCAACCTTTGCCAACACTGCAAAGCGGTACCGGAACTTTACACTGGCCTTTATGGGTTTGCCTGCGGACCGCACCACCTGGAAGATAATGCTGATAGAAGCTTATTCATATAACTAAACATACCATGCCTCACATATTAAAGGTGGAGAAGCTCTCCCACAAGTACAACAGCAACTGGGCTATACGCGATATCAATATTGAAATAAACGGTAACGGCGCCGTGGGCCTCTTAGGCTCCAATGGCGCCGGCAAATCCACCACCATGAACATCATGTGTGGCGTATTGAATCAAACAGAAGGATATGTGTATATCAACGGGCAGGACATCGGGAAAGAACCGGAACTGGCCAAGCGGGAGATCGGCTTCCTTCCGCAACAACCGCCTTTGTATCCGGACCTTTCCATTGATGAATACCTGACCTATTCCGCAGAGTTGCGGATGATACCAAAGCATAAGATCAAAGGAGCGGTAAGAGATGTGAAAGAACGTTGCGGCATTGCGCATTTCAGCAACAGGCTGATCCGCAATCTCTCCGGTGGTTACAAACAACGGGTAGGCATTGCCCAATCCATTATTCATCAACCAAAACTGGTAGTGATGGATGAACCTACCAATGGACTGGACCCTAATCAACTGATAGAAGTGAGAAAGCTGATCAAAGAGATTGCACAGGACCATGTGGTACTGATATCTTCTCATATCTTATCAGAGATACACCTGATGTGTAAAGATGTGATCATGATCGAAGGCGGAAGGATCGTTTTTTCAGATTCCATGAATGCCTTCAATGATTACATACAGCCGCACAGTTTAGTGATCCGTATGGAACAGCCACCCACGGCAGCGGAACTGCTAACGATAAAAGGTGTTACGAAAGCGGACTTCCTGACGGACCGGCAAGCCCGCATCTATTTTGACGGCGATGAAGAGGTAGCAGAAAGGATCATTGCCGCCAGCATGCAACAGGGCTGGAAACTCCGCGAACTCACGCTCGACAAAGGCCTTCTTGATGACATCTTTAAACAATTATCCATCCAGCCGAACTCATAAACTGTAATTGATGAAAATGATCTATAAAATTGCGAAGACAGAACTTCGTAATCTCTTCTATTCTCCCGTAGCATGGTTCCTGGCTGTTGCGTTCTTTGTGCAATGCGCTTATTTCTATACAGACACTTTATACGGCACCGCCAAACTGCAGGACCTGCTGCTGAGAAATCATCCAAAGTTCAAAGACTTTGGTCCGGTTTCACAGACCCTGAAGATCTTCCTGAGCCCGAACGGCATCTTCAGCAGCGCACTGCAAAATCTCTACCTGTTTGTTCCATTGCTCTCTATGGGATTGATCAACCGGGAGATCAGCAATGGTACTATCAAACTGCTTTATTCTTCTCCCGTTAAGCTGCGGCAGATCGTATTAGGGAAATACCTTGCCATCATGATCTACAACCTGTTGTTGCTTTCGATCATAGGTGTATTTATGATATCAGGGGCATTCAATATCCAATCGGTTGACTATGGCATGTTGTTATCTGCCTCACTTGGTTTTTACCTGCTTGTTTGCGCCTATTCGTCTATCGGCTTGTTTATGTCCAGCCTCACCACTTACCAGATCGTTTCCGCTATCGGCAGCTTTATTATTATTTTCATCCTGAGCCGCATTGGCAGCTTATGGCAGAAGATCGATCTTGTGAGGGACCTCACGTACTTCCTTTCCTTATCAGGGCGAACTGGAAAAATGCTGCAGGGATTGATCACCACGAAAGATGTTATTTATTTCATCCTCATCGTATATATGTTCCTGGCATTTACCCTGCTCAAGCTCAGGGCAGCACGCCAGTCAAAGCCATGGTATATAAGAGCAGGAGGTTATGCGCTGGTGATATTATCTGTATTACTGGCAGGATATGTGAGTTCACGCCCCACCCTTACAGGTTACTGGGATACCACTGCTGCGCAAACCAATACCATTCATCCACGGACACAGGAGGTGATCAAAGAACTGGGCAAAGATCCATTGGAGGTAACGCTGTACACCAATATACTCGGCGGCGGCGCTTACAGAGGCCTGCCGGAAAAACGCAATGAATACCTCTCTGAAGTATGGGACCAGTACCAGCGTTTCAAACCGGACATCCGCTTTAACTATGTATACTATTATGCTTACGACAGTATTATAGATGCTGGTTCTTTGCGCAGATCATTCCCCGGGAAAACCGTACAGCAGATGGCAGTGCAAATGATAGAAGGTTATGATGAAAAGGTATCGCGCTTTCAATCGCCGGACTCCATACGCAAAACGATCAACCTGTTGCCGGAAAATTACCGGTTGGTGATGCAGTTAAAATACAAGGGCAGAACCACCTTCCTGCGGACCTTTGACGACAACATCTTCTGGCCGATGGAAACACAGGTGGCTGCAGCCATTAAACGCCTGGTAAAGGCAAAGCTGCCCAGGGTTGCTTTCATCAGCGGCGACCTTGAACGCAGTATCTATAAAAAGGGAGAACGGGAATACCGGCTGCATGCACTGGCCTTGGAGAACCGCTTTTCATTGATCAATGTGGGCTTTAATGCAGATACTATTTCACTGAACACTGCCAGTATTCCTCCGGATGTCACCACACTTGTGCTGGCAGATCCAAGGATGGAACTCAGCGAAACCGCGCTGGGCAAGATCAGGCGTTATATAGACAATGGCGGCAATATGCTGATACTGGGCGAACCAGGTAAACAATATGTACTGAACCCGCTATTGCAGCAACTGGGTGTGCAACTGATGAACGGCACGCTGATAGAGCCCAGCAAAGATGAGATGCCCCATATGACACAACCTTATATCACAGGGACCACCTTAAATCTTGCGGAAGAAGGCGCGCTGCTGGAGATAAAGAAATATGGAGACACGGGCAAGATACTCATGCCCGGCGCAACCGGTATTTCCACATCAGCACAGGCTCCTTTTAAAGCAACGCCTTTATTACTGTCCACTGAACAAACCTGGCTGAAAGCAGGTACCCTGGTAACAGATTCCGCAGCGCCGGTATTCAGCCCGCTGGAAGGAGATCTCAAAGGCAGTTTCCCTACAGCTATGGCACTCACCAGGCAGATCAATAACCGGCAGCAGCGCATCGTTGTTTGCAGTGATGCTGATTTCATGAGCAATCTCAGGAATGGCGGCAGTTTCATGAGCAGGGCATTTTACAGCTGGATGAACTATGGCAGTTTCCCGATCTATGCACCACGCCCGGACGTGAAAGACAATAAAGTGAGCATCAGCCCCAATGGCGTAAGCATGCTGAAGATCATATACATCTGGATACTGCCGGCCCTCATATTGCTGACAGGCTCCATATTATTAATCAGGCGTAAAAGAGCATAAAATGGCCTTTCATACAGACGAGCAAACGATCACCGATCTGGGGATATTCGAAAAACGCGGCAACAACGGCATTTATGATCTGTATAACCGTACACATACCAGGGGTGGTGAACTGATCCTGAAAGAAATGTTCCTCGCCCCGCTGTCTGACACGGAAGCGATCAGCCGGCGCAGTAGTATCATCAAAAGTTTTGCCCGGTTAAAAAAGGCCTTTCCGTTCAGTTCAGCTTTATTCGATATAACGGAGAAGTACATAAAGGACCCGGATCATGCGAAGTTGAATGACAAAGAGATCCAGCAGGGCGTATCATCTGTGATCTCGCTGATCCTGCAGACGCGGGAATTTACAGGATCAACGGAAGTAAAGAACATCGCTGCCTATGCAGAAGAACTGGCTGAGATCACATCGCTGGTGAATGCTCCTGCATTGGAACCCACATTACGCGAAAAGGAAAATGCGCGTTTATCCTTTGCTGCCGTTGCAGCCTATGATAATCTTTTCAGGGTACGTGAACGCGACAGGATAGCGCAATTGCTCCGGCATATTTATTACCTGGATGTGTATCTCTCTGTTGCAGGCATCGCTGCAGAAAGGCAATTCGTTTTTCCTTTGGCCCGTGAAAAAGGGCAATGCATACTGAAGCTGGAAGGCGTGTACCATCCTTCTTTACAGCATCCGGTTGGCAATAACGTATCCATGAGCCCTGCTGAACATGTTATTTTTCTTACCGGTGCTAATATGGCGGGGAAGTCCACTTTCCTGCGTTCCGTGAGCACCGCTTTATACGTGGCTCATGTAGGATTCCCGGTGGCAGCAGCTTCCATGGAGTTCTCCGTAATGGACGGCATGTATACGACCATTAACCTGCCGGATAATTTAGGTATAGGGGCCAGTCATTTTTATGCAGAAGTGCTGCGCGTAAAAAAAGTGGCCACAGAATTAAACCGGGGCAAAGCCTTGTTCATTGTATTTGATGAACTGTTCAGGGGAACGAATGTAAAAGATGCCCATGAAGCTACCGTAGCCATTACCAGCGCTTTTAGCAGGAAGAAGACCAGCATGTTCATTATCTCCTCGCACATCGTTGAAGCCGGCGAAGATCTGAAACAGCAAAACACTATCGGCTTCCTTTACCTTCCTACACGTATGAACGGCCATACACCCGAATACACCTACACTTTAGAAAGGGGCATTACAGACGACCGGCACGGGATGATCATTATCAGGAACGAGAACATCCTGGAAACATTGAAGAATGGGCACAGACCCGGAAAAATATCACAAGCATGAACTTTAGCATAGATGCACAAACACTGGAAGAACTAAACCTGCTGGGAAAATTCCGGCACGGTTCAGTTTACAGCATGTTCAACCAGGTTAAAACACGCGGTGGTGAACAGCTGCTGGATAACATGTTCCGTACACCACTGACCAATGCCGTTGCTATCGTTGAACGCAGCAGCATTTTCCGGTTCTTCCAGCAGGCAGATACCGTATTCCCTTTCGATGCAAAAGAGATCAGTACCATGCGGGAATACCTGGATGCGGATTCCGGGAGCAATGTGCTCATTACACTCGCAGGAACCCTTGTTAAAAAATGGCTGGCCGCTTTAACCCGGAATGATCAATACAAAAAGATCGTGCAGGGATTACAGGCAACGATCGTTACCCTGAACAAATGTTATGCCTTCCTGGATACGATCCACTCCCCTACAGGCCCTTATGCGGACCGCATAAGCACCATCCGGGAGCTGTTATCCGATAAACGGCTGGAAAAACTCAGTCATACGGATATCTATAAAGCACTGCCGTTTAAAACCATTGCATCCTATGATCATGTTTTAAAAGGGGAACTGCGTGAACAGATGGAAGCGGTCCTTGCGTTCATTTATGAAGTGGATGTGAACATAGCTGTGAGTAATGTGGCACGTGCAAGAGGTTTTGTGTATGCCCGCGCATGGCCGGCGGAAAAGAACATCCTCTCTGCTACGGGCCTGTATCATCCCGCGATAAAAAATGCAGTAGGCAACGATCTGTCTATGAACGGGGACAGCAATGTGCTGTTCCTCACCGGCGCTAACATGGCCGGTAAATCCACCTGGATGAAATCCCTTGGCATAGCCATGTACCTCGCGCACATAGGCTTTCCCGTAGCAGCAACAGGCATGGATTTTTCTGTGCGGGAAGGGCTTTACTCCTCTATCAATGTTGCGGATAATATCAGCCTGGGATACAGTCATTTTTATGCGGAAGTGATGCGGGTAAAGCAGGCTGCAGATGCTACAGCCAGCGGTAAAAGGCTCATGCTGATGTTTGATGAACTGTTCAAGGGAACGAACGTGAAAGATGCCTATGACGGTACGCTGGCTGTAACAGAAGCATTTGCCGGATACAGGGAATGCCTCTTCATTATTTCAACACATATTATCGAAGTAGCGGAAGCATTGAAAAGCCACGATAACATCCATTTTGTGTACATGCCTACCGTGATGGACGGTGTCCATCCCCGTTATACCTACCAGCTGCAGAAAGGTGTTACCGCAGACCGGCAGGGCATGATGATCATCCGCAACGAAGGAATACTGGAATTGATCGAAGGATAAAGCAATTAACAAAGGAGCAGGTTATATGATGCCTTCTCTTTTGTTTTTAATTATGACGTTTTAAACAAAACGATTTGACGCTTTAAACAAAGCGACTCCGTTTTACTGTCTGTAGTTTTGTCTTATAAAAATAAATAAGATGGAAACTAAAGACAACTACAACGGAGCATTGCAAACGCCTGTCAACTCTGGGTTTAACGCCAGCTCTACAACACATGATGTGATAAAAGGTGTAAATCTTACCGGTAAAACTATTATTGTTACCGGTGGTTATGCAGGGATAGGACTGGAAACAGTGAAGGCTTTTATAGCTGTGGGCGCAAAAGTGATCGTACCTGCCCGTGATATTAATAAGGCAGCAAATAATCTTAAAGGTATTCCCAATGTAACAGTTGAAGCAATGGACCTAATGGATCCTGCTTCCATTAATGCTTTCGCAGCGAAGTTCCTTGCTGAACATGGCACCCTGCATATACTCGTAAACAATGCAGGCATCATGTGGGTACCACTGCAACGTGATCAGCGCGGGTATGAATCACAGCTTGCCACCAATCACTTAGGGCATTTTCAATTAACCGCTAAACTCTGGCCTGCATTGAAGAAAGCCAAAGGTGCACGTGTGATCAATGTATCTTCCTTCGGTCACCAGATGGCGCCTTTTAACTTTGATGATCCCAACTTCTTAAACAGGGAGTATGAAACATTGCAGGGATATGGCCAGTCTAAAACAGCCAACAATCTCTTTGCAGTGGAACTGGACCACCGTGGCAAAACATTTGGTGTACGGGCCTTCTCTCTGCACCCGGGCTCAGTGAATGGTACTGATCTGGGGCGTGTTGCACCCATGAGCTTATTCCAGCAAATGGGTACCCACGATGCAAACGGGAACATCTACCCGGAAGTAGCTGCCACACTCAAAACTGTTGAACAGGGAGCAGCCACTTCAGTATGGTGCGCTACCAGCAGCCAGTTAAATGGCATCGGCGGGGTGTATTGTGAGAATGCGGATGTAGCAGAACTGGATGAAGGGAATATTGAACATAACTATAGTGATCCTTCTTCTTTGAGAGGTGTTAAGCCTTATGCGGTGGATGCAACGCTCGCTCAAAAGTTATGGACATTAAGCGAAGAAATGACCGGCATTCAATTCAAACTCTAAGATAATAAGCCAGCTGTATTAAAACAGCTGGCTATTTTGTAAATTCGGCAACATGGAATTCGAAACAAAATACATTACACCTGATATCAAACTCTCTGAATTCAGCGGCAATATTTTCAGAACGGAAGTAGTGTTTGAGCATCATATGCTGGTGTGGTTTATTTCCGGTGAAACAAAGATCATACAGGCAGATGCCACTTATACTTTCAATGCAGGCGATATCTTTCTTATTCCCCGCAATCAGCTGGCTACGGTGATCAATTACCCCAAGAACGGAAAACCGCATAAAGCGGTGGCCATGCATCTTACCAAAGAAAGGCTAAAAGATTTCTATGCCAGGCATACGAGTTCCGGCAAAATGCAGACCTTTCAAAAGGTCTACCGCTTCCGGAAACATCCCCTGCTGGAAAGCTGCCTGGCCTCACTGATCCCCTACTTTGACCTGGGAGAAGACCTGCCGCCCAATATCGCCGATATTAAAATTGAAGAAGCCATCAGCATCTTAAGGTCTATTGATAAAGGCGTGGATGGTTTGCTGGCAGACTTTGATGATCCGGGCAAAATAGACCTGACAGACTTTATGGAACGTCATTATATGTTCAATATGACGATGGATAAGTTCGGATACCTTACCGGCCGCAGCCTGGCCACCTTCAGGCGGGATTTTAAAAAGACCTTTAATACCACGCCCCAAAAATGGCTGACGGAAAAACGATTGGGGCTGGCGCATTACCAGATAGCGGAGAAACACCGGAAACCAATTGACGTTTATTTTGAGGTGGGTTTTGAGAACCTCTCCCATTTTTCCTATGCATTTAAAAACCAATACGGTTACCCGCCCAACGCCCTGTTCGACAAAAAGAGGCCCCCGGAATAGGTTTTTTGTTTGTAATTTGCGGGCCGGATACACCAAACGATCGGGGAATGCATTTATTCAAATGAGGGGATAACGAATTTTGCCTGCTAATTCATCATACGAGGACAATGAACTGCTGACGCGCATAGCTGAAGGTGATGCTGCCATATACCCCTATTTGCATGACACTTATTATAATTCTCTCGTTTATTTTTCCCTCAGTATCATACAAAACCTGCAACAAGCCGAGGATATTGCCATAGATTCCCTGGTAAAGCTCTGGCAGATCCCCACCCGCTTTGAAAGCACCGGTAAACTCAGGGGTTACCTTTTCACCCTGGTAAGGAATGCCAGCCTGAATTACCTGAAGCACCTGCAGGTGCGGGAAAAAACAGAACAGGCGCTGTTACTGGATACCCCCAGGCTGGAAACCCTGGTGGTGGAGTCAGACATTATGCACCTTGTTTACCAGGAAGTGGCTCTCCTGCCTGAATCCTACCGCCAGATAGTGGAATTATTATATATAGAAGATCTTTCTTCTGCAGAAGCGGCAGACCAGTTAGGTATTAGTATGGACAACCTCCGGCAGCGAAAAGGCCGTGCCCTGAAAGAGCTGAAAAGTGCCTTGTTACGGAAAGGTCTCAGCGAACACATCTTCTCCATGTTATTTTTTTAAAAAATCTGTCACGCTTCCTTCTCTTCAGTTGTTCTACTGAAAATAACTGGCATGGCTAAGGAGGATTCTCCCATCATTAACACGGAATTACTGGATCCGGTAGCACCCCTGCTGCAAAAGCTGCTCATCGGGGAAACGCTGTCCGGAGAAGAACTGGCGTTGCTGGAAGCGTGGAAAGACCGGTCAGAAGAGAATAAGGCGCTTTTTGAACGCCTGGGAAACCCTGCTGCTGTACAGGAAATGCTTAAAACATGGCATGGGATAGAAAAGAACCGGGAGTTAAATAAACAACGCGCCATGAACAGGATCAGTGAACTGGTTAGTACACCTACCCCTGCTGTTCACCAGGTCCATTTCCTGAGGCGAAGGCCTTTCCGTTATGCGGCGGCAGTATTGCTGCTGCTAAGCGCAGGTACTTATTTCTGGGCTATTAATAATAAAGGAACAGATCAGCCACCGGCCTCCGCCACCGCTGTAATAGAACCAGGCCGTGAAGGTGCAATCCTGACGCTGGCTGACGGATCCAAGGTGGTACTGGATAGTTTGGGTAATGGTGTTGTAGCCAACCAGAGCGGTGTACAGGTAGTACTGCAGAACGGCCAGCTGGCCTATGACGGTTCCTCCAGGGAAACGGCCTTTAATACCATTACTACGCCTAAAGGGCGCCAGTTCAGATTACAATTACCAGATGGCAGCAAGGTATGGCTTAACGCAGCCAGTGCTATAAAATACCCTACTGCATTCACGGGCAGGGAACGCCTGGTGGAACTGGAAGGAGAAGCTTATTTCGAAGTAGCGAAAAATGCAGCGATGCCTTTTAAGATCACAGCGAGGGATGCAACAGTGGAAGTATTGGGCACCAGTTTTAACGTAAACGCCTACCGCAATGAATCTGTTATCAGAACTACGCTGCTGGACGGCGCAGTAAAACTGAGCGCATACCAGCAGTCACAAACACTTAAACCCGGGCAGCAGGCCCTGGCAAAACCTGCCAGGGAGCAGCTGGAAGTGGTGAACGATGCTGATCTTGATAAAGTAATGGCATGGAAGAACGGGCTGTTCAATTTTGAGGATGCCAGCCTGGAAGAAGTAATGCGGCAGCTGGAACGCTGGTATGATATAGAAGTAACTTATGCAAAGGGGATACCTCCTATCCGTTTCGGAGGAGAGATAAACAGACAGAATACATTACAGGATGTTTTACAGATCCTGGAAAAGTCCAACGTGCATTTCCGTTTTGAGGAAAGCCGCAAACTGGTTGTAATACCATAATATTTCACACTATACCAAAATATCATAGATGAGTCCATGACAGACAACCAGCGGGGATAGCCAATAAAAAACCGAAGGTGCTACCAACACCTCCGGCGGACGGTTGGGCCGATCCCTATAAACAATTTTCCGTGGGAGGAATTACCGATTATTTTATCAACCCTAACCAGATGTAATTTATGGATTTTACAGCTTATCCCAAGCCGTATGTTACGGCTGTGCCATGCGAACAACAACCGGCACACAGGGAATCAACCAAACCGCTGCTGGCGATGGTCCGGAGCAAAACGCGGAGCCATCGGGCCAGTACAGCATCAATTGTTCTAGCGATGAAAATGACAATTGTACTATTAACTGTTGCGCTAATTCATGTTCAGGCCGCTGTTGTTGGACAGGCGGTAACACTATCGGGCAGGAATATACCCGTTAAAAAGATCCTCCAGTCTATTAAGCAGCAAACAGGGTATGTTACTTTTTACAACCAGGAAATGCTGGCGGATGCAAAGCCCGTTTCACTGGAAGTAAACGGCCTTCCTTTAAATGATGTGCTGAACATTATAGCAAAGGACCAGCCTTTCCTGTTCGAGGTCAAAGCAAGCACAAAAACGATCGTGCTGGCGCCAAAGCCAGTGGCGGTTATGCATTTGGGTACGCCCACTCCCCTTTCGGCAGCCTTCTTTCAGCCCGTTTCCGGAGCCATAAGAGACAGCCTGAGCAATGATCCGCTGCCCGGAGCTACTGTAAGGGTTTCAGGTACACAACAGGTAGCTACTACAGACAATGCAGGGCAGTTTAAGGTGAACGCCAACGTGGGTGATGTACTCATCATCAGTTATGTGGGTTACAGAACTGTTACCTACAAGATCAGGGACATCAGCAAACCGATCAGTATTACCCTGGCACCAGCCATTTCCACTATCAGCAATGTGGTAGTAACGGGGATCTTTAATAAAAACAAAGAAAGTTATACCGGCGCTGTGAAAGTGATCACGGCAAAAGAGATCCAGCAATTCCAGGGCCGTAATATCTTTGTTACACTGGGTAATATCGATCCCTCTTTCTACATTGTTCCCAATAATACTTTAGGCTCAAATCCCAACCGTATACCGGATATACAACTCCGCGGTACCCGGAACCTTCCCAATGTAGACCAGATCAACCAGCTCGGAGAGGCCGCTGCTGCCGCGCTTAACCAGCCGCTTGTAGTGATAGACGGGTTTCAATCCACTATGGAAAGGTTGCTGGACTTTAATACCAATGAGATAGAATCCGTTACGTTACTGAAAGATGGCGGGGCTACTTCCCTGTATGGTTCTCAGGGTGCAAATGGTGTAATTGTTGTGACCACCAAACAACCAGTGGGCGGAAAGTTAAGATTCACTTACAGAGCAGGTATGAACCTGAGCCTGCCGGACCTCGGCAGCTACCACTTGCTGAACGCCGCGGAAAAACTGGAGCTGGAACGCATCTCCGGTTATTTCAGCAATCCTACCAAAACACCTCAGTCCAATATTGCCATGGAGCAATATTATAATCAGCTGCTTGGTCTGGTGCAAAGCGGCGTAAATACGGACTGGATGTCCAAACCTTTACGCACAGGAAAAGATCAGAACCATTCTATCAGGCTGGAAGGTGGAGACAACGCATTCAGGTATTCCCTGCAGGGCCAGTATAACAAGATAAACGGTGTGATGAAAGGTTCAGGCCGTGAAACCGTGAATGGTACCGTAGATATCTCCTACCGCCTGAACAGGCTCAACTTCCGTAACAATCTTACTGTGGGCAGTGCAAAGGCAGAAGAATCTCCCTGGGGATCATTCGGCGACTACGTACAACTAAATCCTTACTGGAGCCCTTACGATGCTAACGGAAAAATTGTACAGACTTTCAGCCCTTACCTCAAGGACTACTGGGATCAAAGCCAAAGGTATACCATGCCATATGCTAACCCCATGTACGATGCCACACTGAATACTTTCGACAAAAATGCCTATACCAATATCACCAATAACTTCCAGGTTCAGTGGATGCCTGTTGATCACGTGTCGCTCAGCGGCTTTTTAGGGATCAGCAGCAAACAATCCTCCTCAGACAGATTCAGACCGGCATCGCACTCCGCGTTTTCACAGTATAAAGAAGAGGATCTGATCAGGAAAGGAAGTTATGATTATAACAGTGGAAAGAATTTCAACTATACTGCAAGGCTGCAGGCGGGCTATTACAATACTTTCAATAATCTGCACGCTTTAAGTGTGGATGTAAACCTGGAAGTGGCCGAAAACAAGGGCACCACTTACATGTTCAGTGCGGAAGGTTTCCCGGATGAAAGCATTGATTTTATTGGCGAAGCGCTGCAGTATAAGCCAAACAGTTCTCCTGACGGATCAGAAGCCACTACACGCAGAGTGGGGCTGGCGAGCATGCTTACTTATACTTACGACAAACGTTACACAGCAGAATTGAACTACCGTGTTGACGGCGCATCCCAGTTTGGAACAGATAAACGTTTTGCACCTTTCTGGTCTGCCGGCGCGGGCTGGAACCTCCATAATGAAGCCATTATCATAGACAACCTCCCCTTTATCAATCGCCTGAAGCTGCGGGGTACTTTTGGTGTAACAGGTAATCAGAATTTTAATGCCTACCAGCCACTGGCTACTTACGGTTATATTACGAACGACCGTTACAAGAACTGGATAGGTGCTGTTCAGAAAGCACTTGGTAACCCGGACCTGCAATGGCAGAAAACGGATAAATATGACCTGGGTATTGAAGTTGAATTATTTAACCACCGTGTAGAACTCCAGGCTGATTATTATAAAGAACATACTTCTAACCTGCTTTCTTCCCTGGAACTCCCTTATTCCAATGGTTTTACAGACTATATTGAAAATATTGGCGAACTGGAGCAGAAAGGTTTTGAGATAATGGCCAGGGTAACCCTGATCCAGAATAATGCACGCCGGATCTATTGGTCTGTTACAGGTAATATCGCCTACAACCAGGATAAGATCGTAAAACTATCCGAGGCTATGAAAGCCGCGAATGATAAACTTGCTACCCAGCCGGACTATTTAAATAACACGCCCAACAGGATCATCCGTGAAGGCGCTTCTCAGAATACTATTTATGCAGTGCCTTCACTGGGCATAGACCCGAGCACCGGTAAAGAAGTATTCTTAAAGAAAGATGGCGGGGTCACTTATTCCTGGGATCCTAAAGACCGGATAGCTGTTGGTTTATCTCAACCGAAATACCGTGGTAATTTCAGCACCCTGTTCCGTTATGGCGGTTTCAACTTCAACACTTCTTTCGGTTACCGTTTTGGCGGACAGTTGTATAATGAAACGCTGATAGACAAAATAGAAAATGCCAACAGGTTTTTAAACGTAGATGCACGGGTGTATTATGACCGCTGGAAAAAACCGGGAGACATTGTTACGTTCCGCGGGATCAATGAAACCATACGCATCAATCCTTCCTCCCGCTTTGTGCAGAATGAGTCAACGCTTACCTGCCAGAATGTGAACATCACTTATGATGTTCAGAACAGGGAACTGCTGAGGCGTTTGCGTATGCAGGCATTGTCTGTAGGCGCTAATACCGGGGAGCTGTTCTATATCTCCAGCGTGAAGCAGGAACGTGGTACAGACTATCCATTCACCCGGCAGGTTAGCTTTAGCTTGTTTGCCACTTTTTAATCTGAAATCCAATGAAGAAAATAATTATCTCCACTATAGTACTGAGTGCCCTGGCCTTTACCGGGTGTAACAAGTGGCTGGATGTAAAACCGGCAGCAACTACTACGAAAGACGAGTTGTTCCAGACCCAGAAAGGGTTCAGGGATGCCCTCACAGGTGCTTATCTTCATATGAAAAGCGGCAACACCTATGGCGGTGCATTGATATGGGGCAATATTGAATACATGGCACGCAACTGGGATGTAACCGCCCCCAGCAACGCAGCCCTCAACAACCTGGCAGCAGCCAATTATACGGATGCAGCAGTGAGAGGCTGGCTGGATGCCACTTACCAGGATGAGTATAAGGTAATAGCGGATGTGAACAGCATCCTGGAAAGGATAGACGCCAAAAAATCAATCTTCACTGATAACAACTACGCGCTACTCAAAGGAGAAGCATTGGCTTTACGCGCTTTTGCGCACTTTGATGTGCTGCGCATGTTCGGTCCTATGCCGGATAATCCGGGCACTACGGCGGTATTACCTTATGTGAAAGCAGTATCCAAAGAGATTGTTGTATCTGTTTCTTTCCAGGAGTTTGCGCAAAATGTACTGGCAGACCTTGATGCAGCAGAAGGCTTGTTGAAAGATGTGGATCCGTTCATACAATATTCCATAGCAGAACTAAACCCTTTGCCTAATGCTACCGCTCCGCCGGTAGTAGCAGACAATTACTACATGTACCGCCAGGTACGCATGAACTATTATGCAGTACTGGCCCTGAAAGCCAGGGTATATATGTGGCTGGCGCCTTCTAACAATACCAACCGCGCAAACGCCGCTAAATATGCGAAGATGGTGGTAGACGCCAAAGACCGTTCAGGTGTACCTACTTTCCGCCTTGGAAAAGCTGCAGACCGTAATGCCGGAGATAATACCATGTCTCCCGAGCATATTATGGCCATCAGCATGTATGACCTGAAACAAAAAGCCATCGATCTGTTCCTGGAAGGTGGCAGCCTGGCCCGTTCTGACTTCAACATACAGGATGGATATTATTATCTCAACAACCTCTTCCCGGTAGCTGAGCGGATTGCCGATGTGAGATGGGTTGGTATGTGGGCCTATAAAGTAACAGCAGGTAACACCAACTTTGTGATGAATGCAAAATACCTGCAGCGGGAAACATTGCCGGTTCTGCAGATCCCTTTGCTCCGCCTCAGTGAAATGTATCTCATCCTCACAGAGTGCGCGGAGTCTAAAGCAGAAGCAGAAGGTTTTTACAGAACCTATTGCGCAGAAAAAGGTATCCCCTTCACTAACGGCTTTAATGCTGCAGCCTGGGAAACAGACAGGAAGAATAAAATGATCAGGGAATATGTGCGGGAGTTCTTTGCTGAAGGCCAGACCTTCTTCACCTATAAGAGATACAATGTAACCACATTGCCTGCCAGCTGGACAGCTGCGTTCTACAGCGGTACAACAGCAAGATACATTGTACCTAAACCTGACCGTGAAATTAATTACCACAACAAGTGATCACAGCCATGAAAAGATTCATATACATTATAGCAATTCTGCTGGCAACAGCTTCCGGCTGCACCAAATCAGAATACCTGCTATTCAACGATATTGCCAGGGTACAGTTGAGCGATACCACTTCACTCAGCTCAACATTTGTTTATGATCCCGTTTCCGTTGTAAAGGATACCGTTTATATAGAGGTTAGTACTATCGGCGGCATCACTAATTACGACCGGCCGGTGAAACTGGTGCAGATCCCGGAGTTTGATTACACCTATGTTCGCGATCCCATCACTAACCAGATAACAGATACCATTGCTACTGAGCGGCCGTTCAAAGCTGTTCCCGGCACGCATTATATTGACCTGGCGGACAAATCGCTGGAATCTATGATGATAGTGAAAGCGGACTCTGTAAGAGCCCGGATACCAGTAGTACTGTTACGCGATGCCAGCCTGAAAACAAACAGTTACCGTTTGCGCCTGCAACTTGTTGCCAATAAGGAATTTGGCCTGGGAGAGAAACTTTCGAGGGAAAAAACAATTGTGTTTTCGGACCGCCTGGAACGTTTTTACTCCTGGAGGATAGATGGTACCGCGGCACCGGCATTTAACAATTTCGGAAAATACAGCACAGGCAAACATCAGTTTATGATAAATGTGCTGAAAGTGAATATAGATGAAGCATGGTACCAGGCGGCTCTTGCGGCACAGGCAGTGGGCAACTACGCGAACCTGTTGAAGCGTGCATTAACTACATTCAACAGCGATCCTGCTAACATCGCCAGTGGAAAAGCGCCCTTGCGTGAAACAGATTCACCAACCAGCGCAGTAGTTACTTTCCCCTGATCACCATCAATAATTATCAAGATGAAGAAATTATATTTCCTGGCAGCCGGCTTGTTTTCCATACTTGCCTTTGCCTGCACCAAAGATAAAAGCACTTCAGCTGACCGGCCACTGCCGACCTTTACTGTGAGCGGATTGCAAGCCAGCTATGCTGTATTAACACATAAAGATACTTTACGCATTCATCCCACCGTGCAGGATGAAAGCCGGTACGAATATTACTGGACGGCATTTGACGCCAATTATACTATCGGAAAGGGCAACAGGAAGCCGGATACACTGGCTAAAACAAAGGACCTTGACTATGCCATGGTGTTAAATCCCGGCCCTTATGTACTGGTGTTCAACCTGAAAGATAAAGAAACCGGTGTCACCAAATTGCTGAATGTGAACATGACCGTGTCCACACTGAACATGAATGGCTGGTACCTGCTCAAAGACAACAATGGGAAAACAGACTTTGATTTCATTCATAGCCTCGGCCGTATAGATAACTGGATCGCTTTTCACAATGACGGTAAAAGCCTGGAAGGGGCAGCTGTTAAAGCCGTGTTCACGAATACCTTTAAGATGGCCCTTACTTCCCTGGATATTTTCTCAGCATTCACTGTGCTCTCAGATAAAGACGCGGCGATATACCGGATAGATAATGGAAAGGTAATGCGGACCTTTGATGATATGTTCTTTAGCAAACCTTCCGTGCGCAGGCCGCAAAGTGTATACCAACCTGTTAATACAAACGTTGTAGGAGTGGTTAATGATGGGCAGGCATATGTGATGCAAAAGGGCACTTTATTCAGTTCATTACCTTACAACCCCGCCAAACTATCATCAATAACGGCTGTAGGGGCTATGACCCTTGCTTTTGACCAGGATTCAAAATCACTGGTGCTCATTAACGACTTCAGTTTTCAAACTGTGCCTGCCAGTGGAGCTGAGCTGAAGAATATGAATGCTGATCTTGTATGGCTGAATAGTTATGCAGGCCTGCGCGGTTTAGCCATGGCCCTTTTTCGTAAGCCTGATGGCTCAGGGCTCCTTTACAGGCTGAATGTACAATTCGGTTTTCTGTTCGGTACGCAACAGCCTATGATACAGGCAAAAGTAACGGTGCCTGGCACACATAGCATAATGGCAGCGACTGCCATCGGCGGTAATTATGATGCGGATTTCATCTACTACGCCCTGGGAAATAAGGTTTACATGACAGACCTGATCACGCTGCAGGAGGCATTGCAGGTAACACTGCCTGCCGGTGAAACCGTTACAGGTATCCAGCATATCAAGTACCCTCAGCCTTCTGCCGGTATACCCATCACAACAGATTACCTGTCGATCGCAACTTATGCCAACGGCCGGTACAAAGTATACCTGCATAAGATCAGCTCTACCGGAACCATTCAGCCATTAGCCCAGCCTGATTTTGAAGGTGAGGGACGGATCAACACCGTTATCTATATGGAAAACGGATTCGGAAGCAGGGTCTTCTAAATTATTACATACATGAGCTCACCCCAATTGCCGCTGTACAACAGCTGGCGGGGTGATCTCATGTCTTTATAAAAACAAATCAATGAAAAGCTTATTACTACTTGCATGCAGCTTTAGTGCCCTGAACGTACTGGCACAAACGGATACAGCCATGCAAAGAACAGAACTGAAACAGGCCCTGCAGGTGATAGATCAGAAAATGGCAGACCGGCAGCAGGCATGGCTGGATGCACAAAAAGCAAAAGCGAAGTATGATACCATAGGGCTTGCACAATACCGCGCTGAATGGGCGGTGTTGAAAGCAGAAAGGAAAAAGCAGGAGATCGTTTTCGTGCAGCAGCATCCCGGCTATATGGTAAGCTTGGAAGCCCTGAAAGATGCCATCGGCCCTATCCCCGATGATATTCAGAAATATGAGGGGCTGTTTAAGAAGCTGGATAAAAAGGTGCGGGAAAGCGAGGGCGGTGTGAGTACAAAAAAGCTCATTGATCGTTATATGACGGTGCGTATCGGTGCCAAGGCCCCTTCCTTTTCCGCTCCCGACACCTCCGGCCTTCCTGTACGACTGGCAGACTATAAAGGAAAATATTTGCTGCTGGATTTCTGGGCAAGCTGGTGTGGCCCCTGCCGGGAAGAGAATCCCGTTGTAGTAGCTGCTTACAATCGTTTTAAAGATAAAAGCTTTGACATCCTTTCCGTATCACTGGACCAGCCGGGTAAACAGGCAGACTGGCTGAAAGCCATCCATCACGATGGCTTAACCTGGAAACATGTATCTGATCTGAAATACTGGAACAATGAAGTAGCGAAGTTGTACATGATACGTTCCATCCCGCAGAACTTTCTGATAGATCCACGCGGGAAGATCATCGCCAAGGACCTTCGCGGTGAACAGCTTATCCAAAAACTAGAAGAAATATTAAAATAGTACCATGCTCAGATTTAACATCGCTTTATTTGCGCTGCTTGGCTTCGCTGTTGCTGCTCATGCGCAAAAAGCCGTTCCTGCGGACACATCTGCAAAAAAAACAGATTCTCTTCCTTCCGCCATCAAACCGTATGGAACGGTGATCACCGCAAAAGCAAAAACATACAATGGTATGTTCAAAGTTCACCAGCTGAATTCCCGTTATTACTTCGAGATCCCTGATTCCATGTATAACCGGGCCATATTGGTTGTGAACCGTATCGCCAGGTCAGCAGCGGGGCCAAGGCCGCAAATGACCGGTTACGCCGGCGACCAGATCGCGGAAAACGTGATCCATTTCGAAAAAGGACCGGATGACAAGCTCTTCATGAAAGTGATGCGCTTTAATGAACGCTCCACGGATTCCACAGAGAATGGCCTGTACAGGTCTGTGATCAATTCCAACCTTGAACCTATTGTTGCGGTATTTCCTGTAAAGGCTTACAACAAGGAGGCCAAAAGCACGGTGATAGATGTAACAGATTACCTGAACACAGAGAATGAAATATTCCATTTCAGCCCGCAGGTAAAAACAACGCTGAGCATCGGTGCCATACAGGCGGATAAATCTTTCATCACTGCTGTGAAAGCTTTTCCGCTGAACATTGAGATCCGCATGCTGCGGACTTACATGAAAGGCGGGCAACAGGCTGCGTCCACTACTATCCCCGATACCTATGAACTGAACAGCTCCATGGTACTGCTTCCGGCAGTACCCATGCAGCCCCGGTATGCAGATGCGCGGGTAGGCTTTTTTGCCAGGGGATACGTGGATTTTGATACGGATCCGCAGGGTGTAAAGCAACAATTCATGATCACCCGCTGGCGGCTTGAACCCAAAGAAGAAGATATAGAGAAATATAAACGCGGTGAACTGGTGGAACCTAAAAAACCCATCATCTATTACATAGATCCCGCCACACCCAAAAAATGGGTGCCTTACCTGATAGCTGGTGTAAACGACTGGCAGAAAGCATTTGAACAGGCTGGTTTTAAAAATGCCATCAAAGCATTACCAGCGCCCGAAAATGATTCTACCTGGAGCATAGATGATGCACGCCATAACGTGATCGTATACAAACCATCAGCGATCGCGAATGCGAGTGGCCCCCATGTACATGATCCCCGCAGCGGAGAGATCATAGAAACGCATATCAACTGGTACCACAACATCATGCAGCTGGTGCGCAACTGGTACATGATCCAGGCCGGCGCCATTGATCCTGCTGCCCGTAAAATGGAATATGATGAAGAACTAATGGGCCAGCTCATCCGCTTTGTTTCTTCTCATGAAGTGGGGCACACACTGGGTCTTATGCATAACTTTGGTTCCAGCTCCACTGTACCGGTAGAGAAATTAAGGGATAAGGCATATGTGGAAGCACATGGCCACACCCCTTCTATCATGGACTATGCACGTTTTAACTACGTGGCACAACCAGAAGACCATATCACACAAAAAGGCATCTTCCCAAGAATTGGTGAATATGATAACTGGGCTATTGAATGGGGATACAAATGGTACCCTGCATTTAAAACAGCTAAGGACGAAGGCCCTTTCCTGAATAAACTGATCATCGACAGTCTGGCTAAAAACAAACGCCTGTATTTCGGCAGTGAATTCAATTTCTCCGATCCACGTGACCAAAGCGAGGACCTGGGTGATGATGCTATTGCAGCCGGCAAATATGGTATCAAAAATCTCCAAAGGATCCTGCCACAACTGAAAGAGTGGACGAAGGTGCCCAATGAAGGTTATGATAACCTGAAAACGATGTATGAGGAAGTGATCAAACAGTATAAACTGTATACTGTTCAGGTATTGAAAAGTGTGGGCGGTGAATACCGTACCCTGAGGAGCATAGAACAACCCGGCAGGATAATTGAACCGGTGGGGTACCAAAAACAGAAAGCCTCCATGAAGTTCCTGAACGAATATCTCTTTGCTACTCCTGCCTGGCTCATCAATGAATCATATACAGCATTAACCGGCACCGATCCTATTGTAAACATCGTTATTGCGCAGTCCAATGCGCTGATGAAACTACAGGGCTCCGGTATGCTGATAGGCCTGATCAAATCAGCAGAAATGAACAAAGGTATCAAAACATACACGGCTGCTGAGTTCCTGGAAGATCTGAAGCAAGGTGTCTGGAGCGAACTGTATACCAATAAACCGATTGATATCTACCGCCGCAACCAGCAAAAGGTATACATAGAGAATTCATTCAAGGCATTTAAAGCAATGAATGAAATAGTAGGCAGGAACAATGGTAACGGTACTATCTTTTATATTAACCCGGATCCTACGGGCAATGATGTTTCCAGCATTACGCGGGCGCATCTGACGGGGTTGCGGAATGATATCCGCAAAGCTATACCAGCACAAACCGGCATTTCAAAGTATCACCTACAGGATATGGAGAACCGGATCAGTGATGTACTGGAAGGAAAGAACAAATAACCAGCCATATTAATTCCACGTGAAAACCTAAGCCGTATAGACCTTGTGTCTATACGGCTTTCTTTTTTTATTCAGTTGGCATCTGGCTCATATCCATATAGGCTATTTCCCATTGGTGGCCATCCAGGTCCTCAAAGCTATGCTGGTACATCCAGCCGTAATCCGAGGGTTCATTATAGATGTTGCCACCTGCCTGTTTTGCTTTAGCCACTATCTCCTGCACTTCTTCCCTGGAAGCTGCATCCAGCGCAATCAATACCTCTGTGGCTTTCTTTGCATCACTTACCGGTTTCTTCGTGAATGTTTTAAAATAATCTTCCTGTAACATCATAGCATAGATGCTGTCGCTGATCACCATGCAGGCTGCTTTCTCATCGGTGAACTGGGGATTGAATGTATATCCCAGCGCTGTGAAAAACTGCATGGATGCTTCCAGATTCTTAACGGGCAGATTGATAAATACTTTTGTTGCCATGATCTTTATTTTTGGGTGATTGAATGATACAAAACTAGGGCAGAGAAAAAATCAAACCATTTACATATGTTGAGGAATGGAAATTATTTATTGGCGAATAAGATGCGGCTTAATTGGGTGGGCGTAATGCCAAGATAAGAAGCGATATGGTGTTTCTTCAACCGCTTAACAAGGCCGGGGTACTTTTCCGCAAAGCTTTCGTACCGTTTGCCGGCAGGATCGTGCCGGAGGGCTATCTCCAAAGGTTCTTTCTCTATGATCCAGTGCAGTTCCATATAGTTGATATAGAACGTGGCAATATCCATGTATTGCCCTGCCAGTTTCTTAAACGCAAAGAAATCATATTCCAGTACGCTGGTATCTTCCAATGCGGTGATCGTAAATAAACCGGGGGTATTGCTGAGCATGGCACTCACCGATGCGGCAAAACGCAACTCGGGGAAGAAGGTTTTGATCACCACTTCGCCTTTATCAGAAATATAGTTCTGAGAAAAGAGCCCTTTCACTACAAAGGCCACTTTTTTGGGCGCCTGCCCTTCTGATATAAAGTTCTCACCCCGTTTGTAGGTTTTAGCTACCAGTATGGCTTCCCATGCTCTACGGCTTTCCTCAGAAAGTGTTGTGTAGCTGTTTACTTTTGAAAAGAAGGTATCCATTTATAAAGCCATTTTATCCAGCGCCTTCCGCAGGATGGTTAATTGCTCCAGCCTTGTGCTCCGGTAATCTTCCGCAAACACGCTTAACCTGGATGGAGCGCATTCCGCCTCTACTGATTGTATTGTTCGCGCAAGCAGGTCCTTATCTATCTTTCCTTCCAGCACAAACTGGCCAAACCCTACTGCTATGATCACATTATTAGTACCCAATACGGAACGCTCCATTAAATATTCCACTACTTCAGCATCGTGCGGGGCTGGCCCCCTGCTGTATCCCCATGTATCCAGTAATGTTTCTATGAAAATAAACGGGCTGGCTGTTTTATTGGTTTCCCGCCATTCCCTGAACTGATAGAAAGCATCTGATCCATCGTCACTTCCAAAAGGAGAAGTTTCTTCAATAGGGCTCCAGTAAAATTCTTCTTTGAAAAGTTCCCTTGCTTTAATATGCGCATTTTCCGGAGACAGTTCGTATGTGTTACTCATGCAGCGAAAATATATAAAAAAGAGGACTTACTTCAGCCGGATCTCCGGTGTAATGGTGAGTGGTTAAAAAACAAAGCTACCATCGTGTTATCGCTGTTTTAAGCAGGTGCTTATTTTATATCCAGCAAGATAAACAGCAGAAAAAAATTCTTGAGGTTAACCCGCAGATACTGCAAGGCATGTGTGATCTGATTCTCCACACTTCTTTTAGATATATTCAACCTGTCTGCAATCTCCTGGTTGCTCAGGTTCTCCTGCCTGCTTAACAGGAAGATCTCTTTACAGCGTTTAGGTAATGCGCCCAGGTAAAAACTTAATTGTTCCCGGAAGGTTTGTTCAGATAATTTTTCTTCCGCATAATTAAAACTGAACGATCCACTGTATTCCGCTGGTAATTCCTGTGTTGCTTTCTTTGCTTTTAATTCTCTGTATATATGATAACGGGTGGCAGAGATGAGATAATTCTTAAAGTCCGTTATATCCAGCGTATTTCTTTTGAGCCATATATTAAGGAAAACATCATGCACTATTTCCTCGCTGGCCTCATTATCTCCGAGCAGGGATAAGGCAGTTTGATACAACCGCCCCCAGTAACGGTTGAACAGCAGGTTGAAAGCTGCTTTATCTTCATTTCTGACAGCAAGCCATATATCAGCATCCGCTGAATTAGCATCAATCATGTTCATGCCTCAAAATTGACAAAATATAATTACGCCCCGTGTTAAATTAAAATGAACTGTACGTTAAGGAAGAGGTTGTGCCGACAAAATATAGATTTTTTTTAAAAAAGTATGTGTGTCAGGAAAAGTAATTGTCTCTATAGAGATATAAAGCCTGCCACATGACGAAAGAAGAATACATCATCTTATATGAAAAATATTTAAACAATGAATGCAGTCCGGAAGAGCTGGTACTGCTGGAGCAATACAAAGATGACTTCTCATTGTCTGAAACTGACTATAAAGATGATCAACTTCAAGCTAAAATATATGGTAAATTATTAAATAGCATTGCAGAAAGGGAAAAGGTAAAACCCCTGTTCCCATGGAAGAGGTATGCTGTAGCAGCAGCCATGTTGTCTGCCGTAGTGGTAAGCGGGTTTATGTTGTTAAGGGAAGGAAATAAGCAACCGGCGACTGCTTCCCTCCCACCCGCTACTGCTGTTAAACATGATATTCAACCCGGTAGTAATAAAGCAGTGCTCATTTTAGGCGATGGCAGTGTAGTGGAACTGAATGATAGTATTAAAGGAAAGATCGCGCAGCAGGGAGTTACCGTGATCAGCAAAACCACTAACGGACAACTCACTTATGAGGAAATGGGGGCTGATGCCAACGAAGTTATTTACAACACCATCAATATCCCAAGAGGCGGTCAATATAGCCTGAACCTCCCGGATGGCAGTAAAGTATGGCTGAACGCAGCCACCTCATTCAGATTTCCCACGCAAATGAACGGAAAAGAAAGAATAGTGGAACTGGATGGAGAAGCTTACTTCGAAGTGGCTAAAAGCAAACAACCCTTCCTGGTAAAAGTGAGGGACATGCAGGTAGAAGTTCTGGGTACACATTTCAATATAATGGCCTATAAGGATGAAGCCAATATCAACACCACCCTGCTGGAAGGAAAGGTTAAACTCAGCAGCGGCACCAGTGAAGTGATCTTAAAACCCGGGCAGCAGGGCCTCTATACGCAGGCTGCAGGATTTAAAGTAAGAATTGCAGATACTGATCAGGTACTCGCCTGGAAGAACGGTTACTTCAATTTCAATGATGAAGAACTGGCCTCCGTTATGCGCAAAATATCCAGGTGGTATAACGTAGATATCCAATATAGTAACAAGAACAGCAACTTGTCCTACATGGGTGTTATATCCAGGTTCAAAAATGTATCCGATGTACTGAATATGCTGTCATTGACCGGAACTGTACAATTTAAAATAGAAGACAGGCACATCACCGTCATTAACTGATCATAGCTCACAGCTCACACCTTGTCAAAATACTAAATCAGATCAAATTTAACTTTATGCTCAGAGTTCGTCATTTTTCATTTAAGGCGTTCAGGGTTATGAAAATAACTATGGCCCTGATGTTCTTCCTGTCCATACAGGTAAGTGCGGTAGCCTATGCACAGAAGATCAGTCTTTTCGAAACGCAGGCATCTCTAAAAGAGATCTTTAAAGAGATCAGGAAACAAACGGGTTATGATTTTTTACTCAACACGGAAATGCTGGCAGACGCAAAGCCGGTAACCGTATACATCAGGGATGCCTCTATTGAGGAAGTTTTGAACAAATGTTTTGAAGGGCAGCCCCTCACCTACACCATCAATAACAAAACAATTGTTGTAAAAAGAAAAGCACCGCTGCAAAGAGCAGAGATCACGGGCAAGATCACGGATGAGAATGGCAGCGGCATTCCGGGTGCCAGGATATTGAATCAGACGACCAGTAAATCTGTTATCACAGATGAAACCGGTGCGTTCAAAATTGATGCAATAGCAGGTGATAAACTGCAGGTGATCATGATGGGCTATGACCCGCAGATCATTACAGTAGACAGTAAACAAAACTATGCCGTGACCTTGAAGCCTGGCACTACCAATCTCGATGCCGTAGTGGTAGTAGGTTATGGCACACAAAAGAAAGCCAATTTAACCGGTGCACTGAGCACCGTAAGCAGCGAAGATTTCAAAGGCCGCCCTGCTACATCTGTAGGCTCTGCATTGCAAGGCCAAATGCCCGGTGTTACCGTGGTAAATTCTACCGGTATACCCGGTGGCGGCGGCGGCACCATCCGCATCCGCGGTATAGGTACGCTCAATGATGCCAGCCCCCTGCTGGTGATAGATGGTATCCCCAGTGGCAATATCAATATCCTCAACCCTGAAGATGTTGAAACCATCACGGTACTGAAAGATGCAGCCTCCTCTTCCATTTATGGTGTACGGGGTGCCAACGGCGTAATCCTCGTGACCACTAAAAAGGGAAAGAACAATGCGAAACCGGTGCTGAGCTACAACAACTACTTCGGGCTGCAGACACCAACGGCATTGCCGGACTTCCTGGGTTCTGTGGATTACATGACACTCCTGAATGAAGCCAAGGTGAATGCAGGCGCCAACCCTACTTATACAGATGCGCAGATACAGATCGCAAAGGATGGTTCTGATAAGAACTATTATGCCAATACCAATTGGGTGAAAGAAATGTATAAATCCAATGCGCCACAGCAAAGTCATATGCTTAATTTATCCGGTGGTGCCAATAATATCAATTATTATCTCTCCTACTCCCTGTTAAAACAGGGCGGCCTGATCACGGGCGATAACTTCGATTCAAAAAGGCAGAACGTACGTTTAAGGATCAACACCACTTTGTTTGATGTACTGCAGCTGGATGCTAACCTGGGTTATATAGACAGGAACCAGATCGGTTCCAGCTCAGATGTTGACGGAGATGCCGGCCCCATCTATTCTGCTCATCAGATCTCTCCATTAGTGCCCATACGCTTTACAACAGGCGGCTGGGGTTACCTGGGCGGATCACAAAACCCTATTGCAGTGGTTACGGATGGTGGTACAAATTACTTCACTTCACAGGAGATCACCGGTAATATCCAGGCCACTTTAAACATCACAAAAGAATTCAGGTTACGCGGGCAGTACGGCCTGGTAAAATCAAACTCTTTCCGTGAGATCTTTACTAAAACCATCAACTACTACAGTCCGATCGACAACTCCCTGATCTACCAGACCAATAATCCTAATAAGATAGATAACCGCGATTACACAGCTTACTATCAAACTGTGATAGGTATGGCGGAATATGAAAAGACCTTTGCCGGCAAACATTACGTGAAAGCATTGGCTGCCGCTTCTTCCGAAGAAAGCGTGGGACGCAACTTCAGCACCAGCAGAACCAACCTGCCTACGCAGGACCTGGGCAGCATTAACCTGGGTACCCTGAACCCGCTGAACAACTCTGACGCCAATCAAAACGCCCTTCAATCCGTTTTTGGCAGGGTGAATTACAGTTATAACGATAAGTATTTATTGGAAGGGAACTTCCGGTACGATGGGTCTTCCCGTTTTGCACCGGATCTTCGCTGGAACTGGTTCTTCGCTGGTTCTGCCGGATGGGTGTTCTCCAACGAAAAATTCTTTCAGCCGCTGAAAAGCGTCATCAGTTTTGGTAAGATCAGGGCCTCTTATGGCACACAGGGCAACGACAAAGTGGGCGCAGATTTTGCTTACCTCTCCTCTATCGGTTCTGTTGCAACAGAGCCCATTGGTAATATCCTCACCGTAGGTTATCGCCAGACCGGCATTCCCAATGAACTGCTCACCTGGGAATCCGTGGTAAAACAGGATCTTGGTATTGATCTCGCCATGCTGGACAATCGTTTAAGCGTAACTGCAGATTATTACATCAACAATACAAACGACATCCTGCTGAAAGTTCCTTTACCGGATGTTTTAGGTCTGAGTGGCTCCTACCCTCCGCAGAATGCCGGTAAAGTACAGAATAAAGGATGGGAACTGCAGGTAGGCTGGCAGGACAATATCAAGGATTTCTCTTACGGCGTAAGCGCTAATATCTCTGATGTACGGAATAAAGTACTGAGCCTGGGAAATGCCCCTGCTACGGTAGCGGATCAGATCAGAACGGTAGGGCAGCCTATTGATGCATTCTATGGCTTTGTAGCAGAGCGCATTTCACAGATCTCCGATTATACGTATGACGATGTCACTAAAAAATACACACCTAACTTCCCTTATGATGCCAGCTATCCCATGCAACCGGGCGATATCATCTACAAAGACCTGAACGGTGATAAAAAGATCACGGCTGCAGACGACAGACAGGTGATCGGCAGCGCCATTCCCCGTTATACTTATGGTTTTAAAGCCAACGGCCAGTATAAAGGTTTTGACCTGAGCTTCTTTTTGCAGGGTGTAGGGGAAGCAAACGGTTATATCGCCGGTGCGGCAAGGCATGCTTTCATCAATGAAAGTTCCAATCCGCAAAAGATCCACCTGGACAGATGGACGCCCACCAACACAGGTGCCAGCTATCCCAGGTTAACCTATGGTTATTCCTATAACCAGCGCCTTTCCACCTTCTGGCTGGAGAATGCAGCTTACCTGCGGTTAAAGAACATACAAGTGGGTTATATCATTCCGAAAAGGATCACAGAACGTTACAGGATAGACCGTTTAAGGGCTTATTTCTCTGCGGACAACCTGCTCACTAAATCTGATTTCTTCTACGGATATGACCCGGAAACACCCGTGAGCTTAGGCGGTTTCTACCCACAGGTTAAAACATTTGTATTTGGTTTAAACATCAATTTTAAATGATCATGAAAAAGATACTTCTCTATATATCCGTTTCACTTCTTATCATTCCAAGCTCCTGCAGAAAAGGTTTCCTGGACCGTGCACCACTGGATGCCATTTCAGATGCCAATTTCTGGACAACAGAGGAACAACTTACCCTTGCGCTGAAAGCCTTGTATGCCAACGTGAAGAACAACAACACAGTGGCGATGGACCAGATGGGCGATAACAGCATCAACTCCAGCACCGGCGATGCTTACCGCATCTTCGGCAGTGGTAACTTTGATCCGGACCTTTCTTCCGTGAACGCAGAATGGGTAAGCCAGTATTCCGGTATCCGCCAGTGTAATGTTTTCCTGGCCAATTATGAAAAAGCCACTACCGTTCCACAGGCAGTAAAAGATCAGATGGCCGGCGAAGCCAGGACTATCAGGGCTTATATGTATATGAACCTGGTTTCCTATTTCGGCGACCTGCCGCTGACCACCAAACCTTTAAAGATCGATGAACTGTACGGCCCGCGTAATACCCGCAAAGAGATCATTGATTTCATCCTCAAAGAACTGGAAGAAGCAGCTGCACAAATGCAGAAAGCCCCGCAGACCGGCGCCAATCTGGGCCGCTTCAGCAAAGGTGTGGCCTTAGGTTTCAAGGCCCGTATGGCTTTATATGACAGCAGGTGGGATGTAGCTGAAAAAGCAGCGAAAGATGTAATGGACCTGGGTGTATACTCCCTCTATTCAACCGGCAAACCAGCGGTGGATTATTACACCCTGTTCACTTACGCCGGTAAACTCTCTGCAGGTGCCAATAAAGAAACTATCGCAGCCCGTATCAACCTCACAGATGTGAGCATGCATAACATCAGCCGGGAAACACAGGTACCTGACCAGGCATCCCGGTATAATCCCACTAAATCCCTGGTGGATGCTTATCTGTGTACCGATGGCCTGCCTATTGACAGATCACCGCTTTACAAAGAAGACACTTATGCTAATATATTCGCTAACCGCGATCCCCGGATGAAACAAACCATCCTGGCACCAGGCGCGGCATGGGGTGGTAAAAAAGATGGTAACCCTGCCAATACCAATGCAGGTATCTTCACCGCACCGAAGTTTGTTTCTGATAAGCTGGGTTGTGTAACCATCACCGGTTATTACTTTACCAAATATGTGGAAATAAGCACTGTTGCGGCCGTTTCAAAAGATCAGAACGATATTCATGTACTCCGCCTTGCAGAAATATTACTCACCTATGCGGAAGCTAAAATGGAACAGGGCACACTTACACAGGCAGACCTCGATCTCACCATCAATAAATTACGCGACAGGGTTGGTATGAAAAGAATGGTGATCACAGAACTCGCTGCAGATGGCCTGGACCTCAGAACGGAGATCAGAAGGGAAAGAAGAGTGGAACTGGCGCGGGAAGGGCAAAGATGGTATGATATCATCCGCTGGAAGCAGGGCAGCCTCCTGGCCGCAGATGTAAAAGGTATGAAGAAGTCCCTGGCAGCAGTGCCTTCACAGGTAAGCAACCTGGCAGCCGATGCTAATGGTTATATTATTGTAATGACAGGAAGACAATTTGTTGCCCCCAAACATTATCTCTTCCCGGTGCCGTTGACGCAGATACAGCGTAACCCTGCACTGGCACCACAAAATCCGGGTTGGTAATTCATTTACCAATAATAAAAAAGGCCCGTGAGTTACGGGCCTTTTTTATTATTCTTTATCCTTTATCTGAGATGGTTTCAGATAGATCTTCTTCCCTTTTTTATCTACATAATACTTGCGGTCTTTATTATCAATATAAACCACCTCTCCTCCCGGAGCCTGTTTGCCTTTGTAGATCTTATCCTTAATGGCGGATACGCCTTTAACAGCTGTAGAAGCTGTTTTATTACCTACCTTTTTAGCAGTGGTATCAATAGCCTTACCTACTTTTTTAACAGTAGTGTCAATGCCCTGTGCCATACCGTTCAGGCTGGTAAAGGTAGTTGCTGCGCCCACCAGGGCAGCAATAAATGATATGCGGATCTTGCTCATGGTCGTTATTTTTGATTAAGGTTCCAAAAATGGTGCCACGCCCATAACTGTCGGTTTTTTACAATTTCTTCTGTGTTATGGTACAGATATTTGCATAAAAAAAATGGACGTTAAAGCTATTGCTGCACAATTGAGGAAACCAGTGGGCGATCTGGGGAAAGAGGTGGGTATGAAGATGAATGAGGGAAATCTGCATATCAACCAGTATACCATTGCTGCATTGGAAATAAAAAGCCATCAGCAGATCCTGGAGATCGGCATGGGAAATGGCTTTTTTGTGAAGGATATTTTATCCTCCGCCCCTGCCGTGAAATATACCGGCTGTGATTTTTCAGAGACCATGGTAGCAGAGGCCCGGTCCCTGAACACCCGCTTTATTCAAAAAAGGCAGGCAGAGTTCATTGCCGCTGCCTCTGATGAACTGCCTTTGTTTGATGCACTCTTTGATACCGTATTTACAGTAAATACACTTTACTTCTGGGAGCATCCGCAGAAAGAGCTTGCAGAGATACGCAGGGTATTAAAACCGGGAGGAAAGATAGTGATTGCCATCAGGCCGGCTTCTGTGATGCAGGCCTTACCCTTTGTGCAGTATGGCTTTCGCTTGTATGAAAAGGAAGATGTGGCAGCATTGCTGGAACAAAACGGATTTGGCAGGATACACGTTATTGAAAGGCCTGAGCCTGCAGGGAAAATGGAAACACTGATCGTACGTGCGGCCAAAATTTAGCTTTAATTTGCACTATGCTTATCAGACCTTATACTGCGGCAGACCGGCAGGCATGTGTAGATGCCTTTAAAAGTAATATGCCAAAATTCTTCATGCCGCATGAACTAAGTGATTTCGAGAACTGGTTAACGGATGTGGAAGAACAGAAGATACAGGCGCCTGACGAACAATATTTTGTGGTAGAGCAGGATAATGAAGTGATCGGCTGCGGCGGGTTCTCCATCTACCCTGATAAACAACGCGCCACCATGACCTGGGGCCTTGTGCACAACCACCTGCATAAAAAAGGCATTGGCAAAGCCCTGATCCTGCACCGCATTACAGCCATCAGAAAAGCCTTCCCCTCTGTAACTATTAACCTTGATACCACACAACATTCTTTCTCTTTCTTTGAGAAACTGGGATTTGTGACCATCAGGATAACCAATAACTCCTACGGCGAGGGGATGCACCGTTATGATATGGAACTCAGGCCTGCTAATCCCGCGTAGTACCACAGGTTACATTCGCAAACGTACCCGTCATGCCACTGGCCTGATCAGAAACCAGGAATACGGCTGTGCTGGCTATCTCCGCCATCAATGGTAATTTCTTCAGCATGGTATCATCTATCAGTGCCTGAATGGCGTTATAAGGTTCAGGGCCTTTAACTTCCTCTTCCATTGCTTTCTGAAACACCGCGGAATCAGGAGATCCTGCTGAGCGGATGCCTACTACCCGGATGCCGTATGGCCCCAGTTCATCCGCCAGGTTCCTGGAAAAACCTTCCAGCGCACTGCATGCCGGTCCAAAACCACCAACGAATGCATAAGCCTTACCTGCCGGCGTAGCAGAGATAGACAGGATCACACCACTCTTCTGTTTGATCATGTGTTTACCTGCCGCCTTAGCCGTGAGGAATTGTGTTTGCATCGCCACATGGATAGGTTGCGTAAAGTCTTTCAACGACATCTCCACGATAGGAATACCCTGTACATCTTCCAGGCCAATGGCATTAAAGGAAATATCTATCCTTCCTGCTTTGGCCACCACCGCATCTGTAAAATCTGCAATGGCCTTTTCATCCAGCGCATCTACAAGAGCCGTTTCTGCCTTGCCGCCCAAAGCAAGGATGTCTTTAGCTACTGTGTCCAGCGAAGATTGAGTGCGGCCGGCCAGGAATACCCTGGCACCTTCACGGGCAAAGGCCCTGGCTACAGCACCGCCAAGGGAACCTCCTGCACCGTAGATCACGGCTGTTTTGTCTGTAAGTATCATGCTTAAAATTACAGGTTACAAACGGCCCCGACCGGGTGCTGATGAGACAATTCAAGGGGTTATTGCGCCAAATAATTCGTATTTTCAAACCTCCTCCTTATATAACACACAAAAAACTGTATGTTATGATCCTTATTGCGATCCTCTGCCCGGGCCTCTCCTTCCTGCTCAGAGGAAAATTAATTGCTGCTATCCTGGCTATTGTTCTTCAGGTGGTAGCCTGTTTCACGTTCCTATTCTTTGGTGCGGGCTTTTTCCTCTGGCTGATCCTTGCCATATGGGCCGTAATGTCCTATAATAACGCGAAGGCAGATAAACGGAGCAGGGCAATACTCAAGGCCATGAGATCAAGGGATTAGTGAAACTTATATCCCAGTCCATAAGACCATAACCATTTACTTTGGTTACTGATGTAATATCCAGGCACCAGGAAAACAAACCTGCGGTAATCCACCCGAAACCCAAGCCCGAGTTTAGGTTCGGGTTTGCCATCGTGTATAAATAAAGAAGGCAATGCACAAATGCCAACGCTCCAGTGCTCCCCTACTTTCAGTTTGAGGTTAGGGCCGCCTACATTAACGGCAACGAGGTTGTTGCCAAAGGAAACACCGATCATTCCTTCCAGGGAAAAACGGATCTTTTTAGCGGTGGAGTCCTGGGCGCGGACAGACATACTGATGATCAAAAACAAAACTATAAGTATTCTCATAAGATAAAGACTTTTAAAAAGATTCCCACCAGCGCTGCCAAAAGGATCAATAAGGGTTCCGGCACCCTGCTATATTTCCAGCAGACAAAAGCGGTTAACAATGCAATAGCCACCGTGTATCCATCCACCAGGGAACGTTTACCCAGTACGATCACGGCGCCGGTAATAGTGCCAATGGCAGCAGCGGTTACACCATCCACGAAAGCTTTAATACCGGGATGTTTTCCATATTTCTTAAAATAAGGAGCAGGTAGTACCGTGAACAGGTAACAGGGAAAAAAGGTAGCGAATGCCGCCACGGAAGCACCCTGAAAACCTGCAGTGAGATAACCGATAAACCCCACTGTGATCACTACAGGCCCCGGCGTGATCATGGCCACTGCTACTGCATCAATGAATTCCTGTTCCGTTAACCAGCCGTATTCTTTCACCACGCCTCCATAGAGAAAAGGAACAATGGCCAGCCCGCTGCCAAAAACAAATGCACCGGCTTTGGTGAAATAAAGGAAGATCTCCCATAACGGAACAGGAACCACTGCACGAAGTACCGGTGGTCTTTTGATCAGCCACCAGAGTATACCTGCAGCCAGGAAAATAAGTACGGACTCACTTTCCTGCCATACTGTAAAAACAGCGGCTACACCATAGATACCCCATAAGCCTTTTGAAATACTTTTCTTTGTGAGTTTAAAGGCGCTGTAAGCAATGATCCCTATCACGCTGGCACCTATACCATAAAACACGGCCTGCATCCATGGGATGCCGTTATACGCTTCGTAGATAACGCCCAATGCCAGCACCATAAAAAAAGAGGGTAATACAAAAGCAAGCCCCGTGAGCGTAGCGCCTGTGATGCCGTAATGTATGTATCCCATGTAAATGCCCAGCTGGGCTGCTAATGGGCCTGGTGCAAGTTGCGCAAGGGCTAACCCTTCTTTGTAATCTGCTTCTGTGATCCATTTTTTACGCTCCACCAGGTCGCGGTTCATATAACCGACCAGCGCTACGGGGCCGCCAAATCCCCAGGTTCCCAGTTTCAGGAAATACAGGCACAGCTGCTTGAGTGAATAGGTTGGTGCAGACATCATGCTGCAATACTATTGAGTATCCCGGGGGCAGAATAGAACGTTCTTAACGATTTGTATCCTTTTTACCTTTTTGCAGTTCTTTCCGGTATTCTGAGGGGTTTTTACCGGTATGTTTTTTAAAGATGCGGGTGAAATGGCTTTGATCGGAAAAGCCGGTGAGGTAAGCTATTTCTGTAAGGGAATAATGGGTTTGCAACAACTCAATGGCTTTGTCTATTCTTTTCTTACGGATATAATCCCCGAAAGAAAGGTTATCAAAATACCTGGAGAATTCACGGGAAAGATAAGCGGGGTTTATGTCCAGTTCTTTTGAAACATCTCCTAAACTTACATTCAGGTTGGTATCCAGCTGGTCCTGGATGATCTCTTTCAATTCCTTTGCCCAATCCGGTATCTTTTGTTTTGCTTTCTGCCGGATGAACTTATTGAAGATCTCCATCAGCAAATGTTCTGCAGGGCTTTGTGTATGTTTATCCGTATACAGATGGCTGGCCCAGCTGTAGAGCGCATCATAGATGAGCATCCCTTTTTCCAGCAGTTCTTCATCATTTTTGAAATTATAGGCAAGGCCTGCAGATATGGCCCAAAGCCCTGCTGCCTGTGCAGAAAGATCATGCCGGTCTGTATCCGCGCCCCTGATGATCGGCGCCATCTTCAGTAATGCAGGGTCTTTGAGTTGGTGTTTGGACAGGAAGTAATCAAAAGTACAAAGGTCTTTATGATGACTGTATTCCACATCCGGAATATCAAAAGGGATGGCATTGCGTGCTTTGGCTTCAGACAGTACCTGTTCAGCCGGTACATAAATGATCTCCGCATCCTTATCAATAAACCGCCTGATCAGCCAGGGGCAGGCAATGCGGTCTATTTTCGGATGTTCGCGGGTGATCCATTTCATACTACAATAATAAATAAAAAAACCGGCAGGCATAAGCCCGCCGGTACAACCTGATGTTCATGAAGAATAGAAAACCGCTGACAGATGACAGCTGTCCCTTGCATTGCTTCCGTTTAACCTGTCTGTTGTTCCGAAAAAAAACAACTATCACCTGTCACCGGCTTTCTGTTCTCTTATTGATATCCTCCCCCTAATGAACGGTAGAGGTCTACCATTGCCGTGAGGCGCTGGCGGCGGATATCTACCTGTGTTAACTCTGCCTGCAGGCTATTGCCCTGTGCAGAAATAACTTCCAGGTAATTGGCCAATCCGCTGCGGAACAGTAAACGGGCGTTGTTCACGGCCTGTTGTGTAGTTTGCAGGCGGGTTGCGGCTATGTCCTGTTGTGTGTGTAGTTTATCTAACTGTACCAGTGCATTGGATACTTCGCGCACAGCGTTGGTCACTGACTGGCGGAAAAGGATCACGGCCTGGTCACGATCTACTTTCGCTACTTCCAGTTGCGTTTTTAAACGGCGTTGCTGGAAGATAGGCTGTGCAATGTTTCCTGCTACGGTACCAAATAATGAGTTAGGGATGGCGAACCATTTTCCGATCTCGTAAGCATTCAAACCGCCGTTAGCCGTTAAGCTTAAAGCAGGATACATGCTTCCCTGTGCCACACCCACCTGGGCGTTGGCTGCTTTCAATCCTAATTCAGTGGCTTTTACATCCGGGCGGTTGCTGATCACTTTTGCAGGCACACCTGTTTCCAGGTTATCCCATACAGGATAGGCTTCCAGTGAACCATTGCGGGCAACAGGGCCTGGCATCTGACCGGTGAGGATGCGGATAGCATTCTCCTGGATCGTAGAAGCTTGCTCCAGTTGCGGGATCAGCAGTTCTGCTGCCTGCTTCTGGGCTACGGCCTGTTGTACAGCCAGTTCGGTTACCTCGCCGGCAGTTTTCTGCATGCGGATCATTTGCACGATGGTATCGCTCAGCGCTACATTGCTGCGGGCAATGGAAAGCTGTGCATCCAGCATCAGCAGGTTGAAGTAACTATTCGCGATATTGGCGATCAGGCCTGTTTGTACTGCTTTGGCTGCTTCAAATGTCTGCAGGTAAGTAGCCAGCGCAGCTTCTTTCTGGCGGCGGATCTTACCCCATACATCTATTTCCCATGAAATACCTACACCGAGATTGAAATCTTCAATGTGATTTGTTTTCAGGAAGTTTTGCAGGCTCAACCCGTTCAGACTATTCTTGGAAGGAATAGTGGTGTTAGCGGTAGCATTTGCCGTAACAGAAGGCAGGAAAGCTGCCTTTGCCTGTTTTACATAAGCAGAAGCGGATTCTATCCTCTTCAATGCTATCTGCAGATCGAAGTTATTGGCCAGTCCGTCTGCGATCAGTTGTTGTAATGCAGGATCAGGGAAGAACTGCCTCCATGCTGCATTAGCTACACTGCTATCTGTAGCAGGTGCACTGTTGAATTGCGCGGGGAGCGCAACCTCCGGCCGCTGAAAGTCTTTTCCGACCTTACAAGCGGCCAGTGAGGCAGCACCAAGTATAGCTATGAGATATTGATTTAAACGCGTCATTGTTTGCTATATTAATCTGATGAATACTAAGCTTCCTGTTCTACGGTCAGTGGTTGCGGTTTGCCGGTGATCTTCTCCTGGATGAACTGGAAGATCACGAACAACACCGGGATCACGAATACACCCAGCACAACACCCGTGAGCATTCCTCCGGCCGCACCTGTACTGATAGACCTGTTACCAAGGGCTGAGGAGCCTGTAGCCCGCATCAGTGGTATCAGACCTGCAATAAAGGCGAAGGAGGTCATGAGGATGGGGCGTAAACGCAGCCTGGATGCTTCCAGTGCTGCAGCCAGCAATCCCATTCCCGCTCTTCTCCGCTGCACGGCGTACTCTACGATCAGGATCGCATTTTTGGCCAGCAGACCGATGAGCATGATCAAACCTACCTGTACGTAGATATTATTGTCGATGCCAAACATGTTGATGAAAGAGAACACACCGAAGATACCCAACGGTACGCTCAGGATCACTGAGAATGGCAGGATGTAACTTTCATATTGTGCAGCCAGCAGGAAGTATACGAACACAAGACACAACAGGAAGATAATACCTGCCTGTCCGCCTGCGGCGATCTCTTCTTTGGTCATACCCACCCACTCGTAAGAATATCCGCGGGGCAGGTAATTGGCTGCTACTTCTTCCACCGCTTTGATAGCATCACCGGTACTGTAACCTGGTTTTGCCTGACCATTGATGGTAACGGCGTTGAAGAGGTTATTACGGCTCACTGTTTCAGGGCCATATACCCTTTCCAGTTTAACAAGACCGTTGATCGGTACCATTTCACCTGCGTTGTTCTTCACAAACACACCATTCAGGGAAGCAGGTTCTGCACGGTCTGCAGCATCTGCCTGTACGATCACACGGTAGTATTTACCAAAACGGTTGAAATCTGAAGTATAAGAGCTACCGTAATACACCTGCATGGTGTTCAGGATCTCACTTACGGGAACGCCTAATTGTTTACTCTTACGTTCATCCACTACTATTTCATACTGCGGGTTACCGGTATTGAACGTAGTGAAGGCAAAAGCAATCTCCGGACGTTTCATCAGCTCACCGATGAAACCATAAGCAGTACCACCCAGTTTATCCAGGCTGCCACCGGTACGGTCCTGCAGGATCACTTCAAAACCATCCATGTTACTGAAACCAGGTACGGTTGGCATGTTGAAGAGGAAGATCCCTGCTTCGGGGATGCCGGCTACTTTTTGCTGCATCAGGCCCATTACATCCTTCAGATCTTTTACGGAACCTCTGTCCTTATGCGGTTTCATTTTCACGAAACCTACTGCAGAAGAAGAACTGCTGGAGTTGGTGAGGAAGTTGAAACCTGCCACGCTCAGGTAAGTGTGCGTAGCTTCGAGTGACTTCATTTCTTTCTCCAGTTTCTCAATCACTTTCCTTGTGCGTTCTAATGAAGAACCCGGAGGCATGTTCACCGCATATACGATAAAGCCCTGGTCTTCTGTGGGAATGAAACCGGAAGGTGTTTTGCGCACCATCAGTACGGTCACCACCCCTATGATCACCAGTCCTAAAACAGTGATCCATTTGTGGCGTATGAGGAAGCGGAGGCTGTGTACATATTTATTGGTAAGGCTGTCGAAGCCTGTATTGAAAGCAGTAAAGAAACGTTTACCAAAACCTTTGGCTACCACGTGGTCGCCGGGGCCGGTGTGGTTATTCTTCAGTAACAATGCGCACAAAGCGGGGCTCAGGGTTAAGGCGTTCAATGCAGAGATCAGGATGGCGATAGCCAGCGTAAACGCGAACTGCCTGTAGAACACCCCTGCGGGCCCCTGCATGAAACCTACCGGGATGAACACCGCGGCCATCACAATGGTAATGGAAACGATGGCACCGGAGATCTCCTTCATGGAACTAACGGTTGCCTCCTTGGGCGACATATGTATGGCGGACATCTTGGTATGGACGGCCTCCACCACCACAATGGCATCATCCACCACAATACCAATGGCCAGTACCAGTGCGAACAGGGTCAGCAGGTTGATACTAAAGCCAAATAACTGCATGAAGAAGAAGGTACCTATAATAGCTACCGGCACTGCGATGGCCGGGATCAGCGTGGAGCGGAAATCCTGCAGGAAGATGAACACCACGATGAACACGAGGATGAATGCTTCTATCAGGGTGGTTTTCACCTGGCTGATAGATTCGTCCAGGTATTCCTTGGTGCTGTAGATAACGGATTGTGTAACACCGGTGGGGAAAGCAGCTTCTGCTTTCTTCATCAGTTTCAGGATAGACTCCTGGATCTCGTTGGCGTTGGAACCGGCTGTTTGGAATACAGCGATACCAATACCGGATTTACTGTCCACTTTTGTATCTGCAGCATAACTGAAGGAGCCGAATTCAACGCGGGCTACATCTTTCAGGCGTAATACAGAACCATCCGCATTTGCTTTGAGGATGATATCTTCATATTGTTCCCCTTTATTGAGTTTCCCTTTGTATTTGATCACATATTCAAATGCCTCTTCTTTGCTTTCACCGCCGAATCTGCCGGGTGCGGCTTCCACGTTCTGTTCGCGGATAGCGCCTAACACTTCCTGTGTGCTCAGGCCGTATGCTGCCAGGCGTTCAGGTTTGAGCCAGATACGCATGGAGTAGTCCTTTGCACCGAACACCATGGCCTGACCAACACCGGGCACCCGTTGAATTTCGGGGATGATATTGATCTTGGCATAGTTCTGCAGGAATGTTTCATCATATGCTTTGTTCTCACCGGTGAGGTTCACCACCATGATCATACTGTTCTGTTGTTTCTGCGTGGTGATACCGGCAGCTACAACTTCAACAGGCAGCAGTGCGGTAGCTTTTGCCACGCGGTTCTGTACGTTCACAGCTGCCAGATCGGGGTCTGTACCCAGTTTGAAATAAACGGTGAGTGTCATGGAGCCGTCGTTGTTGGAGTTGGAGCTCATGTAGGTCATGTTCTCCACACCGTTCACGGCTTCTTCTATGGGAGTAGCAACAGAACGCGCCACCACCTCAGCGTTTGCACCAGGGTACGAAGCCGTCACCTGAACGCTGGGAGGTGCAATGTCCGGGAACTGCGTCACTGGTAATGATACCAGCGAGAGCAAGCCCAGCAGCACCAGTATGATGGATACAACCGTTGCTAATACGGGTCTTTCTATAAATCTTCTTAACATGAATCAGGTTTTGAAAAGTAAACGAATCCTCTCCCCGCCTATAAAACATAAGCAGGTTTCCGTTCTTAATGATTTGATCAGAGTGGTTTCGCTTTCAGTAAACTATCGATCGTAATAGGTTGCGGTGCTATTACGGCGCCATCACGGAGGCGGTCCAGGCCGGTATACACAATACGTTCGCCTGCTTTCACTCCTTCTTCCACAAACAGGTATCCACCACTTTTACCGGAGATAGTGATCAGTTTGCTGACAACTTTATTACTGTCTCCTACTGCAAACACAAACACTTTATCCTGTAATTCGAAAGTAGCTTCTGCAGGCACTATCAGGGCATTGCTATGCTGCCTGGGGATGCGTATTTTACCGGTTGAGCCGGAACGAAGTACACCTCCTGCATTCGGGAAGGTAGCGCGGAAGCTGATAGCACCCATGGTTTTATCAAACTGTCCTTCTACTGTTTCTATTTTACCTTTCGATTCGTAAATACTGTTGTCTGCCAATACCAGTTCCACCTGCGGCAGTTGTTTGATCTTATCCTGGATGGTGGCGCCGGGGATCTCTTCTTTAAATTGCAGGAAGTCTATTTCACTCATGGAGAAGTAAGCATACAGGTCTTTAACATCGCTTAACACGGTTAAAGGCTGCAACTCTCCTCTTCCAACGAGGCTACCTGCTTTAAAGGGGATACGGCCTACATAACCGCTTACGGGTGCAGTGATCACGGTATAGCCAACATTGATATTAGCATTACCTACCTGGGATTGTGCCTGTGCAACCTGTGCTTTAGCCGCCAGTAAAGAGGCCTGCGCTGTTTTCAGCTGCACTTCACTCACTACGTTGTTCTCTACAAGGGGTGTGAGCTTTTCAACTTCCAGTGCTGCTTTGTCCTGGTTGGCCTTAGCGGCTTGCAGGGCGGCGCTGTTATTGCTTAACTGCTCCCTGTAAGGACGGTCGTTGATCTTGAATAAAGGCTGGCCTTGTTTTACATAAGCGCCTTCATCTACATAGATCTTTTCCAGGTAACCATCTACCTGCGCCCGGATCTCTACATTCACCTTGCCTTCCAGCGCGGCGGTGTATTCACGGAAAGTAGTGGCTGGCATGGACTGCAGGGTAACTACAGGTAATGCCTGCGCCTGTGGAGGCGTTTCTGCATTACCGGAAGAAGAGCTGCATCCATATAATAGAATAGCAAAGGCGATACTCGCTAAAGCGCCTGCTATCAGCTTTCTGTTAAAAGAAAATAATAACGATTTCATACTACGGTTTTTATAGATCATAAACACAGATTGCGCAACCATGTTCCCCTGCGCTGGGAATTAGTTAAATTGATTTGTATCGGGCATGACAGTCCCTCCGTAATCAGAACATGGAGTAGAAAAAAAGGAAGACTACACTAAATACTGCCTGGGCTTGCAGTATATCCATAATCGTTCGAGGTATGCTTTTTGTTACTGCTGTTGTAAAAAAAGTCCTTTCCCGATCATAGTTAGGTTACATGATTTTCATGATTCGTTCAAACTTGATGCGTTGCAATTGACAATGCAAATTTAGAATAATAGGCGACACTTTACATGTTCCATATCGCGGGATTAGTTGTACTTTTCACGGATAGTCTTTTGAAAGAGTGCCGGCGTCTGCCCCGTATGTTTTTTAAAGAAACGGTTAAAATACGCGTCATCGTCAAAATTCAATTCCCCCGCAATCTGCTTCACAGAGTGCTGTTGCCAGAACAGTAGCCGTTTTGCTTCCATTATACGTTTAGCGTCTATGATCTGCTTGGCACTCCTGCCTATGGTAGTTTTTACTGTATCGTTCAAATGTCCGGGGGTTACGTGGAGCATCTCCGCATAGTCCGTAACCTGTACTTTTTCACGGAAGTGCTGGTCTACCAGGATCTTGAACTGGATGCCCAGGCCACTGAAACTGGTTTCGGTGCGGTAGAGGTCCACATTATCCTCCGGCCTGGCAATACGCCCGCAGGCAATGATAAAAGCACTGAGCACATTCCTGATAATGGCTTCCTTCCGGGGTTTGTCGTTCCTGAACTCAGCCAGGAGGATACGGGCGAAAGAAAGCACTTCCTGCAGCTGGCTTTCTTCCAGGCGCAGTATATTATCCTTGAATACACATTGCCAGCAGCTCAGTACGCCTAAAGTTTCCGTGATCAGGAAATCCCGGGTAAAATACAGGCCTATCACTTCCGCGTCCGAACTCATATCATACTGGCGGATCTGTTCCGGGTCCATCATGATCACGGCAGGTGCATTAATAATGTGTTTCTCGAAGTCTATATATAATGTAACGGAGCCTCTCAGCAAGATGTCTATGGTGTACCCGTCATGCCGGTGCGGCACTTCGAATCCTTCCCATTTGATATCCTTCAGGTTGGTCCGGTGGATCATGAACTGTGAGCCTTCTACGGCAAGACTGTTATCCTGCAGGGTGATCAAGGGTATCTGATTATATTTAGCCAGCTGCATGTTTTTGTATTTATAGGTTATTCAACTTTCTGGCGTTCCTGTACTAATACGAGGTCGCTCATTTTTACATTGATGGGAATATTCCCTATCTGTACGATGGCACTCTTATTCCTTAGTTCTGTTACTTTTCCTACCTGGTTATTCGTCCGGATCTTTACCCGGTCCCCCACTTTAATCTCTCCTGCCAGTTCTTCGAATTTATCCTGTACCTTTTTCTGTAATTTCTCGTTGATAGACTTTTCTTTCTTACGGAAAAGCAGCGCCTCTGCCTGTTTGATCACTTTTGCCTTATCGTCTGTGCGCTTCCATTCAAATACGATCTGCTTCAGTTTGCGTTCCATATCCTTCAGGTAGATGATCTCTTCTTCCCTGATCTTGTTCTGCAGCTTTAGCAGGGTGTATTGCTGCTGTACGCGTTCTTTGTCAGACAGTACTTCGTATTCCTTTTTAAGTTTTTCGTTCTCTTTGAGTAGTTTTTGCAGTTCTTTTTCTTTGCTTTCTACTTTTTGCAGGTCCTGTTCTGCTTTATTCAGTAATTTATCTAAGCGGAAATGTCCGTCATCTACTAATTTGCGTGCCCTGTTGATGAGGGCGGGGTCCAGGCCTATACGCTGGGCAATGGAGAATGTATAAGAGCTGCCGGGTTTGCCGATCAGCAGTTTATACATGGGGAGCAGGTTCTCTTCATCAAATCCCATGGCGGCATTCACAATTCCTTTCACTTTACCGGCCATGATCTTCAGGTTGAGATAGTGGGTGGTAACAATGCCAAAGGCATGTTTCCTGGCCAGCTCTTCCATGATCACCTCTGCAAAAGCTCCGCCCAGGTTAGGATCGGAGCCGCTGCCCAATTCGTCAATGAAGAACAATGTTTTACCATTGGCGTTCTCCATGAAGTATTTCATATTCTTCAGGTGTGAACTATAGGTGCTCAGTTCAAATTCCAGGCTCTGGGTGTCCCCGATGTGGATCATCAGGTTCCGGAAGATGCCCAGCTGGCTGCTGGGGTGTACCGGTACTAATAATCCTGCCTGCAACATCAGCTGAATGAGCCCTACAGTTTTCAGCGTCACCGTTTTCCCTCCTGCGTTAGGGCCACTGATCACGAGGATGTGGTTATCCTTGTTCAGCGTCATGTTCACGGGGATGGTGGGCTTTCCCTGTTTGCGGTTATACAATAGCAGCAAAGGATGATAGGCCTCTACCAGATGCACCTGCGCGTGTGGCACGAGCATGGGGTAGTTTCCGTTGATATCCAGTGCCAGGCGGGCTTTTGCTCGTATAAAATCATAGATCCCAAGCAGGGTATGATATTGCTGCAATAAGCCATGGTGTTTGGCCAGTTCTGCCGTGAGGTTCTTGAGGATGGCATAGACTTCTCTCTGTTCATCCCTTTCCAGGGAAAAGACCTCATTGTTCAGCTGAATGGTTTCTTCCGGTTCCAGGAAAGCAGTGCGGCGGGTATCTGATTCGCCGTGCAGGATCCCTTTCACCATTCGTTTTTGTTCTGCAAAGATGGCCACTACCCTGCGCCCGTTGAGGAAACTCTCTTCGATATCCGCCAGGTAGCCCTGTTTCTGCAGTTTACCCAGTATCCGGTCAAACACCCTCCGGAGATCTGTTCTTTTACGGAACAGGTTTGTCCGGATCTTTGCCAGCTCAGGTGTTGCATTGTCGCGCACCTGCCCGGTTTCATCCAGCACTTCATCTATCTGCGAAACGATCTTCTTTTCGTAATGGGTTTCTTTGATCAGGCTATACAGCCCCCAATATGTCACTCTTCTGTCTGCATCAAAGAACCGGACGATACTGTTCATGCTTTCCGCCAGTTTGCGGAGTTGCATGAATTGTTCCCCGGCGAGCACGGCCCCCTGAATTTCCAGCAGGCGTAATTCCTGCTTGAGATTGAGGACGTGATCATTGGGAAAGTGCTGCTGGATCAGCACCAATTGCTTATACTCATGCGCCTGTTGAAGCGCAGTCTTTACGTAATCGATATGTGTATGCAGGCGCAGCTCATCGGCCATTTGCTTGCCCAGCTCCGTTTTACAATGCTCCTGCAACAAAATCTTTACCTTGTCAAATTCCAACTGCACCGGCGCCGATTCTGGAAAATATTTCACCTTCTGTTTTTTTAATATACGGCTGCCGGCCCATGCAGCCTATCCTTTTTTTCGTTCCGCAAAGTTGGCCTATCCACCGGAATTGATAAAAAATGATTGATCAACAGCCAGTCGCGAATGACAAATGCGGTTCATCATTCATACGTTCTCCAAAAGAATGTTAAAGTTACTTAACTTGTTGATCCAAACCGCCATGGATATCGTAATTTGATGTACAGTTAAAGATTATGAGACAGCTAAAAAGATACCTTTTGTTCGTGGCTATGCTGGGTTCCAGCCTCGCATCCTGCGCTCAGCAGCAAACAAAAACCGAAAAAGAACCAGGAGATATGACCATTAATAAAGACACAAAAACCGCAACGGCCATCTTTGGAAATGGCTGTTTCTGGTGTACAGAGGCAATATTCCAACAGTTAGAGGGGGTATTAAAGGTGGAATCCGGCTATTCCGGTGGCGCCAACCCCAATCCCACCTACGAGGAGGTATGTACGGGCCTTACCGGGCATGCGGAAGCGGCCAGGATCACCTACGATCCTTCGAAGATCAGTTATGCCACCCTGCTGGAAGCATTCTGGGGGAGCCATGACCCTACTACTTTGAACCGCCAGGGGAACGATGTGGGTACGCAGTACCGCTCTGTGATCTTCTATGAGAACGAAGAACAGCATAAAGAGGCTGAATTTTACAAAAAGAAGCTGCAGGAGTCCGGCGCTTATGATCAGCCGATTGTAACGGAAATTACCCCATTTAAGGCGTTCTATGTAGCGGAGAACTATCATCAGAACTATTACAACCAGAACGGTTCGGCACCATATTGTACGTATGTGATCAAACCTAAGTTGGAAAAATTCAAGAAAGCATTTAAGGATAAGCTGAAACACTAGTTAATTAAATATAATATTGGAAAGGAAGAGGGGTCTTGGGGCTCCTCTTTTTTTGTTTATCAGAGAGGGAGCTAAGGAGGGTCAAGGCCGTTATAAGGCCGATCAAGGCCGTCACGAGGCCGGTATAAGGCCATTAAAGGCCGTCACGAAGAGTTACAAGGCCAGTTAAAGGCGGCTTTACAATAGTTCCAGCTTTTTACTACCCTTGTACAACCAGGACAACATAAAATAGGCAATAGCAGTGATGATGAGTACATAGCCGATAAAACCGACCGTTAAAACTGTTTCAATGCGAACCCAGTTTTGAAGTTCCGCAAAGTAAGCGAGTACTGCGAGCAGCACTCCTGTTAATCCACCAATAATGGTTACCGTTTTCATGAGGTGTTTATTTGGGTTAAATAGTTTCGGTTGTTCATATAACGTACCAAAAAGTAAAAGGTTTACAGGCTGTTTTAAAGAATTTTGAAATATCATTAATGTTAATAGCTTTGCCATCAATATTCGATGCACGCTAATTTTGCTCTAGTTGAAGAACTACTCTGATGTTCAGTTGCTGAAGATGCTCCGGGAGGACAGTGAACAAGCATACCGGGAAATCTATGACCGGTACTGGAAAGTATTGTATGAAACCGCCTTCCGCAAAACTACAGCAGACGATGCCTGTGACCTGGTGCAAGATATTTTCCTCTATTTGTGGAAAAACAGGCACACTATCTTTCTGGAAGTGCAGCTCAATACCTACCTGCAGGCAGCCTTACGCCACAAGATCATAGACCTTTACCGCCTCCGTTCCGTACGGGAGCGTTATTATGCACAGATCTTCCCCTCAGGTGCGTTTTCCGGCAATGAATATGAACTGAAGGAACTCAACCAGGTGATCCGTTCCGCCATCAACCGTATGCCTTCCCGCATGCGCGAGATCTTTCTGCTTAACCGGGATGGAGACCTCCCCTCCGCCGCCATCGCCGAAAAGCTTTCCCTCTCCGATCAGACCATCCGTAACCAGATCTCCACGGCCATTCAAAGGATCCGCCTGGCTGTAGACCACTACCAGCGCAGCAAATAATTTTTTTTATTCCATCTGGTACAATCCTCTTCGTAGCACGACTAAGAGCATGACCATTCTATTCACCTTAAAAATCCACGTCATTGAACCAGGAAAGAATCGATCAGCTTTTAACGCTCTACGGCCGGAACGAATGCTCCACGGAAGAACTGGCAGAACTCCACAAGTGGTATCAGCAACTGGACACCAACCAGGCACCGCCTTTTACAGATGATAAAGCAGCAGCACAACTGCAGGCGCAGCTTTGGGAACAACTCAAAACAGCCCGTCAGCCAACCCGTGTATTCCGCCTGCCCGTATGGGCAAGAGTGGCTGCTGTAGCCATTGTACTGGCCGGCGCGGCATTCTGGCTCGTACAAACCAATTCATCCAAAACCACTACTCCCCTGGCAGTGACACCTGCGCCCAAAAAGATCAGCATACCTTATGGCGCTACAAAGAAAATCCAATTACCGGATGGTACGGAAGTATGGCTGAATGCCGGTAGTGAACTGCTCTATGCTGCTGATTTCAACACCAGGCACCGCACCGTACAACTCAGCGGGGAAGCCTTTTTTGATGTAAAGAAAGATGCAGAACGGCCCTTTATCATTAATACGGGCAAAATGAACATCCGTGTACTCGGTACTGCTTTCAATGTAAAAGCTTACCCGGAAGATAAAACATCGGAAGCCTCCCTGATCCGCGGTGCGATTGAAGTAAGCATGCACGGTGATCCGAAAAAGAAATTCATTCTCCGCCCGAACGAAAAGATCGTGTTTCCCAACAGGCCTTTACCGGGCAGCAACGATCTGGAGGCATTACAGCGGGAAGGATATGCCCTCTCCAGTGTATCCATCAACCCGGTGGATAGCAGCGTAGTAGAAACGGCATGGACCAATAACCGCCTGGCCTTTATGAATGAACGCTTCGGGGATATTGCGCAGCAGCTGGAAAGGAAGTTTGAAGTGAAGTTACATTTTGAAGACAGTACAGCCGCGGGCTTACGTTTCACTGCTACTTTTGAGGATGAGGATATCCGTGAAACGCTGGAAGCACTGCAGTATTCATTGCCTTTTAATTTCAGGATAGATAAAAAAGATATTTATATCACACGTTAAAAAACTGCCTATGTAGTACGTAAAGCGATACTAAAAGAAAACAGGGAAATGTTTGCGGCACTTCCCTGTAAGAATTTAGAAAACAAGACAGGTACTTCAGTTGGGACCATAGTCCTGTCATTATTTTATTGACCTAAATCCACTTAAAAGTATGAAAAAAATCAGACTTCCGGGCGTCTTATTGCCATCACCGGTTGCCGTTTTAAAATTGCTGCTCTTTATGAAATTGATCTTTACAATTGTTCTCATAACGTGCATGCAGGTATCAGCCAAAGTTTATTCACAGAAGACCAAATTAACATTCCGCGCAGAAAAGGTACAACTGGCCAAAATCTTACGATTAATAGAGAAACAGACTAACTATCGCTTTGTATACAGTAATGAGGTCCTTCCCGCTGAAAAAAAGATCACTGTCCACGCTTTAGAAACGCCATTTGACGAGGTGATGAAAACTTTGCTGGATGATACCGGCCTGAACTTTAAATTATTGGCCAACAACCTGGTGGTGATTGCACCGGGGCGTATGGTCATAGAAGATATCACCATCAAAGGAAAGGTATCTGATGCTACGGGTGTACCCTTGCCAGGTGTGAGTGTAAGAATTGAGAACACCACCAAAGGCACCTCCACCAATGCCGGCGGCCAGTTTGAACTGCAGGCACCCGGCACTGCCAATCTCGTATTCAGCTACCTGGGATATTTAACGCAGGTAATACCTGTAAATAGCCAGACTACAATTAACGTTATACTAAAAGAAGATACCAAAGGCCTGAATGAAGTAGTAGTGGTAGGTTATGGCAGCCAGAAAAGAGTGAACATGACGGGTGCTGTGGCTACAATCAGCCCCGCACAGATCACAGAGCGGCCGGTTACTTCTATCCAGAATGCTTTACAGGGCCTCACTCCGGGCTTAACTGTACTCAACCGCCCCGGCGATGTAGGCAGTGATGTAGGTACACTTACCGTACGCGGAAGAACAAACCTCGGCGCTCCCGGCCCATTGATCATCATAGATGGTATACCTGCATCCAACCGCGAACTGGCTTCGCTGAACCCTAACGATGTGGAAAGCATGAGTGTGTTGAAAGATGCTGCCTCCGCTGCCATTTATGGTGCCAGGGCTGCCAATGGCGTAGTACTGATCACTACCAAAAAAGGGGTGGAAGGAAAGATGTCCATCGACCTGAATGCCAATTACGGCTGGCAATCCCCTACCCGCTTACCGGACTATCTTGGCTCCGGAGATTTTGCCCGGCTGTATAATGAAGCCATGAAAAATGCCGGCAAACAACCCCGTTATACCGCAGAAGAGATCAGCAAATTTGATAACGGCACGGATAGGGACCTTTATCCGAACACAGACTGGTATAAAGAAGCGCTGCGTAAAAACCCTGCCTACAAAGACATTCAGCTGGGTGTTAGCGGCAGCAGCAAACTCACCCAGTATTATCTGAGCACCGGGTATTTTGGCCAGGAATCGCTGGTACAGAACAAAGGGCTGAACAGGTATACGATCAGGTTAAACACCAGTTCACAGGTATTACCCATCCTGAACATAGGCACCAATATGTCCTTCCTGAAACAGGACCTGGACACAAAAGGCGGGGAAATGAACTGGGTAAGTCTTAACCGCCTTGGCCCCACTATGGCTGCCCGTCACTCAGATGGTTCCTGGGGAACAGTCAATGGCGGTAAAGTAGATGCTACGCTCGCTAAAGATAATGTGCTCCGTAACATGGCAGAAGGCGGACGCAGCTGGACGCGCAACCAGGTGATACAAACTGCGCTCAATGCTACACTTACTCCATTACCCGGATTAACCATTAAAGGACTCGGTTCACTCAAATACAACAATGAACTCAATAACAGTTTCACGAACGAATTGCCCGCACTGATCAATTTCATTACAAAGGCACCCATTGCCTCTACGGCAGTAACGCCTAATGAAATGACGGAATACTGGGGCCGCCGGCAGGAAATACTGGTGCAGGCCTATGCTGAATATGATAAACATTTCGGCAAACACGGCGCAAAGATCATGGTGGGCGCTTCCCAGGAAAGCAATGAATACCGTAATGCTTTCATCGGCCGCAAACGCTTCCCGAACAACGCCGCCACAACAGTAGGACTGGGTGCCGGTGGTTCCGAGAACATCAGCTCAGATGGAACTGGTTCCGCTAACCGTTCCACTGCAGAAGAATGGGCCATCCGCTCTTACTTCGGCCGGGTGAATTACAATTACAACGACAAATACCTGCTGGAAGCAAACCTCCGTATGGACCTTTCTTCCCGTTTCCATCCGGATCACCGTCTTTCTCAATTCCCTTCCGTATCTGCCGGATGGCGTATTTCAGAAGAGCCTTTCCTGAAAGGGAATGTTTCCTGGCTGAACAACCTGAAACTACGCGGCTCCTGGGGTATACTGGGTAACCAGGACAATGTGGCCATAGGCAACTATTACGACCGGCTCAATACAGGGTATGCCTACAATTTTGAAGGCGCTCCTGCAGATGGTGTATGGCAAAGCATAGGCACCAATAAACTGGCCAGCTGGGAAAAGGTGAACATGACTGACATAGGTATAGACCTCACCCTGTTCAATGGTTTGCTGGATGTAACAGCGGATTATTATGTAAAGAAAACCAATGGCATTCTTTTACCACAAAGCGTACCCAGCACTTATGCGCTGGATGCAGCTACGGTAAATGCAGGTTCTACCAGGAACACCGGTATTGAATTAATGCTTTCTCATAATAACCAGATAGGCAAGGATTTCCAATACCGTGTAAGTGTGAACCTTTCACACATCCGTAACAAGATCGTATTCCTCGGTAATGGTGTGCATGAAAGACTGGCAGACAGGTGGATAGAACGTGTAGGCGAATCCGTGGGTTCTTTCTATGGCTGGGAAGCACAGGGTTTATTTAAAGATCAGAAGGATGTGGACGATCATGCCAAACAATCTGCTTCCACCAAACCGGGCGACATCAAATACAAAGATCAGAATGGCGACAAGGTGATAGATGCCAGTGACCGTGTGATCATTGGAAATGATGTGCCCTGGCTCAACTACGGCGGCGCAATAGGTGCCAGCTATAAAGGATTTGATTTTGAAGTACTGATCTATGGTGCAGCCAAAGTAAAAACTTACCTGGATGGCGAAGCTGCATTCTCTTTCTTCAATGGCGCCAGCGTAAAAGATTATCACCTGAAACGCTGGACAACAGAAAACCCTGATCCGAATGCAGCTTATCCGCGCATCCTGATCAGTGCTGATGGTAAACACAACTACGATAACCGTTCTTCTTTCTGGCTGTTCGATGCATCTTACCTGCGGATACGCTCCCTGAGCCTGGGTTACACCATTCCCCGCCAAATCACCAAAAAAGCAGCTATGCAACAGGCCAAAGTATTTGTGAGCGCCAACAATCCCTTCACTTTTATGATGGACAAAAGGCTGACGGACTATGATCCTGAGATCGGCTCCGGAAGAGGTGGTTACCCTGGTGTTAAAACATGGGCCGTTGGTTTGAATGTAAGATTCTAATACAGAACATTAAAGAGATTATTGTATGACGAAGTATAAATTCCATATCGTTACAGCTATCACTGCTGCCTCCCTCCTGCTCTCCTGTAATAAGGATTTCCTGGACAGGCCGCCACAGAACCAGCTTTCAGAAGGTACCTTCTGGACGGGAGAAAAAGATGTATATGCCGCATTGAATGCCATCTACAACCAGATAGATGGTGGTGAAGGCAGCATCTTTGAAGATGGTTCCACGGATAATGCCCATGCGCAATACCCCTGGGAAAGCAATGCCACTACTATCTCTCTTGGAGATGTGACCACTTCCATGAATGAAGGCTGGAGTTTTACAGCCATACGCCGCGTGAACTACTTCCTCGAGAATGTGGACAAAGTGCAGATGGATGCTACGCTGAAAGAACGTTTCAAAGCAGAAGCCCGTTTTATGCGCGCCTTCCGCTATTTCAATATGACGAACAACTTCGGGGATGTGCCACTGATCACTAAAACATTATCTGTGGAAGAGTCCTACGTAGCACGTACGCCTAAAGCAGATGTATTGAAATTTGTGCTGGATGAGTTAACCGCAGTGTCCGCCATACTACCTCCCAGCTATAGTGGCGGCAAGAATAACGAGAAAGGCCGTATCACCAAAGGCGCCGTTATTGCTTTGAAAGCAAGGGTGCATTTATACAATGAACAATGGCAGGCCGCTGCTGATGCAGCTTCGCAGGTGATGGGAATGGGTTATGAACTGTTCACCATCACAGCAGAAGATGCCAAGGACCAGGCAGACGATTATGCACAATGGGTGAATTTTGCAGATGCCACAGAAGCAGCAAAGTTCCGCTTAGGGCTGCGCAGTTACGAAAAGCTTTTCTGGCAAACGAATGAAAGCAACAAAGAAGTGATCCTGGACAGGCAGCATATTCCTGAGAAGGATGCACAGTTCGTGAACACTTACCTGCTTTCTGATGATCTGGGAGGATGGAGTTCTGTTGCCCCCACGCAAAGCCTCGTAGATGCTTACCAGAGCTTTAAAACGGGAGAAGCTATTACACCGGTTGCACCAGCTGCCAGGGCAACGCTGTATGCCGCCCGTGGCACCAACCCTGCCTTTTATGATGAATACAAAAACCGCGACCCACGTTTCTATGCCAGCATCCTTTTTGATAAAGCATCCTGGAATTTCATTGAGCAGGGCTACCTGTTCAAATGGGTGAAAGGTGGTAATAACTGTTCCAAAACGGGATACAATTTCCGTAAGTATGTAGATCCTCCCACCTGGGCTGCACAGGTTGATAATCATGCCAACCATATTATCATCCGCCTGGCAGAAATATTGCTCACCTATGCGGAAGCAAAGAACGAAGTAAGCGGACCGGATGCCAGCATCTATGATGCGGTAGACAAGATCCGTGTACGTGCAGGTATGCCTGTGCTGGACAGGGCTAAGCTCAATACAAAAGAACTGCTTCGTGCAGCGATCCGTAATGAACGCAGGGTAGAACTGGTGCTGGAAGGACAACGTTTTATGGACATCCGCCGCTGGAAGATCGCGCCTGCAGTAATGACCAACTTATACGACCTGGAGAATGGCCTGGTGCAAACAAGAAGATGGGATAACAAATTGTACCTGATGCCGGTACCACAAGCTGATATTGATAAGAACCCCAAGTTGAAACCTAATAATCCTGGTTATACGCAGTGATTATTTAAAGGTGCTACTCTTTATGAAAAAGGCCGCTCTGTTATGGAGCGGCCTTTTTGTTTTATTTCTTTGTAAGGTCCTTGATGCGGATGTTCCTGAAACGTACCACAGAACCATGGCCCAGGAAACCAATGTGCCCGGTAGTGTTCTTCAGACCGGGATGGTCTTTATGGTCCAAAGTACCTTTATCACGTGCTTCAGCAATATCACCGTCTGTGATCACAGTACCGTTCAGTTCCACGGTGATGCGCGTGCCTTTTACGGTTACCTGCTGATAGTTCCACTCTCCTACCGGTTTGAGGAAACCACGTTTGGCAGGGATCACACCATACACAGAACCATGGTATTGATAAACCTGCAGGTTCTTGTAGATATCTGCTTCGTTATCCAGGATCTGTAATTCCATGCCCTGGTAAGCAGCATCTCCCGTGAGCGGAGCGCGGATACCCAGCCCGTTGTTAGCACCGGGAGTAAGCTGGAATTCCATGCGGTAAACGAAATCAGCATATTCATCTTTGGTATAAAGATTACCGCCGCCACCGTTCTTCGGATAACAAACGATATCTCCGTTCTCAATGATATAGCTGGTGGTGTTACCTGTCCATTCGTGCATGTTAGTGCCATCGAACAGGATCTTGTACCCTTCTTTCTTTTCTGCTTCGCTGAGTTCGAAAGGTTTTACTTTCTCAAACTCGCGGATGTAGAGATTACGGTAAGCTACGTAGGTGCCGTGTGCCTGCAGTTCCAGCTGCTCTTCGGCAAAGATGGGCAGCTTGCGGTCCCAGTAGTTTTCCAGCATCACATTGTTCACCACCAGTTCACCGTTCAGGTATACCGTTACACGGTCTCCCTTCATGATGATGTGGAAGTTGTTCCACTCACCAATGGCATTATCCGCCAGTTTGAGGGGTTTGCTTTCGTTCTTCTGGTTATTATAAAGACCACCGGAACCTACCTGTGCACCCACATCCCTGCGGGAGGTATCCCAGATCTGTACCTGTGGTGTACCGCGTAAATAAATACCGGCATCCCCATCTTTGGTGATCTTCCAGTCCACAAACATTTCAAAATCGCCGTATTTCTTTTCGGTGCAGAGGTTATCTCCATGACCACTGAATACCAGCAATCCATCTTTCGCACTCCATCCTTCTTTCATTTTCACATCTGCTTTCTCCTGTTCTTTTTTCAGGGTGGCAGCATCCATTTTAGCGCGTTTGATGGGATCAGCTACGAGGCCTTTCCAGCCGCTGAGGTCCTTACCATTGAACATGGATACATATCCTTCGCCGGCAGGCATTTCAGAGAGGTATTTACGAATGGCTTCGCGTTGATAATCCGCATCGCCGCCTTTCAGTACTTTGGAAGTTTTTTCCAGCAGGCCGCGTACGGTTGCACCACTATAGGTTTTATCAGCCAGTGCAATGTTCATCACGGCTATTGCAGCTTCCTGCTGTACGCTTGCATCATCCAGGAAATTACCGGCAAAGATCAGTGCGGGGAATGTTTTGCATTGCTCTGTCTGTTGCAGGATCGCTTTCTTCAAACGTGCATCCTGTGCCAGTTCCATAGCATTGGTGAGCATCAGCAAACGCTGGTCCGGAGTAGCAGCAGTTTTTGCCAGGCGTACGTAACCATTCAGCGCAGTTGTGCGGTATGTTGCATCAGCGCGTGCGATCTTTAAGAGTGTTACGGCTGCGCTGCCATCTTTCCATTCATTCAGAGCTGATACGGCAGCTTGTTTCTGGGAAGCATTGCCATTCTCAAATGCCGCATTCACTTCACTCATAGCATCCGCACCGCCGATACCGGCCAGGATAGCATAGTAACGTTCTTTCTTAGCAGGCGCTTCCTGTGCCATTTGTGCCTTAATCGCTTTCGCATCAGCACCGGAGTTGATCACGGCAGCCTGTAGTGCTTTGATATCTTTAGCATTCTCTGCTGCAGATAACAGTTTGAATATAGCAGGCAGGTTCTCTGTGGTTACGAGATCCTGTAAACCATTGATAGCTGCTGTACGTACGCTTTCATTGGGAGATGTTGTGAGGGCCAGTACGGGTGCCACCTGTTGATCTGCTTTGCGGGCAGCTACCACATCTATCAATGCCACCTGTGCGGCAGCAGGCATAGCAGGAATAGCAGCAGCAGCCTGTTGCGCTACTTCATCTCCTTTGATGGTTTTCAACACCCCTTGTACCGCAGCTACTTCTTTTGCATCACCTTTCTTCATCACAGCCAGCAAAGCAGGAATAGCCTGTACTCCGCCAGCCTGGCCTGCTGCTTTAATAGCAGCCAGTCTTACGCCGGCATCTTTATCAGTTAACGCTTTGAGGATAACAGGTACTGCTTGCGTTGCTTTATTGTTACCCAGCATGCTGATCACGGCAGCTTTGCCGCCGTTATTCGCTTTTGCCAGGGATTTGATCCAGAGAGCGGTAGCAGCGGGATCCAGCGCACTGCCTGCATATTTTAATGCAGCATCGCGGAATTCCGGTTGCGGGTCATTTACTGCTGAAAGCAATACAGGCAGATTTTTGCTGCCATCTACCTGGTTGAGCAGATACAATGCTGCAGTGCGCACATGCACCTGGTCTGCAGCTTTGGCTTCTTTCACTAATGTCTGTGCGATCTTAGCCGCTGCAGCGCTTTGACCTTTTACATGCAATTGCTGTGCATACAGGAGGTAAGAAGCGGTAGCATTCGTTACATCATACTTATAACCTGCTTTTGCTGCTGCTCCGGATAACGCGCTGCCTGCAGCTGCATCGCCGATATGCGCGAGGGCATAGAGAGTAGTTTTGGTGAGCATGGGATCCTGGTTGAGCAGGGGCAGCAATGCTGGTGTAGCATTTGCTATCTGGCCATCTCCGATCACTTCCACCAGTATTTGTTTATTGCGGCCGTTTACCTGGGGCAATGCAGCCAGCAGGGCTTTTTGTGCAGCCGGTGTGTTGATCTTCACCAGTGTACGGGCAGCGGGGTCGCAGAGGCGTTCATCCAGCAGGTAAGGTTGCAGTACGCTTACAGAAGCATCGTTACCTACCTGTTGCAGTTGAAGGATAAAGAAGGATTTAAGTTCTTTATCCTTTACCAGGTCCAGTGCATTGCCAAATGCTTTGGCAGCAGTTGCACGCTGGCTTTCTTTACCGGGTTGTGTTACATAAAAGGCATAACCGGCCAGCGCATATTCCAGCGCGGAGTTATCTCCCTTACCGGGTGCAGCCAGCATAGCAGCCATACCCATGATGCCCTCTTCGCCCAATGCAGACAATGCGTCCATATTGGTCTGTAAAGCGGCTTTATTTTTTGCAGGCTGCTGTGCCAGCAGGTCTGCTATTTTAGTATGTGCGGCACGGTTATCCTGCTTCGGCTGTGCCATTACGGCCATCTGAGCGATACAACATGCAGCTATTAATAGAATCTTCTTCATGCTTTTTTAAGTTTAGATGGTCCACGGTCCGCGCATCGGTTGAAAGATCAGCCTGTTAGCGCCTTCATCGTTGATGAACTCCTGTTTTACCGGATCGAACTGAAGATCACGGCCTAATTGCAATGCAATCTTACCCATGTTCACAATGGTAGCAGAGCGGTGCCCGTTCTCTTCGTTCAGTGCAAATTTCTGACGGTTCTTAACGGCGCCTACAAAATCTGTTACCTGCGGAGCAGGATCAGGGAATGCAGCCAATTTCTTTTCCAGGTCCGGGATATCCGATTTGAAACCCGGGTACAGCTTGCCTTTCGGGCCTTCAATATAAGCCGCCTTGGTTTCAGTGCCAGCACCATCCAGTATGATCTGGCAGCCATCTGCATAAGTATAGGTGATCTTACGCCAGGTACCTACTGCATCGAAGTGTTGCTGTGGTGCATCTATTTCTACTTTCACAGGGCTGGTATCATCCTTGCCCAGGAAGTACTGAACGGGGTCCAGGTAGTGTTGACCCATATCCCCCAAACCACCGCCATCATAATCCCAATAACCTCTGAAAGTGCCATGCACACGGTGAGGGTTATAGGGTTTATAGGGAGCGGGGCCTAACCACATATCATAATCCAGTTCTTTTGGAACGGATTGTTGTTCCAGGTTGGTTTTACCCACCCAGTAGAATTTCCAGTCGAAGCCCGTGTGTTTGCTTACCGTTACTTTTAACGGCCAACCCAGCAGGCCGCTATCTACTAATTTTTTGATGGGCTCTACGGTAGTACCCATGCCATAAAATCTGTCTGAAAAACGGAACCAGGTATTGAGCCGGAAGATCCGTCCATGCTGCTGCACCGCTTCAACGAGGCGTTTGCCTTCGCCGATGGTAGCCGTCATGGGCTTTTCACACCAGATGTCCTTTCCTGCGCTTGCTGCATCTGCAGCAATGATACCATGCCAGTGTGGCGGGGTGGCAACGTGAACGATGTCTACTTCAGGCAGCTGGATCACCTCACGGTAGTCGCTGAAGGTTTTAACGCCTTTAGCTTTTTCGCCTAAAGCGTCCAGTCCTTTCTGGATGTGATTTTTGTCCACATCGCAAATAGCTACTACTTTGGTGCCTGCGTACTCAAAGTGGCCGCGGCCCATGCCGCCTGTACCGATAACTGCTTTTGTAAGGGTATCACTGGGTGCCAGGTAACCGCGCCCTAATACGTGGCGGGGTACAATAGTGAATGCAGCCAAGGCCCCCACGGAGTTCCTGAGGAAGGACCTCCTGGAAGAATGGATTTCTTTCTTTCCCATGGTTTTATTTAAAGTAAACGTGAATGTCAGCTGTTGACGACACACAAAATACAAATTACATTTTTGGATTTCTGGTGGAAATTTTATGAATGCTGGTAATAAATGAACGGTGAGCAGCGTACTGCTCACCGTTTAAGTGTTAGTAGTCATCGTTTTGTTCCATATTGGGATTAGAGAGCATCTCCTTTTCCGGAATAGGCCAGTAGTAGTCCCTGGCTGTATAGGCCCTGTCCTGCACCTTGATGGCAATGCCGGTAGCGGGGTCAGTTGCGCCAAATACTTCTCCGTTCATGACGGTGCTTACAGTGCCCCAGCGGCGGATGTCGAAGAAACGTTGTCCTTCAAAGCATAACTCTGCCTGGCGTTCGCGGCGAACGAGGGCACGCAGGGATGCCTGGGAGTTGTAGCGGGCAATTGCTACAGGCGGCATACCTGCCCGGCTGCGGATATCATTCAAATGAGTAATAACATCCGGGTTTTGCCAGTCGTTGTTTTCTATCAGGGCTTCCACATAACTCAGCAATATTTCTGCATAACGGATGAACATGAAGTCCAGCGTACCGCTTTTCGCCTGCCTGTCTTTAGCATCGAGGTATTTACGTACCCAGAAGCCGGTGGCAGTGGATTTCTGCTGACCGATCCTGTCCAGGTTCAATGGGTTTGGATCGAAAGGTTTCAGAATGTAGTTAGCGTCAATGAAGTTCTGACCGGGAACCAGTAACGCGCCGGTTAACCTGGGGTCCCGGTTATTTTTGAAGTTAGGATTGATCCTGTAGGCCAGTAAAGAATCTGCACCCAGCTCCTGGATGGTGAAGCCCTGTTTTGTTTCAAAATTATCCACTACCGTATTGGTAGGAGATAAATAAGTTTCACCGCCAATGCCGGCAGGTGCAAACCTCGTCCATGCACTACCGCAACCATCCCTCCGATACCAGATACGTTCTTTATTGAGTTCACCTGTATAAGTGAACAACTCTGCATAACTGTTCACCGTGGCATTGGTACTGCGGTGCAACCTGTACACACCGGAGACGATCACTTTCTTTGCGGCATCGATGGCCACATCATACTTCTTGAAATACATGGCCATACGAACGATCAGGGCATAACAGGTACCACTGGATATACGCCATGCTTCTTCATTGGAATATTCCTTTGGTAATTTCTCTCCGCAGGCATTCAGTTCAGTGAGGATAAAGTTATATACTTCTTCCTCTGTATTGCGTTTGAGTTTATTCTCCTCCGGTGTTAGTGAAACGGTGGAAATAGGAATGCGGCCAAAGAACAACAGGCATTCCAGGTGATAATATGCACGCAGCGCTCTTGCTTCATATTTCATACGGTCCCGTAAAAGGGAATCCATGAAACATTTATCTACATTCTCCAGGAACCTGTTGGCGCGGCGGATATCCAGGTAGTTATCGCGCCAGATCCATTCCGCCACATCCCATGTAGGGTTCTGTAATCCGCGGGTATAGAGATCGTATTTCCCGATATGATCTCCGCGGTTCACTGCTTCATCGCTCAGACCTGAAGTAAGCATTACATTCCTTCCGCTGGAACCATCCGGTACACCTGCGTAAACGGAACCCAATGCACCAATGGCATTGGCTTCCGTGATCCACCATTCAGCATCTGAAACACGGGTAGGGTGATCGTTGGTCAGGAATTTTTCACATCCTGTTAGTGCTACCGTGATAGAAAAGGCAGCTATGCATATATAGGAAAATTTCATTTTCATGATAACAGAATTTAGAATTGAACAGTTGCACCCAACATGTAGGTTTTCATGATACCATACGTCCACTGGTTACCCTGGCTTTCGGGATCAACGAGCTTCATGCTGGTGATCACAAATGGGTTCTGGGCATTAGCGTATAATCTCACACCTTGTATACCGGCACGTTTTAATTTTGCGCTGCGAAGGTTATAACCCAGCTGGATAAATTTCATGCGCATGTATGCACCATTCTGAAACCAGAAGGTGGAAGATGCTTTGTTACTTTCCGGCGCTACGTTCAGGCGGGGGAAACGGGCATTCGGTCTTTCCGGCGTCCAGTAATTTTCTGCATAATACTGCGTAGGAACACCACCATCAGCAGACATATCCAGTGGATATGCCAGCATTCCTTTCATGGCGATATCAGCATGAGACACACCTTGTATGAGCCATTCCAAGTCCCAGTTCTTATAATCCACTCTGAAGTTGGCGAAGTAATTATACTCGGGGTTTGCATTACCGATCAGTTTCTGGTCCCTTGAATCTATGAGGCCATCAGCATTTTGGTCCATGTAACGGATATCACCAGGCTTTTGCCCAACAGCAACAGGTACCAGACCCTTTCCATCTGCTCCGAAGTCGGAGGTTTGCAGCAGTCCATTTGCCTGGTAACCATAAATACCGAAGACGGGGCCATTATTCTGGTTAATGGTGCTTGTATTCAGATCCGGCGTAATGTACGGGCCTCCGATGAGCAATAAGATCCTGTTCCTGTTATAAGTGATACCAGGGCGGACAGAGAAGCCAAAGTCTTTATTCACTCTTTCGTTATAATTCACAGCCAGCTCCCAGCCTTTATTGCTTACTTCACCTGCATTGAGCGGAACTTTACCTAAACCACCCACATAAGAAACCGGAGGTTCTAACAGGATACCGCTGGTCTTCTTATCGTAATAATCAAAGGTCACTTCTACTTTATTTTTGAACAGTCCCAGATCAAAACCAAGGTCTGTCATCTTTACTGTTTCCCAGGTAATCTCCGGATTACCCCAGACCTCTTCTACCCCACTGCTGGTATTGATCAGGTTCTGATAACGATAAGCGCCGATATCCTGGTTACCCAGCTGGCCATAAGAAGCTCTGAGCTTAAGGTTACTGATGGCGCGGGAATCTTTCAGGAAGTTTTCTTTATGTATGTTCCAGCCCACTGCTACCGAAGGGAAATAACCGTACTTGTTCCCGGGGCCGAATTTGGATGATCCGTCCATACGGAGCGCTGCTTCCAGCAGGTATTTATCATCATAAGAGTAGTTCACTTTAGCGAAGGTGCTGAACATGGAAGCGATATCCCACTCACCACTCTGCTGTTGCTCTACTGAAGTTCCCAGCATGGCAAAGAAATGATGCTTCTTTAAGTCAAAAGTATAATCGGCAGAACCACTGGCGTAGTAATAAGTACCTCTTGCAGTTTCATAAGTACGCTGAAGTGCCCATGTCTGCACGAGGTTGTTGTTATAATAATCGAAGAAGTAAAAATTATCCCTGCGGGTACGGGTAGCATCACTATTCAGGCGGTAACTGAACTGGCCTTTTAAATTGAAGCCAGGGAACACTTCCCATTTAGGCTGCAGATTGATACTGCTTTGCATGGATTCAAATTTTCTCTCCCCTCCTTTTTCTGCATAAGCGATAGGATTGGCAATATCCACATAACGGCCGTAACTATCAGGTTTTCCTGGTCTGGACGGATATTTAGGCAGAATTGTCGGTGGCACCCTATATATATCTTCCAGGATCCTGTTACCATCAAAGTTATTCGGCCTGTTTGGATAAGTCACATTCCTTTTAATGGCCATCATATCCATAAACACCGTGAATTTCTTACTCAGCGATACGGAAGTGTTGGCGCGGATATTATATTTCTTAGAATCATTATCCGGCACCATACCGCCATGATACTGATAGTTGGCAGATAAAGCAAAACGGGCCATGTTATTACCACCGCTTACGGAGAGGGAATGACTGGTGATAGGTGTTGTTCTGTCTATCACTTCTTTCTGCCAGTCTGTATTGGGATATTTAATTGGATCAGTTCCTGCAATGGTCTGATCAATATCGTTCTGGGTATAGAAAACAGGTTTGCCTGCATTTACCTGTGCTTCGTTATACATCTTCATGTAAGTAGCAGCGTCTACCAGTTTAGGCATAGTGGATGGGGTCTGAATTCCATAATAACCATCATAGGTAACCTGTACTCTTCCCGGCACACCACGTTTAGTGGTTACAAGGATCACCCCGTTACCTGCACGGGCACCGTAGATAGCAGCTGCTGCTGCATCTTTTAATACGGTTACACTTTCTACAGTGAGCGGGTCAATAAAGTTCATATCCATAGGTATACCATCTACCAACACCAGGGGACTGCCACCGCCTGAGTTAGTGGTACTAAGCCCCCGTATTTTGATAGTAGCCGCATCGCCACCCGGTAAACCCGAGCCCTGGCGTACCTGTAAACCGGTTACCCCGCCCTGTAATGACTGAGATATTTGTGTAATAGGTTTCCCTGCTATCTGTGATTCTACATTTAAAGATCCTACCGCACTGGCAATGTGTTTGCGTTGCATTTCGGAAAGTCCCACCACTACTACTTCATCCAGTGCGGAAACATTTTCTTTAAGGGAGATCGTTAAACTGTTGGTTGCTTTTGTTACAGTATATTCCTGGGGCTCAAAACCCATCAGGCTAAACAGGAGTACATCATTCTTCTCTGCGTTGATGGAGAAATAGCCATCTGCATCCGCCATTACTCCTTTATTTGAATCCTTGATGCGGATCGTAACACCGGGGATACCGCTGGGTGGTTCCTTGGTATCGAAGATGCGGCCTTTTACGATAAAACCGCTATCTGCCATGATGGGCATGTAAAACAAGCGGTCTTCTTTCTCCACGATTGCCACCTGCTTGCGGATAATGCGGTAAGTAAGTTTTGTATCTGCCAATGCCAGGTCCAGCACTTCCCGGATGTCTTTATCTTTTACATCCAGGCTTACCTTCCGCTCATTAAGCATCAGATCATCCTTATAAAAAATGCGCCAGCTGCTTTGCTGCTTGATCTGAGAGAACAGTTCAGGCAGACTTCCTCCCGTCAGCTTAATACTAAGCCGGCCCTGAGAGTACGATTCAGATGAAAAGGCACAGGTGGTTGTTACTAACAATAAAAAGAGACTTAGCTTCATAATCCGTAGCACTTTTAAAACAGCCTCTCCCCTGCGCGGGGAGCGCTTGCAGACATGGATTTTTTGCATACATTTACAGTGTTTAATTTAGAAAATAGTTAAGCCTGTCCCGCAGTCATGCGGGACCAGTAACCGGGAGAAGGGCCAACTTCTTCCGGTTTTTTCAGCTCTTTTTGGTTGTTTACTTTATTTTTTAAAGATGAATCCCTCTTCTGTACGTTTGTAAGTTAATCCTGTACTGGCGCTTACTGCGTCCAGCACTGTTTCTACATCGTCCGCCAGATCAAGATCTCCGGAGAATGTTGCCTGTTCACTGGCTTGTAAGGTGATACGAATGTTAAAATACCTGCCTAGTCTCTTTACTATATGATTTAATGGTGCATGTTCAAATTGTAATTTCCCGTCTTTCCAGGAAGTATATTCCAGGGTATTAACGGTCTGTTTGCTAAGACGCTCATCACTGATGGTGAACCCGGCTTTTTCGCCCGGTGATAATAACTGCTCATTATTGCTGCTGTTGGCTTTTACCTTTACATTGCCGCTCACCAGCACAACAGATTGCTCTGCATCATCCGCATACGCACTTACATTGAAACCGGTTCCCAATACCGTGGTGCGGAGTTTATTCGTATAAACAAAAAATGGAACGTCCGCTTTTTGTGATACATCAAAGTAAGCCTCTCCTTCCAGGAACACCTCCCTTTTCAACCCATCAAACACAACAGGATAGATCATCCTGGAACCTGCATTCAGCCAGGCTACCGTGCCATCTTCCAGTGTGATGTGTGCACGGCGGCCGTAGGGTACGATGAGGGTGTTATACTGTTCCCCATTATGCGCCTGGTCCACCTGTTGCGAATTGTTCAGCAATACCCCCTGCTGATTGTATTTCAGCGTGGCATTGGTACCATTTAATGTCATCTGCCGGTTGTTACCCAGCATAAGCCTGGTTTCCGTTGTTGTATCTGAAATATGTTGTTGTTTCGCAAACTGCAGGATACCGCTTTCTCCTTTCTCTGTTTTACCCGGCAACAGCCACCATGTGGCAGCTATTAATACAGCAGCAGTGGCGGCCACTGCCTTCCAACCTATCCGGCGGTAAAGTGGTTGTTTTACTGCAAAGTCATTTTCAATACGTTCCCATAACGCCGCTTTTTCCTCCTCCTGAAAAACCTCATTCCCCGCGGACAGGCTGATCTGTTTTACAGATGCCTCCAGCGGATCGTTTTCTCCGGGCTGTTTTTCTTCATGGGTGTACTGCGTCATGCTTGATTTATTGTATAGAGTGAGGGAATAGGTATATATAGACTAACGGGAATAACTTTTTAGAAAAATTATTTGAGAAGGGCCAAAAGCACGGCAGCCAGGTAATAAACAGGGACTTGCTTAAGCTGTTCACGGAGCTGCTGGAAAGCACGGTATGCCAGGGTACGGCAGGTAGGGATACTGATCTTCATCACGGAAGCGATCTCTTCATAACTTAATTCTGCGTTATAACGCAGGTAGATCACCTCTTTTTGGCGGGCCGGGAGCTGTTTGAGGGCAACTGCCAGCTGACGCATGGTTTGCTGCTGTTCTTCGTCAGCGATCTTCAGGTGTTGTGTATCATATTCTATGAGGAATTCCATTTCCGGATCTACCCCGGCCTGCCAAACGGCGGCTTTTTTACTGGCTTCGTGGAGCCTTCTGCGGAAGGCGCCCAGCAGGTAAAAGCGGATATTAACTTTGGCGGAAAGGTTACGGGAATAACGGTGCAGATCAACAAAGAGATCATGGATACAATCCTTGATGGTATCAGCGTCTTTCAAATAGCGAAGGCCATAACGATACAGGACATCCGCATACGCTTCATACAACTCCTTAAATGCAGCTGCATCACCATCCTTAATGGCGGACCACAGCGCATTTTCATCTTTAAAATGCTTCAGATTGTCCAATTGCGGTTCTTGATGATCTTATTTAGTGGAAAGATGCAACGCCAATATATAAAACTTTTCGAAATGATTCCTGAAAGGTAAGTTAACTTTATGCAAGTGTATCTCACCTTCCAGCCTCCGCCGCAACTGGCCCGGCATGTGCGCATGTTCTGGGTGTTCGAGTACGATGTGCCCGAAGGGCAACCTTATGTATATCGTTCTATGGCAGATGGTTGTGCCGAAATGGTTTTCCATTACCGGGGGGATTTTTCGGAGGTTGATTCAACAGATTACCATCCTGCAGTGCTGCACGCACAAACTAACCGGCACCGGCGCTTCCTTACCCACGGGAGCTTTGGTATTTTCGGTGCCTACCTCTACCCTACGGCCTTACCACAGCTTTTTGGCCTGTCCTCTTCCGCATTCAGCAACCAGATGCCGCAATTAACGGATTTCCTGGGGGCTGAGGGCCGCTTTTTAACCGAGCAGATCATGACCGCTCCCAGCCACAAGCTGCGGGTACAGCTGCTGAGTGAATTTTTACAGCGGCGGTTGGGTGAGCGTGAGCAGGAAGAAACAGCTGCCCATGTAGCCGTGAAACATATCATTCGTGTGAACGGACAGGTGGATGTTGCGTCTCTTGCCTCCCGTATTTGCCTCTCCACCCGACAGTTTGAAAGGAAGTTCAAAGAGTTCAGCGGCTTCTCCCCCAAGATATACACCCGCATCATCCGCTTTCAGCGTGCCCTGGCTGAATATGGGAACAAACAGCTGAATATGACAGAAATAGCCTACCAATGCGGGTATTATGACCAATCCCACTTTATTCACGACTTCCGTGAATTCTCCGGATATCATCCCCGCCAGTACTTTTCCGGCCGGCCTGAGGGGATAGAGTACCGGGAGGGTTAAAATGTCGTGTTTCTCCAATTTTGGTCTGGCTTTTGCCCGTTATTTTGTGTTCATAAAACCTAATTATATGGCACATCCTACTGTAAGCCCTTATTTCATCTTAAAAGATGGCGCGGCTTTTCTTTCATTTCTGACCAAGGTATTTGGCGCAACAACAATTGCGGTTCACCACAATGACAAAGGTGGTATTATGCATGGTGAAGCAGGCATTGGTGACAGCGTGGTGATGTTCGGGGAAAGTAACGGTGCTTTTCCTGATGAAACAGGATCTGTATTTATTTATGTAAAAGACACGGACGAAGTTTATCGCAAAGCGTTGGCTGAGGGCTCAGAGTCCCGCCAGGAGCCCGAGGATAAAGATTATGGACGTGCAGCCGGGATAAGAGATCCGTTTGGGAATTCCTGGTGGATCACGCAGGTGTAGGTACTGCTGTCAGGTCTTCTGCTCCTCCATGGGCTAAATAATGGTCCCACATCATCATAAAGATCTTTTCCTTCAGTGCAGGCAGGTCTTCCTTTGTGAGGCCCTTTGTTTCCACAGGCGGCAGAAAGTGATAGTCTATCCTGTGCGGTAAAGCGAAAAAGAATTTATCGGGCACCAGTATTTTGCGGGTATGAAAAATTAAGGACGGAATAATGGGCGTTTGGGTTTCAATAGCCAGCGCAAACGCCCCATCATAAAACCGCTTTAACGGGAAGGGTGTGCGGTTACGGGTACCTTCAGGGAATAAAGCCATGTGCATACCCATTTTCAAGGCGTTCCGCATATGTTCAAAGCTCTGTTTGCGGCTTAGATCATCGTTGCGGTTCACTATAATGCCCCCGATCTTGTACATCATACCAAAGATTGGCACATTCACCAGATCATGTTTAGCCAGGGTTTTATTGGTACCGGGAATGCCGGGTGTGGCTACCAGTACATCCACAAAAGAATTGTGGTTGCATACCACTACGTAGACCTTTCCTTTTTCAAAATACTGCTTGCCTTTGCGGAAAACAGGGCAAAAGATGAGGGTCATATAAACTTTCATCCATATCCGGCCTAATATCAGGAAGTTGCGTGTCTTAGCAGGATCGGGTAAAAAGGAGAAGATCCAGATAGGGATAAGTACAATCAACATGGTGATCACGAAGAGTAACAGTCCGTAAACTGCAAAAACACGACCAACGATGTTTCTGAACAATTTTATCATAGTTATAGTTGCCAGTTAACCGGTTCTTTTCCCTGCTTCACAAGAATCTCATTTGTTTTGGAAAAGTGGCGGCATCCGTAAAAACCTTTATCTACACTAAATGGTGAGGGATGGGCCGCTTTTAAGATATAATGCCTGGTAGCGTCTATCAAAACCTGTTTATCCTGTGCAAATTTGCCCCAAAGCAGAAAAACAAGGCCTTCTTTTGTATCGGAGAGCCTTTTTATCACGGCATCTGTAAAATTCTCCCAACCTATTTTACTGTGGGAAGCGGGCTCCCCTGCCCTCACTGTCAACATGGCATTCAGCAACAGGACGCCGTTTTCTGCCCAAGGCGTGAGATCGCCGGTATCGGCAATGGGAATGCCCAGGTCCGTATTCATTTCCTTGTAGATATTAACCAGGGAAGGCGGTGGTTTAACGCCTTTCTGTACGGAGAAACAAAGGCCATGGGCCTGGCCCGGGCCGTGATAAGGATCCTGACCTAATATCACTACCTTTACCTTATCAAAGGGTGTTTTATCGAACGCATTAAAGATCAGGTTACCGGGGGGGTATATGGTCTTTCCGGAGGCCTTTTCATGCTTGAGGGACATGACGATCTGCTCAAAATAGGATTTTTGGAATTCGTCTTTAAGTGCCTCTTTCCAACTGCTTTCAATCTTTACATCCATTTAATTAGCTTTGAAACAACGGAATATTTGATTTATTGATGGAAAATTATATAAATTTGCACTCCCAATAAAAAAATAATTTATCTGTGGGGTAAGTTAGGGATTATTGGGGAGAATGAGCGGCAGCTTCCCAAGCTGAGGGTGCTTAATCTTGACAACAAACATGTTGGACCGGTAGCTCAGCTGGATAGAGCAGCTGCCTTCTAAGCAGCAGGTCATTGGTTCGAATCCAATCCGGTTCACTTTTCTAAAAGCAAGTCTGTAAGGCTTGCTTTTTTTATTTCGTTAGCTGGATAGAGCATCCCGCTTTTGAGCGGGAAGGTCATTGATTCGAATCCAATCCGGTTCACTTTTCTAAAAGCAAGTCTGTAAGGCTTGCTTTTTTTATTTCGTTAGCTGGATAGAGCATCCCGCTTTTGAGCGGGAAGGTCATTGATTTGAATCGAATCCAATCCGGTTCACTTTTCTAAAAGCAAGTCTGTAAGGCTTGCTTTTTTTTATTTAGTTAGCCGGATAGAGCATCCCGCTTTTGAGCGGGAAGGTCATTGATTTGAATCGAATCCAATCCGGTTCACTTTTTTAAAAGCAAGTCTGTAAGGCTTGCTTTTTTTATTTCGTTAGCTGGATAGAACATCCCGCTTTTGAGCGGGAAGGTCATTGGTTCGAATCCAATCCGGTTCACTTTTTTAAAAGCAAGTCTGTAAGGCTTGCTTTTGTGTTTAGTTAGCTGGATAGAGCATCCCGCTTACTGGTTAAGCCAGGCATGAATGGCCAATGTAAACCCGTTTTACATAGTGTTTACATTGTTTTACAAAACTTTTTACACTCTTTCTGGCTACACCAGCAGAAGAACAAATAGGTTTGCTAACTATGAAAAAAATCAGTTTAGCAGTCCTTTTGTGCCATTGGCTTACGGCAGTCACCGCACAGCAGCATTACTCCAAAGCCGTAAACGAACAGATCTCCCGGGTGGAAGCCAACGTATCGGGCAACCTGATTATCGACGGTAAACTATATAGCCTTACCGAAAGAATGAAGCACTACAATGTGCAGGGATTAAGTGTCGCCGTTATCGACAATTACCAGATTGTGTGGGCCAAAGGGTATGGTTTTGCTGACAAAAAAGAAGGCAGGAAAGTAACTACCAGTACCATGTTTGAACCCGGATCGATCAGTAAGTCACTAAACGCCGTTGGCATCTTGCAATTAGCGCAGCAGGGAAAGCTGGATCTTTACCAGGACATCAACCAGTACCTGGGCAACTGGAAATTCCCTTATGATACTGTGTCCCATGGCAAGAAAATTACAACCGCCCAGTTGCTCAGCCACACCGCAGGCCTGGGGGTTCATGGTTTCCCCGGTTACCACCGCGATAGTGCAATTGCATCGGTCACCGATATTTTAGATGGCCGGGCTCCGTCGAACACGGAAGCCGTAAGATCGGTGGCGGAACCAGGCACGGGACCCCGCTATTCCGGGGGAGGCACCCTTATCACGCAACAAATACTTACCGATCTTACGAAACAGCCATATGAACAATACATGTATGAGCATGTGCTCCGGCCACTGGGAATGACCAACAGTTCTTTCAATCAGCCCCCTGCAGCCAGCCAAAGGAAAAATCTGGCAACAGGATATAAAACCAATGGCAATGAAGTCCCGGGTAAGTATTTTGTATACCCGGAAAAATCAGCGGCTGGATTATGGACTACACCTACAGATCTATGCAAATACATGATTGAAATGCAGCAGGCTTACCAGGGTAAATCATCAAAGGTGTTGAACCAGGAAATGGTCAAACTGCATTTGACGCCCTACAAAAATGATATCGCTCTGGGCACATTCATACAGAACAGGAATGGCGAGAAATACTTTGTTCACTCGGCGAGTAACGAGGGATTCACAGGTTATTTCCTTGCCGGACTCACCAATGGGAAAGGAATGGCGTTGTTTGTGAATTCCGAAGATGGTTACGTTTTACTGGAATTAATCAACAGCATAGCACTGGAATACAATTGGGCTGGTTTCAAAAAACCTGAACAAATAACTACTGTGCCGGTAAACGACACGCTCATCTCAAAATACATCGGCGAATATATACTAGACGGATTTTTTTCAGAAATAAAAAAAGAAAAAGACGGACTTTACTTGTGGACCGATGGCATTAGCAGCAAAATGTATTTTACGTCGTCAACCGATTTTCGCAATATCGAATTAGGGGGCACAAAGACTTTTACTTTCGATAACGCCGGGACAGTAACCGGTTATTCGAATACGATTAATGGTCGGCTGCGTGCAACTGGACAAAGGATAACCACTTTAGATACACTGAAACCGAGACCCGGGCAATCGGGTGTTTTGGGTCGTCATTTGCTGGAGACTAAAAATTACGACAAAGCGATTGGCTTTTTATCGAAGGGTTTGGCCAGCGAGCCTTCAGACTCGTCGCTGGTAAAAAACTTAGCTCACTCGTATCTCTTTAAGGGCGATGTCACCAAAGCGATTGAGCTATATAGACAATATTTAAAGTCAGGGCACACTGTGAGCGAGTTAAGCAAAAGTTTGAAAGATGATTTTGAATATTTCCGCAATGCGGGGTTTGACCGTTCAGTGATAAAAAAGGCAAGCGAGATGCTTTCACTATAGAATCAATAAAAAAATTATCAAATATGCATACGTATATGCTTTGTTCCTGGTGTTTGCTTTTCACGCCTTCTGTGGATAAAACAAAACAAACGTACCACAAGATAATATCAAGTCCGAAACCAAAAACATAGTCACTTCCCTCGGAGCTAATCCGGTTCACTTTTAAAAGCAAGTCTGCAAGGCTTGCTTTTCTATTTAATAGCTGAGATACCCGTATTCCAATGCACAGTTAGCGATCGTGCATTACTTTATCATAAAGACGCTTTAATTGGGTGTCACCAAAACCATAAATGCTTTCTCTCCTCCAAAACTCTTTGAGCACTTCATGAAAGTCAGTAGAAATATTTTCTGTGATGTCTTCAATAACTTTTTCAGGTCTTCCTTTTGAGCCATCTTTTGGAAAACGGTCAACATGCGCCTTTACTGCTTCCTGTATATACGGAAAAGCTAAAGATTGATCCTTTGAAAGATCTGTCAACTCTTCAAGATTGCCATTTCTGTAAGCTTCCCACAAGTCTTTCCCTAAATTTAGGTCGGCTTCACTTAAAGGAATTTTATTCGCATAACAAACTTTAAGTTCATCTGAATTTGCTGGCCCAAAGCCATTCCAAAATTGTTTATTGGCTTTGTCTAAATAAGAAGTATAAACAGCAAAAACGTTTTTCTTTATGGGCAAACTACTGATAACTGAAATAACAAACCACATATTTACCTGACAAAACAAGTCATACTCAAACCAAAGATTAAACACTGAATTATCAGGCGCATTCCTTATTTTTTCAAACTCTTTTACCACTTTATTATGGTATTCCGTTTCTGTTAATCCTATATATTTTGCCCTTGATTGCCAAAAGTCATGCAGATTGCCGCCTGACAGATCTCCATCTATAAGAGCTTCTCTAACAACTATTACATCTCCTTCAATTTTCGTGTCTGGGAAACTGTAAGCAAGAGAGTCGCCGTTTAAAATATTATAGATCATGATTGTGATGTTTTTTGGGTATTACTGCTAACGCTTGCATCAACACAGCTAAATTAGCATTATTTGCATAATTGTAACAGCAACATTTTAGGGAAGAAATCAGCCAAATTACCGTTTTGGGTAGATTTTGCCCTTTAAAATCCCATTCAACAACCTTTCTGCCTAACCACTGGTTAAAACTGTTGCCGTTGAAACGTTATCTTTGCCAATATGGTACTCCAGGAATTTAAGCCACACTCCCACCTGTCATCATATATTGATGCATATTGGGATATCACCGGCAACGCCGGGGCTTTCTCTATGGACAAGGTCGTTCCTGACGGATGTATTGATATCATCATCAATCTCGGAGAAGCGTTCCATGTCAGCACCGTAAACGAGGTACTTAAAAGCGAAAAGGCTTATCTGGCAGGTGCTATCACCCATTCCATGGAGGGGGAAACATTTCCAGGTACCCGCTTAGTCGGTATTCGTTTTAAGCCCGCTGCTTTCTCCTATTTCTATTCTTTTGCATCTTTACATGACGTCACCAATCGTTTTATAGAACTGGACAGTCATTTTATCCCTGAAATCAGGGATTTATTCGACGATATCCCTTCAGCATTTGATTTTCATTTGTCGCGCAGGTTGATGCAGCCTAAGCATTTTTTACTGCCTGTTGTAAATAATATCATCAATAGAAAAGGGAACGTGTCTATACAAAATTTAGCCAGTGAACATTGTACTACTATCAGGCAACTGGAAAGAAGCTTTAAATATCATGTTGGCCTGAGCCCCAAAGAATTCGTCAATATTATCAGGTATAAGTCTGCGCACGATGTTATCATCTCGCAATACCCCCAAAAAGACCTTCTTGAGATTGCACTGGAGTTCGGTTATTATGATCGCGCTCATCTTAGCAATGAAGTAAAAAAATATGCCGGTGTGATACCCTCCGCGCTGGTTAAGAAAGTTTAATCCTCCCTTCATTTTGTCGCATTTCTCCAACTGTATAGTTCATAGATATGCTAGTTTTGCGGCAAATAAGACAATGAGAACTTTAATCACCAAACACATTGGCAATATTATTATCATTACGGGCGTATTACATCTGATGCTGGGGTTCTTTGTAAACTGGCAGACAGCAATGGATATGTATCGTTCCGGCCTGGTAAACACGGCGGATCAAAACGTAGAGCGATTTGGCTTTTTCTGGTTTCAGATAAACGGGCTCTTTGTGTTATTTACAGGGAGCTTCATACAACATTATACAACCGTATCCGATAAGCAAATCCCTGTGAGATTTGGTTATTATCTTTTATGTATTGCCCTAATAGGTTGTTTGCTGGAGCCTTTGTCAGGGTTCTATCTTTATGCGATACTGGCGCTTTTTATCATTTTCCAGAAATGATATAGACATATTCTACAAACATATTAATTCTTAACAATGGCAAGGATCAGTATAATATTAGCTTCAGCAATTTTATTGTTTTTTGGACTGCTGCATTTGCAGGGTACATTTTTTTCAACAGATCTTCATCCCGAGAACATAGATTTAGTTGAAAAACTTAAATCGTCCAGCATACAAATGACTAAAGCCGGAAATATTTGGAAACTGTGGATAGGATTTAATGCAATGTTTAGTGTCGGTCTCATTTTTATAGGTTCTATAAATCTGTACCTATCAGCAAAACATTTTCAATTATTGATCAGCCAGCGTTTTATACTACTGTTGACAATTCTTTCAAATGCTTTTTTTGTATGGGTAGGGTATCAATACATGATAACAGGTTTTATCATTAGTATGTCTATTCCATTATTATTATTCGTTACAGGATTTACATTAATTCAATTTAAACAATCTAAGCACTACGCTTAGGGGTGGGTTTGTATTAGTTATCCCCTGTCACCGCGGACTAACAGATGGTCCTATTCCCTCTCTTTATACTATTCCACACAAAAACATACCCTATTCATGCATTTTATAAAATCTGGCATTGAAGTTGTCCAGTGCGTGGGTCTAATTTAAATATTAACCTAACTCAAAACACACATTTTAGTATGACTCGAATTCACGCCAGTTTTCCCAAATTTTCTTTAGCAGTTTTTACATTGAGTGCGTTACTGGCTTCTTCCTGCAGTAAGGACAAAGGCGATTATCCAAAAAAAGAAGATGTAGTATTCCAGGACAATTTTGACAATGGAGTTACTGCCATCTGGCAACCAGGCACCAGCGGCCCGGTGACAAAATCTGTGGCGGACGGCCATTTTGTATTGACCCATAGTGGTACCGCTGCGGCTGTTTATAAAACATGGGCCAGTACAAAGGTTTTTGCTGCCGCACACTCGAAGCAGGCTATTGAAATCAAGCAGACTCATGTTAAAGGTCATGAGTACGACAAAGCTGGTCTTCTTTTTTCCGTTGCCGATGAGAATTACATCCTTGCCTTCCAGGTGGGCGATAAAGAGTTCCGGATATATCAGAAAGTGAATGCCACAAATACCAACCTGGTTCAGTGGACAGTTTCTCCGCACATCAAAGGAGCATTGAATGAATCCAATAAGCTGAAGGTTACACTGGCTGAGGGTAAGTTACAGTATTATATCAACGATGCCCTGGTAGCAACCATGGAGGCTGGTCCTATTACTACCCTGGATAAAGTGGGCTTTGAAATTGTAAAAGGTGCTTCTGCGGAAGCTACTTACAAAGTAGATTACCTGAAGGCGATAAAATTATAATCGTACACCGGGCAGGCCTTACGCGCATTGCCCGGTTTCTATTTTTATGGGGAATTTAGTGACTCCCCTTCTTATACAAGTCAAACAGCTCCATAATTTCATCTGGCTTTTTAGAGAACTTATCCACGGAAACACGTTTCGAACTTCCGTCTTCAAGTGCCAAACTAATTGAATGAACATCACTCTCATGGTAAGTACTGGTTTCATGTGAATAATACCTGTCAGTTTCCGTTATCAATTGGTAAGACTTAATATCCTCCCATTTATAAAAAAAGACTACAGAAGCATTCTTCCTATGATTATCCTGAAAAGCCACACCTTCCGTAGTTAAGGTCAAAGAACTATGGTATCTGAAGATCACCCTGAAACTAAAAACCGCAATAACAACTACTAAGAGCGTAAAAAGTGCAGCAAGGATAAAAGCAAGATCCGCAGGACTGTTTTCAGACATGATATACAAGCCCGGAAACAGGGCCAGGATGGCAATGAGAACCATCATTGGCACATCACCTCTCGTTCTTTTTATGGTTACCGTTTTCATTTTCAAGCGGGTTAAAACACAAAAATTTCCTATAAATATATTAAGCTAAGAATTATATTTGAATACATAAGCCCTAACCGTAAATTCCCACTGTGAAATTTCTTACTTCAAGCCTCCTATTTGGTATATTCGTCCTATGGATCTGGACAACATACTCGACAATATATACCCGCTGCCTGAACAGTCAAAGACCCTGCTGAAGGAAAAGATCTATGAGATCACTTATCCCAAAGCACATGTGCTGTTTAAGCTGAACAGGATAGCGCCAAAAGTATATTTCATCAGGAAGGGAATAGTGCGGGCCTATGCCAGTCCGGAAGGAGAAGAAGAAATAACCTTCTGGTTCGGAAAAGAAGGGGATGCCGTTCTCTCCATGAAGAACTATGTTGAAAACCAAAAGGGCTACGAAACCATCGAATCACTGGAACCATGCGATCTCTATCAAATACAAACGGAGGATCTGAGGGCCTTGTATAATACGGACATACATATCGCCAATTGGGGAAGAACGTTCGCAGAACAGGAATTGATAAAGGTTGAAGAGCGGTTTATTTCCAGGCAATGCAGGACAGCGCTGGAACGCTATAAAGAATTAATGAACAACAACCCTGACCTGTTGCAAAGGGTACAACTTGCACATATAGCTTCTTATCTGGGAATAACCCCGGTATCCCTGAGCAGAATCCGGTCTGAACTTAAATAATTATCATTTGTTAATTATTCCCGCCTCCCTTATCACGAACTTTGCAGGTATAAAATCTATAAGTCGTGAATTGGATTATTTTAATTATCGCTGGTTTATTTGAGGTAGCCTTTACCTCCAGCCTGGGAAAGGCCAAAACAACAACAGGCCTAGAAATGTATCTCTGGTATGGCTCATTCCTGGTTTCGCTGGTGGCAAGTATGCTGCTGCTGATGAAGGCAGTCCAAACCCTGCCGCTCGGAACCGCTTATGCGGTATGGACAGGTATAGGTGCCGTGGGCACCGTTCTGGTGGGTATCTTTGTATTTCATGAAAGTGTGAACTTCTGGCGGTTATTCTTTATAGCAACATTGATAGGATCCATTGTTGGATTGAAATCAATGGCGCACTAAGGCTCCCTGGACAGATCATTCATCGTAAACCTCAGATCCCTGATCTGCCCGTTATAGGATTGGAGCTTGCCCTCAAGCTCCTCTCCCTGTATCTTACCACAGGTCACATATCCTCCTTTTATTTTAGTAAGGTCTTTCTTCAATGCTTTAACCAAAATGGTTTTCTGGTTAAGTTTTACTTCCAGTTCGCCTTGTGAAGATAATTTTAATACCAGTTGTCCCTGCTTTCCGGGGATCATTTCACTTTCCAGTTCAGTACCATCCGCCAGTTTCAAGCCTATTTTGTTGCGGTAGGCATACAGCCTGAAATTGGAAAAATAGTCGCAAACAACACCTCCTTTATCCATATCGTTCAGATAGGCGGTAATGAACAATACATCCGGGTTCCATTTCTTTTTATTGAAAGAAAGATCTGATGCACTTTTTTGCTGCCTGATGGTATAGCTCTGATCAAAGAAAACCGGCAGCGTTCCTTCTGATATCATCTCACTGGTTTCGCCCAGCCTGTTTAATTCCTTATCAAGCAACTTTTCCAGCTCCATCAGTTTACTATTGTAAACGGGATTATAGACGAGATTCTTAAACTCATCACGGTCTGTATCCAAATTATACAACTCTTCCGGCTGACGATAGCTATAGCGGTTGAGCAGAAAGCTGATCTTAGGATCATTTTCGGCAGCTGCCACCCAGGTATCAAAATAGAATTCATTCTGCCCGGCCTTATCTATATGGGTAATAAAGCGAACACCGGGATGATAGTTTCTGATATAATGGAAACCGTCATTGCTAATGACAGTACGGGAAGGTGTATAGTTGTACCAGAAATGAGGTTCCATGGACGTTTCCGCGAAAATGTACTGATGGTGGTCTTTCTTCTTATTTAATAGTACATTTTTTAACGATTCTCCATCCAGTCCCTCCATCTTCTTTCCACCGGCAAGGTCCACCAGTGTAGGCGTCAGGTCTACCAGTGATACAAGCGCATCTGAAGTAGTGCCCGCTTTAACTTTACCGGGCCATCTCACAATCATGGGTACTCTTAAGCCCTGATCATATACGGTCCATTTTGCTGAGGGGAATTGCGCGCCCTGATCAGCAATAAACATAAACATGGTGTTGTTTTTCTGGCCCGCTCTATCTATTGCCTGCATTACTTCCCCTAACATTTTGTCCGCCTCTCCTATACTTTGATAATACGCGGCCAATGCTTTGCGGGTAGCTTTGGTATCTGCCAGGTAATTGGGCATTTTTAATTTCTCCGGATCAAAATCTCTGTTCGGAAACCAGGGTACATGCGGAACCCATGGCGCCACGATCAGGCAGATGGGTTGCTCAGGATGCTCGCTGAAATGCTGCGCTATCATCTGCACAGTTTCCTTCTTTCTATCCAGCCGGTTTTCAATGGGGGCATATTTGCCAAACTCCTCACCTATTCTTTCAAAAGGGAAATTATGTAGCGGAAAAACATCCGTTTTACCGGCAATCACTACCCGGTACCCCAGTTTCTTCAGGAACTGTGGCAGGTTAGCGGTGTTGGGCTTTACCGTAAAGTGATTCATTTGTGAGCCATTGCGGAAAGGGTAAAGCCCTGTAAACATGGCACTTCTTGAAGGCGTGCACATCGGGGCCACGGCATAGGCTTTATTAAACCGCATGCCGCCGGCAGCCAGCGAATCCATATTAGGTGTTCTCACATCTGCATTGCCATAACATCCAACATCCATTTGGTTCAGATCATCTGTAAGGAAAATGACCATGTTGGGCTTGTCTTGGGCATAAGAAGAACATAAGCCGGCAAAAAAAGCCATAACAATAAAACGAAAAGACAGCATTTACAAAGAATTATACGCTTAACGAACCACGGAATCCCCTCACACCATAATAAGAATCCGCACCGTTATGATACACGAAAACTTTGCCATAACGGAAATCACAGAACAGCGCGCCACCCAGTTCACGAATATCATCGGGTGTTTGAATCCAGCTGGATGTTTTAGCATCAAAATCTCCCAGTTGCTGCAACTCCCGGTACTGTTCTTCCGTTAGCATTTCAATACCCATAGCTGCAGCCATGTCCATAGCGCTGTCTGCCGGTTTGTGCTGTTTCCTGGAATCCAGTGCTTCCCGGTCGTAGCAAATGCTTCTGCGGCCTTTAGGAGTTTCAGGGGAGCAATCATAAAAGATGAATGCATCTTTCTTTTTATCATATCCCACTACATCCGGCTCACCACCGCTTATTTCCATTTCTTCCAGTGACCACATTTTCTCTGGACTGGCTTCCAGTTTTGCCTGTACTTTAGCCCATGAAAGGCCCGTATGGCGTTTCATGTTTTTCTCAAAACGGGCTTTCAAAATCTTGAGGAGCCCTGCAGTTTGTTCTGCTGACAACTTCTTTTTGATCTTGCTCATATAATAAGGTTTATTCCTATCTACAATATAAACATCATGGATCAATAAATCACGTGTAAACCTGACAATTGTTTCTCCGTTTTTCTATCCTGCTGTATCCGCATAAACAAGCAAAGCCCCGATGGATCATCGGGGCTTTGCTTGTTTACCTAATGAAAACTTATGCTATATCAAACCTGTCCAGGTTCATCACTTTATTCCAGGCAGCCACAAAGTCCTTCACAAACTTACCCTGCGCATCTGAACTTCCATAGACTTCTGCAATAGCTCTCAGTTCTGAATTAGAACCAAACACAAGGTCTGCACGGCTACCTATCCATTTTATGTCACCGATAGTACGGTCCGTTCCTTCATACAATTCTTTTGCATCAGACACTGCTTTCCATGCAGTGCTCATATCCAGCAGGTTTACAAAGAAGTCATTGGTCAGCTGGCCGGGGCGTGATGTGAAAACACCGTGGTTAGAACCATCAAAGTTAGTGTTCAACACACGCAGGCCACCCACCAGTACTGTTAATTCAGGTGCTGTAAGTGTAAGCAATTGTGCCTTATCTATCAGCAACGCTTCAGTGGATACCTGCAGTTTTGATTTGCGGTAGTTACGGAAACCATCAGCAGCAGGCTCTAAAAATCCCATTGATTCAACATCCGTCTGCTCCTGCGATGCATCCATACGGCCAGGTGTAAATGGCACTGTGATGGTATGACCTGCATCTTTTGCCGCTTTTTCAACACCTGCACAACCAGCCAGTACAATCAGATCTGCCAGTGAAACCTTCTTGCCACCTGTGTTAAATCCTTTCTGAATGCCTTCCAATACCTCCAATACTTTTTGCAGCTGCGGCGGATTATTTACCAGCCAGTACTTCTGGGGAGCCAGGCGGATACGTGCTCCATTCGCTCCACCACGTTTATCCGAACCACGGAAAGTGGAAGCAGAAGCCCATGCTGTGGAAACCAATTCAGATACGCTTAAACCTGATGCCAGTACTTTAGCTTTCAGCGCTGCAATATCATTGCTGTCTATCAATGCATGATCAACCGCAGGGATCGGATCCTGCCAGATCAGTACTTCTTCCGGTACATCTGGCCCCAGGTAACGGGCACGGGGTCCCATATCACGATGTGTCAGTTTAAACCACGCCCTTGCAAAAGCATCTGCAAATGCATCGGGGTTTTCTAAAAAGCGCCGGGATATTTTTTCGTAAGCCGGGTCAAACCTTAAAGCGAGGTCAGTAGTAAGCATAGTAGGTACATGCTTTTTGGAACTATCGAACGCATCAGGAACAATAGCCGGAGCATCTTTAGCTACCCATTGATGAGCGCCGGCAGGGCTTTTAGAAAGCTTCCATTCAAAACCGAAAAGGTTTTCGAAGAAGTTATTGCTCCATTTAGTGGGCGTGGTTGTCCATATTACTTCAAGGCCGCTTGTAATGGTGTCTGCACCTTTACCGGAGCCATAGGAGTTGCTCCAGCCCAGGCCCTGTAATTCCATGCCTGCAGCTTCAGGCTCCTTGCCCACATGGGAAGAAGGAGCAGCACCATGGGTTTTACCAAAGCTATGCCCTCCTGCTATCAGGGCCACGGTTTCTTCATCATTCATTGCCATGCGGCCGAAAGTATCACGGATATCTTTAGCGGCTGCAATAGGATCAGGGTTGCCATCAGGGCCTTCAGGATTCACATAGATCAAACCCATCTGTACAGCAGCCAATGGTTTCTCCAGGTTACGGCCATGCACATTACCATCTGCATCATCGTCTGACGACACTACACCATGTTCTTTTGGCACTCCATGGGAACCATGCGCATAACGCAGATCGCCACCCAGCCAGGTGGTTTCTGAGCCCCAGTACACATCTTCATCCGGTTCCCAGACATCTTCACGCCCTCCGGCAAAACCAAATGTTTTAAAGCCCATTGATTCCAATGCCACATTACCGGTAAGGATCAGCAGGTCTGCCCAGGAGATCTTGTTACCATACTTTTGTTTGATAGGCCAGAGTAATCTGCGCGCCTTATCAAGGCTCACGTTATCAGGCCAGCTGTTAAGCGGAGCAAAACGTTGCTGTCCTGCACCGGCACCACCACGACCGTCACCTACACGATAGGTACCTGCACTATGCCATGCCATGCGGATGAACAAAGGGCCATAATGCCCGAAGTCTGCAGGCCACCAGTCTTGCGAGTCCGTCATAAGTGCATGAAGGTCTTTCTTCACTGCTGCCAGGTCGAGGCTTTTAAAAGCTTCGGCATAACTAAAACCTTCATCCATCGGGTCCGATAAGGACGAGTGCTGACGCAGGATACTTAACTTTAAATGGTTGGGCCACCAATCACGGTTCCTGGTTCCGCCACCACCTACATTCTGCTTCATACTCCCATTATGAAACGGGCATTTACTGATGTCATTTGATTCTCCCATTGTTATAAGTTTTATGGTATTGAATGGACAATTGCTTGGATCATAAAAGTATGACTTCAACAATATAATCAAAATCTATTTAATAGATATTTAGATAGTTAAAATCTATCCCTACTCTCCTGCTCCAATAATTCAACAATTGTACGGGGCTTCTTGTTGAACTGATATTTCACCCAATCCTTTTCCTTCAACCTGGTAAGCGCCAGGAACATGGCCAGCCCTTCTTCCTGTGACCATTGGTTACGTTTCCTGCGAAAGCCGGAGATAGCAGTATCTCTGTTCACACGGCCTCCCCGGGGATGCATCAGCCAGTATACCGCCACGTATTGCCCCAGCCCTTCCATGGAAAGGAAAATATCATCCAGTGTTTTCAGGATCTCTCTGTTACCTGTAAAATATTTTGCCTGCCTTGCTTTCAGTAAGGAAAGTCCCTTCCTCACAGCATCCTTTACCTCTTTTTTGTCTGTTGCAGCAGCGGCAGTATAAAAAGCATCTATCTCTTCCCGGAAGCTTTGTACATAATCACTGTCTGCTTTAAAATAGCCCTGTACAATATCATCAGACAAGGATACCTCCCTGAAGGTATGTACACGTTCTATGGAATCCACCAGGTGCCCAAAACTCTTTTGCTGCCTGGTATGCGTGAATTCATGCAGGAATACGCCGGTGAGCATTTTATCCAGCGTAAATGCACTGCTTTCAATACCAGCTGCTTTCCAGAATGCAGGGACTGCCATTACAAAGAAACTTCTTCCATCGGGAGCAGGTGCAGCGAAACTCATTAAACCAACCGGTACACGCTGGCCATCCGGTAATGTCAGCGTATCGCTGTGCCGGTTTTTCTTCCATTGCAGCGGTTTTCCATACATGCGCGGGCCGTTCATGACGGAACCAGCAATAGCAGCAGTAGTATATACCCAGGTATCATCATAAAATACCATTTCAGGTGGCCTGTCAGCAGGAAGTAGCAGCAGTTCACGGTCCACCAGTTCCCAGGCGTGAAACTAATTATCTAACCATTGTTCTTTGCTTTGAGATTGTGCATGTAGAGAGGTTAAAATAAAAACGAAACATAGAGTTATTTTCATGAAGCATGTTTGTCAAAAGATAACATTTTCGTTTTAACTTTTCATTAAAGTTCCCTTAACTTTTTATTCTAATATCAATGTTCAACTTACGGCATTATCTCATGCCTTAAAATTGATGTTATGCTTAAAAACTTTACCCTCGCAGCATTACTCCTGTTAACAACTGCATATGTTAATGCACAAACAAAAATTGCCTACATCCATATGCAGCAACTTATTTCCAGCATGCCGGAAACTAAACGGGCGCTTGATACGCTGCAATTATATGAACAGGAACTCAATAAAGACGGGCAGGTACTGGTAACAGAATTTCAGAAAAGGGTGGCGCTTTTTACAAAAGAGGAGCCTACCCTGAAACCGGATATCAGAGATATAAGGATAAAAGAACTGGAAACCGCTAAAACAAGTATTGACGACTATAAAATGCGCATGGAGCAAAAACTGGCGCTCCGTGAACAGGCACTTACTGACCCGATCATAGCAAAGGCTAAAAAAGCAGTAGCTGACCTGGCAGCAGAAAAAGGATTTGTTTGCGTGCTGGATAGTTCAAAAGATATAATAGTGGCAGCCACCTGTGAAGACCTGATGGCCCCGGCCAAACTGAAGCTGGGGATTAAATAGGAACGAAAACAATAAAAAGCCTTCAGGGTCATTGAGCCCTGAAGGCTTTTTATTTATCAGTGCCCGTTACCCGGACAAGAACACTACCCCATTTGGCAATTAATATTAACTTTACTACCTAACTAATATAAAGTGATAAGCCATTGGTGAACGATATTTCTCAGCATAATAATGAACCGGAACTACTGAAGCTGCTCGCCATTGGCGATCAGCAGGCATTTACGGCTATCTATCTTCATTACCATGGCGGCATTTATAACTACCTGCTTAAATTCACCAAAAACCCTAAACTTACCGAAGACCTGGTACATGATGTTTTCCTGAAGATCTGGGAAGTAAGGGAGCAGCTGGACATTAAATCGTCCTTTTCGGCTTACTTGTACCGCTTTGCCAGAAATATTGCCATTACCCAGTTAAACCGGATCGCTTTATATAGTACCATCAGAGACGAAGTACTGCACCGTGTTTCATTGAATATAAATGACCAGGCATTAATGGATGCCGTTGAGAGCAGGCAATATGAAGAATTATTGCAGAAAGCGATCATAAACCTGCCGGTACAACGCCGTGAAGCCTTTATCCTTTGCCGTCAGCAGGGAAAAACGTATGAAGAAGCGGCTGCATTGATGAATATTTCCCGTAATACGCTAAAACAGCACCTGGCGCTGGCTGTAAAGTCGATCAAGGCGTACCTGCTGGAATATGGTGATATTTCGCTGTTGATGCTCTTAGTGTCGCTAAAATAATTTTCCCGGCTCATCCACCCATTTCATTTACTCGTTAGTCTTACTATTATGGAGCTGAAAAAGATTCCCGAAACAGACCTGCTTCAAAAATACCTGGATGGCTCCATATCGGAGGCAGAGGGCATGGCATTGTTCGAATGGCTAAAGGAAAATTCAATTGAGGATAATGCAGGAATTGAAGAGTTGCTGCATTCCGTATATGAACAGTCGCTTGCTGAAAAACCAGGAATCTCCGCAGAGGCCGGCAGACGGATCCTCTCCGGCTTATTGGACGCTGTGAACAAGGAGATACCGGCAGAACAGGCCGTAGTCCATTCTATGCCGGCAAAGCGCCGCCCATGGATACGTTATGCAGCAGCAGCTATACTAATTATCGCGGTTTCAAGCGCCATTGTGATATATACAGGCAGCATCAGGAAAGATACCCGCCCACTCGCTGGTACAAACAGGACTATACTTAAGCTCGCTAATGGTAAAGAAGTATTCCTGGACAGTATTGAAGGCAACATCATTCAAAACGGAAGTTTTGTCATTAATAACAAAGGCGGTGTGCTGAATTACCCCGGTAACACGGGTGCAGTGGAATACCATACGCTTTCTACTCCACACGGAAAGCAATACAGAGTACAATTACCGGATGGTACAAACGTTTGGCTGAATGCCCGTTCAAGTATCACTTATCCTACTGCTTTCGTTGACCAGCAAAGAAAAGTAAGGATAACCGGCGAAGCATACTTTGAAGTAGCGCAGAACCAGGAAAAACCATTCATTGCAGACATAGATGGCGAAGCCACTGTAGAGGTACTGGGTACCCACTTTAATATCAGCGCGTATAAGGATGATCCGGGGATCTATGCCACTTTACTGGAAGGGCGTGTTAAAATATCCCATCAAACACAATCTGCCGTGCTGAATCCCGGTCAACAGGCGTTGATCAGCCAACAGCAGATGAAAGTAGTTGATCATGCAGATATAGACCAGGCTATTGCCTGGAAGAACGGTGTTTTCCGTTTTGACCACACCAGGCTGGATGATGTAATGCGCCAGCTGGCAAGGTGGTACGAAATAGAAGTGGTGTACGAAGGCAGTATCCCTGCTATTGTACTCAGCGGTGAAATAAAAAGGGATGCAGGCCTCCCGCAGGCACTCGCTGTATTAAATACAATGGGGCTTCGTTTCAGGCTGGAGGGGAATAAAGTGATCATCGCTCCCGGTGAATGATCAGAATATAAGTGAAAAATAAAAATGTGGATGTGAGAAGGTCAGAAGCAACCAGGCTTCCTGGCGGAGCTTTGCCTTAGCAAAAAATATGCATACAGTCTGTTTATAGTTGCCGATGCGCGCCGGCACATCATTATCAATACTTATCAACCAAATTGCAATGTTAAGATCAAACTTTAACAACCGGTTGACCGGGAGAGAACTGTGTCCTCCTGTCCGGGCCAATCAACCATTAAAATGGCTGTTCGCGTTCCTGCTATTAAACCTCCCTTTAAAAAGCATTGCTCAAACGATCACCTGGAGTGGCAGGCAGATCCCGCTGCAGCAGGTTTTCGCTGAAGTAAAAAAGCAAACAGGTTACACGGTGGTCTTCAATCCGGAACTGGTAGACGTGCAGACCAAAGTAACGGTAAAAGCAAAGGAGCAGCCACTGGAAGCTTTTATGAAAGCTGTGTTTAACGGGAAAGGATATACACATACGATCGTTGGTACTACCGTTGTAGTAACGCGCAAGCCAATATCAGAATCAAAAATACCATCGGACACCACGGAAACACAACCATCCGGCCGGGAGATCAATGGTATCGTTTTAGATGAGAAAACGTTCGCCGTTGTTCCCGGTGTGACTGTTATAACAGAGGATGGCGCCAAAGGCACACAAACAAACGAAAAAGGACTATTCACACTGAAAAATGTGGCGGATAAGGTTACGCTTATTGTCACCTGCATCGGGTATGAAAAAGCAATCGTTAAGGCAGACGGGACTACTCCTCTTGTAAATGTTCATCTGAAAGTTTCCACGAGCCAGTTGGACCAGGCAGTAATACAGGGTTATGGGATCACCAGTAAAAGGCTGGCTACCGGTAACATTGCCAAGATAACAGCAGAAGAAATTGCACGGCAACCAGTGATGAACCCGCTCCAGGCATTACAGGGAAGGGTGCCCGGATTGATAGTGACACACACCAGGGGCTATGCCAGTTCCCCGCTGACAGTAGAGATCAGGGGAAGAAATTCGCTGAACAAGCAATTTCTTTCAGAACCCCTGTACGTGATCGATGGAGTACCACAAACCATCCTGGATGTGAAGGGATCTACCCGTTACAGTTCAAACACCTCACCTGGTTTTGTACAGGGTGGTGCTTCCGCAACCAACGGTCAAAGCCCTTTATTCAGCATCAACCCAAAAGACATAGAAAGCATTGAAGTACTGAAAGATGGCGATGCAACAGCCATCTACGGCTCCCGCGCAGCAAATGGCGTGATCCTGATCACCACCAAAAAAGGAATGCCAGGTAAAACATCTTTCAATCTCAATATCTCTAAAGGAGTGGTTACCGTGCCCCGTTACCGGGAAATGCTGAACACGCAGGAATATGTGGCCATGCGGCTGGAGGCACTTAAAAATGACGGCATTCCCGTAAATGCGGCTTCTGCGCCGGACCTGGTAATATGGGACACCACCCGTTATACTAACTGGCAAAAGGAAATGCTCAGTGCAGGCAGCGAAACATCTGTTTCCGCAGGTCTCTCCGGAGGTGATAACCGCGTCTTCTTCAATCTCAATACCAACTATACAAAGCAGACAGATCTGATGACCAGGAACGGCGGTAATCAACGCGCCACATTAAACTTCAACATCAGGCACCGCAGCACCAACCAGAAACTGAATGTGGGTTTTGGCGTGAAATATGGTTACACAAAGGTAGATGCTATTTCAGACCGTACCTCGGCATTTACCCTTGCACCTAATGCCCCTCCCATCTTCAATGAAAAAGGTAATCTTAATTTCCAGGCATGGAATGAGGCAAACATGTTATTCGATTTTCCTTTCACCTACCTGCTCAGACCTGCCACTGCTAAAACACAAAGCCTGAACGGCAATCTGAATATCAGTTATCAGCTGGTGAAAGGCTTCACACTGAATGTTGACGCCGGGTATACTTTCATGCAGAACAACAATGATTTTTTAACGCCCATCTCTTCCCAGAATCCATTATTTAATCCCTCGGGGAGTGCAGTATTCGGCAAGTCAGGGAATAATAACTGGATCATTGAGCCGCAACTCAGGTATTCGCGGATGATCAGCAAGGGTACACTTTCCATACAGGCAGGCGCAACACTTCAGAATACTTCTACCACTGGCACCACAATAATGGGAATGGGGTACACTAATGATGTACTCCTCCACAGCATTGCCAACGCTCCTGTTCAGAGAGTGATGGAAGGCATCAGCGAATACAAGTATGCCGCTGTGTTCGGACGCATCAACTACAACTGGGGTTCCAAATATGTAATCAACCTGAACGCACGCCGCGATGGCTCATCGCGCTTTGCGCCTGGCAGTCAATTCGGTAATTTTGGTTCTGTTGGCGCAACCTGGATCCTGTCCGAAGAAAACTGGATGCGCAACACACTCCCCTCCTGGCTCAGTTTGATCAAGCTCAGGGGAAGTTATGCCCTTACCGGCAACGATGCCATCGGAGATTACCAATACCTCTCGCAATGGAGCAGAACACAACCTTATTCATTCACACCATCATATGCATATGACGGCATCAATCCTTTTGTGCCGGTACATGCCGTGAACCAGAACTATCGCTGGGAAGAACTCAGGCAATTGGAAGGTGCACTGATCCTGGGATTCCTGGAGGACAGGATCAACCTGGAAGTGGCCATGTACCGCAAACGCTCCGGCAATCAGCTCACAGACTATCCCACTCCGCAGTACACCGGCTTTCAAAGCGTAACTGCAAACTGGGACGCAGTTGTGCAGAACAGTGGCCTGGAGGCCACCTTGCTCGCAAAACTGGTACAGCAAAAAGACCTCTCATGGAACTTCAACTTCAATATCGGCAGCAACCGCAACAAACTCATATCTTTCCCCGGATTAGCCTCCTCTCCTTACGCCACTCAATATAAGATCGGGGAATCTCTGAGCGCTGTTTACCTGCTGCATTACCTGGGTGTTGATCCGCAAACCGGGGATTATGCGTATGAAGATTATAACAAAGACGGAAAGGTCAGCAACAATTTCAGCGTAGTACCAGGTACAGGCGATGACGACCGTTATGTTGCCGTAGACCTGAATCCTTCCTTTACCGGCGGCTTCGGGTCTGACTTCCGGTATCGGAACTTCAGCCTGTCTTTCTTTTTCGACTTCATTAAACAGATGGGTACGCATCCATTCGCCACTATAACACCCGGCAGAATGAATAACCTGGTGATGCCGAAGGAAGTAATGGAAGATCACTGGCGTAAGCCTGGGGATATTGCAACCTATGCCCGCTTCTCTACCACAGCTCCCAACACTCTTCTGGGTTCTGACCGTGGATATATCGATGCTTCTTTTCTCCGTTTTAAGAATGTTTCTTTCAACTATACATTACCGGAAAAACTGGTCAAAAAAGCCAGGATGCAATCCTGCAACTTTTCCATCCATGTACAGAACCTCTGGACCATTACCAGGTACAACATGGACCCGGAATTGCAGAATGCCACCTTCAACCCTATTCCGAGGATCATGACCTGTAACTTATCCTTCAATTTTTAATCTCCCGGGTATGCACTTTCAACAAATCAATAAGCCGATCATTTTTACCTGTGTGCTTTTATGCATAACATCCATTTCATGCAAAAAGCTGGTGGAGATATCCGCACCAACAGATACCATCACCACAGGTGAGATCTTTAGTACAGAACCGCAGGCAGAAGCCGCCATGGCTGGTGTATATAACCACATGATCCATGGCGCCGATCCACAATTCACCGAATCCCCAGGCGTCACCACATTCAGTGCCGGGCTGGCCGGTATAGCCGGCGGCCTGTCTTCCGGGGAACTGTATAATTACCGGGGTAGCGAGCAACAGGACTTTTACGCGCTCAGCACTAATAAACTCAGCATTTATAACAATGCACCCGCTACCAACATCTGGAATTCTGCCTATACGATCATTTATAACGCCAACTCCGTGATCGAAGGTATCGCAGCATCTAATTCGCCATTGCTGCGTGATAGCGTTAGAAAAGAATTGACGGGAGAGGCAAAGCTGGTACGTGCATTTTGCTATTTCTACCTCACTAACTTTTTTGGAGATGTACCACTGGCGCTTACTGTCGATTTCAATAAAACAGCAGGCATACCTAAAACACCTCAGCCAACAGTATACCGCCAGATCATTCAGGACCTGAAAGATGCAGAGGCTGTACTGGCAAAGGATTACTCCGTTGCCAAAGGGAAAAGGGTACGCCCTAACAAATGGGCGGCGGCGGCTATGCTGGCTAAGACTTACCTGTTCACCGGAGACTATCAGAACGCTGCGCTGAAAGCCACGGAAGTGATCAGCCAGGCGGACCTTTATCAGCTTGAGCAGGACCTGAATGCCGTATTCCTTACCGGCAGCCGCGAAGCTATCTGGCAACTGAAACAGACAGAACAAAGCCCTGTATTAAAAAATTCCACTCCGGAAGGGATGACGATGCTTCCCGCAGTGGCCTATACAAGTACTGCCAGTTTCTGCCTTTCCGATGCACTCATCAATGCTTTTGAACAGGGAGACCTCCGGTATGTACATTGGGTGGATAGTACACTGAACATCCTGAATGGTGTATCAGCTGGCAAAACCTATTACCCTGCCAAATACAAGACCGGGGGCAACAATGCCATGGCTGGCGCGCCGGCAATGGAATACCATATGGTGATGCGGCTGGCAGAAATGTACCTGGTAAGAGCGGAAGCAAAGATCAATGGTGCTCCCGGCGGTAAAGAGGGAGCTATAGATGACCTGAACGCCATACGAAACAGAGCAGGGCTTGGCATGCTTGCCGGATCGCTGAGTGACCAGGCTGTTAAAGCTGCCGTGGCAAAGGAAAGGCAGATTGAGCTTTTTGCAGAAGGAGGTAACCGATGGTTTGACCTGAAGCGCACCGGCGCAGCACATGCCGTACTCACCACAATACCATTGAAGTTACCCTGGGAAGGAGACTATCAGTTGCTTTATCCTATTCCGGTCAGAGAGATTCAAACCAATAGTTCACTAATACAGAATGACCGTTACTGATAACAGAACAACAGGCACAAATACAGAGTAAAAACATATTATGAGCAGTATACTTAAAATAGAAGGACTATCACACAGGTACAGCGCTGCATGGGCAGTACGGGATGTGAACATGGAAATAGACCAACCCGGCATTGTGGGACTGCTGGGTTCTAACGGCGCAGGTAAGTCTACCACCATGAACATCATCTGCGGTGTATTGAATCAAACAGAAGGCCATGTTTATATCAACGGTGTAGACGTAAGGAAAAAACCTCAGCAGGCCAAACAGCTGATAGGTTTCATGCCACAAAACCCGCCGCTGTATCCTGACCTCACAGTGGATGAATATCTCTCCTATTCTGCGGAGCTGCGTAAGATAGAAGATCATAAAATAAAGGCGGCAGTAGAAGAAGCAAAAGAACGCTGTATGATCACCCATGTTAGTTCCCGCCTGTTACGCAACCTCTCAGGTGGTTACCGGCAACGTGTGGGTATTGCACAGTCCATCATTCACAAGCCGCAATTGGTAGTAATGGATGAACCTACAAATGGCCTGGACCCTAACCAGCTCATAGAAGCCAGGAAACTGATCCGGGAGATCGCTAAAAACTGCACCGTTCTGTTATCCTCGCACATCATGTCAGAGATCCACCTGCTTTGCCGGGAAGTGATCATGATCGAAGGAGGCAGGATCATCTTTTCTGATTCAATGGATGCATTCAATAATTATGTACAACCCAGCAGCCTGCTGATGGTTATGGAAAATCCACCCACCGCATCGGAGCTCATGAAAGTAGCCGGGGTTACCCGCGTGGAGTTCCTCACTGCCAAACAAGTGCGCGTCTATTTTGAAGGAAGCCAGGATATCACCGAAAAAATGATCGCTGTAAGTGTACAACACGAATGGCGGCTCCGTGAGATCAGCCTGGACAAGACCCTGCTGGACGATGTATTCAAACAATTATCCAATCAATCCTTACAATAAGACCAACAGATGAAGATGATATTTAAAATCGCAAAAACAGAACTGCGCAATCTCTTTTATTCCCCGGTAGCCTGGTTCCTGGTTATTGCGTTCCTTGTACAATGTGCGTTGTTTTATTGCATTCCCCTGGCTAAGATAGCTACCTACCAGGATTTAATGATACGGAACAGTCCGAAATTCACAGACACAGGAATTGCGATAACAAAGTTTATCTTCCTGAGTGGAGACGGTGTTTTTCTGAACGTCCTCCAAAACCTTTACCTGTTTGTTCCATTACTTACCATGGGGCTCATCAGCCGGGAAATAAACAACGGGTCCATTAAACTATTGTACTCCTCTCCCGTTAGAACACGCGAAATAGTACTGGGAAAATACCTGGCCATCCTGATCTATAACCTTCTGCTGGTAGCTATTGTAGCTATTTTCATTGTGTCCGGCCTGATCAATATCAGGAATCCTGACCAGGGCATGCTCTTGTCTTCGTTACTCGGATTTTACCTGCTGATATCCGCTTTTGCAGCTATTGGTATGTTCATGTCCAGCCTCACTACCTATCAGATCGTATCTGCCATTGCCACCTTTCTGCTGATATTCGTTATTGAACGTATCGGCGGGCTTTGGCAGAAGTATGATTTTATACGGGACCTCACCTACTTCCTGTCTATGAGGGGGAGAACAGCAAAAATGCTGTATGGGCTGATCACCTCAAAGGATGTTATTTATTTCCTGGTGATCATTTATATGTTCCTCGGCTTTACCTTGTTAAAACTGAAAGGGGGAAGGGAATTCAAGGCATGGTACCTGAAAGCTTTCCGGTATCTGGCGGTGATCGCTTCTGCATTGCTCATTGGATATGTTACATCACAACCCGGCCTGACCGGCTACTGGGATACCACCTGGGATAACAGGAATACCCTGCACGAGAAAACGCAGGCCGTTATTGCAGACATGGAAAAGGACGAAACACTTGAGGTAACATTATATGTGAACCTCCTGGGGAAAGGTTTAATACAAGGGCTTCCTGAAGCAAGGAACGCTTACCTGAATGGTTTATGGGAACCATTTCTGCGTTTTAAGCCGGATATCAGGTTTAAATACGAATACTATTACGATGTGCCCCCGGATAGTTTAGTATGTAAGACCTTCCCCGGTAAAACCGTCAGGGAGATCTCTGTGGAGATCGCCAAAGCAATGGGCGCTGATATTTCCAGGTTCAAAACTCCTGAAGAGATGCGCGCGATCATTGACCTGGCCCCGGAAGCTCACCGCCTGGTAATGCAGTTGAAATATAAAGGCAAAACAACATTCCTGCGCACATTCGATGATAGCGGTTTCTGGCCGGCAGAAACGCAGGTATCTGCTGCCCTTAAACGGCTGCTGCAAACGAAGATGCCGAAAATACTGTTTGCTACCGGCAACCTGGAACGCAATATCCACAAATCAGGCGAAAGGGAATACAACTCCCACAGCACGGCAAAATATGAGCGTAATTCGCTTATCAACAACGGGTTTGATGTGGATACCATTTCGCTGGAAACAACGGATATTCCGGCAAACATCTCCTCACTGGTGATCGCAGATCCTAAAACCGAATTGAGCCCCACTGTGCTGGCAAAGATACAGCAATACAAAGATGCCGGAGGCAACCTGCTGATCTTTGGCGAGCCAGGGAAGCAACACATCCTCAACCCTGTTTTACAGGACATGGGGCTGCAGTTCAGCTACGGCACACTGGTACAACTTTCTGCAAACGAGATGCCGCACATGATCACACCTTACTTTACTCCCAGCAGTAACGAGATGATCGATGCAGATGATTTCTTTTCCAGGAGAGGGCGGTTTCTTGAAGACTCCCTGAAATTATATACACCGGGAGCAGCAGAAGTAGCCACAACCGGCAACAGTCCTTTCACAATTACAACACTATTGAGAACACTGCCCAAAAACCAGATCTGGAATAAAGCCGGTCATCTTGTAACGGATTCCCTTCCTCCTGTATTCTCTGCGCAGGAAGGCGATATAAAAAAGGATTCATTCGCTATTAGTCTTGCGCTCAGCAGAACTATTGCAGGCAGGGAGCAACGTATTATCGTGTGCGGAGATGCTGACTTTATGAGCAATATGAGGATCATAGGCTATCCCAGCGTTGCCACAGGGTTATACAGCTGGTTAGACTATGGCAGGTTTCCCATTTATACACCACGCCCGGAAGCGAGAGACACCATGCTGAATATTTCACCTGCCGGCGCAAATACATTACGGATCATTTATGTATGGGTATTGCCTGTACTGGTGTTACTGCTTTCCATTATCCTCCTGATACGCCGTAAAAGAAAATAATGAATATGATGATCTTGCAAACAGATGACCAGACGATAGAAGACCTTCGGATCTTCGGCCGGCAGAACAATGCCGGAATATTTGATCTGTATAACAATACCCATACCAGGGGGGCAGAGATCCGGCTGCGGGATATGTTCAGAACTCCGTTATCAGATATGGGGGAGATTAACAGAAGAAGCAGTATCATTGAACATTTTGCCAGGATGAACGCCGCCTTCCCTTTTTCCGCCACGCAATTTGATATGGCGGAGAAATATCTTGTTAACTCCGGAGAACAAAGCCTGCTGGGGGAAAAAGAGATCCATAACGGGGTCACGGCGGTAATAGCGCTTATACAGGAAACAAAACGGTTCATCGCACAACCTGAGGTAAAAAATATAATTGCCTATACAGATGAACGACAGGCAATGGAAACACTGCTGGCCGACCCTGCCTTCCGGCCGGTGCTGAACGAACAGTTCAAAAGCAAATTGTCCTACGGAGCTGTCACCGCTTTTGACGTATTGTTAAGAATAAGGGAAAGGAACAAAATAGAACAACTGCTGGAATGTATCTATCAGCTGGATGTATATCTTTCCGTAGCCAAAGTTGCCATCGAAAAGAAGTTCATCTTCCCGAAAGCGCTTGCTAAAGGCCAGGGTAAACTTGTACTGGAAGGGGTATATCATCCCGAACTGAAACAACCCATTGGCAATAACATGGCAATGCATGCAGGCAGGAACCTTATTTTCCTCACCGGGGCGAATATGGCAGGAAAGTCTACCTTCCTGCGTTCCATGGGTACGGCGGTATATATCGCGCACATGGGTTTTCCCGTAGCAGCAAAGGCCATGGAATTCTCCGTGATGGATGGCCTCTATACCACTATCAACCTGCCGGATAACCTGGGTATCGGAGCCAGCCATTTTTATGCGGAAGTATTACGGGTGAAAACAGTGGCTTCAGCACTGAACAACGGTAAATCCCTGTTCGTCATCTTCGATGAACTTTTCCGGGGCACCAATGTAAAAGATGCGCATGAAGCTACCGTGGCCATTACCCAGGCCTTTGCCGGTAAAACGGACAGTATGTTTATCATTTCCTCCCATATCGTGGAAGCCGGCGAGGAACTGAGACAACGTCCCACAATAGGGTTCAGCTATCTGCCTACACGCATGAAAGGCCATACGCCGGAATATACTTACACACTGGAAGAAGGCATCACCAACGACCGGCATGGTATGATCATTATCCGGAATGAGGGCATACTGGATACCTTGAAAAACGGCAGAAAACGTGCCGGCCTTGCAGGATCAAATTAATCACACAAGCACATGAGTTTCAGAATAGACAAGCAGACACTGGATGAGTTGAACCTGTTGGGAAAGTTCCGGCACGGATCAGTCTATCACCTGTTCAACCAGGTGAAAACAAGAGGCGGGGAACAATTGCTGGAAAACATGTTCCGTTACCCACTGGAAGATGCTGCCGACATCAATGAACGAAGCAGTATTTTCAGATCTTTCCAGCAATTACAACTGGCTTTCCCTTTTGATGTGCAACAGGTAAGCCTTATGCGGGAATACCTGGATGCAGGTACAGGAACAAACATACTGATGGTGGCAGCAGACACTTTGATAAAAAAAATGCTATCGTCTCTTACCCGGGATCAACGCTATAAGAAGAATATCCAGGGATTGCAGGCTACTATCCTCACCCTGCAAAGATGTTACGCTGTAGCAGAGATGATACCTGTTCACAACAACCCGTTTTCCGGCAGGCTGAAAGCTATCAAACAGATCCTCGCCAATAATCAGTTGCAGAAACTCCGCGATACTGATATCTATAAAGCACTATCCATAAAAACGATCGCACTTTATGATCACCTGCTAAAAACCAGGCTGCATAAGGAGATGGCCAACATCCTGTCTTTCATTTACGAACTGGATGTGAACATTGCCGTGAGTGATGTGGCAGCTGCTAAAGGTTTCATCTACGCTACTGCACTACCCGCTGAACGGAACGTGCTTTCCGCTCAGAAGATCGCTCATCCCTGTATTGACGGCGCCGTAGGTAATTCCCTGCATATGGGAGAGAACAGCAACGTAGTATTCCTTACCGGGGCCAACATGGCCGGCAAATCCACCCTTATGAAATCCATCGGTATAGGAATGTACCTGGCACATATGGGCTTCCCTGTTGCTGCATCACATATGGAGTTTTCCGTACGGCAGGGGCTGTACACCTCCATCAATGTGGCGGATAATATCAGCCTTGGTTACAGCCACTTCTATGCGGAAGTGATAAGGGTAAAGCAGGCTGCTGAAGCCGCCAGTACCGGCCAAAGGCTCATGCTGATGTTCGATGAGCTGTTCAAGGGCACCAATGTGAAAGATGCCTACGATGGCACACTGGCGGTAACAGAAGCATTTTCCGAATACAGGGACTGCCTTTTCATCGTTTCAACACATATCATAGAAGTAGGGGAAGCTTTAAAAGGAAAACCGAATATTCAGTTCAGATATCTGCCTACCGTTATGGATGGCGCCCGTCCAAGATATACTTACCAGCTACAGGAAGGCATTACCGAAGACCGCCAGGGTATGATGATCATCAGGAACGAAAAGATCCTTGAACTGATCAATTCTTAACAGATAAACTTTGTCAGACCAACACACCAATAGTTGCATTAAACATAAAAAAATGAAAAAGAATTTGAAATTTGGCATCACTGCCATATTGGTTCCTTATTGCCTCACAACGTCCGCACAGGAGAAAACACTGCCAGGCCTGAAGCAGGCTGATCTTATCGCCGATTACAGGCTCGCGGTTGACATCCTGAAAAAACAACATCCTAATCCATATAAATTCATTGACTCCATTTCCCTGGAACGGAAGGCAGACTCACTCATAAAAAAAGCAGCTGCGCAGCCAGGCATTCTCAGTAGCCGGCAGTTCTCCCCTATTCAACTGATAAGGGACGTACACACCAATATGAGCTTCTCCGCAGAGAATTCCAGGGATATTTACGCCATGATCGATTTCTTTCCTTTCCCTGTTGTAATAGAACGGGAAAGGATCTTCATCAATATTAAAGGCACAGAGATCCCCTTTGGGTCAGAAGTGCTCCGGATCAATAATATGCCTGTAAAAGATATTATCAGTGCATTATCTGCCTCTACTTACAGCGATGGCCATATCACAACCGGTACCGACAGAGCATCGGCCGATTTCCAGTTGCTCTTCAGTCTGCTGGCGCCCAGCCGTAAAACTTTTGAGATTGCTTATCTTGCACCTGGCAGTAATTCACCCAGGAAAGTAACAGTGCCTTTCGCCAAACCATCCCAGGCCTTCCATGCTAACAGGCAGGCAGTTTTCCCTCTCAATCTTTTGCAGCGGGCATACCTCGTATACAGGAACTATGATGATGAAACTCAAACCGGCGTGCTCACGGTAAATACATTCGGCTTACACGAATCAATGGCCTATAAGGAATTCAGCGAATTTTTCAGGGAAGTGAACAAGCGGAAATACAAGCAGGTTATTATTGATATCCGTAGTAATGGCGGTGGTAATCCCGGTATATCTGCCTTACTTTATTCGTTCATGGCAGAAGCTTCCTTTAAGAATGTATATAATTACCGGACCAAAACAATTAATATAGCTTACCCGGAATATGCTGTGGACGATAATGGCAGAAGGTTATCCGATGAGGATATTCAGAACAATAAAAACTTCCTTTACCAACGTTTTGATAAGGACAGTTCCGGATTTTATGTGGGTAACGAGAGATTAAAAGATGGATTGTCTGAGAATTTCCCGCCGGATAAAGATGTTTTTAAAGGAAAGGTATATGTACTGACCGGAGGAGGTACTGTTTCTGCCGCTACCTATTTCGCTTCCCTTGTACAAAAGAACAAACGGGGTATGATCATCGGAAAGGAAACCGGAAGTGGCGAAAACGCTACTACAGCCGCTTGGTTCCTGAGATACATGTTACCAGGAACCAAATCCATACTCACCGTACCTATGTCTGAACTTTATTTCTTTAATGCCGCAACAGATAATGGCCGTGGCATTTTGCCGGACCGGGAAGTACCTCTGGAAAAATTCACAGGCTATCTGCAGGCAGGCCAGGACCCGGAAATGACTTATGTGCTTGAACTGATCAGGCTCGGCAAATAATCAACCTGTATTACCTGCTATAAACCGGATCCACCATTGTACAAAGAAGCCGTCTCATGAATAATGAGGCGGCTTCACATATGTCAATGCCCCAAAAAGTGTTCAACTTTTTGGGGCATTCTATCGTACGCTTTTGATACAAGCCATTAAATACCCGGATCAGCCGGTGTACTCGTATTGTTATCTCTTTCAATCAAAGGATAAGGATAAAAGTTCCTGTTCCTTTCTTCACCCGCTACATTGGGCGCAGGCCGTGCAAAACGGCGGCTGTCCTCTAACTCCTGGCCACTGATGAACATCTCCAGCCTTCTTTGTTTGTAGATATCCGTCAGCAAAGCTGCCATGGTCATTGCTCCGCTGTATGCAGGCTGGGAAGCCCCGATGCCATATATATCGGTTGTTTTGGTACGCACCGCATCCAGGGCTGTTTTACTTTGCGGGAACATAGATTGCCGTGCATAGTTCTCTGCTATGATCAGGCTCATCTCTCCCGGTAAATAAACAGGATAGGAAGCAGTTGTATTCAGGGCAAATGCTTTCAGCGGATAAGTAGTGGGCCCTGTTCTGCTGATATAGAATCCTACGCGCGGATCAGTAGCTGCAGGTACCGGCGCCAGGCCATTCCTTAAACCGAGTGTGGAATCAATAGCCCCGAAAACATTCACGGTAAAGTTCCATTCACCCAACGGATTAGTGGTAACGGTAGAAAACCGGAATTCAGATTTAACGACCTGACTGGCGGCTGCGGCAAAGGTCAAAGCCTTATTGCCGGACGCTGCATTATAAGTACCACTGATCATGCTCTGTACATTATAATACCTTGCCAGCAATGCTTTTACGGTATTCTTAATATCAATACCTGCAGGAATTTTAGCAAGGAACTTTGCACTGGGATTAGCAGTTGCAAGATCTGTATCCGCACTTTCCAGTGCCTCGATGGCTTTTTGCAGCGCATCCGCACGCGGATTAAAGGGTGCATTCTCTCCTTTCACCAAAGGGATCTGTTCAAAGAATTGCACCATGGTGCCAAGGCTCAGCGCATAAAAGATACTGGCGTATGCTTTCATCCCTACCCTGTCTCCAGGGTCTGCAGCTATCGTCAGATTACTTAAAACAGTTTCTGCTTCCGTTTTGGTGAGCAGGCATTGCGCCCACAACTGGGTTATTACTGCATTCCCCTGTGTTACGGCACCTTTGCCGGTTTCCAGTTCCTTTTCAGCGGTATTACCAATGTTAATGGTGTATAATGCATATACACTATATCCACCGGCAATAGGCGCACAATACAAAGGGCTCTGGCGGCCGATCGTAAACCTGCGCTGCAATCCGGCACAAAGGGTCATTAATCCATCCACACTGGTTGTTACGCTTGGAACGGATGCCTGACTTGGATTAATATATTCTTTATTACAGGACACAATGGGGAAGCAACTGCCCAGCATCAGTAATAAAATAGTTTGTTTTATTCGAAGCATTTTCATGTTACAATAGTTTGAGATTAAAAACTGGCCCTGAAGGATAACTGGAATGTTCTGGGAATGGGTACATTACCAAAATCAATCCCTCTCAATACAGAACTGTTTCCACCGGCATTCGTTTCAGGATCATACCCATCATAATCATCCCAGCTGATCAGATTCCTTCCTATTAATGAAATGGAGGAAGACCTTATAAACCTTGCAAAGGTGGGTAATTCGTAAGACAGGGCTACTTCTCTTAACTTCACATAGGAAGCATCTTCCACCCGCCATTCTTCGGTATTATAGATAGCGAAAATGTATCCCCTGGGTAATTCTCCCTTTATTTCCTTTTCGGAATAATCACCAATGCCCACACCCTGCCTTGTTCTTCTGTCTGCATTAAATACCTGGTGCCCTAATGCACCATCTACCAGGAAACTCAGTGTCAGTTTTTTATAAGCAAGGCTGTTATTAAAGCTCACTATCCAATCCGGATTGGGATCGCCGAGTATTTTCCGCTGCAGCACTTTTGCCGTAGGGTTATTCACTGCAGCAATAGGCCTGCCCGCGGCATCAAGCGAGAGGTTACCATTCGCATCCCTTTCAAAATAGTTGCCATAGAAAACGCCCAGCGGCTGGCCAGCCAATATAACAGATACAGAACCGGCGGCATTAGCCAATGCGATTGGCGACACCTGGCTGGATGATGTAACGAGGTTCTCATTCTTGCTGACAGAGGCACCGATATTCCAGTTGAAATTATTACCGGAAACAGGATTGGCGGTGATCCCAAGTTCCCATCCCTTGTTGGTAAGGTTACCTACGTTCTGTACTTTGTTGCTGCCTCCGGAAGATGGAGCAAGTACCCTGGCCACCAGCAAAGAACTTCCCACTATCTTTTTATCATACACGGTGAAGACCACACCCAGTTTATTATTCAGGAAAGACAGGTCTGTACCGAATTCAAATTCGCTCGATCTTTCAGGCTCCACTGTTTCATTACCCAAAGTTGGGTTGATATTATAGGTAGCCACTCCATTAAGGCTCCCGGAGAGATAGGTGCTAAATCTTTCATAAGACCCAATACCGCTAAGATTACCCGCAAGCCCCCATGAAGCCCTCAACCTCGCTGAACTGAACCAGCTGCTCATGCCTTTCCAGAAGGACATATCGCTGAGATTAACAGAAGTACTCAGCTTTGGATAAAAATACGTTCTTGTATCCTTTGGAAAAGAAGTACTGCCATCGATCCGGCCGGCTGCTGTTATGAATACAATATTCTTATAACCGAAGGTCTGCTGTAAAAACCCTCCGTAGATCTGCCTTTGATCATAGGTGTAACGTGGATCCAGCCTTACTGCCGCACCCATCACATTTGAGATCCCGGGCAACAGGTCCCGCCCTTCATTGAACAAGCCTGTAATTTTCTGGTATTGGTGATTGAAACCAACAACGGTTAAAGAAGAAAAGTCACTGAACTTCTTATCTAAGGAAATATTAATGTCGTTATTGAGCTGCATGGAAGATACCAAAGCATTGGAAGCATACCCCAGGCCTTCCTGCGCTGCTATATACGGATACCTTTCTATAAGGTTACTTCCTTCCTGGGCGTAGTTATCAATACCAAGGATATAATCTATGCTCAACCCTTCCAGCGGCCTGATCTTTACCTGTATATCACTGATCGTTCTGCTGACTGACTGCTTCAGGCTCATGTCTTCGATCACACTCAGCGGATTCACACGGGTAGGCTCTACATTTTTGAGGTTACCATTCACATCCCTTTCCTTTATATTATAGATGTTATTGGTGATGTTGATGGAATTAATAGGGCTCCAGAATACGTTCCCATTGGGTTTTTCATTAGACATACTATTCACATAGGATATACCGCCTATCACCGTCAGGTATTTATTAACGGTCTGCTCAATCCTGGTTTTAAAATTAAACCGCCTGAAATTTGTATTCTTTATAATGCCTTCATTGTTATAGTAACCACCGGAGAAATAATACTTTGTTTTATCTGTTCCGCCGCTCAGTGAAATGTAGTTATCCGTGCCAATGCCGGAGCGGAATATCTGGTCCTGGTAATCATAGCGGGTAACATCTACCAGGTCTGTTGACAATCTCCTCACCTGCCCGTCCGGCCTTGTATAGATTGTAACATTCCCCGGCCCATCGCTGATATTCCCCAAACGGAGTGCGGCAGATCCAAACTGCTTTCCATAGGTGGAAATGTATACTTTCTTCCGTAATGAGTTGGTGATGATGCTGGTACCAAAATCAATTTTCAGTTGCCCGGCTTTTCCGGATTTGGTAGTGATCAGCACTACGCCATTACTGGCCCGTGAACCGTAAATGGCAGAAGCGGAGGCCCCGGGTATTATATCGATCTTTTCAATATCATTAGGATTAATATCCGCCATACGGTTAGTTCCCAATTCAGCAGTACCTGTTCCCACACCCAGGTTCGCTACACCCGTAGCAGATACGTTGAGGTTTGTGACGTTAACTGTTGAATTACTCACCACCACACCATCAATAACGTACAAAGGTTCTGAAGATCCCATAATGGTACTTGTTCCTCTCATACGAACAGAAATTCCACCGGAAGGATCACCGGAAGTCTGCTGGATCTGTGCACCAGGCACTTTCCCCTGAAGGGCTGCACCTAGATTACCGGATCCTGTATTGGTCAGCTGTTTTGCGTTCACCGAATTAACGGTGTTCCCCAGCTGCTTCCTGGATTGCCTCAGAGAAGAACCGATCACCACTATTTCATCCATCTTCAACACATCCTCTTCCATCTGCATATCCGCGGTAACAGCATTGCCGCTTACAGTAATGCTTTTTCTCATTGATTTGAAGCCGATACCGGAAAACTCCAGTACATAGTTACCCGGCTGAATGTTGGCATTGAAACTGTATTTACCGGAGGCATCTGTATTGTCTCCAACGGTGGCATTCTGCAAGCGGACGGTAATACCAGGCAGCGCTGTTCCATCAGGCGCTGTCACGGCTCCGCTTATACGCACCTGTGAATAGGCAAGGGCGGTAATTAATTGAAAAAACAAGATCAATGAGTATGTTTTCCATCTCTTTTGTTTCTTCATGAATACATTTTTCATGATGTGCAATTTTGGCGTTAGTAAAAGAATACAGCTTCAGGGCTTGCGAGGTTGTGGAGTTCCTCAGCCGCTAAAGCATTCATGCGATCGCTGAATAGTAAGTGGTGGCATTGCAGGGGGAAACAACAGCACTGCTAACCGAGGCGCTGCTCGTAACAGCGTTTTTCACGGTTATATGTACTCGTAAATGATTTTAATGCCCGGGCTTATCAGTAAGCAGCGAATTGATCTGGTTGAAATAATAATCCTGAATGTTCTCTTTGTAAAAGCCTTCCTTTGTAAAGATCCAATGCGTTTAATCCTTCTTTGACGGTTACTATAAAGATAAAGATAAAATGCCGTGAAAAGTTTCTTAAGCCCCTTGTTTTCAGATATTTAGAACAGGAATTTCTTATCAAGGTGCTCCTTCCCTCCTGAATTGACGTAATCGCCCTCTATTTTGGCGTAATCACATCCCTGCTTGTTCATTATTTGGATGTAAGTTTGCTCCACTTAAAACAACGCATCACATGCAGACGACGAATAAGAAAGCCGCCCTCGGCTTCATCTTTGTTACATTACTGATAGACGTAATGGGCTGGGGTTTGATCATCCCGGTAATGGCGGACCTGGTGGCAGAATTAAAAGGCCTGCCGATCAATGAAGCCAGCACCTATGGCAGCTATTTGCTAACCGCCTTTGCTGCAACTCAGTTTGTATTTGCACCACTATTGGGAAATCTGAGTGACAGGTACGGCCGCCGCCCTGTTCTTTTATTTTCATTACTTGGTTTTGGCGTGGACTACATTATCCTGGCGTTATCACCAACATACGGATGGCTGTTTGCAGGCCGTATCATTGCCGGTATTACAGGCGCCAGTTTTACTACCGCCACCGCCTATATTGCGGATATCAGTCCGGATGAAACATCCAAAGCCAAAAATTTTGGTATGATCGGTGCCGCTTTTGGTTTAGGATTTGTGCTGGGCCCTGCCCTTGGTGCCCTGCTGGCAACATGGGGTATCAGAGCTCCTTTTTATGCCGCCGCTGTACTTTGCCTCGTGAACTGTTTATATGGATACTTCCTGCTGCCGGAATCACTCAGCAAAGAAAACCGCAGGCCCTTTGAATGGAAACGGGCCAACCCTTTCGGCTCATTGAAATTCCTGACCAAACACCCTGAGATAGGAGGACTGGCAGTAGGTTTCTTCCTTATTTATCTTGGCGCGCAGGCTGTTCAAAGCAACTGGAACTTCTTCACCATTTATCGTTTCAACTGGAGCGAAAAAATGGTGGGTATTTCATTAGCTGTAGTAGGCGTGCTCGTAGGAGCCGTACAGGGAGGATTGACAAGAGTGGTTATTCCAAAGATCGGAAATGAAAAAAGTATATACCTGGGCCTGGGGCTTTATACATTAGGCCTCTTCCTCTTTGCCATTGCCACACAGGGATGGATGATGTTCGCTTTCCTGGTACCATATTGCCTCGGGGGTTTATGCGGCCCTTCATTGCAATCTGTTATATCGGGCCATGTTCCTTCTAATCAGCAGGGAGAACTGCAGGGAGCACTTACCAGTTTGATGAGCCTCACTACTGTTATAGGCCCGCCGATCATGAGCGGCACATTTGCTTATTTCACCTCCGCCCGCGCACCCTTCCATTTCCCGGGAATACACTTTTTAATCGGAGGCGTATGCATGCTGCTGAGTATAGTTATTATCAACAAGGTGCTGAACCGGGAGAAAAAAGAACATCCTGAATTACTGGAAGTGATCAAAGGAACCGGGGGATTAAGTGAAACACCTGTGCATTAAAACAAGCAAAACTTTCTAAAAAAAGGCTTTAAGTCTACCACGACTTAAAGCCTTTTTCATTCAAACTACTTTACATTAATTTTTTTAACATAAGTAAACAAAAGCTGTTCAATTGATATTTATTTCTGCTTATGCTATGATTTTCTATATTTTTTTTGTTCTTTTATATCGCTAAGTAAATATCATCGTTAAAAATTGGATATTAAAAATAAATACCATTCTTTAGATGAATCTATAATTCTTGCTTCCCTGAGAGAAGGCGACATGGAAGCCTTTAAACATATTTACGATAGCTACTGGCCAAAATTATATGGTTATGTATACAATCGCCTGAGGAGTAAAGAAGTTGCAGAAGAAATTATCCAGGAAGTTTTCTTCGCCCTGTGGAAGAAACACAAAGAACTGGAAGTAAACCACTCTCTTTCCGCCTATTTGTTCTCCGCCGTAAAATACCAGCTGTTAAATTATATAAAGGCAAGCCATATCCGGCAAAATTACAACCAACAGTTTTTAACGTCTGAAAGAACAGCAGATAATTCCAATGAAGAGCAGGTGAATGCCAATGATCTGAAAAAGACCATGGATAAGGCTGTGGCTATGTTACCTGAAAAATGCCAGCAGGTTTTTCGTATGAGCCGGCATGAACAGCTCTCTATCCGCGATATTGCAGATGCCCTTCACATTTCCCACAAAACCGTGGAAAACCATCTCACCAAAGCACTTCGGCAATTGCGGGCCGTATTGGGCCACTACTTCTGATAAGAAAAAAATTTATGCCCGGAGTAGGTGTTCTCTCCTTTTCAGTTTACTTACTTATAAGAACATCATCACCACGTAGCAATTATGGAGAATAATGCAATAAAAGAACTGATCGATAAATACCTGAAAGGTCTTCTTTCCGCCCAGGAAGCAAAACAGGTAGAACAGTTACTGGAAAGAATGGCGGATGAGCAGGCATTTGAGACCCTGCCGGAAGAGGAACGGAAAGAAGCACAGCAGGGAGGTTACGATCGATTATTAAGCCGCATCCAGGCAGCAGAACAACCTGCTCCGGTGAGAAAAATATTCACGGTAAAACGATTAAAGATAGCTGCTGCTGTTGCACTCTTTATCATAGCCGGCACGCTGTACAGGAACAGTTTACTCAACATGGTGGCGCCGCATCGCCTCACAGATCTATCGAGCACCAGCGGTAAGATCAGGAAGCTGATCCTTTCCGATGGTTCTATCGTATGGCTGAAGGATAACAGCAAACTGATCTACCCTGTTACCTTTGGTAAAGGCAGCCGCGTTGTAACGCTGGAAGGGGAAGCATTGTTTGAAGTAGCGAAAGATGCAGAACATCCTTTTTATATCCATTGCGGCCCGCTGACCACACAGGTATTAGGTACCAGTTTTAATATCAGGAGCAATGGCCGGCAAACAGAAGTAACTGTACTAACAGGCAAGATCTCTTTATCAACGGAAAAAGCAGGCCGCATACTGTTATATCCAAATGAAAAAGCCGTTTATGCTGTATCATCTGAAACAATTGCCAAAGACAGCAAAACAACAACACCTTTACATGAGCTTACACGCGGCACAGAGTATAATATGGCTTTCAACGATGCACATATGCCGGATGTAATAAAACGCATAGAAAACAAATTCGATGTACGGATCCTGCTGAAAGACACTACCATCAATCATCATCTGATAACTGCCGATCTTACTGATCAATCATTAGACAACACCATGAAGATGATCGGGCAGGCACTTAACCTGGAAGTAGTAATAGAGGGAAGAACGATCTCCCTGCAACAACAAAGAAAACACAACTAACAACAACCAAAATCAAACTGAAAAGGAAAAGCCTATGACTAAAGTAAGCACTGATTAAAAAGGAAAGCAGGAGGGCTGACATCCCTCCCGCTACAAAATGACAGCCCTCTTATTCACCGCATGTGCGTGCGGTAAGGGAATTCCTTGTGTCGTTCAACCAAATCTACTAACAAGAAATCCGGACTATGTCTACAAATGTAAGCGCTAAGGCCCTCCTCTCCAAATCCATGCGAACAGCGTCCATGCACCTTATAGCGGTGATCTTCCTCTTCGGGATGGCTTATCCTCAGACAGGTTATTCACAGAGCATCCTTAATAAAAGGATCTCTATACAGGTGGATGACATGAGTTTAAAGAACGTACTGCATCAGATCGGGAATAAAGCGGATGTAAAATTCGTGTACAGTTCCAGCCACATTGCATTAGACCAAAAAGTAACGGCCAGTGCACGCCAGGAAGAGTTGGGTAAAGTATTGAACAGGTTATTCAATCGTACTGAAATTGATTTTGAAGTAAGCGATCGTTTTATTATCCTGAAAGAAAATGAAACAAGCCCTCCTCCTGAAATGTCTGCCATACGCCCGGTGGCAGATTCACTGATCAAAGGGAAAGTACTGAGTGAAACAAATGATCCATTTCCCGGCGCCACCATCCTGGAAAAAGGAACCGGCAATGGCGCCACATCCGGTGCGGATGGTGCATTCTCTTTAAAAGTAAAACAGGGTGCCACGCTGGTAGTAACTGCTATCGGTTATCAACCGCTGGAGATCAACGCCTCCAATGCCCGCACTATCCATTTAAAAATAGCTGTAAAACAATTGCAGGATATTGTTGTGACAGCGGCTGGTATTGCCCGCCAGAAGAACAGCCTGGGCTATTCTGTATCTACCGTTACATCAGATAAACTGGCACAGAAATCGGAACCTGATCCTGTAAGGGCGCTCACCGGAAAAGTAGCAGGCGTGAATATTCAATCGGCAGGGGGTGTGGCAGGAGGCGCCACCAATATAACTATTCGTGGCAACTCTTCTCTGAATGGCAATAACCAGCCTTTATTTGTGGTGGATGGGGTTCCTTTCGACAACTCAAGTTTTGCAAACGTAGGTGCTACCACAGTAGGTGGTGTAGGTGTTACCAACCGCGCGTTTGACCTGGACCCTAATAATATCCAGAGCATGACAGTACTGAAAGGTGCTGCTGCCGCAGCATTATATGGTTCCCGTGCTGCCAACGGTGCCATCATCATCACTACAAAGGCTGGCAAAAAAATGAGCCGCAAAGGAACAGAGATCACTTACAGCACCTCTTATGCTTTTGAAAATGTAGCAGGGCTGCCTGAATATCAAACAAAATACGGACAGGGTACCAATAACGATTACCGCCATGGTGTATACGCTTCATGGGGGCAACCTTTCCCAGGTGTAAACAGCCTGCTCCCTACCCGCACCACTGTTCCACATCAGTTGACACGGACCTTTGGTTCAGATATATTCCCGCAATTCTATGAGGAAGATGGCGTAACGCCCATACAGGTACCCTACAGATCATATGCAGGCCAGAATGTAAAGAACTTCTTCAGAACAGGGAATGTATATGAGAATGCGATCACCATCTCTTCCGGCAGTGAAAAAGGGAACTTCAACGCAGGTTTCTCACATACCATGAATAACGGCGTAGTGCCCTCCAACGAGATTAACCGCACTTCTGTGAACGTAGGTGGTAATATCAAACTGGAGAATAAATTCTATGCCAGCGGTTCCATCAATTATGTAACAACCCGGCAAACCACCCCTCCTATTGGCGGCACCACAGGATCTATCATGTCTGCCCTGATGTATGTTCCCACCAGCTTCGACCTTACCAACTATCCATACGAAAATCCAAAGGACGGTAGTAACGTGTATGACTATACCGGTGTGGACAATCCTTACTGGTCTGTAAAACACAGCCCCTCCACCAGTGCGGTGGACCGTTATTATGGTAACCTGATCCTTGGTTTTGATCCCACTCCCTGGCTGAATATTCAGAACACCATCGGCTTCAATTCTTATACAGACCGCCGTACGAACGTGCGGGGCAAAGGATCCGCATCCTACCCCAATGGCAGTATCACTACAGACAACATCTATCGCCAGGAGCTGGACAATACGCTATTGGCAACGGTGACCACTAAACTGAAACCGGACCTTTCCCTGCGGGCCATCATAGGCAACAACGTGAACCAACGGTTAACGGACCGTAAAGCCTTCTATGGTGATAATATCATTGTAGCAGACCTGGTGGACATTCATAACACCAGTTCCATTACGCCCATTCAGCTCAACAATAACAGGAACCTCCTGAAGCAGCGTTACTTTGCTTTCTTTACAGATATCACTTTCGACTATAAGAACTTTGCCTCCCTCAACTTTGTAGGGCGGAATGATGTATCCTCTACCCTGCCCAAAAATAACCGCAGTTACTTTTACGGTGGCGTGAATGGTTCATTTGTATTTACAGATGCCTTTCAGTTATCCGACCGCATCCTGAGTTTTGGTAAGATCAGAGCGGGTTATACCAGGGTAGGTAATGAAGCGTCTCCTTATCAGACAGCTGCTTTTTACCAGATCAATCCTTCACTGGGCGCACCAAATACTCCCGGGAATGTAGGCTTACCTTTCACCGGCAGCAATGGCTCTTATAATGTTGTAACAAAAACAGACGTGCTCACCAATGCCAACCTGAAACCTGAATTCATCACGGAACTGGAGTTAGGTACAGAGTTACGTTTCTTTAATAGCCGTATTGGAATAGATTTCACTTATTACAATAAGAAAAGCACTTCGCAGATCTTTGAAGTAACCGCTGCTCCCTCTTCCGGTTACACCTCCCAGATCCTCAACCTGGGGGAAGCCACGAACAAAGGAGTGGAAATAGGCCTCACCATCGCAGCCTTACAATCCAACAACGGCCTTAACTGGAACATCAATGCCAACTTTACACGCAACCGCAATATCATCCAGGACCTGGGAGGTTATGACCGCTTCAGTTATGGCGGCGCAAGTGGTACCAGCAGCGTACACATTGTGGGGCAGCCATACGGACAGATACAGGGTACGGGGTATGCACGGGATGATGAAGGGAACATCCTGATAGACCCTAATACCGGCAAACCATTGGTATCAGGCACCTTGCTACCCATCGGAAATCCGAACCCTGATTTCATGATGGGCATTACCAACACTTTTCACTTCAGGAATTTTGGCCTCAACGTTTTATTCGACTGGAAACAAGGTGGCAACTTATTCTCTTCCACGGTGGGCAATATGATGTCCCGGGGTGTAACAAGGGATACAGAAAACCGCGAGTTCCAGATCGTAGCACCTGGTGTATTGGGAGACATCAATACCCAAACCGCCCTGCGCGATCAAAGTGGCAAGAAGATCCCTAACAATGTAGCCATCTCCTATGAAGATCATTTCTTCAGCGGAGGCATGGGGCCTGGTGGTGTGAATGAAGGTTCTGTGTTTGATGCCACCGTTTTCCGTCTTCGTGAAATAGGGCTCTCCTATGATCTGCCCAAATCCATGCTGGGCAGAACTCCTTTCGGCTCCATCTCCCTTTCCCTTTCCGGCAGGAACCTCTGGTACAAAGCACCCGGCTTCCCGAAGTATACCAACTTCGATCCTGAAGTAAGTACACTGGGCGCCGGTAACTCCCAGGGATATGATAACCTGGGTGTACCTACTACAAAACGTTTCGGGTTTAACTTAAAATGTTCTTTCTGATGAAACTAAAACATATAACACAGGTAATTGGTATCGCCGCGCTCCTGTCCGCAGCAGGTGGTTGCAGTAAATTTGTGGATATCAATTCTGATCCGAATAACCCTACTACGGCCCAGTTATCTTTACTGTTGCCTTCTACGGAAATATCGCTGGTAGGAAATATGTATGCACTGAACAGTGGTACTGCCACTTTTGTGCAGCATACCATTTTCACCAATGGACTGAGCCGTTACCAGCAACAGGGCACCAGCTTTGATGATCCCTGGACTGGCTTTTACACCCAAACCTTAAACGACCTGCAATCCATTATCACCAGTGGTGCTGCACAGGACCAATGGGGATATGTAGGCATTGCACGATTGGAGAAGGCTTACCTCGTTACCCTGATGGTAGATATGTGGGGAGATATCCCTTATTCTGAAGGAACAGAAGAAGGCCCGGTGAATGTGAGCCCAACGTTCTTAAAAGGTGCAGACATTTACGAAAAATGCCTGGTGCTCATAGATTCTGCATTGGCAAACCTGAACAGTGTTGCCGGCACTTCACTGGTACCCGCGGTAGCCGACCCCATTTATGGCGGCAGTAAGGCAGCCTGGATCAGCATGGGAAAATCTTTACAGCTAAAACTCTATAACGGCATCCGGCTTGTGGATCCTGCACGTTCTGCCAATGCTATCAAAGCATTGCTGACAGACCCTTCCAAACTGATCAGTTCCAATGCCTCGGATTTCACCTTTAAGTTCGGCACGGTACAGAATCCCAACAACCGGCATCCATGGCATCGTTCGGAATACCAGGGCGGCAAGAGTTTCTACATGAGCCAGTCACTGATAGACCTGTTGTTCAATAACGATGATCCCCGTTTGCGTTATTATATCTCACGGCAAAACACCACTGCCGGTTTGAACAACTCTAACAACAGCAATGGTTATTACGGACGTAATCCGGGTGATGGCACAGCCTCCCCTGCAGACCAGAGCCGCCGGTCTTCCTTTGGCATCTATCCTGCCGGCGGCCGCTTTGATAATGCAGCTATCAACAACCTGCCTCCTGCTAATCTTTATCTTACCAATGCAGGTGCTACAGGTACAGCTAAAGTACTGGCGGTAACAGATGGTACAGGAGCAGGTATTATGCCTATGATCACCTACGCCATGGTAAAGTTCATTCGCGCGGAAGCAGCCTTAACACTGGCCACAGGGGATGATGCAAGAACAAGTTTCAGGGATGGTATTATAGCACATCTGAGCAGCATGAGCACCTATGCAGCTGCTAACGGAGGTAATGCACTGGCACAAACAGTGATCGATGCTTTTGCTGCACGGCTGGTAGCACAATACGATGCAGCAGATAATGCCGGCAAGCTCAACCTGGTGATGACGCAGAAATATATTGCACAATATGGTAACGGCATGGAAACCTATTCAGATTACCGCCGCACGGGCCTGCCTGTTCTGCGTGCACCACTATCACCACTGAATACTTTCCCCCTGCGCCTCTACTATTCTGAAGCAGAACTAACGGCTAACACCAATTTAGGTGCAGAACCCGGCCAGCTGCAACTGGCACAGCAAACCACACCTGTATTCTGGGACAAATAAAAACAACATCATGATGAAACCAATAATATGCCTGGCCACTATTATGATCGTAATGATATGCTCCTGTAAGAAAGCACATTATGAATGGGAGAACTATCAATACACCGCAGTGCCCACCGTAAAGATCGATACAACTAAATCTGCCCTCCCTACTTTTCAGAATGCAAAGGTGGTGTTCTTTAATCTCAATGATCCCAACCTGGCGAATGAACAATTTGCATTTGAACTGAACTGGGAAGGTTTTGGCAGAGAAGAAGTGAGCTCTATAGAAGTCTATGCCAGCTTCAATAAAGCGGAAGCCAGCGTACCGGCCTATCCCCTGGTGATCTCTTACCCTGGCAACCTGTATCCTAACATTGCGCAATTCCCTTTACCCAGCATTGTAGGAGCAGGCGATATACTGCATGAAACAGTGACCAGCTTCCCGAAAAGCTATTCCTTTACTGCAGCACAGCTGGCCGCCATTACCCATGTAAACCTGGCGAATGTGGCAATAAATGACTATTTTCTTTTTAAATTCATCCTCAACCTGAAGGATGGCCGCAGGATAGTAACCTTTTTCAATAACATAGCCGATGAAGCCCGTGGAGAACCTGGTGATTGCCGCACAGGCGCCAGGTTTAAGAGAGCTTAAAAAATACAATAAATTCTTATGATGTATAAATTCTATCGCATGTTGATCCTGTTGTTACTCATGGTAACAATAGCCTGGGCACAAACCGTTCCCTCTCCCAAAGAGCACTTCGGGTTTAATATCGGGGACGATTACAAACTAGCCACCTACACACAAACAGAAGCATACTTTAAAAAACTCGCTGCTTCCGGCCGTACCAAACTGGTAGACATTGGTTTAACCGAAGAAGGAAGGCATCAGTATATGCTGATCATTTCAGACCCGGAGAACCTTTCCAAACTGGAGCGCTACAGGGAGATCTCTCAAAAGCTGGCACATGCGGAAGGATTAACGGATGAGGATGCACGCAACCTCGCTGCCGAAGGGAAAGCAGTGGTATGGATAGATGGCGGCCTGCATGCAACAGAAGTAGTAGGCACCCATCAGCTGATCGAAAGCATGTATCAGCTGGTAAGCCGCAACGACCAGGAAACAAAAGACATCCTGAAGAACGTGATCATCCTGATGGCACATGCTAACCCTGACGGGCAGGAGATTGTATCCAACTGGTACATGCGGGAAAATGATGTAAAGAAACGTGCACTGAACATCCCGAAGGTGTATAACAAATACGTGGGCCATGATAACAACCGGGATTTTTATATGATGAATATGAAAGAGAGCCGGAACATCAGCCGGCAGTTATTTGTAGAGTGGATCCCTCAGATCATGTACAACCACCATCAGCGTGGCCCCGCAGGTTCCGTTCTGGCAGGCCCTCCCTATCGTGACCCTTTCAACTATGTGTTTGATCCCCTGATCATGACCACTACGGATGCAGTAGGTGCCGCCATGAATAACAGGCTGAACGTGGAAGGCAAACCCGGTTATACAGAACGGGAAGGCTCCCAGTTCTCTACCTGGTGGAATGGCGGATTACGTACAACGCCCTACTTTCATAATATGGTGGGCATTCTAACGGAGATCATTGGCGGCCCTACCCCGGAAAATGTTCCGCTGGTACCGGAAAGACTGATCCCCAAAGGCTCCACTCCTAACCCGGTTGTTCCACAGGTATGGCATTTCCGTCAGTCCATCGATTATTGCATATCCCTCAACTATGCCGTACTGGACTATGCAGCCCGTTATCGCAGCAGCCTGTTGTATAACATTTATAAGATGGGTAAGAACGGAATAGAACGTGGCAGCAAAGATAACTGGACCTTCTATCCTAAATATGCGGATATGATCAAAGCCTCCAACAAGGCGGCAGACAGCAGCAAAACAGAATCAGCGACCGGTGAAGGAGGTGAAAGTGAATTCTCTTTTGGACGGGAAGATACCACCAGCACTAAATTCTTTGATGCTGTACTTAAGAATCCTTTATACCGCGATGCCCGTGGTTATGTGATCCCGGCGGACCAGGCAGATTTTCCAACGGCAGTGAAATTTATCAATGCACTCAGCCGCTCAGGAATTACCATACATAAAGCCACCGCTGCCTTTATCATTGGCGGGAAAAATTATCCTGCAGGCTCTTACATAGTGAAAACCGCACAGGCTTTCCGCCCACACGTGATCGATATGTTTGAACCACAGGACCATCCGAATGATTTTGCTTATGCAGGAGGCCCTCCCATCCGCCCTTACGATGCAGCGGGATGGACACTCGCCTTTCAGATGGGCGTTCAGTTTGACCGCCTGTTGGATAACTTTAACGGCCCGTTTGTACAGTTGCCTTATGGTCAGATCGAAACACCACCTCAACAAACTATCGTGGCAGCAAAAGCAGGTTACCTCATCAGCCCAAAGATCAATAATGCATTCCTGGCGGTAAATGACCTGCTGAAAGCCGGTTTAAAAGTATTCCGTGTAACCACTGCCGCAGGAGCTTTTTATGTTCCCGCATCTGCCAAAGCGCAATCCATCTTACAACAAAACAATATAGTAGTGAGCAACCTTGCCCAAAAACCAGATGGCCTCAGCCCCATATCTTCCATGCGCATTGCCATCTGCGATAACTATGGCGGCTCTATGCCTGCCGGCTGGACGAGATGGTTGTTTGAACAGTTCAATTTCTCTTATGAAATGATCTATCCTAAAACAATAGATTCCGGTGAATTGCGTAAGAAATTCGACATGATCATTTTCACTTCTGGCGCAATCCCCGATACAGGAAAACCAAGAGCAGGTGCAGCGAGAGGAAGAGGCGGCGCACAACCCAAAGCAGCAGACATCCCTGCTGAATACCGCCCCTGGTTGGGCCGCATCAATGCAGATACTTCTATCCCGCAATTGAAAAAATTCCTGGAAGAAGGTGGTCAGATCGTTACCATCGGATCCAGCACCAATCTCGTTTATCATCTGAAACTTCCGGTAACCAATGCACTAACAGAGAAAGGGCGCCCTTTGGCCAACACTAAATACTACATCCCCGGCAGCCTGCTGATAGCAGACCTGGACACAACAGCCCCGGCCAACTATGGTATGCCTGCAAAGAACGATGTGTATTTCGATCGCAGTCCTGTATTTAAATTTACAGACAGCACAAACCTGCAAAAGCTGATGTGGTTCTCTTCAGAAACACCCTTACACAGCGGATGGGCCTGGGGTCAAAAATACCTGAAGGATGGCGTAGCTGCTTTTGTAGCACCCGTAGGAAAAGGAAAACTGTACGTATTTGGTCCTGAGATCACTTTCCGCGCGCAATCACACGGCACATTTAAGTTATTGTTCAATCAACTGTATCAAACGAAATAATTGCTGCATGAAAAATAAATTCCCCCTGCTGCTTGCTGCGGTGTTGCTATTGAATAGCGCAACAGGCTTTGCTCAAAAAGTACCTTCACCCAAAGAACATTTTGGCTTCAACATCGGAGATGATTATCAGCTGGCTAATTACACACAAACAGAAGCTTATTTTAAGAAACTCGAAGTTTCAGATCGTGTAAAGCTGGTGGATATTGGTTTAACGGAAGAAGGAAGGCATCAGTATATGATCATTGTTTCCTCTCCAAAAAACATAAAGGAACTGGACAAGTACAAATCCATCTCTCAGCAGCTCGCACATGCAGAAGGGCTGACAGACGAGCAGGCCCGTTCATTGGCAGAAACGGGAAAAGCAGTGGTATGGATAGACGGCGGCCTGCATGCAACAGAAGTAGTGGGTACACATCAGCTGATCGAAACAGCCTATCAGCTGATCTCCCGTACAGATGCAGAAACTATGCGCATCCTGGATAATGTGATCATCCTTTTCACACATGCCAACCCCGACGGGCAGGAACTGGTATCCAACTGGTATATGCGGAACAGTGATCCTTTAAAACGGTCTACCGATCTGTTACCTGTGTTATATGAAAAGTACGCAGGGCATGATAACAACCGGGACTTCTATATGATGAACCTGAAAGAAAGCACCAACATGGGTAAACAATTGTACATAGAGTGGATCCCGCAGATCATGTACAACCATCACCAGCGTGGCCCGGAAGGTTCAGTACTGGCTGGTCCTCCCTACCGTGACCCATTCAGTTTCTTCTTTGATCCGTTATTGGTGACCGGCATCGATGCATTAGGCGCCGCCATGATCAACCGTTTGAATGCGGAGAATAAACCCGGCTTCACACGCCTGAACGGCTCCAGTTTTTCCACCTGGTATAATGGTGGTTTGCGCACTACCTCTCAGTTCCATAACCAGATAGGTTTGCTGACAGAGATCATTGGCAATCCTACACCGGAGAAAATACCCGTAGTACCACAAAGGCTCATCCCTAACGGTGCAACACCTTTCCCCGTATTACCTAATGACGACTGGCGTTTCCAGCGCTCTATCGATTATTCCGTGTCCCTCAATTATGCGATACTCAATTATGCAGCAAGGCAGCGGGATGAAGTATTGTTCAATATCTACAAGATGGGAAAGAACGCCATTGAGCGTGGCAGCAAAGATACCTGGACGCTTTCTCCCAAAACTTCTGATTCTATTACACAGGCTTTCAGAAGAGACCAGGATGCGAAAGGTGTTAAACGGCCGGAAGATGATGGCTCAGATCCTTACGGCTGGAGAAGAAGAGGTAATAATATACCCCAGAGCTTTTACGATGGAGTACTAAAGAATCCTGCTAACCGGGATGCACGGGGTTACATTATTCCGGCTGATCAACCAGATTTCGGCACAGCAGTGAAGTTCATCAACACACTGGTTAAAACAGGCATTGCTATTGAGAAGGCAACTGCTCCTTTTACAGTTGCAGGCAAACAATATCCTGCAGGGTCCTACATCGTAAAAGCTGCACAGGCATTCCGCCCTCATGTATTGGATATGTTTGAACCACAAGACCATCCAAACGATTTCCAATATCCCGGTGGCCCTCCTATCCGTCCATATGATGCAGCCGGCTGGACACTCGCTTTCCAGATGGGTGTGAAATTTGACCGTATTATGGATGGCTTTGAAGGTCCTTTTCAAAAATTGCCTTATGGTGAATTACAATCTCCGCCAAAACAAACCATCGCTGCCAATGCAGGTGCAGGATATTTATTAAGTCCGCATGAGAACAATGCTTTCCTTGCTGTGAACGATCTGCTGAAAGCAGGCGTGAAAGTGTTCCGTATGACAGCAGGCAGTGCCGGCATAGCACAGGGAACATTCTTTGTACCGGCAGGCGCCAAAGCAAAAGAGGTACTGCAGGAAGTGGGATTAAAAGCCACCCCGGCTAAAAAGCGCCCGGCTAATACCATCAGCGTGAACCAGATGCGCATTGCATTATGGGATACATATGGAGGTTCCATGCCTTCCGGCTGGATGCGCTTTATCATGGAGCAATTCCATTTCCCTTATACCCTCATCTATCCGAAAGATATTGATGCGGGTAATCTGAACAGCAAGTATGATGTGATCATCTTCCCTACACGCGCTATCCCCGCACTGGCCGGCCGTGAAAACCCTGCAGGCAATAGCGGCTTTACCCCGCGTGAACCAAAAGAAGAAGAAACACCTGCGCAATACCGTGCTTTCATTGGTAAGATCACTCCGGAGAAATCAATACCGGAACTGCAAAAATTCCTGGAAGCAGGGGGGTCTGTTGTTACCATCGGTTCCAGTACCAGCCTGGCTTATCATCTCAAATTACCAGTGAGCAATTACCTGGTGGAAAAAGATAAGGAAGGAAAAGAACGTCCGCTGCCCGGTACTAAATATTTTGTACCAGGCAGTATCCTCCATGTATCCATTGATAGCACATTGGCAGATACCTGGGGCATGCCGGCTGAAGGCAATGTGAACTTTGATAACAGCCCTGTATTTAAGCTGGAAGCTGATGCTGCCGGCAAAGGCATCAAACCCATTGCATGGTTCTCTACTGATCATCCTTTACGAAGTGGCTGGGCTTTCGGGCAGGCCTATCTGAAAGATGGTGTGGCAGCATTCATAGCACCAGTGGGGAATGGTAAGCTATATGCATTTGGACCGGAGATAACTTTCCGAGGACAGTCGCACAGCACTTTTAAATTACTGTTCAATGGTTTGTATAACCTGGGCATGAAATCGTCATTGTCTAACGACAAGAAGTAGTTAGCGTTTCAATCAACTAGTGGTAAGTGAGCGGAGCCTTTGGGCTTCGCTTCTTTTTTGAAATAGGTACAAACCAATTTTTATTTCTTAATTTACCCCCGGATCAACCAACATGCAGGACCGGGCCCTTATTGAAAATGAAACATTACACCTTGTGGCTACAGGAGACAGGGCGGCATTTAACAGCCTCCTGCACGCATATTGGAATAAAGTCTACACCCTCGCCCACACCTATCTCCGCTCTCCGGAAGATGCCCAGGAAGTAACACAGGATGTTTTTCTCAAGGTCTGGCAGGCCCGGCAACAGTTAACAGGTATTCAGAATTTTAACGGCTGGCTCTTTGTACTCACGCGTAACGAGATCCTTTCTGCATTAAGAAAAAGAAAAGTACGCCCCGTGATTTCAGCAGAACCGGGAGAAAAAGAAGAAGATACCATCCTTCCTGATCACCCCTTGCTGTATAAAGAGGCCAGTGCCATCATAGCCACTGCCATTAATGCCCTGCCCCCGATACGCAAAAGGGTGTTCACACTTAGCAGAATGGAGGGAAAGAGTTATGAAGAAATTGCCGCCCTCCTCCAGATCTCCCGCAACGGGGTGAAAGATCATATTGTAAAAGCCCTCCATTTTCTCCGGAATTACCTGCGTGAACATGCCGGAGACGCGCTGCTGCTCATTCTTCTCTTCATTCAGCAGCACATCAGAAAATAATTTTCGTACCGGACTACCCTACCCTCTTTTTCATGCGTCTCTTATATTATGAACGGATCCCGATTCAGCGTTTTGCTGGAATTATATATTACTGCGCAATTATCCCGGGAGGAAAAAGCCGAATTCCTTCAGATGCTGGACAGCGGGCTTTACAACGCCCAGCTTGAAAAAGCGATGGAAGAAGACTGGCATACCGGCAGGTACGAACAGGAGGAAGATCTTCAGTTGCGTTCCCTGATCACGGAGCAGGTAAATAAAACCATAGACAGTAAGCCCATTCGCCGCCTGCCATTCCTTCAAAGACCATGGCTGCGGTATGCCGCTGTTTTCATACTCCTCTGCAGTATAGGTACTTACATCTGGCGTTCGCAACCTGCTGAAAGTACAAAGGTGGCAGATATTGCACCCGGTGGTACCAAAGCGATGCTCACACTGGCAAACGGTACAGTAATAGCACTGGACAGTACCGGCCATCAAAGCATACAACAGGGAAAAACGGCTGTGATGCAGCAAGGCGGGCAATTACAATATGATGCCCGGGAAGTTGAAAATGAAATGCACTACAATACACTCACAACACCACGTGGCGGCCAGTTCCGGATCGTTCTGCCGGATGGCAGTAAAGTATGGCTGAATGCAGCCTCTTCCATCCGCTACCCTACTGCCTTTGCAGGAAAAGAAAGATTAGTGGAGATCACAGGAGAAGCTTACTTCGAAGTAACCCGTAATGAGAACATGCCCTTTCTGGTAAAAATGCAGAAGGGCAATACAGTAGAAGTGCTGGGCACACATTTCAACGTTAATACTTACCCGGACGAACCCAAAATACAAACCACATTACTGGAAGGCGCAGTTCGCGTCAGCAATGCCACCGGCCGGTTTATATTATCTCCCGGCCAGCAAGCGCAGGTAACAGCAGACAATAACATCAGGATAGTACAAGCAAAGAACATGGCACAGGTAACAGCATGGAAAGACGGGCTTTTCAATTTTGAAGATGCTTCGCTGGATGATGTGATGCGCCAGCTTTCCCGCTGGTATGATATTGAAGTAGTGTATGAAAAAGGCGTACCGGACATTGGTTTCGGCGGTAAGATGGAAAGAGACCTCTCGCTTACCCATGTACTTGGTATTCTTGAAAGAGCGGAAGTACATTTCAAACTGGAGCAAGGCAGAAAACTGATCGTTACACCATAGCAGAACCAACCATTAAATAATAACACAAGCCTGTTCATGTAAAAAACCGCTCCGGCTTAGGACCCGGAACGGTTGGATGATGACAAGCTTTTGAGACAATCAATTTGGAGATCAATTGTTTATTCACTTATCAACCAATGCAAAGCTATGCAAAAAACAGCTATTTGTAATCGCATGCCCATGTCCGCAACGGAAGCGTTTTTGAACCTGCACCCGGACAGGCATGGAACCAAAATCAGGCTGTTCAGCCGCCTTTACCGGAAAGTGGTGCCCTGGCACATGAACAGCAACACAATTGTGAATGCAATGAAACTGACCTTCCTGCTGCTGCTCGCAGCATTCCTTAGTGTACATGCTTCCGTTCGGTCGCAAACAGTTACGTTCACCGGCCAGCGGGTGAACCTGGTGAAAGTTTTTTCTGTGATAGAAGAACAAACCGGCTATGTGATCTTCTACAACCGTGATCTGCTGAAAGCAGTAAAACCGGTGACCGTGAATGCACAGGCCATGCCCTTGGATGCATTCCTCAAACAGGTCCTTGGGCCACAAGCCTTAAAATTTAATCTGACTAATAAGACCATCTCCGTTTTCAGGAACCCTGAGCCACTGTCTCCCCTGAGTGAACAGATCCTGCACGTGGAAAAAATGGCAAAAGACCTGAAAGGCCAGGTGCTGGATATGGAAGGCCATCCCGTTCCCGGCGCCACCATTGCCGTAAGGAACACCACCATAGCCACTTCTGCCAATGCAGATGGCAACTTCGTTTTACAGGGTGTGCCGGATGATGTTACCATTATTATTTCTGCTGTTGGATTTACACCTACAGAGATCGGTTTCCGCGATGGCATGCCTTATGCAAAAGGGAAGGCAGCAGAACTCAGCAATCGTGGTGATGGTGGCTGGCTGATCCGCATCGCTAAATCGAATATCAAACTGAATGAAGTGCAGATCACTGCCTATAATATTGAGAAACGTACAAAAGAATTAGGCTACTCCATCGCTAAGGTCAGTGGCGAAGAGATCAACAAAGCCAACTCCGGTAACCTGCTCACAGGGCTGATCGGAAAAGTATCCGGCATGACCATCACTACGCAGAGTTCAGATATGACGCCGGAAATGCGCATCCTTGTAAGAGGTATCCGCTCCTTTGGTGCCAACAGCAATAACCAGCCGATGTTCATCCTCAATGGCGCTCCATTATCTTTTGGAACAGATCAAACGGCTGCGCAGCAGGTGATGGCCTTTATCAATAACATCAACCCTGCGGACATTGATAACGTAACCGTATTGAAAGGTGCCAATGGTACAGCCCTGTATGGGCCGGAAGGGATCAATGGCGTGATCATCATCACTACCAAAAGAGGCGCTGCAGGCAAACCTTCCATCAACTTCCGCAACAATACTTCCTTTCAGCGTATCGATTACCGGCAGGAAAGAAGACAACGGGCCTTTGGCAGCGGGTCCGGTGTGATGGATGCTTTTGGGAATGGCTTATTTGATTCCAGATCCAATTACGGATGGGGCCCTGCCTATGACGACAGCATGGTGCCCATTGGTTACCCGGATGAAAATGGCGAATGGCAAATGGTGCCTTACCAGGATACAAAGCAGGCACGCAGATTTATGAATGTAGCTAAAACTGTCAGGAATAATCTCTCCTTCTCTTCTTCCGATGCACGTTCTTCCTTTTACCTTGGCCTTGGCCAGACTTTTCAAACAGGCCTGCTGCCGGGTGATAAGCAACAGCAGCAAACGGTATTGCTCAACACCAGCAGAAATTTTGGTGTAGTAGATATCCGCATGAACATCAACTATGCACGCAGCACTGATGACCGTGGACCGGAAATTGCTGATGCTGTACGTAACCTTCCTACTTATATCCCTATACTGAGATACAAAGACTACAGGAATGACCATTGGTCCCATCATGATCGTTACTGGAATTACATCAGTCCCTATGAAATGATCGACAACATCCGCTCCAAATCAACTACCAATGCGATTTCCGGCAACCTGATCTTTGAGATCAAACCATTTACCTGGCTGAATATCCGCGATCAGCCGGGAATGAATTATAACGGTGTATATAGGAAAGCAACCAATGCACCCATCTATTTTTCCGATTTCGCGGCGCAGGATTATAACAAAATATATGACAAGTATGCGACTGTAGGAGAAGATATGCTGGTGGCCACTTCTATCAATAACGACTTCGTGATCTCTACCATTCATCATCCCGGTAATTTTCTCATCCGCACCAATGTGGGCAACACCATCCGGGAAAACTATTCAAAGAATTTAAAAGCCGGAGCATCCCTGGTAATTCCTGTATACAATCTTGCCTTCTCCCAGTTTTCAATAAACCCTACTGAAGTAGCCGTGCTATCAAGGTCCTGGTCGCTGTTCGGAAATGTGCTGGTGGGATATAAGGACAGGATCTTTCTTGAACTCACCGGCCGTAATGAGTGGGATTCCAAACGGGCCAAAGTAGCCAGGGGACAGGATATGTATTTTGGTGCCAACACTTCCGCTGTGATGACGGAAATCTTTCCCGTGATGAAAGAATGGAAATGGCTGACCACTGCACGCCTCCGCGCATCTGTGGCACAATCTGCCAACATGAACATTTCACCTTACCAGTCTGAACGCACATTGGGGCTGATCAATCCTCCTTATCCCGTAGTGAATAATACCACCGGCGATTACCTGCTGGGTTATGTGTTTTATCCCGATAATCCTAACCCTCTCCTGAAGCCGGAAAGAGTGATATCACAGGAGTATGGCGGGAATTTCTCTTTCCTGAACGACCGTATCATACTGGATGCCACCTACTATTATCAACGCAATAATTCCGTGATCCTGGGTGTAAACAATTCATGGCTGAGCGGTTATCCCAGTATTGATAATGCAGGGGATTTCCAGAACAACGGATGGGAAGTTGATTTGAAAGTAGATCCCATCTTCCAGTTGCCCAATAAAATGGCCCTCTCCCTGGAAACCCGCTTTGCGATCAATGACAACAAAGTACTATACCTCACAGATATATACAATGGCCTTTTCCCTGTAATGGACGGCAATGGTCAAACCTATTATGCTGAGGAAGGTAAACATGCCTTCTCTTATGCATTCCGCGACTGGAAACGTGATCCGCAGGGAAGAGTGATCGTGGACAAGGTTACCGGATTGCCGGAATCTCAGGGGTATGATGAATTCTCCTTACGCGGAAGGACCCTGCCCAAATATTCCCTTTCCTTTGGCCTGAATTTTACCTGGAAGAATTTCACAGCCAGTGTATTGATGGATTACCTGGGTGGTTACGATCATAAGTTCAGCACGGACATAGGGCTCTATACCGGCCTGCATACCCTCACCACCCTCAATGGAAGGGAACGGTTTGTATTCCCTAATTCTTCTTATGATGATGGTTCCGGGAAATATGTGCCCAATACAGACGTAGTAGTAAGTAATGCAAACCAGGAACTATTTGCAAGGTTCTCACAGGTGAGTATGCATGGTTTCACGAGTGCAGCTTTCTGGAAAGTAAGGGAAGTTACTTTTCAATATCAGCTTCCTTTCAAAAGGGGCATTCTCAAAGAAGCTACCTGCAGCTTATATGGCAGGGACCTCTTTTCCTTCTATCCCCGCTCCAATATCAACGGAGACCCTGGTTTGGTCAAGGGCCCCGGCCAGCGCGACTTCTCCACGGTTTCCAACAATCTCACCGGAGGGAGTTCTGATCAGACCGCACTGCCCGGAACAGTATTATATGGTTTCACCCTTGGCCTTAAATTTTAAAAATGATAACGATGCGTTTTTCAAATAAGATATTACCATTACTCCTCTGCCTGCCTTTGCTGATAACAGGCTGCAAAAAAGGATGGCTGGATGTGAACTATAATCCAAGGGACCTTACCAATACAGATGCCACACCAGACCTGATAACAGCACCTCTCCTGGAACGTGCAGTGGCCACACAGGACACAAGATTCCTGCAAAACTGGATGGGCTATTGGGCCTATTACCATTTCCCGGCCGGGCACCCCATACAAACATACGACCGCATACAGTTGAGTTCGGAAACTTACAACGGCAGTATTCCTCCTGAGCTTACCTTTCTTGAAACAAGGTCACGTGAATTAAAGATGACATTCTATACCGGTATTGCCAAAGTACTAAAAGTGTTACATTTCCAGCGTACTGTTGATATAGTGAGCAGCATGCCTTACAGGGATGCCTTTAATGCTGCCATCCTGCAACCAAGGTATGATGATGGGCTGATGATCTATGAAGACCTGATGCGCCAGCTGGATACAGCTTCCAACCTGATCAGGGATGCCAAATCAGCGGATAATATAAAGATCAGCACCGTAGACATCATGTTCCATGGAGATCAGGCCAAGTGGCTCAAATTCATCAATACTATAAAACTGCGCTTACTGGTACACCAGGCTAACCGTACAGACCGTGCTGCATATATTGCCGCTGAAATAGCTAAGATCAAAACAGAAGGCTCGGGCTTTCTTGAAAGCGGGCAGGATGCATCCGTTAATCCCGGATATATCATTAATAGAAAACTATCTTATTACTATGGCTGTTTTTCCAGTCATAATCAATGGGGTGGCGGGGATTTCAATGCGGTGACGCAAGTGGGTTCCTGGGATTGGGCACATGCGAATGTATTTGCCATGAACCTGCTGAAAGAAAATAACGATCCCCGGCTGGGATTCTTTTACAGCACCATAGATATGCCCTTGCCTGCCGGTGCACCGGAACCATTTCCTCAACCCGGTTCACAGAACTTCAGGGGAAATAAGTTCGGCATATATGTAAACAGCGGCACCTACCCTTACCAGGGTGGCGCATATGTTTCGGCTGTTGGCGGCTCCCGGAATACGGATGTGGTGAAACCAACTGCCAGCGGCATCATCAAAGGAAGAGACATGGCAGACTGGGTAATGACCAGTATTGAAAGTAAATTCCTGCAGGCCGAAGCTGTACAACGCGGATGGCTGCCCGGTGATGCAGAAGAAGCTTATAAAGATGCCGTAAAAGAATCTTTCCGCTGGTTGAATGTGGGTGGTAACACAGCTGTACCCTCTTTATCAGATGCGGTATTTGACACCTGGTACAATGCAGAAACCCTTGCAGGAAATATAAATGTAAGCTGGGCCGCAGCACCGGATAAATACAAACTGCTGATGTTCCAGAAATACATGGCCTTCAACGGCATTGAACCAATGGAAGCATGGACGGATTACCGCCGCAATGGCCGCTATCCTGATGTTCCCGTTTCCGCTGATCCTGCCCGTGTAGGCAATACCGTTCCCTTCCGCCTGATGTACCACAGTAACGAATACATCGTTAATGCCGCCAATGTAAATGCGGTAGGGCCAGTCAACGTATTCACCAGCAAAATATGGTGGATGCCTTAATCAATTTCCTGATCTCAACAATGCAACACATGAAACATACTCCTTCCGCCCTTTTATTAATCTTCCTCTTATCAGGTTGCCTGAAAAATAATGTAGTGCTTGATTATAGCGGCATTCAGCCTATTGTACTGATACCTGATTCCAACTGGCCCGCGCGGGGATCCAGCGCCACGCCTCTGACAGATAGTATAAAAGGCACCACCCTCCTAAACCTCTATGCAAAAGTATCCTACGTTAATGCGCTGGATAAAAATGTACTGGTAAAATTTGTGCCGGACAATGATCTGATAACAGCTTACAATGCACAATGGGGAACGGATTACAAATTACTGCCAGACAGTTGCTACACGGTGAACAGCCTGGAATTAACCATTCCTGCAGGCACCAAACAGGCGTCATTACCTGTAACGCTGATCCCTTCAAAGATCAACGGGCAGTATGACTACATCCTGGCTTACACTATTTCCCAGGCAGGTACAAGCACCATTGCCTCGAATTTTAAGAGTATGATCTTTACGTTGAAAGGCCAGTAAAAAAAAGAAAAGCCGTCTTCTATATACGGAAGACGGCTTTTATCAATATCCTGTAATGATCGTTGTAACACTGGCCGGTGCTATATCAATTGCTCCGGCCATTACTTTTTGTTTCTGCAGCTTACTGGTTGAACTGGTCACATACATTTCCAGTACCCGCTTAGGTAGGATCAGTTTCTTCACAACAGGTTCTGCATTGATCAGTACCACTACGATCCGTTTACCTTTTTCCTGCTTAAATGCAGAAATCATACAGTTCGCCGGTGTATCAAAACCCGCTTCTATCCTTTTCATGCCCGGTCTCACAAACCGGCTGTAATTTCCCAATACCCAAAGCATTTTACTGTCGTAAAAGTTGCCATCCTCTTTTCCCTTATCGATGTAAATGAGCCCATCTTTATAATTGTAAGGAGAAATGGCCAGCCACCACTGCCAGGCAGCAGCATTCGCCACCGTCAGGTCTGTATGGATGGTACGGGCAACATACAAAGCAGCATGCATACCTGTATCTCTTTTCTCACCGTTTATTTCCCCGTTGTTATCTCCCAGGATGCAATATTCCGATTGCCAGTATTTCAATCCTTTTATTTCTGCCATGCGGCGGGCAATGGCCTGCCTTATTTCTACGGCGGAAGATAAGGGAGAGGTAGAGAAGTAACTATGTGCCGCCACTGTTTTGCTGACGTTGGATAAGTTGCCTGTATAAAAAGGAGAAGTTGGATTAAAAAATGCATTTACCTGGTTACCTTTTCCCGGTTTGTCTTCATCTGCCAGCAGGTATTTCACATGCCCTGCTTCGGGGATCAGGATCTTTGTGGGCAAACGATTAGCCAGTAGCGATGCACTCAATGATCTTACCACACCAGCTACCTGCCCGTTACTATATGGGTTTCCCTCCTGCCCGCCATCACTCCAGTCCCATTGCGGTTCATTGACCGGGCTTACGTAATCCAGCGTAATACCTGTACGTGATCTTATTCCTTTCACCACACCGGCAATATATTCGCCCAGTGCATCATACTTCGCCTGGTCGATATTACATTGTGCCTGGGAGGCGAATGCTTTGCCATTATTGGTAAGATGTACCGGCGGGCTGTTCAGGAATCCCAGGAACTGTTTTACGCCCCGTTCTTTTGCAGCCTGTAATAACCATACCTGGCCAGCTACTTCCTGCCAGTTATATTTACCATCCTTACCCAGCAGATTTCCGGCACGCCGCCATTCATCCCTGATACCACTTTCCCTTCCCTGCTCCCTGCTGCCTGCACCAATATTGTAACGCCACATGGAAAGGCCAATACCTTTCGGGCTGCCGTCAGGGAAATTCCCTGTGCTGAATAACAAGTCAGCAATCGCATTCTTTTTAGCCGCTGGCCATGTTCCTACAAACTGGCCGGACCATGCATCGGATGCCGCGAAATTCTCTATCACCTGGTATTCTTTCGCCGGATCTAAGATCACTTTTACCTGGCCGGATATGCTGTTATACAGCAGCATACCGGCCAGGGATAAAATTTTAGTAGCCTTCATTCTGGGTTATCTTATTATTAGACGCCTGTATCTCTGCCCTTGGAATAGGAAGCCAGTAATGCTTCGTTTGAAAGAGCCTGCCTGTTAGTGCAACTTTACGTGTATACGTAAAGGTATTGCCATTTTTAACAACATCTATACCGTAAGCAGGTACATTCTCTGTTACATCGGCAATCTTCCAGCGGCGTACATCATAAAAACGATGCTCTTCAAAAGCAAGCTCTACCCTTCTTTCATTCCGGATGCGTGTACGCATCTCTGCCTGTGAAAGCCCGGCAGGTAAAGGAGGCATGCCCACACTCTGTCTTTGCCTTACCCTGTTCACGGCATCGTACACTGTTGCATCAGGACCAACGGCTTCATTCTGTGCTTCCGCATAGTTGAGCAGCACTTCCGCAAAACGCATGTAGATCCAGGGTTGGAAACCTGCCACATCCCATGGGTTATTGATCGGATAAGCATCATTCTGAAACTTCTTTGTATAATAACCTGTTTTGGAAGTATTCCAGTTCTCGTTACCATCTTTACTATCCCTCCCGCCCGGTACAAAAGTTTCTACAACACGTCCTCTGTGATTCGCCGTATTATATAGGATGGAAGCAGCGAGGCGCGGATCCCTGTTTACATATGGATTTTGCGGATCATAACCGGATGTGGGATCAGTGATGAATTTACCGGAACTCGTTTCATAATCATCCACCAGGTTCTGCAGAGGCGTATTACCACCCCATGCACCATAACCGTTTGGTGAGGATGCTATTTCAAGCGGGAAGTGAGAAGCATTTTTTGTATAAAGTCTTTCAAAGATGATCTCATTACTTTCCGGTGTGAGGAACAGGTTGGCATAACCACCGGTATGCAAACTGTAACGGTTTAAGTCTATCACTGCTTTGGCAGCGGCTGCAGCGGCTGCCCAGGTACCTGCGTTATACAATGGACTTGCAGCATACAGAGCCAACCTGGCTTTTAATGCCAATGCAGCACCATTAGTGGCCCTGCCCAGTTTCCAGCTATCGCTGTTGGTTGCAGGCAGGTCTGGTGCGGCTGCAGTCAGTTCTGCCAGAATATAATCTACTGTTTGTTTGATGGTAGAACGTACAAAAAGTGCAGGATCTGAAAGATTGTCTCCAAGATTATATACTTTATCTCCCATCAGTATCGCACCGCCATAATTGGTGAGCAGATCGAAGTAACGATAGGCCCTGATGAAACGTAATTCCGCTGTCAGCATTTTTTTATGTCCTTCAGAAAAGGGTACTTCACTGATATTCGTCAACGCATAGTTACATTCCCTGATGCTACGATAACTCCTTCCCCAAACTGTTCCGGCAATACCCAGGTTTTCCGGTGCCAGTTGCCCTCTTACTATCAGCCAGGTATTATCGTCATTATTATAGATGCATTCATCACTTAAAGAACTCCACATGGCCCAGGTGAAACCTCTTCCGAAACCGGGAATGTCTTCTTTGTCCTGCAACCTTGCGCCGAGGTAACGATTGGTAACAAATGCTTCGAACAAAGTAGAGTCCGCCAGCAGGAATTCCTGCGAAACCTTATCTGTTGGCTTTACCTCCAGGAAATCTTTCTGGCAGGACGCTGCCGTTGCCCAGATGGCAACTAAGCTCAGTATATATATAATGTTGTTTTTCATTGCTGGAATTTTTAAAATTAGAATCGCACGTTTACGCCAATATTCACAATACGCTGTTGCGGATAGAACTGTCCGCTGTTGCTGTTCCCTTCCGGATCATAATCTTTCACTTTGGTGAAAGTGATCAGGTTGAAAGCATTTACATATAGCCGGAGTGATTGCATCCGTAACATCCCTGCCGGGAAGTTATAACCCAGTTCAACATTTTTCAATCTTAAAAAAGAGGCATCATTCAGCCAGAAAGTATTGGGATATAATCCTCCATTTACAGAAGAAGAAGCCCTGGTATCTACTCTTGGATAAGTGCCCTGTGTGTTGGAAGGGCTCCAGCGGTTATCAGCCCAACTGCTGTAAAAATTCCCTACGGTTCCTGATTCCGGCAACACGTACTGGCTCACCCTGGACTGGCCAGCCCATACCATAGAGATGTCAAAGTTTTTATAGTCGGCATACGCTGTGATACCATAAGAGATCTCAGGAATATTTCCGTATTTGGAACGTACCTGGTCATCAGCTGTGATCTTACCGTCTTTGTTATAATCTTCATAGATCAGGTCTCCCAATTGCGCACCGGTGAGGTGAGGATTTTTATCCAGGTCCGCCTGCGTGCGGAAGATGCCGATGTTGTTATACAGGAGGTAAGTATTTAAAGGCTGACCTGTTTGCCGTTGATAAGGCAGTACGCCGGGAGCTTCATCAATGAATACGATATCACTCTTTGCGTAAGTGAAGTTTCCGGAAACGCCATAGTGGAACTTTCCTTCCCGGCGATCATAACCGAGCGTAGCTTCAATACCATTGTTATCTATCTTTCCTATATTTTCTGAAGGCACCAGCGGGTCTGCGCCAAATGGATTAACGATACCGGAAACAAAGGGAATAGATGCATTCCTTACGGCCAGGATATTAGAACGCTGCTGCCTGAAGTAAATGAACTCAAAAGAAAAATTATTGAATATGGTTCCTTCAATACCGATGTCTGTTTTCTTTGCTTCTTCCCAATGTATCGCCAGGTTGGCCAGTTTAGTGAGGTCAATACCTGGTGTGATATTAGAGCCGGATACAAATACGTTATTGAAAGAATAGTTATCAAAATACTGGAACTGCGCCACGTTATCATTCCCCAGCATACCATAGGAAGCACGAAGTTTTAAATTATTCACAAAAGCCACATTACTGAACCAGGGTTCTTTGGAGATCCGCCAGCCAACTGATGCTGCGGGGAAGGTTCCATACCTGTTGCCTTCAGGGAAAGTAGAGGAACCATCGATACGAACCTGTACTTCTGCCAGGTACTTTTCATGGTAATCATAGCCCAGTTTACCGATAAAACTTCTGCGGGTGAAGTTGTAGCTCTTACCACCATTATTCCTGTCCGTTGCCGCAGTACCTCCCTGGGATAGTTCAGGTGTAAGCACGGTAGGGAAATTCTGCCGGGAAGCACCGAATGTATCCCGTTTGAAAGTGCTTTGCTCGTAACCCGCAAATGCATTCACATTATGATCCCCGAATCTCTGCTGATAGTTCAGTTTAATATTGGTAGTTACCTGCGCCTGGTTCTGCTGGTTCTCATTCAGAAAAGCGGCTCCTGAAGAACCACCTACCACCCTTTTATTATAGGTGTTAGCCGTTTTATCATAACTATACAATACATAAGGGGTACCAAATGCTTTGCTGAAATTCCATGATTTATCCACGGCAAGGAATCCATCCACAGAAAGCCCCTTTACCCAGGGGAGTTGGTAACTGCCTTTCAGGATACCATTAAATACCTGAGTAGGGTTCCTGTTCAATCCGCCTGCATCCGTAGCCATCATCACGGGATTATTCCCTTCAATACCTTCTGAAGGCAAACCATTCGGATACCTGGCATTAACAGTGGAATAAGCCCTGTAAATAGAACGGAAAATATCTCCGGCGCCAGTCATGGGAAACCTGCGGTTTTCTTCCCGGCCAGAGAGATACAATCCTACTTTAAAGTCTTTGGTAATATCCGCATCAATATTAGAGCGGAAACTGTATTGGGTGTATTTGGTAGCGCCATTTTTGTACAGCCCGTCCTGCGAAAGCATGCCGGCAGAAATATAATAATGTATGTTTTCAGAACCGCCTGAAACCGCAATATTGGCCTGGTTCTGTGTGGTGGTTTTCTTCAGTGTTTCCTTTGCCCAGTCTGTATTAGGATAATTGAGCGGGTCTGAACCGTCCGCGAATTTCCTTATCTCGTCTGCACTATAATGTTGGTTCATGCCACCGCCCGGGTTATTATAATAATCTATCTCATTATTAATAGCGGCATAAGTTGCGGCATCTGCCATTTTAGGCAGGCGGGTGGGAGAAGAAAATCCCTGGTTGAAACTGGCGGAGATGGAAGGTTTGCCTGATTTCCCCCGTTTGGTGGTAACCAGAATCACCCCGTTTGCAGCACGGCTTCCATAAATAGCCGCAGAGGCATCCTTTAAGATAGACATGCTTTCAATATCATTCGGATTCAGCCTTTCCAGCCCTCCGATCTGACCCGGCACCCCATCTACCACAACGAGCACATCGTTATTCCCGGTAGTGGCCAACCCGCGGATAGTGAAATTAGAGCCATCATAGCCCGGCTCACCGCTCCGGTTATTGATCACGATACCTGAAAAACGGCCGGCCAGTGAATTGGACACATTGGCCTGAGGGCTTTTAACAATATCCGCCCCTTTGAGTACAGAGATGGAACCTGTGATCGTGGCTTTTTTCTGCGCATTATAACCTACCACCACTATTTCACCCAGGTCTGCATTCTTTGATTCCAACTGTATTAAGATACCGCTGCGTTCTTCAGGGCCCAGTACAATTTCTTTGCTGGCATAGCTCATGTGAGAACAAACAAGGGTGACCTGGCCGGTTGCGTTAAGGGAAAACTTTCCCTCCCCATCTGAAACGGCTGCCACCTTGGTTCCCTTTACTAAAATGGTAGCGCCGGGTACAGGGCCGTCAACGGACCTCACTGTACCGGAGATCTGTTGCTGCGCAAACCCCAGCAGGCTAAAAAGCTGGAAACATCCCAGGAGGAGTAACCTGAGGATAGTTTTGCGGTACGGAGATGCCACCGCATCATTGTGCAATTGTCGTGATTTTTTCATAACAGACATACGTGGTTTAAATGTGGTAAAATGTCATTGGTTGATATGAGCGCGGGTATTGTTCACTTCCCCCTTTCATGGAATTATACTGCACAAAGTAGCCTTAACAGCGGGGATGCTATGGGGGGTAAATCACTTAAAAGAGGGGGTAAACTAACAGTCCGGGGGATTTTACCCCCTATTTTTCTTCTGTGCGGATCACGTTAAAATCCCGGTTAAAGGAATGGCGGTATTTTTTAATATATTCTGAAGGAGGCATTCCAAAGAGTTTCACAAACTGCGCCCTAAAATACTTGATATCTCCGATGCCTACATGAAAGGCAGCCTGGCTAACATTCATACTTTCCGTTAACATCAGCACCGCTGCCCTCCTCAACCGGATGGAGCGGATAAAGGCATTGAGCGACTGGCCGGAGATGGATTTTACTTTCTGGTATAAGCCGGAATGGCTCATGCCCATCAGCTTGGAGAATTGTTTGATGGTAAAATCCTCTGCTTCCAGGTTGGCTTCTATCACGGTTATACATTTCTGGAGAAAGTCCTGGTATTCCGCCGGAACTTTTACACTGGTTTTCTTCAGGGTGATATTATCCAGGAAATAGCGCTGCAGGAGACCCCGGTTTTTCAGAAGGGTATCCAGCCTGGCCAGCAGCAATTCCGTATCAAAAGGTTTGGTAATGTAATCGTCTGCCCCGCTTTCGATCCCTCTTAATTTAATATGTGTTTCCGTCATACCCGTGAGGAGGATCACGGGAATATGGCCGGTACTTTCCGTTTCCTTTATTTTACGGCACAATTCCACGCCATCCATTCCAGGCATATTGATATCACTGATAATAAGGTCCGGGATGAGCTGCTGTGCAATACGGAAACCATCTTCACTGTCCGTAGCCGTATAAAGCAGGTACCGTTCAGCAAATACCTGTTGGAGGTAGTCTTTGATCAGGGGGTTATCGTCAATTAGTAGAATGGCCTTTTTCCCGGTAACGGTTTCTTCCGCCGTCATGCCTTTTTGCTCATTCACTTTATTTGTTTTCAGCGGCTCCACATCTTCCCTGAGTTCCTCCAGCAGTTCATGTTCCTTCACCTGTTCCTGCAGCAGGTGGTCAGCAGGCAAATGGGAGGAGCCTTTTAGCAGGGTAATGGTGAATACGCTCCCTTTGTCCGGAACGCTTTCGCAAACCACGGTACCCTTATGGCTTTCTACAAAATGTTTCACCAGGTATAAACCAATGCCGAATCCCATTTTATGGGAGATCTTACGGGAGTCCGCCTGCCGGAACTTCTCAAACACCCGGGTGAGGTCTGCCGATTCGATCCCGCAGCCATTATCCCGTACTTTGATCATTACCTCACCGGCCTGGTCTGTTACTTCCAGGGAAATGCTGCCGCCCTGGGGTGTGAACTTAAATGCATTAGAAAGAAGATTGAAAACAGCGATCTCTGTTTTTTCCTGGTCGAGGGATAATTCCAGGGGACCTTCCGGTGCAATGAACTGGTAATTGATCCCTTTAACTTTTGCCTGCTGTGCAAAGCAACGGAATACTTCATCGCAAAGTTCAATCACATCCAGCCGGGAGATCTTCAGGAGATCTGCTCCGCTATCTGCTTTCCTGAAAAGCATTAACTGGTCCACCAGGTTCAGCAGGCGGCGGGCATTACGGTACACCACATCCAGCTCCGGATCATTTCCGTTGCTGTGCTGCACCATTTCTTTCACCGGGTTAATGATCAGGGTAAGGGGTGTTCTGAATTCGTGAGAAACATTGGTGAAGAAAGACAGTTTCCTTTCATTCAGTTCTTTTTCCTTTTCCTTTTCCAGGTGCGCCAGTTTCACTTCATACTGCAAACGCTGCTTTGCAGCCGTATAACGGATATACAGCCAGATGCAGCCTGCCGTGAAACTGAAATACAAAAGATAAGCCCACCAGGTACGGTACCATGGTGGTAACACAACAATCTTCAGCGCCGTTACCTCCTGCCCCCATTTACCCTGTGCATCGGTTGCTTTGATCCGGAAATAGTAAGTGCCTTCCTCCAGCCAGGAATAGTTGGCCGTATGCACACTGTTACTGTAATTCCATTGTTTGTCCCAACCGTCCAGGAAATAGGCATACTTTATCTTATCGGAAGCATCATACTCCAATGCAACAAAGTTGAACGAAAGGGAAGACCGGTTATAAGGGATGCGGATGGCCTGTACATTTTCCAATGTTTTTTCCGTAATGAAAGAACTGCCGGAGGTAAGGGATTTCCCGTCTATCCGGATGTCCGTTAAAAGCAGCTCCGGCGGAGAAACCTGTCCTGTGACACTATCCGGATAAAAGATATTGAAACCTCTTATGCCGCCGAAAAGGAATTCCCCTGAACGCAAGGCAGCCGCAGCATGAAAACTGAACTGGTTACTTTGCAATCCATCCTGTGTTGAAAAGGGCCTGAACTTAAACTCTTTGGTATCCATCCGTACAAGGCCTGTAAAAGAACTGAGCCATAAATATCCCTGTCCGTCTTCCAGGATCCGTAACACAATATTGCTCTGCATGCCATTGCTCTCATCAAACCGTTTAAAAGTACCCGTTTCGCGGTTAAATAAAAGCAATCCCCCACCCTGCGTACCGATCCAGAAATTCCCTTTTTTATCTTCATGGATACAGCGGGCAGTATGCCCCAGTTCATAGACCTTATGTTGTTTGGAAACACGGTCTATCTTTATCAGTGTGGTGTAGTTTCCGCCCCATAGGTTACCGGCACTGTCTTCTCCCAGGCATTGTATATTCACAATACTCCTGTCGAATACTTCAAAGGTATTGGTGGTTTTAGAAAAGCGGTATAAAGTGCCATCGTTTGTAGTGCTTGCCCAGAGGGTCTTTTGTTTATCTTCATACAACAACCAAACCCTTTTCTCCTGGCAGGTATAATGCTCAAATGATCCCGTTCTTTTATTAAACCGGGAGATCCCGCCCAGCCAGGTGGAGACCCAGATGTTATTCTCCGCATCGTTGATAATGCTGGTAATGAAATTACTGCCGATGGTGTTTTTATTGGCAGGATCATGTGTATAAACCGTATGGGTATTTTGTTTGCGGTTCCAGTAACGTAAACCTCCCCCATCTGTTCCTATCCATATATTCCTGTCCGCATCTTCGCAGAAAGAGAGGATGAAATTATTGTTAGGGTTATTATTCTTCTCATCTTTATAGACAATTGTTTTGAAAGGGTCCGGGTGTGGCTCCACTACATTGATCCCTCCCCTCAGCGTGCCTATCCATTTACGTCCCTCTTTATCCTCATAAATGGAATACACGGCGGCACTATTGATGAGGGATTTGCCATCCTGGGAGATGAAGGGTTTTGCTTTGGCGGTGGTGCCATCATAAAACAGCACACCTTTTCCATCTGAAGCGATCCACAATACGCCCTTCCTGTCAATGCAGAGGGAAGTGATCTTGCAGGTCACATCTATATAGTTGGCGGACAAAGTATCCGTTTTCCTGTTATACCTGAATAAACCACTCTCCGTTCCTATCCAGAGGTCACCGGAGACATCTGTTTTGATACAGCTCCCCTGCCGCATGGACTGGTTCACGATAGTAACCACTGTATCTGTGGGCGCATACCTGCACAGCCCTACATTCTGTACAAATAACCACAGGCTTCCGTCTTTCGGATCTTCTTCCAGCGCCGTCACCTGGTAGCTGTTCAATTTATAACGTGCATCCACCAAAGGGATCTGGCGGCCGACAGGGTTTCCGGATTTAAATTGCAACAGCCCCGCCATTTCTGTTCCTGCAAAGATGGCTCCCTTCTTAGTTGTAATGATGGTAGTAACGGAAAAGGAAATATTCTTCTTAACAGGGCTGCCACTTTGCGTATAATAAGCAGGAGCAAACAAACGGCGCCCCGGATCGTATATGCTGATCCCGCTCCTGTTCACGATCCATAAATTATGTGCCGCATCTTCCGTGAGAGAATAGATCTCATTCCCGTTCAGCGAAGTGGTATCATTGATCTTGTTCCTGAAAACAGTGAAAGTGCTGCCATCGTATTTATTCAGTCCATCGTAAGTGCCAAACCACATAAAACCTTTATGGTCCTGGAAAAGACAGGTTACTACGTTATTGGACAAGCCATGTTCTATCCCTATATACTTTACAGGAGGGTCTGCTGCGAATAATGCAACCGTGAAGCAAAAGAGAATAAGCATAACTACCGCCGCTTTTCTGACGCAGAACAACATAACGTGCGATTTAGATCTGGAATGGCCTCTCACTACTAAGATAACGCAATTTACATTCCAGCCCTGTTTTCCTCCTCGTTTTTACTGTTCTGCTTTCCTTTGTGTGTAGACCTTCCAAAGCTGTAATTCAGCGTAGCCACTACTCTCCTGTTACCAAACCAGTGGGAAAGTTCATTATTCAGGATCTGCTTCTCCCGGAATATGTAGTATACCCGGTAGGTATCCAGTATATCATAATAACTGATCTTGGCATTCAGCTTTCCTTTCATCCAGCTTTTCTGCAGGCTCAGGTCAACGCTGCCAAGGGGTTTTATCCGATAGATACCATTACCGCTACGGGATTTGTAATAATAAGTGAGGTCGAAAGTGATGGCATGAGGCAGTGTGAACACCTGGCTTCCTGAAATGGTGTAATCAGTGATGGGGATGGTATAAATAATATCGTGATAGGGTGTTTGTTCTTTCCTGTAACCACCTCTGATGCTATGCTGCATCCGCCACCAGGGTTTGGGAGAAAGCGGGAAGCTAAACTCTATAGCGGCAAAGTCGCCATAAGGCAGGTTGCGGCCTAAGTATTCCAGCTCATTGGTGGCACTGTCGTATTCAGGATACCGGGCCATGGGACTTAACTCACGGCCTACCTGCACCGCCACGTTAAAGCTTTTATGCGAATAAGTGAGGCTCAGCGTATTTGTCTGGGAAGGCTGCAGCTGCGGATTACCCACTACGTAATTAAGCGGGCTGAGATAAAACCGGAAAGGGTTCAGCTGTGTGAAATTAGGTCTCGTCATCCGGCGGCTGTAAGAAAGATGCAGTTGCTGTGTTGCATTAATAGCATAAGTAAAGAGGAAACCGGGCAGCCAGTTCAGGTAATCCCTTGTAATGGTATCTGCCACGCTGTGTGTATGTTCCGCACGTAAGCTGAGGGTATAGTTCCATTTACGCCAGCTCCTTTCATAAGAAACATAGGCTGCGGAAATATATTCGTCATACTGAAAATTATTAGTGCGGCTGCTGTCCAATCCAAAATCATTATTCGGGAGCAGTGTATCATAACGAAGGTCGTTCTTAGTAGTGGTATAGGCGAACTTGGCTCCTGCCCCCACTTTCCCTTTCCATACCTGTAAAGAAAGATCGGCCTGCGCCATGCGGATCAGGATGTCATTTTTCAATGCAGTTTTCCAGTAGTCCAGTAACGTTTCTGCTTCCCTGTTCTGAATATCCTCATACTGCCGGTTGCTGACTTTTGCAACAGTACTCAGCAGATCCAGCTGATGATTCCCGAACTGAGCGGTATAATTGAGATTGGCGGCATAGTTACGTTGTTTGGGTGCGGAAATGTTAATACTATTAGTATGGAAGACGATTCTTTTAGCAGATGAATCCGTAGCGAAAAGTGTATTGAAAGCATCCACATCCCGGTTCAGATTAAAAACCCTCAGCCCCACATCTATCCGTTGCCCCTTCCTGAAACTGTATTCCGCGCCTAACTGGTAACTTAAATTATTATTACCGGTAAGCGTTTCCGTATTGGTGGCCATGATGTTTGTATTCGCCTGATGCTGTAAAGCGGCATAACGATGTACTGTGGTACCGGCTCTGTAACCCAGGCGGGCTGTATAAGCAACCTTTCTTGTCTTGTAACTGAGCTGAACCGTATTTTCAGATAAGGTATGATTGTTCCTTTGGAGGCTGAGGAATGCATTTCCTTTCCAGCCTAAGGTCTGATCACGTTTCAGCTTAATATCAATGATGCCTTTGTATTCTCCGTCATACCGGGAAGAAGGATTGGTGATCACTTCTATGGAGGCAATCATTTCCGGGGTGAGGCTGGCCAGGTATTGCTGTAATTCTTCCGCATTCATCAACACCGGTTTCCCATCAACAAAAACTCCCGGCGTGATCCTGCCGGACATGGTGATAGTGCCATCCCCGTTTACCTCCAGGCCCGGTACTTTTCTTAGTATATCAAATGTATTGGCCGAGGCGGTAAAAAGTTTGTTCCCGGAAACGCTTAAGATCAGTTTATCCCCGGTTCGCTGAATGGCAGGCCTCCCGCCGGCAACAACCACTTCGTCCAGCAAACTGGCATCGGCGGCCATGAGGATATCCCCCAGGTTTCCTGTTTCCGCCGGTTTCCAGGTTTCCTTATACCCCAGGGTGGATAAACGCAACAGGTAAGTACCCGCCGGTATCCCGGAGAATTGAAAAACACCGGCAGAATCAGATACCTGTCCTGCTATCAGCGTAGTGTCTTTTAAAGATAACAGGCTCACGGTAACGAAGCCTATGCCCAGATGCGTTTTGTCGTCCACCGCTTTACCACGGAGAACAGTTTGCGAGAAAACAGGAAATTGTAAGATAAGCAGGCTAAAGAACAGGGATACCCGTACCATCATCTTTGTTTTCCGCAAACCTAAAAATGGAATGGATAGCCGGGGTGCAGGTTCCCTGAATCAGGCGTACGGATTTATAAAACCGTACTCGTTATAACTGATTTTCAATGCTTTCTCTATACGGCACCGGTCACAGATCAATGCTTTTGCAATACAGCACCGGTCACAGATCAACGCTTTCTCAATACGGCACCGGTCACAGATCAATGCTTTTGCAATACAGCACCGGTCACTGCCCAATGCTTTCTTTATAAAGGGCCGGCGTCATATCCTTGATCTTCCGGAACGCCGCATAGAAGGTAGACTTCGAATTATACCCCACTTCATACCCGATCGCTTCAAAAGTAAGCCGCTCATTGGTGGTGATCAGCTTACAGGCTTCCGCGATCCTGTATTCATTGATATAGGTAGAAAAGCTTTTTCCGAGATTGTCATTTAACAATTGTGACAACTGGTGCATGGAGATATTAATATGCTGCGCCAGGTCGTTCAGTTTCAGGTTGGGATCTTTATAAAGCGCCTTATCATGGATCACTTTCTCCAGCTTATCGATCCACACACTGGCATCCGTTTCTGCGATCTTCTTCCTTTCCGGTTTACCATTGTTCTCAAACCCCGCCCCTGATAAACTAAAGAAAACCGTGAGGAATAACATGAAAGTGAAGCAGATGCCGCCACTGATATAGATCCCATGCACTACCCTGAAGAATGCCAGCAGGTAAGCCAGGAAAATAAGACAGTTGCCCAGGAACAGTATCAGCCAGAATTTCTCCGTGTCGCTAAGTGCTGAGGGGTTCACAAATAAAGTCTTCAGCACCTGTTTCAGTAAAAATCCCGTAGCCACCAGGTAACAGGGCCATTGCAGGTAAATAACGTACACAATGATGTTATTCCATACATCAGGACGGCTATGATAAGGGAACAGCATACCCACCACCACCACAGTGCCCAGCAGGATGCCCCAGATCCATTTCCACGAATTGGGGATCCCCGTACTTTTTAGCAATACCGCTTTGAAAAAGTAATATAAAGAAGGCCCTATAAGGAAACAGGCAGACAATCCTATCTGTAAGCATATTTTAGGAAGGCCGGGATTGAAAAACAGGAATACTGATTTTGTTACCCGGATACTGAATGCCAGCAGCAGCAAACCCAGGAAAAAGGAGGCTACGGACCTTCTCTTCTTACTTAAGAAAAGGTAAACGCTCAGGATAATGCCGTTAAATGCGCCTAAAGCACTGACAAGAAATAATAATTGCCGATCAAGGTCCATAGTATAAACGGGTTAAACAGAAAACCGGGCTTCCCGCGTATGCGGAAAAGCCCGGTTCAAATATAAATGTATCCCTCTATTATACCAATCCCTGTATGGATTGAATAAGCGTTTTTTTGTTAAACGGTTTTTCCAGGAAAAGATCAGCACCGTTTTCCAATGCAACATCTTTAGCAGCAGCATCTACTCCGGAGATCATAATGATCTTTGTAGCTGGATATTCCGCCCTGATGAAGTTAATGAAATCAATACCGTAGCCATCCGGCAACCTGTTATCCAGTAATACAACAGAAGGCGCTTCCTGTTGAAAATATTCCACAGCATCGGAAATTGTTTGCACATGATCTATCTCCATCCCTTCCCCATCAAGCAGGAGATTGATCAGTAAACACATTTCCCCCTCGTCTTCCACGATCAGTAATTTTTGTTTGCGAATGGTATCTGTAGCGGCATTTGTCATAAAGCTGGCTTTAAAGGTTTGTGTTAATAACTTAAAAACCATACCAACAATTAAAAGAAAAACTTTAGGCAACCGAATAGTTGCCTATATTTGCAACCTAATGGTTGCCTAACCCATTAATAATCTACCATGAGAAGAGATGTATTTCAGGCAATAGCCGATCCTACCAGGCGGGAGATCATTGGCTTGATTGCCCAACAGGCCATGACGCACTCTGCCGTGGCAGACAGTTTTGACGTGAGCCGGCAGGCTATTTCAAAACACATTAAGATCCTCACAGAATGCGGCCTTATTGTGATCAAACAACAAGGAAGAGAAAAGTACTGCGAGGCTAAACTGGACAGGCTGAAAGAAATAGCATCCTGGGTGGAACAATACAACAAATACTGGGAAGTGAAACTAGATTCACTGGAGAGATATTTAGATAAACTTCAAAAAGATAAAAAACATGGCAGAAAAAAGTAAGTCCTTCCGCCAGGAAGGCAATGCACTGATCCACACCAGGTTACTGAATGCTCCCCGCGAGCTGGTATGGGAAGTATGGACGGAACCCCAACACATCAAGGAATGGTGGGGTCCCAACGGGTTTACCTTAACCCACCGCTCTATGGAAGTAAAAGAAGGCAAAACATGGGATTTCATCATGCATGGCGGGGGGCAGGATTGGGACAACAAGATCGAATACCTGGAAGTAGTAAAGCCCTCCCTTCTGAGGTACCGCCACGGAGATGGCAAAGGCGAATTGAGTTTTATGGTAACTGTTACGTTTGAAGAGGAAGACGGTAAAACACTGCTTACCATGCGTTCCGTATTCAAGTCAGAAGAAGTGATAGCTATGCTCGACAGAGAGGTGAAAGCAATAGAAGGTGGTAAACAAAACCTGGACAGGATGGAAGAATACGTTAAAAGGCAACTGGAAATACGTAAGGATTCAAAATGAACGTTGTTACCAACGTTCATTTTGTAAAAGGGAAGGCGCAGCTAAACAGCTGCGCCGTTCCTCTTTACATCTTTAACAGTATGGAGCCCCCCGCAATCTTTTGCGAGCTGAGATCAAACACTTCCAGGAAATAAATACCTTTTCTCAACGAAACATCCGGCACTACCGTAAACCGGTGTAAGCCATTCGCAAACGTAGTATACAATACTGTTCCATTGAGTGCATGTAGCGTGAGTTTATAACTTTTAGCTGCATCCAGCCCTTCTACAACAAACTGTGTAGTGAACGGATTCGGATAAACGAAAATTGCGCTTTTATTATCGAAGTCTTTACCCGGAATACCGGATAAGAATGTTTTGAGTATGCGGATGTTATCTGTTGCTGTGCTATCTCCTATGCGCAGCCTTACATAAATATCGTTCTCCCTTTTGGTCAATGCCGAAGGATGAAGTTTTAATACGGAATCAGCACCCTCCGGCCTGAAGAGGTCTGTAAACGCAGCATCCTTCGCAAAAGTGAAAAGCCCCGGGCCATTTCCATGTGCAGTGAGCACAACCGTATCGTTGTTATTATTGATGATATTCCTGTTGGCAGACAAAGTAACCACCGGCTGCAAAGGAACCGCAGCAGCAGGAAATAACCTGTAAAGAGAATCTGCATAAGCAGCAAACCAGGTAGCGTTATTATAAAAAATACCAGGTATCAAGCCTCCATTCCACATAATAGGAACAAGGTGCCTGGATGCACTGTCCAGTGCCGTGTAATGAAAACCATTCTGCCACATATAGTCATTCTTCCTCACCAGCAGGCCGCCTGCGTCATTCACACCCCAGATCTCGGGATACACATAGGATACATTCCTCGCTCCTATCTGCTGAAAACCTAACCTTCTTCCCCCATCAGCCCCTCTCACATATATATTCGTTTCCGCAACAGAATAAGGCCAGATCCCCTGTCTGTCTACAGACACAAAAGCCACATGCCCATTATTAAGATGATATTGCCTTTTAGGAAACACCTGCTGATGCACGCCACGCAGTATGGCTACCGTATCCGTTGTAATGCCATTGTAAAGATAAAGTGTGGGCGACTGCTGTGCTTTCTCCATCATATACAATACCTGCTGCTTATCTATTTCCGCGTAAAGAAATCGTTCTGCGGTTGTCTCTCCTGTCGCAAAAGCCGCAACAACCCCATTCTGATATTTATACAAAGTATCATTGAGGCTATACAGGTACCAGCCTTCAGGGGACATGGCAAAGGTCCCCGGATTGGTAGATACTCTTACCACTTCTTCCCGTGGCCGCTTATGATAGAAATATCCCCAACTGGTAAACAAGGCATAATTGCCTCCTACTTCCACACTGGTAGCCTGTTTTTCTATCTCTGTAAGTTCATTGCCCCGCCATTCATACAATGCTACCATACCTGAAATTGTAGAAGCCGTAGTTATGAATGCACCGCTATCTGTTAACCATCCGCGTTTGATCTGTTTCTCCGCAAAGGCAGGCGGGCTATTCAGCGGAATATCAATGATATCCGGTGTGTTAAGCTGATGAATATGATAAGCACTGTCCCGCCAGAAAAGCAGGCGGTTACCTTTAAAGTCCAGCACTTCTGCCGGTCCGCCGGGGATATCATAATAAAATTGCAATTGCGCATATGCGCTCAGTTCAGTTAGCAACAGTAAGCTAAATAAGAGGTAGAGTTTTTTCATAAAGACGGGGTTGAGGGTTTTACTAAAATTACTTTCAATTCCGATGAAAAACGATACTTGAACAAGTAGTTATTTGATCATGAAAAAAAGCCGCCGCCAACTGTGCTATTTTCGCCGCCGGCTCACCCGTTTCCGGGAATGGCTAAACAGCAGTTCAGCTGTTTACAGATATGTTGACTTTTGAGGTAGTAATATTTCCTTACCCCGGTATGTATCAGAAGATCAGCATATTACTTTTACTGCTGCTTGTTAGTCCCCTTTTCCTGCAGGCACAAAATGTGGAACAGTTATTACGTTCCAAACCCTTTGGCTTCTCCGGCAAAGTGGACGTAAACACCATTTTCTATAATGCAACAGGTATCTCCAACAGGTACCTTCCTTTTAACTATGTTATTTCCGGCGCTCCTGTTATTTCCATTTACGGTATGCAGATACCATTTTCCTTTATTATTGGCAAGCAGCAGAGCAGCTTCACGCAGCCCTTTAACCAGTTTGGCTTAAGCCCCTCTTATAAATGGATCACGGTACATGCCGGCTACCGGAACCTCAGCTGGTCCCCCTTAACCCTGGGTGGGCATACATTCCTGGGAGCGGGTGTGGAACTAAACCCCGGCAAATTCCGCTTTGGCGCCATGTATGGGCAGCTGAACAAAGCCACTGCACTGGACACAGCACAAAGCATGTATTTCTCCAATTTTTCTTATAAACGTACCGGCATGGCCGTAAAGATAGGCGTAGGTACAGAAAACACCTTCTTCGACCTGATTGCTTTAAAGGCAAAAGATCATGAAGGTAGTATACAGGGTAATAAAGGGCTGGCAGACAGTCTCAGTATAACACCCGCAGAAAACACGGTGGTAGGTTACAAGATGCAACTGAGCTTCTGGAAACAACGGCTCACTTTTGAAAGTGACGGCGCACTCAGTCTTTATACAAACGACATCAACGCCATCCCTTTGCAGGACTCCTCATTCGACAAAGCCGTAAAAAGATTCAGCAACCTTATACCCGTAAACATCAGCAGCGAACTATTCAGCGCTATACAGGCCAGCATACGTTATAAAGCAAAATACTTCTCCCTCCGCCTGCAATACCGTCACATAGATCCCGGATATCAATCCATGGGCGCTTATTTCCTAAACAATGATCTGGAGAGTTATACCGTTGCACCCGCATTTACACTGTTAAAGAACAAGCTGCGTTTCAGCGGAAGCCTGGGTATACAGCGGGATGACCTTGCCAATGTAAAAAGGGCAAAGGCCAATAAGGTGATCGGGTCTGCCAATCTGAGTGCAGACATTACAAAACAACTGGGTATCGATCTTAGCTTCAGCAATTACTCTGTTAATCAGACAATAAAAACAGTGCGTTTTGCAGACTCCCTGAAAGTGGTGCAATCCAGCCGCCAGTTGTTTTTCATGCCGCATTATATGATCCCCGGCATCAACATGTCCCACAACATCACCTTTTCCGCCAATCTCAGCCAAGCTAAAGAATTGAATCCTGCCAGGGCTGATAGTATAAATGGCGATATCAATACCAATAATTATGCACTTAACTATCAGCTGAATTTTATCCGCGAACAACTGGGTGTTTTCATGTCTTTAAACCATACAAAAATGAAAAGCCAGGTACTCCAGGATGGTAATATGGGTGTTACGCTCGGCGGCTCCAAAAGCTGGTTGAAGAACAAACTGAACATTTATGTTACAGGCGGGTACCTGTTAAGTAAAAGAAATGAAGAGAAAGGACATATCATTAACGGAAGCATGCAGGGCCGGTACAATATTTACGGTCCGCATGCCTTTCGTGTAAGTGCTTTTTATACGGTGAACACCCCTGATCATCCTTCTGTATCCTATCCTAAATTTTCAGAGTTAAGGGCAGAAGCAGGTTATGGTTTTTCATTCTGATGTAAACTATTGTTATAATGAAAATTGCAGTATACATAAGCCTCATCCTGTTGTGCAGCAGTCTTTCTGTTAAAGCGCAGCAGGAGATCAGTGTGCGGATCCAGATAAACCGTTTGCCCAACGGTTCCTCCCCCACCAAGGTCTACCAGTTTCAGGCAACACCAGGCCTGGTTACTGTTACATTGATCAATCGCACCAATACTGATCAAAGCATTTATCTTACCGGCACCGTAACGGGAGACAATGGTGTAAAAGTAAGCACTGCCAAAGGATACCGGCCAGGCACCATTGCACTGAGACCACTGGAAACAAAAACCCTGAACGCAATAGAGGCCGGCAACCTGTTTGATGTCAACTACCTGGTATATACTTCCGGCAGCAATAACATCAAACCATCCATACTGGGAGAACAGGGATTACCTGAGGGTAGTTACCAGGTTTGTGTGAGAGCTTTTCATGCCGGCACATTTCAACCCATGTCTGAAGAAGAACCTATTGGCTGCAGCAATGTGTTCTTCATTACAACACTGGAACCACCGGTGATCCTGAACCCATTCAACGAATCCTCCATACCCGCAGATCCCGTTCAGAACATTGCATTGCGCTGGACAACCCCACCCGGCGCACCACCATCTGTAAGCTACCGTATCAGGATAGTAGAATTATTCAACAACCGCAACCCCAACGATGCCATACTGTCCACCCCCACTCCTTTCTTTGAAACCACTGTACAGGGAACACCGGCATTACTGTATTCCATGCAATATCCCCAGCTGCAGGAAGGCCGCAGTTATGCCATGATGATCACTGCTACAGATCCAATGGGAGGTGCCAGCTTCCGTAACCAGGGCCGTAGTGAGGTGATACGGTTCACTTATGGGAAAATAGCAGAAGAAGTAACACAACAGGGCAATACGCAAGCCCCTGCAGAATATGCCACCAATGTTCTTAAGGGGCGCCTTTTATGGACATTCAAAAAAACGGAACAGGGAAATCATAGCCTGTACACCGGGAAAGTTGTGAGTGCTGTACAAAAAACAACTACCACAGCGTATGTTGCAACCAATGCATTTCAAAAGCAGGTAGCCACCACGCCCTTGATCAAAATGAATACTCTGCTCGCCGTCAATACAGATAATACACTAAAAAAAGTAACCACTATAGCATACCTGCCATCCCTCCCCACCGATGTACTGGCAGATGCAAGAGCCAGCAGCACCAGCTGCACGTATGAAGATATTACGGTAGACTCATCCGCAGAAAGGTATCCACTGGAAGGTGTGAATGTTACATTGAATATTGCGGACCCCGCTGCAAAAAACGGTACTACCCTGCTGGCAACCGGTAAAACAGATGGCAGCGGAATATTCACCCTTCAATTCCTCCATCCTTCCTATACTAATATCAGCAACAATGCTACACTAACATTATCCGTACAAACAAGCGATTTTGAATCCAGCACCTTCCGCATACCCGCTTCCGCTATCCGGAACAAAAATGCGGCAGACATTGGAACTTATCTGCTACTGGCCAAAACCTATCGCTTTTACACGAAAGTAACTTTCCAGGAAAGTGATGATACCGATGCAGGCAATTATGGTGTTCATCTATACCGCGACGCCACAGAGCTGGAAACACGGCCCTGGTTATTGTATGAAGGCCAGGCTGGCGGCAAAAAGCAACAGGTGATCACAGTGGATGGGAGAAAAGTGATAGAGATAGGAAGAGATAGCATTACCGGAACAAAAATAACCTCGCTCCGTGCTCAAATAGAAGCCTGGGGAACAGGAAGGATCTTTTACGGTGGTAACACCTACCTGAAAATTATACCCGCCAGTGCCAGCTATCGCACGCTTAATTCAACCATCGCCGTACTGAATACACCGGTACCTTCCGCTAAAATATTACAGGCCAAAGCTACTTATGAACTATACACCAAACCTTCGCATATTGAAGGTACCGTTGCCCTGTTCCTGAATGAACAGGGAAGTGTTCCTGTAAAAGGAGCCACTGTGCGGATGCTTTATAAAACGGTGGATGTAGAAAAAGAAGCTCCCGGCCTCCTTACAACAGGGCTGACGGGGGTAAAAGCCACTGCTTATCTGAGCGCGGTGAACAATAAACAAAATGTTTCCACTACACTATCCCAGATGAAATACACCCCGGCCATACTTGTTCAGCAAACCAGCGATAATAAAATGATGGCAGACCTGGCTACATCCGCCTTTTCTGTGATCAATACCCCTCCTGCCATTCCTGATGGCTTCAAAGCCCTCACGGTTACTACGGATGAACAGGGACAATATTATGTGAGTAACCTGCCTGTATTGAAAGCTGGAAAAACCTTCCTGGTAGAGGTGATCAAAACACCTTATGAGTTCAGCACATTTGTTGTGCGCCCGAAATCAGGTGGAGAATATCCTGTTCCCGCCAGCATAGGAAAAGGCATTTCCAAACAAATAGACTTTGCAGTAGATGCCGATGTAGCAGATGTTGTGGGGCGCATTGTAGATGATAAGGGCCAGCCCCTGCAAAATGTGCGGGTTAATTTCAAAGGGAATACGCTGTGTACATCCGGTGAAAGCGGCATTTTCCAGTTCAAGCTCTACCCTGGCAACCATACCGTAACGCTGGATAAAGAAGGTTTTGTAGAGAAACAGGCTACCATCAATATCCCGCAGTTAACCGGCAATAACAAAGAGCAACAGGCTTATCTGGCACAATGGAAGAGTTTAAGCGTTGTACAAAAACAACAGGCTACACTGAGCCGCATTGCAGAATCCCCCACCGTAAAAGCAGCCCTTTCCAGGGGCAATACACTTTCCGCGGCCATGTTTGGTATTGCAGCAGACACCAAAGGCGGTGCACTCGCAACAACCACACAGTTCAACTCCAGCCTGGCCGTTGCATTCGGAATGCCGGTAAGCGGAAATACACCGGGATATGAACTGCCAAGGAAATTTGCAGTAGACGTCCGCGATATTGGCTATCTGTCAAAGATCAGCGGCAAAGTACGCTTCCGCATTGTGGATGAATTGAATAATAGTACCCGTATACCCGGCGCCGTTATCAGCCTGTTTGATACTACGCATGTTACAGATAACAATGGCGAATGGTATTACGAAGGATTTGGCGGTACTACCACCATTACAGTAACCCCTCCCCTCAATTCCACGTATGTACCGGAACAAAGGACTTTTGCTTTAACAGAAAATGGTACGGAAGAAGTGATCTCCATTTCCCTGAAAAAAGGTGTGCGGATAACAGGAAGAGTTACCTCAGGCGGACAGCCACTGCGGGATGCAAGAATAGCTGTAGACGACCAGGATTTCCTTTCTGCTGTTACAGATGCCCAGGGGAATTATGTGTTATACACCACTGCCGGCGAACATATCCTGAATGCACGCAAACAGAATTATGTAGGCATGGATAATACCAGTGTCATTCCAGCTGCCGGCACTACCATCAACTTTGAGCTGAAAGGAGGAGACGGAAGAAAGAATTACGGCAAACTGCTGGGCTTTAATATTGAACTCTCTGCCGTAGAAACACTCCCTAATGGAAAAGAAAGATGGAGTGGTGCTTTTACAGACCTGAAACCGGTGAATGTCTCCGTTTTCAGCATTGCTGAAAAACTACGGATCCCATTCAGCAACCTGGTAGTAAGTTTCGAAGCAGGTACAGGGAATGCCATACCAGATGGCCAGTCCGTAAAAACAGATATGACGGCTTTATCTCTCCGGTTATTCGGCTACCTGCCTGTAAAACTGCAGGGCGAAGAGGTGATCACTTTTACCCGGACTGCCGGAGGAACCGGACAGCTAAGTGGTAATATACGCATCGACTTTAACGCCATACAGGGATATCGCGGATGGAGCATCAGTGATAATGTACCGGTAATGCTTGCTGCTGCTGATAAAATAATAGTGTTCAGCTCTGCTGCACAAGCTCCTGCCCTGCCTGATAAATATATCATCGCAACAAAAGCGGCCGGTAAACTTTATGGCTTTAACATTGCCCTCAACAACGGTGCTGTAATAGACAACAACGGCATAGAGTTCAAAGGCACCATTGCAACACCTGCATTGGGACCGGTGAAATCCATGAATATCGGCCTTAACAGGTTATTCCTCAACCGCGCACTGGCTGTAGGAGGTACGGAAATTCAAACAGAACAACTTCCTTCCCTTGAAATAGCCGGTTGGAAAGCAGCCATCAATAACCTGCTTTTCAACGAAGATGGATTTAAGCTGGGTGGCACCCTCTCGCTGACCATCCCCCGTTCAGGAACTTCGAACATCAATTTCACCAACCTGTCTATCGCCAAAGATGGTATGTTCGGAGGTAGTTTCTCCATTCCGGAAAGTGGCATCAACATCTTATCTGTTGCCAACATCAACACAGATGGAAGCCCGCTCTCTTTCAGCAGATTGGGGAACAGTAATGTCTACCGTGTAGGTGGCAAAGCCAATTTCAAAGTGAATGTTGACATAGTGAACAAGTCATTTAAAGTTCCTTCATTTGAAATAATGACCAATGGTGATTTCAGCTTGCAGGTACCGGCTAACTATTCTACCACTATCGGGCCTTTCGGTTTTTCCATTGGCAATATTTACATCAATACAACAGACAATACACCCTTTATTGGTATACAGGGCACATTCAAGGCCGATCTCGATTTCCTGAAATTTGAAGTAGCAGATCTGAAAATAAAACCAACTGCATCCGGCCCTTCCTGGTCCATAGAAAAGCTGGGCGTAAAACTGGATGTGCCTGTTGTGCAGACGGATGCGCTGGTAGCCTTCAGCCATGAAGGATTCTCCGGTAATGGATCTTTACGGATACCTGGCACACCTGTGAATGGTTCCATAAAATTTGAGTATTTCAAACGTGCCAACGGTACACAATTGAAAGCAGACTTCTTTACCAACCTGCCACCCGTTCCCATAGGAGGCCCTGTTACGCTGGATGGTATTGGCGGTGGCTTTGCCTATAAAGAAGGAGGTGCTAACGGAGGATTCCAGGTAGATGTAAGAGGGAAACTTTCTTTTGCCGGTACAGGGCCCCTGGTAGCCGTGAATCCTCTCGGACTTACCGTGAGCAGTGCAGGCATACTGAAAGGATATGGAGATGTGGAAGTAGCTTCTTACCTGAAAACAGCGCATGCGGAAGTGATCTTTGATGGCCCTGATAAAACCTTCACCATACAGATCAATACAGAAATGTCGCCCCTGCAGGGCCTGATGTCTCAGAAAATAGAAGGTGCATTGGTGATCAGCGCCAAACCTGATGATGAGTTTGCTTTTCTTGGCTGCAGGATAGGTGTTAAACTGCTGGGGCTTATTAATAACCATGGCGAGCTGGCAATGGCCATCCGCCTGAAAAATCCTAAAACCCGCGGAGGTATTATTTCCCCCTACTTTGAATATGCACCGGAAGATTTTATGCGGGAACGCTTTTCAGGTGTATATGTGAATGCCGGTGCACAGTTAGGCATTCCCAAAGACCGCCCTTTTGAATTTGATCTTTTTGTTGCCAGCGCCAAATTGTGGTGCAGCTCTGAATACAGGGCCAACCTCCTGCTGAACCTGGAAGAAATGGCTTTCCAGATAAAATTCGGGGGCAAGTTTGATGCAGGTATAGAAGGATGTGTGGCAAAAATTGCCTGCGTGGGCCTTTCAGCTGGTCTCTGTTATATGGTGGAAGGCAGTAGGAATGATACGCAGGGATGGTATTTCGGAGCAGTAGCCTCTGGTGAGGCAAGTTTTTCTGCACGTCTCGGAGTTGGGAATTGCAAACCGGGATGTAATGAAATAGTGACCATTACGGATGGATGTGTTGGCGGCTCATTTAAAGTATGCGGGGCCGCTTCCCTTGATTTTGGTTTTTCTGAAAGAGAAGGTGTGCGGTTCAAAGCCCGCGCAGGAGGAACCGGTGCCCCTTGTTTCTGATCTATAACAATAAGAAATATGTACAGGATAATCATCTGGATACTGTTTTGTTTTCTGCAACTGCGTGCGTCTGCCCAGCAGTTCAGGCAATATAGAAAGATGGCCACAGATAGTGTTCTGATGGCCACCTGGTATACTGCGGGCATCCATGCCGTTTCTGCGAAAATATTCAGGGCTTCAGACAAGAACGGGAAATATGCTGAAAGTGCCATTCTTCCTGTGTATGTAAGAAAAGATACTACGTTTGTTACTTACAGTACGGCCACAAAACCAGGCCAGATGTTTTCGCTTTTCCTGCGTGCTGAAGATACGCTTGGCAGAACAGGCCCGGCTTCTGATACCATCCACCTGTTAGCACTCAGCCTTTTAAATACCGAAACTGTTAACGGTTTAACGGCAACGGATACACTCGGCGGGATCCTCCTGCGATGGTCTCCCCTGCCTGCCAAAGCTTATTTTACCGGCATACAGGTGATGAAATCCCGTTCCGCCACAGAGGATTATATCATCGCAGATACTTTACCTCCCGGCGCAACTGCATATATAGATAGAAAAATATTACCCGGTGTCCAATATCACTATACCCTAACTCCTGTCCTGTTTAACCTGAAGCAAAGTGGAGCGGTTACACCAGCCCGTATAACCATACTGGCCAATGCAAAGCCCCGGAATATCCCGGCGCCGCAAGGTGTAACCGCATCTTTCACGCCTGCCGGTGATGTGAAACTTCACTGGCTGCCCAACAGCGAATTGAACATCTTTGCCTACTATGTGCTGCGCGGTACTTCAAAAGTAAATATGCAGGTGATCTCAGGAGCCATAAGAGATACGGTGTACATAGACTCTCTCAAAAATACGGAAGCCGGCACCAGTTATGTTTATGCGATCAATGCAGTGGATATGGACCTTCACAGAGGGGATACTTCAGACCTGCTGATCATGCAGCCGCAGAAAGCAAGGATAGTAACAGCCCCGGCAGGGCTGATCACCAAAACAACACCGGGGGGTATTAAACTGTACTGGAATGATGTAACAAAGTCAGACGCTTCTGTTATTGGCTATATGCTCTACAGAAGAAAAAAAGGAGACAAATATTTCACAGCACTAAGCAACAAACTTATACCCGGCACCTATTTCACAGACACGATTGCTACCCCCGGTATTTATCAGTATGGATGTGCAGCCGCCGATGCATCCAACAATCAGAGCATCCTTTCCACATTGGCTGAAGTAACCGTCACCAATGATGCGGCTGCATATCCGCCCGCAGACTTCAATATCCGGAACCTGACAGCCGGGATTGAGATCAGCATCCCTCCCTTTGCCAACGGGAACGCCAGCCAGGTCAGTTACGTTATCTACAGGCGTACTACAAATGCCTTTAAAAAAATAGCTGAAATCCCTTCCAGGGAAGGGAGCTATATAGACAGGCAGGTGATCAGTAAACAATTGTATGTATATGCCATCAGCATAAAACAGTTGCAGACAGAAAGCCCGAAGAGTGATGAAAAAGCTATCAGAAGAAAATAACATCGTTTAAATACTTTTTATGAACCGCATCGTTCTTTTTTTATTAGCAGGCATCTTGTTTTCCTGCGCCAGGAAAAATGTTTTTGATGAACCACCTGCCCAGCCGGTGATAGACAGCATAGCACCAAAGTCCGGCACAACGGGCACGCAGATACGATTGTACGGCAGTGGGTTTTCCCTAAGACCCTCCCTTCATACCGTAACTATCAACGGCGTACCTGTTCAGGTAGATTCCCCCTCCACCAGCACCGTATTAATGGTTACCGTGAACAGTAGGACCGGCACCGGAATTGTACATGTAAAAGTGCATAACAAAGAAGCAGATGGCCCGGTATTTACCTATGTAGATGCTCCCAGTTCTAACCTGGTGGTAAGCACAGTGGCAGGAAGCGGTACACGGGGTTATGTAGATGGTGCTGCGCTTACAGCTCAGTTCCGTACAGTCTGGGGCCTTGCTATAGATTATTCCGGCAGTATCATTTTAGGAGATGGAGATAATAACCGCATCCGCAGAATATCTGCCGGTGCAGTAAGTACAATGGCAGGCAGTGGTACTGCAGGTTTTTCCGATGGTTTACAGAACGTAGCGCAATTCTATAATCCATTAGGCGTAGCAGCAACCGGCTCTGGTACATCTGCCGGGGTATATGTGGCAGATGTGGTCAATCACCGTATCCGTTATATTGCAGCAGCCGGCAATGTAAGCACAAGAGCAGGCACCGGCGTTTCCGGATATACAGATGGCACCGGCACTACTGCCCAATTCGCCAGGCCTATGTCAGTAGCCATCAATACACAAGGTATCCTTTACGTAGCGGACATGGATAATAACTGTATACGCATGATCCCTCCTGCCGGTGGCGTAAGCACCATAGCCGGTAATGGCACCGTTGGCAATGCTGATGGAAATGGAGCTGCCGCCAGGTTCCGCACACCATTTGGTGTAGCAGTGGACCTACAGGGAAATGTATATGTGGCCGATTATGGCAATGACCGCATCCGGAAAATAACACCGGCCGGAGTAGTGACTACATTAGCCGGTGGCAATAGTGGTTACCAGGATGGTGTTGGTGCAGCAGCCAGGTTTTCCGGCCCCCGCGGAGTTGCCGCAGATGCACAGGGCAATGTATATGTAGCAGATGCAGGCAATCACCGCATCCGGAAAATAACACCGGATGGCACGGTTAGCACCATTGCCGGCAGCACACAAGGTTATGCGGATGGCCCTGCATTACAGGCCAGGTTTAGTGACCCCAGCACAGTGGTGGTAGATGCGCAGGGCAATATATATGTAGGAGACTCCGGGAATTACAGGGTAAGGAAAATATCACCGCAATAACATGCGCAAAGCATTAAACAATTTATCAGTAATTTACAGGAAACGAATTCCCTTGAAAGGCATGTACCGGTATTGCCTGTTTATCACGGCCTTATTGTATACCCAAACGCTGATGGCGCAGGCGGACAGCCTGCGTTTCAGCAGGTTGGGACTGGAAGACGGATTACCGGATGCAGCCATCACCGCCATCGTACAGGATGCAGAAGGTTTCCTATGGCTCAGCACCACAAACGGGCTCAGCCGTTATGATGGCACCGCATTCAGGAATTTCTTTCACGACAGCAGTAAAAACTCCCTCCCCGGCAATCACATTCAGAACATCGTGAACTATGATGCAGACCACCTGGTGATTGCCACCTCTTCAGGCCTCGCTTTATTAAACACGCGCACCCTTCAGTTCAGGAACTTCCTGGTGAACAGCAAACCATTTATGTTCAGCCGCGATAATAATTTCAGGGCTTTAGCCATTGACGCCAACAAAAATATCTGGGCAGGTACAAGAACAACATTATATTGTTTGAATGCAGAATTAAAGGTCCTGAAAACATTCAGAGGTTATAGTGAAAAAGACTATAACAGGTTGCGCATGAACTACGTTTCTGACATTGGCGTATTGCAGGGAAATGAAATCCTGGCATGCCTTCAAAGGGAAGACGAAACAGGCGAGCTCTACATCTACAATCCACAAAAAGATTCGCTGCAAAAAATACAGCAACTCCCCCAGCATCCATTACGTGCGCTCAATAATGCCATAAGCACCTACTGGAATATCGATGAAAATGGAGCTGTGCGTATTGTACAGTTCCTGACGGACAGTTTAATATATTTCAGCCCCCTTAACCAAACCCGCCAGGCTACCAGGCTCCTATTCAGCAATTCATCCAGGCGGATAGAAAGTACAGTGACCAGGATCATAAACGTGGAGGATCACCTTCGCGGCATTATTTTTCAATCAGGAGGTTTTGTACTGCTTCCTCCATCATTTACGGGCCAGCCACTGCACGTCTATCTTCCGGAAATAAATATTACTGCCGTTAAAAAAGATAAAGACGGTAATCTTTGGGTAGGCAGCACAAATGGTTTGTACAAGGCCGTTGGTACTGCAAAAGGCATAAGGTCTGTTGCGATCAGTTGTGATACTGATACAACTGACTGGCAGCTGGAAAATATCTCATTCGTGAATGATACCGTATGGTTAAGTTCTACGCCTTCAGGTTTTTTCCTCTTTTCAAAGGACCTCAACGCGCTGGACCATGTGGTGCTTAAAGGGCATGCTTATGAAAATATCACCTGGTATGCCCTGCAGTCAAATGCCAGGGATACCTTATGGCTCAGTACCCAATCGGGCATGCGCTGGTATCACCAGGCCACACGCACATTTGGTATACTGAAGGAAAAAGGCAAACCCGATGTGATGGACCGGCATCCTGTACTCAATGCCTTCAGGGATAGTAAAGGACTAATATGGATGGGCATCGGTTTTGGAAATGGCGTAGCAAATTATGATCCGGCCGATCGTAGTTTCAGCCATTATCCCTCCAAAGAAAGCAGTAACCCGCTCCCTATCCGTCATGCATATGCGATTGCAGAAGATAACGAAAGCAATTTATGGATGGGAAATGTAGATGGCGTTGGGCTGGCCCGCTGGAAAAGGAATACCAACACTTTTGAATTGATCCCGCAGGATTATTATTCAACATTCGACAATGCCTCAATTTTTGCATTGCTCTGCAACCGCAGGCCTATACTCTGGGCAGCTACCGGAAACGGGCTTTTCAGATATCATATCCCCAGCCGCCTTTTTTCAAAATACACCGTTGCAGATGGCCTGCCTTCCAGTTCATTAACCACTATGACGGAAGACAGCAAAGGCCGTTTATGGATAGGCACCAGCAATGGGATCAGCTGCTTTCTGCCGGAAGAGAATAAGTTCATGAATTTCATGTATCCCAATGCCCTGCCTGAACCCAAAGTAGCAAATATGGCGTACGACAGCAGCTCCGGGAAGATCTTTTTTATCACACAACATTACCTGAGCTCCTTTAACCCGGATAGCCTGCTGGCACAACGGCCTGTACTTTCCTTAAAGATCACCGATGTACGCATCGGCAATACCTCCTGGCCCATTCAGGCCAGCTACCGCATTCCATATACGCAGAACGACATCAGTCTTGGTTTTACCGCCATCAATTTTTCCGATGGCCCCCTGAACAGATACTTTTACCGCATAGACCATAAAAATTGGATCCCGGTTGGCAATCAGCGCCAGATCAGTTTTTTGAACCTCCCTCCCGGCGAATATGCCATTGCTATAAAAGCCGTCAACAATTCCGGTATCTGGAGCAATGAAACCAGTATTCATTTCACCATCCTGCATCCCTGGTGGAAAAAATGGTGGGTGTTAACAGCTGCTATTTTAATAGCTGCAGCCATCATTACCTGGCTGGTAAAGCGGCGGATCAAAGGGATCAGGAGTGTAGCCGGCCTGAAACAAAAAATGACCGAGATAGAAATGCAGGCCCTGCGTGCACAAATGAACCCACACTTCATTTTCAACTGCATCAACAGCATCGATGGCCTCATACAAAGCAATGACAAATACCACGCCACCGTATATCTTAATAAATTCGCCAAACTGCTGCGCAACATACTTGACAGTTCCCGGCAAAACACGGTAACACTGGCAAAAGACCTGGAAACATTACAGCTTTATATAGACCTGGAACAACTCAGGAATGAAAACAAATTCACCGTGCAGATAGAAGCAGATGACTCACTGTTACAGGATGATTATAAAGTGCCTGCCCTGATCGTGCAACCTTATGTGGAAAATGCGATCATACATGGCTTGAAGAACAGGCCAGATAATGAAGGCAGGTTATTTATCAGGATCTCTCACCGGCAGGACCATATCGAATACCTGATAGAAGATAATGGTGTGGGCAGAGAGGCATTTAAAAGCAATACCCGCAGGCAGGATAACTCTTATGGCATGCAAATGAGCCGTGACAGGATCCGTTTTTTCAATAATGAAGAAAATGCTTCTGTATCGGTGACCGATCTGAAGAAAGAAGGAAAGGCAGCAGGTACCATTGTAAAAGTATTATTAAAGATCCAATGATGCTCACAGCTATTATCATAGACGATGAACAAAAAGGGCGCCTCGCGCTCCGGGAAAAACTGCACGACTACTGTCCGGATGTAAAACTGATCGGTGAAGCGGCAGATGGTATAGAAGGTCTGCAACTCATCAGGGAAAAGAAACCTGCTATTGTTTTCCTGGATATTGAAATGCCCCGCATGGATGGATTTGACATGCTGCAGGAACTGCCGGAGAAAAATTTTCACCTGATCTTTACTACCGCATATGATCAATATGCCATTAAAGCCATCCGGTATGCCGCGTTTGATTATCTGCTAAAGCCAATAGACATTGAAGAACTCAGAAATGCTGTTAAAAGAGCAGGCACCCAATCGCAGCCACATACTAACGAAAAGCTGGAAGTATTACAGCAGAACCTGCAAACCAGGCAACAACTGAATAAAATTGCCATCCCTACCCTGGAAGGCATGCTCTTCTTTAATACCACAGACATTGTGCACCTGGAAGCCCAGAGCAACTATACTACTATTTATTTCACCAATGCGCCCAAACTGATCGCATCGCGCACCCTGAAAGAATTTGAAGAATTACTCCCCTCAGATATTTTCTTCCGCACACATCATTCTTTCATCATCAACTTACATCATATCAAACGTTACATCAAAGGAGATGGCGGACAGATTGAAATGCAGAACGGGCATTTTGCATTACTGTCCCGGCGAAAGAAAGATGGATTCATGGAGATCTGGGGCGGAATGATATAAAACCCTTTATTCGATCTTCCAATCAAAAGCTTTGAGTTCCGCAGGTGTTTTCGACTTCGCCGCCAATGCACTTAGCTCCTTTACCTTACGGGGTTGCTGATTGGCCAGGTTATGCTGCTCTCCTATATCATTCGCCAGGTTATACAACTCTACTACCCCGGGTTCTCCTTTCGATTTAATTTTTACCAGTTTCCAATCCCCTTGCACCACTGCTTCTTTATATTGCTTTTCATTGAATTGCCAATATAAATATGCATGTTGCTGTACCTGCTTTTTCCCCTTAAGGGCATTTGTAAAAGAGATGCCATCGATCCCTGCAGGCACAGCGGTATTCGTAAGACTACACAGGGTTGGCAATACATCCCAGAAAGCCCAAATATCGTTACGGGTAACATTAGCCGGAACTTTTCCCGGTGCCCTTACCAATAACGGTACACGGATGCCCCCTTCATACAGATCTCTTTTAATTCCCCGTAAAGGGCCATTGCTGTCAAAGAATTCAGGATCTCCACCACCTTCTTTATGCGGACCGTTATCACTCGTGAAAAATATGTAGGTATTATCATCCATCCCCAGGGATTTCACCAATGCCAGTACACGCGCCACATCATCATCCAGTTTGGAGATCATGGCAGCAAAAGCGGCATGCGGTTGTGGCTGGGAATGATAACTGGCTATGTTACCTGTTACAAAAGGTGTTTCAGGCCCCAGTTTACTGCTGCCATCTGCGTTTTGATAACGTCTCATGAAAACTGGGGGCGCATGTAATTCCGCATGCGGGATCGTTAAAGGAAGATACAGGAAGAAGGGTTTGTTCCTGTTATCCTCTATAAAGCTCAGGGCCTTCTGTATGATCAGTTCATCAGTATACTGCGTGGAATCCAGTTCAACCCTTACCGTTTTTCCATGCTGTATTTCAAACAGGCGGTTGGTATAATAATGATGTGCATGTGTTTGATTCAGGTAACCATAAAAAGCATCAAAGCCTTGCAGCTCCGGAGCCCCTGTAGTATTCTCCTCTCCCAATCCCCATTTACCAAACATGCCTGTGGTATATCCATTATTACGCAAACGGGTGGCCAGTGTGGTATCCTGCAAACGGATAGGCTCACGGCTGTTGCCACGGATATAAGCATGGCCCATGTGTTTCCCCGTCATCAAAGCACAGCGGCTGGGGGCACATACTGTACTGCCGGAATAGAACCGGGTGAATTTAATACCTTCTTTTGCCAGCCTGTCGATATTAGGCGTAGGCACTTTGTGCGCTGGATTATAAGCAGTAAGGTTACCATATCCCAGGTCATCTGCAATGATGAAGATGATATTGGGCGGCTTTTGCTGTTGTGCCATTGCGGCGGGAGCATATGCTGCCGTAAGTATCAGGAGGCTTGCTAATTGTCTGATCATACAGTATAATTAGCAATTTTAAGTCATAATATCAAGCAATACCTGGAATATGCTGGGCGGATATTCCGCCACCCTGTTCAACAGGTAGAGATACCATTCCTGGCCGTATACAACATAGATCCGGCAACGATGTCCTTCTTCCTTCAATGCTGCTAAAAGGTCGTTTTCAATACCGAGCAGGCTTTCAAATTCATATCTTTCTTTATCAGGCTGAATGGTGAGCAGTATTTCCTTCACAGCTTCCTGGATAAGGATATCATGCGTGGCAATAGAGCAGTGATGATCAGTTGATAATAACCCGTATGCGTATTCCAGGTATACTTTATTTAACGCTTCGCCTCTTTTATAGGCAACATGGTCCGGTACATCAAAAGCCCCTTTCACCAGCCGGATCTTATTCGGCAGCTTTTTCAGTTCTATCAGATCATCTTTACTCCTGTAGAGATATGCCTGTACAGTAATGCATAAATGAGGATACTTTCCACTGAGTGTTTTGTATACCTCATGGATACTATCTGTTCTGTCAATTCCTTCCGCACTGATCACTACTTCCTTCCCTATCTTTTCAGCAGCATCGCAGATCTTTGACAGGTTCTGCATCGCCAGTTCTTTATCTATCACCAAACCAATGTGCGAAAGGTCCAGGGAAATACTGCTGTTCAATCCATGTGTACCGATGGCCTCACATACCCGGAGGAACTCGGCTGTTGCTTTATTCGCCTCCTCTTCCTTCCGGATACTTTCTCCCATAAAATCTGTGGAACAGGCAAAACCGCGGGCATTTAATGCTTTAAGGGTTGAAATTGATTCCAGCAGATCATCTCCGCCAAGATACCTTTTAGCCCCTTTCTTAAATAAGCCGTTCAATTCCTGATTGGCAAGCAGGTAAGCTTTGGCATCTTCATTTAAAGCCGCTTTGCGTAATGCAGCAGCAGCCTGGTCCATGAGTTCTTTGTGTAACATAGCCCTCCTAAGTTAGCTGAAAATCAAGCAACTAAAAAAAGATTTATACATTTCGATATATCTATTTATATTTGCATTGTAAATGAGGAAGTATGGACAGTAAAAAGTTTGAAAAGATCTCTAAAGCCTTGAGTGACTCAAGCAGAATTGCTATTCTCGAGAAGTTCAAAAAGAAAAAAGACGACTGTTTATACTGCACCGAAGTACACGATTTTCTTGACCTGGCCCAACCCTCCATTTCTCATCACCTGAAGCAACTGGTTGACGCGGACCTTCTCATTCCTGAAAAAGAAGGACGAAACCTGAAGTACTTATTAAACCAGGCCGTCCTGGATGATTACATTAAATTTCTTAGCGCACTGAAATGCTAATATAGACCTCTGAGAAGAACCCAATTTAATCACTTGCGATGCAAAACATCGAAACATTTGAATGTTTGAATTTATGAAGAAGTCGATCTATATTATGGCGCTTGGCGCATTTGGTATTATTACCACAGAATTTGGCGTGATAGGAATTATGCCAACCATCGCCAAAGAGTTTGCTGTTTCTATTGATACAGCGGGATGGCTGCTGAGCGGCTTTGCTTTAACGATTGCATTAACGGGGCCCTTTTCCGTAATGCTCACATCAAAGATCAACCGTAAGCTGATGATGTGCCTGGTGCTGGGCATCTTTGTGTTATCCAATATCATGTCTGCCCTCGCACCTAATTTCACGGTGTTGATGATTGCACGGATCTTACCTGCATTCCTGCATCCTGTTTTCTGGGCAGTAGCTACCGTGGCGGCCTCTAAACAGGTAGAGCCGAAAGACGCCCCCAAAGCAGTGTCTGTTGTGTTAGGCGGATTGAGTGTAGCTGCTGTGTTAGGCGTTCCCATCACCACTTATGTGGCAGAACTTTATAACTGGCAGGCCTCCTTTTACCTTTCAGGGCTCATTAACCTGATCGCCTTTGCAGGGCTGGTGGCTTACATCCCCTCTATGCCGGTAAAGGAAAATGTAACACCGGAAAACCAGTTAAAAATATTAGGCAAACCACAGCTCTGGGTAAACCTGGTTGCTACATTGATCATGATCGCTGGTATGTTTGCCACCTTTGGTTACCTCGCGGAATTTTTAGGAAAGATCTCTCATATGAGCGGAGGTCACATCAGTCTCATGTTGTTACTGTTCGGCACCACCGGTATCGTTGGTAACTGGCTTACAGGGATTGCCTTAAGTAAAAATGTGATCCTTACCACCAGGGTATTCCTGCTTTCGCTGGTAGCAGTACATCTCCTGGCCTATGCTTTCGGCGGATTATTTGTACCCATGGCTATCATCATATCCATCTGGGGATTCATCCATACCGGCGGGTTCTTAATCGGGCAGACGCGCTCTACATCCGAAGCGCCTGAAGCAACGGAACTGGCAGCCAGCCTGATGGTTTCTTTCGGGAACGCAGGTGTAACATTAGGCTCCTTATTAGGTGGATTTATGATCATCCATTATGGCATTCAACAGGTGATCTGGATCAGTATCGTCCTGTTTGCCGTAGCCTTTGGATTAACCTTTGTGAAAGTGCGGAAATTAGTTACGCAGGAAGTGGAAGAAGAAACAACAGAAGAAGCAGAATTGGAAGAAGAACCTGTGCTTGAGCTTGCGAGGGACTAAGTGAAACAGTGTGTATGTTCCGTGAAGACCTGCAAAGGTTTTCACGGAACTTTTTATTTTGAATAATATCCTACTACCTTATAGTTGCCCTGCACTTTGCCAAACACAAAAACAAAGTGGTTGCCTGTTTGTGCAGTATGCACTTCAAACAGCTTGGCATCTTTGTCTGTTGTTTTGCGCAGCTGTGTATAATAAGTTTCCTGGTTACTGGCAGCTACTTCCTTTGTATGCCCCTCTCCCGCTTTGGGTATTAAGTTCCTCACATCTGCATTAAATACTTCTTTGTATTTCGAATGAAAATCCGCATCACTCAGCTCCCCGTCTGATGTCTGCAAAGGGAAATGCATCATACCTTTCAACAACTCTTCACTGTTCTGCTCTACAGCTGTTTTAAAGCTGCCAAAGGCTGTTTCAAACAACTGATCATCTGTGCTCACAGAAGATTTAGCGCCACTGCCCGGCATTTGCGCCAGGGTATCTTCTGTTGCCGGAATGGAAGTACTGGAAGTTTGCTGCGGGTTACTGTTGTTGCAAGCCAGAACGGCCATACATAAACAACTTAATAATAAACGTGGGTAGATCATAACACAAAAGTTTTGATCTGATAAGGGAACAATTAACATGCCCTTTTATCGAAGAATACTATATTTCCTTCAACTTCAGTTATACTTTCTTCATCTTCAGTTTCAGCACACCCGCCGCTTTCGTATAACCGCCTTCTGCCCCGTCCACAAAATGAATATGATCATCTTTCAGATCACGCACGTAACAGGACATTACAGACTCACTGCTGACATATAACGCATACCTGATCTCTCCGGCCTCCTCCAATGCATTTAACGCATCCTGCAAAAGCAAACGCTGCTGCGCCATACCGGTTATCACCGTATTGATCTTACCGTCCACTACCAATGTATCAGACATCTCTACCAAACGGTTCAGGTAATTCTTTCCATTCTGCGTCCGGAAGTAAATGAACCCCAGCAAAGCCGTGAACCAATCCTGTATCAGCTTAAACATCTTCACATTGCCGGACTTCATCCGCATTTCCTGCCTGATAGCTGCATAAGTGGATTTCAGTTTAAGCTTTGCAACTGATATGGGTTGCCTTTTCTGTGGCATGCCATAGATCTCATCAATAGCTGAGATCACTTTTTTATAAGCCGTGGATTGTTTAGTTCCCTCTGCCGCAATAGCCAGTAAGGTCACAACTTCAAAATTGATTTCAGGTGGTTTGATCTTATCCCACCTGCACATCATACCCGTAAGGTCCAGCTCATGATCAGGCGCCTCCAGTTCACCCAACTGGTAATCTTCTCCCTTTATCACTTTCTCTGCATAGTTCAGGCCATCGCCTAATATAACAGGGATGGCAAAGTTCCCTGAGCTGCTGAACTTTGTTACTTTCAGTTCATGCCCTAAAGCATAAATGGCTTTAACCGGCACGGTGCCTGCACGTAATTCAAGATTAAAATCCCGGAGTATGTTCTTCCGGTACAACTGCAATGCCCGCATAGCAGTATCTACAACAGCAGGTGGTACAATGAAAGTAGCCCCATCCCCTCCAAAGAAGAAAGGGATGGTGATATTTGCCTTATAACTGATGTTGAGTACAGCCACAATACTTCCTGTGGCAATCAGGTTAACGTTTTGATGCAGCCCGTTCTGTATGGCTGAAGTGGAGTTTTTAATGTCTGTGATGATAACATGCCAGTTCTCCGGCACATTATAAAATAAATGGTCCTCAGTTAAAAGATCACTGAGTGCAATGCGGTTTACCGGCAACCTGGAATAGAACTGTTCGTTGTTATCAGACATGCATCCGAAATTTAAGATAAATTACGGATACATGTGTCTTTAAGCTTTATAAGGACTGCCTGCTCCGCCATCGTTCACTTTTGCGGCTGCGCCACTATAGTCTATTGACCACCAGGCAGCAATACCTGTGGTAAGGACTGAAAAAATAACTTCCGCTGAAGCCTGAACTGCCAGGCTGCTCCTGTAATCTGTTGTTGTCATAAGATGGTTCCTTTTATACAAAAATAAAGGCCGCAAAACCAGGGAAAGGGGGCTAAAAAGACAATACACCGGGGCAATTTGGCCAAAACTATGCCCTAACTTTGTTTCAAACGGATTTTCCATGAAAACGCTCACCATCTTAGTACCCGAAGGACAGGATAACTTAACCAGCGTAGTAGGGGCTTATAAGTTTTTCACCAAGGCAAATGCCTATTATAAAAAAGAAGTATTCAAAGTACAGCTCGCAGGCGTCACGGATGTGGTAGACCTCTATGATGGTTTATTCGCCATCCGCCCACAGATCCATATCCGGGATATTGAAAAAACAGACCTGATCATTATACCTGCACTCGCCCATAACAATATCCCCGGCGTAATGGCCAGGAATAAGGAAGCCATTGACTGGATAAAGCAACAACACAAACTGGGTGCAGAAATAGCAAGCATCTGCACAGGCGCTTTCCTGCTTGCCTCCACTGGGTTACTGAAAGGTAAGGTTTGCTCCACCCATTGGAATGCAGCCGGCAAATTTGCAGAACTCTTCCCGGATGTAGATCTGCAAACGGATAAAATAATCACAGACGAACAGGGGATTTATACCAACGGGGGCGCTTTTTCTTTCATGAACCTGCTCTTATACCTCATCGAAAAGTATTACGACAGGGCAACTGCTGTATTCTGTGCAAAAGTGTTCCAGGTAGATATAGACCGTAGCAGCCAATCCCCTTTCACCATTTTCAACGGGCAGAAAGATCATGCGGATGAAGAGATCCGCAAAGCGCAGACTTACCTGGAAAGTAATCTCTCCGATAAGATCTCCATGGACGAACTGGCCAGCAGTCTTGCTATCAGCAGGCGCAACTTCGACCGCCGTTTCATCAAAGCAACCGGTAATACGCCCATTGAATACCAGCAAAGGGTGAAGATAGAACTTGCGAAAAAATCACTGGAATCCGGCCGTAAAACCATCAATGAAGTAATGTATGAAGTGGGTTATGCGGATACCAAAGCATTCCGCGACCTCTTTAAAAAGATCACCGGCCTGGCGCCCATCGATTACAGGAATAAGTATAACAAAGATGCAGCGGTGAATGAAAATTACTGAGTACGGTCTGCGATCAGCATTGAAATAAAACATCCTATGCCGGCAACAGTACGCAGGAGGTTAAAGTTATCCCAGGTGTGCAGTATATCCTGCCAGTTTGCAGGAGGCGCATCCGGCGGCCAGGTTCTCATCAGCTGATTGATAGGCACATTCCCGAACCTTGTTACCAGTAAGGAAGTCAATGCAAGGCCAGCCGCAACAAACGCAAACTTACTCCGGAACAGGTATGCATACACCAAAGGTGCAATAATGGAAAAACCCATCAGCGTCTGTACCGTAATGCCATTATGGTTCATGAGCTGTACCCGGAAAATGAGATGGATATTCACAGGCACTTCATAAAAAGCAGGTACCAGGTTCACATAACCATAAAAGAAAGACCCGGCCAGCAATCCGCTTGCTATTAATGCGATGTACCTTGTAAGCGTTTTCATGAAAACAATTTTAACTGATCAGGGTTTTCTGATACCTGTGTGGTCAGTTCCTCCAATTCACTTTCTTCATCCGGGTAGGATACGAAATGGATATTCAGGTTGATGATATTTTCATAGAGGATACATAAACTATGCCCCTCGATATTTTTCTGCTCACCGGGCTCATTGATCATTCGCTGATTACCGTCCTCCCCTGTTTCCTGTTTCTTAAAATCCCTTTTGATCACATTCTTCAGGTAGATCTGGTTCAGCACTTCTCCTTCACAATCAAAATCCACCAGGAAGCCGGAGTAGATCATAGTGCCTTCCTGCACTCTCACCAGCGCGTCTACAAAGATGATATCAAAATCTTCCCCTTCCGGTTTGTACCCGTTAAAGTAGTAATACCACCGGTTATATAACCTGAACAATTCGTACCTGGAATGAAGGGAATACCTGATCACCAGCCATCTTAATCCACGGCCTAATACAATACAGCTCAGCAGCAATACCAGGTTATAAAAAGCAAAGCCTGTGAGCAGGGATTTAAATGCCGTATTGGAGATCTTTGTATCAAACGATTTGAGATCGCCTCCGGAAATTAAAGCGAGTATATCAAAACGGATCTCTTTTGAAATGAACAGAACGGCAGCGGCATGTATCAGTAAAGAAAAAACGGCGGAAGCCATTAGACCTTCCAGTAAAGTGAATTTGGGACCTGATTTAGGAAATCGACCGAATGAATAGGAAAGATATAAGGATAGTGGCGGAATGAGGAGAATGAAGATAAGTACCGCGCTAAGGGCAACGTTCATGGATATGGCATTTCAGCAAACTCCTAGGAGTTCAGTCTGACATTAATTTTTTTCTCGGCATCAATGGTCACAGAGAGATTACGGCCGGACACCCCGGACTTCATCTCACTGGCTACGATCGCCTTTGCAATAGCAGCCGAAACCTGGCTGTTACTCAGCACGATCCTTGCCTTTTTTGAAATTTTTGCATTTGACATATCGTAAAGTTAATGAATTTATCGGAAAATCAGGTAAGGTCCTTTGTGTATACATTCCCCATCAGGTCATACGCCTCTACCCTGCGGGCCTTCTTTTTCACCGGGTATTCCCACACCTCTTTCTTCTTGTTAAAAACCGCCGGTTCCCCGTCTACCAGTACTTCTTTTACGCTATGGTCATTTTTCATCTTCACGGTCACCGCTTTATCGGAAACGTTCACCCCGGTGATCTCAGCTCCATGAAAAGCATCACTAAAGGCAACATTATAGGCAGATTGGCCGTTTTGGGCACGTTTCTGGTACTGTGCTTTCCTTACGGGGTCTGCGATGGCTTCTTTGGCAAATGCATTCGCTTTGGCAAAACGCTCCTGGTTAGCCACCTGGGTAGCCGTTTTGGGCGGATAGGGCTTCGGGAGCTTGCACATCACCGTTTTCCCGTTCCTTTGCCGGAAAACCACTTCTCTGCCAAAGGTGCCCTGGGCGCCTTTCATGATAGAATTGTTATCTATTATTGCCATGAAGCAAAGGTAGTGAATATATCTGACATAGGCTTCACATAGGGTCAAAATAGGGGGATCCTATACTTTGCCTATATTTACAGTATGCTGAAGCTGGAAAGATCACAATACCTGGGTACTAATGTGCATAATTTTAGCACAGGAGGCCTCACAGTGAGTGAAACCATCTACCGGCAAAAGGTATTTGAGGGCTGGCATTACCATGAAAACCACCATATTACGCTGATCCTCAGGGGTGGTAACCGGGAACAAAGGAAACAACAGGAGATCATGGCCGCTCCGGGGGCTGTTTTACGTTATAACGAAGGGGAATTACACCGGAACATGCATACCCAACACCCTTCCCGGAATATCAATCTTGAAATTGAAGGGGATTTTCTAACCCGGCACCAATTACAATTCACTGATCTGCAACACTCCCCGGGCCTCAGACTCTCTGTTCTGAAGATCTACCGGGAAAGCAAACTGGCGGACACCTGCAGCCAGGCCTCCATCGAAACTTCCCTCCTGCAGTTGTTCAGCAACAAAACATCCCAACACACCCCGCCCTGGATAACGCGGCTAAGTGACCTGCTGCACGATCGATGGAATGAATCATTTTCTTTAAATGAACTATCTGCCCAGCTCAATATTCACCCGGTAACCATCTCCAAATACTTCCCCCGTTACTTTGGCTGCACATTGGGAGAATACCTGCGTAAACTGAGAGTAGAAAAAGCAGTGGACCTCATGCAGCAGGGTGACATGTCCCTTACGGAACTGGCTTATCATTGCGGCTTTTTTGACCAAAGCCATTTTATCAGGGCATTCAAAACCTACACCGGCTTCCGGCCAAAAGAATGGGCTAATTACATACAATTTTAAATTCCTGCACTAACAGACCTTTGCTGTTATGAAAGGCATTATACTGATCATCATATTGAGCACCAGTTTTGCTCAGGCCCAGCAAACGATCATAGAAAAAACAGCGCAGCTGATCAAAGCGCACTATGTATCGGAAGAAAAAGGTGCAAAGATCGCCGCGCACCTGTTGCAGCAATACAAAGCAGGTACTTTCAACACTAAACCCCTGGACTCCGTAGTCACCGCCGTATTGCAAAATTTCAGCCACGATGGGCATCTCTATCTTTTCTATGATACAACAATCCGCCGGGAAGAAGAAGGTAACGAAGACATGTTCTACTATGGACCAAAAGCCAAAGAAGATAATTACGGCTTCCGGGAAGTGAAGATCCTGGATGGCAACATTGGTTATATTAAACTCTCCGGGATCAATATCTCCGATAAAAGCCTGCCCTTACTCTATGCCGCCATGCGGTTTGTATCCAATACAAAAGCCCTTATTATAGACCTTCAATACAATGGTGGCGGTGGCAGTAATATCGGTTCTGTGCTGGAAAGTTACTTCCTTCCAAAGAACACCCCACTGCTGGAATTCAAAAGCAGGACCGGCGGTGTGGAAGTAGAAAAAACAGTTAGCTGGCTGACAGAAGAGAAGTACAATAAACCCTTATACATCCTGGTGAATGGCAGAACAGCATCTGCCGCAGAAGCCTTCGCCTTTGTATTACAAGCCCGTAAAAGAGCGAAGATAGTTGGCCAGACCTCTGCAGGCGGGGCCAATATGAATCAATTCTACCGTGTGAATAATGAATACTACGTGTCTGTTTCCATTGCAGCACCTTCATTGCCGGGAACGGATAGTTCCTGGGAGCAGAAGGGTATTCAGCCAGATCATGTAACCAAGCCGGGAGAAGAGATTAAAGTGATCAGGGAACTTATTGCCGCTGATAAGACTGTAACTGCAACAGGCAGAACATTTACTTCTTCTGATAAAACAGCAACCACAACATTAGATAGCCGTTAGCTACCAGGGGCAGCGCCACATCACAATACGGATCGAAATTCTCGATCACCAGGATGTTGCTGATATAATGCGCAACGGAAGGATCCGGTTGTAAGGACTGCGTGTGCATGGGTAACAAATATAATCAATCCTCCTTCCAATCCTCACTCCAGCCGCCCAGCACAGGATGGTACATTTCATCTCCCGAATGCTGGGTGAACTCTATGTTCAACCGCTGCAAGCCCAACACCTCCTCACAACAGGCGATCAGTGCTTCTGCCAAGGCAGCTCTTGTTTCCACCGGCCGGCCGCGCCGGATATCACACATCAGCAATGCTGCGGGAACGGGCGTTTCTGCATTGCAACGCCAGACGGCCCCTTCCCCCAGCTCCCTGATAGTGATGGTGATCCTGTTCACATCCGCCTTCATAATGCCGGCGTAAAGAGCGCCCATTCTTTGAGCCAGCAGCTGTTTGGTGGCAACAGGATAATGATCATTTACATCCAATTGTAGATACGGCATTCCTTTTTTATAAAGGTACCGCTTTGTAGGTAACGATATCTATACCCACCCCGTTGGGGTCCTGGATGGCAAAGTGACGGTCGCCCCAGGGTTCATCCCTGATAGCTATTTTAATATCCACTTTTTTGGCTTTCATTTTTTCGTACACCTCGTTCACGTTATCCACCTCTATGGTCAGGTAAACACCTTTACCGGCAAAGGGAGTCCGGAACAGGGGTTGCTGGGAAGCATGCTCCGGCAGCAGGAAACTGAGTTCTGCCTGCTTATTTGGTGTATGGAGTAATAGGTAGAAGTCGTTTTCAAAGATTACGCCAAAGCCCAGCACTTCCGTATAGAACTTTTTACTTTCCGCGATCTTAGACGTTACGATCCCTGCATTGAGTTTCATTTGTGCATAAATATTAGTGATGAATAAAGAGAAGATCAGCAATAAGAGTAAGCGTTTCATGTGTTACGATTTATACAGCAAAGTTATCCCGGGGTTAAACAGGAACATTGTAAAAAACGGACAACTTACTTCAGCAGGGCCTTGCCGGGTGTAAGGCCATAAAGGTTTTTGAACTCTTTGATAAAATGGGCCTGATCGTAATACCCTGAGTTCAGGTAATCTTCCGGCGCCTGCAAGGTTTTCTGGAACCTTACGATCCGGGAAAACTCCTTCGGCGTATCCCCGATATAGAATTCAAACAACCGCCGCAACTGCCGGACGCTGATGCCCTGTGGCAACTCCTTCTCTATACTTACCGTTCCCCCGTTCTGCAGGATAAGGTGAATGGATTCATACAAACGGCTATCTGCATCAATACGGATGTTTGCAACATGCCGGAGGAAATGTTCATCCAGCAAGGCTTTCAGGTTTGCCGGGGAAAAGGTATCGGAAAAGGAATCCGCTATGAACTTGGCCAGATCCGGCAACACCTCATCCAGGGATGCTGCCCGGTTGCTTAATTCAGCCGCGCTGATCTTATACAGCTGCGGGAACATACTGGGAAAGAACCGTACGCCCACGTAGTTGAAAGTCCTTGCCAGCTCAAACTCCACAAAGGAATTCGAGAAGCCCATCACAAAGCTCTGATCCGGTTGTTCCAGCTCAAAATAAACATCCATACAGCCGTCTGCGATAACCCTGTAATGGAAGGGGTCTGCCAAAGGATGTTTGGTGCGCAGTTGCCAATAACAGTAAATATAGTCCTGTAACCTTTGGTCAGGAAGGATCTCCTGGTACATCACCCCTTCGGCAGGATGTTTGAAATTGGGCTGTACAGGCAGATAAAGTAATCTTATGTTAATCGGTGTTTTCAGTACTTCAAGATAGTTATTTATAATATTCTGATAAAATTTCACTAACTTATGCGTGCCTTAAAACCGCCACAGGCAAGGATAAGTGGTCAGGTAATGGTGTTGATGGCTGTCGATCACATTCAGAAATACGCTGAAATCCCCGCTGGTGGCCTAACTACAAAAACAATGACACCGACAATTGTTCACACAGAACCAGTACTAACCGTACACAGTGTAGAAGAAACCATTAAATACTGGCAGGAGGTCTTTGGCTTCCCCGATAAATGGATGTGGGGAGACCCACCTACACATGGCGCAGTTTCCTGGCATGGCGCCCAGGTACAATTCTCCTACGATCCTGCATTAGCCGCCACTTCCAGGGGCAATGCCATCTTCGTCCGGGTAAGGCAACTGGAAGCCCTATACGATTTCCACAAGGAAAGAGGGGCCGACATCGTTTCCCCCCTTGAAAACAAACCCTGGGGCATGGCTGGTTACACCGTCCGCGACCTCAATGGTTATTACATTGACTTTGGCGGGCAAACCATCACCATCCGGCAAAAAAGTCAGAGTAGTTTACCTTCCTACATCCAGGTCCTGAAAAGGACGCCCACTCCGGAAGAGTTCAGGCGTATAGCCATCTCAGTAGGTTGGGCAGATCCTGAAAGGGACAATATGGAAAAGATCGCAGCTATGCTCGCCCCGGTAACACATTCCATAGTAGCAGTAAACGGCAATACCGGAGAAGCGGTCGGATGTGCCCTGTTACTCGGAGATAAAGTCACCTTCTATTACGTAAAGGATGTAATGGTGCATCCCGACTGGCAGGGCAAACGCATTGGCACCGCCATGATGAAAGCACTGATCGACCTCGTGGATGACGACATTATGGTCACCCTTATTTGCGGAGAAGACCTCGCCCCCTTCTATCAACAGTTTGATTTTATCCCAACCTTTGGCATGATCCGTTTTAAAAGGATCAGCGCATAACCCCTCCATATCCTACTGATAATTTTAACCGATCCTCACAAACTGCACCCATTATGGGGCGGGATTCTTTTTCTTTGTAAAAAATAAATTCACCGGCAGGTACTTAAACTGGCAAGCGGCTCCCTTTCCGGAAAACTGTAGGACTGATACCCTTGTTCTTCCTGAAGAACTTATTCAGGTGGCTTTCATCTGTAAACCCAAATTCCGTAACGATCTCTCCCATGCGCAGATCACTGTGCAGCAGCCGGTGTTCGATCATTTTCATCCGGTAGCTGGTAACGTATTGCTGCATGGTTTCGTTCGTCTGCCGTTTGAAATAACGCCCGAGATAGGATTCAGATACCCCAAACTTTTTACTGATCACTTCCGTTCTGATCTTCTCCGGGTAATAGATATTGTTTTGAATATAGGAAAGGATGTCCAGCGCCTTTTCATCTGTCTGTTCCCCCACCTGCTGCGGCATGTATTTGGAAATATTGCGCGCCACTACTACGATCAGCGTATTCACCAGGTGCTGGATCAGTTCCCGGTTATAACAATCCCTGTTCACATGTTCCCTGATCACCGCTTCTACCAAAGGATGTACCAGGCTTTTGTCCACCTTATTCTTCAGGATACAGCCGGGTTGATGGTTGGCGTTCTGTAATATAAATTCCAGCCTTTGAACATTATCCGTATGAATGCTGTTCGACTGAAGGTAGATGTTATTAAACCGTAAAAAGAAGAAGGAAGTAGTGGTTTCAATCTGGAAGGAATGGCAATCTTCCGGTGTGATCAGGAACATATGCCCTTCATGATACCGGGAGGTATTGTTATTAATGCATTGGGTACCTGTACCCGAAAGGATATATACCAGTTCAAAGAAGTTATGGGTATGCCCGGACTTGGGGCACACATCCAATGTTTCAATAAACTCAATAGAAAATGGCTCATGCAGGTTTTCCCGTTTCATGGTGTAAATATACCTAATTATGGAAAACATCTACCAGCAAACATCCAGTTAACAGGTATAAATTTGCTATACAAACAGAAACAATGAAAGCTATCACATTAAACGGATCCGGGGGCACAGAACAGCTCCGGATTACAGAACTCCCCCAGCCTGTTGCGCAGGAAGGAGAAGTAGTAGTACAGGTTAAGGCCTTTAGCATCAATCCTGTTGATATAAAAACAAGGAATGGTAAAGCCTTGATGGGCAGGTTAAAAGACGAAAAACCTATTATACTGGGCTGGGATATTTCAGGCATTGTAACAGCCGTAGGTGCAAACGTCACTGGCTTTAAGGAAGGGGATGCTGTTTTCGGGATGGTTAATTTTCCAGGGCATGGTAAAGCTTATGCAGAATACGTAGCCTCACCGGCAGCGCACCTGGCTTTAAAGCCGGATAATATCAGTTATGAAGAAGCTGCCGCTGCTACCCTGGCAGCACTTACAGCTTGGCAGGCATTGGTAACGCATGCGAAGATCAGATCCGGTGATAAGATCTTAATACATGCAGCGGCTGGTGGCGTGGGCCATTATGCTGTACAGATCGCCAAATACCTGGGCGCACATGTTACAGGTACTTCTTCTGCTGCCAATAAAGAATTTATTTTAGGACTGGGTGCGGATGTACACATCGATTACAAAAGCCAGCGCTTTGAAGAAGTGACCGGAGGTCTTGATCTTGTACTGGATGCATTTGGTGGAGACATGATAGAACGTTCCCTGGAAGTAATAAAACCCGGCGGGCAATTGATCACTTTACCTTCAGGAGCAGTAGAAGGCCTCACCGAAAAATCCGCTGCGAAAGGTATTAAAGGTTATCATTTCATGGTATCCTCGAATGGAGAAGATATGGTTAAGCTGGCGGAGTTGCTGGAGAAAGGGATTATTAAGTCGCATGTATCGCAGGTGTTCCCATTTGCGGAGATAGCGAAAGCACATCAACAGGTGGAGACGGGGAGAACTGTGGGCAAGGTGATTGTTAGGCCTTAAGTATTCACACGCTAACTAAATGCGCCGAAACCAGCGTATGTATTTTTTTAAGGAAAAAAACTAGCCCAATGTTGCGCTTAGGCAATACGGACAGCTTTCCTTAAAAAAATACATACGCTGGTTTCTCTTTTAGGGCAGTGTTGAGAGGCTAAGGGTATTCAGGTATTTAGGTATTCAGGCATTTATAATCCCGGCAAATAATAAGCTGCTTACACAACCCAGCAGCCGAAGGAGCAAATAAAGGGGTGTATTTTTTCAATAAATACTGATCCCCACTGCCTAAATACAATATTGGCCCAGTTTATTTATTGAAAAAATACACCCCTTTATTTGCGCTCCGCCTCCATGATATTTTCGAAACACTTATTTCTTCAGCACTTTAAAATCTTCAAACACTACATCGAATTGCTCTTTCCCCGGGGCTGCAGCTACAGGCCCTATCTGCACTTTCACCTTTGGCGGGAAATATGCCAGGCGCAGCATTTTAAACTCCTTATTGTCAAAAGAATATTCAATCTGCACATAATCTCCTTTACGCAGCAGTTTCAACCACATGCTCTCTGGACTATCATGCCGTGGAACCACAGACCAATCAGACACTTCCCGGGTTACCACTGCACTCACATTCTGCACACCATCCACATATTCAATGCCCGTTTTGATCCAGTTCTTTGCATCGATACGGATCATCAAACCAGCCTGATGGAACAACTCTTTATACTGCCCTGTGATCTTCACACTGGCTTCAAAATCCCCTTCCTGCTCCTGGTAATAGAACGGCCCGTTATCCCGCTTAAAGCCATAATGTGTCACCTGCCAGTAATCTGTACCCGGATCTACGGTCACCGCCAATACGGAAGTCTGTGCCCATTTTTTAGGTTCATTAAACCATTTCATTGTTTGCGCTTTCAATCCATTTGAAAATAATATACACGCAATAATAACCAGTTGTTTCATTTATATCCTTATTTACTTTTAGACCATATATCCTTAATCGTCTCTTCCAGGTTCATGCCATCCGGCATAGTCGCAGAACGTGTATTGGCACGGTTCTTCACCATAGGTTTACCTCTTCCTAAAGATACGATCCGGCTCACCGGCATTTGCAGGAATGCACTTTTATCATGTTCTTTGATCCATTTATAAGCATACCGCAACCAATCCTGCCGGTACTTTTCCGGCTGCAGGTAAAACCAGCTGACCTCATCATAGCCCCAGATAAAATGAGAAGTAGTATCCGCCACACCTGGGTTCCGGCTGATACCGAAATTATCAAATTCTACAAGAAAAGGTAAAGAAGGAGAAGACCAGCCACTGGGTGTGATACATGCTTTACTTCTTCCGAATAAAGCATCCAGGTATCCCATCTGAAGAACACCTTCCTGCGGTTTATCCACCACTTCTTTGATACGTAAAGGGAAAGAATTGAAATCCAGCAGGCTCTTGCCATTCACCACCATACCACCGGAAGGCGTATGTGCATCCAGCAACACCCATTTATGCCGGGTATGTTTTTTTGCATACTCCCGCACTTTCACCAGGAAAGCTGCCCAGGCTTCCAGCTTGGGATCTGCCATTCCTATCAATGCTATCTGCCCCAGATGCAGGGCTTCACAGCCTATATTCATATAAGTACCGGCCAGGAACATAAACCAGTACTGTGCTTCTTTGGTGGTGATATCCGGCACACTGCTCCCCTTCCGCCAGTGGTCAACAAACTTACCATTGGCATTGAGCATATCATTATACCGGAAATTCCGCTTTTCCACCTTATCGCCGAAAGTAGTGAACACCCAATCAGGAACCGGGATATCATTCACCTGTTGCGTGATGCATTCAAACAAAGCTGCCTGAAAAACAACTTCGGGATCCTGCTGCTGTACTTTTTTGATCAGCGCTGCTGCCTGGTCCAGGTAATCCTGGTTGGTTAATATAGCTTCCTTGCCCCAGCGGTAAATAGCCCGCCCGATAAATTTAGCGCCGATGTTTTTGATCAGCCGGATATCATCTTCTTTATTGGGATAAGCAGCATCCACCGTATAAGGGTCTACTGCCAGGAACTCTGCCATGGTAACGGAATGTTCCAGGTAATGTTCCAATACTTCTTTGGAGATACCTTTTTCGTTAAAACCCTTTGTGGGGCGCTGGGCGTAACTGGTTAACGTGGAAAAGACGATAAGCAGGAAGAACGTGGTTTGCCTGTTCAATAACGTCATGGGATCTGATGTTTTGAACAAGATACGGCTTAGCATTTTTACCTGCCCTGCTAAATATTGGGTTGATTAATTTTAGCAGTAACGATCCGGGTGATCAGATCCAAGGGCATAGGCTGGCTTAACGGGAACTGAAGAGTACCCTTTCCACTCTTATAATGTGCAAGCTCTTCATTCACAATACCTGCTCCAAAAAAACTGATGTGGTGCTTATATGCCGCGAAGTGGAAGAAGTTCTTCCCGTCCAGTATGAAAGTAGGCATATCATATTTGATAGCTTCTTCCAATGCAGGAGCTGCCTTTTTAATGGCAGCTCTTATTTCCTTCAACGGATCCTGGATCTCTTTTGGAAATCCGGCAATATAGGAATCAATGTTTTTTGCTTTCATGTTTACAGCGATTTAGATGCCTTCTTCAAAAGCTCTCCCAACTGCTTGTAATTCACTTCCTGCCCTTCTGTAATGGTAGCCGTTTTCCGCTCCGGGCCTGTCATGGATTTAAAGAACCCTTTGATCTCTGCCAGCTCTGTAGCATTGAAAAGCATGAAAGATACTTTATCCTTTGCTGCATGAATAACAGCCGCATAATGCCCGTTCTTCAGGTAATGCGGTTTACCATATTGTAAACGCTCTTCCACGTCAGGAATGATCTCCTTTACTGTTTTTCTTAATTCCTCACAAACCTTCACCTGCCATGGCTGCAATTTCTTGATATACGTTGTAACTTCCTGGCTCATATTGATAGTTTTAATGTACCACAAACATACCCCGTCATTTCAACATAGGAATAGGGTAAATGCGACAATTACAGGGGATAATTACGTCAATTTTCACGCGTATATTTGGTAACATGAAAAACACCGCAGAACAATTCATCGCTGCCGTAAAGAAACTCAGTTCTCCCGCTGATCAGAAAAAGATCCAACGTTATTTTAAACCGGATGAAGCAGATGTATTCATCGGCGTACCCATGGGAAAACTCTTTGCATTAGCCAAAGAACATATAGACATGCCGGTTAGTGAACTGGAGAAACTGCTGGACAATCCCATTCACGAAGTAAGGGCCGGTGCACTCAGCATCATGGATAAAGATACCCGCCGCAACAAGATCCCCGAAAACCGCCGTAAAGAACTCTACGATCTCCACATGCGCCGCCACGACAGGATCAACAACTGGGACCTCGTGGATGTAAGCGCCATATACGTTGTAGGCAGATACCTCTTTGACAAACCCCGCAAAATACTCTACAAACTCGCACGCTCTAAAAACATCTGGGAACACCGCACTGCCATTGTAAGTACCGCCTACTTCCTCAAACACAAAGAAAGGGACGATACCTTTGCCATCGCAGAACTACTGGTAAAAGATAAAGAAGACCTCATTCATAAAGCCGCTGGCGGCTGGATCCGCCAGGCCGGCAAAGTAGATAAGGCAGCATTACTCGCGTTCCTTGATAAATATGCCGCCACCATGCCCCGCACCATGTTACGCTATGCTATTGAACATCTGGATGTTAAGCAGAAGAAACACTATATGGAGCTGAAAAAGCTAACATAAGTAAAGGATTTTGCCTATTTTTCTAATACTATGGCAAACTTAAATCTGAAAGCAAAGGAAGCAAACACCTATGATGCAATTGTGGTAGGCTCAGGTATCAGCGGAGGATGGGCCGCTAAAGAACTCTGTGAAAAAGGACTCAAAGTATTGATGCTGGAAAGAGGAAGACAATTAGAGCATATAAAAGATTACACCAATGCTATCAAAGCTCCCTGGGAAGTTCCTCACCGTGGCAGGCTCACCACTGCACAGAAAGGCAGCCACCCTTATCTTATCCGTGAACGCGTATACAGTGAATTCAATGAAAGTTACTGGATGAAGGATGAAGAAAGCCCTTACACCGAAAAGAAACGTTTCGACTGGACGCGCCCTGACATTGTAGGCGGCCGTTCCATTATGTGGGGCCGTGGTTCTCTGCGCCTGAGTGAAATGGATTTTGAAGCCAATGCAAAAGAAGGCATTGGTATAGACTGGCCCATCCGTTACAGGGACATTGCTCCCTGGTACGATTATGTAGAAGCCTTTGCAGGCATTGCCGGAACAGCGGAAGGACTCCCCCATCTCCCCGATGGCATTTTCCAGCCCGCCATGGAAATGAACTGTTTTGAAAAAGAAGTGAAGAGCCGGATCGAAGGAAAATTCCCCGGCCGCAAAATGACTATGTACCGCACTGCCAATCTCACCCAACCTATCGGCGACAGAGGCAAGTGCCAATACAGAGATCGTTGTGCCAGAGGATGCCCCTTCGGCGCTTATTTCAGTACACAGTCCTCTACCTTACCCGCTGCCGTAAAAACCGGCAACCTTACTTTACGTCCTGATTCTATCGTGAATTCCGTCATCTATGATGAAGAAGCTGGCAAAGCAACCGGCGTAAAAGTGATCGATAAACATACCAAAGAAGTGATAGAATATCATGCCCGCATCATCTTCCTGAATGCCTCTACTTTGGGAAGCACCTTCATTATGCTGAATTCCACTTCCAACCGTTTCCCAAAAGGCCTGGGCAACGACAGCGAAGTACTCGGCAAATACCTGATGGACCATCATTTCCATGCAGGCGCCAGCGGCATTTCTGAAGAGTTCCCCGATAAATATTATTACGGCAACCGCCCTGCCGGTTTTTACATTCCACGCTTCCGCAACATCGGAGAAGACAAACAAAAGTATCTCCGGGGTTTTGGCTATAGCGGTTACAGTAACCGCACAGGCTGGGCACGTGGTATTGCAGAACTGGGTATCGGCGAAGCCTACAAAGATTATCTCACAGAACCTGGTCCCTGGCAGATGGGTTTAATGGGTTTCGGCGAATGCCTCCCCTACGAAGAGAACCAGGTATACCTGAATCACGGCCAGCAGGATGCATGGGGCCAGCCTGTACTTGAATTCAACTGTGAGTTCAAAGAAAACGAAATACTCATGCGCAAGGATATGAACCAGGATGCGGTTGCCATGCTGGAAGCTGCAGGCCTGAAGAATGTAACACCCTTCAACAGGGATTCCTATCCCGGTGGTGCCATTCATGAAATGGGCACCGCGAGGATGGGCTGCGATCCCAAAGATTCCATATTGAATGAATGGAACCAGGTACACAGCGTAAAGAACGTATTCGTAACAGACGGCGCCTGCATGACCTCTTCCGCATGCCAGAACCCTTCATTGACGTATATGGCTTTAACAGCCAGGGCAGCGGATTATGCCGTGAGTGAATTGAAGAAGATGAATTTATAGAAGCCAAAAAAGAGTTTTTCTTTTTTAATTAAAAATAAAGAACCCCTGAGAGAATTGAAGAAAATCAATTTGTAAAAAGAAAAACACTTTAAACGCATAAAAGAAGCACATCAAAAAAGAAAACATACAGTAAGTAAACAATACAAAAGCAGCCTTCAAAAAATATCCTCTCTTCGTAATAAAAAAAACTCCGCCCTCTTTTGCGCGGCAAGCTTTACGCCTGAAAATATAAAACCGGCAGATCAAAACAATCTGCCGGTTTATTTTTCTCTGCAAACAAAATATAATCCCTAATCTATCAACCCCAGGGCCTTCAACTTCGCCACAGCCTCTATCAGCATGGCGCCACTCAGCTGGGTAGACAGATCGGTAGTAGTAACCACACTCGTCCATTTGGGGCCATAAATAATGGATGGACGTGAAGTACCCTGCAACCACAAGGTTTCTCCATTCAATTTCAGGAAGTTGATGAACTTGGTTTTATCCGTACTGCTCAGGTTACCATCCGTGATAAGTAATAAAAGATTACGTACCAGGATGCCTTTAAACAAACCTCCATCTCCCCCTCCTTCATCCTTCATAATATTGCCCTGCGTAAAATCACCCGTCAGTGAATTATTCGCCGTTTTAATCGCATCATTGATATACACCGCTTCCCCTGTGATCTTATACAACTCAATCCCTGCACCGATATAAACACCCTGGTTGTAAGTGAACTTCCAGTCCTTGTTAGTACCATTCCCGTCAAGGCCATCCCATACAAGACCGGATACAGGGTCCACGAGATTCGCTTTCTGCCACTGGTAACTCTTCTTAGCCCATTCAAGGTCAGCAGGGTTTTGCGTTACCTGGTACATCCGGGAAGCAATGATACAGGCAGGTGCATTGGCTGGTGTATTCTTGTTTTTCCGTTCTTTGTTCCAATAGAAGCCACCACCCCAGGTATCATCCCATCCACCTTTAATGTCCGTCCAAACCTGCTCCGCCACCGTTTTGTATTTCACATCACTGGTAGCTTCATAAGCACGCAGGCAGGCTAATGCCATCCATTCCATATCATCGTAGAAGTGATTGATGTAAGTATTGCCATTCTTGGCTTTCATGCCATCCAGCAATTCATCCATCCGCGTTTTGATCTGCGGATCGTTCTTGCGCACATAAGCATCAATCAGTACATCCAGCGCATGCGCATTCCGCCAGTAGTGAAAATCCGCTTTACCGGAATTGTTCTCATTGTAGTATTTACCCGGCTGATTGTAAAAGTTACCGATCAGGGAAGTATAAGAAGAGTCCGCAATCTGCGCCCAGTTAAACACATAGGCCTTATTCCCGGCACCAGGCCCCGGGCCTTCATCCACAGGCTCTTTCAGGCAGGAAGCCAATGAAACAGTCAGCAGTAACGCACAGGTTATTTTTAGAAAAGAATGAGGCATGGTCATTTATTTTACGATTACTTCATGTGTATAATTCTTGTCTGCCTGGAAGTAGACGTTCACATCACAGTTCTTTGTGTCTACAGCAGCTTTGAATTTATAGCAGTAGTTCCACTGGTCGTTATTGGTGATGGTCCTGATCTCCCAGAAAGCAGCCGGTGTTGCATCAGTAGGCCGGTTGTTGTCTGCATTGGAGCTGCCTACCCACTCTTCTCCTGCTACACCTGCGGCATTCTTCACATTGATCCTGAATTTGTAACGTTCATCACGGCCCCAGGACTCCTGTTTGAACGTGATCAGTTTATTCTGGAAGCTCCAGGTGCTGTTGCCTGCGTATGTAAGATCATACATGATCTTGTTATCAGGTGCAAACCAAAGCCCCATGCCCGTAATCTCCGTAACCGTTGCGGCTGCGTTGTTGAAATCTAAACGGATGCGGTATGCTTTGGTACCGCCAGCCTGTGTACTTTCGCCGTTCTCTTTCAGCAATTCACCTTGCAGGTAAAAGGTATTAGGCGTACCTGTTTTCCTGTCTACGAACTGGTATTTACCGTCTTTTAAGGAAGTATAGATCTCAAACACGCCAGCTGTCACCGCCTTCATCTTCATGGCGTTCGCTAATGTGGCGCCGCCTTCTGTAGCAGCACCGGTCAGGAATACATCTACCGGTATTTCTGCAAAACCATTTGGCCTTTCCAGTTCAATGATCCTGCTTTCTTTCGCCGGTTGAATGTTATACCCTTTGGAAGCATTTACAGACCATTTCAGTTTACCGGTAGCCAGTGCAGCAATACCAGCTTTTCCGGCCATACTGTTCAGGTCTTTATGAGAGAGGGTGAGTTTATTCTGGATACCGCCACCGTCTGAAGCTATCTTGGCAATGGGGTTAGAGAAATCGCCATTCTCTTTATCGAACACCACTTCATACAATACCAGGGAACCATCTTCTGCCCTGGCCTGCTCCCATTCAAAGCTGAGTGCAGCGCTGGTAGCAGGTTGCAGTTTGGTGAATTTATTGTTGACCGGGGCACTGAGTTTTTCCACCGGCTTCAGGTTAATGTTCAGTTTATAGTCGTCCTTCTTACATGCTGGCAGGAATGCGGCCAGGGTAAGTAAAGCAATGATGTATCTTTTCATAACAGTGATTTAAGGTTGAGTGATTATTGCCATCCCGGGTTCTGACCAAGGTTTTTATTCTGGTCGCGCTCAAAAGTGGGCACCGGCCATAGGTAATGTTTAGGATTTTCGAAGCGCCTGTTTTCCACGATGATATAGCCGTTAGGGTCTTTATTAAAAGCCCCGGAGCTTACTTTAATACCTCTTACCGGTACATTCAGCACAGCATCCGCAATCTTCCAGCGGCGGATATCAAATGCGCGGATACCTTCAAAAGCCAGCTCGGCTCTTCTTTCCCTTTGTACGATCGGCCGCAGCTGATCTTTGGCACCACCGGGAAATTCTGTAGCACCTGCATCTGTGAATTTAGCACGGACACGTATGGCACGGATCGTTTTATTCCAGGTGGCCGCATCCAGCCCGCCCAGTTCATTCACAGCTTCCGCATACATCAGCAATACATCTGCAAAGCGGATCAGTGGAAGGTTCAGGGTGGAGTTATAGTTAGCCGCAGTAACATCATAATGTTTCTGGAAGTAATAACCGGTAGGCGAAGCCCCCTGATCATCCACACTATTGGTGGAAGGATTGGAACCGGGTAATGTAAGGATGGTTTGAACTTTATTCTCAAAATCTGTAATGGTAGAACCATGGTGCAGGATAGTGAGTTTGAAGCGAGGGTCCCTGTTGGTGTAAGGATCGTTCTCATTGTAACCGGAACCTGCTTCTTTAATGCCTTTTCCATTCAGCATGATGTATGCATCCACCAGGTCCTGCGTAGGTACCAGTGTACTTCTCAGCAGGGCTACTGTTTGCGGGAGGAAACTCCTTTGTGTACTGAAAGTTCTGCCGCCGCCATATTGCAGGTCGAGGATCACTTCGCTGTTGAATTCACCGGATACCTTGAACAGGTTCGCATAATTGTCTACCAAAGTGTAGGTACCGTTTGCAGTGGAATTGATCAGCAGTTCGCATTCCTTCTTTACTTCTTCCCATTCCCCGTTATACAATCTTACTTTCGCGCTTAAGGCAATGGCCGCGCCTTTGGTGATACGGCCCCTGTCTTTTTCCGCATACTGTACATTGGTAGGCAGATCGTTCCGCAACTCAGCAAGTTCTTTCAGGATGAACGCGATGATCGTAGCCTTTGGTGTACGGGCGATGGTTTTGGATTCATCAATAGAGATCAGGTTGGTGAAGAAAGGTACATCACCAAACCAGGTGGTCATTTCAAAATAAGAATACGCACGAATGAAACGGGCTTCTGAAATGATCCGTTTCTTGAGTGTTTCATCCATGGAAGGCACCTTGTCGATATTCAATATCACCAGGTTGCATTTACGGATACAGGCATAACGGTAACTCCATTCACTCCTTACCCTTGCATTGGCAGGGTCATAACTGCCACCTGCCACCAGGGATACACCATTAAACCCTCCGCCGGCCACAAACCCGTTATCACTCAACGCTTCGTTACCGAAATAGTAAAAGTCGTTGGACATGTTCTCATAGCAACTGGTGAGTGCGTCCAGTGCATCCTGCGCATCCCGCCAGTAGGCTTCTTCTGTGAACTCACGCGTATTCGGCTGCTCCAGTTTCCGGCAGCTGAACAAGGCAGTGATACAGCATATTATTAGCAATGATCTTTTCATAATTAACTCGTTTATCAGAATTTGATATCTAACCCAAAAGCAAACGTGGCTGAATTTGGATAGTTACGGCCTGCGATGGCGTTATAATTATTAAACCCGAGTTTATCATCATACTGCGTGAACTCCGGATCTACCCCCAGTTCGCGGAAACGGCCGGGTGTAATGGTCAGCAGGTTCTGGCTGGTGAAATATACCCGCACGCTTTGCATCCTTACCCTGTCTGTAACGGATTTAGGCAAAGTATAACCCAGTTGCAGGTTCTTTAACCTTGCATATTTGGTATCAAACATCCAGTAATCAGAATAGGCAAAATTGTTCGCATTGGCTGTACCAATGGTCAGGCGGGGATAAGAAGCCCCCGGATTGGTGGGCGTCCAGCGATCGATATGTTGTACGAAGGCATGGTCTTCATTATTATGAAATGCTTCCACAATATCTCCGCGAAGGAACTGGGAACGTTTACCTACACCCTGCCAGAACATGGTGAAATCAAAGTTCTTCCAGGAAACATTGTAAGTAAAACCAAATGTATAACGCGGGAATGGATTGCCAAAAACATAGCGGTCGTTCGCATCTATCACACCATCTTTATTCCGGTCAATGTATTTGATATCACCCGGCTGCACCTGCTGATTATAAGCGAAAGGTACTTTCGGTGCGTTCTTGATATCGTCCAGGTTCTGATAGAGCCCATCTGATTTATACCCGAAGTAAGAAGCGATGGGGAAACCTTCCCTGATAATGAAAGTATAGTCTGAGCCACGGATGGATTCAGGGCCATACGTGATCACCTTGTTCAGGTTATCCGCCAGGTTGGCGCTCACGGTATGATTGAACTGGCCAGTTTTTCCGCGGTAAGAAAGGGCTATTTCCCAGCCTTTGTTCTGCACCTTGCCTACGTTCTGCAAGGAGGAACCGATACCTGCAGTACCTGGTACTTCCTGTGTGAGATAGATGCCGGTGGTTTGTTTATCGTAGTAATCAAAAGAAAGCGAGAGTTTATTACGGAACAGGTCAACATCCACACCATAGTTGGTCATGGTAGATATCTCCCATTCCAGCTGTTCATTATACGCCGTAAAATCAGCACCCGGATTAGCCGTATTATTGAACGGATATTTATTCGGGTTAAGGTTCACACGCGCCAGGTAATTGAATCCGCCGATATTGGAGTTACCCACCTGGCCCCAGGAATAGCGGAGCTTCACATTGCCGAAACGGCTCCTGAAATCTTCCATGAAGGCTTCTTCTGTTAAACGCCAACCCAGAGAGAAAGCGGGGAAGAACTGCCAGCGATGGCCGGGTGCCAGTTTGGAAGAACCATCATACCGCCAGGTGAACTCAGCCAGGTACTTGTCTTTATAAACATAGTTCAACCTCCCGAAGAGTGAGTTCAACGCATGCAGCTCAGGGTTGGTGATACCATTGTATTCCCCGATGGTGGCATAATCCAGCGTTCCATCAGGTTTGGGAATATATCCTCCGCCAATGGTCCAGTCGTCATCCAGGTTGGTACCTCCATACCTTCTGGACATAAAGCCATAATTCTGATTGATGGCATCGCTTCTCGCGCCCACTTGTGCTTTCACATAGTGATCGCCAAAAGTGTTTTCATATTCAGCAGTGGCGTACACGTTAGTAGTAAGGTCCTTGTATTCTGATACTTCCTGCCTGTTATACGGTGGAGGGTTTGCTGTAGTATAATAAGGTGCATAAGCATACTTATTCTGGCGGTTCACGAAGTTGTTGATCGTATAACTGCCGGAAGCGTTCAGGTTGATGCGGAAATGCTCTATAGGGGTGATCATTACATTCAGGCCGCCCAGCAGGTTATCTCTTTCGTTCCTGTTGTATCCCTGTTTTTCCAGTTGCGCGATCACGTTGTTGCTGTTCAATGCCGGCACTACATAATTCCCCAGGGAATCCTTCACGGGGTAGATACGTGGTGTACGCATCGCATCCCGCATCAGGAAACCGATATCTGCCTGTTGTTTGTTGAAATAAGATTTCGCATAAGCAATATTCACATCCACTTTCACATACTTGCTTACATCCACAGAAATATTTGCGCGGGCATTATACCGTTTGTAGAACAGGTCTGCATCAGAAGGCAGGTACTTGTTCTGCAACATATTGCCCTGGTTCACATATCCTAGCGAGATCAGGTAGCTGGTATTTTTGCTGCCGCCTGTTAAGCTAAGGCTATGATTCTGCTGTGGTGTGAACTTACGGAGCATCTCTTTCAGGAAAGCGGGTTCAGACCCTCTGTCCTTCCAGTATTTGATCTGGCTTGGGGTATATTGCGGGGTTTTACCGGAATTCACCAGGGCTTCATTCTTCAGCGTCATGTACTCCCATCCTTCCACCTGCTCAGGTAAAGCAGTTGGGATCTGCCATCCATACATCCCATTATATTGCACCACGGGTTTATCATCCCGTTTCCCTTTTTTGGTGGTTACATAGATCACGCCATTGGCAGCCTGCGAACCATAGATTGCGGAAGAAGCCGCATCTTTCAATACAGAGATGCTTTCCACATCATTGGGGTTCAGGTTCTGCAAACCATCGCCGCCGGTTTGTACCCCGTCGATAATGATCAGGGGGCCGTTGCCGGTAAGACTTCCCACACCACGGATATTCAATGTAAGTGCAGCACCCGGTTCTGCCGTGCTCTGCTGCAGGATAAGGTTAGGGGCCGTTCCCTGCAAAGCCTGGTACATATTGGCCACCGGCCTGCTTTCCAGGTCTTTGGAAGAGATAGTGCTGATGGCAGCAGTTACCTGTTTCTTCCTTTGTGAACCATATGCCGTGATCACCACTTCACCCAGTTCTTTTGAATCCGTGCTCATGACCACTGTAATGTTGGTGCGGCTGTTAATAGCCACCGTAGCAGGTGTAAAGCCCACGGAAGTGAAAAGCAGTGTGCCGTTGGCTTCCTTTGCCGGGATCTGTAAAGTGAAATTACCCTGTTCATTGGTAACTGTTCCCACATTGGGAACATTCTGCAGGCGAACGTTTACTCCAGGGATGCCTTCACCGTTATCACTTACCACCCGACCATTAATGGTCACGTTCTCCTGCTGTGAAAATACGGCGGCGAATACGTTTCCCTGTTTCAGTATGATCTTGTTATTGATCAGTTCAAAGCGGATGTCCAGGGGAGAAAAGATCATCTCCAGAATCTCTTCCAGCTTTTTGTCTTTTACATTGAGCGAGATCTTTTGTGCAACGCTGATCTCATCATTCGAATACACAAACACATAAGGCGTTTGCTGCTCGATCTTTTCCAGCACATCCGTCAGCTTCTGGTTCTTCACCTGCAAGCTGATGCGGTTTTCAAGCGGTTTTTTTGGGTCCTTTGCCTGTTGTTCCACGGAAACAGCTCTCCTGTTGGCAGCATATAATTGCTGCGCTTTCAGGTCAAGCATGCTGAAAAAGGCTAAGCAGCCAATCAGCGGCAGGAACAACGAACGGAAAGGCGCCATCAATTGTAGCGTTCTTTCTTTCATAACGTTAGCGAATTTGAATCTCAGTTTTTACTCACCGATCAGCAGGGTGCTGTCAGTAATGGAATATGAAAAAGATTTTGATTTAGTCAGGTAATACAGTATTTCCTGTAAGTTGTTGTTCTGAAATGATCCGGTCATCCGGTACAGCCGTACTTTATCTGATTGAAACTCGATTTTTTTGCCAAATGTCCTTTCTAATTCAAGGCAGATGTCTTCCAGGGAAACATCCCTGAAAACAAGCCTTCCTTCCGTCCAGGCCCTGTCATCTTCTCCTGACGTGGTTTCTTTTACGATGTTATGTGTAGTGGGTTTGTAGATCACCTTTTCATCCGGTGTGATGTAAAAAGTATCAGGGCTGCCCTGCTGGTTTTCGTACCGGGGAATAAAGGCCACCTTACCTGTGCTCACAGAAGTTTGCACAGGTTCATTATCATAAGCACGTATGTTGAATGAAGTACCCAGTACTTTCACCATACCATTGTTCAGATGTACAATAAACGGCCGGTCAGGATTACCTGTTACCTTAAAGAATGCTTCCCCGTTCAGGTATACTTCCCTGCTGTGTTTACCGAATACTTCAGGATAAGAGATGCGGCTATCCGCATTCAGCCAGATCTTGCTGCCATCTCCCAGTTCTATCACCGCCCTGGTGCCTTTTCCATTCTGGCGGTTGAGCCATTGCGCCGTATCTTTCAATACTGCCAGTTTCACTTCCTCCGTACGTACCGGCCAAAGGAATACAGCAGCAATGGCGACTCCGGCAACAACTGCTGCGGCAGCGCCGATCCACTTCCAGCGGTTACTTTTGGCTTCCTCCTGTTGTAAACTGATCTTCCCCCAGGTACGTTGAAGGGCCTGTTCTGTATCCGTAGCCGATTGCCAGGTAGATTCCGTAAAATATTGTTGTAATAGGATATAACGCGCTTTCAGGTCCTCATGCTGTTGCAAAAGGTCTTCCAGCTCCTGCAATTCTGCTGCCGTGGCTTGCCCTGCCAGTTTCCTGGCAGCCAGTGAGATGAATTGTTCTTCGTTTATCATATAGCATAAGGACAGCCCGGAATCAAAAACTACTTACAAGCTTTAAAAAAATAATGGGATGATGGAAATAAGGATCAATAAAGGCGGTTTCTTTTTAGTGGGGAGGTAGGGAGAAAGCGCTTCATTTAAACGCCGTACCGCACGGTACAGCTGGGTTTCCACTGTTCTGGAAGAGATGTTCAGGATCACTGCCACATCTTTATACTTAAAACCTTCTTCTTTGATCAGCTTAAATACCTTCCGGCATTGGTCCGGCAGTTTGTTCACTTCATGGTCCAGCTGCAGGCGCATCTCCTTCCATTCCATTTCTTTTTCAGGATCAGCAGGCCCGCTCAGTTGAGAAAGCCCCGTATCGATGGGGGTAATGCGCAGGGAGGAATATTGCTGCAGGTAGTTGAGGGAGTGGTTTTTAACGGCCACAAAAAGATAGACTTCCAGGTTGGAGATAGTCATCAGTTCCTTCCGCCGGTTCCAGATCTTTACGAACACATCGGAAACAATTTCTTCCGCGGCTTCCCGGGAATAGACGTATTGCATGCAGAACCGGAGCAGGCGGTCATACAACAGCCTGAACAAGCCGGAAAAGGCCTGTTCATTACCGTAACGTGCAATTTGTAGTTGCAACTCCCTGATATTAGTGTTGCTATCCGCCATATTTCACCTTAAAGGACAGTGAAGGGGTATAAAAATACTTACAAGGAGGGGAAAAATATTTTAAATTTAACGAAACCCCTCAAAACCGGCATTCTGACATAGCCCGAAGCGGGAAAGGGTACAGATATACGGGAAATGTTCTACGCTGCCAAAGCGGGAGATCCAGCGGGCGGCAGCCGTGATATTCAGCAGGTAACGGAAGCTTAAAACTTCCCCGTTTCTTCAATCAACGATGCCATCAATTGCTTTGCTTTGGTATGCTTCAGCAGAGGCGCAATCTGTCCTCCCCAGAAAAACACCATATTCAATTTCTCCTCCTCTATCAATGCCTTCCGCAAGGGCGACATAAAAGTAGTCTGTAAAGGGAAAGGCAGGAATTGTTTTTCCTTGCCTGATAGCTCCGTAGAGATCCGGTTGCTTAAACCACGGCCCAGCCTCCCGGTAAATGCCCTGGATAAAACCGTACGTTCTGCCGCTTTGGAGAATAACATCTGTTTATGAACAGGCAAGGCGTTGGATTCATCACAGGCCAGGAAGGCCGTACCGATCTGGGCAGCATCTGCTCCTAAAGTTAAAGCAGCCGCTATTCCACGGCCATTGGCAATACCCCCTGCTGCAATAACCGGTACTTTTACTTTTTCTTTGATCAACTGCAACAACACAAAAGTACCTGTGACGGAAGTTTCCGCCGAAGCCAGAAAAGAAGGTCTGTGCCCGCCTGCTTCAAAACCGGAAGCAATGATCATATCAACACCACTTGCATCCAAAGCTACTGCTTCCTCCAAAGTAGTAGCAGCGCCTACTGTAATGATGCCCAGCTTGCGGCATTGCTCCAGTACATCAGCAGATAACATTCCAAACATAAAACTGAAAACCTTCGGACGGATATCCAGGATCACCTGCAACTGGTTTTCAAAACGCGAAGCAAAAGAAGCGGGCTTACCGGGTAAGGGTATGCCTGCTTCTTCAAAATATGGTTTGAATAATTGCTGCGCCTGTTTAAATTGTTCATCTGTAACCGTACCATTCACCGCATCAGTATCCGATACCCATAAGTTGATGTTATAGGGTTTATCAGTTGCAGCCCTGATCTGCCTGTTGATCTCATAGATCTCCTGTGGTTCCAAAGTATAAGCGCCATAACCTCCCAGTCCGCCCATATTTGATACTGTAGCTACCAGCTCCACGGAAGAAAGCCCGCCGCCGAAAGGCCCCTGCAAAATGGGATAATCAATCCCCAATAGCGCTGTTGCTTTTGTATTATACCACATAACGTTAGTTTTGGTCACTCATCATTTTGGTAACGATGACCCAGTTATCATTGATCTTGTGAAACGACAGGAACTCATGGTAATGGAATTCAAACATCTTCACCCTCACTTCTGCAACAGCAATAGAGTTCACCACTTTAATGTTCAGGATCTCTCCCTTAAATGGTTTACCTGAATCTTTTGGACTTTGGCGGCTTTTTACGGCATCAATGTATTGCTCATATGTTTTTGCATATGGCTGGCCTTTCACATCGCCAAAAAGTAAAGCATTCGGATAAAATATGCGGTTCATTGCATCAAGATCTCCTTCATAAATACCCTGGAAGTAATCTTTCTCCAGTAGCTGCGAAATTATGCTTTCTTGTGTTTTCATGATCTGTTAGTTAAGATTATGACCGGCAGCCAGGCCACCGTCTACATTAATGATCGCGCCATTGATGAAATTACTTTTAGCAACGGCCAGCACCATCTCCGCCACATCTTTCACTTCCCCCACCCTGTTCACGAGATGTAAACCTGCAGTTTGATCAGCATTATCACCATGCATAGGTGTACGGATGGTACCGGGAGCAACCGTATTCACCCTGATATTATGCCTGCCGAATTCAGCCGCCAGCTGAACGGTCAATGCATGAATAGCACCTTTGCTGGACATGGGCGCCGTAATAGGCACGCCACCAAAAGCCTTATTAACAAGCGGTGTACCGATATTGATCACCACACCACCCCGTTGTTGCAGCATAGCCGGGATAACCGCCTGCGTGGTAAAGAAAGTACCTTTCAGGTTAGTGGTCAGAAAACGGTCCAGGTAAGCTTCGTCCACTTCAAGGAAAGGCCTGGTTTCAAAGATCCCCGCATTATTCACTAATACGTCCACTGAACCAAATCTCGTAATGGCTATGCGCACCAATTCTTCCCCGGTTTCTTTGTGGCTGATATCTCCTACCACCATCGCGAGGTTGGCGCCAGCGCCCAATTCCTGGTAAACCTGTTCCAGTTTTTGCGCTGTGGTGGAATTAATCACTACGTTATCGCCATTCTCCAGGAAGTACCTGGCTACTTCTTTTCCAATACCGGAGGAAGCACCTGTTATAATAATGGTTTGTTGTTTCATTTTGTTTATTTTTTATCAGCTGTAATGCCTTGTTCTCTTAATACGGATACCTGTTCCCCTGCGTAACCCCAATCATCCAGTCCTACTTCCTGTATCACCACATGGGTCAGGTGCGGGTCTTTGTTGAGCACGGCTGTGATCAGATCAGTTACGCCTTTAATAAGTTGCTGTTTTTGCTGACGGGTAACCCCTTCCTTCGTCAGTTCAATTTTAATGTATGGCATCTTAGTTAGCTTTAGCGGTGAGTGTTACATTCAGGTCGAAGTCGTTATAGATCAACGTATCTCCAAGGTTTTTGAAGAAGTTGCCGGAACGGAACTTAATGCCGTAAAGGGTACGGTCCACCACTATCTTACCTGCTGCTTTAAGGGTATCCCCGGCAACGGTAACGAGTGCATCAAAACCAATAGGATGTGTGATACCTTTAATGGTAAGGTCTCCCTCTACGTGATTGTTATTCACAGCTGTGATCTGGAATACAGCTTCAGGATATTGGGCGGAGGCGAAGAAATCTTCAGAAGCCAGGTGACCTGCAAACTGATCATTGGTAGCCGGATCAGTAACGTCCAGGATCCTGATGGAAGTAGTGTCTATAACAAACCTGCCACCAGCGAGTTTACCTTCATTTACAGCAAGGGAACCTTCTTTAATGGCGATGGTACCAAAGTGTGAACCGGTCACTTTCCGGCCTGTCCAATCGATATTGCTTTCAGCAACGGCGATTTCAAAGTTTTGCTTTTTCATTGTTTTGAGTTTTAATTGATACCTCAAAGTTGATGAGAAAGCGTGAAGGCATTACGTGACCTATATCACATTAGAATGGAGAGGGGTATTTTGTGATCTATGTCACATTTAGCCGGCTCAGGGTTTCCCGGGATACACCCAGGTAAGCGGCAATTAAGTGTTTGGGAACGATGTTATATAATTCAGGGTACTGCTGCATGAGTTGTTCATAACGTTGCTTAGCATCGTTATTCATAAAGGATAACAATCTTTTCTGTAAAGCCACAAATCCCCTGTTGGTACGCCAGCGGAAGAAATACTCTACGCCAGGTATTTCCCGGCAGATCTTTTCCCTGTTGCTATTGGAAAGGCTTAGTACTTCGGCATTTGTGATACAGTCGACATTAATCGTTGCGGGGTTGCCGCTATATAGCGCATTAAAATCGGAGACCCACCAGGTAGGCATGGCAAACTGCAGGATGAACATCTTTACATCATCATTGATATAAAATGATTTCAGGCATCCATCCAATACAAAATACTCGTGTTCTACTTTCTCTCCCTCGGAGATGAGGGCCTGGCCTTTTTTGAAAGACTGCCGGGTAAAATGCGAGAAGAAATAACCGAACTGCTCCTCTGTTAAGGAGATCGTTTTAGCGATATGCTGTTTTAATATTTCTTCCGCATTCATTTGTGCGTAAAAGTAATATATTTTTACGCTATCGCCATACGCCCTTCCTGGTACCAGCAGTGAAATACTTTTTCAAACGCATCAAAGATCCTGTTTACGATCAGGTGCGCATTCCTTATCTCTGTTTCATCTGGCTGGTAGTCGCTCTCCTCTTCTTCATGCAGCGCATGGTTTGCTTCCGAATGCGCATGCACCTGGCCAAAGTATTCCAGTTCATCCTGCCGGCCCATATTGTTCACCAGTCTGAACACCGGATCATTAAAGCAATCAAAGGTAGCTTCCAATGCTTCAATGATCACCAGCTTATAGAAGGGCGTGTTATAGGTCTTAACCAGGTGGATACTTTCATATACCACCTCCCGGGCCGCACTGTAGGGGGCAGACCAGATCTTTTCAAACATCGTTGTTCCGGGATGTTGCAGGAATGCTTTACCATAGCTGATACGTTCCAGGTCTTTCAGGTACCATTGCCAGTGAAAAGAGTCTTCATCACAATGTGTGTTCACGCTTTGCTGTAAGGGGTCTGTGCTGTTTTCAACCTTCATGGTATCCAGGATATCTTTAAATCCCATCACAAAAAAAAGCATCACAGGAGTGAATCCTAAGCGGGATTCCATGGCCAGGGAAGCATCATCGATCATTAAACATAATGGGGAACGGCGGAGTTGTTGCTGGCGGTTTTCCAGCACTTGCTGAATGTATTGCATGCAGGTGTTATTTTTTGGCAAGCTACATTTTTGCTTCCTGCTGTATTTACACGTTTGCGCGAAGTGTCAGGAATACTACCTGAAATGCTTATATTGTAATATGCTGTTAGAAAAAAGCATCCTCATCAACGCTACGCCCGCCAATGTCTGGCAGGTATTCACCAACCCGGAAGTAACCCGTAGGATGGGTGGCGAATATGTATCCAACTGGAAAGTGGGCAGCTCCTTTGGATGGAAAGGGTTGGATGGGAACATGTACACGCGGGGTGTTATCCTGCAGATAACACCCAACAAACTGCTGCAGCATCATCTTTTCAATCCGGATGAAGGGCGTTCGATATTGTCCACCATCACCTATGAACTGCAGGATAAGAACGGCAGCACTTTATTGCTTGCCAAAGAAGATCCTGTAACATCATATGAAGATGCTTCAGCAGGATGGGATGCTGCCTTGCAGGCGGTGAAAGAATTAGCGGAAAGCCTTTAATAAGTGCCCACTTCTATAGGTGTTTCACTAAATACATCCTGCAACCGGGAACGCCATCCGCTCAATGCTTCCTCCCTTTCTGCCGAAGATATCCTGGCCGGCCCGTATACCACCTGAGGCTGCAATACAGAGAACCCGGTGAACTGAAGTATTCCCCTGTGTAATGGTTTCAGCATACTAAGCAGATCACCATTAAACCCGTTCTTCAGATAATCCGCTTCTTTTCCACCGGTAGTAAGGGAGAGCAATGCCTTTTTACCACTAAAGATCCCTGTTTCATAAATATGCCCGCCTCCATAGGTACGGCCCATTGCAAATACCCTGTCCACCCAGCCTTTCAGGATAGCCGGCACACTGAACCACCACAAAGGGAATTGCCAGATCATCAGATCGCACCATTCCACTTTCTGCTGTTCTGCATCCAGGCCGGGAATAAAACCATTCACCTTTGTAGCATGTACTTCTTCCAGTTGCTGTTTGAAGAATTCCGGGTCAAGTGTACTAGTGAAATTATGCCTGTCTGATACGGGATTGAACTGCATGGCATACAGATCTGTTGTTTGTACTTCGTGCCCTGCTGCTTTCAATGTTTCTATCGCCTCATGGAACATAGCAGCGTTCATGCTTTTGGACTCAGGATGTGCGTATACGATTAATATCTTCATAGGGCCAAAATTACCGGCATGTTCGTTAATTTTGTATAGCTACAGCCCGTTGTACGCAACACACAAAAATGTAAGTAATGGCGAAAAGGAAATTAACATCCACCAATAGTATCAATAAAGAAACGCTTGCCAACTTCTGTGGGATGATCTACGCCGTAGATATACTGGGCGGAAGATGGAAACTGATCATCCTCTATAAACTGGAGAAACGCACCATGCGTTTCAATGAACTGAAAAAGATCATTCCCGGCATTACAGACAGGATGCTCACCCTGCATTTGCGGGAACTGGAAAGGGACGGATTGGTAGAAAGAACAGCCTATGCAGAAGTACCTCCAAGAGTGGAATACAGCCTGTCGGAAAGTGCCATGGCGCTTATTCCCATCTGGCAGGAATTGGAGCACTGGGGGCTTGCACATAAAAAACGCGCCCTTAACCTGGTATAGCTTTTCTCACAGCAGGCGCTACCTGCGTTCCAAACAATTCAATAGCGCGTAATACTTTATCGTGTGAGATATATCCTTTCACGATCTGTGCGAGGAAACGGGTATGTTTGAATAAGCTATGCTGATAGATGATCTTCTCCGTGATCTCCTTCACACTTCCTACAAACAAAGGCCCATCAGGCATCCGCAGGTATTCAAACTGCTCCCGCGTCATAGGATGCCACCCTCTCTCCTGCCCCACCCTGTTCATCAGTATCTCATAAGAAGGATAAAATTCATCTGCTGCCTGCTCTGAATCTTCTGCCACATAAAATTGCGAATTGATGCCCAGTTGTAACTTCTCCACATCATGCCCTGCCTCCAAAGCAGCCTGGCGGTAGAGGTTGATGAAAGGCACAAACTGCGCAGGTTTGCCACCAAGTATCGCTACCGTCATGGGCAGGTTCAATCTCCCCGCCCGCTTTGCAGAAGCAGGTGTGCCGCCAACTGCCAGCCATATGGGTAAGGCAGGTTGATAAGGCCGTGGATAAATACCCCGCTGCATGAAAGGCGCCCTGAACTTGCCCTTCCAGGAAATGATCTCACTTTCGTTGATGCGCAGCAACATCTCCAGTTTCTCTGCAAACAAAGTATCATAATCATTCAGGCTGTAACCGAACAAAGGAAAGGATTCCGTAAAAGATCCCCTGCCCGCCATGATCTCTGCACGCCCCCCGGAAACAAGGTCCAGCGTGGCAAAGTTCTGGAACACACGCACAGGGTCTGCAGAACTTAACACGGTAACGGAACTGGAAAGCCGGATGTTTTTTGTAACAGCTGCAATAGCGCCCAGCGCCACTTCCGGCGCTGAGATAATAAAATCCGGGCGATGATGTTCCCCCAATGCAAAAACATCCAGCCCTACTTCATCCGCCAGCTGGCCTTCCGCGATAATTTCCTGCATCCGTAAAAAAGATTCTGCTGCATGACCTGAAACGCCCTCAGGTTTCACTTCTCCGAACGTACTGATACCTAATTCCATGACCACAATTTATAAGTTATGTATAAAAGCCAGCATCAATCCTGTTAAGAAATGATGTGCTTTTGTTTCTTTCGTATCGCCCAACAAAAAGTTTTCATCATTGGGCTGATCAAAGTTCACAGGCTGTATATATTTGCCTGTTTGCCCGTATGCCAGCAACAATCCTACCCGCAGGTTGTATTTCTTTCTCCGCAGATTCCCTCCCAACTGGCAATGAAAATTATTCCATGCTGCAGTATAAGATGTATTTCCTGAACCGCTAGTGAACAAACTGTTATCCGCATAAGAGAAATCCGTTCTGAAGGAACAATACGCTATAATATGTTCCTTTACCTCGTAACTGGCTCCCAGGGCCATATTAAAAACAGCCTTGCGGGCATCTTTCAGTTGCAGTACTGCAGCCGTCAGCAAATTATTATTCCCTGTATCAGGCCGCAGAAAATATTCATTACGCGGCGTAACAACCCCATACTCTTTGATGGGCAGGAAATATTCCCCGGCCACATAGATCTGCCCCTTTGCATGATCATATGCATACCCCGCTGCTACACTCAGGGGCATCTTCCAGGTAGATTTCAGTTTGGTTTGTCTTGTACTGGCCAGCAGATGGATCATCTCTCCTGAATAAACATCCCTGATATTGGCAAGCGCCAGATCCCCGAACAAGGTAGCCCTTCCCCCAATACCTATCAATGGCGAAGAGATCAGCAGCCCTGCATGATGCCTGTTATGCTCATACGCCAGCCCGCCTTTTACACGGAAACCGATGTGATTATAGGACACTTCGTATAAAGCCTCATTACTGGCCAGTCTTAATGAAGAGCCGCCTCCATTGATCAATGCCCTTGAAACAATATTGTTACTATAACGCTGACGGTAGAACGAACCTTCTGCCGTAGCACCCACTGCCCATCTCTCATTTAGCCGGTAACCCGCGCTCAGCGATGCTGCGGATGATTTGATCTGGTTCTGCAAAGTCATCTGGCCAATGTAATATTCCGTACCCGGGCTGTAAGAATCATGTAATACATTCATCTGCGCCTCCTTCCGCTGGGAGGCAGAAAAATTAAGGATGGAAGAATTGATCAGGGCATAGGATACATAGAATGGTTTTTTCTTCCCTAACATCACCGTACCTGTGAGCATCTGTGGTATACTGGAAGTATTGCTGGACAGGAGGTCCTTTCCGGTGCCTGCCCCGTTTTTCATTTTAATGGACTCCAGCTGGTAAATACTCCCGCTGACGGACACCGCTTTTTTATGGGACAAAGCCAGCAGGGCCGGGTTATAGAACAACACCCCGCTATCTTTATTGTTAGCGATCACCGCCCCGGGGGCAAAAAACCCACCCGGGCCGTAGTAGGACGACCAGTAATTAGCATCCTGCGCACCTGCCGCCAGGGAACAGAGCAATAACAGGAAAAAGGTAAAATTCTTCATAAGCGGGGTACTACTTACTAATATAACAAAAAACTTATGCTCATAGTCATATACTTATAATATATAATTATTGTATATTTAGGGAACCTATACACCTATTATCCTATGCAAAACAACCAGCAGTTACTGACTGACACCTATTATGAAACCGTGGCAACTGAAATTTACAACCTGGAAAAGATCAGGGACCAGCGCGAAGAAGTGCCACGGATAGGCTCTCTTGAGCAGGCCAATGTAGTAAAAGCCTACTACGCCATGTTCCAGGAACAGGATTTTGACAAAGCCCGGCAATACTTCTACAAAGCCGCCCTTTCCGGGGAATACATGATCAAACGGTATAACTGGCGTTTCAATGGAGCCATTAACCTGATCGGTTACGCTGTATTAAGTGACCACAGTGGTCTCATCAAACGGTACAGCCTGCTCCCGGACCATTATGCCAATGAAAACATACTGGCATATGCCTACAACAAAGCCATACAGGATGTACTCACCGGTAAACGGCAGGACCTTGAAAAACAGATAGCCGTTATTAAAGCGCAAACCGCCTTTGCAGCCTGGCATGGATGTGCAGATGTATTTGAGGGCTTATTGCGGGATGACCAGGAGAAAGTGGAAATTGGCCTGCAGAAACTGATCAGAACGCATAACGACCGGAAGCTGAATGACCTGCAATGCAGGTACTTTTCAACGGAAGCAGCGGTGCTCACCAAACTGGCTTACCGCATTGGGATGTATGTACAAATAGACAGTTCCCTGGTGCCACAGCCCATACTGCCGCTCAGGGAACTGTACGAATATGATGGATACGAATTCTTTAAGGAACTATAATTTCACCCGCTTGCTGAGGAATGCCAGGTATTTGGTGTCTTCTTCGGCAAAAAGACCTTTGCCGCCCATCCTGTAAGCTTTTAACAGGTGTTCCAGGGCTTTATCTTCCTGTTTCATTTCCAGGGAGGATTGTCCCAATCTCATTTGATTGAATGAATTCAACTTGCCTTCCTGGCTTTGGATGGCGTTATTGAAGTACTTACCGGCATTTTCAAAGTCGTCCAGCATAAAGTACATGTTCCCGATACTGGAATATAACCAGGTACCGGCCTCCCATTCATGCTTTGGCTCCGGTACCAGCTCCAGCGCCTCCTTGAACTTTTCGATCGCAGCGGCATACTCTTCATCGTCCGCGAAATCGTTCCCCATTTCGGAGATCAGTTCTACCTGTTCATAAATTTCATCCTTTAAAATCTTTGCAGCCATTGTTTATCCACTTTTTGATTGTTGGCCAAATCTACTTCATATTTTTTTGCCCTCCATCACCTAAGCCTGAGATTCTCCACTTATACCTATCCATAAACCGAGGATAAGCTGTAGATAAGCCGTATCTATAAAGGACGACTTATCTACGGCTTATATACGGGTTATATACGGCTTATATACGGCTTATCTCTTCTAAATCAAAGAGAAAGGGTTGTAGATAACTTAGTTATCAATAGAATTATTATGGTATCTACTTTTAATTTAAAATCAGTTAGTTATATTTGTCCTAACAATTATCCCTTACCCTTTATGAAAAAATTACTCTTCCTGGCATTTGCAACCCTTGGTGTTTCCAATGCCTTTTCCCAAAGTTTCATGCATGGCGCAGGTGTTGGGTTCTATGTTGATAAAGTGGAAAATATGGATGCCCGGCTTTCTTTCGCCCTTACGTATTCTCCGCGGTTTAATTTTGTGGAAACGGAATCCATGTCTGTTTCCGTAGGTATCCCCATGAGTGTTGGTTTTTCCGGGAGTTATAACTATAGCTATAATAGCGGCTATAGCGAGGAAACTAATACCCTTGGTTTCATGTTCAACGCTCCCGTGATGGTGAACCTCAACCTGGCTGCAGGCTCTACAAAAGCTAACAGAAGCCGCATAGGAGGTTTTGTAGGTGGCGGATTCGGATATCATTACAGCGCTTCTACAGATTCGGAGTATTATGATGAAAATGGCGAGCCGGTTATTGTTGAAGGAAGTTCAACAGGCCCTGCTGCTAACGCAGGGATGCGCATCCGTGTTGGCGGAGGCCACAAAGCAATAGAGATCAGGATGTCTTACTTTAAAGGTATTACAGGTAGTAAGCTGGACCTTTTCGGTTTGGGTTGCGCATTTAATTTCTAAACAAAAAAGCAAGTCTTCGCGGACTTGCTTTTTTGTTTATACGGGCCTTTCTCTGACCCGCTACAAATCGAAGAACTGCCGCGTTCGGTTTATCCGGAGGTCCCGCAGGATACCGGCTTTTGGATTGATGGTGATACTGAACTGGCGGTAACTTCCGAATGGCACCAGGTTGATACTCATCTGCCAGCAGTGCAGGTCGCGGGAGATGGTAAGATTGGTATATGAGATCTGTTTTAACCGGAAATCGAACCCGCTGGAAACAATGATCTTCCATTTGGGGGTAAGGCTGAAATCCCCGTTAAAACCAAGGAATTGCTGGAATATGGTGGTATCGCGCAAACGGTCTACCGTTCTGCTGCGGGTATAGTTCAAACTGTAAGAAAGGTCCAGGCGCCAGGGAATATCAAAATCCACATAATCTCCCGGGTTAGCCCGCATCATTTCCATTTGCCGGCGTTTTTCTTCCAGCGCAGCATCCAATGGCACATCCCCGTTTTCTTCTTCCTCTTTCTTCCTTGCCTCTTTTTCCTTGCTCTTTTTATCCTGGCTCTGGAAAGAAGTGCTGATAGCGATATTGGCCTGCGTTAAACGGCCAAGGCTGAAGTTGCCACCTTTCCAGGTATATCTGTCTATACGCGTACCAACACTATCCAGCTGGTAAGGATCTAAAGTGCCGCCAAAGGAAATGTTTATTTTATCAAACAGGTTAGTACGGGCATTCAGGGAGAAAGGAGCCAGGTTGAAAGAATCTGCTACCAGGTTATAGCTGCTGCTGATACCAAAACCATCCAGTAATTTGATCTTACGTACACCGGAAGTATCCTTCTTTGATTTCACCTTCATTTCCAGGTTGTTATCCAATCCAAAGGTCAAACCCGCAAAGGTTTCTGACGGAGAGGGCCCAAAAGGCGCACCATCATAATAAGAGAACCGCTGGTACTTGTTCAGCGAAGCGTATGGCGTTGCAGGCTCCATGTAGTAATCCTTGCTGGCCAGGTCCGGAGAGTAACTGATACCAATGTTCGGGCGCATTACGTGACGCACGGCCTGTATAGTGGAATTCTTATTCTTGAAGCTATACATACCATATACTGCAGTAGCCAGTGAAGCACCGGTAGACATGGCGCTGCTCCTGAAGAAACCATTTTCGTAAATGGTATCGTAACGTTCTTTTACCTGGTTAAATTTCAACCGTAACTTGCGGATGTACCACTTCTCCGTATAGTTGATACTGGGAGAAAGCGTAAGGTTCTTAGCCACGGGGATGGACAAGGTAACCGGAATCTGGTGCTGTATACCTGCCTGCAGGTTATCAAACATTGCAGGGCGGCCAAAGGCGGTATCAATAAAACTCATGTTATTCCGCAGCAATGCATTATAACTGATCCCAATCTTCTCATACCAGCGTGGGGTGCCCGTCATTTCCTTTGCCTGGAAAGGATAGATAGTGTTCACGTTGAAAGAACCGTCCGGAAAGTTAATATTCACCTGCCGGGTGAGATTATTCTGACTGTGGTTCAGTGCCAATGTAAGGTTATACGGTTTCCCCTGCCAGCTTTTGGAATAGTTGATGGAAGAGCTCATGTTGTTATTGAGCCGCGTAGCCGCATCCGTTATATTGTACTGATTGTAAGAAGTAGTACCAAAATTCACACTGGCGCCAAAATTGGTTCCCGGCCTTGCCTTACCATCCATACTATGGCTCCAGGTTACCCTGAAGTCACGCGAGCGGGTGAATTCCGATTTGATCTCCGGGTCGCCACTGCGCGTATTGGCAAAAGCCAGGTTAAATCCTCCGTTATATTTATACCGTTTCCGGTAGGTAGGGCTTAAAGTAAGTCCCCAGCTCCCGTAGGAATATACATCTCCCCGTACGGTTAGGTCCAGGTACTCACCCAGCCCGAAATAATATCCCCCGTTTTCCAGGCCAATGCCTTTCTGCTGGTTCACCACGTATTGCGGTGGCAGCAAACCGGTACGTTGCCCGTTGCTGAGCGGGAAAATAGCAAATGGTATGAATAAGGGTGTGGGAATACCTTCAATTTCGAGGTTGGCAGGGCCGGACACGATCAGTTTATCAGGTATCACCTTGATCTTACGTGCTCTGAAAGCAAAGTGTGGCGTATCCAGGTTACAGGTGGTATAGCCGTTCCTGAAACCAAAAACAGTATTATCCGGCTGTTTCTTCACTTTAATGCTGCTCACAAATCCTTCCCCGTACTGTGCACGGGTCTGGAAGATCATGGCTTTACCGGAATTGAAATTGTACTGCACGGAGTCCATGTCTGAACTGGTGGTACCATCGTTCAATACGGCTTTGTCGATTGGCTTTCCGGCAGTGTCTATCCCCATCCGGGAGGTAAGGATGCCCGTTTGCTGGTTAAAGTCCATGGTATTACCCGTCAGCTGCGTGGCACCATATTTAACGTCCGCCTTATTATACAGGCGGAACTCCTTCTTTTTCACAAACATCACAATGGAGTCCTGCGCCTTATAAAATACAGGAGCGGTAAGACTATCCTTGGAGAGTTTAACGTTAGGTATAGTATCAGTCTTTACATTCACACTGTCCATGGTGAGGCTATCTACCGCTTTCCCCGGTGAAATACTATCAATTCCTCGTTTTATCACGGGACGAATAGTATCTTTCGGTTTGCGGGAGGTATCCGTCCATTCAGATTTAGCAGGAAATTTCACAGTGTGCGGCAAAGGAACCGTGTCTGTGAAAATTTTGTTAAAGTAGTGAGCCGGAAGTGCCGATGCGCGGGCATATGCGTCTATAAACAAAGGCGAGGCCAATATTAATAGAAGAATCAAAGGCAGGAATACCCGCCTTAAAATGTTTTTATAATTATTTTTGCAGAGAGGGTCCATGTGTTAAGCGGGCACAAACCTACATGATTTTATACAAATTATTAAATACTGTATTAAGTGCCTGAAAAGGGATAATGCGGAAGGGAGGCGGATAAGCGTGTTTCATATGAGTATTAAATTATTGTGTACGTTGAACAGGAACCTTTGCCAAATTGAATACAACCCATTAAAATAAAATGTTGACATGCGCTGGAAAAGAGTTTTATTTTCAGGACTAGGTATAGGCCTTATCTATACCTTGTTCATTCATGCAAAAACTACACCGGATTCCCCCGTACAGGATAAACCTATTCGTACGATCGTGATCGATGCCGGCCATGGAGGAAGTGATCCCGGTGCCAAAGGAAGTTATTCACACGAAAAAGATATTGCGCTGGACGTTGCACTGAAACTGGGAAAGATACTGGAAGAAGCGCTGCCTGATGTAAAAATAGTGTACACCCGCAAAACAGACCGTTTTGATGATGTGCACAAGAAGGCTGCCATTGCCAACGAAGCACAGGGTGACCTGTTCATTTCCATTCACTGTAACGCCGCGGCGGACCTTTCCAGGGTAGTAGGTTATAAAACACAAACTTACAGGAACAAAAAGAAAAAGAAGGTGACCAGGAAAGTGGCCATCTATGAAAAATATCCTAACCCTGCCAAGGGTACGGAAACTTACGTGTGGGCTACCAGTAAGAATAACGCCAAAACAGAATCCCTGCGGAACAACTCCGTGATTGTGTTTGACGCCAATTCTGAAGAAACCAAGGAACTGATGGCCAATTCAGATCCAGAAACCCTGATCATGCTCAATACCCTCCGCAACGTGTACTTCGATCAAAGCCTGCGCCTCAGTACGCTGGTGGAAGATGAGTTCACCCGCGTGGGCCGTATCAGCAGAGGTGCCCGTCAACGGAACGATAAAGGCATCCTGGTACTTCATGCTACCGCCATGCCCAGCGTACTGGTGGAACTGGGCTTTATCAGCAACCCGGAAGAAGAGAATTACCTCAATTCCGCTGATGGCCAGTCTGAAATGGCTAATTGCATAGCCCGCGCCGTGAAAAGATATAAAGAGGAACTGGAAAGAATATACAAAGCTGCCGAAACCGGCCGTAAAGTTACGCCCGCAGAAACACCGGCGCCGGTTCAGCAGGCTCCCGTTCAAAATATAGCCGCCTCCGTTAGTGTAAAAACAGAAGCCCCTCCTGCCCCTGCCGCAGACCCCTCTGTACATTATAAAGTACAACTGATGACCTCAGAAAAGATCTATGCCCGGGGAGCTTCCCTCTTCCAGAAACTGAATGGTACCATAGAAAGAGAAGACCTCAAACAAGGAAGGAAAAAAGTACATAAATATATATGGGGCAGTTTCCGCACGGAAGCGGAGGCACATGCTGCCGTATATAAAGCCAAAAAACAAGGTTTTGCTGATGCTTTTGTTGTAACTTACAAGAACGGCGAACGGGTAGACCTGTAGCCGTATTTGGCCCGCCTTTTGCATTATTTCTGTTTTCCTACAGCTGCCACACCGTTGTTTTTATCTATTTTTGCACGAACTATACTATATCTCGATGCTTAAAATGTCCAATGAAACGAAAGTAGGCATTCTGGCCGCCGCCGGCATTGTGTTACTGGTACTGGGTTTTAACCTCCTGAAAGGACGGAGCTTGTTTTCGAATAAAAAGATCATTTACGCTGTATATACACAGGTAAACGGTTTGCAACCTTCCAACGCCGTGATGGTCAATGGCCTCACTGTGGGGAATGTGCAAAGCCTGGAGGTGATGGACCAACGTGCAGGAAGGATCCTGGTAACGCTGCAGATCAGCAAAAAGATAGAGATCCCTAAAAATTCCGTAGCTCGCATCAGCTCAGACCTCCTGGGAACCCGCAAAGTGGAAATAGATTTTGGTAATACCAACGAATACCTGAAAAATAAGGATACCATTTATGCAGATGTGGCCGGCTCTATCACAGATGCATTGAAAGAACAAATAAGCCCGCTGGTAAAGAAACTGGAAGTGACCCTTGGTGCTGTGGATACCCTCCTCCTTACCGTAAACTCACTGTTCGACACTACTACCAAACATAATATCCGTGGTACGATATCCGGTTTGAATGCTACCATGTCCAATCTTTCAGTGGCCTCCCGTTCCCTTACAGGTATGCTGCAGGAAGATGGAAAGATCGGCAGCACCTTCGGCAACTTTGAATCGGTATCTGCCAACCTGAAAAATAATAACGACAAGATCTCCAATATTCTGACCAACTTTGATAAAGCATCCGGCACACTGGCTAACGGTACGCTGGACACTGCTATGAATCAATTGCGTTTCACCGTTACCCGTCTGAACGACATGGTAACCAAACTGGATAGTAAAGACGGGTCCCTCGGCCTGCTGATCCACGACAAAAAAGTGTATAACAATCTACAGGCATCTACCAGCAGCCTCAATAAACTGTTGGAAGACCTCCGGTATAATCCCTGGAGATATGTGCACCTGAGCGTATTTGGCAGAAAAAACAAAGTGGTGCCCATCCCCTCTGATACGGCGAAATTTCTACAATAACAGACATGTTAAAAGCTTTACGATACGGCCTTATTTTGCTGGCAGGGATTGGTATGACCTCACTGATCACAGCAAATAACAGCCTGCGCCCTATTACGCCGGTTCAGGAAGATACCTCAAAAAAGATCAACATCATTCATTCCAGGACGATGACCTTCGTCACGAAAGATTCCGTGGATGAAAGACGTTTCAGCGGCGATGTGGCCTTTCGCCAGGCTACCAGCTACCTGTATTGCGATAGCGCTATTTTAAACCAGGCAAAGAACATGATCGAAGCATGGGGACGGGTCCATATTATCCAGGACGATAGTATCCACACCTACTCTGATCATCTCATCTATATGGGTAATACCCGTATAGCTACCCTTGATGGCAACGCCAAACTCACTGATACTAAGATAGTGCTCACCAGCCCTGAGTTGCAATATGATATGAATACCAAGATCGGTACTTATACCAAAACAGGTAAACTGGTGAATGAAAAATCTGTACTGACCAGCCAGGAAGGTTTCTATTATGCAGATACAAAAGATGTGTATTTTAAGAAAAATGTGGTGATCGTAGATCCCGGCTTTACTTTAGGCACAGATACCCTCTTATATAACACCACTACCAAAATAGCCACTATCCTCGCTCCCACTACCATCAACGATGGTAAGATGACGATGTACGTAACGGATGGTTATTACAATACCGATGCAGGATATGGCAGCTTCAGCAAACGCCCTGTCATTGAAGACAGTACCAATACTTTCACAGCCAACGAAATACAGACAGATAAAGCTTCCGGCATCTCCATTGCTACCGGCAACATGATCTGGCGCGACACTGCGCAGAAAGTGTCCCTGCTGGCCAACTATGGCATTGTGAACCAGTTCAATAAAACGGTACTGGCTACACGCAAACCGGTGATGCTGCTGGAAGGAAAAACAGATACTTTATTTGTAGCATCGGATACGCTCTTCTCCGGGATCGTTCCAAGGGATACTGTTTTAGTGGATTCCACTACTGCTACCGATCAAAAAGATACCACGGAAAAAAGGTTCGTGATCGCCTATAATCATGTGAAGATCTATTCTGATTCCCTGCAGGGTGTGGCAGACAGTCTATACTATTCCGGCGTGGATTCCATTTTCCGGCTCTATAAAGATCCTGTGCTCTGGGCCAATGGCAGCCAGCTCACCGGCGATACCATCTTTCTCTTCACCAAAAACCAGAAAGCAGATAAACTGTTAATGGACCAGAATGCTTTGATCGTGAATGAAGTAGGCCCCGGCATGTATAACCAGGTGAAAGGAAATACCATACTGGGTTTCTTTGGAGAGGAAAAACTGGATTCCATGTATGTGAACGGGAATGCGGAGAACATTTATTATGTGCAGGATGATGACAGTGCCTTTATCAGTATCAACCGGTTATTGTCTGCCGCCACGCATATCTATTTCAGTAATGGCGAGCTGGACAGGGTCGTGTTCGTGAAAGAAGCGGAAGCCACCATGTACCCTTTCACACAAATGCCGGAAGAGCAAAAGCAGTTGCCTGGCTTTAAATGGGTGATCAACCGCAAACCGAAATCGAAGTACGAGTTGATAGGACAATAGTTTTCACTAAATATTACGCATGAATTCCGGGAGCTTTAAGAACAGGTTCATATCACCGATATTTCAATTCCTGCAGGACAGTCGCGCTGTAGGCATTGTATTGATTGCATGCACCCTCATCTCCCTGGTGATCGCTAACTCTCCCTGGCAGGATGCTTATACCGGGTTCTTCAACACCCTCTTTGATCCTGCAGGCGGGCATCATTATAATTACAAAGGTTTACACCTGCCCAATTCATGGCTGCTATGGATCAATGATGGTTTCATGGCCCTCTTCTTTTTCCTGGTAGGTATGGAGATCAAACGGGAACTAACCACCGGAGAACTGGCCTCCGTAAAGAAATCCCTCCTGCCCATACTTGCCGCTATTGGTGGTATGCTGGCACCGGCACTGATCTATACGCTTTTTAATGGCACCTCCCCTTATGCACATGGCTGGGGAATTCCCATGGCTACAGATATTGCTTTTTCACTCGGCATACTTTCCCTGTTAGGTAAACGCGTGCCGCTCAGCCTGAAAATATTTTTAACAGCTCTCGCCATCATAGATGACCTGGGCGCCATCCTGGCCATCGCTATCTTTTATACGGATGCGCTGCATATGCTGTATCTCTATATAGGTGCTGGCATATTTGTTTTGCTGCTGCTCATGAACTACTTCAAAGTACAGCGTATTATCCTATACCTGATCCCTGGCCTGGTGCTCTGGTACTGCATCTTCAACTCCGGTATCCATGCTACCATTGCAGGGGTTCTGCTGGCTTTCTGCATTCCGTTGAATAAGATACACAGTCTTGAACATACCCTGCATGATCCGGTGAACTTCCTGATCATGCCCATCTTTGCGCTGGCCAATACAGCCATCGTATTTCCACCAGACCTTTTTCATGCATTTACCCATTCCGTGAGCTTTGGGATCATTGCAGGGCTGGTACTAGGCAAACCTTTAGGTATTTTCTTCTTCTGTCTGGTAGCTGTAAAAATGAAAATGGCCAGCCTTCCCGCCAACACAAACTGGAAACAGTTATGGGGGGTAGGCATGATCGCAGGCGTCGGTTTTACGATGAGTATATTTATTGCCACTTTAGCTTTCAAACCTGTTGATATACAGGTGATCTCCGTGATGTCTGTGATACTGGCATCGCTGCTCTCCGGTCTGGCAGGTTTTATATTTTTGAGGGCTATCAAATAAATTTCCTGAATAGCCGTTTCCCTACTGAAATTCCTTTGGCATTGTTATTGCAAATACTTAACAGCATGAAATATCGGATCATTGCTGCCTTTGTTGTATTGTGCTTTGCACAGGGTGTAAAAGCCCAACAGGCAGCCGGACAAATTGAAGCAGGTGTAAGGTTGGGGTTACCATTAGGAGCAACCGGAAGATATTTTCTTACGGACCGTTCCGCCGTAGAGGGCATCTTTGGACTGTATAATACAAGAGCGTCATTAACGGCTTTGTATCAATATCACTGGGACCTCTCTGCATTAACTATGGAAGGTTTTGGCTGGTATGCAGGCGGTGGCGCACATATCGGCGGAAGGGAGATCAGAGGGGAAAAAACCTTCTATGCAGGTGTAGATGGATTAGTAGGGTTGAATTATTCATTCTCTAACATTCCGCTGAACCTGAGCCTGGATTGGAAACCGGCGCTTCATTTCAACACACCTTCCGAACTGGCAGACTTTGGTGTTTCCGCCCGTTATATTTTCGGAAGAAATAAAAAATAGTTTAAAACAAAGACGACTATATGAAAAGGATCCTGTTACTCTTCGGAGTACTTTCTTTGATGGCCTTCCAGGCAAATGCGCAACGCCGTACAAGTGGCGGTGGCTCTCCTGGAGATTACCAAACCGCTATCGGTGCAAGGGTTAACCCATGGACCATCGGTTTTACCGCAAAGCATTTTATTAAAGGACCACATGCAATTGAAGGAATTGTAAGCCATTATTTTGGAAGTGGAGATCGTGATGTAACCAATGTAACTTTTACAGGTTTGTATGAATACACCTGGAATGTCTTCGGTAAGTCAGAATGGAACATGTATGCCGGCGGTGGTGCACACGTTGGTATATGGAGAGACCGTTACTATGAGAACGGCAACAAACGTTACCACTCAGAAGCCGTTGTAGGCCTTGATGGTATCTTTGGCGTGGAATATACTTTTAAAAATATTCCATTGAACCTCAGCGGTGATATCAAACCATTCGTAAACTTCAACGGTGGTCATGATTTCTTCGGAGAACAACTGCTGGGTGTTTCTGCCCGCTACACGTTCAAATAATTTCTTTTAAAACAAAGTAAAAAAGCCCTCCGGTGTTCCGGGGGGCTTTTTGTATATTTATTATCGATATGAAAGTCCTTTCCGCACAACAGATCCGCGAAGCGGATGCTTACACCATCACACATGAACCCATCAGCAGCGTATTACTGATGGAGCGTGCCGCTGCGGAATGTGCCGGCTGGATGGTACATACTTTCGGAGAGGCGCCCCCACCCTTTTACGTGTTCTGCGGCATGGGCAATAATGGTGGAGACGGGTTAGTGATCGCGCGGTTACTCAGGGACCAGGGCTATAACGTACATGCCTATATGGTACATCATTCGGAAACGGCTTCTCCTGATAACCTGGCCAATCAACCTTATGTACAGGATGTACAGTCCATCTATTCCCCCGCTGATTTTCCTTTAATGGAAACAACCGGCGTAGTGGTAGATGCCATCTTCGGCACCGGGCTCTCCCGCCCTGTTGAAGGATGGGTAGCATCCATCCTCCACAAGATCAACGATGGTTATGGCAGGCATACCATCGTATCCATAGACATGCCATCAGGACTTATGGCAGACAGTGTTACCGGGCATGCAGCCTGTGTGCACGCCAATTATACACTCAGCTTTCAGTTCTATAAACTCGCCTTTCTGCTGCCGGAAAATGCTGTCCGTGTAGGCGAGGCCGTGATCCTTCCTATCGGTTTGCATCCCGACTTTATCAACAGCGTGGAAACGAAGTATCATGTGGTGGATCCCCGGATCGTCAAAACTATTTACCAGCCCCGCGATCCTTTTGCCCATAAAGGCACGTACGGTCATGCACTACTGGTAGCCGGCAGTTATGGTAAGATGGGAGCGGCCATCCTGGCCGCCAGGGCCTGCCTCCGTGCCGGTGTTGGATTATTGACAGTACATATCCCGCAACGGGGTTATGAAATACTGCAAACCGCCGTGCCGGAAGCAATGTGTGAAACGGAAGACCAGCCCACTGCTTTCAGCGCTCATTTCCATGAACCATTCAAACACCACCAGGCACCCGGTTATGCCACTATCGGCGTGGGGCCCGGGTTGGGAACGGCGGCCGCTACCGCCAGGGCTTTGGAAAAACTCCTGGAACTCTATCATAAACCCATGGTGCTGGATGCTGATGCCCTGAATATGATCAGCGAATACCCCTTTCTCCTGCAAAAACTCCCTAAAGATTCGATCCTTACCCCGCATCCCAAAGAGTTTGAAAGGTTATTTGGCCCCAAAGAAGATCAGTTTGAAAGGCTGGAGCTGCTTTCCGCCAAAGCGGTGGAATTCCAGGTCTACATCCTGCTCAAAGGCCGGTTCAGTGCCATGGCTTGTCCGGATGGAGCCGTTTATTTCAATCCCACCGGTAATCCGGGAATGGCCACCGCTGGCAGCGGGGATGTACTTACAGGTATTTTAACCGGTCTTTTATCGCAGGGATATACCCCTAAAGCCGCTCTCCTCCTGGGCACATGGCTGCATGGGCTGGCCGGGGACCTTGCAGCAGACGATATTTCCGAAGAATCCCTTATTGCAGAGGATATCATCAATTATCTCGGCCAGGCCTACCTGCAACTCCGCAAGTAAGCTTCGTACCCCGAACTATATTATTAATCAACACAATATGTTGAAGCACTAGTAAAATAAATCCTAATACATTATCTTCGTCAACCTTGTAATTTTTAAAAGGCTTATAAAGTATGAGTATAGTTTACATTATTCCACTATTTGGACTGTTAGCACTGTTATTCACAGCGGTACAAAGTGCCTGGGTTTCACGCCAGGATTCAGGCAATGAAAAAATGACGGAGATAGCCAAACATATTGCAGAAGGTGCGATGGCGTTTCTGAAAGCTGAGTACAAGATCCTCACCTATTTTGTGATCATTGCGGCCCTGTTATTGGGCTATATGGGATATTCCCACCACAATTCAGACTGGACGATTGCCCTTGCATTTATTATAGGCGCCATCTTTTCGGCCACTGCCGGTTTCATCGGTATGAAAATAGCCACCAAAGCGAATGTACGTACAGCACAAGCTGCCCGTACCAGCCTTTCCAAAGCATTGAAAGTTTCCTTCACCGGAGGTTCTGTAATGGGAATGGGTGTTGCCGGTCTGGCTGTTTTAGGACTGGGTGGACTGTTCATTGTACTGAAAGCTTATTTCGGCGCTGAAGCAGGTACTGCTGAAATGATCAAAACAATTGAAGTACTCACCGGTTTTTCTCTCGGAGCCGAAAGCATCGCGCTTTTTGCACGTGTGGGCGGCGGTATATATACTAAAGCTGCGGACGTGGGAGCTGACCTTGTTGGTAAAGTAGAAGCCGGCATCCCCGAGGATGATCCCCGCAACCCTGCCACCATTGCCGATAACGTTGGAGACAACGTTGGAGACGTGGCCGGTATGGGTGCTGACCTTTTCGGTTCTTATGTAGCCACCGTGCTGGCTACCATGGTATTGGGTGTTGAAACTACTTCCCTGGATAACTTCGGCGGCCTCGCTCCTGTTATCCTGCCCATGTTCATTGCCGGCATTGGTATTGTACTTTCCATCATCGGTACTTTCTTTGTAAGGATCGGAGATAACGCAGGTTTAAGCACCAACGCTGTTCAACGTGCCCTGAATATGGGTAACTGGGGTTCCATTGTACTCACTGCTATTGTATGCTACTTTGCGGTGAACTGGATCCTTCCTGAAACCATGACCCTCCGTACCCATGAATTCACCCGTACAGGTGTATATGGTGCTATCTTGGTTGGCCTGGTAGTGGGTACCCTGATGAGTATCATCACTGAATATTATACCGCCATGGGCAAACGCCCGGTGAATTCCATTATCCGCCAGTCTTCTACCGGCCATGCCACTAACATCATCGGTGGTCTGGCAGTAGGTATGGAATCCACTTTCCTGCCCATCCTGGTGCTGGCAGGTGGTATCTACGGTTCATTTGCACTTGCCGGCCTCTATGGTGTTGCTATCGCAGCTGCAGGTATGATGGCCACTACTGCTATGCAATTGGCTATTGACGCCTTCGGCCCTATTGCCGATAACGCCGGTGGTATCGCAGAAATGAGTGAATTACCAAAAGATGTTCGTGAAAAAACAGATATCCTCGATGCTGTAGGTAACACTACCGCCGCTACAGGTAAAGGTTTCGCTATCGCCTCTGCTGCATTGACCGCTCTTGCGCTGTTTGCAGCTTATGTAGGTGTGGTGGAAGCCAACGGATATAAATTATACAATGCCATCAATATCTATAAAGCAGATGTACTGGCGGGCCTTTTCGTAGGTGCCATGATCCCCTTCATCTTCTCTTCCCTCGCTATCCGCGCAGTGGGTGAAGCTGCTATGAGCATGGTGGAAGAAGTTCGCCGCCAGTTCAGGACCATTCCCGGTATCATGGAAGGAACCGGCAAACCGGAGTACGACAAATGTGTGGCCATCTCTACGGAAGCTTCTATCAAAAAGATGCTGCTGCCTGGTGCCATCACTATCCTGTCTCCCATCCTGATCGGTTTCATCTTTGGACCTGAGGTGCTGGGTGGTTTCCTTGCCGGTGCTACTGTGAGTGGTGTATTGATGGGTATGTTCCAGAACAACGCCGGTGGCGCCTGGGATAATGCCAAGAAATCTTTCGAAAAAGGTGTTGAGATCAATGGTGAGATCTATTACAAGAAATCAGAACCACATAAAGCTTCCGTTACCGGCGATACCGTAGGTGATCCTTTCAAAGATACTTCCGGCCCGTCTATGAACATCCTGATCAAACTGATGTCCATCGTTTCCCTGGTAATTGCGCCAACCCTGGCTGAGATTCACGGTAAATACCAGACAGCTACGGCTAAAGTGGAACAGGAGGCTAAAAAACCGGTTGCCATAGAGAAAACAACTGCCATGTTACCTAAGTAATTCAAGGTAATCTTATAATAGGATCCCGGTAATGATGCATTACCGGGATTTTTTTTGGTGGTATCATTCCGGGCTCCTATCTTTGTACTGTAATTATAAATATTACAGAATTGATCCGCAGTAAATTCTCCACATCCGTACACATTCTCTCCCTGCTGGCCCTTCAGCCGGACGAATGGTTATCGTCTGACTACATTGCCAGCTCGCTAAACAGCAATCCTGCACTGGTGCGTAAAGAACTGGGTATGCTCAGGGAAGCGGGTCTGATAGAAAGCAAGGAAGGGAAAAACGGCGGCAGCAGGCTGGGAAAGGCTACAAAAGACATCCGTATGTCAGACATTTTCCTGCTGGTAAAGAATGGTCACGTTTTTGGCTACTCCCCTAATGAACCTAATCCCCAATGTGCAGTGGGTGCGCGTATCAATGGTGCACTGGATGAATTGTTCGGGGAAATAGATAATAGTATCTACGAGAAACTCCATACCATTACCCTGGCTGAATTCACTAAAAAGTACTTCTGATTTTTTTTGCCTTAAACTGTAATGATTTTAATAACATTTTAAGTATAACTGTAACAAAATTCATAACAATTAATCTTTTCAACAATGTCAGATCAAGTATTAGTTCTCGGTGCTACCGGTTTTGCCGGAAAACAAGTTGTAAATGCCCTCACAGCAGAAGGCGTAACAGTAAAAGCCGCCACCCGTTTCCCTGAGAAATTTGTAGTTCCTGCAGCCAATGTATCCCCGGTAAAAGTAGTACTGGAAGATCCCACAACCTTTGCTCCAGCCCTCGCCGGCGTTGACAAGGTTTTCCTGGCAGCTTTACCCCTCGATGCAGATGCGCACCTGAAGCTGAACCCTTTTATTGATGAAGCAAAGAAGGCCGGCGTTCAAAAGATTGTTTTCCTTTCTGCTATTGGTATGGAAAACCTGCCGGACAGTCCTTTGCGCAAGATTGAGGTATACCTTCAAAACTCCGGCATCACGTATAATATCGTGCGTCCTAACTTTTTCATGGAAAACTTCTCGGATGGTTCATTCAGCGGTACCGTTAAAGCGTTGGCACAGATCGTTATCCCGGCGGAAGATGCCAGGCTGAGCATGATTGCCACTTCGGATATAGCAGCCGTTTCCGCAAAACTCCTGCTGGATGATACATTAAAAGGACAGGAACTGACCCTTACCGGCCCGGCTTCCCTGAATGCATATGATACGGCTGAGATCATCAGCAAAGCCAGTGGTAAAAAGGTAACGTATGTTCCGGTAACTGAAGATGAAATGACGCAGGCAGTAAAAGCCCATGGCCTGTCTGACAGTGAAGCCCAATACATTGCTTTATTGTTCCAGGGCGTGAGAGCGGGTTATATGGAAGTGGTAACCACTGCGGTAAAGGATATTACCGGTAAAGACCCGATCAGTTTTGAGACTTTTGCAAAAGCGAACGTAAGCAGTTTCCAATAGTATTTGTCAGTGATATGCTGCAGCATATCACTACATACCTTTCTTTACCTCACTGGGGCTTTGACCGAACTTCTTCCGGAAAGCGTGGCTGAAGTGCTGCAGGGAAGAATAACCCAGTTCATCCGCAATGTCTGTAAAGGAAAACGTTCCTTCCCGCATCATTTGCTTTGCCTGATCCAGGCGATAATCGCTCAGGTATCCGAATACGGTATTGTCAAATACTTTCTTAAACCCGTTTTTCAATTTAAACTCATTGATGCCGGCTTTACGTGCCAGTTCTGTGAGGGATAAGGGATCCTGCGTATGTGCCAGCAGCAGATCGCGTGCGTGATAGATCCTTTCTTCATCCGTACGGGATATTTTCTGTACTTCAGTGCTCTTGCGGCCTTCTATCTCTATCTGCTCACTTTGCAGGGCTAACAGTTCTATTGATTTGGATTGCAGGAAGAGTTTCTTTAATCCACCTGTGAAATGGCAGTTCCTTACCTCGTCTATCACCTGTAGCATACGGGGGGTGATATAATATCCTTTACGATGGAACACGGGTTTGCGGTTCTCTACCCGTTCCGCCATCCTATCCAGTACCGGCCCGTTATTCGCCGCAAGCTGCACGAACTTATCGCTCATAAAGCTCAGGCCGAAGACCTCCATTTGCGGCTGTGGCTCTACCTTCAGTGATTCCTCGGTTTCAGGGTTGTAGTAGATATTGTGCTGATGACTGGATGTTCTGATGTTTTTTGCTATCCCGTTTATATTGGCTGTTACCTCTCCCTTAAGCATAAAATGCATGCCTATCTTCTGCAGGAAGTCTTTGCTTTCTATATGTAAACGCTGGTATACGCGCATGCTCCCAAACCCCAGCATGATCCCGTCAAAATGCATTTCATTGAACTTCGCTTTACCGAAGTCGAATTCCAGCGTATGTACAGATTCTGAGAACACCGGCGAATTGTACGTTTCCGGCTCAAAGGTCTCATCGCTGTGATAGAGTACGCCTTGCGTGTCGTTTTTGATAGTGACTGGCATATAAAAAAATCCGTTAGGTATAAATAATAATCCGTTTCGTGCAACCTTTAAAAACCGGCGGATGCGAATTTTGCTTAAAATTATTCAAATTAAAAGACATGATCGGCATCTTCAAAACAAACATCAGCACCCTGCAGGATAAAAACAGGGTCGTTTCTGCAATCGCCGGACATTTCAGCACCACCGACTGTACACTGGACCTGGAGGACTGCGATAAGGTCCTGCGGGTAATAAGCCAACAACTGGAAGAACAGCATGTTATCTCATTTGTGCGCAAACTGGGATACCAATGTGCCGTACTGGACTGATTTCCTACTATTAAATTGCAGCCTTTTCTACTGATAATCTATGATATTCATCAGTTAGCCCCCTATTTCCCCCCTTTAATGTGATTTATTTCTTACCTATAGGGGTATGCTCTACTTTACACGTCATATTCTCGGAAAAGCGCATATACACGCTCAAAATCCAATAAAACGACAAAAACCTGGAAACCAATATGAAAACAACAGCAAACACGCTAACGCTCATTTGTTTGTTACTGCTGACAACATTTAGCTTAAAGGCACAACAGCAAAGGTATACGGTTAGCGGATATGTTAAAGACGAACATTCCGGTGAATCATTAATAGGTATCTCTATTGGTAAACCCGGCACCTCCATAGGTACGGTAACCAATGAGTACGGATTCTACTCCCTTACCCTGCCGGCAGGCACACACGAGATCCAATACTCTTACATGGGTTACAAACCTATTAAGATGACGATCGATCTTACCAGCAACAAACGCCAGGATATTAAACTGGCAACGGCAGACCGCCAGTTGAACGAGGTGGTGATCACCAGCAAACAACAGGAAAAGAATATCAATACTGTCAACACCAGCATGAACAAACTGGAAATTGCAGAAATGAAAAAGCTGCCAACGTTCATGGGTGAAGTAGATGTATTACGCGCTATCCAGACCCTTCCCGGTATTAATACGGTAGGTGAAGGTGCCGCCGCCTTTAACGTACGCGGTGGTGCAGGAGACGAGAACCTGATCCTGATGGACGAAGCCCCTGTATATAACTCCACACACATGCTGGGTTTCTTCTCTGTATTCAATCCGGACGCTGTGAAGAATATCAATATGATCAAAGGTGGTTTCCCGGCCGAATACGGCGGCAGAACAGCTTCTGTGCTGGACATCAGGATGAAGGACGGAAATAACCAGAAACTGGGCCTTACAGGCGGTATCGGGAATATCTTCAGCCGCCTTGCCGTTGAAGGTCCCATTCAGAAAGATAAATCCTCTTTCATTATTGCAGGAAGAAGGTCATACATGGATGTGATCATGAAGCCCTTCCTGAAAGGAGATATGAAAGATACCAAGCTGTATTTCTACGACCTTACCGCCAAAGTGAATTTCAATCTCAATAAGAACAACAGCTTATTCGTAAGTGGTTATTTCGGAAGGGACGTGTTTGGTTTCGGTAACGAAGTGAACATGAACTGGGGTAATGCCACTACGTCCATCCGCTGGAACCACATCTTCAATAACCGCCTGTTCATGAACCTCACCACTTATTATACCAAATATGATTACAGCCTGGAGTTCAAAAGCAAGGAAACAGATGTTAACAAGCAAAGTTATAAGTGGACCTCCAACATCATCAACTACGGTGTTAAACCCGCTTTTACTTATTACCTGAACTCCAATAACACCCTCCACTTTGGTGTACAATCCATCCTCTATACCTTCAAACCGGGTAAAGGTACCGGTACTGACGGGAATGATGTGAATGAGATCGTACTGAAAGACAAGAATGCGCTGGAAGGCGCTGTATACCTGGACCATGAGCTGAAAGCAGGCAAGTTTGGGGTACAATATGGTGTACGTGTATCTGGCTTCCAGTTCCGCGGAAAAGGTACTGCTTATTATTATGCAGACACTACTGCCGGAATCCGCAAACGCCTGGACCATACACAGGAATTTGGCGCCGGCAAAACCATTGCAGATTACTACAACCTGGAACCACGGATCTCCGCCAAGTATAAACTGAATAATACAACGGCCATCAAAGCTGCTTACAGCCGCAGTGCACAATACATGCATCAGCTGAGCAACACCGCATCCCCTACCCCTGTAGACATCTGGACGCCGGTGACCAATAACGTAAAACCACAGCTGACAGACCAGGTAACAGCCGGTTATTTCTACAATGCTCCCGGAGACAAGTTTGAACTTTCTGCAGAAGTGTTCTATAAAACAATGCAGGATCAGCTGGATTATATCGACAATTCCGATCTTGACCTGAACGAATTCATTGAAGCGGACCTGCTGGCTTCCAAAGGCCGTGCTTATGGTTTGGAACTCTATGTTAAAAAGGATGTAGGTAACACTACAGGCTGGGTAAGCTATACCCTCTCCCGTTCCGAACGTAAAACGCCCGGCATCAGCCAGAACGAATGGTTCATTAACCGTTACGACCGTACACACAATGTGAACGTGGTAATATCCCATGAGTTCACCAAAAGGATCAGCATGGGTGCCAACTGGGTATTTGCATCCGGTACGCCTGCAACGTTTGCAGATGCACGCCTGGAATTCCAGGATTGGGATATTCCTTACAACACAACAGAAAAACGTAACAACTACCGCCTGAAACCATTCCACAGACTGGACCTCTCCCTTACCTGGAAAGGCAAACAATTGAAACGCTGGAAAGGAGAATGGGTATTCTCGCTGTATAACGTATATGCCCGCAGGAATGCTTATACCGTGTATTTCAGGCAGAACGAGGATGATCCGGGCAAGAAGGAAGCCGTACGCCTTTCTATCATCGGTTCTATCATCCCCGGCATTACCTACAACTTCAAGTTTTAATCATTCGCAAAGCATTGAATTATATGAAAAGGATCATCAACATATTCGCCATACTAGTTACAGCCGCCGCTTTCACTTCGTGTGAAGATGTGATAGACGTGGATATTCCCAAAGGAAAAACCTTTGCTGTGGTAGACGCATGGATCACCGATGAAGCAGGCAAACAGAGTATCCGTATTACGGAAACTGTTCCCTACACATCTACAGGCACAGCTCCTGTTGTAAGCGATGCCATAGTAGTATTAACAGATCTCACAGACAATAAAACCTACCCCTTCACTTTTGCCAACGGCGTGTACAGTCATGATCCCGGGCTGGATAAAAGCATTGGTGTATTGAACCATGCCTATAAGCTCAGGATAGAGTTGAAGTCTGAAGTGTTTGAAGCCATCGATACCATTAAACGGGTAACCGAGATCGACTCCATCTCTTACGAGTTCAAAACAGCTGAGAATTCAGCGACTAACAAAGAAGGATACTATGCCCGTTTTTATGGAAGGGACCTGGCGGGTGCTTCTGATTATTACTGGGTAAGGAGTTATCGTAACACTAAGGATAACCGTGTAAACGATGCATTTGCCGTAGATGGTTCTTACCAGGAATATGTGTCTGACAGTGCTGTATTCATCGTTCCCATCAGTGAAGCCATTACCGACTGGGATAAACCATTTCTGCTGAATGAAACGGTGATCGTACGCCTGGCCTCCCTGACCAAAAACAGCCACACCTTCCTCACGCATGTGGAATCACAACTGCAGAACGGTGGCCTGTTTGCCAAGATCCTGGAGAACGTAAAAAGCAACCTGAAGAACACTAATGAATCCAGCAGCGTAAGAGTGCTTGGTTGGTTTGGTACCTCTGCCGTGAAGTTTAAGGAAAAAACTATTCGTTAATCATTCATTCCATTTTATGAAAACAGCGAAACTAAGTTTAGTACTCTTTACCATGCTGCTGGCTCAGCTCAGCTTTGCACAGGATAGTAAAATAGAATCACTGGCCGGAGGGAAGGGAAAGATCAGGGTAGGTGGGTTTGGCGCTCCTACCATTAAGTTCACCACTTTTGATGATCAACTGGGCATTCTGATGGGTGGTTATGCAGGTGTAATGCTGAACAGCAAACTCATGCTTGGCGCAGGTGCCTATGCCCTGGTGAATAATATTGAAGCAGCGCGTACCAATGCAGCAGACCCTACTTTATATTGGAATATGTGGTACACAGGGTTTGTGCCTGAGTATACCATTAAATCAAATAAACTCTTCCATACTGCCGTAAGCGCCCTCATTGGTGGCGGCGGTGTGATGAAGAACGAACGTTACAAAGGTTTTGATGAAAGTGAAAACCTGGATTACAGCGGCTTTTTCGTTGCGGAACCACAGGTGAATTTTGAAATGAATATCACCTCCTACCTGCGTATAGCTATCGGCGGCTCTTACCGTTTTGTAAGCGGGTCCAGCACGCAGGGTATTACAGATGAGAAGCTGAGCGGCCCTGCTGCACACTTTTCCATCAAGGCAGGAAGGTTTTAACTAATTATGGATTGTCAGTTACGAATGACGGATGAGCGGTTACAATTAGGCAAAAAATTGTTAACTTTTGGTAGAAAGAATATACATCATTCGTTTTCGTAACTGATAATCTGTAATTGATCCTCATGCCTGACCTGATCCATTATGCCATCCCCGGGTTTGTGTTACTGCTTACGGCGGAAGTGATCTTTTCCGCCTGGGACAAACGCGGGCTTTATGAAACAAAAGATGCTGCGAGCAGCATAGCCATGGGGCTGGGGAATGTTTTCATAGGCCTGCTCACCAAAGGCATTATCTATCTCATCTACACACTCATTTACCAATTCAGGATCTTTACACTCGATGCCAGCCTCTGGTGGGTTTGGGTGTTATGTTTCCTGGCAGACGACCTCTCCTATTATTGGTTCCACCGGCTAAGCCATAATATCCGTTTCTTCTGGGCCTCTCATGTGGTGCATCATTCTTCCCAAAAGTATAATCTCTCTACCGCGCTCCGCCAGAACTGGACCGGCAACCTTACCGGCACCTTTGCTTTCTGGCTCTGGATGCCATTCCTGGGTTTTCATCCGGCTATGGTAATGACCATGCAGGCCATCAGCCTGATCTACCAGTTCTGGATCCATACGGAAGCCATTCATAAACTCCCCCGCCCTTTTGAGTTTATATTTAATACTCCCTCCCATCACCGCGTACACCATGCCTCGGACCTGAAGTACCTGGACAAAAACCATGCGGGCGTATTGATCATCTGGGACCGGATGTTTGGTACTTTTCAGCCGGAGGAAGAAAGGCCTGTATTTGGGCTGACCCGTAATATTAAAACATATAACCCCTTAAGGATAGCCACCCATGAATGGGCTGAAATTGGTAAAGACCTTCGCAAAGCGCCTACCTGGCGGGATGCATGGCATTATTTATTTGCCCCTCCGGGCTGGAGCCACGACGGCAGCAGGAAAACTACCAGCCAGTTAAGGGCAGATGCAGCTGCTTCCACTCCTCCTGCTTCTTCACCATCCATATAAATATTTTAAGGGGTATTTTGTTATTACGAAAAGTATCGTACATTTGATTACGAAGATATTCGTACAAAACAAAAAGCGCAATGAACAAGCATATAAAACCGACTGAAAGTGAACTGGAGATCCTGGGTATCCTTTGGGAACGCGGAGCAAGTACAGTAAGGGAAGTGCATGAGATACTGGAGCAAAGTAAAGAAGCCGGTTACACCACTACCCTTAAGCTGATGCAGATCATGCATGAGAAAGGGATCCTCAGCAGGGATGCAAGCGCCAAAACGCATATCTATAAAGCGAGCATTTCCCGCGAAAGTACACAACAGCAATTATTGAATAAGATGATCGATACGGTGTATAATGGTTCCGCTACACAATTGGTGATGCAGGCGCTCGGCCACCATCGTTCTTCCCAGGAAGAACTGGATCAGATACGTCAATACCTGAACGAAATGGAAAAAAAGCAGAAATAAAACTTTTGCCATGAACTCGTTGCTTCCTTTTACCACAGACATTATCCGTGCATTCGGCTGGACACTCCTGCACTCCTTCTGGCAAGCATTTTTCGTGTATGCCTGCCTGCGGATCGTATTACGGATATGGCCCATGGCCAGTGCCGCTATCAAGTATCATTTGTCCTTCCTTTCCCTGGCCGGGATTGCAGGATGGTTCCTGGTTACTTTCTACAACCAGTTAGATGCCATCAGAGAAGCTCAGAAGATACAGGAAATGGCAATGACCTGGGATACTGCCACCATTGCTGCAGCGATGGAGCAGTTGCCAAAGCAAAGCAGCGGGCTGCAAACAATGCTTCCCGGAATGGAATCGTACTTCCCTCTCCTGGTGGCTGTTTACATTGTAGGTGTTACCCTTATGACCATCAAGTTGTGCCTGGACCTGGCACAGCTACGCCAGATGCGGCAGGAAGGCATCTCCACGATGGGCAGAACATGGGATGAACATCTATTAAAACTGGCTGCGAGCATGGGGGTTACCCGTAAGGTACAACTCTTCATCTCTCAGCATTTACAGGTTCCGGTCATGATCGGTTTCCTGAAACCTGTCATCCTGCTTCCGGCAGCCATGGTCAGTAATCTCAGCCCGGAACAGTTGGAGGCCATCCTTCTTCATGAACTGGCGCACATTAAACGCAATGATTACCTGTTGAATATCTTCCAATCAATTGTAGAAACCATCCTGTTCTTTAATCCATTTGTTTGGTGGATCTCCAAAAACATCCGCCTGGAAAGAGAACATTGTTGTGATGACCTGGTGATTGCCGGAACCGTGCAGCCACTGCATTACGCCAAAGCACTGGTAGCACTGGAAGAATATCGTTTAACAGCCAATCCCATGGCCATGGCAGCAGCGGATGATAAACATCATTTACTTCACCGCATCAAACGCATCATGGAAATGAAAACTAAAAACCTTAACTATAGCCAACGTGTACTTGCCCTGCTCATTATTATGGTAGGCCTGGTATCCATTGCCTGGTTAAATCCTGGAAATAAAAATGAAAAGAAAGAAAAGAAACAATCCAGTTTTATAGGTGTAACAGCAACAGACACCATTCCTCTCCCTCCGCCAACACCCGTTTCACCATCTGCTGCCAAACCAGCACCCGCACCAGTACCTGCACCGGCTCCGGTACCATCTGTACCTCCGGGATCACCGGTACCAGAACTTGCGCCTTTAGCGCCTTTAACGCCTCCGGCACCATTATCGCCTGCGCAGCCTTTAACACCAATGGCTCCGATGGCTCCGATGGCGCCCCTTGCGCCTATTGCACCGGGTAGTTTTTATGTACCCGCAACTCCTGTTCCCCCACAGGCACCAGCGTATTATTCAGCTTACACATCATACTTTGCAGAGGGAGACACAACAACTCCCCGTTCCAGAAAGATCATTGTAAAAGGAGATGATGGTGTGGAAAAAGCTTATAACAGCATTGCAGAAATGCCGGAAGCTGATCGCAAAAAGATGGAAGAAAATTACATCCGCATGCAGCAACAGTATGCAGACATGCAGAAACAGCATCAGCGGAATTACAACTATAACTACAGCTACAATTACGACAAGGCTTTTAAATTCAATAATGAAGAGTTTAAAAAAGCCATGAAAGCCGCAGAAGAAGCCATTAAGAAAACAGACTGGAGCAAGATGGGGAAAGAAATTGAGGCCAGTATGAAGAAGATAGACTGGAATAAGATGAATAAAGACGTGGCTGAGAAAATGAAGAAATGGAACGCGGATCATAAATTCAATGAGATCCAGTTCGATAAACTGCAGGAGGAGATCAAACGCAACTTTAATAAAGCTGATTGGGAAAAGATCAACCAACAAATGCAGGAAAGCCTGAAAAAGGTAGACTGGGATAAGATCAATCAGCAAATGAAAGAGAGTATGGAGAAGTATTGGGCTGATACAGCCAAACACTTCCGGTATTTCCGGGATGGCTCTCATAACTGGGATGAAGATCGCGCCAGGGAAATGGCCGAAGACAGGAGTGCTCAGAGAGAAGCGAGGCGCGAAATCGACCGGGCTCAGAGAGAAGCAAGACGTGAAGCCGCAAGGGCTCAGGCAGATGTGCAGAAGGAGATCGCAGAACAAAGAGCTGAAGCTTCCCGCGTTCAGGCTGAACAACGTGCGCAAAACGCAAGGATACAAGCAGAACAAACTGCACGTAACCGCCATATCCAGGCAGAACAACGTGCTAATAACGACAGGGTCCGGGCCGAACAGCACGCCGCAAGTGCCGAGATCCGCAAAGCAGAAGCAGAGAAACGCGCTAAAGTAGCCCAGGAACGCAGGGATGTCCTCAATAATATGCTGGATGGCATGGAAAAGGATAACCTGCTGGACCGTAATAAAGACTTTGAAATTGAGAAGAAAGGGGATGAACTCTACATAAATGGGAAGAAGCAACCAGATGAAGTAAGTAAGAAATATGAACAATATCTTAAAAATAAGAACGTTACTATAAAGAAAAGTAAAGATAATTTTCATATGAACTCCCAGGATAACCGTTAAACAGCCCTGCTCTTTAACCTTCATGCTAACCAATTTGCCGCCATTCTATCAACATAAAGCTGCTGCCTGTATGGGTAGCAGCTTTTTTTATTATATTTGCTCCTCGTTTATTCACCATTAAAAAACCCGTTTATGCCGTCTTTCGACATCGTGAGCAAAGTTGATCTGCAAACCCTGGATAACGCTATTAATACCGTAAAGAAGGAAATTACCACCCGTTATGATTTCAAGGGTTCACATGTTAGTATCGAACTGGACAAAAAAGAACTGATACTGAAGCTTGAAGTGGAAAGTGACATGAAGCTGGAACAGGTGATTGAAGTGCTGATCAGCAGAACCATGCGCCAGGGCCTTGATGCTTCTATCTACGATCTGAGCAAAGACCCCTACCAGAGTGGAAAAGTGTATAAAAAGGATATAGCTGTAAGGAACGGGATCAAACAGGAGGATGCCAAGAAGATCGTAAAGATGATCAAAGATGCCGGTCTGAAGGTACAGGCCGCCATTATGGATGACATTGTGCGGGTTACAGGCAAGAAAATAGATGATTTACAGGAAGTTATACAAAAAGCGAAGGAAGCCAACCTGGGTATACCTTTGCAGTATGTAAATATGAAAAGCTAGAATTTTCTTGGCTATTTTAAATTTATCTGTTACCTTTGCGTTCTGATTTTAACTTTTTTTGATATGAAACAGGGAATCCATCCGGAAAATTATAGGTTCGTAGTGTTTAAAGATATGTCTAATGGATATAGCTTTCTGAGCCGCTCAACTACTTCTTCTCGCGAAACAGTGAAATGGGAAGATGGTAACGAATATCCGTTGATCAAACTTGAGATCTCCAATACATCACACCCTTTCTACACTGGAAAGAATGTAATGCTGGATACCGCAGGTCGTATCGACAAATTCAACAAACGTTACAAGAAAGACGCTAAATAAGCGCTTTGTAAATAATTTAACGATCCCACCGGTTAATATCGGTGGGATTTCTTTATTTTAGCCAGTTATGAACCCGCATTACATCCTGTTTGATACGCCTGAGCGCGACCAGTTATTCCCCTTCACGCATACCCGTGCGGTAGCGGCCTGCAAAACAGGTTTGCTCACCATCCGGGAGAAATGGGAAAAATGGTTGCAGACCTCCCCCATCAGCTATATTACGATGGATTACCTCGAGGCAAAATACCCGCTGATCAAAGCCCCTAAAAATGCCGTGAATGTATTAGTGAACGGCCATCTCCTCCCCTCCATCGCACTTTTAAAGACCATCCGTAAAATGACGGCTGGCCAGGAATTGTACAAAAATGGCCGGTTGCTTGTGAAAGTAGTCAGCGGGGACGACTTCTTTATGCCTCCCAGCCAGAGCAGGATTGATTTTGAAGGAGAAGTAATGCGCATCGATCATCCCTGGCACATCGCACAATACAACGACAGGGCCATCAGGGATGATTTTGAATTATTGACAAAGGGACGGACCTCCACCCCTATCTCTTCTACCAACCAGGTTTTTAATGCTGAACAGATATTTATAGAACCGGGGGCCTCCGTGGAATGCAGCGTACTGAATGCCATGAACGGCCCTATTTACATTGGAAAAGATGCTTTGATCATGGAAGGCTGCCTCATCCGTGGCCCTTTTGGCATCGGTGAAAGCTCAGTGCTCAAGATGGGCACAAAGATCTATGGCGCCACCTCTATTGGCCACCGTTGCGTGGTAGGCGGCGAAGTTAAAAACACCGTTTTCTTCGATAATTCCAACAAGGCCCATGATGGTTACCTGGGAGACGCCGTGATCGGTGAATGGTGTAACCTGGGCGCACATACCTGCTGTTCCAATATGAAGAACAACGCCAGGGAAGTACGGGTATGGATGGAAAGCAAAAACGAAGCCTGGTCTGCCGGAAATAAATGCGGCGTACTGATGGGCGACTACAGCAGATGCGGTATTAATACTATGTTCAATACCGGAACAGTAGTAGGTGTATCCAGCAACGTGTTTGGAGGCAATTTCCCGCCCAAATTCGTGCCTTCTTTCAGTTGGGGAGGCTCAGATACCCCTGAGCGTTACAGGCTCAATGAAGCCCTCCGTGATGCAGATTCCTGGATGCAACTGAAGGGGCAGGAACTCACCCCTGCCGATGAGCAAATATTAACACATTTATTTCAAGGGTAATTGTGTATTTTTCGCGCTTCAAATTACCTGAATCGAAATAACAAATTCATATGAGAAAGAAGATCGTAGCAGCTAACTGGAAGATGAACCTTACGCTCGCACAAGGCGAACAACTGGTGAACGACATCATTGCAGCTGGTATCAAATTACCGGAAGGTCAGGAAGTGGTGATAGCACCGCCGTTCCCCTACCTGGTTAAAGTAAAACAACTCATCCGGAACTATCCCGGCATCTACCTGGCCGCACAAAACTGCTACAGTGAAAAATCCGGTGCCTACACCGGTGAAGTTTCCGCAGAAATGTTACAGTCCATTGGCGTTGATTTTGTGATCATCGGCCACTCTGAACGCAGAGAGTATTTTTCCGAGAGCAATGCCCAGCTGGCCAAGAAAATAGACCTGGCACTGGCAAATGGTATCAAACCTATCTTCTGCTGCGGAGAGCCACTGGAAGTGCGGAAAGCTGAAACACAAAATGCTTATGTAGCGCAGCAATTACAGGAAAGCCTGTATCACCTGGATGCAACAACCCTGAAGAATGTGGTGATTGCTTATGAACCTATCTGGGCCATTGGCACAGGACTTACAGCCAGCGCGCAACAGGCACAGGATATGCATGCTTTCATCCGTTCTCAGATCGCAGAGAAATTCGGACGTGAGGCTGCTTTGGGCATTACCATCCTGTATGGCGGAAGCGCAAAACCTTCCAATGCCAAAGAACTGTTCTCTTCACCTGATGTGGACGGAGGCCTGATCGGCGGCGCATCCCTGGTGGCAGCGGACTTTACAGCAATTGTACAAAGCTTCTGATCATAACGGGTTCCGCATCAATATCTTTTGATGTGGAGCCCATTTTTTTTAGTATTATTTGCTAAAATTATTAGTATTTCCAAAAATGTTAGTATATTCGTGTTGTGAAAGAGAGGATAGATATTCATTATTGCTGTTAATGATTCAGATCCAATCAAATTGATGATTGCACAATCGTAATGACATGGAACAAGAAGTATTATATGACTACATGTTGGTAATACATCCTGATGCACAAACGGTACAGGATGTGAGTATGTTCAAGCACCTGATCGCAGAGGAACTGGGACCCTTTAATGGTGCTTTTACACAGCCACACATCTCATTATTCCGATCCGAATTCCCGGAACGGTATGAAATGGATTTTATCCAGATGTTAGAAACCCTGGCAACAGACCTCTCTGCTTTTACCGTGTATACATCCAGGATTGATCACTGCAGGCAGGGAGAGACCGGTCACATGTTATATGTGAACGTGGCCAACCCCAAACCGGTAGAAGACTTGCATAAAAAGATCCTGCATACGTTTGAGCTGAAAGCCGGTTCTTACAAACCGCATATCACACTGGCAAGGTCCATTAATACCCAGCAGTTCAACAAATTGGCGCCTTACTTCTCCAACAAAATGTTTGTACGCAGCTTTCACTGTCACAGCTTCAGCCTTCTGAGGAAACCTTCAAAAGGAGGCCGATATGAAGTAATACGTGAATTCATGTTTGGAAAAGACCAGTCAGCAGATCAATCGTTGTTTCAACATACCCAGGCAGTGGAACGCCGCCTTCCGGTAAGAGCTTAATACGTAGTAAACTTCCGCCTTTCAAGAGTCAGTATCAATATCCCTCTAACGGGTCGGGCGTTCGTCTCCCGGCCCCTCCTCTACTACTTACGACCCAACAAATTCACCAAACATACTGCATGCACCTGCATCGCTGTTTAAAAAGCATGTTCTCAACCGGCTGTAACCAGGCGTTACAGGGCCTGTAGAGCTATACTTTTTTCAGCTGTTATAGTGCGTACTTAGACATGAGATTATTCATCGGAGATGAAGATAAGGATCTGTTATGTGCATAGAAATATGCCTAGCTGGGTGAATGCCCTGCATCCATGATACTTCTTCTCCGTAAATTTAAATACATGGAATGGGTTTCAATTAAACCATGCTACCAGGATGGGAAAATGCAACAGTCTTCAGAACAAGTTATATTTTCTCTTCTTACAAAAGCGGGTTTTCAGCTGGAACACATGAGGAGAGCTGTTTTTCCTTCTGCCATTGAATACTTTTATTTTCATCCATCATTATATATACAGGTGCATGAAGTGCAGGGTCCGAACACTGAGGCATCTCAATTCTTTATTTTTTACCCCGGTGGCAGTACTGCCTTTGCTGAAGGCGTTGAGCAGCTACAGCAAAGGCTTGCCACCGGGCACAACAGGTAATTATTATTTATCGATAGCTTTGCTATTATAATTCGTTCAGCACATGATTCATAAGGAAATAGTCGTAATAGGAAAAGTGCAGGGAGTGTACTTCAGAGCCACCGCTAAATCAGTAGCAGATAAAATGGGTGTACGCGGTGCAGTGAAAAACCTCCCGGATGGCAATGTATGGATAACTGCTGAAGGAAGTCCGGAAGCCGTTGAGGAGTTTATTGACTGGTGCCGGTATGGCCCTTCAGGAGCAAGGGTTACCAGCTTGGAAATAACGGATCGTCCATTGCAGCACTTTGAAGATTTTGATATCCTGCACACTTAAAAACGTGCAGGATATTTAAATTAATACATTATCCCATTGTGTTAGTCCCCATACCAAAACAGCCACCATACTACATTACAGCGTGTCATTATAAAATAAATACCACTGATGGGTTAGTACCCCTCACTTAATCGAAATAATTTAGCCAATTTAGATGCTTAAGATAGAAGACTAATGCCTACCCAAGCCCCGGATATATTAATATTATTCGGGACAAACCTCCGCAGGATTCGAAAAGATAAAGGTTTCAGCCAGCGGGAATTGTCCTCCCGCTGCAACATTGATAACGCAGATATTTCCCGCATGGAGAATGGAGCCATTAATATTACACTCACAACACTTCAGCAATTAGCTGATGCCATGGATATTGCCGTATGGGAATTGCTGGTCCCCAGGGGATAAGCAAGGTTGGGAAAATATTTTATTCTCCAATTTAGCCCTTATTATTTCTCCCATGTAGCTTAAAAAAGCGAGGTAATTGCCTCGCTTTTTTTATGTCTCATAATTAAAAAATACCACAATGTTGCTGGAGGATCCTCCAGCAGATTTCCTGAACAATTCAGCCAAATTGCCGCTGAATGCCTAAGAAAAAAGGGATACGGGGTTTATTGAGTTCAAATCTTCTCAGAATCAGGGAGGAAAAAGGCTATTCCTTACGAGAGCTGGCGGCACGTTGTGAAAAGGCAGACAATTCAGATCTTTCTAAATATGAACATGGGGATACAAATATAGGGTTGGAAAAATTAGATGAAATTGCAAGAGCATTAGAAGTTCTTGCTGCTGAATTGATCCTCCCACCTGAATATGAAATACGCAAAAAGGAATAAAAAAAGCGAGGTTCTCACCTCGCTCCTATTTATAAAACATAACCTTAGTTTATCTTCAACTTCTTCAGCAACGCTTTATCCAGCGAAGCTTTCGGTACAATCACATTTATAGTGTTCACCGCAAAATAAGGCTCTGAAACATACACATATCCTCCAAATGGAGAAGAGGTTGTACCCCAGGAATTCTTCACGATAAAGAAAGGTTTTCCCTTCTTACTCTTACCAACTCCGGTGATATGCATCAGATGATCATCCTGTGTAACCAGGTTTTCAAACAGTCCCTGACGGTATTCAGGTGTTACCTTCACCTCCGCCAGATCCGGATCAGGATGTGTTTTATTAGGCACCGTATCATGCTCTGGAGAAAAAGCATAACCATACTTTGAAACAAATCCCTTGTTACTCACATCAGCATCCCACATCACCGTATAACCCTTTTGCACCGCTGCTTTGGTAGCTCCTATCAGTTCTTCCAGTGTTACGTTGTAAAAACTTCCGTTAGCATGGTTATCAGGGATCTCCAGTACAAAAGAACTGTAAAAAGGATGATGGGTGAAAGAAGTAAGGCTGATATAATCATCCGGATTGAACTTCACCACTTCCTTAGCATACTTTTCAGGAGTATAGGTTTTACCCTTGTAATCAAAAGAAGCAGGTGGTGTTTGCCCCATGTATGCATCCATGATAGCAGTATAGCCTGTTTCCCAGTCACGTGATACCGGACGCTTCTTCAGGATGCTGTCCAGGTAGGCCTTCAGGGCTTTCTCCATTTCATTGTGGTCAAAGCGCTTCTGCCCTTCCTTTAATCCGCTGAAAGCAGATTCAGGCATTAATCCGTATCTGCCTGCAGCATTCAAAACATCGTGCCCCAGGCCTCCCTGTCCGAAACGGGAATCTCCCTGCCGCAGCACGTAATTACGTGCTTTGTACAAATAGGTATTCCGTACGGCATACATTTCGGAAATATCGGGCTTCTCAGCCCCGGTGCGCAAACATTCGCTTTCAATCAGGGATATAGTGGCAAAACACCAGCAAGTGCCGGTGTTTCCCTGATCTTTCACCGCAGTGGCGGCATTATTCTTTAAAATGGAAAAACCATTGTTATCTGTAGTCTGAATACTTACAGGGTTTTCCTGCGCAGCAGCCTGGAAACCTATCGCCAGGCTGAGTATCAACGTCATCTCAAATCTCATAAGCGGCATATTTGATTCCAAATATACAAAACCCCGCTAGTTTTCGTGCTCTACCCTGCCATTTCCGGAAACGAACTGGTTAGTGGTAGGAGAACCTTTGTATTTCACTTTGCCATTACCGGAGATGGCTACTTCCAGTTTCTTATCTACGTTCACATGGGCATTTCCATTACCTGAAATGTTGATCTCCATGTCCTGGGATTTCAGTCCGGGTGCATTGAACTCTCCGTTGCCTGATATATTCACTTCTGCTTTGGTAGCTGTACCGGCGAGTTTTACGGAACCGGAACCAGACATACCTAATTCAAGGTTATCATAATTCAGGTCCAGGTCCATCTCTGCTTTGCCGCTCAGTCCTATTTCCAGTTTATCTCCTTTAATAACTCCTTCTCCTGCAAAGCTGGAAGCGCCACTGGATGAGATCTCTGACAATTTAGAAAGGGTAACAAAAACGGTTATGGTACCGCTGGGCTTTACATTATATCCTTTTTTAGTATGCACCTGCAAATCCTGATCATTCACTTCTGTTTCAATATAAGGAAGCAGATTTTCATCGGCCTCTACTTCAACAGATGAAGTGCTGCCCTGCTTGATGATCACCTTATACTTGCCGGAAACGCTGATTTCATCAAACGTACCGCCGGTGCTCCGCTTCTCTTTTTTGATCTTACCATTACCGGTAACTGTTTCCTGCTGGGCACTTACAGCCAGAGACAGGAAGAGGAAAAATAGGACGAAATACGATTTCATGTTTTCTTGATTTTAAGATGAGGTTTTAGATTATTCTCCTGCCAGTCTTACATCGCTGTACGATCCATTGATTTTAATGATCGGTGAAGCATCTGTAGCATTGGCTGTTATGGCGGAAAAGGAGAGGTTATTGTTCTTTTTTACATGGTTTACATGCTTCCATTCAAAACCCTTGGCATCCAGGTCTCCGTAACGCAGGTTAGCGGTTATCCTGAAAGCGGTCTTCAATGCTATACCTAATTTCACATCTGAATTAGTTGAATTGATATTGATAGCATTAAAAGAAGAAGATAAATGGCGTATCAGCACATCTGAGTAAGATACCCTGAAATCTCCTGCCGTCTTCAATCCATTCATCTTGATATCAGAGTAATTGGAATTGTATTTAATATTCACGATCTGATCCACTTTATAATCATCGTAGTTACAATCAATGATGAGATCGTCCACTTTATTCAATGTATAACTACTGTAGTTGGAATTAAGCCGCAGGCTGGACACATTGTCTGCCTTCAGGGAAGAATAATTTGCATTTACTACCACCTGATCTGCTTTACCAATACGGGCTTTATCTGTGTAATTCATGTTCACTTTTAATCCGTTGTCAGACTGACCAATATCAAAGAAGCCGTAGTTAATATTAACATGCGTAGGGAAAGGAAGCTCCCTGGCAAGGATATCTCCAAAATTATTATCGAGGGCCAGACCTCCAAGGTTACGGGGTACATAAAGTACATAGTTCACCTGCACATGATCTTTAGAATCTCTTTTCCCAAAGTTGAACCATTTGCTACCGGCCGGGCTGTACTTTGTTTCTATCTTCACATTATCCGGTGAAGAGGCGCCCATATTGATTTCCACCATCTCTGCCATTTTACGGGCCTGATCATTGGAATTACCATAACCAATGATCTCTATCTCTGCCTTGCACTCCATTTTATCCCAGGTGTTGACAACGATCTTTCCGTATTTGTTTGTAATACCCACGCGGGCTTTGGGGTTAAGTTTAACTTCTTTAGTAAGACGTATCTTATGCTCCTCATCCCCTTTTGCTGCCAATGCGGCAAATGGAAGAAGCAGAAAGAATAAAAGAGTAGATTTAGAGAACATCTTTTTTAGTTGAAGGTGAGTTAGTATGTTTTTCCTGTTCTGAAAGTATCCTGTCCAGCAGATCCAATTTCATCTGGTAGTAGCGCACCATGGCTGAACGAATCCTTTCATTTCCCGGGTTGTTCACCAGTTCTTTTTCTAACAGTTGATAAGTTTCGTTCCGTAATTCCAATTCTGCCATGGTAGTGCTGTCCAGCCCCAACTGATCTGCCGGTATTGTTTTCAGCTCATCCAGCTTTTGCTCAATTTTGGATGTATAATAAAGTTCCATTTCTTCCATTTCGGGGATCACCACGGCTACATCCTGTTTGGTATTGGCATACTTCACCAGCAGGCCGGCATTGGCGATCAGCGCAACAAGAATGGCGGCTTTCCACCAGTGTTTTGCCATCATTCTTACCACGGATGTTTTTTGGCGGACGGGCAGCTCCTTCTCAAGACGGGCCCATACACCCGGCCCTGGTCCTTCCTCTTCAAAAGAGTCTCTGTGCTGCTTTATAAAATCCTCCAGTTTCATGTTCACTGTGTTTTAAGTTTTACGAGTTGTCTCACTTTCTCTTTTGCCCGCATGAACTGCGTTTTAGCTGTAGATTCCGAGATCCCCAGCATACCTGCTATCTCCCGGTGAGAATACTCTTCAAAAATATAAAGGTTCAGAACTGTCCGGTAACCATCCGGTAATTGCCCTATCGCGTCTTTTACGGCGGACACCGTCATGGCATGATGTGTTTCATCCACCTCTGTTTCTTCCGGTGCATCCGCCTCCCCTACCTCTTCAAAATATACTTTCTTCTTTCTCAGGTAACTCAGGCAGTGATTCACTACAATCCTTTTGATCCAGGCGGTTAGACTGCTTTCTGAGGTTAGTTTATCCAGGTTTTTAAAGACCTGTATAAAAGCTTCCTGCAACACATCTTCCGCATCACTGGCGTGCCCCGTCATCCTTAGACAGATATTGTACATCGCCTTGGAATATGCCTCATACAATTCATGGAAAGCCCGGGCATCGCCCTTGCGGCAGCGCACCACGATTTGATCTGTTACAGGCATTCTTTCCAAATTGCTAGATGATATACTCATATTAAAGACGACAGTTGAGGACTATGGTTGCATATAGGGTTTACTTTTATTTCAATTTACGATTAACAACCATGAAAATCAAGTGATTAAGCTTATAAAAACAGAACGCGACCTGCAAGAGGCCGCGTTCCTTCCATCCTTATATACCTAAAACATGATTAGGTACTCATTTGTACTACTTCACCCGGTTCAGTTCATCCTCAAGGCCGGTTTTACGGTTACGGGCCTCTTTTACATTGGAATTACCAAACCTGTAGGAGAAGGAGGCGCGGAATTGACGGCTATCCCAACGGTTAGCCAGAACCAATGCGCGGTTGGTGGTGTTATACGTACCACCAAAACGGTTCGTATTGAATATATCGTTTACATTGAAGCGGATCGTACCCTTCTTTTTCAGGACCTGTTTTGAGATCCCTCCGTTAAAAGCATACATAGGGTTCATCCTGAACAACCCTTCCTGGGATATTTGCGTAGAGTTGTAGTAGAACGATAGTTCGGAAGTAAACCCTTTACCTAATGTAAAGGTATGTTGGGTCTGACCAAAGAAGCCACCGGAAGCACGTTTGATCCGCTCCTCATTTACCACCGTTTCAAAAGCATTGTAGAAAACAGATATTGTTGTAAAAGAATTCCACCATTTGGTGATAGGAACGGGAGCTGAAATATTCAGGTTCACATTATCCCTGGTGGCCACGTTCATGTACCTGTATACCACGATGGTGGTGTCTCCTGTTTTAGGGTCTACGCCCGCTTCCAGTATCCTGGACAGCATGTCTTTGGTGTGGCTGTAGCCTATAGCCGTGGTCAGGAACGATCTGAACGTATGCGTCAGGTCAAAGTTGCTGGAATATTGCGGGCGGAGATTGGGGTTGCCGCCTCCTTTGGTATAACGGTCTATATAAAACTCAAAGGGATTCAGATCATCATAGCTGGGGCGATTCAGCCTGCGACTATAAGATACTCCCCATTGATGGTTCTTATTGGCGTTATAGCTCAGGAACACGCTCGGGAAAAAGTTCAGGTAAGTGGTATCATTGATCTGCTTTAGGGTCAGAGAATTCCCCCGTACATGCGTATGTTCCGCACGTAACCCCGCCTGGATGCCCAATTTCTTGAATTGTTTACTATAGTTAAGATAAGCTGCATTCACGTTTTCCTTATACAGGAAGTGATTGGAACGATTTACATCGTATATCCAGTCAGGTCCTTTTAAGGTATCAAACCGGGAATCATTATCTGAATCCACAAAGCTCAGTTTTATCCCTGCTTCGATCTTAGCCTCCTTCTTCAGGGGATGCGTATAATCGATCTTGATGGTTTTTATATTGATAGTGGAAGGTTGCAGGCTGCGGGTAGTATCTCCCCGGAAATGGATCTTTCCGCTCGCATCTCTGAAAGAAGAGAACAACTGGTTATTCTGATCTTCGTTGTTACGGGAATAATCCAGGTCAATATTGATCTCTTTTCCTGTACTGTCAAGCTTTCCTTTATAATTAATATTATAGGACTGGCGGTTCCAGTTGGAAGTATTGATCCCTTTTGTTAACAAGCTCGAGTCAATGTTCTCCCCGTTCCCTATCCAGGTATTTGATTCATTCAGCCCTTCCCAGGTGCTTTTGCCGAGGTTCACCATTACACCAAGTGTATGGTTTTTATTGATGAAATAATCCAAACCTGCCTTACCTCCATGATAATGCGAGGTTTTATCCATATAACTTTTCTGGTCAAAGACCATCCGTCCCTTGCTTTCCTGGTTATCCCTAAAGATATCCAGCTGCTCAAAGTTCCTGTTATAATTATAGTTATAGGAACCATACACATTGATGTGCTTATTACGGTGATTCAGATTGAGGCCCCCATTGAGTTTCGGTAACTTACCCTGGCCCCCGCCGATATTCACGGAGCCATTTGTACCAAAATTCGAGTTCTTTTTCAGTTTGATGTTGATAATCCCGGCGTTGCCCGCTGCATCGTATTTGGCGGAAGGATTGGCAATCAGCTCTATCTGATCTACGTTAGAGCTGGGCATATTTTTTAGCAGCTGGGCAACGTCCTGGGCAGACATGTTCGTGGGTTTGCCGTCGATCATAATGATCACACCGTTCTTACCACGCATGGATATATTATCGTCTTTATCGACTTGTACACCGGGTGATTGTTGCAGCACTTCCATGGCAGTACCTCCTGCAGCAACGATGCTGTTTTCTACATTCACCACCATTTTATCTGCTTTTTGCTCAATGAACGGGCGTTTGCCGGTTACATTCACTTCTTTCAGATTACGGGAATCTTCGCTCAGTATCAGGGCAGGTACTTTAACAGGACTGCCATTTACAGTGAACTGGGCACTGAAGTTCTTTTTCATACCCATGTTTACGGCGGCTACCAGGTACTTCCCTTCTTTGATCCCTTCAAATTCATACTTCCCGGCAACGTCTGCAATGGCACCTTTAACAAGGGTGGAGTCTTTAGCTCTGAGGAGTGTTACGGTTGCAAACTCAACCGGTTTGCTGTCTGTACGGGTTACGATCCCATTGATCTTTCCTTTTTCATTACCAGGCCCATTGGAGTGCTGGGCTTGAGCCATGTAGCTACTACTTATGAGTAACATGCTCAGGGTCAATAACTTACTAATTGCTTTCATATAAGGCGGATGATGTTAGGTTATAACGATTTAGACGATTTGATGATTCTTACAGTTCCTTCCTTTAACAAGAACAGTGTAAAGGTAGGTATTATGCTTTACATAGTACATAGTTTTACACAAATGGTTATTATCTGGTGACGATTGGTAAAAACTGTTCTTTGCTTCCTTGCATAAAACAAAGACGCCTGTCAAATTCGTTTGTTACAGCATTTTGCCAGAAGAGGGATGAACGGAGAAATTAAGGGGTTAAATGAAAAATGGCGCAGCGGGATCTCCACTGCGCCATTATATAATAATGTATGAGTATCAGGAATTTTCAAAGTTGATCTGGTCCATCACATCGGGCAGCATTTCCTGCAACTTCTCAAACGCTACTCTCTCCTCCTTCCTGATATGTGCTTCCAGGCTGCGGGCCAGGATGTCCATATCCCTTTCCACATCCGGACTATCCACCAGGGCACTGTACATGCCTGAAATGGTGCGGTGCTCTTCCAGCAATTCGTCCAGCATCACGTCTATTTCTGCATGGTGGCCACGGCACAGTTCAAAGAGATAATCTTCTTTCTGGATATGCGGCACCATTACTTCCTGGAAGATCTTCACCATGTATTCCAGTTTGGCTTGTGTTTCCAGGGGGAACCCTTCGTAGGGAGCAGCATCAGTTTTAAGATACCTGCATACGAAAAGCAGGCGTTTGTGCTCATGTGATAGTGGAACCAGATTCGGGTGACGCTGCATATCTTATTACTATGCTGTTTTTACCGGATTCGTTTTGCGGGCATACCATATAAGAATGGCGCCGCCGATCACTAACAGGCTGGCGATGATCTCCGCCTGTGTGGGATGGAATCCAAATATATCGTACTTCGTATTCACTCTTATTTTTTCAACAAAGAACCGCTCTACCCCATTTAAGATCAGGTAAATACCAAAGATCACTCCGGGTGTGGTCACTTTTTTGCGGATGGCCATCAATACAATGAAGAACAATCCGCAAACCAGGATCTCATATAACGGGGTTGGATATACGCCAACAGGCAATGCGCTGCAGTATTCGCCATTACAGCCCTGGAGTTGAATACCATCGTTCACCACATTATGCGGATAACTATAGGCGAAAAAGAAATCAGGTAAGAAACTGAGCGAGGCCGGCTTTTCAAAGTTCCGGTGTGGAACGTTTTCAAGGCTACCAAACTGGCGGACGAAGTAAGCAGAGTCCCTGTGCAGTATTTCCTGGTATTGCGCTTCCGTGATCTTTTCCACTTTACCGGTTGGGTTAGTACCGTAGGCACTATTATTAATACCCCAGTCACCGTCTCCTGAAAACTGGCACCCCATCCGGCCCACTGCATATGCAAGCATTAATGCCGGAGCGGCACTATCTACCAGGTGTTTCCAGTTGATCTTCTTTTTAGTGGCATAACGGATGATCACATATGCCGCCACAATCAGGCCACCATAAAAGGTAAGCCCACTGGCAGAAAATATAGAACCCCATGGATCCCTGACGAATTCACCCCAGTTCTCCAGGTTATGAAATACTTTGGCGCCTATGAGTCCTGCTACGGCAGCCTGGATTGTAAAATCAGGTACCCGCTGATGAGGCCATACGTTCACTTTTTCTTCTTTAGGTTTATCCAGCGCCGTTTTCTTTTTGGAATAATATTTCCAATAAGCCAGTGCCGCTGCACCAAGCACCCCGCCTATAATACTCCCCTGCCCTGATAACAGGTAATCCCTGAAATCGCTGGTGTTACCAAAAAGACCAAATAATTTAAAGCCAAGTATAAAACCGATAGCGGCACTGATCAACAGATCTGTGATCGAAGCAGGTTTACCAATGGTTATGGTTTCCTGTACCGGGGCTAATAACCCCAGCTTTTCCCTGCGGCGCAGTTCAGCAGTCAATACATATGCAGCAGCCAAAAATGCTATGGCTACAAAGAAGCCGAACGTCTGCAAAACCTTTAATACTGGTATTTCGATCCCAAAGAGATCCTTAAACGCGTAATATAAATTAGGATACATAGGCGTATAAAAAATGGTGATCTGAATTTTCCTATGAACAAAGCCGAATTATATCAAGAGGAAAATCAAACCACCAAGTTAGCTTTTCAATTACGAATTATCAATTCCATTTATAAAAGATGTACATCCTTTATATAAGATTAATACTCGTGAAAGCACAATTGAATTAACAATATTCATCAAACGCAGCCAGCAAATTGGTTGCGATCAATTGCGCTGAACGTCCTTCAATCATGTGACGTTCTATGAAATGCACCAGTTGTCCGTCTTTAAACAATGCAATAGCAGGTGAAGATGGAGGATAAGGCAACAGGTGTGTACGGATCTGCTTAACAGCATCTCCATCAAAACCGGCAAAGCTGGTTGTCAGCCTGTCTGGTTTCTTTTCACTGGTAGCCACAGCCATCAAAACACCAGGGCGGGCAGTACCTGCTGAACAACCACATACGGAGTTGATCATTACCAGGGTTGTGCCTGCTTTAGATAAGGTTTCATCCACCTTTGCAGGTGTCAGCAATTCTTCAAAACCATTATCTGTTAATTCTGCCTTCATAGGCATCACGAGTTCCGCAGGGTACATAATATTCCTTTTTTGCAAAGTTAATAATATATCGACAAACATAAATAAATAATAAGAAAACGACATTATGTCTTGCTCACACAACCAAAAACGACATTATGTCTTATTCAAACAATGGTTTCCTAACAAAATAGCAGCTTTTTGGCATTGGTATTCCGTTTGATCTACTCCCTGCGTGACCGAAAAACTTAAAATGGTTTCACTTAAAAAATTATAAAGACTATGACACTCGTAAAATTCAATCAACAACCGGTTAAGACCCTTAGCGGCATCATGGACGATATTTTCAATGGCAAGTTCATTAATAAGGACTTCGCTACTTCGGATTTCTTTGGCGCTCATGCACCCGTGAATATCCGTGAAACAAAAGATGCTTATGTATTGGATGTTGTAGCCCCTGGTTTTGAGAAAGGTGATTTTAAGATCAACCTGGATGGCCAGACCCTGACGATCAGTTCTGAAAAGAAGACAGAACAGAAAGTGGAGAATGAAAAACAGATCCGCAGGGAATTCAGCTTCCGCTCCTTCTCCCGGTCATTTACCCTGGATGAAAATGTGGATGCAGACAAGATCAATGCTAAATACGACAACGGCGTTCTGAAACTGACCCTGCCTAAAAAAGAGGCAAAACAGGAAGCCGCAAAAGAAATTATAGTTGCATAGGGTTAGGAATAGTTGTGATTTGATCTCAAATTCGACTTATAAAGAGCTGCTCCTCCGGAGCGGCTCTTTTTTTTTGTGCCGGTAAATTTACCACAAACGTTGAATGCGCAGGATACGGGATCAGAGTACCTTGCTGATAGTTCACTTAAACTGTTTACGCCTCTTTCCATGTTAACAACCATCAGGAGTCTGCGTGTTTTAGCCAATAAATTATATGGAAGTACCGAAAGAACGGTAACAGCTAACCTTATTCAGCATACCAGCAGTGCCCTTGAACAGGCCCGCATCAAAATGCTGTTCGACTTTATCTTTTTCTATTGCCTTCTGATAAGTCCGATATTCTTCACCGTAATATATGTGCAGGATTATACTAACCTGATAGTGAATGGATCTTTCTACGCCATCTTTGCGCTTTGCCTCTTTCTCATGCAGAAAGGTGTTTCTATCCAGGTGGTAGGGACCATTGCCGCACTGAACACCATGATCATCCCCATGTTATCCTCCTTTGCCAACGATCTGGATGTATCCCCCTTATATGCTATACCCTGGCTGATGTCCTGCCTGCTGGGTTACTTTGCAGTAAACCTTCGTACGGCGCTGGCATTGGGTATTGTTCTGTTCTTATACCTTGTGCTGGTGGCATTTATGAAAATACAGAACATACCGGTACTACTCCCCCCCACCTATTCCATGATGGATAAATACCTGGTCACACCTTTCTTTATGATGGTATACCTGGTATTATGCCTGAGGGTATGGGGTGTTTATTACAGAAACATCACCCGGCTGGAGCACCAACGGGCCATGGAAGAGCAGCAACAGTTCTCTGCACTGATCAATCAAAACCTTACCAAACAGTTCCTGCTGGTAAAAGGCCTCTCCCGTTCCGGGAAGAGTGAATATATGGAAGGAAATATAGAATTACTGGACGCCTGCTTTACCGAGATTGAAAAACAATGTGATACCGCCATTCATTACCTGGACGGCCCTAAAACAGAAAAATAGATCTTACTTACAGGCACTTGTCCTTTCTGCGGGTATCTACCAGGTAGATGATCTTCCAACCCGTTCCCGATCTGTATAACTGAAAAGAATTCACCCCGCAATGGGAAAACTTGTCGTTGAGGAAAAAACGATAGGGAGTCCATACACTTGCTAACGATCCATCGATCAATATCTTATCAAACGTGATCCGCTCATCCCACACGTCCGTGTGAGGAGTACCCACCGCCGTCAAAAATTGTGCTAATGTTAGTGAAACTATTGCTGTTGTGCTGTCTTTTTTATTCTGAACTGTTTGTAAAATAGCCTTATCTGCAAACGCAGCCTTTACCATTGCGCTATCGCCCTTCCTCATGCCGTCAAAGAGTTGCTGAATGGCACTTTTTACTGCCTCCTCCTCGGAAGACTGTGCCCGTGCTGGATAAGAACATATAAGTAATAAAATGAAGGGGATCGCATAATAACGTTTCATAAATATTGATATTATATAATTTAAAATCGATTATTATGTTTGAAAATTGTTAGCAACGTTTTTTTCGTTAATAAGTTGCAAAAAGATACAACTAAATGGTATTTGCAATCGATGCTTCTACAACTACTTTTGTTCTATCATAACCTATTGACCATATGCCTATTGATTCCTATTTCTCTGTACCTCGATCATTTTCCCTATTACACTATGTTTTAAAGTTTTCCTTTTTACTCTGTACCGTGAAGTTTTCTTATTTCTCTATGCCTTGAAGTTTCATTTGTCCCTTGCTATGAATGTTGGATCGATCTATCCTATGAAATTAAATGCTCTCCCGCAAGGAGAGCATTTCAATTTTATAAGCGGTTATTTCTCATATATGGGCAAAAAGAAACCCCTCGGAGAACCGAGGGGTTTTTAAGTGGATTACTAACCCATTTTTTTAATAACCCAAAATCTTTAACATGCTTTGGGAGGTTTGCTCCTTGGCATATAACCAATCTTTTAATTGTCCGTTTTTATCCTGCCCTACGATCACATGTTTCGGGGAAGGGATCAGGCAGTGCTTGATACCTCCGTAACCGCTCAGTTGATCCTGGTAGGCGCCGGTGTGGAAGAAACCGATATATAAAGGTTCCTTTCCATTCGTCAGCTTGGGAAGGAACACAGCGTTGATGTGTTCTTCCGAGGTGTAGAAGTCATAACCGTCACAGGTTAATCCCCCCAGGTGCACCTCCTGGTATTCCTGGTCCCATTTATTGATGGGCAGCATCAGGAACTTCTCCCCGATACCCCAGGTGTCTGGCAAAGTGGTAATAAAAGAACTATCGATCATGTACCAGCTCTCCCTGTCGTTCTGTTGCTTTTCGCCCAGAACGCTATAGATCACGGCACCGCTCTCTCCTACTGTGAAAGATCCGAACTCGGTGTAAATATCCGGAACTTCTACTTTGTTCTTTTTACAAACACTCTTGATGTTGGCAACGATCTCGTTCACGATGTAAGCGTAATCGTAATCAAAACCCAGGGAATGTTTGATCGGGAAGCCACCGCCGAGGTTGATGCTCTCCAGTTCCGGACAGATCTTCTTCAGCTGACAATAAAGGTTTAATACTTTATTGAACTGGCTCCAGTAAAAGATATCGTCTTTAATCCCCTTGTTCATAAAGAAGTGGAGCATTTTCAGCTCGAACTTCGGATTACCCTTCAGCTTATCCACGTAAAACTCGAGGATGTCCCTGGGGGCAATTCCCAAACGGGAGGTATAAAAGTCAAATGTCGGCTCCTCTTCTGCGGCTATCCGGATCCCGAGTCGAACCGGGTCTTTAGACCTTATGAATTTGGAGTAGTCATCCAGCTCCTCCTTGTTATCTAATATCGGCAGTACATTCTTAAAACCGCTATTGATCAGTTTGGCGATGCTCCGGGTATAAGTTTTTGTTTTATAACCGTTGCAGATCACAAACACGTCTTTATTGATCTTTTTCCTTTCGTACAACTTGGTCACAATGTCCAGGTCGTAAGCAAAGGAGGTTTCAATATGAACCTGATGCTTCAGGGTCTCCTCCATTATAAAGGAGAAGTGGGAGCTTTTAGTACAATAGCAGTAATAATAATTGCCATCGTACTTATTCTTCTTAATTGCGTCCTGAAACATCTTTTTTGCCCTGTTGATCTGCATTCCGATTTTGGGAAGGTAGGTCAACTTGAACGGTGTTCCGTACTTATCAATCAAGGCCCGGATATCCAATCCATTAAATAGCAGATTGTTATCCTTCACTTCGAAACCCTCTTGCGGGAATTCAAAGGTTTGGTGAACGAGGTCCGTGTAGGTGTTGTTCATTTAACGCTGTGAATGAATTTTAAGGATTAGTAGTAAAACTTAAAGCACAATTTAAATGAGCTGGGAAACTTCTGGTTTATACACCTACGTAAGTCGTTTGACCAGCAAAATTGGATGCAAATCTACAATTTTGTTCCAATGCATTTCCAAAAAAAATTCATCTTTTTTATGAAAGGCTTTTAAATAGCTTAATTAATTGGATAATAGCTATTTAATGTGATCTATATTGAATATAAATATTAAATAAATGCAGCCTTACCCTCCCTATCCCGGAAAAGTACAACCCATTCATAATCACTTCAATAGTTCCAATCCCCGTTTTCCTTCACAGAATAACAGATCGAGGATGCTAAGGTTCGGGAAGAAGCCGGTCCGTTCTCCAAAAACCTGGGCGTAAGTTGGAAGCCCTTCCTGATCCTGACCGGGTATAAATTGATCCCTTTTATCGATGATGCCTGTGGCGGGGTCGTACGACTTTTCAAACTCATCCGTCAATTGGACCTCCTTTGAAATGCCCAGGACCTTGTTGGCCCATTCGAGGCAGGCCATGTTCCAATCCAGGAGGAAATCGAATTTTTTCTCATATAACCCCTCGAGGTCATTTTCAAAATATTCAAACCAGGGGGACCGGCGGTAAGCAGAAGTTAAAGTCTTCCAATGTAAGCCCTGCCAATTTTCAACATTGCTGATCCGGACGTCCTTCATAATTGTCCGCTGATTTTTTCCTTTCGATAGGGGAACGCTCAGGAGGATCTTTCCATTGGGTCCGGCAATGTAACAACGATTGCGAAAACTGACCTTTTGGTAGTGTTCATATCTCTCTATCTTTAATATATCTGCTTCAATTAAAGTCTTATAAAAACAAATTGGTGGAAAGTATTGAGATTCAATAATTAAAGTTCTGTTTTCAGACTGTTCTGTCATATAGTCACAATTAAAAGTTTTGAAGTGTAAAATTGATCATTTTGTGCTGCCTGTAATTAAATGTTAAGTTACAGTTGTAACAGCATAATTTATTGAATAACAGTTCATAGAACCATATTAAATATGCTATTAACTTTAGTAAAATTTTACTTTAAGCAGAACTTTAAAAGTCAACAAATTTACTAAAGTTATTAGTTCTAAAAATGATTGATTTTGACCACTTTTTACTTAAAGTGAAATTTGAAGTGCGGGGGTCACTCCCATCCTGTTGGATCAAATCTTAACTTCTTATTAAGGGGGAGTTTTGTACGTTTGGGGAATTTTATGCTAATCCATCATTCATGAAAAGGTTTCAATTTGGCATCCTGGTGCTCTTAGTTTGGGGAACGATCAGTTCCTGCGGGAAGATGAAAGACCTGGAATTTCTCCGGATAGCCAGCTTCAATTTTGATAATCTGAGCTTTTCAAAAAGCACGGTCAGGATGGAATTGGCCTATTACAATCCCAATAATTTTTCCCTTCGTCTGAAAGATGCCGAGTTCGATGTTTTCCTCGATGACCGGAAAGTGGGTCACTCCCTTCAGGATACCCTTATTGATATTCCGGCCCGGGATACTTTCTATTTTCCGGTAAAACTGGAGGTGGATATGGGACATGTTTTTCAAAATGTCCTGGGGGCATTGACCAATAAAGAGGTCACAATTAAGGCAGCCGGAAACTGTAAAGTGGGGAAAAAAGGGATCTTTTTACCCTTCCCGATCAAATGTGAAACCAAGCAAAAACTTGATTTTCTCTGATCCTTTTGTCAATTTCAGGGGATGATCTTTGGGGGTTCTGAGGTTGAAAAGGGTGATTTTTGACTTTTGAGCATAGATGATATTCTGGATTTTCGAGGTTCAAAAGGGTGATTTTTGACTTTTGGGGTAGATGATATTTGGGATCTTCGAGGTTTGAAAATGCGATTTTTGACTTTTTGGAGTAGATGATGTTTGGGATTTTCGAGGTTTAAAAAGGGCGATTTTTGACTTTTTGGGGTGGATGATGTCTGGGATTTTCGAGGTTCAAAAAGATAGTTTTCCACTTTTTGGAGCTGAGTTAAGGAACGATTCTTTACATTTTGGGAGTAAGAAAAAGTGATTTTGGGGATTTTTAGCGAGCGAGTTAAGGAGAGCTTTTTGCATTTTGGAAGGTAAAAAGTGGAGTTTTTTGAATTCGGATGGATGAGTTTGTGAGCTGATTTCTCTTTTTTGAACACTCATTTTGCGTTGATTTTTCATTTCCATGTCTCCGTTAGAAAAGTCAATTTCATATTTTTGAGCCCGGTTTTTCACTTTTCAGCCATCGGCCGGAAGTTCGATTTTCTTCTTTCGGGTTCCATTTCCCCCTTTTTTAAGAGCTCTGTTGAAAGGCCGATTTCCCATTTTTTCAGGTCGATTTTTCATTTTTGGCGCCTACCAGGAACCTGATTTTCACCTCTTAAGTCCCGTTTTTTTCATTTTTTAAGAGCTCTGTTGAAAGGCCGATTTCCCATTTTTTCAGGTCGATTTTTCATTTTTGGCGCCTACCAGGGAACCTGATTTTCACCTCTTAAGTCCCGTTTTTTTCATTTTTTAAGAGCTCTGTTGAAAGGCCGATTTCCCATTTTTTCAGGTCGATTTTTCATTTTTGGCGCCTACCAGGGAACCTGATTTTCACCTCTTAAGTCCCGTTTTTTTCATTTTTGATGACTCCGTTGAAATACCAATTCCCCATTTCTGAGGCTAATTTTTCATTTTTAAGCCCCTGATTCAAGCGCCGATTCCCTTCTTTTTGATCCTGTTTTTCCATTTTTAAGGCCTCAGTTAAGGGCTAATCTTTTATTTCTAAGATTGATTCCTCCGTTTTTCAAGTCCTGATCATAGGACAAATTCCCCCTTCCAAGGGTCAATTTCTCATTTTAAAACCTCCTCGTAAGCATCCAACCTCCCAGTTTAATCTCCCATTTCCCCTCAAAATCCTACATTCATTTTATATTTTATTCCCCGCATAGGGGTAAATTCCACTTTGCGTGTTCTATTATTAACTACGGAAAAAGCCATTTTCGAGACGGCTTCGGCAGATTTTGGACAGTAAGAATAAGCAGGATATGACCCATGCCTTTCGGCAGCTTTTCATAACCCATTATGAAAAACTGCATCGTTATGCATTCACCTTACTGAAAAATGAAGCCGCCGCAAGTGACGCCGTTCAGTCCGTTTTTACCAGGTTATGGGAGAAACAGGGAACAATTATTTTAGATGAGGGCATTAAAAGTTACCTGTACCGCAGCATCCACAACCACTGCCTGAACATCATCCGGCAGGGAAATAACAAGGAGAAGTATACTTTATACCAGGCACATAACATCCAAAAAAACACCTTTTCCGGAGAACCGGAGGAACAAATGGTTGCCCGGGAACTGCAAACGCGCATCCGGGAAGCCATGGAATCCCTCCCCGCACAGTGCAAAGTTGTATTCTTAAAAAGCCGGGAGGATGGGAAAAAGTATACCGAAATAGCTACTGAATTGAATATTTCTATAAAAACGGTTGAGGCACAAATGGGCAAGGCATTAAAAATATTACGGGAGAAATTGCAGGAATACCTGGTCATTTTTATCATTCTCCTTTATTAAATCAACGACTTGGATAACAAACAGCACATATCAGTTACCGAAGATCTGCTTGCGAAATACCTGGCCGGAGAGGCCGGGCCGGAGGAAGCGATCGCAGTCGACAATTGGCTGGAGGCCCTTCCTGAAAACCGGCAAACCTTCGATCAGCTGGCGAAAGTATGGGGAAATGCAACGCTTTCCTCCTACCAAAAGCCAGATGTTGAACGGGAATGGGAACGCTTTTCCCAAAAGCAGTCACCCAGGAAAAGGATTTATACCTGGCTGGCAGTGGCAGCAACCCTTGTATGCCTGATAGCGATATATAAATTATTACCTGTTGGAAAAGCAAGCTCGGAAATCATTTCCCTGCAGGCTCAAAAGGATATTATACGTGATACTTTACCGGACAATTCTTATGTAGTAATGCCTCCGGGTAGTGCGATAAGATACCCGGCAGCCTTTACTTCCCGGCAGATCCAACTAAAAGGAGAAGGTTATTTTGAGGTACAACCCTCTTCCCAAAGTCCATTTATAGTTGAAACAGGCGATCTTAAGATCCAGGTATTAGGCACAGCCTTCAATGTAAAGACCAGCCCGGAACAGATCATCGTGCAGGTAAATAATGGAGCGGTGTTGGTATCCAGCAAAACGAGCGCTATAACCCTTAAGGCAGGGCAAGGATGTATCTATAACCGCGCCAGTCGTACGTTTGACACTGTTTCAACAGCAGAAAACGGCAGGAATAACTATGCTTATGCCACCCGGATGCTGCATTTTCAACATACTTCTCTGAGTGAGGTAGCCCGGCAGGTATCCAAAACCTATAATGTGGAGATCAGGCTTGAAAATGAAAAGATGGCGGAATGCCATATTAGTACAACATTTGAAAACAAGCCCTTATCCTATGTATTGGATGTGATCACGGCTTCCCTTGATCTTCAATACCGGACTGAGCGAAATGTAATTTATATTAGTGGGGATGGATGTAATTAGATGGGGTACACTTATATATATAATGGTATGCCTGACTATCTCAACTAATATTCAGGCACAGGAAAACCGTGCGGCTCACCAAAAGCAGGTGCGGATCACGAATACCTTGTTCTCCATAGACTCATTATCCACGTTGATCACAGTGCAGACCGGGGTTTTCCTTTCTTTTAATTCCAATAAAGTAGCTGCAGGGAAAAAGATCGTGACCCAGAGACGTTCCTATGCAGTGGAGGAGTTACTGGAATTGATAAGAAGTAATACAGGGAGTGACTATAAGATGTATAAGGACCATGTGATCTTTCATGGAGGTGATAAAAAGCATGCTCCCATAAAAGAGACAATTCCTTCTGATGCGAAACGGGCTACTGTTCAAACAGCTTCTAAATATAAAACCAGCGAATCATCTGCAGGTACAACTAAAACAAACGCCTCCTCTGCAGCTAAAAAGGCTGGCACCAACACAATTTCACCGGATAAATCTAAGCTATCATCTGCAAAATCCGCTGTCACTAAAGAAACAAAGCCTCTTTCTGCAGCAAAAACAAACTCAAGCTCCCTGGATAAATCCAGTCGATCATCTACAATAACCATCGCTGAAACAAAACTTCACACAGCTTTTGTGGATAAAACCAATGCAAAATCCTCGGCCACCACTGAAACCAAGGAGACTACCTTCAGCCAATCATCCACAAACCAGAACACCACCACTGATACAAAAGACACAATTTTCAGCCAATCATCTCCAAAATCCTCAGGCACCACTGAAACCCAAAACACAACCTCCAGTCAGTCACCCACAAACCCAAACACCGTAGAAATAAAAACGAAAAACACGCCCTCCTTCCCCCTCGAACCATTGAAACCCAAAGCCCCCCAGATGCTAAAACCATCCATCACCCTGTTATTAACACCAGCCATCATGGCCCAACGACCGATACCATCACCACCACGAACAAGGTGGTTCGCAGATGGCGGTTTTACCGTAGATGATGTCCTTTACCTCAATGCCTCCATCACAGCAGGACACAAATACCTGCACGGATTCTTCAGCTGGAGCAGTAGTTTTAAAGTAAGCGGTTTCAGATACGGACTGGGCAGCATGATCCCTTTGAACAATGAATGGCGTATAGGCATGATGGTGACCACCGGCAAACTCAGCCGGAATATTGACTTCTCAGCTATTAGGGATACCCTCAAAAACATAAATGTAAAAAGTGAATTGCACCGCTTAGCCTTGCAGGTAGAAAAATCACTCAGGCCCAATCTCGTGGTAAAAGCCGGCCCTGTATTCAATCTGCTCAAATCCTCCTATTTCCAGGACGGCACTCCTGTAACCGTTGCTACAAGTGGGTATGAAGGCACAAATGGCGACAGGGAATTTTATACGGTAAGACCATTATATACACTAAGTAATTCTTACAAAGACACAGAATCAACTAACACCAAAACCTGGATTGGTTTTCAGGTGAGCCTCTGCTACCGCTTCAATTTCTGAAGAAACAACACCTAACTATATACATATAGGCTACAAAGGAAAATCCTATAAACAAAAAAGCCTCCCGTTTATCACGGGAGGCTTAAAAATTTTAACCTTTCTTCTTTGGATTTAGTGGTCCGCCACCATCTTCCGGTTTCTTGCAGCACTTGGGCAGATCATTATAAGAATCAGGATTTGCTGCTACATCATCCGCATCATATCCTGCGTTAGCAATACCTGTTTTAATATTCTCGATGTTGGTGCGGTCTGTATAATATTTTACAGTCGCTTCTTTCTTCTTCACGTCCACCACCATTGATTTCACGCCTTCTTCTTTCAGAAAATAACGCTGAATGGCATCTTTGCACATGTTACACTGAACTGAAGGTACCTTGATCTTAGCAGTTGCCAGAGTGCCTTTCTTCACCTGGGCCATTGAAACTCCTGCTCCGGTGAGCAAAAGCACGAGCACTAATTGAATAATACGCATAGCATGATTTTTTTATCACCCACAATATACAAAAATTTCTAAATGTATACTATTATTTACCCCAAACATCAGGTGCAGAACGCCAGGCCTGAAGGGTTTCCTGTTCTGTTGCAGAAACAAGGCCTTTTTCCACCGCCAGCTCTATCAGCGCGCTGTAGTTACTGAGTGATTTATAGGTAACACCGGCTGCTTCAAACGCTTTTACGGCAATATCAAATCCATAATTAAAAATAGATACCATACCGATCACTTCCCCTCCTGCTGCACGGATAGCTTGTACTGCTTCCAGGCTGCTTTTGCCGGTGGAAATAAGGTCTTCTATCACTACTACCGGCTGGCCGGGTTGTAATACACCTTCTATCTGGTTGCCCATGCCATGTTCTTTTGGTTTGGAACGCACATAGATAAAAGGAAGTTTCAACTGATCTGCTACCAGGGCTCCATGAGGAATACCTGCTGTAGCTACACCTGCAATCACTGCTGCATCCGGGAAACTTTCAAATACGGTATTGGATAATTCCGATTTGATGTAGTCGCGGATATATGGGAAGGACAATACCGTACGATTGTCGCAGTAGATGGGAGACTTCCATCCGGATGCCCAGGTAAAAGGCTTTGCCGGGCTTAGCTTAACGGCCTGAATCTGAAGTAGTTTCTCTGCTACCTGTTTTTCGCTGATCTTGTTCATAACGCGGCAAAAGTACAATTTACCTGCAAATAGTTCGCTAATACCTAATTTTGCAGGATGGAAACACCCGTTAATATATATATCAACGAAAGGCCCATCGTCATTGCAGGCACTCAAACTAAACTCGATCCAAAATATTTAGGCGCTCCCACCCTCTTTTCCCCCACGGAGAAAGAGATTGAGCAGACGGTTAAACTCCTTGGCCAGGATGAACTCCCCATGGCTGTGTTCCGCCATTCTGCTCCCGAAACGGTGTTTGCCAACGTAAAAGCACAGTTCACTGTGTATGAAGCAGCGGGCGGAGTTATAACAAATCCGGATAATGAAGTATTATTGATGTTCAGAAGGGGGAAGTGGGACCTCCCCAAAGGTAAGTGGGATGATGGTGAAACACTGGAAGAGTGCGCCCTGCGTGAAGTTCGGGAAGAAACCGGCTTACATACCGTTAAGCTGGGACATAAGATCACAGAAACTTTCCATTATTATCCGCTGAAGCAAAAGAAGATCCTGAAGCACAGCCACTGGTACCGGATGTATTTTACGGGAACGGAATTAACGGTGGCGCAGATTGAAGAGGATATCCTGGATATTCAATGGATCCGGCCGGAGAACCTGGGAAAATACATGCAATATTCCTATCAGAATATCATCGATGTACTGCTGAAAGCAGGCTATAAACTATAACTATGAAACTATGAGTGTAAAATCCCACTATGACAACCACCTGGCAGCCTTCTATGCCTGGATGACAGGTAATTTCGAGACAAAACAAAAAGAACAGGAAGCCTATTTCGTCAGCAAACACATTGCGCCTTTTGCAAATCAGGCAGCTATTGACCTGGGGGCAGGCCATGGATTACAAACAGTTTCCCTCGCCAACCTGGGGTATACTGTGTATGCGGTGGATTTTAACCAGCATCTCCTGTCTGAACTGAATGCCCACACAAAAGGCCGTTCCGTAAGGACCATTCTTGCCAACATCGCCAATAGCAGTCAGTACTCCATGGAAACGGAGCTGATTGTTTGTATGGGTGATACGCTCACGCACCTGGACAGTCCTGAGCAGGTTTCCGTGCTGATCAGGGAATGGTATAACATGCTGCTGCACAAAGGGAAGCTGGTACTTTCTTTCCGTGATCTTACACAGGCATTGGAAAATGAGGAAAGGTTTATTCCTGTTAAGGCAGATGATGACCGGATCCATACCTGCTTCCTGGAATATTTCCCCGGTTTTGTAAGAGTGTTTGATATGTTGCTGGAAAAGCAGAGCGGGCAATGGATACAGAAGGTAAGCAGTTATCAGAAACTGCGGTTAGGGGTTGAACAGGTGAAGATGATGCTCACTGCAGCAGGATTTTTTGTGCATGATCATGAAGTGATCAGCCGGATGCATTACCTCGTAGCTATTAAGAGGACTGAATAACATTCAGTGCAAAGCAAAACGCAACGCGCCAAAATCTAGCTATTAAGAGTCCTGAATAACTAAACACCCCGCTTCGGTAATACAGCCACTGTGAGTCTGCTCACGCATACCAGTTTATGCTGATCATCCGTGATCCGTATATCCCATACATGCGTGGAACCACCTATATGCAATGGTTTCACCAAAGCATGCACATACCCTTCTTTGATCCCGCGAACATGATTCGCGTTGATCTCCAGCCCCACACAGATCTGCTTTTCCGGATCAATGATCAGTGCAGATGCAACACTGCCCATTGTTTCAGCCAGTGCAGCAGAAGCACCGCCATGTAATAAGCCATAAGGTTGTTTGGTACGATGATCCACCGGCATCATGGCACGCAGGCAATCAGGGCCGATCTCTGTAAACTCCATACCCAGGAGTTCAGCCATATTACCTTTGCCCATTTCATTGAGCTGATCCAGCGATATGTCCAGTGAGAACCAGATTGATTTCATATAGAAGATTTGAGGTTAATCGAATTCGCAACAACATCCGGCAGGAACTGCGCGGCATCTCCTTTATAACGGATCACATCACGCACAAGCGTGGAAGCGATGGTAGAATATTCAGGAGAACAGGTAAGGAAAATAGTTTCTACTTCATGTTCCAGTTTACGATTGATGTCCGCAATGGCTTTTTCATATTCAAAGTCGCTCACATAACGGATCCCGCGTAAGATGAACTGCGCTTTGATCTCTTTGCAGAAATTCACGGTCAGCCCTTCGTAGGATGCCACCTTAATCCTTGGTTCATGTTTATAGATCTCCCTGATCCATTCTACCCGCTGCTCAACAGTGAACATGGGCACTTTGCTGGAATTGATACCAATGCCTATCACCAGTTCATCAAACAAGGGCAGGGCACGATCAATGATATCGGTATGACCAAGGGTAACGGGATCGAAGGTTCCTGGGAATAAGCAGATACGTTGCATATGGTAAATATTATTCGCCGGCTGAGGGTTTCCTCAGTTCTTCCCGGTTAATGAATATGGAAAATATGGTGGTTCCGTAATTTCTTTCTGAGCGGTAATAACTGAACTGTTTGTAATTATTACGCGGCGTGTGTTCCAGCACAAACCAACCTTCCGGCTTCAGCAGCTGCCGTTCAAAAACAATCTTCGGCAGATCATCGATAGTGCTCAGTTGGTAAGGAGGTCCTGCAAAAATGAAGTCGAACTGTTCGGTACACTGCTGGAGGTATTTGAATACATCCATCCGGTGCAGCTTCAGTTTTACGTTCAGTATTTCCGCTGTTTTGGCAATGAAATCGGCCATGGCATTATCCTTTTCCACAATCGTCTGATCTGTTGCGCCACGGGATGCCAGTTCATAACTGATAGCACCGGTACCGCCGAAGATATCCAGTGTTTTGAGAGAGGAAATATCCAGGTTGTTTTCGATGATGTTGAACAGGCCGCCTTTCGCGATATCCGTGGTTGGACGGGTATGCGGCATATTGGCAGGCGGATTGATCTTTCTGCCACCCATTGTTCCTCCTACTATACGCATAAGGCCAATGCATAAAGATTGTGAAAATGATGCGCAGGCACTTCATTCATCTTGCCGATGTAAAGGAAACCTTCCGGTTTGCTTACCCAGTCCAGCCGTGGTAAAAAACGGTTCAATTCCTGGTACACCTGTGAGTCTTTTGTGAGCGCACCACCGAGTTTTATTTTCGCCTGTAGTTCCGTCAGTTCAAGCTGACGCAGGGAATTAACGATGTAGTATACGATATCAAGACCGCTGCGGTAAGGTAACTGCTGTTGCAGCAATAATTTACCGGCAGCATAAATAGTAAGGGCAAATTGTTGTTGTTGAACTTCAATGAACACCACGCCATCGGAGAACATGATATCACGGTCCTGTTTATAGGATTTCAGCAAAGCTGAATGCGCATGTACCACACGGTCTGAAGAAAATTCTTTGCGGAGGAAACCCAGGATATCTTTATCCGTAGCATATACATTCACCATGCCCAGGTCAGGCAGACTGTCTGACAATACAGCTTCCTGCATCCTTTCCAGGTGTGCGGTATGGAGGTAATCCTTTTTAAGCTGGCCGGCGAATAAAGGTTCCGGCACCAGTGTATTATCAGGAGAATCAAAAGCCAGCAGTACTTCTTTGAAAGCAGTGAACAGTAATTTATCTGCATCAAAGATCTGTTCGATCATTTCCAGATCGGCCACCGCCAATGTTTTGGGCTGATAGCTGTAACTCTTCAGCGCCAGGAACTTGCGGGTATTTGGCGCCAATACGGCATAACTGAAGGTGCCGCTACCGATGAGCACCAGCAGGGTGCAGATCGTCAGATCCGTTTCCAGCAGAGTGGCATCGTCTATCGCGTAAGTCGGTTGTATGGTATAAGCCACGGGCATGCGTTTCAGTGTTGTAAGGCACAATAATAATCAAAATAAATGAGAGTTATGGATGGGGTAAAGAGCGTATTTTTGCACTGCCCAACGGAAACCGGGGAGTAAATACCTGACTAAATGCAAGTTAACTTATCTAATAGACAGATCCTGAAGATTGCGGGCCCTATCTGCCTGGCCCTGATCCTGCCACAGATCAATCATATGACCAATGCCGCTTTCCTGGGTCACCTGGGAGAGTTCCCTTTTGCCGTGAACGCTATTGCCGGAATTTACTACCTGGTGATGTACATGATCGCCCATGGCCTCAACAACGGTTTGCAGGTACTTTTTGCACGGAGGGCGGGAGAATTGAACTATGCGGGCATGGGCCGTTATTTTTCGAACGGTTTGATGCTGGCCCTGCTTTTTTCCGCCGTGGCCATCCTCCTCACCTATTCACTCGCGCCCTACTTTTTTGCGCATAGCCTGCACGATGTGCATATCCGGGATGCAGCCACTTCGTTCATTCGTATCCGTATCTGGGGTTTGCCCTTTCTGATGCTGATGGGCTTATGCAATTCCTTTTATACAGGCACCGGAAATACCCGCCTGCTGGCCATTACCTCCCTTTTCCAGGAAGCGGTGAATATCAGCCTGGATTATGGATTGATCTTTGGCAAGATGGGTTTACCCGCATTGGGCCTAAATGGTGCCGCCTATGCATCTATCATTGCAGAGTTCGTGGGTTTCCTGGCAGCCTTTTCTTTGCTGTTCGGATTTAAATTCCCTAAGAAATTTCATCTCTTCGCCTGGCTGAAACCAGATATGACGGCTATCCGGAACATACTTAGTATTTCCGCACCGCTGATCATACAGTTCCTTTTTAGCATTGGCAGCTGGCTGATCTTCTTTATTTTCATTGAACACCTGGGGCAAAGGCCACTGGCTATTTCCAACATGATGCGGAGCATCTTCGGGCTCTTTGGTATTTTCACCTGGGCGCTGGCTTCTACCTGCAATACCATGGTCAGTAACCTGATCGGGCAGGGAAGGGAAAATGAAGTGATAAAAACGGTAAAGAAGATCTCCGGGTTTGCATTCCTTTGCGCCATGGTGGTAAGCCTGCTGATCAACATCTTCCCCTACCAGTTACTGCATATCTATACGCCGGATACAGCCATGATCACAGAGGCACTTCCCTCTATCCATGTATGTACACTCGTTACCTTGCTTTCTTCTGTAACGGCGATTGTATTTAATGGCGTAACCGGCACCGGCAATACACGCATCAACCTGTTCATTGAATTTGCAGCGGTGACGGTATACCTGATCTATTGCTTTGTAGTGATAGAACGCTGGCAAAGTCCGCTGCACTGGGCCTGGGGAGCAGAGTTCGTTTACTGGATCACCATGATCTCGCTGGCTTTGTGGTATTTAAGGAGTGGCAGATGGAAAGGGAAAACTATTGCATAGCTTCCAGCATCTTCTTCATTTCTAACTTATAACCCTGGTCGTCCTGGATAAGGGGACGAAGCCGCAAGCCTTTGTTCAGCACTTCCATGGCCTGTGTTTCCTGGTTATTATGTTTGAGAGCAATGGCGAGATCAAGATAGTTCTGGATGATGCTCGCTTTTAGCTGATTGCATTTTTCATAACTGGCAATGGCGCCTTCAATTGTTCCGGGAGGTACACCGCCAAACAATACTTTGGCTGCTGCTTTTTCAATACCGTTGAAGTTGGACAGCTCATAATTCCATCTTCCCAGCAGGTGATAAGGTTCCGCGTAATCCGCTTTGAATTTGATGGCGAGGTCTGCATATTTTTTGGTCTCCGAATAAGCTGCTACTTTTTCTTTGGCACCGGATATGGCACCAATGTAGGCCCATGACATGGCCATGGCGTAATTGGCAACGGCATTTTCGGGTTCTACTTTCAGGGCTTCGAAAGCATAGATCTTTGCCTGGTTGAAATACTCCAGTTTCTGTGCTTTGTCTTTCTGCCGCGCACCTTCTCTTCCACAGATCAGGCTGGCCTGGTTGAAAGAGGGCACATGGCCCGGAGATACCTGTAAAACTTCTTTGTATTTGACGAGCGCTTCCGCATCCTTCATTTGTTTTTCGAGCAGCTGCGCCTGTGCAAACAGTTCTTCAACGGTTTGCGCTTGCAGGGAAATTGAAACCCAGCAGGTTAGAAACAGTAAAATGGTTTTCTTAAGCATAGGACTACCTTGAATTTATGGGTATCCAAAAATAAGTCATATTGGCTAAAGATCAGTATTGTTTTTCGAGTGTTACCGCGGAAAAAGCAAGGTCTCCACCAAAGGGCGGCGCCTGTTTTTTCAGTACTACTTTTGAACGGCTCACGGCAGGGAAAGTGCTTTTGATGGTCACCGAAATATCATGTACCACCTGTTCCAGCAAAGGCTGCGGTGTTGCCATAATACGTTTGGCGATAGCGTGTAAAACCTCGTAGTTAACGGATTCGATCAGGGAGGAAGGATGTTGCGGTTCCGGGATACTTACTTCAATATCCAGTAAGAAATAATTGCCTATTACCTGTTCTTCCGGGTAAAGGCCATGATAAGCGTAGAATTTTAATCCCTCCAGCGCAATAGATAGCATAGTATAAAATATCGAAGGATCAATGTTTTACACTGATCCTTCGTGATGAAATTAATGTCCTTTTGCAGAGAGGTATCTTTCTGCGTCTAATGCTGCCATACAACCGCTGCCGGCTGCAGTTACTGCCTGGCGGTATACTTTATCCTGCACGTCTCCACAGGCAAAAACGCCTTCCACACTGGTTCTGCTGGTACCGGGGATGGTTTTGATATATCCCTGATCGTCCATCTCCAGTTTATTGGCAAAGATGCCGGAATTAGGCTGGTGACCAATGGCTACAAAGAATGCACTCACTGGAATGGTCTTTTCTTCTTTCGTTACGGTATTCTGGATACGAACACCGTCTACTTTATTTTCACCAGTCACTTCCAATGTTTCGGAGTTCCAGTAAACCATAATGTTAGAAGTTTTGAGCACACGGTCCTGCATTACTTTGGATGCTCTCATTTCATTCTTACGTACCAGCATATGAACGTTAGAGCAGATCTTGGAAAGATAGAGTGCTTCTTCTGCTGCAGTATCTCCTGCTCCAACAATTGCTGCTTCTTTTCCTCTGAAGAAGAATCCGTCACACACGGCGCAGGCAGAAACGCCGCTGCCGTTCAGGCGTTGTTCAGAAGGGAGGCCCAGCCATTTGGCAGAAGCTCCTGTAGCTATAATGATGGCATCTGCCGTGATTGTTTTTTCTTCGTCTATTTCTACTTTATATGGCTGAGAGGAAAAGTCCACGGCGGTAGCTAATCCATAACGGATATCGGCACCCATGCGGCTCGCCTGCTTTTCAAAGTCCACCATCATTTCAGGTCCCTGGATACCTTCCGGATAACCGGGATAGTTTTCAACTTCTGTAGTGATGGTCAGCTGACCACCAGGTTGAATACCCTGATACAATACCGGTTTCAGGTTGGCACGGGCGGCATAAATAGCAGCCGTGTATCCCGCCGGGCCTGATCCGATGATCAGTACGTGTACATGCTCTTGTGGAGTGTTGTTTTCCATGCTGTTGTTGCTGTTGTTGGTTTTTGATTATTTTGGTATAGTAATGGTCTTGTATGTTACGCAATACCCTCCCCAGTTACCCAATGCTCCCTGCACATTACTGATCACACGAATAGGTTTTGAGAATGGATTGCCGGTATCATTATATGCATAATCCAGCGTACGCCAGAAATCATAAGTACCATGATCTACATTACAGAACTTAAGTGAAACGGTATCACCTCTTTTAAAGAATTGATGTTCACTGATCTCTGTTACTTTATTCTTGTCAACACCTGCGTCCAGTGGTATTTCAAAAGTAGTGCCGTTCACCACTTTGTCATCAAACACGGAGTTGAGCCCTGCCATAAAGTCTTCTTTATTGCGGGAAGTAAAGTAACGGATATAATTACCTCTTTCAGGCGGGTCTGTTACTTTCACAAACAGGCGGACCTTTGAAACATCCGGACCTTCCACTCTTTTCCATCCGATGGAATCCAGGGAAAACCTGCCCTCCGGGATAGTGGTAATGGAAGTGATCACTTTGCCTTCTGCTTCTATGCGAAGCGTATAGCTCATCCCTCTTTCCCCTACAAAAGCACTGAGGATGTTTGCCGTATCTACGGTATAGAAACAGGTACCGGTACCATTGCTGGTATCAGAACTGTATTCCCTCAGCTGGTGTGTTGTGATACCGTTGGAAACGGTCACTTTTGCACCATGTACAAAAGAGGCCAGTAATTGCTCGGGATCAATTTTTGAAAAGTAATCCAGGCTGCGGCTCAGCGTTACTGTCGGGAATTTGCCATCCTCAATCATCCCCTCCACCACCAGTTGCGCTCCTTTGTCCCGGAGATCAACAGAATTCCCTTTTTGGCAGGCCGTGCCCAACATAATTGTCAGGATAAGCGGAATAGGTGCGTTTCGCATAAGATTGCAAAAATAACGGGTTGTGAGCAGAAAACCGAACCGGCAGGTACGAAAGGTATCTATACGGGTATAATCGTAAGCTATGGGCATAAAAAAAGCATCCCGCCATTTGCATAGGCGGGATGCTTTTATCCCAGATTCGAAGATTAAAATTAAACCAATTATCCCAGATAGGATTTCAATGCACCGCTATAGCGGGCTTTTTGCAGCCTTTTGATAGCTCTTTCCTTGATCTGGCGGATACGTTCCTTTGTCAGATCATACTTCTGCCCTATTTGTTCAATTGTTGCGCCATTTTCACCATCCAGACCAAAGTAAGCGTTCACAATTTCCGCTTCGCGGGGGCTCAGGGACTTGAGCACGCGGCGGATCTCTTCCCTCAGGGAATCCTGCATCACATCATCATCAGTTACAGCGCCACCTTCCAGCAGATCGCCCATTGCTACATCTTCTGCTTCGTGCACGGGTGCATCGAGAGACATGTGGCGGGTATTGCTTTGGAAGATATTGTTGATCTCCGATTCAGACATTTCCAGGATCTCAGCCAGCTCTTCTGTTGAAGGCTCGCGTTCGTTCTCCTGTTCAAAAGCCATGTACGCTTTATTCGCTTTATTATAAGTGCCAATTTTATTTTGCGGAAGACGAACAAGACGGCCCTGTTCAGCCAAAGCCTGCAAAATGGACTGGCGAATCCACCATACAGCGTAAGAGATGAATTTGAAACCTTTAGTTTCATCGAAACGTTGTGCTGCCTTGATCAACCCTAAATTGCCCTCATTGATGAGGTCGGAGAGGCTTAAGCCCTGGTGTTGATATTGTTTGGCCACAGAAACAACGAAACGAAGGTTTCCTGTAGTTAATCTTTCTAGAGCCCTTTGGTCCCCCATCTTAATGCGTTGGGCCAATGTGGTCTCCTCTTCTGGAGTTAACAATGGGATCTTCGAGATTTCCTGCAGGTACTTTTCTACCGCCTGCGAATCACGATTGGTGATCTGGGTGGCAATTTTAAGTTGCCTCATATTTTAAAATTTGGTTTACAAAAAAAAGTTTGATCGCACATCACAGAGAATACTAACGTTATAACACTGGAAAGATATTTTTTGTTGTAACATTAAAATGTGATATCTTACACAGTTGCGAAATTAGCGTGCAAAGATCGTGCTAATCCCCCACTCTTCCAAATAACTTGATATGGTGTAAAATGGGTTACGATTTGCGGGGCAACTTCAGCGTTAAGTGTTCATTGTCAACTGTTCATCGTTTCTCAATTAAGCCTCTATGTCTCAATTAGTATAACAAAGTACTCCATATAAACGTATTTTTATAGCGTTTTAGTCACTATTTCAGGGGCTTTAGGCAAATTTTAACAATTGAAAATAAATACCATTCAAATTAATAACTTCTCTAATTTATTATAATACTCATTGCAAAATTTTCAATGGACTACAGAAGCGACACTTTTACAAAACCCAGCAAAGGCATGCTGAATGCCATGTTAGAAGCCCAGACAGGAGATGACGTTTTCGGAGAAGATCCTACCGTGAACAAACTGGAAGCCATGATGTCAGAACTTTTTGGCATGGAGGCTGCCCTTTACTGCCCTTCCGGCACAATGAGTAACCAGATTGCCATCAAAGTACATACCCTCCCCGGCGATGAAGTAATTTGCAGCACCCTGGCGCATGTGTATATATATGAAGGAGGCGGCATTGCCTTCAACGCCGGCGCGCAGGTGAGAGCTTTGGAAGGAGACCGTGGCATGATCACTGCCGCCGATGTGGAAGCTGCCATCAACCCGGATGATGTACACAAAGCCAGAACTTCCCTCGTTTGCCTGGAAAATACTTCCAACCGTGGCGGCGGATGCTGTTACGAATGGGAACAGATAGAAAAGATCCGGGAAGTCTGCAGCAATCACGGCCTGAAATTACACCTGGACGGCGCCCGGCTTTTCAACGCCCTGCTGTCCACCGGCCAAACAGCCGCACAATTCGGCGCCACGTTCGACAGTATCTCCGTTTGCCTCAATAAAGGAATGGGCTGCCCCATGGGTTCCGTACTGCTGGGATCTGCCGCATTTATAAAAGAAGCCCGCCGCGTGCGTAAAAAACTGGGTGGCGGTATGCGCCAGGCCGGTTATATGGCCGCAACAGGCATATATGCATTGGAAAACAACCTGGAACGCCTCGCAGAAGATCACCAGCACGCAAAACAGATTGCTGCCGCCCTGCTGGAAAGAGAATTCACCGGGCATATGCTGCCCGTGGAAACCAATATCCTCATCTTTGAAGTGAAACATCCCTGGTCGCCCATTACCTTCCGGGATTTCATGCAGCAACAGAACATTCGCGTGATGGCCATCTCCCCCACACAGGTACGCATGGTACTCCACCTGGATATTACACCTGAAATGGTGGACAGGACCATTGCAGTGATCCGGAGCATGGAGTGATCTCCCTTACATAATTGTGCAAATACCGTCTGAAATTTGCCTTATGGTTGTATAATCCATGCTTCATCCTTGCTTCATCCTTGTGCAAACCTGCTCCGGACGAGGACATGAAGCAAGGATAAAGCAACCATGAAGCTAGGATGAAGCAAGGATACCCTGCTTTTTACGGTTTTATTCAATATTTTTGCAAGCCTTAAAATGGCCTTAATCAAGAAAATGGAACTTTCGAAGAATTATATCCCTGCCTCGGCAGAAGACAAGTGGTACCAGTACTGGATGGATAAACAATACTTCCGTTCAGTACCCGATGAACGTCCTCCTTTTACGATCGTGATCCCCCCGCCGAATGTAACAGGTGTGTTGCACATGGGGCATACGTTAAATGAGACCGTCCAGGATATCCTTGTCCGCCATGCCCGTATGAGCGGTTTTAACGCCTGCTGGGTCCCGGGATCTGATCACGCTTCCATTGCCACCGAATCCAAGGTGGTAAATATGCTGAAAGATGAAAAAGGGATTGAGAAAAGCCAGCTCAGCCGGGAAGAATTCCTGAAATACGCTTACGAATGGAAAGATAAATATGGCGGCATCATCTACCACCAGATCAAAAAACTGGGCTGTTCTGTAGATTGGGACAGGGTGAGCTTCACCATGGACGACCATTATTATAAAGCGGTGATCCGCGTATTTGTAGACCTGTACGACAAAGGGCTCATCTACCGCGGCGCCCGTATGATCAACTGGGACCCCAAAGCCAAAACCGCCCTCAGTGATGAAGAGGTGGAATACAAGGAACTGAATGGTAAACTCTACCATGTTAAATATGCGATCGTAAACGGAGATGGTAAACCTACCGGCGAATTCATCACCATTGCCACACAACGCCCTGAAACCATCATGGGTGATACCGCCATCTGCGTAAATCCGGAAGATGAAAGGTATGCACACCTCAATGGCCACTTTGCCGTAGTGCCTTTGGTGAACCGGAAAGTCCCCATCATTTATGATACGTATGTTGATAAGGAATTTGGAACAGGCGCGCTGAAAGTGACGCCCGCCCATGATATCAACGACTATAACCTGGGTCTTAAACACAACCTGGAGATTGTTGACACCCTCAATGACGATGGTACCTTAAGCGCTGCTGCTGAAGTATTTGTGGGAGAAGACCGCTTCCGCGCAAGAAAGAAAGTAGTAGCTGCCTTACAGGAACAAGGCCTGATGGTGAAGGAAGAAGAATACGCCACCCGCCTCGGTTACAGCCAACGTAACCCGGATACGGTAGTGGAACCCCGCATCTCCACACAATGGTTCGTGAAAATGGCAGACATGGCGCAACCCGCACTGGATGCTGTTGTGAATGGTGATGTGAAGATCCACCCCGGCGATCGTTTCCTGGCTACCTACAAATACTGGATGGAAAATGTGAAAGACTGGTGTATCTCCCGCCAATTGTGGTGGGGGCAGCAGATCCCCGCCTGGTACGATGATAACGGTCAGTTTGTTGTAGCAGAAACACATGATGCAGCGTTGAAATTGTATGCGGAGAAATTCGGCAAACAGGCCACTAAATTAAAACAGGATGAAGATTGCCTGGATACCTGGTTCTCCTCCTGGCTCTGGCCGGTAGAGGTTTTCAACGGTATCAGCGACCCTGACAATAAAGATATCAACTACTACTACCCCACCTCTGTATTGGTAACAGGGCAGGATATCATTTTCTTCTGGGTGGCACGCATGATCATGGCGGGCCTGGAATACAAGCAGGTAAAGCCTTTCAGCGATGTATACTTCACCGGCATGGTGCGTGACAAGCTGGGCCGCAAAATGAGTAAACAATTAGGCAACTCACCTGATCTGCTGGAACTGATTGAAAAGTATGGCGCAGATGCCGTACGTTTCGGTATCATGATCTCCTCTCCGGCAGGTAATGATCTGCTGTTTGACGATACCAGCTGCGAGCAGGGCCGCTTCTTCAACAACAAGATGTGGAATGCCCTCAAGCTGGTGAAGATGTGGAAACCTGTTGAAAATACCGGTGCCCCCGTTCCCACATTTGCAGTGGAATGGATGGAGAACCGCCTCAACGAAGTGCATGCAGAAGTAGAAAAACTCTTTAAAGACTTCCGCCTCAGCGAAGCGCTGAAAGCTATATACAGCCTGATCTGGGACGATTTCTGCAGCTGGTACCTGGAATGGATCAAACCTGGTTTTGAACAACCCATCGATGCCGGTGTGTATGAAAAGACCATCGGTTTCTTTGAACGCCTTGTGCAATTGCTGCATCCGTTCATGCCTTTCATCACAGAAGAACTCTATCACCTGCTCCGCGAACGCAAAGCAGGAGATGATGTAGTGATCCGTCAGTTTGCCAGACCTGCAGCTGCTAACAATACTGTACTGGTGGAAGGTGCACTGGCAAAAGAAGTGATCAGCAGTATCCGTGATGCCCGTAACAAAAACCAGTTCAAACCGAAAGATGAGATTGGCTTACATATTGAAACACATCACGAAAACGCATTTAAACGGATAGAAAACATCATTGCCAAACAGGTGAATGCCAACGTGGTAGCTTATACGAAAGAAGCTATCCCCGGCGCAATTGCCCTGGTGATCGGGAAAGACAAGTTCTATCTGGTTACAGAAAGAGAAGTGGACCCCGCCGCTCAAAAGGAACAATTGCTCAAAGACCTGGAATACCAGCAGGGCTTCCTGAAGTCTGTAGAGAACAAATTATCCAATGAGCGCTTTGTGGCAAATGCCAAACCGGAAGTGGTGGAAGCAGAGCGAAAGAAGCAAGCGGACTGTATCGCCAAGATCCAGGCAATTGAAGAAAGTTTGAAAACTTTATAATTTTAAAGATCGTCCGGCGTTGAATAACCGGACGATCTTTTTTAATAAGCCTATGACGCAGAAACTCTTTTATACTGTCACGCTGATCTGTTGTTGCGCACTGGGTGCTGTTGCACAAAGCAATAAACCGGCTGTTAAGAAACCGGCGCCAGGCAAAACACCGGCAGCTACTGCTGCTCAAAAGCCATTGCGCTTCCGTACCACCTGGGGCATCTTCCTCAGTGATACCCTCCCCCGCCCTGAAGTATTGAAATTATTGGATTCTGCCCTGATCGTCAGGGATGGCAGTAATCAAAAATTCCCCGTTGTTTCTTTTGATTTCACCTGGGAAAAGAAGGAACCTTATTTGAACGACACCACGAATGAAGTAGGCTTTTATACAGAGTATATCGGTGATTCCTTTAAATCAAACAAGATAGATACCACCTGGAGCAATAGGTTGAAAGAAACCATCCAGAAAGGTGAAGTATTGTTCTTCAATAATATCGTGATCAAATACACCGGCGATAAATTCTACCGGGCTCCTGAGCTGAAGATCACTATTAAATAATTATTCTCCCGACCCCATTAAGATCCCCCAGGGCTTCATACTCGGCACCCTGTCGAAGATGATCTTCAGCAGCGCCATAGCCGGAATGGAGATGAACATGCCTGCTATCCCCCATATCATACTACCTACAAATACGCCCAGTAAAGTGATCATGGCATTGATGGACACCTTCGATCCAACAATACGAGGCAGCAATACATTCGCATCTATCAGGTGAATAATAAACAGGGAAAGCGCTGCCCACAAAGCCAGTGCAGGCGTTCCTGTAGTTAAGGTCACCACCAGTGTGATGATAATGGTTACAATCATACCCAGGTAAGGAATGATGTTAAAGATAGCCCCCAATGTCCCCAGCAACACAGCATATTTTACACCCAGCAATAACAATGCAGAAATATTCAACACCGCTACCACTACCATTTCTATGAATAATCCCACCACATAACTTTTCACTACCACCCGTGCATGTGCAATCACTTCATGCACTTCATCCGCATGATCGCGATGGAACAGCTTCAACAGGAAACGTACCAGCAGCTTGCGATAGAAGAGCAGGAAGAAAGTATACATCGGTATGAAGATCAGGAAAATGAGAATGGCAGAAACAGAAGAAACCGCATTCATCGCAAATGCAGAAACAGTGGTGATACTCTTTGCTGCTGTTTCATTGATCCAGGCGATCTGCTGATCAGAATCGATCTTGAACTTTTCATCTATCCAAAGCGTAAGTTCATTCGCCTGTACCATCAGGCGCTTTTCCAGTAAGGGAAGATCTGTTAAGAACGAAGAGGTTTGCCAGGAGATGAAATATAACAATCCTGCCATTAAGAGGATAAATAACAACACTGCTACAGTGGCTGCGAGACCGCGGGAGAACCTGATCCTTTCCAGCCCCTGCGCCACAGGTAATAAGAGAATGGCGAAAATAAAGCCGAAGGCTACGGGCGCCAGTATCTCCTTCATGGTGCGGAGAATGATCACAATCAACACCAGGCTTAAAAGCGTATGACTTAATCTGATGTAGAAAGGATCTCTTTTCTGTAGCGGTCTCATGCACGAATTTTAATAATTGAATAATTGCTGCAAAGGAATGATCACTTCAAACCTATCCTTCCGTAACGGATCTCCCGGGTTGGTGTTCAACAGGTGGCTGTACCTTACACCAAAGGTAAAAGGCAGCACATTCCCCAGTTTAGTATCGAAGAACATTTCCCCGCCGGTAGATGCATATGTAACATCCTGCCTGGACCTAAAGTTGTAAGCCACACTATGATCGTAGAATACATTTCCTCTCAGGCGGTTGAAGAACAGGATATTCGCAAATCCCCAGTCAGGGTATGCGATCGGGAAATGATAGTTGGCCCCGAGTTTATACATATGCTCGTAGAAAGGTTTGGTATAACCTCTTGCATACACAAAGTAATCCGTAAAGGCATACCGCAGGCTGGTATCTTTCTGCTGGAACGCACCTTGCAGCACAATGCTGTGGTTTGCTGAAAAACCCGGCAGGTAAAGATCTAAACGGCCATACAGCTGTTCTGCCGGAATACCGTTGATGGATCTGTTATAACGGAACTGCAGTGATTGCGCAAAATGCGAATTGATGTTCTGCAGTGCTTTGATGCGTTGATTGGTAAAACTACCGTTCAGATCAATGTATTGAATGTTGTTATCCCGGAAAACATATTTCGAATTGCCGCTGCGCGTACGGGTCACCTGGTGGTAGTTACCATTCAGGGTGAGGTAACGGTAGTATTTGCCGGAAGTGAAATTCAGCGGGATGCTTACACCGCCGTACCAGTCCAGCTCATTCCATTGTATCTGGACGGTATCATTCACATTCAGGTAACGCTGCATCCGGTAATCCACTCCTGCACGCAGGTAAGGAAACCAGGCGCCATACAACAGGGAGGCACTTACACTGGGACTTTCTTCATTGTAGTTATATCTCACTCCTACCATGCTCTGTAAAGTTCCCAGCACGTTCTCTCCATGCAGGAATAAACCATACTCCGGATCATCTATTTCCGGTAACCAGCTATGGAAGTTAAAGATCCGGTGTGTTTTAGGGTATTTACGGACCCGATGTTCTCCGGCAGGTATTTTATCGAGAATGTTCCCGCCTTCGCCAAAATCGGGCTGTAACCAGGCGCTGTGATGATTTACGAAAGCATTTGAAGACAGTCCCGTCCGCAACAGCTTATAACCATCTGCGGTAAACTCGCTGAATACAATATGATCTCCTGCAACAGCCATATGCTGTACACCATTGGGCCTGTTCGTTACCTGTTTAACTTCTGTGCCATTTAAGGTATAAACATTGTCTGCATCTTTGAATGCTGCCGTGAAGTAAATGTTCTCTCCCTGCACGGAAGAAATTCCGATCGTTTGTACGCCAAAGGGCACCAATATCTTCACACTGCCGTCTGCGATGGCCTGTTGTATAAGGGCCATCCTGCCTTCCTGGTCACGCACGGCACTGATAATATGCCGATCGTCTGCCGTGAATTTAGGATAGGTGTAATACCAGTTCTCAGGATTCGGGAAAGTATGCACTGCTGCCCCTGTTGCTGCATCCAGCAGTTTGAGCTGATATTGTTGTGTGGGCGTAATGGTTACCACCACTATTTTTTGCCCGTCAAAAGAGAGATCCGGTGAAAAACAACGGCGCTCCTGACCCAGTATTTGCATTTGCCCGCTGCTGCGGTCGAATACTTTCACCACGGAATTGTCTTTCCAGCTCCAGCGTGCATCAAACCGGCTTTCGGTCCACAGCAGTTTATTGTTACGGTAGCTGAAATAATCATCGAAGCCAATACCCGGCCGCACGATCAGGGTTTCATGCCCTTGTGCATCCCGCTCATAAAACCCGGGGATCTTTTTATAGGAACTCTTGGAAACAATGTAACTGCTGTCGTTAACAGCGTATACGTATTTGTAGTTTGTAACGGTATTCGTAGCAGGTGTGAGTGTATCTGCAACTGGCTTGTCTGCTGCATTCCAGGCTGCCGCATATTCATCCCAGGAAGCTTTAAAGAAGGCAGCGGCATTTTTGCCGGTACGGTGTTTCAGGCTTTGGGAGAAAGGATAGAACACACGGCGATAGCGGACTGCATCATCTGTTACATCTTTCCAGAATGTTTGTCCGTAATGTTTTCTGCCGTAGCTGGTCATCATATACCCCGTGGCATAATGGTCCGGTATAAAGTTGCGGTACGATCCATTGCGGATCTGCATGAAAGAATACTTTTTACTGGCCAGCGTCAAAGCCCTGAAATCATTGAAGAAGGCTGGTAAACGTCCCCTGCCCTGTAAGCTCAGTGCCGTTTCCATTACCACCGCATCCCCTTCCCAGAACCAGTTGGGCACGGCAATGTTGGTGATGGCTGCCTGCCCCAGTTCTCCGCCCAGGTAGTAAAATACCTTGCTGAGCCCTTTCCGGAAATTGTTGTTCTGCAGTACGTGACGGTATTCATGGAGGGCCAGCTGGTCCACCCAGTTCACAGAACCCACATCATTGCTGGAAGGGGGTGGTGTAAGGAAGAATTCAGACCGGAAAGGCCCTAACTGCACGTAACCGTTGGATTGCATGGTCTGAGGCTGCAGCACAATGCTCACCTTGTGTTGCAAGGGGCCTATACTGCTCCTGTGATAACGGCTGATCTGTTGTACGATATCCGTTACCCGCTTACCCTGGGCATCCATTCCTTTCGGAAAGATCACCCGCACTGTATCCGTATTGATCTGCTGCCATTTGAGAGAGGGCGGATTGCCGCCGAATTGTTGGGCTGTAACCTGCTGTACCAGCACTACAGCCATTGCAAGGCATAGAAGTCTGCGCATATTGGATAACAAATTACATACAATTTTGAAGTATGCCTATTAAATTTCATATTTAGAGGCCTGACATCAGTGTGACAACGCACATACTGCATTTTTCCGTATTTTTGTAAGACTAAATGAATGGAAACATGGAAACAATCGCACAATCACCCATAAAATTGACCAGCGGCGCCGTTCAGGAGCTGAACCGTATCAGGCAGGAAGATGGCTTTGATGCATCCCAATACCTCCGTATTGGTGTTAAAGGCGGCGGTTGCTCAGGATTGTCCTACGTGCTGGGATTTGATGCCAAAATGGAAGACGATGATGTTTTTGAACTGGAAGGAATTCCGGTAGTGATGAAGAAAGCACATGGCATCTATCTCCTTGGTATGGAAATAGACTTCCAGAACGGCCTGAATGCCCGTGGATTTACTTTCAGTAATCCCAATGCAAGTTCCAGCTGCGGCTGCGGTACTTCATTTGCGGTATAGCATATTTAAAAGATCTGAACCGGCTTCCAAAAGGAGCCGGTTTTTTTGTGCCTGGTAATATGATTTTACCACTTTTTTCTTGGCTCTTTCCTTGCTCTACATAAGCTCTTTCAAAGCTCTCTCATTGCTTCACCCCTCTTTGTTAAGATATCATTAAAACAACAAGGGCCGCCTCATCACTGAGCCGGCCCTTGTTATATGTAAGATAAGTAAAAGCTTATTTGCCGCTTACTAACGGAGGAGCTTTCTGTATCACTACAGCTTCTTTCTCGTTAGAGAGGGTATTCTTCTTATCGAAGTCCACCAGAACTGGTGCAGCTACGAAGATAGAAGAATAAGCACCGGTGATCACACCTATCAGCATCGCAAAGGCGAAACCGCGGGTTACTTCACCACCAAAGATGAAGAGGATCAGGATGGTCAGGAACACCGTTACAGAGGTCATGATCGTACGGCTCAAAGTATCGTTGATCGCACGGTTGATCACTGTTTTGGTATCCGCACCCTTCATCAGGCGGAAGTTCTCACGGATCCGGTCAAACACAATCACCGTATCGTTCATCGAGAACCCTATCACTGTCAGGATCGCCGCAATAAAGTGCTGATCGATCTCCAGGGAGAAAGGTACCCAGGTACGGCAGAAAGAGAATACTGCCAGTGTTACCAATACGTCGTGCAGCAGCGAGAAGATAGTACCGATAGAGTACTGCCATTTCGAGAAGCGCAACAGGATGTACAGGAATACCACGATCAGGGAGAGGATAGTGGCTTTCACCGCACCTGCTCTTAAGTCGTCAGAGATAGTAGGCAATACAGTCTGAGAACCTACAATATATTTATTGAGGAACGTTTGTTCGTCAATGTTACCTGCATAATGACCTTTCAATCCCTGGTAGAGTTTGGATTTCACCTCAGCTACAGCAGCATCGGAGTTGTCTTCTATCTTATAAGGAGTGGTGATGTTCAGTTGATCTTTACCACCGATGGTTTTCACGAAAGTTTCTGAACCATAGATCTCGCTCAGTTTCTCACGCACTTCTTCTTCATTCACCGGTTTCTCGAAGCGTACAGTGTAGCTGCGTCCACCGCTGAAATCCACACCATGGTCAAAACCATGGAAGAAGGAACCAATACCCAGCACCAGTACTACTGCAGAGATAATGTAAGTGTACTTACGCATGCCTACGAAGTTGTAGTTGGCATGTTTGAAGATCCTGCGGGAAATAGGAGTGAAGTATTCCAGGTGTCTTTTCTTATTTGTCCACCAGTCAGTGATCATACGGGATACGAGGATACCGCAGAACAGGGACAATAAGATACCGATGATCTGTGTGGTAGCAAAACCCAATACAGGGCCAAGACCGAAGTAGAACAGGATACAGGCAGTGAGCAGGGAAGTGATGTGACCATCCAGTACAGGTGCGTAAGAACGTTTGTAACCGTCTTCCACAGCCTGCTGGTAAGTTTTACCACGGCTCAGTTCATCCTTGATCCTTTCAAATATAATTACGTTCGTATCCACAGCCATACCAATAGTCAATACCAGACCGGCGATACCAGGCATCGTGAGCGTGGCGCCCAGTGAAGCAAGGATACCTACGGTGAACAGCAGGTTGAGGATCAGTGCGATGTTTGCAACCCAGCCACCAGTGTTAAAGTACACCAGCATCAGGATGAAGATCACAATGAAAGAGATGATGAAAGATTTAGCACCTGCCTCGATGGATTCCTGCCCGAGGGTAGGTCCAACCACTTGCTCCTGCACAATCTTGGCAGGGGCAGGCATTCTACCGGATACCAGGATGTTGGCAAGGTCAGTTGCTTCTTCCAGGGTAAAGCTTCCGCTGATGGAAGAGTTACCGTTTGGAATTTCTGTATTGATAGAAGGTGCAGAGTATACTACGTTATCCAGAACGATCGCAACATAGTTAAATGTACGGGCATCGTTAGGGTTGGAAGGTTTCAATGCGCGGGTAAGGTTACGCCAGTCGCGTGTACCTACGTTATCCATAGACATGGTCACTTCCACCTGGTGGTTATCCTGTCCGAAATCAGCTTTCGCTCCGGTCACCCTTTCACCGGTGATCTTGGCGATAGGATTAGCAGGATTTACTTTGATACCATATACAGGCAGTGGTTGTGAACGGTCTTCACGGTTAGTAGGACCATATACGAACACGAGGTCTTTTGGCAGAATAGCCTTCACACCAGGCGTTTCTATATATCTGCGGAAAGTAGCCGTGTCTTTAGGGAAGATGCGGCCGAGCATAGAGCTGGGCAGGATCTGACCTTGCTCATTCACTGTAGGCATGAAGATAGCGAACAGTGGGTTTTGCTTGATCTGCTCATCACGCAGTGCATCCAGTTGTTTGGCGGAGTCTGCACCCAGTTTGGCAACACCAGAATCCTTAGCCAGCAGGCTTGTAAGGCTGGCAGCTGAATCTACAGGAGCTGCAGCAGTGTTAGCGGCAGAATCCTTTACAGCAGGAGCAGCAGAATCTTTTTTAGCAGTGATACCCTGAGAGATCTTGATGGCCTCGTTCATGGGTTGCAGTACTGTTAAATAAAATTCTTCACCGCTTTTATATGTTTCACGGAATTCCAGGTTAGCGCTTGCCTGCAGGTATTTGCGTACACGTGCAGCATCATCCACACCGGCCAGTTCCACGGAAATGATACCGCGGTTCTCATCCAGGTTTATGGTGGGAGAAGCTACCCCGAACTTGTCGATCCGGTTTTGCAACACTTTATAGGTGTTCCTGATAGCTGCTTTAGATTCGCTGCGGATCACATTCAGCACCTGATCGTTGGTACTGTTGAAGGTGATCTGCTTTTGCTGTGCATTAGCGAAAATAGAAGCCAGCTTACCATTTGGTGCTTCTTGTTTATAAGCTTCGCCAAACAGGGTCACGAAATCGGACTGGCTGTTCTTTTTAAGCTCAATGGCTTTCTTAATGGCATTGTTGAATGCCGGGTCCTTGGAATGACCGGAGAGTGCGCGTACTACGTCTTCCACACTAACTTCTAACACCACATTCATACCGCCCTGTAAGTCAAGACCGAGGTTCAGTTGCTTTTCTTTCGCTGAGGTATAGGTGGTAAACCAGGGAAATCCCGCAATCTGCTTGCCACTGGCGCTGTCCAGCATTTGTTCTGTCCTTTCCTTGATCAGGTCATTCAGTGTGTCGGCATAAAGGGCTTGCGCTTCCTTGTTACCGGCATACTTTTGTTCAGCGGTAGGATATTGGTGGGCCACAAAGTCTTCGGCCTTGGTCTTTATCTTTTTCTCATAGTTCCGTACCACGAACGTGAAGGACAATTGATACAAAGAGATAAGGATCAGTGCGACAGCAAAAAATCTAACCAGTCCTTTTAGTTGCATTTTGTTTCGGATTATTAATATAAATTTTTCAAGAGTTGCAAAGATAGAATTTAAATTGATATATTAAAGCCCGGTTCAAAACTGTTAGCAATCCACTATCCGATTGGTTTTGAGCTAGATTTTGGCCTAAAAATTTCCTTCTATGATGCAACGCATTTTTACGGCAGGTGCAATATTGGTTTTTTTTACGAACTGCCAAACATCCCGGACAATTAATTCTGCCGCCATGCACAATTTAACATCAGCTTACCTGGATACCCTGCTGCAAGCCCGCAGTGCCAGGCTGGGCCCTGTTATGAACAACCCGGAGGAATACCGGCTACAGATAATTTATACGCAGATCAACCGTAAAGCCGGCAACCAGCCTGTGTTTACGGACTATTACTACCATGTTCGGCCAGACCAGTACTTCTACCCTGCCTCTACCGTTAAAATGCCCGCAGCCTTTCTGGCACTGGAAAAACTGAACCGCCTGAAAGTGGATAAATACACCCCCATGTATACAGATAGCCTGGCAGGCATCACTACGGCTGTTACGGAAGACACTTCTTCAGAGAACGCACAACCCTCTGTGGCTCATTATATTAAGAAGATATTCCTGGTGAGCGATAATGATGCTTTTAACCGGCTCTACGAGTTTATCGGGCAGGAAGAATTCAACCGGGCCCTCTGGGAAAAGGGCTATCCTGCCTCCCAGATCCGCCACCGGCTTGATATTGCCCTCCCCCAGGAAGCCAACCGCCATTCCAATGCCATCCGGTTTGAAAAGGACGGGCAGGTGCTGTACCGGCAAACAGACCAGGTCAGCAACCTTGCTTTTGCCCCCCGGCAGGATTCCGTGGGCAAGGCCCATTATAAAGGATCCACCCTGGTGAATGCCCCTTTCGACTTCTCCGTCAAGAACCGCCTGCTGCTGGCAGACCTCCATAATATGCTCAAAAGTGTAATTTTTCCGGAAAGTGTAACTTCTACGCAAGCTTTTCGTTTAACAGAGGACGACTACCGTTTTTTATACCGGTATATGTCGCAGTTGCCAACGGAAACACGCCACCCGGCTTATGATACAGCCGAATTCCATCATAACTACGTAAAATACCTGATGGGAGGCGCAAACGGAAACGTACAATTGCCCGCAGGCCTGCGGATTTTTAATAAACCGGGCTGGGCGTATGGCTTTTTGACAGACGTAGCATATTTTGTGGACTTTGACCATGGCGTGGAATTTCTCCTTTCCGCCACCATCTATGCCAATAAGGATGGCGTAATAGGAGATGATAAATATGACTTCGAAACAACGGGAAAACCATTCCTGAAAGCACTGGGTGAGATCATTTATGAGGAAGAATTAAAAAGGATCAAAAAATACAAACCAGATCTGAAGCGTTATAAAATAAACTACAATGGCATTTAACAACCGTAAAATAAATAGTAATCAACAAAAATTTGAGAGCATGGTAACAATGAAAAACCGATTCGTAGCACTGTTGGCAATGGTTGCAGTGATCACAGGCCTGTCTTCCTGTTTAAAGAATAATGTGACGCCGGAAGCACCCAGCACCGTAATTGCCTTCATCCAGGGATCGCCCGCTTTCGGTATGGACATCTTTTTCAATACCAAAAAAGCGAACACCACTCCTTTTGCATTTGGCGCCTGGGCCGCAGATAAATTTGCTCCCGGCAATATCAAGATCGATTTCACCAAAACAGGTTCAGACAGTTTGCTGACCAGTGTAACCGCCAACTTCGATACGCTGCAATATCATACTATCCTGCTCTGGGGTACTTCTCCGGTAGAATCATATAATATTAACGAAGACTTTTCCGATATCTCCCGCGATAAAGCAAACGTACGTTTCTTCAACTTCGTGGACGATGCCAACCCGGTTGATTTCTTCATCAATACCACCAAGGTTTCTTCCGGCCGCCAATACAGGGACTTCCTGGGCAATACAGACTTCCAGACTGTAGATCCTGCTACCGTAACCATTGTGGTGAAAGACCAGGCAGGTACAGAACTGGCTACTTTGCCTGACGTAACACTGTCTCCCTACAATGCTTACAGCATCTCTTTCATGGGTATAAAAGGACAAACCGGCGATAAAAAACCGGTGATCAAGATACTGCGTCAGTAGTTCCTGTTCTTACAACACAAATAATATTTAAAACGTCCCGGGCTAAACCCCGGGACGTTTCTTTTTATGCTCATCTTTTTGCAGTAGGTTTGCGGCGGTCAACCTAAAAAAAATAATTCAACATGCAATTAGCAGAAAGATTATCACGCATCTCCGTACCGCAAACCATCAGAATGGCTAAACTTAGCCGTGAACTGAAAGCACAGGGAATTGACATCGTAGATCTCAGCATCGGCGAACCGGATTTTGACACCCCTGTACATATACGCGAAGCTGCCAAAAAAGCAATTGACGAAGGATATACACACTATACGCCCGTGGCAGGTTATGCAGACCTCAAGCAGGCAGTTGCCTATAAACTGAAAAGAGATAATGGTCTTGATTACAGCCCGGAACAGATCGTTGTATCTACCGGTGCCAAACAAAGCATTGCCAACAGCGTACTCAGCCTGGTAAATCCGGGAGAGGAAGTGATCATCCCCACCCCTTACTGGGTCACTTATTCAGAACTGGTGAAACTCTGCCAGGGTGTGGTAAAATTTGTGCCCTGCCCTATTGAGCAGGATTACAAGATCACGCCGCAGCAGCTGGAAGCAGCTATTACCCCTAATACAAAGCTGTTCATGTTCTCTTCCCCCTGTAATCCTACAGGTTCTGTTTATTCAAGGAAAGAACTGGAAGGCCTGGCAGCAGTGTTCGAAAAACACCCGCAGATCTTCATCATTTCAGATGAGATCTATGAATATATCAATTATGTAGGTGAGCATGTAAGCATTGCCAGCTTTGGCAGCTTAAAAGAACGCACCATCATCATCAACGGCCTCAGTAAAGGATTTGCCATGACCGGCTGGCGCCTTGGCTACCTGGCAGCACCACTGGAAATTGCCAAAGCTGCAGACATGGTGCAAAGCCAGTTCACTTCCGCCACCAGCTCCATCACCCAACGTGCTGCTATCACTGCATTACGCGGAGAGCTGGACACTGCAAAAGAAATGGTAGCTGCCTTCCGCGAACGCAGGGCTTTTATCTTTAAAGCACTCAGGGATATCCCCGGGCTGGTTGTAAATGAGCCGGATGGCGCATTTTACATGTTCCCCAACGTGAGCAGTTTCTTCGGCAGATCTTATGAAGGCGAGCAGATCAATAATGCAGACGATCTGTGTATGTACCTCCTGCACAAAGCCAATGTAACAGTGGTATCGGGCCGCGCATTTGAGCAGCCGGAATGTATACGTATTTCTTACGCTACAGGTATGGACCGGATACAGGAAGGAATGAAACGGATGAAAGAGTGGCTGGGTAAGCTGAAATAATTTATGCAGGCCATGCAGGCGGGAAGTATGTTCACTCAGCCCTGCTGAAATAACTTATGCAAGGCCAGCACCTGCGGGATCACCATCTGTTGCTCATCATTATACACCACATGATCGGATAACTTCATTTTAATGCGGTCATCGATCTGCTTATGTATTCTGGCCAGCACCTCATTGCGGCTCACGCCGTCCCTTTTCATCACACGCAGGATGCGCAGGGATTCTGGTGCATAAACGCCAATCACTTTATCTACATGATGGAAAGATTCTGATTCAAACATCAGCGCCGCCTCTTTGATCACGTAAGGAGATTTCTGTTTACGTGCCCAGGCCTCAGAGTCCCGGATCGTGGCGGGGTGCACAATGGAATTGAGTTTTTCCAGTTGTGACTTATCATTGAACACAATATTGGCAATGTATTTCCGGTTAAGGCTGCCATCCGGCAGATAAGATTCCACACCAAAATGTGCCTTGATCTCCTCAATGAGCTGCAGATCTTTTACCATGATCTCCTTTGCAGCATCATCCGCCGAGTAAACGGGTATGCCGAGTAATGAGAAGATCCTGGCCACTGTACTTTTTCCTGATCCTATTCCGCCGGTAATGCCAATGATTTGCATAGTAGGGCCAAAATAAATAAAAAAAGGGAAAGAAGTTTACTTCTCTCCCTTTAAATGCCTTAAGGACAATTTACTTTGTTTCAGCAGCTTTATTCACTGCAGTAGTATATTCCATACTTACAGCGGAGCGTTCAACCGTCAGGAAAGTACCCGGGCTAACTTCTATCTGCAGTGTATTGGTTTCGCTGTTGATCTTTTTCACTTTGCCGTGAATACCTGCGATGGTAACAATTTTATCACCTTCTTTCAGGTTGTCGATGAATTGCTTTTGCAATTTGGCTTTCTTGGTCTGAGGGCGGATCATGAACAACCACATTACCAGGATCATACCACCAAAGAAGAGCAGAGAGCCCATTCCGCCAAAGCCACCGCTAGAACCACCAGCTGGTGGCGTCATTAAGAAAACATTTAATAAGTTGTACATCGTATGTTGTTTGTTGATTTGAAGCTGTTAAAGGTACTATTTCTTCTTTACGATCATGCATTGAATCCTTGGCCCGTTCATCATGGGAGGATTGGTATTGGCCTGGATATAGAGCTCCTTTTCCGTATGCCCTTCCGGCCTTCCCTTACTGTCGAACTTCACCTTCATGTACCCGCTTTCCCCTGGTTTAATGGGTTCTTTGGGCCATTCCGGCACGGTGCAGCCGCAACTGGCTTCCGCACTGTTGATCAGCAGGTCTTTTTCCCCGGTGTTGGTGAATTTGAATGAGTATTCCACCACTTCTCCTTCTGTTACATTCCCAAAATCGTGGACTTGCTTTTCAAAGGTAATTACGGGGTAATGGCCACCCGCAGTAGCAGTATCCAATACATGGCTCTTTTCTGACTTTGTGCCCTGGTTGTTACAGGCCGTAACGGCCAGCATGGCAGCAAAAAGAGTAAATAAAAGCGCTTTCATCCTTTATTTTTTATTACGGTCAGTTTTCTGGATCAGATTTTCCTGTACCAGGTCTTTCAGTATATTATCCAGTATTCCGTTCACAAACTGGCCGCTTTGCGGTGTGCTGTAAGCTTTAGCCAGGTCTATGTACTCGTTGATGGTTACTTTGGTAGGGATGGTGGGGAAGTAGAGGAATTCGCAGACTCCCATTTCCATCAGGAGCATATCCACGGCGGCAATACGTTCCGGGTCCCAGTTCTGTAATTTAGGTTTGATCAGCTCCAGCGTATATGCCTTCTTATCCAGTACGGTCAGCAGCAACTCCTTGGCATATTCCAGTTTTTCGCGGCTGATCAGTTGCAGGAAATTGAATAACTGTGGTTTGGAGAAGAAGTTCCCGACCAGGATGGTCATCATTTCTTCGTCATCGCCCCAGTGAATAAAGCTGTCTTCCATATGCTGGCGGAAGGCTTCACTCTTTTCGAGGATCTCTTTATAGATATACTCGATGATCTGTTTCTCCTTCACTTTATCCCTGCCGGGCTCTGCGATATAGGCTTTGTAGATGTCTGACTCCACCAGCTGGTTGTACAGCTTGCGGATCAGTTCCTGGTCCTCCAGCCTGCGCAGCTTCCAGCCGTCCAGGTTCACCTGGAACCCTTTATCTCCCAGTACCTGGAAAACAAAGTCATTCCCCGCTATTTTAGTGTTCACGGCCAGATCCTCTGCGCTGGGCAGGTGTTTGGAAGCCCTGGCCTGAGCATCCGTTTCCGCGTATTGTGCTATACGGGCCACGGAAAACAGCAAATACGTGAATATCTGGCTGGTCTGATCTAACTTTTCATTCAGCAAACTTGTTGCAGTGCCCGGTTTTACGGTTCCCTGCTCCATGGTGTCCATGGCATACAATGTTTGCATAACTTTTACCCGGATGTTTCTTCTACTGATCATACGTACGCTTAGGAAAATGGCCGCAAAGCTACTGTTTTACAGGGACTTTTTAAAATATTGTTCCGGGGAGCCGGCAGCCGCTTTCCGGGAAACAGGCTTGGGCACTGCCATCCGCCTTCCGGCTGACAGGTAAAAATGAAAAAATGGCATATCTTGACAGTCCCCCGGGAATATGTATCTTCGCATCCTGAAAATTTGACCCGAATACGCGGTTGGCATAATCTTCGTGCGGGTAGGTTCCACTAATTTTTCAACTCATCTCTTTAAAAATAGAATAACAATGGCTAAAAAATTAACTATTAAACCTCTGGCAGACAGGGTGATTGTAAAACCCGCAGCAGCAGAAGAAAAAACCTCTGGTGGCATCATCATCCCCGATACCGCTAAAGAAAAACCTCAGCGTGGAACTGTAGTAGCAGCTGGTCCCGGTAAAAAAGATGAGCCTGTTACTGTTAAAGTTGGCGATACTGTCCTCTACGGTAAATATTCCGGCCAGGAAATTCCATTTGAAGGAGAAGAATACCTGATCATGCGTGAATCTGATATTCTGGCTATTATCTAAGCCTTAATCTCATTACCATTTTTCCACAAAAACAACGTCCAAGAAAACAAATACTCATATGGCAAAGCAAATATTCTTTAATACAGACGCCCGCAACAAAATGAAGAAGGGCGTAGATACCCTGGCAGATGCGGTGAAGGTGACCCTCGGTCCTAAAGGCCGTAACGTGGTGATCGAAAAGAAATTCGGTGCACCCGGCGTTACTAAAGACGGTGTAACTGTAGCAAAAGAAATCGAACTGGAAGATCCTATCGAGAACATGGGTGCTCAGATGGTGAAAGAAGTAGCTTCCAAAACTGCTGACCTCGCCGGTGACGGTACAACCACTGCAACTGTTCTGGCTCAGGCTATCATCGGCGAAGGGCTGAAGAACGTAGCAGCAGGCGCTAACCCAATGGATCTGAAACGCGGTATCGACAAAGCTGTAAAAGCGATCGTTGAAAACCTGAAGAAACAATCAGAAAAAGTTGGTAACGACAATAAAAAGATCGAACAGGTAGCTTCCATCTCCGCTAATAACGATGCTGAGATCGGTAAACTGATCGCTCAGGCTATGAACAAAGTAACCAAAGACGGCGTTATCACCGTTGAAGAAGCGAAAGGCACTGAAACTACTGTAGAAGTAGTAGAAGGTATGCAATTCGATCGTGGTTACCTCTCCCCTTACTTCATCACTAACAGTGAGAAGATGCAGGCTGAACTGCAAAATCCTTACATCCTGATCTACGATAAGAAGATCAGCACCATGAAGGACATCCTCCACATCCTGGAAAAAGTAGCACAACAAGGCGCTCCCCTCGTGATCATCTCTGAAGATCTGGAAGGTGAAGCACTGGCTACCCTGGTAGTAAACAAACTGCGCGGTACCCTGAAAGTAGCTGCTGTGAAAGCTCCTGGCTTTGGCGACAGAAGGAAGGAAATGCTGCAGGATATCGCTACCCTCACTGCAGGTATCGTTATCAGCGAAGAACAAGGTTACAAACTGGAAAATGCAGACCTCACTTACCTGGGCCGCGCGGAATCCGTAACTATCGATAAAGACAACACAACCGTAGTAGGTGGTAAAGGCAAAAAAGCTGATATCCAGGCACGTATCGGTCAGATCAGGTCTCAGATCGAAGCAACTACTTCTGATTACGACCGTGAGAAACTGCAGGAGCGCCTCGCTAAACTGAGCGGTGGTGTGGCTGTACTGTACGTAGGTGCTGCTACTGAAGTGGAAATGAAAGAGAAGAAAGACCGTGTGGACGATGCTTTACACGCTACCCGCGCTGCCGTTGAAGAAGGTATCGTTGCTGGTGGTGGTGTTGCTTTCATCCGCGCTATCGAATCTCTCGAAAAACTGAAAGGTACTAACGAAGACGAACAAACCGGTATCCAGATCGTTCGCCGCGCTATTGAAGAGCCGCTGCGCCAGATCACTGCTAACGCAGGTATCGAAGGTTCTATCATCGTTCAGAAAGTAAAAGAAGGTAAAGGTGACTTTGGCTTCAATGCCCGTACAGAAGTATTTGAAAAATTACTGGCTGCCGGTGTAATTGACCCAACCAAAGTAACCCGCATCGCACTGGAAAACGCTGCATCCATCGCTGGTATGCTGCTGACCACTGAATGTGTGATCGCTGACAAACCAGAACCTAAGTCTGCTGCTCCGGCTCATAGCCATGGTGGTGGAATGGGTATGGACTACTAAGATTGTTCAGATCAACAACATACATCCCGCCCTGGTCTTTCCCGGGCGGGATTTTTTTATAATGTAACTTTCTGTCTGTTTAGCCCGTTTAACTATTGTATTTTTGACAAATATTTGGAGAACAGGCATGATAAATAAACAATCCTTTCACTTACACCTCCTGCTGGCCTGCTGCCTGGCCGTGCTGCTTGGTTCCTGTGCTAAAAGTCAGGACCTGTCTGCAGATGCAGTCTTTATGGACCTTCAGAAGGAAACGGAATTCATCCAGTTCCGCCTTAAGGTAAAGAACCAGGATTCCGGTGTTTTATACCACCCCAGCGGTATGGGTTACAAGATCATAGCACCGGGGAATGGCAGAGATACCATCAAAGCCGGCAGCATTCCATCTATTGTATATACCAGGTCACTCTTTGGGTATGATAAAGTAATTGAATCTTCCCAGAACCTCCCCACCTCATTCGATAACCGCCCTTTAAAGGATCACATTATCGGATGGCAGATAGGGCTCACACTCATCACCAAAGGAGGCAGGATCATTCTGTATATTCCTTCCTCACTTGCTTTTGGGCGAGTGGGCGTTCCACCCAATATCCCCCCTAATGCCATCCTTGAATGTGATATCACCCTGGTGGACTTTAAATAACCTGTAACTTATCATTTTAAATAGACGTATGAAGAGACACTATTTTTGGCTCCTGAGCCTGTTAGCGATCACTGCTTTTGCGGCATGTAACAAAAAAGATAACGATCCGCCATTTGACCCTGTTAAACAGGCAGCAACTGATGAAAAGCTGATCACCGACTTCATTGCCAACAATAATATCACCGGCACTGTAAAGGACGACACCACCGCTTTGCATTACAAGATCCTGGAACGCGGCACCACTCCCGGCGATACCATTGAGCTGAACGAAAGAATGAACATTACCTACGAAGGAAAATTACTGAACGGCACCACATTTGACTCCGGCACTAAAACCACATTGAACGATTACCGTTTACGGGAACTGATAGAAGGTTGGAAGATAGGGCTGCGGAAGATCTCCAAAGGAGACAAGATCCAGTTATTTGTACCTTCTGCCATGGGCTACAAGAACTTCCCTACCGGAAGCATTCCTGCTAATTCCGTACTGGTCTTTACCGTAACATTGCACGACTTCTACTTTTAAAGGAGAATTATCATCATACTATCATAAATAGATCCCGCCCCGCAACGGCGGGATTTATTTTTTCTACCTTAACTTTGAATACTAAACCTGATAGTTTTGCCACACGAGTGCATATCCGTATTTGATATTTTTAAGATCGGCGTAGGACCTTCCAGCTCACACACCTTAGGCCCATGGCGTGCAGCCATGCGCTTCATCGATGATCTGCAAGCCGCAGGCAAACTGCCACAGGTAAAACACCTGGCCGTGTTACTCTATGGCTCACTGGCCAAAACAGGCCATGGGCACGGAACAGATATCGCCGTGCAGTTAGGGCTTTGCGGAGATGACCCCGTTACTTTTGACGTGAACCAGATCGAATCTAAAATAGATGGCATCCGCCGCCACCGCAAACTACAACTGGCAGGCAGGTACGAAATAGACTTTGATCCCCTGAACGATATTGAATTTCTCTACGATGAATCCCTTCCCTTCCACCCTAATGCACTCACTTTCCTTGTAACATTGGAGAACGGAGATCAGACAGCAGCTACCTTTTATTCCATAGGTGGCGGTTTTGTGGTAAAAGAAGGAGAAGAAAAAGGAGCCGGTAACGGAGGCGTGGAATTGCCCTTCCCTATTGATACAGCCCGTCAGCTGCTGCAATTCTGCATCAAAACAGGTTTCTCCATTTCAGAAATAGTGATGGAAAACGAACAGGCATGGCGCAGCGAAGCGGAAACAAAAGCAGGTGTACTCAAAATATGGCAGGTAATGCAGGAATGTACTTACCGGGGCTGCCATACCACCGGAGAATTACCCGGAGGTCTGAAAGTGGGCAGAAGGGCTGCCGCACTGAATAAGAAATTACTGCAGGGCAGAACGTATACAGACTATAACTCCTGGATAGAGGCCATCCGCGCTGGCGGCAATCATTTCTCCTATACGCTGGACTGGGTAAGCTGTTTTGCCCTGGCCGTGAACGAAGAAAATGCTTCCTTTGGCAGAGTGGTTACCGCTCCCACCAATGGCGCGGCAGGAGTGATCCCCGCTGTATTACAATACTACATTGCTTTCTGTGATGGATTACATCCTGAAAAGATCATCCAGTTCATGCTCACCGCTTCTGAAGTAGGCAGCATCTTTAAAAAGCGCGCTACCATTTCAGCAGCCATGGGAGGCTGCCAGGCAGAAATAGGCGTATCTTCTGCCATGGCTGCCGCAGCCCTCACAGAATGTTTGGGTGGTTCTCAAAGGCAGGTACTGATGGCCGCTGAAATAGCCATGGAACACCATCTTGGCCTTACCTGCGACCCAATTGGCGGCCTGGTACAGATCCCCTGTATTGAAAGGAACACCATGGGCGCCATCAAAGCCATCACGGCTTCCCAGCTGGCCCTGCAAAGCAACCCTGAACTGGCCAAAGTATCCCTGGATGCAGTGGTCAAAACCATGTGGGATACCGCGCTGGACATGAATTCCAAGTACAAAGAAACCTCCGATGGCGGCCTGGCCGTTAATATCCCGCTCAGTTTACCGGAGTGCTGACATAGCCAATAAATCATTGTATAATAGCGTTTCGTACCTGACGGAACGCTATTTTAATTAATAGTTACAAATAATAAATAACTATTATATTTGTAACTATAAAATCTATTCATTTATGCCTACTACCCAGGAATTGCTGTTTATATTTATCATTGCCGGCGCCGTGGTATTGGTGATCTGGACGCTGAAGGACCTGAAAAAGCCCGGAAAGTCAGACAGCAAACCCAAGTCATCCAGCCCCTCCTCCAATGACCAGCAGTCTGTAATACTGCCTTTACAATTACAGGCATATGAAAGGATCGTATTGTTCGTGGAGCGCATTTCCCCCCAAAGCCTGATCAGCCGCATCAATCAGCCTGGTTTTTCCGTGCTGGACATGCAGATAGGGATGGTATCAAGCATTAAGTCTGAATATGATCACAATGTATCCCAGCAGATCTATGTAACGGCAGCAGCCTGGGAAGCGGTTAAAACGGTAAAAGAACAGACTATTTCCATCATTAACCAGGTGGCACTGAAACTGCCGCCGGATGCAAATGCCATTGAGCTGAACAAACAGTTGCTGGAGTTGTTCATGGCACAGAAAGAATCTCCTGCGGAGATTGCAGCGGAGATCATCAATGCGGAAGCTAAAAAGTTAATGCAATAATAAAAGGGGCTCAAAAGGCCCCTTATAAATTCTTCTCCCTGATCACCTCATTGAGCAGGTATCCTTTTCCGTTAAAGTGAATATAAAGCGGTGTGGAAGCATACCAGGCCCTTTGTTGTTTTGCATGTACCTGGATGTGCAGGTGTGGCTCCGTACTGAATCCTGAATTTCCTACCCTTCCCAGCGGTTGCCCCGTAACCACTGTATCTCCTTCTTCCACAAACACACCATCTTTTTTCAGATGCCCCATAAACACATAAAAGGAATCTGTTTCTATCAGCACCATATTCGTATTCCTTGGCCCTCTTTGCATATTGGGCGGAATGTTATCCGGATTGCCGCCATAGGCACGGATCACTTTTCCTGAACAGGGGCTGTAGATGGTATCTCCGTAAATAGCATAGTCCTCCAGATTTTTTGAAAAGATGTAATTACCCCGTGTGCCATTCTTGTTGAGTTTAATAATATCCATGGCATAGATGGCGCCACGCAAACTAAAATGGAAGATATTGGTCGGTAATCCCTTTCCGCCCTGTAAAACAAAGTAACGCCCCTTTTTAAGCGGAAAGTCGAGCTCAACCGTTTGCGGTGTGCCTGTTGTGCCGGTAAAGTATAAAATGCTGGCAGTGCCCAGTAGTATGGTGAAAACGGCTTTATACCACACAGCGCCTGCGCGGAACTTTACCTCCCGTTTCCATAAGAACAGCAGGGCCAGTACCAGGTAAGTGATCCCAAAAGCAAACTTGCAATAAATGCTCAGGAATACCCAGGTACCGAAGAGGTAAATGAACAACGCCATGGAAACAGACAGTGCCGCTGTAAAAACAGCGTCCTTTAAAGGTTGCCGGGTAGCCCTGTAAAAAAGGAAAATACTCAGCATTGCCAATCCTACGGTAAAAGCCAATAACGAATAAGTGATCATAGCCAGAGCAACAAATTTTATCGCAATTTATCGTTTTTAAAGTAACATTGTAAATATGGAAAAGAAGATCAGTACCGATTCAGGCATAGTTATTCAGCCACTCTATACCAATCCCGTACCGATGGAGGAAATGCCCGGCAGTTTTCCTTTTACAAGAGGCATCCACGCTTCCATGTACCGGGATAAACTCTGGACCATGCGGCAATATGCTGGCTTCAGCACTGCGGAAGAATCCAATAAACGTTACCATTACCTGCTCAGCCAGGGTGTAATGGGCCTTAGCGTAGCTTTTGACCTGCCTACCCAGATAGGATATGATTCTGACCATGCCATGGCAGAAGGAGAAGTAGGAAAGGTAGGCGTGGCCATTGATTCCATTGAAGATATGGAAATACTGTTCTCCGGGATAGACCTGGAAAAAGTATCCACCTCCATGACCATCAACGCTACAGGTTATATCCTGCTTGCCTTTTATATCGCACTCGCCAAAAAACAGGGGGCCGATCTGAAACAGATCTCCGGTACTATTCAGAATGATATATTGAAGGAATATGCTGCACGCGGCACCTTCATTTATCCGCCGCAGCCATCTATGCGGCTGATCACAGACATCTTTGATTATTGCAGCCGCGAAGTACCTAAATGGAATACCATTTCCATCAGCGGTTACCACATCCGGGAAGCAGGTGCCAATGCTGTACAGGAACTGGCTTTCACCTTATCCAACGGAAAAGCCTACCTGAAAGCCGCATTGGAAAAAGGGCTGAACATCAACGTGTTTGCAAAACGTTTGAGTTTCTTTTTCAATGCCCATAATCATCTCTTTGAAGAAGTGGCAAAATTCCGTGCCGCAAGGAATATGTGGGCACATATCACAAAAGAACTGGGCGCCACTGATCCTAAAGCACAGATGCTCCGTTTCCACACACAAACAGGTGGCAGTACTTTAACAGCGCAGCAACCACATAATAATATCGTAAGGGTAGCTGTACAAACCCTTGCTGCCACATTAGGCGGCACACAATCCCTCCATACCAACGGATACGATGAAGCCATTTCTTTACCTACAGAAGCTGCTGCCCGCATTGCATTGCGTACGCAACAGATCATAGGATATGAAAGTGGCATTGCTGATACGGTTGACCCGCTTGCCGGTTCTTTTTATGTGGAAAGCCTTACCAAAGAAGTGGAAACAAAAGCATGGCAGCTCATAGAAAAGATCGATGCAATGGGCGGTTCCGTAAGTGCCATTGAACAGGGATTTATCCAGGATGAAATTGCCCGCAGCGCTTATCAATACCAGAAAGAAATTGAGAATGGTGAAAAGGTGATCGTAGGAGTAAATAAATTTGTAGTGCAGGAAGAACCGGATGGAGATGTATTCCGTGTTGATGACAGCATCCGCAAGGTGCAGTCAGAAAAACTGGCTTCCCTGCGCGCCCGGAGAGATAACGAAAAAGCGCATGCCCTTCTCGCAGCGCTGGAAGCACGCGCGCTCACTACAGAAAACCTGATGCCACTGGTGGTGGAAGCCGTGGAAAATTTCTGTACCCTGGGAGAAATTGCAGATTCTCTGCGTAAAGTATGGGGAGAGTACAGGGGGATATAATTTGATTATCTTGCAGCAGCTTTAGCTTAACCATTACCATGAGTCTAATTCATTACCAACAGTGTCCTATTTGCGGATCGGAAAAGATCAGCAACAAAATAACAGCCAGGGACTATACCGTATCTAAGAAAAGTTTCGAGATCTGGGAATGTGCCGTATGCACAGGCCGCTTCACCCAGGACGTTCCTGATATCCACAACATTGGTCAATACTACCAGTCATCTGAATATATTTCCCATTCTGAAACGCGCGAAGGCTTGATCAACCGCCTCTATCATAGTGTACGTAAGATCACCATGCGCTCCAAACAGAACTGGGTAAAATCCGCATCCGGCGTAAAGCAGGGCAGCCTGCTGGATATCGGCAGCGGTACCGGCGCTTTCCTCCATTATATGAAACAGCTGGGCTGGGAAGTAACAGGACTGGAACCGGATGCAGGCGCCAGGAAAAATGCAAAAGAGATCTACAATGTGGAATCCGGCTCCGTGGAAGAACTCTTCACCTTAGCACCTGCCCAGTTTGATTGCATTACCATGTGGCATGTACTGGAACATGTACACAACCTGCATGGTTATATTGAACAGATCCGTAAACTCCTAAAACCAGGCGGTGCTTTACTCATCGCCGTACCTAACTATAAATCTACCGATGCCCGCATCTATGGGCAGGATTGGGCTGCATATGATGTACCCAGGCACCTTTATCACTTCTCTCCGCAGTCCATGGATATGTTGTTACACGAGCATAAGATCCGCATTGATCAAAAACATCCGATGGTGTTTGATGCTTTTTATGTGAGCCTGCTGAGTGAAAAAAATAAACATGGCGGGAGTGGTATGATCAAAGGAGGATGGAACGGATTACGTTCTTACTGGAAAGCCTGGAGGCACGTGGAAAAGTGCAGTTCTATTGTGTATGAATGTAAAGCGGAAGAAGAAAAATAAAATTATTAAAACAGGCCGGTAATAAGTTCTATTACCGGCCTTGTGATTTTAATGCAAAGCAGGATAATCTTCTTTATCTCTCAGGCTGATCTCATCCGCCGTGGGAAAATTCGCCGGTACCGGATAACTTACTTTACCTGTAGCCAGCCATTCCGTTACCCGGATCATGGTTGTCTGAAAACCAATGCAGCGATAACTCAGGGGATAGGTCTCCCCTTTCCAGAGATGGCCCATGCTTGAACTGTATACATGCCCCTTTCCATATTTCACGATCCATTCAACCGGCCACATTTTATGTGTTGCAGAACTATCGTAAGCAAAGGATAACACCGTCAGGTTTTCAGCAGGTCCGCGGGGATAGTTATACACTTCCGTAGAAGCCGTTTTCCACTGAGCAGGATAACCTTTATTGACCGGATGCAGGTTCAGGATCTGCACAACTGCGTTGAACCTGCTGCCATGCCCCGTTCCCTCTCCTGCTCCGGGAGGTATCCGTACAATATGTTTATTACTGTCAACCTGGATAGCATAACCTGTAGTTCTGGAACGCCAGCCGATACCGATCATCTTATTGTATTCTTCCCAATGCGGGAAGGCATTATTACCTGAATGTAATACATATAGGGAACCGCCTTTCCGCACATAGTCTTCCAGCTCCTGCTCTACTTTCCGTGGCCAGCGTATGGCCAGGTTGAAAATATTGTTCGTATTCTGGATCACCACGGCATATTGCTTAAAGGCAGGTGGCTGCCATGTGCTATCATCCGGAGGGATCGTAAAAATAGCTACTTTAAAGCGCCCGCTTTCCTCCAGTATCCGTTTTGTGAGCTCGCTGGTTTGCTTCCAGTCGTGATTACTAAACCCATCTATGATCAGCACAGGGATAGGTTCCTTCTTTTGGAAGGAAAACATTACAAAGAAAATACAGGCCAGGTATTGCATGCTTAAGAGGCTTTTTTCAAGGGTACACTTCCCTTCTTCGGATGCACCAGTTTCAATTCTTCAATAAGATGTTTAGCACCTGCAAATTTATCCACGATGAATAATACATACCGGATATCCACCATAATGTTCCGGCAGATGGTGGCATCATAGTTAATATCGCTCATGGTACCTTCCCAGGTACGATCGAAATTAAGACCGATGAGATTGCCATATGCATCCAATGCAGGACTGCCGGAATTACCGCCGGTAGTATGATTGGAGGCAATAAAACATACCGGCATTTTACCGTTTGCTCCGTATTGCCCGTAATCTTTCTTTGCGTATAAGTCCCGCAGTTTTTCCGGTACATCAAATTCATAATCACCGGGTTTGTATTTCTCCATCACGCCATCCAGTGTGGTGGCAATATCATAGGTCACAGCATCGCGGGGATCATATCCGTTCACTTTTCCGTAAGTGATACGGAGTGTGCTATTGGCATCCGGGTAAAAACGTTTGTCTTTCAGCACCTCCATCTGTGCCTGCATGTATTGGCGTTGCAAACGGTTTATTTCAGGCTGCAGGGCATCATAAGGTTTGTTGATGAAATCGATATATCCATTCCTTAAACCTATCAGCAGGCGGGTAGCAGGATCTTTCCACACCTCTTCGGAAACATTCTTGAAAGGTTTATTCAGGAAGGTTTCCAGCTTATTATAAGCGGTTAAGGCGGATTGATCATATATTTTGTTGGCCGTGGTCCTCCCGTCTTTGTTTGTTTCCATCCATATCTGGTAGGCTTCTCCTCCTATTTTATTGGAAGGCACTTCCTTGAAATAGATATCCAGCAATGCTACCGCCACTTCACGGTCCACATTATTATTATAGTTCTGGTATTGCGGTTTTACTTTATCCAGGAATTGCTGCCGGAGTTGTGCATAGTTCTCTTCGCCTTTCAGCCTGGTTTCCTGTAACAGGGAGATCACGCCATTGGCGAAACCCAGCAGCTCAGTACTACGCAACAGTTCCGTGTAGTAATCACGTGCGATAGTAGCAGGTGCTCCTTCTTTATAGAGATTATTGAGGGAATCCAGCAATCCGCCATAGGTTGCGCGGAAAGCAGGATTGGCCTGCACCAGTTGCTGAAAGCGGGCTTCCTGTTGCAGTTTACGTTGAATGCCACCAGTCTGGCGTACACCCTGCATCTCTCCTATCCATTTTTTCCAGGCATTGGCTGTGCTGGCATATTTTGCGGCGTATTGAATTTTGATCTGTTCATCCTTCCGCATAAAACCATCTATCACTTTCAATGCTGCATCGCGCATTTGTACGCGTGCAGGGTCCTGACCTTCCACCGTGAGCTTCATGGCTTCTGAGGGCAGGTATTCATTTGTACGGCCGGGGAAACCAAATACCATGGTGAAATCGTTGGAAGCAATACCGTCCAGCGAAATAGGCAGGAAGTGTTTGGGTTTCAGGGGTACATTATCTTTTGCATATGCTGCGGGCAGATTGTCTTTACCGGCATAGATCCTGAAGATCGAGAAATCTCCTGTATGGCGTGGCCACACCCAGTTATCCGTATCCGCGCCGAACTTACCGATGGAAGAAGGCGGTGCACCTACCAGGCGTACATCTTTATAGGTTTCTGTTACAAAAAGGAAATATTGGTTGCCATCAAAGAAAGGTTTGATCACCAGGTCCTGGTAACTTTCCTTTTTTGCATTTGTGCGGATGGTGTTGAGGTTTTTGTCTATCGCAGATTGTCTTTCCCTTTCGCTCAGTTTTCCGGTTACGCCCTGCAAAGCCTGCTGCGTAATATCTTCTATCCTTACAATAAAAGTAGCGGTTAACCCGGGATTAGGCAGTTCTTCCTGTTTATTACGTGCCCAGAAACCATTGTCCAGGTAATTATTCTGCAGGGTAGTATGTTTTTGGATGGCATCATAACCACAGTGGTGGTTAGTTAAAAGGAGGCCCTGGGAAGAAATGATCTCACCGGTACAAAAACCACCGAAACTTACGATGGCATCTTTCAGGCTGCCTTTGTTCAGGCTGTATATATCAGCTGCGCTGATCTTCATGCCCATTCCCTTCATCTCCTTTTCATTCAGCCTGTTAAGCAGTTGGGGTAACCACATACCTTCCGTGGCATGTGCAGAAAGATGTGTAAAGAACAATACCGGTAACAACAGGTACTTCCCTATAAGTTGCCTCATATGATTGTGTTTGGTGAATCAAAGCGGCAATTTAGGGAAAAAAGAGGATGTAAGGCCCAACACCTTACATCCCTTTCTTTCATTAATAGAGGTAATTCAGCGCCACCTTGTCGTTTGTGTTGAAGGTACGGTTGCCGCCATTGGAGCAGGCCAGCATCCAGGAGCCTGCATCAGGGCCGGTTGGTGTTCCGGGAATGTGTACAGCCCCAATGCTGCCGGCACCTTCATTACCGGCACCACTGCTGCCGCAGCTATAAGCGCGGTTCATGTAGTCTGTATGGCGGAAGCCGATACAATGCCCCAGTTCATGCTGGATCACCGAACCAACATAATCCACATTTGGATTAGCGCCATAAGCCTGCGGGTGCGTGTTCATGCTAATACTGTTGTAGGGGTTTCCTCCACTGGTGGGAAAACCTGCGTACCCCAGTGTAATAAATCCTCCACTGGGACCTTCATAAAATCCCCTGATAGTAATGTTAGCGCTGCCGCTGGTAACGCGTTGGAAAGTGAGGGATAATCCCAATGCATTGTAACGCGAAATAGCCAGATCAGTACCCTGGATAAAGGCATTACCCAGGTTCACTACTTTAATTTTGATCACGCGGGGCAGATTCCTCACCAGGTTATTGGTGCGGTACTGTTCAACTTCTGCAATGCGCAGGTTAGGTGTGGACGTTTCAGCAGCGAGGGTTTCCGCATCCAGGAAGATGTCTCCTTCAATAAGATAACCGCCGTTGTAATTGCGTACATTCTCTGTACTGAAACCTCTTGATTTGATAAGGTCCTGCACCTGCTGGGGAATTTCAGATGGTGGGGGTTCTGCTTTGGTGGCTTCTTTCTGACAAGAAGAAATAACGATACCTGTCATCATGAACAGGCATAACAGGATAGATCTTGTTTGCTTTTTCATAGCACTCAGATTTTGGGTTTTGGTTTGTGAATAAAAAATGCTCATGCCGTGCTGTAGGTAAGCACAGAAAAAAAAGATTTACCAGATGGCAAAAAAAAAATAACTGGCGCTGATTAAGCGTCTACGGGTTAATGCATATGTTTAGATTTTGAATTCTGTTTGCCCTTGACGATGTTTAGATATGCTGCTCTCTGTCTGATGATTTTGGAAACGGTCTTTCTATTTTCAATAATACTATTTTTTTTACTGATAAAAAAAATTTGATAGCTTTAGTTCATGTATTGCCGTAGACCCTATTTGTGTTTTTTATTAACCCTCTGCATATGGGCTGCCATCGCTCCGTCTGCCACCATCGCTCAATCCCGGCGGTTTGTTATTCCTTCTGAAGATACCTCTTACCAACGCGGAGCCAGTTCATTTTATGTTGTAAAATTTTCTGCATTTCCCGGCGAAGCACTTTTGCATCGATTGCAATTAATTCGTTCTATCAATGCACTGGAGCATATTGTAAAACAACTGCCTGCAGATACTACGGTTAAAGTATGGCGGGCTAACAATAACTGGAAAGCATCTGATGCTTTGTTAAATAAACTGGAAACCCTGCGTGAAAAAGATAGTATCTCGTTAATTGTGCAACCTTATACATCTGTTACAATAGCGAAGAAAGACTGGGAAACATTCATCGCGCAACCCTCTGTCAGATATGCAGACATTCCGCGTTCGCCCAGAACGGAGATCATGATCAATACGGCCAATGCAACATTAAACACCATCGCTACCCTGCAGCAACGCATACCTGCTTTACAGGGAGAAGGCATGCGGCTATCGCTTAAAGAAACATTATACGATACACTGGATATAGATCTGTTGCAACGTTACGTGCCCACTTCCTTAGCCGCCACTGCTACAGCCCCACATGCAACGATCATGGCCACACTCATTGCCGGTGCAGGGAATTCTGCCCCTTCAGGCACAGGTGTTGCAAAGAAAGCGCATATCGCCTCTTCGGATTTCAAAAATCTCTTCCCGGATGCAGTCTCTTATTTTTCACAATACAATATCTCGCTGCAGAATCATTCCTATGGTGTGGGCATTGAAAATAACTATGGCCTGGAAGCAGCAGCCTATGATGAACAGATCTACGATACTGATACCTTACTGCATGTTTTCTCTTCCGGCAACATTGGTGTACAAACATCCAACGCAGGGCTTTACAATGGCATAGCAGGTTTTGCGAACCTCTCCGGCACTTTCAAACAGGCCAAAAACCTTTTGGTAACAGGTGGTACGGATGGAGATAACAATGTACCGGCCGCCAGTTCCAAAGGGCCTGCTTTTGATGGAAGGGTGAAACCAGAACTGGTAGCTTATGGAGAAGATGGAACGTCTGGTGCTGCAGCACTTGTTTCCGGCGTTAGTCTTTTGTTGCAGGAACAGTACAAACATACTTTCCAACACATGCCGCCTGCATCATTATTAAAAGCCATACTGATCAACAGTGCCGATGATATTGACCACCCCGGCGTGGATCATAACAGCGGATTCGGCGCGCTGAATGCCTGGCAGGCCGTAAACACCATCACACAACAAAGATTTACAGCAGCCCGGGTTACTAACGGCACAGAATACACGCAAACACTGAATATATCCGAAGCAACGCATGCCCTGAAGGTCACCATGTGTTATACAGACCCTCCTGCCGCTGTGAATAGCGCGCGGGCTTTGATCAATGATCTGGACCTCTGGGTAACAGATGCTGCAGGAAACCGTTATGAACCCTGGATACTGAGTACAGCCCCTCACCTGGATTCCCTGCGTAAAAATGCACGTACAGGAAGGGATAGTTTGAACAATGTGGAACAGGTATCTGTACCTTTACCCGCTGCCGGTATTTACACGATCCATGTTAAAGGATACAATATCACAACCGCCACCCAAAAATTCCACCTCGCCTGGCAACTGACACCACTGTTATCCTTCGATTGGGAGCCGCCTGTATCAGAACGGCTCCAATGGAAAACAAACATCACCGGAAAAGGAAATATCTCTTATAGCCTGAACAACGGTATCAGCTGGCAACCAGTAGCAACAGATGCTATTGTGGAAAGCGGGCGTTTCAACTGGGTAGCGCCTGACATCTTCGGTACCGTTTTATTTAAAATGGAAACGACCTCACAAACATTCATCAGTGATCCCTTCCTGCTTGCTCCTCCCCTTACTTTACAGGCGGGTTTCGATTGCACGGATTCTGCGCTTATATACTGGAATAAGATTCCCGGCGCAGCTACTTACAGGGTATATGCATTGAACGGGCCGTATATGACCTTATATCGCGAAACAAGCGATACTTTGATAGTGCTCTCCAAAGCTGCTATCAGTGCCCATCATTTTGCAGTAAGTGCCGTGAATGGAACAGAAGGTCCCCGTAGTGCCGCCATAGATTATACCAGGCAGGCCCTGCAATGTTACATCCTTTCATTTACGGCAGACCTTACGGATGACAAACGCGTACAGTTACAATTGCAATTGGGTAGTACCTACAAACTTAAGCGCATCACCTGGGAAAGGGGAAATGATGGCATCGCTGAAAGTATCATCACCAACAGCAAAAGCTATACACAAATAGATGCATCCCCCATACAAGGCATTGTGTATTACCGGGCAAAACTGGAAACCACAGATGGCCGGCTGATGTATTCTGATGTGGTGCCGGTGCAGGTGCTGACAAACAGCAGGTACCTGTTATTCCCTAACCCTGCAACGAATGCAGTGAATATACTCAGTCGTGACCTGGGGCAGCGAACGCTCAGCATTATTGATCTTAATGGCCGGATAGTGAAACAAACGGTACTGGTGAACTTATTGCAGGATGTTCCGCTGAGGGAGCTTTCCGCAGGGAATTACTGGTGTGTGATCCATGAGGCAGGAAAGAAAGTGTTCAGTGCAAAGTTCATTAAGCTATAACAAAAAGGGCGCTCCATGCAGAGCGCCCTTTTTTATTCCAATAATATTCAATTACAGGTGAATTGCTTCGCCATAAGCCACTTCAATGGCATCCTTCACAGATTCGCTCATGGTTGGGTGCGGGTGAATACTATTCAGTACTTCCTGCCAGGTAGTTTCCAGCGTACGTGCTGTTACAGTTTGTTCGATCGCTTCTGTTACGTTAGCGCCAATCATATGTGTACCCAACCATTCGCCGTATTTAGCATCAAAGATCACTTTTACGAAACCTTCTGTTGCGCCTGCGCCTACTGCTTTACCTGAAGCCGTGAATGGGAACTTACCCACTTTCACTTCATAACCGGCTTCTTTAGCCTGTTTTTCAGTGTAACCTACAGATGCGATCTCAGGTGCACAGAAAGTACAACCCGGTACGTTATTGTAATTGATCGGAGTAGGTTTATGTGCGTATTTCTTTTCGTTGTAAGCGATGGCTTCCACGCAAACGATACCTTCTTTGGAGGCAACGTGTGCAAGTGCCTGGCCGGGAACCATGTCTCCAAATGCATAAATGCCCGGAACATTGGTTTGGTAGTAAGCATCCACCACTACTTTGCCTTTATCTGTTTTTACGCCTAAAGCTTCCAGGCCAAGGTTTTCAATATTAGCGGTGATACCGATAGCACTCAGTACTACATCTGCTTCCAGGAAAACTTCGCCGGTGGCGGTCTTTACTTTCGCTTTCACGCCATCGCCTTTCTTTTCCACTGCTTCTACGCTAGCGTTGGTCATGATCTCAATACCTTTCTTCTTGTAGATCTTTTCCAGTTCTTTGGAGATATCTTCATCTTCTACCGGTACAATACGCGGCATGAACTCAACGATGGTCACTTTTGTGCCCAGGGAATGATAGAAGTAAGCAAATTCAACGCCGATAGCGCCTGAACCTACTACGATCATGCTCTTGGGTTGTTTTGGCAGGTTCATGGCTTCACGGTATCCGATAACGGTTTTACCATCGATCTTCAGGTTCGGCAGTTCGCGGGAACGTGCGCCGGTTGCCAGCAGCACATGTTTTGCTTCATGTACAGCTACTTTTCCGTCTTTATCAGTCACTTCTACCTGGCCTTTTGCTTTCAGTTTGCCATTGCCCATGAGCACGTCAATCTTGTTCTTCTTCATGAGGAACTGAACGCCTTTGCTCATTTTATCAGCTGCACCGCGGCTGCGTTTGATCACCGCGCCAAAATCTACTGAAGAATCTCCCACAGTGATACCGTAATCCTTGGAATGCTGGATATACTCTGCTACCTGTGCGGACTTCAACAATGCCTTAGTAGGGATACAACCCCAGTTTAAACAGATCCCGCCTAAACTCTCTCTCTCTACCACGGCTGTTTTCAATCCCAGTTGAGATGCCCGGATAGCTGCCACGTATCCACCGGGGCCACTACCAATTACGATTACGTCGTATGCCATATTGCTAGATTTTTATAATAAAACTTGGCAAATGTAGCAAAAAAAAGTAAAGTTTAGATAGTTCATACAGATACATGACAGTTGCCGGAGATAGCTGTCTGCAAATGAAAACGGCTCCCCTAGCGGGAGCCGTTCTTCTATCGGGAAAAGTATTGATACTATCGGAGGTCTACTACTTCCACGCCAGGGTACTTTTTGGCATCGAAAGTGAACAGATCATCGCTCACTGCGCCATTGGGCTGGAAGCTGCTGATCTCGTAGGTGTATTTATTGCCATTTTTCTCAAATACCTTCATACGGGCCAGGGTAGAGTTCTTTTTATCTACATCCACCAGCACTTTAAAGAAGGTTTTAGACTTATCTGTAGGTGTGAGTTCAATATTCTGCAACACCTTGCCTTTCTCTGTGCTTTCGCCGGTGAGGCGGTACAGGAAATCCTTATCGTAGAAATTGGTGAAGATCTTGGCAGGCGTCATACTGGTATTGCTTTGATCCACATTGTTAATGGTCACTTCATTCACATCTTTGGCATACGTCCAGGAGGTTTTATTGTCGCTGATGATCTCCTGTTCTCCCATGATCACTTTATATTTAGGCCCTTTTACGTATACAGCACCCTTCTTGGAGTCTGTTACGCTGTTATTGGCACCTTCTACTTTCAGGATAAAATTGGCGATAACTGATTTCAGCGATTTGAATTTCTTGCTCACATTATCCAGTACTGCTTTAGCCTTTGGATCATTCTGACCCAGGGAGCCTACAGGAGTTTTGGTTTGCGCCATGGTGCTGAATGCCATTCCGAACATGACCATGCCCATCAATACCGTTTTCTTCTTCATCATAATTTTTAAGTGTTACAGTTATAGGCTATTAAGACAAATGTTGTGCCGCATCGTTTAACGGCTGCTGTTAAAGAAATGCAAAACTCGTTATTTTATCACATACTGCCGAGGATCTCCTCCAGATCGGCCTCCGTTTTAACATTCACCTCACGCGCTTTACTTCCCAGGTTAGGCCCTACGATCCCTGCTGCTTCCAGCTGGTCCATCAGCCTTCCGGCACGGTTGTAGCCCAGTTTCATCCTTCTTTGCAGCAATGAAGTGGATCCCTGCTGGTTCTGAACAATCACACGGGCAGCCTCATCAAACAGCGGATCGCGGTCTGCCAGGCTGAAATCCTTCCCTTCCATTTCCTTTTCATCCACATATTCCGGCAACATGAAAGCTTCCGGATATCCTCTCTGCTCCCCGATAAATTCCACTACGCGTTCTACTTCCGGTGTATCCACAAAAGCACACTGCAGGCGCACCAGCTCTCCGTTGAAAGAGATCAGCATGTCCCCCTGCCCTATCAGCTGTTCGGAACCGCCAATATCGAGGATGGTACGGGAGTCTATCTTAGACGACACTTTAAAGGCAATCCGTGCGGGGAAGTTGGCTTTAATTGTACCGGTAATGATATTAACAGAAGGACGCTGCGTGGCAATGATCAGGTGAATACCAATGGCCCGTGCCAGCTGTGCCAGCCGCGCAATGGGCATTTCCACTTCTTTACCGGCCGTCATGATCAGGTCCGCAAATTCATCTATCACCAATACAATGAATGGCAGGAAACGGTGCCCCTTTAATGGGTTCAGGCGGCGTTCCGTGAACTTCTTGTTGTATTCGCGGATATTACGGGTGCCTGCTTCTTTCAGCAGATCGTAGCGCAGGTCCATTTCAATACACAGGGCATTGAGGGTATGCACCACTTTCTTAGTGTCTGTGATAATGGCATCCTCTTCTCCCGGCAGTTTGGCCAGGAAGTGTTTTTCAATGAGCTTGTACAGCGAGAGTTCCACTTTCTTGGGATCTATCAACACAAACTTCAGTTGGGAAGGATGTTTCTTGAACAACAGTGATACAAGTAGGGTATTAATACCTACAGATTTACCCTGACCGGTAGCTCCCGCCATCAAAAGGTGGGGCATCTTGGCCAGGTCCGCTATAAAGTTCTCGTTATCGATCTTTTTACCAATAGCAATGGGAAGGTCCATCTGGCTATGCAGGAATTTATCGGAGGCCAGCATGTTTCGCAGGGAAACGATGGTTTTTTTCACATTCGGCACCTCAATACCGATAGTACCTCTTCCCGGAATAGGCGCAATGATCCGGATACCCAATGCAGAGAGACTGAGTGCAATATCATCCTCCAGGTTTTTGATCCGGGAGATCCGCACACCTGCAGCAGGTACTATTTCGTAAAGCGTAACGGTAGGCCCAACGGTAGCACTGATCTTCTGGATGGAAATATCGTAGTTCTTGAGGGTATCGATGATCTGGTTCTTGTTCAGCTCCAGTTCGGAAGCATCCTGTACGATCTTATCAGAGCCGTGGTTATCCAGCAGGTCCAGCGTGGGATATTTATAATCCCGGAGGTCCAGCGTAGGTTCATAAGGATCAGCCAGCACAGGCTCTCTTACAGGTTCCAGCTCTTCAATCGTTTCTTCATCAGGATCCTCAAAAACAGGTTTTATCTCAAAGGCAACTTCTGCCGTGTCGTTCTTTTTACGGGCGGGTGGTGGTGTAACAGGTAATTCTTCCTGTATAAAGATCTTTGCTTCCTGCTCCGGTACTTCCGGTACTACGGCAGCAGGAGGTTCAGGTACAACAACCGGCGGTGGCATATAAGCAGCATTCGGATCTTCTTTTTCTATCAATTGCAATTCCTGCTCAAACTCTTCTTCTTCCTCCACCGGCACCAGTGTTACCAGGCTTTCGCCTCCTTTATAGGTATTCTTCTTCTTTTCTTCAACGGCCTTTACGGGCAGCAGTTCTTCCTCTTCCTCCGGTTCCCCGAATCCTGCAAAAGCTTCTTTTACAGGTTTAGGTTTGCGTTCCGGCCATTTGAAATCCACATTGAACTTCCAGATCACCCAGCTCAGACCCGCCAGTACCAGTAATAATCCGGCCCCGGTTTTACCCAGGAACCCGCTGGTCCATTTATTCAGGCTATCTCCCAAAGCACCTCCCCAGGGGAAAGCGGCGTTGCCGGATAGGAAAGCCATGGTCATACTGATGAACAGCAATCCGAACAGGATATATTTTACATTGCGCCAGATGCGGAAAACGCGGCGGCCTACAATGAAATTGATACCAATAATGAAAAAGAAATAACAGAACAGGTAAGAGGCAATACCAAAACCTTTGAAAAAGAACCAATGGGAGGTAAAAGCGCCTAAACGGCCCAGGAGGTTATCCACCTCTATCTCATGCATGAAAAGCACCTGGGAGGAGTAACGAAAAACCTTATCCTGGTCTTCTTCCCAGGTAAATAAATAAGAAGTGAACGCAATAAAGCAATAGAGGGCTAACAAAAGAAATACAGCGCCAAGCACTTTATGGGTGCGCTCGTCCTTCACCAGTTCCTTCACTTTTACTTCCGGCTCCTTATCGGGCTTCAGTACATCAGGATTTGGTGGCTGCTCTTTCTTCTTTTTAGGTTCTTTCTTTTCTGATTTCAGTGTGTTTCCTGCCATAATCGAAATCAAAATTAACTTATTTCCTGAGCACGCCCAATAACAATGCTACCCATCCGGCAATAAAAAACAGGCCGCCTAAAGGGGTGATGGCTCCAATACCTCTGAGCCCTACTGTTTCCGTTGCTTTCAGCAGGGTCAGTGCATACAGGGAACCGCTGAAAAGCAGGATGCCTGTCAGGAAGAACCTGCCGGCCCAAACAAGTTGGGGGGAGGGAATATGTGCATATAAAATACCCACAGCCAGGAGGGCAAACACATGATAAAATTGGTAGGTTACACCGGTTTGGAAAGTGCTCACGGTTTCCATGGGAACAAGTTCCTTCAGCTTATGTGCGCCAAATGCGCCCAGTATCACTGCAAGGCCTCCTAACAGTGCTGCCCAAACGAGAAATGATTTATGCATTGTTGATCAGTTTATCAAATGTCTCCAAAGTTATTTCATCTTCACTGATGATAATCTGACTTTGCTCATAAAAGGGCTGGCGTTCTGCTAACTTCTTTTCGGTGAAAGACGTCAGCTCTTCCGTTCCAAGGTCCTGTATAAGTGGGCGTTTGTATTGTTTCCTTTGCAGGCGCTCCACCATTACTTCAAGAGAAGGGTTCAGCCAGATAGTAGTGCCGGCCTCATTCATAAAGTCCATGGTGTCTGAAAAACAGGGTGTACCGCCACCGCAGGAGATCAGAAAGGCATCATTGTCTGCGGCCAGTTCCCGCAATACTTTGCCTTCCACTTTGCGGAAGTAGTCTTCGCCTTTTTGATTAAAGATGTCGGCAACAGACATACCTTCCCTTTCTACGATCACTTCATCCAGGTCGAAATACGGCAGGTTCCAGTGTATGGCCAATTGTTTGCCCCAATAGGATTTTCCGGCTCCCATGAAACCCAATAGAAATAGTTTCAAAGCTGATAGTTTTACGGCGCAGAAAGTAAAAAATCTTTTTTACTTCTGCACGATTACTTTTTATTCTCTCCTGACACCCAGGCCAGGCAAAGGTCTTTATCCATCAAATACTGAAGGTCCAGCGTGGCGATCCGGTCTCCTTTCAGGAAATCACAGGTAATGAATCCTGTTTGTCCGAAAGCAAAAACCTGGAGTTGCATATTGGCCCTGAAATCCAGCCCGCCCATTCCATACCATTTATATACCGCTTCCTTGGCAGACCAGCAAACGGTTTGATGGGCCAGTTTGTTTTCGGAAGATAAAAATTCAGCTTCTCTCGGCGCCAGGAATTTATGGGCAACCCGCGCTACCTTGGGTTGTACTTTTTCTATGTCAATGCCCACATGTTCCCTCCTGCTCACGATGGCGGCTGCAAAATCTTCACAATGGGAAATGGAAAAATGGTAAGGATTACCCGGGATATAGGGCTTTCTACTGTCCATGATCCTGATCTCATTTACGGGCAGGTCCGGGAAAAGTTCCACTAAAAGATACCTCCCGGCAAAGTGCTGCAGGCGTTTGTGCGGGTGATGCACTTCGGGCTCAATGGTTACCGCTGTTCTGAAGAATGCTTCTTCTTCACCAATTTTCCACACTCCCAGCTTCGTATCCTGATCTATTTGTATCGTTCGTATTAATGGCATAAATTCGCCGCATTAAATGCGAATTTAATGGGAAATACCCAACTGGCCTAACCTACTAAACAAATCACATTCATGATCTTGTCTGACAAAAGGATTTTAGAGGAAATTGAAAAGGGCACTATCGTGATCAGCCCTTATGATCGCAAATTCCTGGGTACCAACTCCTACGATGTACATCTGGGAAAGTACCTGGCCACTTATAAGGACAGGGTATTGGATGCCCGCAGGCACAATGAGATCGTACATTTCGAGATCCCGGAAGAAGGTTTTATCCTTCAGCCGAATACGCTCTACCTGGGTGTTACACTTGAATACACGGAAACGCATGCACACGTTCCTTTCCTGGAAGGTAAGTCCAGCACGGGCCGCCTGGGTATCGACATCCATGCCACCGCCGGAAAAGGAGATGTTGGTTTTTGCAACACCTGGACGCTGGAGATCTCCTGCGCACAGCCCGTACGCATTTATGCAGGGATGCCTATCGGGCAGTTGATCTACTTTGCAGTAGAAGGAGATGTGGAAACGTTGTATAATAAGAAAGGAGATGCAAAATACAACGGGCGGACTATACGGCCGGTGGAAAGCATGATGTGGAAGAACGTATTTTAATACTGATATTCAACTGATTATACTGAGAGGCCCGGAATTCCGGGCCTTTTTTGTGCCATTATAATTTCTAACATTTATACACTACTTTCATCCCATTAACAAAACCAATATGAGCACGTCCAAGTCTAACAGAAGAAAATTCCTGGGCACTGCCGCTGCCCTCGCCGCCGGTACTGCCGCAGTAGCCATGCCTTTGTCCAATCAGCCACCGAAATACCCTGTTGTTCACCATGTATTCTTCTGGCTGAAGAACCCGGATTCCAAAGAAGACCGCGCCAAACTGATAGCAGGGGTAAAATCTTTATCCAAAATACCTACTGTAAAGGAACTGCGCGTAGGTGTAGTGGCCAGCACAGAAAAAAGAGAAGTGGTAGATAACAGCTGGGCTGTTTCCGAACTGATGTTCTTTGCAGACCTCGCAGGTCAGGAAGCTTACCAGACCCATCCCATCCACCTGGAATTCATTAAGAATTGCAGCCCTCTCTGGGATAAAGTGATTGTATACGATGCAGTAGAAGCATAATTATGGCTACCGAATACTGGATGAGCGGGCCGGTAGAAAACATACCGGCATTATTGCAGCCTGTTGCACATGCATTGTTACAGGCCAACAGGGAAGTCAATACCATGATGCAGGGATTCCCGGAAGAAAAACTATGGGAAGCCCCTCAGGGTGTTGCCTCTCCCGGATTCCACCTGCAACACATGAGCGGTGTGATAGACAGATTGTTCACCTATGCCCGCGCAGCATTGCTGAGCCAGGAACAATATGATCAGTTAGCGGAAGAAGGGAAACCGGTGGCTACATCAACCGCTTTGCTCCAACGTTTTGATGAACAGGTGAAAAAAGCCCTGCTCCAGTTATCTCAGACGGATCCCAATACACTTACCGACTTCCGCGGTGTTGGCAGGAAACAACTGCCCTCTACCGTGATGGGTTTATTATTCCACGCTGCAGAACATACCATGCGCCACACCGGCCAGCTATTAGTTACTGTTAATGTCTTAAAATGAAAAAACTCCTCGTTATAGTTTTCCTGCTGGCCTGCGGCGTTGCGCAGGCGGCGAAAGTAGATACTGTTGATACTTACAGCAACGCCATGAAAAAAAATATCAAAGCCGTAGTGATCAGGCCGGATAATTATGCAGATAAAGCAGAATGGCCGGTTGTGTATCTTCTGCACGGCCATGGTGGCAGCTACAACAACTGGGTAAAGAATGTGAAATACGTACAGGAGGCAGCAGACCAGTTGCAGATGATGATCGTTTGTCCGGATGGCGGCGTGAGCAGCTGGTACTGGGATAGCCCGGAAGATGCTTCCTGGAAATATGAAACCTATGTGGCCGGAGAACTGGTGAAATGGGTAGATGCAAATTACAAAACAAGGAAAGACGCAAAAGGCAGAGGCATCACCGGCCTGAGCATGGGTGGCCATGGAGCACTTTACCTTGCTTTTAAACACCAGGATATTTTTGGCACTGCCGGCAGCATGAGTGGTGGCGTGGATATCCGCCCTTATCCCAACAACTGGAACATGGCCAAACGTTTGGGCACCCAGGCGGAACAACCGGAACGCTGGGAAAAATATACCGTGATCAATATGCTGCATCTCCTCAGCCCCAACTCACTGGCCCTGATCATTGATTGCGGAACAGAGGATTTCTTCTATAAAGTGAACGAGAACCTGCACAAGGAACTGCTGTACCGCGGTATTCCGCACGATTATCAAACCAGGCCCGGCGCGCATAACTGGGATTATTGGAACAATGCCGTGCAGTACCAGTTGCTGTTCATGCATAACTTCTTTGATCGTAAATAAAACGTACTTATAAAAAAAGGGGCCGTCTCAGGGAAAGAGACGGCTTTTTATATTCCTGACCGCTGATCATTAAAGGTTGCGGAAGTATTCCATTATTGTTATATTTGAAACAGGTCAATATGCGTCTATGAAAATCAATGTCAATTCCACTGATTACACACTTGACGTACCAGATAACACCACTCTACTAGATGCTTTACGAATCCATTTAAACCTAACGGGCAGCAAATACGGCTGCGGCGAAGGGGCATGTGGTGCCTGTAAAGTATTGGTAGATGGCCGTGCGATGCCTGCGTGCATCACACCTGTTGCGAGTGTACAGAACAAAGCCATCCTTACGATAGAAGGATTGGAAAAGGATGGAAAACTGCATCCCATGCAACAGGCCTTCCTGGATGCGGATGCATTTCAGTGTGCCTATTGTTCTTCGGGTATGATCATGGCCGCCATTGCATTGAAGATGAAAAATCCGAAACCCAGCCGGCAGGAGATCATAGACGCCATGCAGGGTAATATCTGCAGGTGCTGTGTGTACCCGCGCATTATTAATGCCATCAGCAAAGCCTAACCCATGGATCATCAAAACATCGCTTCACCTGCACATACTGTCACCCGGCGGAATTTCTTTAAACTGCTGGGCGGAGGCGTGGCCATTATCCTCACCTGGTCCGACCTGTTTGCATCAAAAGAAGCAGCCATTGCGGATGAAAACAGCATTGCCGCCTGGATCCATATACAGGAAAACGGAAAGATCGCCGTATTTACCGGAAAGGTAGAAGTAGGGCAAAATATCCGTACCTCACTGACACAGGTAGTAGCAGAAGAACTCTCCGTACCGGTGGATGCCATTGAAATGACCATGGGAGATACTTTACTGACACCTTATGACCGCGGCACATATGGCAGCCTCACTACGCCCACCATGGCTCCCAAACTGCGTAAAGCAGCTGCTTCGCTCAGAGAAGCGCTGGCAGATATGGCAGCAGCAGAATGGAAAACGGATAAACAATCCGTGAAAGTGAAAGATGGCAAAGCAGTGCATACCAGCTCCGGCAAAACACTGAGTTATGCAGCGCTGGCCAAAGGCAAAAAACTGGAACTTCCCCTCAATGATAAAGCAGCCCTGACACCTGCGGAACAATGGACGGTAGCAGGAACTGCGGTGCCCAAGATCGATGGGAAATTATTCGTTTCCGGCAAACACAAATATGTATCTGACATGGCAGTGCCGGGCATGGTGTACGGAAAGATCCTGAGAGCACCCTCCTACGGCGCAACGCTGGTTTCCGCAGATGTGGAAAAAGCACGTATATCCCCTGCCGTTACCATAGTAAAAGAAAAGGATTATGTAGGGGTGGTCGCTCCTGATCCGCAAACCGCCGCCAATGCATTGGCCAGGATAGATGCACATTGGAATACCACACCGCAACCTTCCAAAGCCAACATCTTCGCTTACCTGAAAGAGAACGCCAGGGACAAAGGAAACACCAAAGAAGAAGTGGAAAAAGCATTCGCGGCTTCCAACATCAATATTAAGCAGCATTTTGAAATACAATACATCGCGCATGTTCCCCTGGAACCGCGTGCAGCCATCGCCATCTGGGAAGGTGAAAAACTTACTGTATGGACGGGTACACAACGCCCTTTTGGGGTACAGGAAGAACTGGCGGCTGAATTCTCCATCTCCAAAGAAAAGATCCGTGTGATCATGCCGGATACCGGGTCTGCCTATGGTGGAAAACACAGCGGAGAAGCAGCTGTTGAAGCTGCAAAGCTGGCTAAGGTAACCGGTAAACCGGTTAAAGTAGTATGGACGCGTGAAGAAGAATTCAAGTGGGCGTACTTAAGACCAGGCGGCCTCATTGAAGCAGCAGCAAGTGTAAATAAAGAAGGGCTCATCACCTCCTGGGAATTTCATAATTATAATTCCGGCAACGCAGGAATTGATACACCATACGATACCGCTAACGAACAGATTCAATTCCATCCCTCCAAAACACCTTTAAAACAAGGCTCCTACCGCGGCCTGGCAGCCACGGCAAATGTGTTTGCCATTGAAAGCATCATGGATGACCTTGCCCGGAAATTAAAACGCGATCCGCTGGATTTCAGGTTAAGTAATTTGAAGGATGAACGGCTAAAAAATGTATTGCAAACCGCCGCTACAAAGTTTGGCTGGAAAAAAGAAAAGAAAGCCGGTCATGGTTACGGCATCGCATGCGGGTTTGTAAAGAATTCCTACATCGCCACCTGTGTGGAAGTAGCACATGATACCTCTTCAGAAGAGCTCAAAGTATTACGCATAGTAGCAGCTTATGATTGTGGTACGATCGTGAATCCCATGCACCTGGAAAACCAGGTGATGGGCTGTATCCTGCAAGGCCTTGGAGGTGCGCTGTTTGAGGAGATCGACTTTGAGGACGGAAAGATCTTAAACCCTTCCCTCTCCAGCTACCGTGTTCCCCGGTTTACGGACATTCCACCATTAGACATCGTACTGATCAACAGGAAAGATATACCATCGGCCGGCGCCGGTGAAACACCCATTGTTGGTATTGCCCCGGCTATACGCAATGCCATCCTGGATGCAACGGGTATCAAATTGTATAACCTGCCTTTGATTCCACAAGGGCTCAAGACCAATTCATAAATTATGGCAACATTCAATTTAACGATCAACGGAAAAAAACACACAGTGGATGTTAGTCCCCAAATGCCTTTGCTATGGGTATTGCGGGATGTGATTGGCCTCACCGGAACAAAGTTTGGTTGCGGTATAGCACAATGCGGCGCCTGCACAGTACATATCGGAAACGCAGCCGTAAGGTCCTGCGTATATCCTGTAAGCAGTGTAGGTACGGAAAAGGTCATCACCATTGAAGGACTATCTGCAAACGGCGATCATCCTGTACAAAAAGCATGGGAAGAAATAGATGTTCCGCAATGCGGATATTGCCAGAGCGGGCAGATCATGGCAGCTGCAGCATTACTGAAAAGCAACCCTCATCCAACAGATGAAGAGATCAATGAGGCCATGACGAATATCTGCCGTTGTGCAACGTATACCCGTATCAAAAAAGCCATCAAACAGGTGGGCGCAAAAGTTTAAAAACTGACACATGAAAGAACTGGATAATAAATTAAGCAGAAGGAATTTCATCCGCATCAGTGCATTAACGGGCGGAGGGTTGATCCTAGGGTTCAGCACCCTTGCTGCTGATGCTCCGGGACAGGAACAATCCTTTGACCTCAATGCTTTCATCAAGATCGATACACAGGGCCGCATCACACTCATGAGCCCCAATCCGGAAATAGGTCAGGGTGTTAAAACATCCCTGCCTATGCTCATCGCAGAAGAGCTGGATGTGGACTGGAAAAATATACAGGTGCAACAAGCCGGACTGGATACCACAAAATACAAGCGGCAGGTTGCCGGAGGTAGCGGATCTGTTCGTGCAAGCTGGGAATCTTTCAGGCAAACAGGCGCCACTGCAAGGCAAATGCTGATCAATGCAGCAGCTGCAGCATGGACGGTGCCGGCAGAGGAATGTACTACTGAGAATGGCAGTGTACTGCACAAAGGAAGCAACAAAAAAATGAGCTATGGTGAACTGGCAGAAAAAGCCGGCAAACTGGAAGTTCCCAAAGATGTAAAAGTAAAACCAAAAGAAACCTATAAGCTGCTCGGGCAGCGCATCAGGAATGTGGACAATCACGCCATCGTTACCGGCAAATACAAATACGGTATTGATACCAAACGGGAAGGCATGTTATATGCCACCATTATCAGGCCACCTGCATTTGGTATGTCGCTGGTGTCTTTTGATGATGCAGAAGCAAAGAAAGCACCGGGAGTAAAACAGGTACTCCGTTTTGAAAACAAGATCGCCATACTGGGCCGCTCTACCTGGGAAGTGATGCAGGGCGCTAAAAAAGTGAAAGCGCAATGGAAAGAAGATGGCCCGCTGGAAAGCACGGATGATTATGTTAAAAATCTGCATGCCCTGCTGGCTAAAGATCCGCAGGATAAACCCAGGAGAAAGGATGGAGATATAACCGCCGCTTTTTCCAATGCAGCCAAAGTAATAGAAGTAGCATTTGATGCGCCGTTCCTGGCCCACAATACCATGGAGCCCATGAACTTCTTCGCACATGTGAAAGCAGACAGCGCTGAATTGTATGGTCCCATACAAACACCGGAACGAGCAAGACAACGGGTAGCCGAAATGCTGAAACTGCCGGAAGATAAAGTATCTGTGATGATGACGCGTATGGGTGGTGGTTTCGGAAGAAGGCTGATGACGGATTTTGTAGAAGAGGCGGCCGTTGTATCCAAACTCGCCGGCAATCTTCCGGTGAATGTGATCTGGTCAAGAGAACATGATATGGGTGGTGGTTATTACCGCCCCATGTACAGCTATAAATACAGGGCGGCAGTTGACAAAGATAACAAGCTGGTGGCCTGGCATCACTATTCTGCAGGAGTGGGCGGTGCTGCGAGCCCGGATAGTTTCCCGGCGGGAGCAGTAGCGAATTTACAGGTGGATACGCATGTATATAAATCGCCTGTTACAACAGCTCCCTGGAGAGGACCAACCCATAATTTCATTGCCTTCTCTGAACAATCTTTCCTGGATGAGATTGCGCATAAAATAGGTAAAGACCCGGTAACACTCCGCCTGGAACTTTTGGAACAGGCAAAGAGCAGCCCTACAGGCAGAGTGAATTATGAGCCGGACCGTTTTGCGGCGGTTATCAAAAAAGCTGCTGAGATAGGCGGATGGGGGAAATCCAAAGGAGCCAATACCTTCCTTGGTTTTGCCGCGCATTTCTCTTTTGAGAGTTATGTAGCGCAGGTGGCAGAAGTAGAAAAACAGGCAGACGGCAAGGTGAAACTGAAGAAGGTGTATTGCGTGGTGGATTGCGGAACAGTGGTGAATTTAAGTGGTGCGGAAACACAGGTGGAAGGCAGTATCATTGATGGTATAGGCCACTCCATGTTCGCAGAGATCACACTTACAAAAGGTAAACCGGACCAGACCAATTTCTCTGCTTACCGGATGATCCGCTTAAGCGAAATCCCTGAAATAGAAATTCATTTTATAAAAAGCAATGTAGCACCAACAGGACTTGGCGAACCCGCCTTACCCCCTGCCGGCGCGGCATTGGCAAATGCCGTTTTTGCGGCAACAGGTGTAAGGCTCACCAGCCAGCCCTTTATTAAAAGTGATCTGTTCGCATGATAACAGCGCCGTTATATTTTGATTATTGCGCTACCACCCCCTGCGATCCGCGGGTGGTGGAAGAAATGTTGCCTTACTTCACCCAACACTATGGAAACACTGCCAGCAGGGACCATGGTTTTGGCTGGCTGGCCAAAGAGGCAACAGAACAGGCCAGGGAACAGGTAGCACATTTAATTCAGGCCAATCCTAAACAGATTGTTTTCACCTCTGGCGCAACAGAAGCCATCAACTTAGCGCTGAAAGGGCTCGCGGAAGCAAACGCTTCCAAAGGCCAACATATCATTACAGCTAAAACAGAACATACCGCTGTACTGGATACCTGCGCTTACCTGGAAGAAAAGGGATTTTCAGTTACTTATCTGCACACAGATCAACAAGGCATGATCTCCCTGGATGAACTGGAACAATCCATCCGGAAAGAAACGATTTGCATTGCATTGATGTACGCCAACAACGAAACCGGCGTGATCCATCCTGTTAAAGCAATAGGTGCTATCGCCAGGAAGTATGGTGTATGTTTTATGTGTGATGCAACACAGGCGGTCGGCAAGATACCGGTAAACGTAGAAGACATTGATCTGATGCCTTTTTCCGCGCACAAGTTATATGGGCCGAAGGGCGTAGGCGCTTTGTATGTACGGAACAATAAAACCATCCTGCAGCAATTACATGGCGGCGCACATGAAAGAGGCAATCGCAGCGGCACCCTGAATACACCCGGTATTGTGGGCTTTGGGAAAGCGGCTGAGATCTGTAGCATGGAGAGTTCAACACTGAGAGATAAAATGGAACATGAACTGCTGGAGTTATTACCCGGTTCATTCGTAAATGGGGGCAACAACAGATTGCCCCATGTCAGCAATATCCTGTTCCCCGGCATAGATAGTGAGCAATTACTGCTTACCGTGTCCAAACACCTGGCCCTTAGCCGCGGAAGCGCCTGCAGCGGGATTGTACAACAACCTTCACATGTACTGCTGGCCATGGGCCTAACGCGGGAGAATGCACGCAATTCTATCCGTATCAGCCTGGGCCGTTTTACCAAAGAAGAAGAGGTGAATTTTGCAGTGGGCCTGTTAACGGAAACTGTGCGGAAATTACAATTAGTATATGAAAGAGATTAAGCAGATCATACATGCATATGAGCTGGCCTGTAAAAAGCAGCAAAAGGCTGCACTGGCCACAGTGGTGCACGTTGCAGGTTCTTCCTACAGAGCACCTGGCGCGCGGATGCTGATCACGGAAGATGGTATGCTTACCGGTGCTATCAGCGGAGGATGCCTGGAAGGAGATGCCCTGCGGAAAGCATTAATGGTAATGATGCAGGGAAAACCCCTGCTCACCACTTATGATACTTCTGATGAAGAAGATGCAGTAATAGGTATAGGGCTGGGTTGTAACGGAATCATCCAGGTGCTCATAGAACCTATCATACCGGAAGACGTTACAAATCCCATCGTGCTGTTGCAGCATATCGTACAAAAAAGACAAGCAGTTGTGCTGGTTACTTTTTTTTCCCTTCAGAACAAATGGAGTGAACAACAAGGCACACGGTTACTGCTAAAAGCGGATAAAAACTTTCTCCGCTCCAATGCTCTGTTACCCTCAGCCATAAAGGATGCTGAAAATATACTGGAACAGAAAGAATCCATTTTCATAGAGTATCCTAATGATGGTCAACCCATCTCTGCATTCTATGAATACCTCCCTCCTCCTGTTTCTATTATAGTAGCAGGTGCCGGCAATGATGTATTCCCTTTGGTACAGATCGGTGAAGTATTAGGATGGGATATCACTTTGGTGGATGGGCGCCCCGCTTATGCCAATACCCAACGTTTCCCCGCCTGCCGGCTGATTGTTGCTGATCCGGAAAGTGCATTCCGGGAACTGGTGATAGATGATCAGACAGCCGTGGTGCTGATGACCCATAACTACAATTACGATAAAGCTCTGCTGAAAGCCCTGATAGCTATGCCTGTAAATTACATCGGCATGCTGGGCCCGAGGAAAAAACTCAGCAGGATGCTCACGGAGTATGAAGAAGAAGGAACAAAGGTCACCGAAGAACAACTATCCCGTGTTTACAGCCCTGTAGGGCTGGATATCGGCGCTGAAACAGCAGAAGAGATCGCACTGGCGGTTCTCACTGAAATAAAGGCGGTGTTTGCCGGCAGATCAGGTGTTTACCTGCGCAGCTTCACAGGCAAAATGCATGAAAGGAAAACAGAGATCATCTCTTCTAACACCAATTAAGTTTATGCGAAACCTTCGTTATTATGGCATTGGTATCGTTATCCTCGCTGCCGGCAGATCCATCAGGTTAGGTACACCTAAACAGCTGCTCATGTATAAAGGAGATACACTGCTGAACAATGCCATTAAAACGGCCTGCGAAATAAATGAGGATTCAACGGTAGTGGTATTGGCGGCCGGCAGGCAGGCAAAACTCCTGGAAAAAGACATCAACGTACGCACTCAATATAACTTTCAATATAAAGATGGGATAGCATCCAGCATCCGCTGCGGTGTTAAATATTTGAAATACGACAGGCGGCCGATCCAGTATATCATGCTCATGACCTGCGATCAGCCACATGTAGATGCAGCACATCTGTCTGCTTTAATAGCCAAACAGGAAGAAACAGGCGCTAAGATCGTGGCCAGCTTATATGAAGGCAGAAAAGGTATTCCGGCCTTATTTCACCGAAAGCTCTTCCCTGAACTGTTATCCCTCACGGGCGATACCGGCGCAAAACACATCATTGAAAAATACGATGCTGATACTGCCGTGGTCCCTTTCCCGCTGGGCGCCATCGATATTGATACGGAAGAGGCGTACCAGGCATTAATTACTGCAACGCCTGGTAAGTAAGCACCCGGAACTTCCGCACAAAATCTCCATAATATGCATAAGGAGATACATTCGTAAACACCAGTAAGATCAGCTTCTCTGTTGGATCAATGGTATGCTCCGAACAATAGGCACCACCCCAGGTCAATGAACCCGGAGATGCCTGATCACCATATCTTGTACTGTCTGTAATGATCTGGAATCCAAGGCCGAACTTATCATTCCTGTCCCATACATGGCTTCCGCCTATCTGGTTACGCCCCATCATATCTACCGTTTTACGGGAAAGCAATCTTACATTGTTGAACGTACCGCCATTCAGAATGAATTGGCAAACTTTTGCGTAGTCAGTTGCAGTACTTACCAGCCCCGCGCCTCCCAGGTGCAGCGTTTGTTTACCGGCAATGGGGAATGTTCTGTTAGAGATATTGGAATGAAGTGTCAGCGGGCTTTCCAGTTTTTGTTTGGAATAAAGCTCCACCAGGCGACTGGCTTTTGAAGCCGGCAGGTAGAAATAAGTATCGTTCATGCCCAGGGGCTTAAAAATCCTTTCCATGAAGAAGTCACTCAGGCTTTTTCCAGATACTACTTCCACGATCCTTCCTGCAACATCTGTATTGTAACCATAGGTGAACTGTGTACCGGGATCATGCACTAAGGGACGTTGTGCTACCTTCTTCACCAGTTCTTCTGTTGTAACGGCATCCAGTGAGCTGAGGCCCAACATCGTTCTGCCATTTAACAGGCTGTCCATCGGATGTTCATAAGGTATCCCGGCTGAATGAGAAAGCAGGTGCCGGATAGTGGGCATTGGCCTGGGCCAGCGGGTTTCTGCCTTACCCGTTTCTTTGTCATACTTCACCAACACTTTTGTATCCCTGAATTCCGGCAGGTATTTGTAAATAGGATCATCCAGCAGCAAACGTCCTTCTTCATACAACATCAGCACAGCAATGGTAGTGATCAGCTTTGTCTGCGAGGCGATCCGGAAGATGTCCGTTGTGTGTGCCGGCGTATGTTTTTCCAGGTTACTGAAACCATACGCTTTATTATGCACGATCTGGCCATTGCGGGCAATGAAAGTAACGGCATTGGGTGCAAGCCCCTCTTTGATAATGGCATTGAAAAAACTGTCTATACGGGCCAGCCTTTCTGCGCTGAAACCGGCGGCCGCTGCATTGGCTGCCTGCTTGAACTGTTGCTGCTGTGCAAAAGCAGATGATACGATGCAAAGGAACAGGAATAACGTGGAGAACTTTTTCATATCAGAAAAGTACTAAAAAAGATGTAATTTTAATAAAGAAGCCCGGAGCTGCAATCTCCAGGCTTCGAACCTTAGTGAAAAAGATCAAAAAGGTTCTTCATCTTTGTAAGCAAGCTTACAATCTTTGTGAGGCCATCCAGGATTTTTTTAAACCTGGATGGCTTTTCGTTGAGAGGTTTTTTCATCTTAAAAAATGAACTGTTTTACCAGCCCAAAAACGTACATGTCTATCCTCCTGATCAAATATAACGAAAGGATCAGAACCACAAAAAAAAGCACTGACTGCCTTATTATCATATTGAGAGACAGCATATCATATTCCCAGCATACAGGCCATGGAACTACGTTTACGATTCTTTGAATAAATTATTCCAAATGAAAAAATCTTCAATACAAGCAATGAATACTTACCAAAAAAAGCAATGAATATTCTCATCGCCCTTAATGAATAAAAAAAGGAGAAACAAGGTCAGCCCTGTTTCTCCTTTTTGTTTATCAACAAGAATATTACTTCAATAGCTCATCCATCAGCGCGTTAAACTCCTTCTTATATTCCTCATAATGTTCTCCTGTACCCGGTCCGTTAAACCCGGTATGCACTTCTTTCACCTTGCCGCTTTTGTCTATATAGATCGTAGTAGGGAAACCCTTGATGCCTGTCAGCTGTGGCAGTGTTTTCTCCGCTTTCTGCGGATCAGCAGGCGTAACGCCTGTCAACAATACAGGATAGGTCACATCAAAACGTTTGGCAAAACCGGCCGCTGCCTTCCTTGACTTTTCAAAATCAGTAGTGCGCTCATAGCAAAGCATGATGATCGCTACTCCACGATCTTTATTCTGCTTATACCAATCACTCAGGTAAGCCGTTTCATCCATGCAGTTAGGGCACCAGGATCCGGAGAGCTGCACAATCACTGCTTTATTTTTGAATTGCTCATCTTTGATAGATACCTTCTTCCCGTTCAGATCCGGAAAACTGAAATCCAGTACTGCCCCTGCTTCTTTTACAGTGGCCAGCGTGGTGGCATCCTGCAGTTTAGCGCTGCTGTCTTTGCGCGCAGAGAATGTTTCTTTATTAGTGATACCCTGGTAAAACACACCATTGCTGATCGTAGAATCATTTGTAATGAGCGCATTGAACTGGTAGGCATGAGAACCATCAAAGGTGGAAAGTTTGAGGGAATCGCCATCTACCACACCCTGCAGGTAACGGTAATCGCCAGTGGTGGTGAGAAAGGTACCATGTACAACACTTCCGTTCTGGGTAAACTCACCAATGGCAAAACTGCTGTCCTTCCCGTTGGGGGAACTGAAGTAAGTAGGCCAGCGGCCGCTGATATTGAATTTGGGAGCTTGTGTACTGGCAAACCTTTCTGAGATACCCGGTTTTGCTTTAAAGGTAATGCTGGCATCCTTATTTGCCAGATGGCGGATCCATAATCCCTGCAAACTGCCGTCTGCCTGCAGTGCTGCACGGAATTCATTATCAAAGAAAGGCATGCGGATGAAAACAGAATCTCCTTCCTGCCGCACATCATCCACCAGCATACGTTCGCCTGCATTGATGATATGAATGGTCTTCTTTCCTGCACTATCCAGCAGATCGAAATTAAATACAATGTCTCCGCCGTCTTCCCGCAACAAATGAGCCTGCCAGGCACCTGTGGCCAGTTGGGCTTTTTGTTGCGTACCACACGCAGCCAATGCCGCGAAGGTTATGAACAATAATCTTTTCATCCTGAAATATATTTAAGCATAGTTTCTTGCACCAAAAAGTAAACTGCCGATCCTTACGAGCGTACTGCCTTCTGCAAGGGCCAGTTTATAGTCTCCGCTCATGCCGGTGGACAGTTCTTTAAAATCATCTGTACCAGGGAAGTACTTTTCCTTCAGCCTGGCCTGCAGCGCAGCGAGTCCTTTAAACTCCCGGCTGATCTGTGCCTCATCATCCGTATTACTGGCCATACCCATTAAACCGGCTATCCGCACATTCTGCAAACCTGCTGCCTGCGCAAGCAGTTCATCCAGCTCTGTTTCGTTCAACCCGAACTTTGTTTCTTCCTGCGCAATAAATACCTGCAACAGGCAATCGATCACCCGGTTGTTCTTAGCAGCCTGTTTATTGATCTCCTGTAATAACTTCAGGCTGTCCACCCCATGGATCATACTTACAAAGGGCGCAATATATTTGACCTTATTGCTTTGCAGATGCCCGATAAAGTGCCATTGAATGTCTTCCGGCAATTGGGTTTGCTTATCCGCCAGCTCCTGCACATAGTTCTCTCCGAAGATCCGCTGGCCGGCTTCATATAATGCAAGGATATCCGATACAGGTTTGATTTTTGATACGGCTACCAGGCGGGCATTAAAGGATCTTAACTCATTAATTACCTGCTGATAGGCTGCTATATTCACTGCCATATTCCTACAAAAATAATAGACTTTTACCAATCTGAGCAAAAGGTTATTGTGAAAAGCCTAAATTAAGCGGCTACATTCCTGCAAAATATTCAACAATACCCTATAATTGCTTGATTCCATAAAATTCTATGAGCCGATTTTTTTACATCCTCATTTTAAAATAGGTTTGTAAACACCACTAAAACAATTTACGTATGCATTTTCAGTTAACGGAAGAGCACCTGATGATTCAAAAAGCAGCCAGAGATTTTGCAGTGAATGAATTGCTGCCGGGTGTTATAGAGCGGGATGAGTTACAAAAGTTTCCGGCCGAACAGGTTAAAAAAATGGGAGAATTAGGTTTCCTCGGAATGATGGTTGACCCTAAATACGGCGGTGCCGGCCTGGATACCATTTCCTATGTATTAGCTATGGAGGAGATCTCCAAAATAGACGCCTCTGCATCTGTAGTGATGAGCGTAAACAATTCCCTGGTATGCTGGGGTCTTGAAACATATGGTACGGAAGAACAAAAACAAAAATACCTGGTGCCCCTGGCCAGTGGTCAGATAATCGGCGCCTTCCTGTTAAGTGAGCCGGAAGCCGGTTCTGACGCTACTTCCCAAAGAACGATCGGGGAAGATAAAGGGGACCATTACCTCGTGAACGGTACCAAAAACTGGATCACCAACGGCAATTCTGCCAGCGTATACCTGGTGATGGTACAAACCCATCCTGAACTGGGCAGCAAAGGCATCAACACCCTTATCATAGAAAAGAATTCTCCTGGTGTTACCATCGGCGCCAAAGAAAATAAACTGGGCATCCGTGGCAGTGATACGCACAGTATCATGTTCCAGGATGTGAAAGTGCCGAAAGAGAACCGCATCGGCGATGATGGCTTTGGGTTCAAATTTGCCATGAAAACCTTAGGCGGCGGCCGTATAGGTATTGCTTCCCAGGCTTTGGGCATTGCCAGCGGTGCTTATGAACTGGCCCTTAAATACTCTAAAACCCGGAAGGCTTTCGGTAAAGAGATCAGCCAGCACCAGGCCATCCAGTTCAAACTGGCAGACATGGCCACAAGGGTGGAAGCAGCCCGTTTATTGTGCCTGCGCGCAGCATGGGAAAAAGACAATAAAATGGATTATACCCTCAGCGGCTCCATGGCAAAAGTATTTGCTTCAGAAACCGCCATGTGGGTAGCTACAGAAGCAGTGCAGGTGCACGGCGGTTACGGTTATGTAAAAGAATACCACGTAGAGCGCCTTATGCGCGATGCAAAGATCACACAGATATATGAAGGCACATCCGAAGTACAGCGGATCGTGATCAGCCGAAGCATCCTGGGGTAACAGGGATGCCGGCCTTACACCAAAATAATTTATGAAAAACATTAAGATCATTGAGGTTAAATCCGAAATAGGCGCAGGAACAAGAGGCGCCAGTTTGGGGGTGGATGCTATCAAAATAGCTGCGTTGGACTTTATGAGCAGTTTCTTCGTTCATTTCCCTACCGAAGAGATCGAAACAGAAAATAAACTCCTGTTTGAACCTATTGAATCCCCTTTTGCCAAACGTATCAAAGGCACCTATACTTTATACGAAAGGATCAGCAAAAGCGTAAGTGAGGCCATTAAAGCCAACTGGTTCCCTGTGATCCTCTCCGGAGACCACAGTACCGCGGGCGCTACCATTGCAGGCCTCAAAATGGCAAGGCCCAAAGCTAAACTGGGCGTGATCTGGATTGACGCACATGCAGATCTTCACACGCCTTACACCACACCTTCCGGCAATATGCATGGCATGCCGCTGGCGGCTTCCATTGCAGAGGATAATGAAGAACATAAGGTACACGAGCTGGATGAAAACACCGCCAGGATGTGGAACCAGTTGAAGAATATAGGGAAGATAGCCCCCAAGGTACTTCCCGAAGACATTGTTTTCATTTCCCTGCGGGATTATGAAAAGGAAGAGGAATATCTTATTAAGAAATACGGCATGAAGGTGATCACTACAAACGAAGTACGCCGCAAAGGGGCAGAGAATGTTGCCCGCTCTGTATTCCGTTACTTAAGTGATTGCGAGCACATTTATATCTCTTTTGATGTGGACAGTCTGGATGCTTCTATTTCCCGTGGTACCGGAACACCTGTAAGCAATGGCCTGCGGGAACGGGAAGCGGAAGACCTTATTTCCAAATTCATGCAGCACCGCAAGATCTGCTGTTTTGAGATAACGGAAGTGAACCCTACGCTGGACAAGGAAAACCTGATGGCAGAGATTGCTTTCAACATCCTTCAAAGGAGCGTGAATGTGCTGATGATGAACTAGATCCGGTAGTAAGCCATCAGCCATCCCACCACTTCACTATAACTCCTGATCCCTTTTGCCTGTTGGTTTGCCTTCAGGTACTGATCATATAATACAGCGGAATAATCGTCAATTGGCCCTTCGTACTCGCGGTAGAAGAGGATCATTTTACGTACATCCTCCCTTACACCGGGAGATGTTTTGTCCCACATAAGCCTTGCCAGGTAACCATTCCTGCGCCCCAACTGCCGTACACTGTACAGCAGCATTTCAAAATTGGCAGCATAACGGAAACGGCTATCGGTAGTTCTGCTGGCAGCTAAGTAGCCAATGAAATTAGCATCCTCTTCCGGCGCATATCCCAACTGATGTGCGATCTCATGGCAGGTAGTGAAGGGCTGCAGGAAAGCAGGTACCGAAGTATTTACCTGTGCCTCATTGGTAAAGGGGTTCAGGTAACCTGTAACGCCAACGTAATTAAGATATTTGCCGTATAAAGAAGATTTAACGGAAGGATAATTATAACGAAGTCCCGGCCATATCTTCGACAACTGGCGGTAACTATCCGCAGCTGTTTTAAAAGTGGCCTTAGCACTGGTATCCGGCGAAAGTGCATCCAGCACTGCTTTATCATGGTTGGTGAGCTTCACCAGCGTATCTGTGAGCAGGTAAAGATCCGCAGTGGTGTAGCGCTTCACTTCAAAACCAAGGTCCGCTGCGAGGGAATTGCGGCGGTAATGCCCACCCCAGAATAAAAGGAAAATAAAATACAGCCATAGTATAGACCTCAACCCTTTTAAAACCCTGTACAATAAGTCCTTCCACTGGCCACGGATAAGGCTCCACAGCGTTCTTAACAAAAAAATTATCCCAACTATTATCCAGACGATGTATATTACATCGCCTATACTAAAGGGCACGAAGCCAAGAACTTTTCTAAGAAGTGTACTAATGAAAACGTACCACCTATGGAAATAAAGCGCTGACAGCCACCCTTCTGCTGCGAGAACCCAGTTTAATACAAGGATAGCTACAATGCTTACGGCGATTGAAATTAATTGTCTTTTAACCAGGTCGTTCGTTTCCATTTTAACTTGAAGGAACATGATAGATGAAATTATTAAACGGGAATTAGCCAGCGCCCTGTCCCACAAATTATCTGTGAAAATACAGATAAATCAGGCAGAGAGAGTACATGGCGGAGATATAAATGAAACATATCGTTTAATGACCAATGAGGGAGACTGGTTCCTGAAATTGAATGATGCCAGGCGTTTTCCGGATATGTTCCTCCGTGAGCACGATGGCCTTGAAGAGCTTCGCCAGGCAAATGTGATTGCCGTTCCCAAACCTGTAGCACATGGCATAGCCGGTAACCGCGCCTTCCTGGTTACCCAGTTCCTTGAAAAGGGAACAGCAGCTCCTGATTTCTGGGAGAGCTTCGCAGCCGCAGTGGCCCGTATGCATCAAACCACCCAAAGTTATTTCGGACTCAGCGGTTCCAACTATATCGGTTCCATTAAACAATACAACACGCCTTATGTGAGCTGGCCGGTTTTCTATGCGTTCAACCGCCTGATGCCCCTGGCAAAAATGGCATACGACAAACACCGGATGGATAAAACCATGCTCGGTCAGCTGGAAGCTATCTGCAAACGGCTGCCTGAACTCTTTCCTGAAGAGCCCCCTGCCCTTTTGCATGGTGACCTGTGGAGTGGAAATTTTCTGGTAGGTACGGATGGAAAAGCCTGCATATTTGATCCCGCTGTTTACTTCGGTCATCGGGAAATGGAACTGGCCATGACGAGGTTGTTTGGCGGATTTGATACCCGCTTCTATTATACCTATCAGGCCATCCGCCCGCTTGCACCGGGATGGCAGAAAAGGATCGGTTTATGCCAGTTATACCCTTTAATGGTACACCTGAACCTCTTCGGCGGAAATTACTACAATGATGTAAAGGAAGTGCTGAACGGCATCTGATCTTATCTTTCCTGCATTTTCACAAACTCATACATTTTCTGTAATTCCTGTTCAATGATCGGGAACAGCCCTTTCAGTTCATCTGTGATCTCCCGCAGCATAACAGGGATCGTTTCCAGTGAAACAGCTTTGTTGAGGTAATTCTCCAGCGTTTCCATTTTAGTGGTGATCCATGTAAGGCCCACCATGGAAAAGTTAGGTTTGATCTTGTGTACCTGGAACTTGAGTCCGTCCCAATCTTTATTATCTGCCAGGGCTTGCAGTTTGCCCACTTCTTCCTTGTTCGTCATCACAAAGATCTCGAACAGGTCGATGGCGTATCCGATGTTACTTTCGTATAGGGTATTAAGGTAGCGAACATCCAGACTGGGGTGGAATTCGTAACCGCTTAAATTTTGCACTTCCATAATGATTTCGGTTTCATCCTCATTTAGATATTTATTGAGCACCTGGAGTAACTGGTCAGGTGTGTATGGCTTTGTTAGTATGTCTGTGATCCCGATATTCCTTGCCAGCGCAATTGTGCTGGGCATAGCTGCTGCTGTGGTGGCTATTACCGGCGTTGCTACGTTGGGCCTGGTTTCATCTTCCCGTATCTTTTTGGCCAGTTCAAAACCGTCCATTCCCGGGATCCGGATATCCATCAGTACCAGGTCGTATTGCCTGGATTCCAGGAAGTACAGCGCATCAGGGCCATTGGTGGCCAGCTGATAATTGATCCTGTATTTCTCCAGCAGGCTGAGTATATATTTAAGGTTCATGGCGTTATCTTCTACCACCAGTACCTTTGCATTGCCAAAGTCGATCTTCGAATACTTATTTTCCAGCTCCCCGTCTGCCACATGTACGGAACGTTTGCGCGTATCCATAAAGGGCAGGTTAAAACTGAAAGATGTTTTGTACACAGGGCCTTCCTCCACACTGATCTGCCCGCCCTGTAATTCCACCAGCTGTTTAGCGATGGCCAGGCCAAGACCTGTGCCGCCGTAACGCTCCCTGATATCTTTTTCTGCTTGTTTATAGTTGTGGAAGATCAGTTCCAGTTTATCTTTCTGAATGCCGATCCCCGTATCGCAGATCATGAATTTGATCCAGAGTGCATTTCCCTGGATATCATCCAGGGATACTTTAATGGCAATTTCGCCTTCTTTTGTGAATTTCTCTGCATTTCCCAGTAAATTCATCAAAATCTGGTTCAGGATCATATCATCCCCTATCAGCAGGGTATCGATCCGTTTATCGAAGTCCACCGTCACTTTCACCGGTCTTTGACCCAATTTCAGCTGGAAGGTGTTCTTCATGCTTTGGATCAGTTCCTTCAGGTCAAACTCCCGGGCATTTATTTCCTGTTTGCCCGCTTCGATCTTCGAAATATCCAGGATATCCGTGATCAGGCCATGCAGGATGCCGGAAGAGTGCTTTAATATTTTGATGTATTCCTTCTGTTCTTCGCTTAATGTTGTTTCATCCAGCAGGTGGGCCATACCAATGATGGCATTCAGGGGCGTACGGATCTCATGGCTCATATTGGCCAGGAACTCCTTCTGGGTACGCTGGGCTTCTTCGGCAGCCTGTTTAGCGGCCTCCAGCTCCATTTGCAGGATCTTCTGGGGGGTAATATCCATATGGATGCCTACCCCGCCTACCGCATTCCCGTCCCGGTCGTAAATATTGCCGGAGCTGGCCAGCACCCATTTACGGGAACCGTCTTTCAGCACAATCTCCATATCATAGAGCAGGGCTACCTTTTTCTCTACCCGGTACCGGCGGAGATTGCGGGCATATTCCCTGTTTTCCTCCGGAACAAAGATATCCGTGATGTTACGGCCTATCAGTTCGTCCTCCGTATAACCGGAAAGGCGGCAGAAGCTTTCATATACTTTAACAATAACGCCATCCAGATCAGTTTCACAGAGGGCGGCATTGAGATTATCCAGGATCACCCGGTATTTTTCGTCTGTACGGATCAGTTCCTCCTGCCACTGGCGGTGGCGGGTAACATCCACGATCTGCCAGATGCTGCCGGCAAAACGGCCGTTGTCAAATACAGGTATATAGCTGATTTCACGGATGTGACCAGTTTTGAAAACGAGTTCCCAGCCAAAGAAAGGTTTCTTTCTGCGCTTTAACTCTTTCATTTTCAACTCAAAAGCTATAGGATCGGTAAGATGTTCGGCACAATAATCGATGAAGGGGCGGAAAGCCTTGTCGATCATGTTACCTTTGTAGGGGCCGGTGTTGAAATACTCCATGAACACATTATTACCCCAGACGAAACGGTGACGTTCGTCTGACACTAAAACACCTGCATTTGTATTTTGGAGGTAAACAGCGATGGGAAGGGCAAAAATATCCGGTAAGCCCTCCGTAGAGGTGGGCTTCGACTTCAAGGAACGAGATGTATTGCGGCCTATTCTTCCTTTGGGAGTCATATCGTTTGCGGAATAGGGGGCATTATAGGATTTCATAAGGCATTCATTCGGAATTTATTCATGCGGATATGAAGTTACAAAATTAACACAAGTGCTTATCAGTAAATATCTGACATTTTTATAAATTTTTATATATAATTATCGGTTGACTATCAGCAAAAGTAGGAAATTTTTGCTTTTGGAAATATTTTATTACCTTTGCATCCCTCTAAAAGTGAGGTTTATTTGATATGAAGCATCTCCGCGAATTCGACATAGCTTTTGTAGGTCTGACGCCCGGAGTGCACACATTCCAATACCAGATCACTGACAGTTTCTTTGAAAACTATGGTCAACAGGATTTCTCGAATTGTAACGCTACCGTAAAGTTACAATTTGATAAGAAAAGTAACTTCTTTTTGCTGAAATTCGAAGTTGGCGGTACAGCAACTGTTGTTTGCGATCGTTGCGGGCAACCATTCGAACTGCAGTTGTGGGACGATTTCAACCAGGTTGTAAAACTGGTGGAAAATCCGGAGGAGATGAATGGGGATGAAGATCCGGATGTTACATACATCCCAAGGACGGAATCACACCTGAACGTAGCGGATTTTGTGTACGAATTCATCAACCTGAGCTTCCCGATGCAGCGCATCCATCCGGATGATGCAAACGGCAAAAGCGGTTGTGATCCGAAGGTTCTTGAAATGCTGGACAAGATGAAAGAACAGGGCGAAGACAAAACAAACCCGATCTGGAAAGGATTGGAAAAATTCAGAGACAATTAATTTTAAAAACGGACAATTAAAATTCAAATAAAATGCCGAATCCTAAACGTAGACATTCGCAGCAAAGATCAGCTAAGAGAAGAACGCATTACAAGGCTTTCGCTGAAACTTTAAGTACAGACAGCGTAACCGGTGAAGCGCATCTGAGACATCGCGCACATTGGGTAGAAAACAAACTGTTCTACAAAGGAAAAGTTGTTTTGGAAAAACAAGCTGCTGCTAAATAATAATTTTTACTAATTTTACACCCGAGCTAACTAGACAAAATAAAGTTCATGAGAATCGGGCTAGATATGATGGGTGGCGACTATGCACCCGCAGAAGCAGTAAAAGGAGTAAGATTATTTTTAGACAACGCTGCACCGGAAGTGCATCTTGTATTGATAGGTGATGAGCAGGCCTTAGCACCGTTAATTTCGGATGCCCGGTTAGACCAGTCAAGATATACAGTTGTTCATTCGTCCCAGGTGATCGGGATGAATGAACATCCTACCAAAGCACTGAAAGAAAAGCCGCAATCTTCTATCTCCATCGGCTTTCACCTCCTGCAAAGTAAAAAAGTAGATGCATTCATCAGCGCGGGCAATACCGGCGCTATGATGGTGGGTGCCATATACTCCATCAAACTCATTCCGGGCGTTCAACGCCCCACTATTTCCACCATCTTACCAAGGGAAGACGGCTCAAATGGCCTGTTACTGGACGTAGGGATCAATGCGGATTGCAAACCGGAAAACCTGGTGCAGTTCGCCATTCTTGGTTCCCTCTACTCCCAGTACATCATGGGCACTGCCACGCCAAGGGTTGGATTGCTGAACATTGGTGAGGAAGAAGGAAAAGGTAACCTCCTGGCACAAGCCACCTACCCCCTGCTGAAAGAGAACACTTTACTGAACTTCATCGGCAACGTAGAAGGAAGGGATATCTTCAAAGAAACCGTGGATGTGATCGTTTGTGAAGGTTTTACCGGCAATGTGGTACTAAAAATGGCAGAGTCCTTCCATGATGTGGCGGTAAGACGCAATATCAAGGATGAATACATGGACCGTTTCGATCATGAGCAATATGGCGGTACCCCTGTTCTGGGTGTGGCTGAGCCAGTGATCATTGGTCACGGTATTGCCAGATCGGAAGCTTTCAAAAACATGATCAAAACAGCCCAGCAGATGATAGAAAGCAAACTGATGGATAAGATCAGGGAGAGCTTTGTAGAAGTAGCAAAAGAGAATTAAGCTTAAGAAATGATGATATTTGTAAAGATGGTGGTCGGGAGATCACCATCTTTTTTTATATATAAAGATTGCATTCCCAATGCTGCTCCGAAGATAACACAGAGATGGCCCGGGGATGCTCCGGGGATGGCCCATGGATGGCCCATGGTTGAGCCATAGATACCCCCCAATCAACTAACTAAAGGTAACTTCACAAAGAAGGTAGTACCAACTCCCGGAGTAGTTCTGAACCAGATCTCTCCCCTCGCCTGCTCCACAATATTCCTGCACATGGCCAGCCCCAATCCAGTACCGGATGATTTTGTTGTAAAGTTGGGCACAAAGATCTTGGGTTGCACTTCCACAGGTATACCATGTCCATTATCTATCACTTCCACAATCACCGCGTTCTCCCCTTCGTCTTTCACACTGATCACCACATGCCCCTCCCGGCCTTCCGGAATAGCCTGAACAGCATTCTGCACCAGGTTGGTGAATAAACGGTTGATCTGTGTTTTATCCGCATCTACCAGGTAGGGTTTCTCCTGCCTTTCAAAATAGATATTGATCTCCGGGTTGCTCATATACAAACCTGTAACTGATTGCAGCACCTCACTCAGGGAGAATTTCTCATTATTACCTTTACCGATCTGGGCAAATGCCGCAAAGTCCGAAGCGATGTTGGCTAAGTGATCTATCTGTTCCACCAATGTACCGGCCACATTTTTAGAGAGTGCCTTTACATCAGGAGAATCATTGGCAATAGCCCGCTGCAGATATTGAATGCTTAGCTTCATAGGCGTAAGCGGATTCTTGATCTCATGCGCCACCTGCCGTGCCATTTCCCGCCAGGCTCCTTCCCGCTCGCTTTTAGCCAGCATGGCCGCACTCACTTCCAGCTTCTGCACCATCTTATTGTATTCCTTCACCAGCATGCCTATTTCATCTTCTTTATTCCATTCTATCACGTCATTATGCTGCCCCAGGTTCACGTTCCGGATCTTTTCCGTGATCAGCGAGAAAGATTTGGTGATGGTATTGGAGATTAATAACACCAGCAATCCTGCTATCAGGAAAATGAAAGCGTTGATATTGATCAGGGCCACCAGGAAGGTGGAGATCTGCTGGTTCAATTCCGTTTGCGTGGCAAAATAGGGAGCATTCAGGTAAGCAAACACCCCTCCTTTATCCCGCAGCGGAATGTAACCACTGATATACTTCATAGTACCGATCTGCTCCTCCTGGATGAACTGGATCTTATTCAGTTTGGACAACTGGTAGAAAGCCACAGGGTTCATGGACTCGGAAAGCAGCCCCTTTTCCACCATCAGCGGCTGCGCTGAAAGTTGCAGCCTGCCTGCGTTATCATAGATATTCAGATCAACATTATGTTCTGTTGCAATTTCACTGATACGGCCGGATAAACTTTTTAAGAAGATGGAATCATAGATCATATCCATCTCATCAAACATCCGCTGTTCATAGAACACATCTTCTATATCCTTGGCAATGCCATTCACCGTATTGCTCAGTTTTTCCGCATTCTCCGCCCTGTAGCGGCTGATAAAGAAAAGGATGGTAGCTATCCCCAGTGACAGGAAAGAGAACACTACTGCAAAGATGATCGTGCTCTGCACTTTGGTACGGATGCTCAGCTTCATCGTAGCGGTAAGGTTGGAGATCCGCAACCGCGCTTTGATCAGCAGATCGAGCAGGCTGTAAATACCAATGATCAGCAGGAAGAGACAGAACATGTAGGCAAAGAGCGTGATGAATTCCAGGAAGTTCCTGGTAGGCTTCACCACTACCACCAGCTTATCTCTCGAGGCTTTGAAGTAGAGCAGGGAATATCCGTTCTCCTCCCGGAAAACGATGTCCGCCGCAGGCATTTCTGATGGCGATAATTTTACTTTGAATGGATAGTTGTTGTGATTGCTTACCAGGTTCCCTTTATCGTATACCGCATAGGAATACAGTTCCACGTATTGCTGGTCGGGGGTCTGTAACCCGCTCTCTATCAGCAGTTCAGGATACAACCTGTCCGGCCGCTGCGTTTCCGGTTGTGATCTTACTTCGTAAAAAAGATAACCTGAAACCGTATCACCAAACCGGGTGAATTCTTTCTTGCCGATATAACTGTAGTCATTAAAACTTCTTTCATCATAGTAAAGATCTGTACCCATTACATGCGGCAGCCTGCTATCCACCATGATGCGTTTGTTCAATTCATCCAGCGTGGTGGAATCATGGTTATACAGGGATTGCCCTTCTTCATCAAACGTATAAAAGGATACATCATAACGGCTGAGATAACGGGAGAAATATTTATCCTCCAGTGTTCTTTCCAGCATCATTTTATAATCCTGGGTGCGTTCCAGGAAAAACTGCCGGACAAAGGGATCCTTTGTAAGCCGCTCCCCGGCATCATTCAGCAGGGTTTCCATATAAGGGTCCCGCTGCCGCGAGATGTTTTTGGCTACCCGTTCCCGCTGCTCCAGTTCCTTCTGGTTATTATAGTAAATAAGCACTGCGGAAGTAGTGATGGTCATCGTCAGCATCCACACAATAAAGGGCAAAGTAGAGGAACCCTCGCTGAAACGGCGCTCCAGGAGGTCCAGCAGCAATACATATCCTAACAGCCAGAACATGAACACAATGGAAGTACTCAGGTCAGGCTTGTTAAAACGGAAAGCCAGCCATACCAGTCCTACTACAGCCAGGGAAATATATTTACTGCGGTATTGAAAATCCGTAAGCTGGTTCAGCAGGTAGTTCACGATCTGCGAGAAGAATAAAAAGCTGATAGCGATGAAACCAAGGCTCATGCTGCCTATCACACTGTATTCATTCAGACTGAAAAAGTTGGTTACATCATAGGAGATGTTGGAGTCTATAACCAGACTGCGGATCAGATCCAGCAGGAACTGGCCTGCAATGAACATCATCAGTCCCGCAATACCAATGATCAGCCAGCGCTGCCATCTTTCCCTTAATACCGGGGGATGGATGGTGCGCACATGCTGGCGGAAAAAGAGGATGAGCCAGAAAGCCAGGAGCACGTTCAGCAAAAGGTCTCCCAAAGACCGGAACACTTCGTCCTTTGCATAGATGATGGACTTGAAGAGATTAAGTGTGCTGAGGTCCATCGGGAAATTGTACACGTAACTGAGGAACCGGAACAGCAGCACAATGCCCAGGAGAAAGAGGAATCCCCAGAGCGGCGTAAGGCTTTTTGCCAGCAGTGTGGCAAAGAGGTTAATAAAAATGAGTACGAAGATGCAGCCTACCACCAGCAGCAATACACTTACCAGGCTGGGGGCCGGGTCTGATTTGGCAGGATCGTAATGCAGGTAAAAAAGGATACGCTCATTCAGGTCCAGCACCGGCAAACCGGGCGGGCGTACATTGATGGCATACTCCTCCCCTATGGCAGAACGCCCGTAGAACTGGCTGCCCAGGTAATCGTTGTTGATGGCATACTCCTGCTTTACGGGAATGAGGCCTATTAAATATTTACCCTGCTCCAAAGGATGGCAGAGCATTACATAATAACCATTGGGTAGTTTGCGGAAGGTAACGCCCGCATGTAAACCTTCAAAAACGGGCGGCTGTACAGTATTTGTGCTCCAGAACACCATCCGGTAACCAATGGCTACAGAATCGTACCCGAAAACAAAATAGTTCTCGTCATAAATGGATTTCAGTGTTTCTTCCGAATAGGTGCCATCCATGAGCTTTTTAACGAGGGCCGTATCTGCGGACAGTTCGTTAAAGGCTTTCTGGCGGCTGCGGATATCACTTTCCAGGCTGCGCTGCACACCGTGGGGGGAAGAGTAGTAACTCCAGTAATTATTGAACAGGAAGGCAAACGTGAACAGCCATGCTGCTATGATCAGCAGGTAACCGTTACGGAGGATGAACAGCCTTATTTCCTTGATATCGAGCATAATGTTATTCCTCTTCCTTTACTTTATTCCATAAGCCATCCATTTCAGTGAGGCTCATTTCATCCAGCCGTTTTCCTTCATCTGCTGCCATTACTTCCATCCGGGAGAACCGGCGGATGAATTTCTTATTTGTGCGTTCCAGGGCGTTTTCCGCGTCTATTTTCAGGAAGCGGCTATAGTTCACCAAAGCAAAGAGCAGATCCCCGAATTCGGCCTCCATTTCGTCTTTATCGTCCAATTCCACTGCTTCTGTCAACTCCTTTGTTTCTTCTTCTACTTTATCCCATACCTGCTCCCGGGTGTCCCACTCAAAACCAACCTGTTTGGCCTTTTCCTGGAGGCGCATAGATTTCACCAATGCGGGCAGGGAAACAGGTACACCGCTGAGCACGGATTTCTTTCCTTCCTTAAGTTTTAATCTTTCCCAGTTGCGTTTTACATCTTCTTCATTTTCCACTTTCACATCCCCGTAAATATGCGGATGGCGGGCTACCAGCTTATCGCAGATGCCCGTGATCACGTCTGTAATGGTAAACTGTTGCTGTTCAGTACCTATTTTGGCATAGAAAACAATATGCAGCAGCAGGTCGCCCAGTTCTTCCCGGATGCCTTTAAAATCTTCGTTGGTGATAGCATCTGTCAATTCATACAATTCCTCGATTGTTTGCTGGCGGAGCGATTGGAGGGTCTGTTTTTTATCCCAGGGGCATTTTTCCCGTAAATCGTCCATGATCTGCAATAATCGGCTAAAGGCTTGTTCCGGCTGCATAACATTAAATATTAAGGATCCTGTGCTAAGAAACGGAAAAATAATGCAAATTCAGGAATCCTCCTTTCCGCAAATTTCCGGCCGGATCAGTGTTAATTTCTTTTTCTTGGCAGAAAAGCCAATTTAATTAGCTTTGCGGCCTTAGTAAAATCACAAAAGAAACGAATATGAATCCGAAACACGTGGCGCTCATTTCTGCTGAGCTGGCAATATCGATGAAGCAGGCTGAGAGTACCATGAGCCTGCTGGCTGAAGGCTCTACCGTACCCTTTATCAGTCGTTACCGGAAAGAACAGACCGGTAGCCTGGATGAGGTACAGATAGGCAAGGTAGAGGATCTGAAGAAACGCTTTGAAGAAGTGGACGACCGCCGGGCTTTCATCATCAAAACCATCACAGAACAGGAAAAAATGACGCCTGAACTGCTGGAAAAGCTGGAAAACAGCTGGGTGATCGCAGAACTGGAGGATATGTACCTCCCCTACAAGCCTAAACGCAAAACCCGCGCTACCGTTGCTATTGAAAAAGGACTGGAACCGCTGGCCAAACTGATCTTTGATCAGCAGGACGGCAGCCTGGATGAAACAGCCAAAACTTTCATCAACGAACAGGTGGCAACTTCCGAAGAAGCCCTCAAAGGCGCCCGGGATATTATTGCAGAATGGATCAATGAAAATGCCGAGTTGCGTGATAAGCTGCGTAAACTCTTTACCAATACTGCCGTATTCACTTCAAAAGTAATTGAAGGAAAAGAAGCAGAAGGTGTGAAATACAAGGATTACTTCGACTTTTCCGAAGAACTCCACTCCATCCCCTCACACCGGGTGCTGGCCATTTTACGCGCCGAAGCAGAAGGCATCCTCTTTGGTAACATTACGCCTGCTGAAGAAGAGGCAACAGAGATCATCAACAAACAATTTGTTACCGGTAATAATGCTGCCAGCGAGCAGGTGAGCAAAGCCGCTGCAGATGCCTATAAACGTTTGCTGCGTCCTTCCCTGGAAAACGAATTCCGCGCTACGGCAAAAGAAAAAGCAGATACCGAAGCCATTGAAGTGTTTGCGGAAAACCTCCGCCAATTACTGCTGGCAGCGCCATTAGGCCCCAAGGCAGTGATCGCCGTTGACCCCGGTTACCGTACCGGTTGTAAAACAGTAGCGCTGGACGAACAGGGCAACATGGTGGACAATGATGTGATCTATCCACTGGAAAAGAATTACAAAAGCCAGGATGCAGAGAACCTGCTGCGCAACTGGGTGAATAAATATGATATTGCTGCCATAGCCGTAGGGAATGGTACGGCAGGCCGTGAAACAGAAGAGTTCATCAAAAAGATCGACTTCGGCCGTAAGGTGAATGTGTTTATGGTGAATGAAAGTGGTGCCTCTGTGTACTCCGCTTCTGAAGTAGCCCGTGAAGAATTCCCTGATCATGATGTGACCGTGCGTGGTTCCGTATCTATCGGCAGGCGCCTGATAGATCCACTGGCGGAACTGGTGAAGATAGATCCTAAATCCATCGGTGTAGGGCAATACCAGCACGATGTGAACCAGAGCCACCTGAAACAGAGCCTTGACCGTATTGTGGTAAGCTGTGTGAACATGGTGGGTGTTAACCTTAACACCGCCTCCAAACACCTGCTGGCATATATTTCAGGTCTTGGTCCTTCCCTCGCAGAGAACATCGTTAAATACCGTAAAGAGAATGGCGCTTTCAAAAACCGTAAGGAATTGAAGAAAGTGACCCGCCTCGGTGAAAAAGCATTTGAACAATGCGCGGGTTTCCTCCGTATTGAGCATGGCGATAACCCGCTGGATAACTCTGCAGTTCACCCTGAACGTTACGCCGTGGTAGAAGCCATCGCTGCCGGTCAGAAATGTACCGTGGAAGAACTGATGGGCCGTGAAGACCTCCGCAAGGTGATCAATGTAAAAGATTACATCAGCGAAGAAGTAGGCCAGCTTACACTGGAAGATATCCTGAAAGAATTGGCTAAACCCAGCCGCGACCCACGTGATGAAATAGCCATCTTTGAATATGCAGAAGGCATCAAATCCATGGAAGATGTGAAACCAGGCATGACCTTACCCGGCGTGGTAACGAACATCACAGCTTTTGGTGCGTTCGTGGATATCGGGGTTAAACAGGATGGACTGGTGCACATCTCTCACCTTTCCAACAAATTCATCAGCAATCCGAATGAAGCGGTGAAGCTGAACCAGAAAGTAACGGTAACGGTACTGGAAATAGATATCGCCCGTAAAAGGATCTCTTTATCCATGAAAGATAATGAGCCTGCTCCTAAACGTGAACCACGTGAACGCAGCAACACAGGAAAACCAGCACAGGGTGGCGGTAAAGAAAAGAAAGAAGCACCATTGAATGATTTTCAGGCTAAGCTCTTAGCCCTGAAATCCAAGTTCAAGGACTAATAGTTATAATGGTTGCGGCTTGCTTTCAAAGTCTTTCACAACTAATATTAAAAAGGCCCGATGGAATCCATCGGGCCTTTTTGTTTTATTTTCCTTCTTCAAATTTCATCATCCATTGCAGTAGCTTTTCCGGATAAGCAGAGTCTCCCCGCTCCCCGAATAACTTCACTGCTTTGTTCCGTGCAATACCCACATAGATCACATCCTTCCGCATATCAATAGCAATAGCTGCTTCTTCTACGGTACAATCATGCGGTTTACAGCCTTCATTGAACAGGATGCCGGATTCCACTTCAATGGGCGGCGTTACTTTATAACGCAGCATAAACTCTTTCTCCTCCTCTCCCAGGATAGCTTTCAGGCGGTTCTTCAGGGGATGCTGCTGCAGGAGTTTTACATCCAGTGCATACTTGCCGTTAAACGCCTCGTAGGTTTTCCAGGATTCTACGAGTGAGGGAATGATAGAGGTATCCGTTGTCTGGATCATGGTATCCGTGGGGATCATGGTCACAGAGTCCGGTGCTTTCTTATTCCTGCTGCTTTCAGAAGGACTGCCACAGGCGGCCAACAATATGCAAAGGATAGCGGGTTTATACATTGAATTCATAAATAGGATCAATATGTGTACCGGGTTCCATATCAAATAAAGGATTGATCAGGCCGTCTTTAATACCGTAAACCCAACCGTGCAAAGTGGGCCGTTGTTCTTTGGCCCATGCTTCCTGGATGGTGATGGTCTTGGCCAGGTTCATTACCTGTTCCTGTACGTTCAGTTCTATGAGGCGGTCTACCCGTTTATCTTCAGAATCCAGCGCATCAATTTCATCCCTGTGGAAGCGGTATACATCTTTGATGTGTTTCAGCCAGGGATTGATAATGCCGAAGTTCTGGTTGGTGAGGGCAGCTTTCACCCCTCCGCAACCATAGTGGCCTACTACCAGTACATGCTCCACCTTTAATACTTTCACGGCATATTCCAGCACGGTGAGCAGGTTCATGTCCGTAGCCACCACCATATTGGCTACATTCCGATGCACGAATATTTCCCCGGGTTCTGTATTGGTGATCTCGTTGGCCGGCACGCGGCTATCTGAGCAACCGATCCAGAGGAATTTAGGCGACTGCTGGTTTTGCAGGCGTTTGAAAAAATCCTTATCAGCTGCTACTTTATTTGCAGCCCATACTTTGTTGTTCGCCAGTAATTGTTCAAATACATCCATCTGTTTAATCTTTTATTTGCCGGTAAATACGGGTGCTCTTTTCTCCATAAAAGCCTGCATACCTTCCTTCTGATCTTCTGAAGCAAAAAGGAGGTAAAAGTTCTTACGTTCAAAATGCAACCCTTCTTCCAATGTACTGTCAAAAGCCCTGAGTACAGACTCTTTAGCCATCTTCACGGCCAGGGGGCTTAACTGGGCAATTTCGGCAGCCAGCCGGAATGCTTCTGTTAAATATAACTCAACAGGAACAATTTTGTTGATCAAACCTGCCTGTAAAGCTTCTTCAGCCGTAATAAATTTTCCGGTGAGCACCATTTCCATGGCCAGTGCTTTGCCTACGGCCCTGGTTAAACGCTGCGTACCGCCGGCGCCGGGCATTACCCCTATCCTGATCTCCGGTTGCCCGAAACGGGCGGATTCGCTGGCAACGATCATATCGCAGAGCATAGCCAGTTCGCAGCCCCCACCCAATGCAAAACCGCTGACGGCTGCTATGATGGGTTTCTTTATTTTCTTAATCGTATCCCAGGTGCTGAACTGGTCTACATTATACATGTCTATGGCAGTTTTACCCGCCATCTGCTTAATGTCCGCTCCTGCGGCAAAAGCTTTATCGTTTCCGCTGATAATGATCACACGTACCTGATCATCTTCGTCCAAGGCCTTTAAGGTATCCCTTAATTCCTGCATCAGCTGGAGGTTGAGGGCATTCAGTTCCTTGGGGCGGTTTAGCTGGATATGCGCAATAAAAGGCTGCGCCTGTTGGTGTATGATGATGAATTCCATATTACAATGCAATTGCGGCTATAGTTATAACGTAAGCCAAAAGTATGATAATCGCCCCGGTTCCGTAACATGCTAAGATTAAAATTGATTTTAACAGCGCTTTACCCAGAGAGCCACCATAGAACCGCTTCAATGCAATAATGAAATAAATATAGACGATCAGTGTCATCCAGCCATACAGGCCGTCATAATGCCATAGCTGATAGATCAGCAATGCAATGAGGGATAAAATGAAGATCAGCGTATGGATGTGAATGGTGAAAATGGCATGCTCCGTGTAATACATCTTTCTTCGGAAATAGGCCATTTTTAATAGCAGCGCAAAGAAAGGCAGCAGAATGAACATGAGCTTCGGTAAATTATGCTTCATAGTTTCACTTACTGTTTTCTGTGCATCACCACCTCCATACTGTACTTTTAAACTGCGGTGCATGATGGCGCGCATGACAAACCCATCCTTTTCATCCTCCGGCAATGTCTGCTGAAGGGAATCATACCTGGCAATTGCCTCTTTTACAGTGGTACCGGAGCCTTGCGTAAAAACAGTACCCGTATTAATGGCGTTCACTTTTTCTCTCAGCTCAGCGGAATCCCCTGCACCTCTTGCAATGGAATCCAGCAATAATGACCTCCTTTTTTCCAGTTTCTTTGTTGTTTTCTCCAGCCTGGTATTCATTTTATCCAGGTCCTTTTCGTCTGAAGAATGACTGAAAAAGCTCAGCACCAGGAAGAAAACGAAAGAAGTGAAAATATACAGGCGGATAGGATTTACATAATCCATCCGGCGCCCGTCCACATATTGCTTTGTGAGCAATCCGGGTTTGGTAAAGAGGTATTTGAAAGTGAGCAGGAACTTGGAATCATAGTGAGTGATATCCTGGAAAAAATGGCTTACCAGATGGCTGAAAGGTTCCTTGGTTTCTATGTTCTCCTGGCCGCAATGGGAACAGAAGCGGTCTGTAACTTCAGTACCGCAGTTAAGGCATGTTGGGTCGCTTCTTAAATGTTGTGTTTTCACGATCTAGATTTGGCAAGTTAGGATGGCTAAAGATAGCGGAATTATAAATTATATTCCCGGGATATACGTTTTGTTTATTTTTGTGCGTTCCTAAACGGAGCATTCTCAATCTATGGGCATATTAAGAACATTCATATCCGCCGCCGGCCTGTTGCTGGTTATTTCCAGCGCCAATGCGCAGTACTATTACCAGGACGTATACATTACGCAGCAAACAGCGGCTACAATGGCCTTATTCAAGAGCAATAAGGTAAGCTTCCAGCATGTTAAAACACTGGACGCCAACCAGGAAGAGGACCGTAATTTTATCTGCATCCGCGGCATGAACCCTACTTACCGGCAGATGCGCACCCTTACCCAAAGCAGCGTGAGCGGGCGTTCTGTAGTTGTTTCCACCTTTAACAATGCCGGCAGACTCACCAAATCAGTAGACAGCGTGGAGAACAGCATCAGCACCATGCAATACCAATATACCCCGGATGGCCGCCTGGAGGAGATCCAGACAGGTTCTCGCGGAAGGGAAGATAAGTTCAGAATGACGGAGAACCGCCGGTACGTGTATGATACTTCAGGCCGCCTGCAGCAGATGATCCTGAAAAAAGGCGGGCTGGATTCCACCGTGGTGAAATTCACAACAGATCCTGAAGGCAGGGTGACCGAGGAGGCACAGCCCGGCCGCCAGCGCGTATATTACAACTACGACAGCAAAGGCCGTTTAACCGATGTACTCCGCTTCCACCCTACCCGGAAAAGGCTGCTGCCGGACTATAGTTTTGAGTATGACGCGAATGGAAAAGTAACACAGATGACGGTAGTGAATATTGAGAGCGGTGACTACCTGATCTGGAAATACAGTTATGATGATAAAGGATTACCTCAGGCTGAAGAGTGCTCTGGTAAGGAGAAAACGACCTTAGGCATGGTGCGTTATACGTATGAATATTTTCAATAAGTAAAAAAATACTTGGCAGATTTAAAACAATTCCTATCTTTGCAATCCCAACAAAAAAAGTTCTTATTCATACGCGGAAGTAGCTCATTTGGTAGAGCACGACCTTGCCAAGGTCGGGGTGGCCGGTTCGAGCCCGGTCTTCCGCTCCATACAAGCATTCCAAACTGCCTACAGTTTGGAATTTTTGTTTAAAGTTCTTTGTGAATGTTTATTTACATTTACAAGGCAGGATACCCTGGTGGTGGAATTGGTAGACACGCCGGACTTAAAATCCTGTGAGCTGCAAGGCTCGTACGGGTTCGACTCCCGTCTGGGGTACAAGAGGGGATTTGAAACACCTTCTTTTGAGGGCTAACAATCAAATTGTTAGCCCTTTTTTATTTTTACTGGCAAATACCTTCTGTATTAAGTCATTCCGAACCCGAATAGCGCATTTAGCTTACCTGGTTAACGCTTCTTTATTGTACCTGTTCCTATAAACAAGGGGCGATAGTCCGGTAAACCTCCTGAACAATTCACGAAACGCTTTGAGGTCAGAATAACCTACCTCATACATTACTTCATTTATCGTTTTCCGGGTGGTCTCAAATGATTTTTTCGCACTTTCAATTTTTACGCGCTGAGCATATTCGATCGGCGTATTCCCTGTAGCTTTTATAAACCTCCTGTCGAAATTCCTTCTTCCAGTCGCAAATTGAGCAGATAAGCTTTCCACAGAGATCTTGCTTGTTAACTGGCTTTCAATATAAGCCTGAGCTTCCCTGACCATTGTATCCCCGTGCTGCTTCTGACCTTTGAATATGATAAAGGAAGACTGGCTTTGCCTGTCGAGTTCAATCTGAAAAACCTTTGAACAATATATTGCAGTCTGTCTGTTGTAATATTTCTCAACGATATATAGTACAAGATTCAAAAAGGAATAAGCTCCTCCATTGGTATAAATACCGTTTTCGTCAGTGATCAATTCATCGGCCTGAAGATGCACTTTTGGAAACATGGCCCTGAACTTATCAGCATGGTTCCAGTGGGTCGAACAGTTTTTCCCATCCAACAGGCCGGTTGAGGCCAGCAGAAAGGCACCGCTGCACATGGTAGCTATTTCAGCACCTTTTTTGTACTGCCGGGTGATCCATTCCAGCAACTTTATATTGCTTTTCTGGACTTTTTCAAAGTTACTGTCCAGGGAAGGAATGATGATCAGGTTTGTCTTTGCTATTGCGGAAACAGGCTTATGGGACCTGACCGAGAATAGCCCCTGCGCTAAATCTGTTTCAGATCTGATACCGGCCATCTCGATTTTAAACAAACTTCTGCCACCGTTATCCCTGAAATATTCATCGGCCATACTCAGAATCTCATAAGCACCGGCAATACAGGCCACCGTGCTGAGATTTGTCTGACCGTCAGGAGTTATTATAGTAATGTGCTTCATGCTTTTTTTACCGGTAAAGATAAGAAGGTTTCTATGTCCAAATCACCCCCCTATATTGTCTATTTAGACCTACTTGGAGAATTTCAACCTGAGGTAGTTTTGTTGGTATATATAATCTCAAAATGCAAGCTTAATCAAAATGAAAAAACAACGCTTATTATTCGCCTTAGCCGCTATACTATTATCAGCCTACAGCGGCATCGCGCAGGAAATTGCCAGTCAAAAGAAAAGCATTAATGAAAACTCAATTAAATCAAAGACCATGGAAACACAAAGTTATACAGCAACTATCACAGTAGATAAAAGTCAGAAGACTGCCTTTAACGCGGTTAAAAACTTTCGCGGCTGGTGGTCTGAGGAGATCGAAGGGCCTACAGATAAACTGAATGAAGTCTTTGTATATCACTACAAAGATGTTCACATATGCAAAATGAAGCTCATTGAATACATTCCTGATAAAAAACTGGTTTACCAGGTTCTTGATAACCAGTTTAGTTTTATCAATGACAAAAGTGAATGGATCGGCACAAAGTTGGTTTTTGATATTTCGAACGATGGTGGTAAAACCAAAGTTAAATTTACTCATGTGGGTCTGGTGCCGGAATATGAATGTTATAAGGTATGCTTTGATGCCTGGGGAAACTACATAAATAACAGCTTGCACAGCCTTATTGCTACCGGTGAGGGCAAACCGAATCCCAAAGGTAAAGACGGTTTTAATGCGGAATTGGCTGACAAATGGAAGATTAAACATTAATTACAATTATAGAACTATGCAAACAGCAAATTTCACTACCACCTTAGTGGTTGATAAAAGTCCGATGGAGGTATTTAATGCGATTTGCCAACCACAAAACTGGTGGTCAGGCGAGGTCGAAGGCCATGCTTTAAAAATGCATGACGAGTTTACCTATAAATTCAAAGACTTCCATTTTTCAAGGCAGCGGGTCACAACGTTGATCCCCGGGGAAAAAGTGGTCTGGGATGTAATAGAAAGCATTATCAACTACGCTGAAGACAAAGAAGAATGGACAGGAACGCAGATCATCTTTGAGGTTTTTGAAAAGGATGCTCAAACTAACCTTCGTTTCACTCACTCGGGATTAGTTCCTGAAGTAGAATGTTTTGATAGCTGTTCAAACTCATGGACACAGTTGGTGCACCACAGTCTGTTTTCGTTAATAACAGCCGGAAAAGGCCTGCAACTTAATCTGGCATAAATTATTCCTGGTGAATGGAAAATAATGACTTAAGTACAAGTATTACTGTTGGGAGATCCGCTCAGGAGGTCTACTTAGCCATCAACAATGTACGTGGCTGGTGGTCTGCCGGTGTCAATGGCAAAACCAGTAATCTGCATGATGAGTTTTTGATTGATTTCAAACAACATTGGTGGACCTTCAAAATTATCGAAACTATACCAGGACAAAAGGTGGTGTGGAAATGCACCGGAAGCTATATGCCCTGGAATGAAGATCAATATGAATGGAGTGGCACAACGGTTCAGTTTGACATTTTTGAAAATGGTAGCAACACAGTGATGAAATTTACCCATAAAGGATTGGTGCCAACATGCGCGTGTTTTGAAGGTTGCTTAAAAGGCTGGACAGGATATATTCAAATTAGTTTGGGCAATCTTCTAAATGGTGGCATTGGCACTCCCGATACTGCCTATTAATTTTTGCAGGCAATACGCCTATGAAAGGTGTTTTAGATCTCCGTTCTCCTTCCCCTCCCCTTTTTACGTAAGTAAAGAGGGGTTTTTAGTTTAAAAAAACTGCTAATTAATTTCAAGCTTATATCCTTTTCCCCGTATAACAGCAATCCTGATGTTCGGATCAGATTCCAGTTTTTTTCTGAGTTTTGATATGAACATATCCAGGCTGCGCCCCACAATAACACCTTCATCTTCCCATATCTCTTTTTGCAGCCGGCTTCTCTCGATGGTCTCATTGGGAGACAATGCAAAAATGTGCAATACACGTGTTTCCGTTCCGGTCAGCTCTATTGTCTCTCCATTTATCAGGAGGTTCCGGTTCTTCGGATCGAACAAAACTGAGCCCAAAGTGATCATGCCCATATTCTGACCATCCTCAGGTAAAGCTCTTTCAGGTAAAACTCCCCGCGGCTTAACAGATCTCAGAAAAACAAAACCAACAAATGCTAAAAATGGCAGGCCACCCAGGAGATATACATTCTTTGCAGTACTTATCCCTGTCGGTTTGAATTTAATGTTGATCATGTAGCCTGCTCTGGGTTGCACCCTTCTTTTACATGCTACAATATCATCCTTTTTATTGTTGGATATAGCGTATCCATAGGCTACACTAGAGTCTCCACTGTTCAGAACGTTAACAATATAATCACTTGCGAGGGGGTCTTTGGCTAACAAACGCCGGGTAGTATTCACCAGGGACTCCGGGTGAAAAGTAAGATCCTTCTCAAACCTGATCAGGTATTCATTTTCAGCAATCTTTTTTACCGGAAGTACCCGTGATGTACTGTCCCCCGACTGCAGGAGTAATTCATCTCCGATCTTGCGGAGCAAAACTTCCCTTCTGGCGGTAAAAAAGTCGCCACTGCCGGTCATACTGAAAGCCGCGCAGATTACAGCACTAAACGAGAGTAATATCAATCCTACCAGGTACTTGCGTTTCCCGGAGAGGAGATTTCGGCTATAAGACATACTATTTACCATTTATTTACAAAGTTTACATTTCTATTTACAATCCAAATGCCCGCCCCTGAAAGATATCAAAGTAATTTCGTTGTATCAGCTTTTATATGATTGACGGTTAATTGAACCGTGCAGCTATTACCAATACTAAAATAAATAAATTATGAAACACGTACGCGTATATGCTTTATTCTTAATGTCTATTTTTCTCACTTCCTGTGGACAAAGCCAAACAAACGTACCTAAAGATAATATCAGGTCCGAAATTAAAGACATAGGGCCTAACATGATGGTTCGTAATATAAAAAAAGGCAAAAATAACACCATTTTGATCGCTGGCCCGAACAACTCATCATTTGGTGATGTTTTTCGATACGATGGAAAATCTTTTACTAATCTCACAAGTAAAATAGGTCAGCATAGATTCTGGGACGCCCTGGAAGATCGCAATGGAAATCTTTGGTTCGCTACTACTGATTCAGGTGTTTTTTTATTCAACGCCCATGTGTCTGATGGACAGGCAGCGCTAAGACATTTCACTACCAGGGATGGACTTGCAGATAACCGGGTTATGTCTGTTTATGAAGATAAAGCAGGTATTATTTGGTTCGGCACCGGAAATGGCCTGAGCCGTTACGATGGGAAGTCTTTTCAAAATTTTAAAAACCCGAACGCCCCGCTTTTTTATAAAGAAGGGAATTTGAATAATGATATTAATACAATCATTGAAGATAAAACAGGGAAATTGTGGGTTGGTACACGGGGCGATGCCTTTGTTTATGACGGAGAAAAAATTACCACTTTAACCCATGGAGGCGAACCCTTTCTCGACGTTTGGGGTATAGCGGAAGATAGAGAAGGCAATATCTGGCTCAGCGGTTTCAATGGCTGGAAAGTAAGCCAGACCGGTGGCCTTTGGCGCTATGACGGCAGTACCTTTACTAAGGTATCGCAGAGAGGTGCTTATACTATAATCGAAGATAAAAAAGGAAACATCTGGACTACTGGTTCAGTAAACCCTGCTAATTGGGCTATCCAGGCACTTTCCCGTTATGATGCAAAGTCCTTGTATAATAATAAGCCCGCTGTAACCGAAATTATGTCAGGAAATGCTTTTATGGGGCTTTTGGAAGCTAATGATGGAAGTATCTGGTTTGGATCTGCGACCGGCGTGTATCGTTATGATGGAACCACTATCACGGACTTTTATAATAAAGAAGGTCAGAAAAAATATATCATAGATACGAAGCAAAGTGCTGTAATATGGAAAAGTTCTATGCTACTTGGTGCATGGGAAGGTTCTACGTTACTTGGTGATGGTTCCAGTACAGGGGACGTTGATATATTAAAAGGAGAATTGCTGATCGAAAACAGTCATCTGGTGGGCGGTACTGTTGAAGTGGACATGAATACAATTGAGCAAAAATTTGATGATCAGGGTCCACACAATAAATTACCTGCACTTTTTGATGTCAAAAAATTCCCTGTTTCTACATTCGCAATTACGAAGGTTGAAACATGGAATAATAGAGATAAAAAAGTTACAGGGGATTATATAAAAGTTACAGGGAACCTGACCATTGAAGGTATCACGAAGGCAGTTACTTTTCCAGCCACAATGGATTTTAAGGACCGAATGGACGGAACTGTCGTGGTGAATGGCGCGCTAATCATTGATCGAACAGATTGGGGTATCAATTATGGATCAGAAAAGTTCTTCGATAAGTCTGGTGATGGAACTATTTCGGACGAGGTTAAACTCTTTATAAAAATCGTAGCAAAAAAATAAATATCTGAATCCACCTTGCACCGCTTTTTCCAACTTAATTAAAAATTCACATGAAATATTCAGCCGTTTTAAGCATTCTCGTCCTGTTTGCCTGCGGATGCAATCGTACTGAAGCGAGGACAAAACTTTTGAACGAACAGGAAATCCTAAAAGATAGCGCTAATAATATAAGAGAAAGGATAGGTGGCTGCATGCAAAAAGGCGTTTACGACAGCGCAGAGGCTAAAAAGGAGCAACTTGGAGCCGTTCATGCCCGGTTAATAGCTATTCAATCGTCAATTGATAGTCTTGAGAAAATGAAATAATAGCCGCAGAAATTTCAAACTGAGACACTACCTGATGGCACCTTGCGAACGGGTAACCTAAAGGGGAAAAATCTATTTTATAGAATTAACGATCAAGAAATTCGCTGTGGAAATATTAATATAACTGATGGCCTGACGCTATAACGGCAGGGCATCTGTTGCCTTGCCATTATAATTTTTACTAATATAGTACAAATAATTATCAATAGTTTCATCAATGTAGACATTCTGTAGACGCTCTGTCGCCTTGTGTATACATCTTGTAGTCAGCTTAAGCTTGGAAATAAATGCTGATATCCGGAATTTTATTTCTGAAACCAGGTAAGAAAAAAAATGAAACAAAGCGATTTATTGGCATTACTGGGTTCTCCGGTAACGGACCCAGGCCTGACCCTTTTCTTTGAAGAACGGAGATTGTCACCTCCTCAATCCATCCCGGTGATGAAACCTAATAGCACAACACCGCTGTCCATAAAAAACAGCGTAGGAATTCATGACAAAGAGTGGGGATTTTCTTATTACTTCAGATCAGAACTGCTAAATGAAAATTTCCCGGTAATCAAAGCAGGCAAAAACTACATCCCATACTTTAGCCAGATTATTTTTGATGGCAAATTGTATCAAAAACGGGAAAGGAAAGAACCTCCCGGCTTTTGGGACGCATCCCCATCACCGGAAGGTGATATGGAGACTATCACAAACTATTTTGGCAAATTTGATACAAACAGGAAATACCCGCAACAACGCACTTCCTATAACAGCCAGGTAGAAATCATTGTTACGCTATTATCTGAAGAAAGCAGGATCAACGGCTATTTTGCTCAAATAAAGGAAACTGATGAGCTTTTGCACCAGAGCGAATTTGACCTTAAAAAAAGCAACCAGGTGCATCTTTATGCGATGCTGATTAAATGGCTGTTTGATAACAGGTACCTCAAAGTCAGTAATCAGTCCTCTTCCGTTGAATTGGGTTATAATACCCCTGAAGTATTACAATTCATTCAGGGATCCTTAAATGGCCATTTATGGGAAGATCAACTGGTTGCAGATCCTCAACTGCATAAATTTATGCTTGACAGTATTAATGGCAAAGCTGATTTTGAAATGAAGTTTTACGAATTATGGGGTAAATTGGATCACTATGAAAGCCTGGATTGGGAAGCACAAAAACAATGGACAGCAGCTATTTCTTTCAATGAAGAAACTTATGCTATCTTCTATGCGGCCCTGAACAGAAGTTTCGAAGAATATAAAAAGTCGTAATCCATACAGCTAGTTAAAAAGCTTGTTTTTTTACGGAGAAAATCGTGACCGCAGTCAGGAGAATTACGGGTGATTAGATAATACCAGGCAAAAAAGAAAGTGTGCGGCACCATCACCGCACACTCAGGCAATTGCTATTATGCTTTCGGCCTTTTGAATAAACGCATCACTTCGAGCTGAAGCGTAGCAGGCGTAACAAAGTAGGTACGTACCAATCCTTTTTCTTCGCCTTTAGGGATAAGCAAACCAGACTCGCCTGCCTTACTTATCATCTCACTGTCTTCAAAATACCAGCTATCCGTAGTGCCGGTTTTGGTGAAGCAAAGGTCATAGGATTTACTTTTATCTTTGAATCCTTCCTGCGGCAGATAACTGGCATATATCCAGGCGCCGGGTTTTACATTTTGAGCGATGTACGCTATTTGCCCGGCTTCATTCCTTAGAAAAATATCAAGCGCCTCTTCACTTTGCGGGTAATGGATATAAAAGCCCATTTTGTTGGTAGCAGGGTCCGCAACAGGCAGTTCTATTTTCAGTGCATTCCCGTTAATGCATACAAAAGGAAAGAACAGTTCCAGCTCGCTGCCGCCAAGGTTTAACTTTTGCTGAAACACCTCTTTGCCGGATGTTTTATCTTTTATTTTTAATAATGCCTCTTTTTTAGCGAAAGGAAAGGTATATACTTTACTAAAAACAACCGGCTTATCGGGCAGCGTGGCAAAATTGCGGTAAATGGTGGTGTCTATTGACGCTTCCAGTTCAGCATTGCCAACATTATAACCCCAAACTTCAACACCGATCGCTCTTGTCTCTTCTTCCTCTTTATTACAGGAGATAAACACATTCAAAAGGACCAGCAGTCCCAGTAATCTTATATTCAACATGATCAGTTTTATTTTTAATAATCTAAACGGGTTAAAAATCGCATGACCGTTCCTGCCGGAGCCTCTGAGAAGATGTAGAGCTTGGAAGCAGCCACAGACGCCGTTGGTTTGGGTGCAGTAGAGGAAAGGTCGTTCCAGGTGTACGCCGTACCGTCCGTATAAATTGTATTGGTACCTGTTTTACAGATCTTTACCTGGAAAAGAACTGAGGTCATTACGCCATTGTAGTCCTGCCTGGCCGTGGAGAAGGTTGAAATTGTCGCCGGCTTACTAAATTCATTCGGCTTCACGTTTTTGATCCGGGCAACTTCCTCAAATACCTTTGGCGTTACGAAATATTTACCGATCACAAAATCCACCGGTTCGCTATATTTGGTAACATCGGGAACGAACATATAAACAAGGCTGATCTTTTCATTGACTACAGCCGGCTTCTCCGGCATATCGCTTGCCTTGCCATCCATGTACAGGAAATTTAAGTTAACCGCACTGTCCCCTTTTTTCAATTCCTTTTCCAGCACCAGCTTTCCGGTGTTTTTTGTACTGATGTTCAACTTCACCGACTGCTGGTTGCCTTTGAAGATGAAACCTTCTGTTAGTGCAAATGATCCTGCCAGGATTGTCTGACGTGCATTGAACGTATCCACTTTCACCGTCAGGTCTTCTGTGGTAGCGTTATATCCTTTGATGGTAATGGGTAATACCTGCTCGTTATAGAGAAAATTATCATTGCCTTTATTACAGGCGGCCAGCAAAAATGCGACCATGCTGAGTTTAATTATTTTCATCACTCCTGTTTTTGTTGTGTTAGAAATTATATGATACGGCGAAACTGAAGGAAGCGCCCACCTTGCGGATAAAAGTATCCGTATCGCCAATGCGGACCTTTCCTTTTCCGTTGGGCTCATCTACATAATACCCTTCTTCATACTTCTGAGAAAAGCCATACTTCCATTCATATACATCAGACCATTCCGTCATGGTCATGCTATTTGCGCCCGGTTTTATCTGATAGGTATTCTTTCCATTAATGAAGAACCGATAGGGGCTATTAGTAAGGTTGCTCATGTTCACCCTTACCTGCAATTTTTTATCCTTCAGGAACCTGTAGCTCAATTGGGCATCCACCTGGTCGCGCGGCCGCTCCATTTCTGAATAATGAGGCTGCATGCCTACCGTAAAGGTTTTATAGCCTGAGTGGTTGAAGGCAATGTTGGCGCCCAGTCGTTCACCTGCATATTGCAACCCTATATTGTACAACACAGGTACCTGTCCGTACAAAGGACGTTTTTCCCGGAGGTATGTTTTTGTGCGGTAAGCATAAGATATACCATTGTTGTCCTGGCCACCTGCCATGGTTTCGTAACGGAAAGCACTGGCCTGTACTTCAGAGTTTTGTATGGTGAGGTTGCCACTGAAATACAGGTCGTTTAAAAACTTCGCTTTTTTATAAATAAACCCAAGGCTTTTGCGCAGGTCCAGTTCCCAGCCTGTTACATCCGCATAATCAGAGTTGGCAGTAAGCAGGTCAATTGCGCCACTGGTGTTGGTAATATCCAGGTACATTTCTACCGGGTTTTTGAAATGCTTTTTAAAGTAACCTGCAGAGATCACTTCTCCCGGTGCAGGGTACCATTCCAGGCGCAGATCGTAATGTTTGATTATGGTAGAGATCACACCTGTATTGCGCTGTATGCGGCCATAGAGATAGTTGAAACGGGAAAAGCTGGAATTCTCTATCAATGCCGGACGGATAGCTGATTCCGCGTAGGAAGCCCTGATGTTGAAGTTGGAAAACGGCGTAATGGTGAGGTTACCGGAGGGCAGGTACAGCCACTTTTTATCTTCGGCGCTGGCATCGAGGGTCCGGTGAACCACCTTACCGGTTGCGGGATCTACATAGCGCTGCTTATTCGCATTATCCAGGTCTGCCTGCGAGACCTTATCCGCGGCCTCATCTTTTATCTTCTCATATTCATAGTACTCTGCCCTGATGCCCCATACCAAACGGAGCCAGCTGGTAAAACGGTTATCCATCATGGCATACAAGGCCTGGTTATTGTTTCTGCCAGTATAGCTATTGTTGTTGAAGGCTGCCGGGAAATAATACATGTCTCCCAGGGGATCGGCAAAATCAATACTCCATTGATGTATCGGCTTATAGCCATCGTTAAAGCCTTTGGCTACCCCGATGGGCAGAACATTCCAGTCGTAGTGTCCCTTTTTATTCATGTACTGGTAACCGGCCTTGAACACCTGGGCCTGTTTTCCGGTATTGAACCGGTAGCTCAATGCTGCATCGGCCAACCAGTTGGTTTCAACATACCTGTAGGAAGAGCGGCTCAGTGTACCCGGATTGTTACTGGGGCCAGCCTGAGGCGCATAATTGTAACCAGTGCCATTCAAGGTTGAAACAGCCCCCAGGTAGGCATCTACTGCATCCTGTTCATGGTTGGTCACCTCATTGCGGGCCGCGCTCCAGTCAAACTTAAAACGGCCGAAGCGATGCTCTCCGTTTATCCTGTTCTGCAACAGGTCTATAAACTTGGGCCTGTCGTATTCATTGATAGCAGGATTATTTTGAGTAGATATATCTTCACCCCAGCCTCTTATGCGGAAAAACTGGTTAGCAAATACCCTCGAATAGAAATTGCGGGAAGTGATCTGATGGTTCCTGCCATGCCATCCTGCATTCAGCAATGCCCCCCAGCTGGTGGTGAAATTGTATTGCCGGGCTTTTGATTCATTAATCTCCGCCCCTGTTTTCGGATCATACAAATTGTTGCCCGCCATGCTGAAGGAGCCGCGTTCAAAATGCAGGATATCATCTATGGCCTGCTCGTTGCGATAGCTCAGCGAACCCACTAAACCGATACGGCTGCTCTTCAGGATATAACTACGCCCCAGGCTAAACTGATAGTTCTGCCCTGGTGCAGCTTTATGATTACGGGTGCCCAATCTTTCCAGGCCGCCAATCCTTTTATTCTGCGCCGTGATCATTTCCGGGGTGATCTTTTCCCCACCGGCAGGCGGGATATGGTTGTAAGGATTTGAGGGGTCGTAATTACCGGGTGTGAACGTCATGATTTCTTTGGGAAAATGATCCCTGCCTCCATCATCAAATCCCAGGTAATCATTTTTACCACGCTGATAGCCCAGGAATTCTTTACCTGTGCTGCCACTGATGTATTTGCTGCCAAAGCTGATGGTGGTAAAATTGTTTTCCGGCACGGCCATGGTATTGATCTGTACCATTCCTCCGCCAAAACCGAAACCCATATCGGGTGTAGCTGTTTTAGATACGATCACGTTATCTACCAGGTTACTGGGAACTATGTCAAATTCAAAGTCGCGCACCTGCACATCGGTACTTGGCAGCGCAGCGCCGTCCATCATGGCTATGTTATACCGCTCAGCTATACCACGTACTACTACCCGCCTGTTATCCGTTGTGCTTACTCCCGAAATACGTTTCAATGTTTCCCCGATATTCTTATCGGGCAATACTGCCATCTGCTCACGACTGATCCCGTTGGAGATACCGGCTTCGTTTTTTTGACGGCTGTACAGGGAGGCTGTGGATTCCTTTTTGGCAGAGGATTTCACCACCACCATCGCCAGGTTTCCTTTCTTTCTTTTAAGGGTGGCGTTTAAGGTAAACGTTTCGTTTTCATTTATTGTAATGCCACTAATCTCCTTGATGCCATACCCCATTGAACTGATCATCACCGTATAACTTCCTTTGGACAGCGGTAATGAAAAACTACCTGCATCATCTGTAACCGATCCCACATCACCAATACGGATGGTAGCTCCGATCACCGGCTCACCGTTCTCTTCATCGATGACCTTACCTGTAATACGTCCCGGATCTTTTTTAGCAGGGGCAGGAACTGCTTTCTCTTTTTCAAATAATACAATTCCGCCGGCCACTTCTTTAAACCCCACATTTGCTTTCTGTAGTAAATAGTGCAGGATTTCGGATAAGTCAGCCTGTTTAAATTCTTTCGGGGAGATACTCCACTGTGCAAGCCGTAATTTCCCGGCATCGTACGCTATATTTACCGGGCTGGCTTCCTTCACTTGCCGCATAGCCACATCCAATGTAACATTCGCAAATCTGATAGATAACTTTACCGTTTCAGGAGATTGCGCTTTTAACCCGGATGCTGCCAGCATCAGGCAATACAACATCAACATAAGTCTTAGCCTGGGTGGGACCAGCGTCCCCTTTGCTTTTTTTTCCATACCTTTATGATTGCTTTTTTTAGATGGTAATGTTGCTTTCGTCAAAAAATGGCATTACCAAAATGTTTGGCAGATCCCGCTGATAACGGGATTTGCTTTTTAATACAATGTGATTGTTTTTCCGTGTAACCTGTACCGTATTCCATGCACCTCTGCAAGGGTGGTAATAATGTCGTTCACTGAAGTTGTATGTATAAAGAATTTGGCATCATAATGCAGATCGCGGATATCAGCATTTGATGTTGTCAGCTCTACCCCATATATTTCCTTTAACTCAAAAGCCAGTTCTGAAAATGTAGCGGACTCCAGTAACAAAATGCCCTGCTGCCAGGCCAGCGCCTGTTTCCAGTTCAGGCTATCAACACGGGATTGGCCGTCAGCCCGGTCCCATTGGAATCTTTTTCCTTTTGAAAGCTCCGTTAATACCTGTAAACTGTCGCTCACCTGTACCCGCCCGGTTTGTACCCATACCTGTATGGACGGCCGGTTGCTGTATGCCTGTATGTTGAAGGCTGTGCCCAGCACTTTAGTTTCCAGCTTCCCTGACTTCACAATAAATGGTCTTGAAACATCTTTTTGCACCTCAAAAAATGCTTCCCCTTCCACCAGTTCAAGCCGCCTGTTCTGCCTTCCGTATTGGGAACTGTATCGCAGCGTAGTGCCGGATTTCAGCCATACCAGTGTACTGTCCGGCAAAACCAGTTGTTTGATCTCACCGAAAGGTGCTGTTATTGTAAAATATGTTGTGGGATGGCGGTTAGCCAGGAAAAACCAGGAAGCACTGATCAGCAGCGCCACAATACAGGCTGCAGCCAGCAGCCGGCTACCCATAGGCACAACCTTCCTGCCGGCCGGATGATTATTTATCCGTTCCAGGATCTGTAATTGGATCATCCCCTTGATGGCACTTCTTTTCCCCTCTTCTTCCCAAAGTTCTATCGGCTTTGAATCATCCACCGAATGATACCAGTCGTCTACAAGCCTGCGCTGATCTTCATTTGCCTTCCCTAATAAATAATGCCGAAGTAGTTTTAACCGGTTGTGTAGTTTCATATAACAGTCCTCCTGCTATATACATACCGGTTTGGGCATGTGGTACTATAACTTCAATGTTACCGAATTGTGAATTCCCAAAACGGGTCCCGGGTTACAGGATAAAAGGAAGGAAAAACGCCTGGCCCTGCAAGCGGTAGCGAAGCCGCTTAAGGGCATTGTGTAATTGATTTTTAACTGTTTGTTCTGAAATAGACAGGCGGAGCGCTATTTCCCTGATGGAAAGCTCCTTTTCATAACTAAGCGTAAAGACCTCCCGCATTTTATCGGGCATACCGGCAATTTCCGATTGGACCTTTTCCCTTAATCTGTCAAATTCGTAATGGTCCTGCTTTTTTTGCTCCGCTTCATCAGGCAGGCTGTATACAGATAAGGGCAGATCTGTGGTGCCTTGTTTGGCCACCCGGTAAATATGGCGGATAAGACTATATTTTAAAGCAGTAAATAAATAGGGGCTTAACTTATCCTCAACGGTGATCCGATGCCGGTTTTCCCAGGCATGAATAAAGATATTCTGTACATAATCTTTAGCCGTAGCTTCATCAGCAAGTCTGCGGTAAGCCATCGAAAACATCTCATCCCAATACCGCTCAAACAAACACGTAAACGATACTGCATCACCCCGCTTTACCTGTTGCCATAATGCGGCATCATCCAAAGTGTTTTTATCCATTACAAATTATCTTGCGGACGCAAAGATATAGTTACATTTTTATCAAAATGTTATTCCGGGGGTTTGAAGCGCCTGATGAACGGCAATTTATGCGCTGCATGTAATGCGGTATACAGGCTAAAGACCTGAAAATATGGAAATTATCTTATTATTAATTTATCCTTCACTGTTTCAAATAATGAAGTGCCGTACATCCGTTTTTGAAATGTATGGTATTGACCAGCTTTAGATCAAGTTTCTCCTGAAGGCTCCCGGGAGGTAGCAATAGTCTTCCCTTTCCCATGATCACCGGATGAACAATCAGGTTAAATTCATCAATAAGGCCTGCTCCGATCAGCTCCGGAAGCATACTTACACTATCCACCGAAATCTTTCCACCGGGCTGCTGTTTCAGTTTCAGGAGCTCTGCCGCAGGGTTGCTACGCACAATCTGCGTTTTTACGTCATCGCTGTCCAGCTCCAATGATCGTGAAACAACAACGCGATCAATAGCGCTAAACCTTTGGGCAAATCTATTCTCTTCTGCTGTGCCGGATTGATCTTTCGCAACATCGCCCCAATAAGGAAACATGAGCTGGTACATGACACGGCCGAAAAAGAGCAGATCCACATCGTCCATCGTTCCTGTAAAATAATCCATGAGCTCTCCACCCGGACTAGCCATGGTATGGTCGCAATAGCCATCTAAGCTAATGTTCATAGTAAATGATACAGTTCTCATTTTATAGCATTTAAGCCAAAATTAAGCGAGGCATTAAACATTTTGGGGGTATTATGTGCCAAAAAAGGGGGCTTTAAGGCCTATATTTCAAGCCGGCTTCCAAAATAATCATCTATATCGAACTTCGTTCTATTATACCCTAAATTGCCCTTGGTGATCACTATTAACAGCAAAGCCAAAAAAGCATACGATAGAACATAGCTCCAACCTTGATGAAACGGCTTATTCTGCAGCGTTTCCCCGGAAATGAACCTTGAGAAGAAAGCATATTGAGCATCAAAACATGCATGGAAAAGGATTACAACAAGTAAGTTTCCGGCAGATCTGAAGAAAAGCCATGCGTGAATGATAGCAAGACTAAATGACAATATCAGCCAGGGCCATAATGGCTCGTTCTTCCAACCTGAAAGCAATGCCGGAAAGTGCCACAGACTTAATATCAAAAATAGCAGGATAGTTGCTTTCAGAGGAGATAGGGTCCTCAATAACTGAGGCAGTAAAAAACCACGCCATCCATATTCCTCGGCAAGACCGGCAGATATAATAAAACCTCCAATTGTCAATAAATACAATTGCCAGTTATCGGATAAAGTATTATAAAGAACACCCAAACTGACACCTGCAAAGGAGTAGGACAAAACAATCATAGCTAAAGGCAATAGTACACTTACCATTAACCATACCATTTGATCCCCGTTCAGCCTGCTGAACCTGAGCGTTGATCTTAATCCCTTAAATCCGTACAGCTTTACTACCAAGAATATAGCAGCTAATGTGGGCCCATATTGTGCTATGAGGCTTGCATGATTTAATTGCGCTATTGGGAAAGAGAAGGAAAAACCGGGAAACAGAATGTGTAACCCTTCTACTATTATGGGATTTAAAACATGCGTAATAAAAAAGGTCAGTACAATAAAAGTTCCAATCGGATATTTCCTGATAAAACGCTTATTTTCATTAGAAGGCCTTAATGATGTCATACGATAATCAGCTTGATGAAAGTGGTATATGGGAAAATTGATTTTTGGCGGTTTCTTTTTTTCACAATACAGCTTTTTGCCTGGCAAGCCTTTCATTCCGTTTATCATTCAAATATTTCCTTACAGGAATATCAAAAACCACCATCACCAAATAAGCAAATCCAACCAGCAGGATTATCCCGCCTATGATTACGAAAGTCAGCTCTGTACCGCCGGGCTTATGATTGGTGTAATAATTACCAAACATCCATAAAGCAGCATAATGCGTCATGTATAATGGGTAAGAGATCTTCCCGGAAAACACACAAACCTTCTTTAATCCGGGTTTTAATGCAGCCCCTGCTCCTAAAGCTATGAGCAAGGGAAAGTAAAACAGTACCACCAAAGCTTCAGACAACCAATTCCAGTTTGAGAACGGCATTATAAAGGCCAGGGATAATAATATGGCCAAACCAATGAAACCCAGCTTGTTTTTGATGATCCGGTTGGAACGGTAAATTAGCAGTCCTGCTAAGAAAGAATAGGATATCCGGGCGCACCCCTCCCAAAAGGTGGGGCCACTCCAGCCGCCCAATAAATTGCCGGAACGGTAACATACAAAACAGATCGCCACCGCGGAAATGATGGTTAACAGTATCAGGTAAACGCGTTTGATCTTATAAAGTACAAACGCGTAAACGATATTGGCCACATATTCCCAAAACAAAGACCATGAAGGTGCATTGAGACCGAACAGGTTAAATCCACGATCTCCCATTACAGGAAAGGGAATAAGCAGTGCCGAGCATACAAACAGCAGGATGATCTTACCGGTACTAAACAATCCGGGATCCCCGCCAAACGGATCAAACAAAAATGCCAGCAAGCCCAACACCGATCCTGCTATCACCAGCGGGTGTAACCTGATAACCCTCGATTTAAAAAACTCCAGGATACCCATTTTGGCTATACGATCGTCATAGGCATATGCTATCACAAATCCCGAAAGGCAGAAGAAGAAATCCACCGCTAAAAAACCGTGCCCGATAAAGTTCCTGCTTGCATCGGGATAAACCCATTCCATAAAATGAAATACTACTACGGCAAGGGAGGCTACGCCCCTTAATCCATCGAGGATTTCGAAATGTTGTTTGGTTTGCAGGATTGTGGCGGAGTTTTTATGCGTATCCATTTATAACTTCAGAATATTTCAAGGATAACCGTTTCTTTCTTATTAAAAAGAAAACTATCTCCGGCTTTTTTATGTAACAATAACTTCGCAACCGGAGCGTATGGTGAAAGGAAAAATATCAGCTGATCATCTACCTGCTGCTTACCCAGGCCAACTCCAATAAAAAAAGAATGATCAGAACATCTCACGTAAGCACCCGTCTGGGCATGGGTATAAATAATATCTGTATTTACTTTCTGCAACAGGTCAAGTTCTTTCATATTTTCTGCCTGCTGCCTTGCGTACATATCTTTCTCCAGGTGCCCCATCGCTCTCCCGGTTTCGTATTTATCACCCGCTGAACTTTTCCCTTCATTATTAGCGGCCTCCTGCGCGTTGTCAATAGCCAATTTTGTTGTTGCTATTCGTTCTCTGATAAGGAGCTCAGCTTGTTTTTTCAAGCTGGCTTTAAAGCTGATCATTTCCACGTTTGTCATCATATCGGGTCCGCATCCACTGGTTTGGCCGGATCATATATTGCCACACCAACTCTTGAATCAGCACAGCCGTAATAGAGGAACCATTTCCCCTTAAACCATGCCATACCTTCTATAAATACAGTGCCGTTCTGATATTGCCCGCTTTTTTCAAACGGTTCCATCGGTTTGAAAAAAGGAACGTCAAGGCGGGCCAGCAATTTGGTAGGATCAGTTTTATCAAACAACATTTGACCTGCGCAATATGCACCTCCGTTATATCGTTTGTCCCCTCTCTCGCCAGGATTGTTCCTGCCATTATAGAGCAAAACAATTCCTTCTTTGGTCATAACAGCAGGCGGGCCGCATTCCGTCATATCGCTATCGAAAAAACCATTTCGTGGCGATGCCAGTTTCAGCAATGCTCCCTGAGCATCCACTAATGGCGTCCAATCAAGCAGGTTTGTTGACGTTGCGCCATATACATGTCTTTCACCCCAGTACATGAAGTATTTGCCATTGAGCTTAACAATAACCTGTTTATCCTTTTTAACCTGCGTTAAAATGGAGGCGGACTTTGTAGCCATATTAAGGAATTTCCCTTCATAAGCATCCTGAAATATCGGCCCATGTTTTGTCCAGTGTTCCAGGTCCTTTGATGTAGCAACTCCCAGCCTCGGTACTTTTCGGTTCCATTGCGTATATAACATCACATAAGTTCCATCCTCTGTTACGGCTATGCGGGGATCTTCACATCCTCCCGGCCATTCATACTCTTTCTGGTCATCGTCAGCAGGGTAAAGAACAGGTTCCGTTTTGCGGGTAAAATGCTGCCCGTCCGCACTTATGGCATAACCCAGCCTTGAAGTACGGCGGCCAATTTTTATCCCGCTCTTGTCTTCTGAACGATAGAGAACAACAATCTTACCGTCCCTGACAGCAGCTCCCGGGTTAAAGGTATCATTGGTCTCCCACTGAACCGGTGCATTGGTCATTGGATCCGGAAATGTTGTGGTTGAATCTGCTGAGATAACAGGATTTACACCGGCGGGCCTGACGAAGCCGCCAAGCGCCCAACCGGGAAGTACATTTTTATTTTGTGCTGATGTATTTAAACTGAATACAAAGCTGAATAGGAGAAAATACTTGGTCATACTTTTTAAAAATGATACAGGAATACCACATCACCCGTGTAAGCCGGTTTCGCTTTGCCTTTAATACTGAGCGTGGCGCCGATGATCACTTTCGTAACACCTCTCAGATCAACAATAGAATTGAGTTTCGCTTTCAATTGAACTTCATCGTTCACAAGCACCGGCTGGCCAAATTTAAATTGCTCTATACCGTAGTTGATTTCCATTTTAACATTACGGATGTCTGCAATCTGCTTCCATAAATAAGGAATTAACGCTAACGTCAGGTAACCGTGGGCAATGGTAGATCCGAAAGGCCCTTCATTTTTGGCTCTTTCCTCATCGGTATGGATCCATTGATGATCAAGCGTTGCATCCGCAAACTTATTGATCTGCGCCTGATCTATTGTATGCCATTCAGAACTACCTATTTCTTTACCCTCGAATGCCTGATATTCTGCGAAACTATTGACAATTACCATAACTCTTTTTGTTTATTATTATTACCTGGTGATATAATGTATGCCGCCAAGATACATGAATTTTATAACTACTACTATTTCTCCGCCCCTATCAGTTTTTTTAACTGCATATGCAGATCCGGTAAACAGGCAGGCTGCCAGCATCCAACAGATAAAAAATCTCATAACGGTAAAAATAGCACGATAATATCTTTACTGCAAGCGGGCATTAAAGAAAGCAGCTGTTTCACCAATAACCAACTCCCATTTGCCTGCCTGCGAAAACCCATGATCGGCACCTGCAACCTCTACCCATTTATTCGGTACACCTTTATCATTCAGGATATTGGTAAACTGCTGATATTCTGCCTTGCTGCCATCCGGAAGATCGCCTACTGCATTGGATTCCGGCCTGATATTGATGGTTGCTTTGCCACGCCCCTGGTAAGCCACCCACAAGGGGCTTGCCGCCATATACGCCAGCACATTAGCCTGCACGGGGTCAGCTCCCACAGCCCTATAGATCACTTCACGGATCCTTGGGTCCAGCGCCTGTACCTCCGCCTCATTCTGAAATGCAAAATTGGTTGCACCCGCCCAGTTACCTGCAACTTTAACACGGTTGCCTGAATTCTTATCGCCATAAGCATAAAGCAGGGCTAAGGTACCACCGGCACTATGTCCGGCAATGGCCCATTTATCGGCACTTATACCCCATTCACCGGATCTGGATGCTGCCAGGTTAATAGCAGCCTGAATGTCATTCAGCTGGTCGGCTATCTTTACCGGGCTGGGTTTATGTACAATAGGGTTATTTAGTACGCCGTCCACACTCACCAGGCGATAGTTTACATTAAGTACAGCAAATCCCTTAGCCGAAAATTGCTCCGCACGTGCAGAAAATTCTGATTTATCGCCGGCCACAAATCCCCCGCCATGTAGCATTACCACCACAGGCGTTTGTCCATTTCTACCTTCAGGAAGGTATATATCCATTTTTTGTTTCGCGTCATCACCAAAACTAACATCCGTGATAACCTTCGCTGCAGCAGCGCTTTCTTTATCCTTCTTACAGGAAAAAAGCAGGAAGCAGGAACTGATAAAGAGGTAAGCAACAAAATGTTTCATTTGATGTTTTTAAGAATGAAACAAAAACTGTTCCCGTTTGCCGATGTCATCCGGAATTGTTTTATTTATTACCTTCCATATATTTTAACCCAACTGAGCGAATGAATAAAAGGGCATTGTTTATTACATGGATGCTGATGATCACCATTTCCGGCCTGGCACAAAACCCGGGGACCTTTGTTGGCTACGGAACACTTCCCGTTAAAACACCTGATTCGTTATTGCGGCGATTGAAACATGCCGGCGATATAAAAGAGAAAATACTGGCAGCACAACCCCTGTTGGCATTTCACGCCTCCCATGGCACAACAGATTCTGTCATCTTTTACGCACAGCAACTGATCGCCCAGGTAAGTGAAAGTCCTGATAAGGCCATGCTCTACAATACCCTGGCGAAGGCCTACCAGGAAAAGGGATTGTTTGAAGAAGCATTGCGCTTTTACCTGGAAGGTATCAAATTAACAGAAACGCTGGGTGATAGTGCAGCCGTAAACGACAATAAACTGGGCATGGCCAATGTATATTTTGCCCGTAATGAATATAACAAAGCTATTACCGCATACAACGAATTACTGGCCACCACCGGGGATGAACAAATCAAACATATTGTATACAGGCAATTGAGCCAAATTCACTTAGAACAAAAGGAACTAACAAAAGCACAAGCTTACGCTGAAAAGGCACTCTCCTTCTTCCGGCAGTCCGGCCAGTTAAAAAACGAACTCCAGGCCAAACTAACCCTGGGCATCATTGCAGAACTCAACCAGCATACCGATACGGCGTTTTCCATTTATAACGAAGTAATAAACACCGCCCAGCAAAGCCAGTTCTTTGATATCTATATCAATGCAGGCCAAAGATTAGGTGACCTCCTTATAGCAAAGCAGGATTACGAAAATGCCAGAGGCATGCTTACCATGGTATATGCTAATGCCATGCAATGGAACGACATGAAGGCGCAGCTGAAAGTGCTGAACAGCCTGCGCAACCTGCATGCGGCTATAGGTGATTATAAAAACGCCTATGCACTCATGACGCAATTAATGGGTATTTCCAGGGAGGTACAGGACAAACAAAATAAAAGAGAGATCAATGAACTGGAAATAAAATACCAAACCGCGCAGAAAGAAAAAGAGATCCTGAATAAGGAAAACGAACTGAGCCAGCAAAAAACAATAAAATACAGCCTGTTGATCGGGTTCCTGGCCATCCTGTTACCCGTGATCGGCTTACTGTACATGTACTACCAAAAGCTGCAGGCGCAAAGCAAGCTGAATGCAACAATGGAGGAAATGAACCAGCAAAAGATCACCACACTGCTAAAAGATAAAGAACTGGAATTGCTGAAGGCCTCCGTAAACGGGCAGGAAAAAGAGCGGAAACGGATCGCAGGAGAATTACATGACAGTATTGGAGGTAACCTTGCCGCCATCAAACTTCAGCTTTCTAACCTTGGAATAAAAGAACTAACCAAACAGGTAGACGAAACTTACCACCAGGTACGGGATCTTTCACATGATCTCGTTCCACAGAAATTCAGCAACACAGGATTTACCGAACTGATAGCGGGCTATCTCAGGCAATTCAACCTTCCGGGAAACGCTAAAATATCATTTCAGGCTTATCCCCCGGAAGAAATAGATCTCATCGAAACAACGCTGAAGGTAGAGATCTATAAAATAATGCAGGAACTGATCACCAATGCACAAAAGCATAGCCAGGCATCAAAAGTTGAAATACAACTCACACAGTTTGATGGCATGCTGAAGCTGCTGTTTGAAGACAATGGTAAAGGCTTTTCCACAGAAACCACCCGGCATGGTATAGGGTTACAAAATATCAGGGAACGGTTAAAGTTATTCGATGGCGTACTTTCCATTGATTCATTCCCATCAAAAGGCACCGTAATAGACATTGAAATACCATTGAAATATGAAGCATAATATTATCCTGGCAGACGATCATAAATTGTTCCTGGAAGGACTGATAAAACTAATAGAGAAGGAAGCGGACCTTCATGTGCTGTATTATGCCCATAATGGCAAACTCGTCATGAATTACCTGGACCAGCATCCCGATCAGCAGGTTGATCTTGTGATTACAGACATCAGTATGCCCGATGTGAACGGTATTGTGCTGAATAACCATATCAAGGAAACAAGGCCGGAGATCAGCACCCTGGTGGTAAGTATGCATACCGACAATAACATGATCGATGCACTCATTCAGCAGAACGTAGACGGTTATATATCAAAGAACGCAGATTCAGATGAGTTACTTGCCGCGATCAAAGCCATCCTGAAAGGTGGGAAATACTTTTCAGAAGCCATCAAAAAGGATTACATGAACAGTGTTTTCAATAAGGAAAAAGAAACACTGGAAATGCTCACCTCCCGCGAAAAGGATGTACTGAAATTAATTGCGGAGGAGTACACAACGCAGGAAATTGCCGATAAGCTCTTTTTAAGCAAACATACTATTGAAAGCTACCGTAAAACCCTCATACTAAAGTTAAAGGTACGCAACCTGGCAGGCCTCACCAGGTATGCCGTAAAGTTAGGACTGCTCAGCTAACCCCCTGAAAACAGGGTATTGATTTTCACTGGAAACGATGTTGTTGCCCCCATCGTGCCAGGATACCTTTGTTGCATAACAAAAACCTAATATTATGATCTACGGAATCACCTTAATCCTGCTCAGCATCATTGCTGTACCTTCTCTTATCTTGTCTAAAAAACCCAACGCAAAGGAACTCCTGGAAAAAGTGGAGCCATACCAGGGATGGATCGGTATCATTTTCTGCTTCTGGGGAATATGGGGCATTGTGTCTGCTGTATTAAACATAGGCTGGCTTACCTCCGCTCCTATCTGGTGGGGAACATTGATGGCAGGCAGCGTGGTAGAAGCCTGCCTTGGATTTTTGCTGGGTTTCCCGCTCATCAACAAACTGTTCCTCTCCAAAAACGAAAAAGCTCGTGAAAAAGCCGCAGGCATCAGGGCGAAAGTTGCACCCAGACAAGGCCAGCTTGGCATACTGGGCATCATCGTAGGTGTATGGATGATCGTTGCTTCCTTCTTATTTACAATTGCTTAAAAAGTAATCAAATGAAAAAATTAATACTCGCTGCCATCGTATCGATGGCAGCATTGAACAGCCATGCCCAGGAGGCAAAGGAAACCACCATAGAAGTCAGAGGTGAGGCCAAAATAACCCGCGAGGTTGAATCCTACCTAATCGATTTTGCCATAGCGGTGGATTATGGTGAAATGGAAGGCAGAAAGTCTTTCGAGGACCTGAAAAGCGCCTTTTTTGCCAAAGCAAAAGCCGCCGGTTTTGAAGAAAGCCGGTTTAAAGAAGATAAAATGGGATACCAGGCCCTGCAGCTATACAGGGAAGGGAGTCTATTCACATTTGAAACCCGTAATAAGGAAGAACTGCTGAAAGCAGCTAAACTGGCAAATGGCGGCGGCGTTATCACGATCACGAGTACACGGTTAAAGTTCGGGCCATTGAAGGACGAAGAAAAGCTCTTCGATGCCGCCTTCCGCAACGGTAAAGAAAGAGCTGCAGGTATTGCAAAGGCCTTTAACAAAAAACTGGGAGCTGTACTTACGGTCACGGAGTATGCCCCGCTGGATGCAGGTGCTGAAGATAATTTCTTTTATAAGCAACCTGTAGGTCAGGACTACTACCTGACTATAAAATTTGCTGTTGAATAGCCGGCCCGTCATTCATTTTTTAACCCAAATTTTAATGCAACGTGAAACAGATCCTCTTATTTTTATTCCCAGGGAAAGCAATTACATCACACATTTCAAATTGAAATGGTACCATGATACCAGAATAAAAAGTTGAAGCATCCACTGCCGTACAAGTGTACAACGCAGCGGATGCTTCATATAGCTGGTACTGCTGAGTTCCCTACTTATATCCAAAATGGTAAACCTTCTGCATTTGTTTGCCGAATGTAGCCGTAATACCCATTGGTGCCAGGGATTCCTGTAATTTAGAAAGGTCTTTAGTAAAGATAGTGAGGTTGAATTTCCGGTTGCTGAACGGCTCGCCATTTTTGATAACGACTATGCCCGGAAATGGCCCCTGTAATGGTATGATCATGGCCGAGAGGTTGTGGTTTTCCATTGAAACAACACCATCCGCATCGCTGACCTTACTGAGCTTTGCTTTCGGATCTGCAAGGTTCGCCAGCAGCTTAGTGGTGTCCGTTACCTCCAGTGTAAGTACTTCCAGCAGGCTATCGCGCGTTTCCCACTTTAATTCAAAGTTGTTCATCAGCGTGTCCAGCACATTCGCTGCTTCCGTTTTTGTTTCGCTTTTATAACAATAGGAAATAAACGAACTGGTCATAGCAGGTGGTAATATCACTTGTATATTGCTTACATTCAGTAATTGTGCAAAGGCATATTGCGTATTAATGCCCACCCTGGTTTCATTATACAACTTACCGGGACGGGTGGTAAGAAAACTTGAGCCCTTAGGTACACTCTCCAATGGACCAACGCTGAAGTACTCTTTGATGTCCCTGTTATCCTGTACAGCGTTGAAAGCAATTTTTAAAGAATCATAAATGGGCGTGGTACGAACAGCCAGATCTGCGGACGGAGGGGCAATTACCTTTTTGCGCGCAAGAAAATCGTTTACCATGCCTTCTGTGAGCTCATAAGCTGCACCCGCCCATTGCACCTGCATACGGTCATCTATAAGTGCGCAGAAAGGGATAGAATTGATCTTAAAATTTTCAAACGTTTTGCCCGTAGTATCAGCTACTACTGCGGTGGTAAATGCTACTTTGGCGAGCAGTTTTTTCACTTTTGCTTCGTTTTCATCTGTGAGCGAAAGAAAACGCAGCCGTTTATCCTGCTTGTAGCGATCTGATATGGAATTGAAGTGTGGCACTCCGGCAATGCAGGGCGCACACCAGGTTGCCCAGAAATCAATAACCAGGAACTTACCCTGGAGTTTCTTATCTGCCGGTACATTACTGATCCAGTGTGTAATGTTGAGCGGAAGCGCTGTTTCTCCGCTTTTGATCTGCGGAAATGCTTGAAAGTAACAGGTTAAACCGAACAGAAGAAGGATGAATTTACGCCACATGGTAAATATTTAGAATCATAATCTACGGAAAATTCGTAGAATATCAAAGATGGCGTAGCTAAACAAGAAAACCGTCTCAAGAGTCCTCTTAAGACGGTTTTTACACATTACACGATCTAAAAACTACAGGAAGATCAGCGGATTATTTCCCCTGTTCTCCCCACGGCAATGATATACTTTATGATGCAGATTATCCGGATGTTGCTGGTTCATCACAAGGTCCGTATTGAAATACCGCATAGTATAACCCGTCCTTCTTTTATCACTTGTATTGGGATTGGCACCATGAATAATACGGCAATCATGCAGGGAATAATGATTTTGCTTTAACTCAAACCATACCACCTGGTTTTCATCTACAGCAGACTTTTTAATCTCAATATTAAAGATGCTGTGATCTGTATCCATTTTTTCGTATTCAGAAAACCCATTATGGTGCGATCCGGGAATTACACCCATGCAACCATTCTCTTTTACAGATTCATCTATGGCCAGCCAGAGCGTAACAATATTATCAAAACGGTTGAAGCGGCCATTCCAATAGGCACTGTCCTCATGCCAGGGGGTTTTCTTCCCTGTTCGGGGTTCTTTGCAGATGAAGTGGCTGCTCCACAATCCTATATCCGGCCCTATTAGTCCCTCCACAATATCCAGTATTTCGGGAGCCATTAAAAATTCAAACAAACGTGCGTCCTTCATGTGCGGCACATCCAGCTCATCCGGCCTCAGGTTTCCCCGGTTATTCAGGTGTTCTTCAAAAATATCGAACAACCGCTTGAATTTTTTTTCACTGAATAACGGCCTGTCTGTAAGCAGATATCCATTGTTTTTGTAAAAGGAAATTTCTTCCAGGGAGAGCCGTGTGTTTTCTGCTGTTCTCATACCCGATTTTTTGGTATAAATGTAGCGAGCACAGGCATTGGAATGTGGCTTATCTTTTATTCCTGAGCAGCTGTTTTTTACGCTGTAACGACTTACACAATAGTCTGGCTGCTTTTCCTGTATGCTGAAGGGGTTTGCTGGTATACCTGCTTAAAGGTTTTGTAAAAATGTCCGAGGTTGGTAAACCCGCAATCGTTGCAGATTGTTTTGATAGGTGTGTTGGTGATGGAGAGTTGTTTGGAAGCAAAATTCATACGCAGTTCAGTTACCAGGTCCGTCAATGTTTTATGCAGGATCCTTTGCACTGTTCTGTTCACATGATCTATATTCCTTTCCGCCAGGTCGGCAAAACCGCGTACACCCTGTTTAAACAATACCGGGGTGGAATAACCCCTGATGGCATGATTCAGCCAGGCAGGTATTTTCTGATCGGCAGACAGGTTATCGTTATCCAGCAATAAACGGAAAATGAACAACAGCAAATGATCCAGGTAAAAACTGGATTTACGGTTCTGCAGCACCTCTTCTGCCCGCTGAGAAATTCTGCGGATGGACGAAACCGCCAGCAGTGTCTGATAGGGAACAATATCCCGGGTCCAGAAAAATGAATCAACACCGGCAAAATAGCGGTTCCTTAAATGGTGTAAAGTTTCCATTGGAAAAGCGAGGTTCATGAGCGTAACGCCTCCTCTGACCGCATTGAACGTATGCTGGTCATTAGGGCGGATCATCACCAGGTGGCCGGGTTCCAGCATGATCTTACAGCCATTGACCAAATGGGTACCGCTTCCGCTCTCCACCCAGAAGATCTCGGCAAAATCATGCCTGTGCAGCGACAGGTCGTGACGGGAATGAATGGTAACCCTTGCCAGGTGAAACACTTCATCGCCTCTTATAAAATTCTTTAACAGAAATTTCTTGACGCCCATGATCAGAATATCTTTATAACTCCGGGTTTCCCCTGGTACTTCACTTTACCGTCCAGGGTGATCTTACAAAAGGAAGCAGAGAACTCCACATCTATCACATGCTTCCGGTGAACAAAACCTTTTATTGCAACCGTATCTTTGATGGTGGGTCTTGGATGGATCCATAGGCTGCCGTCCAAACGTGGCTCCAGGCCTGCCATACCGTACAGGATAGCAGCGGCGCCCATTAATCCGGCAACAACATTGGCTCTTTTAAAAGAAGGAGAACCGGGGCGGTCACAATAATGTTCCTGCGGAAAATAAGGAAGTTGCGAGCCCATCCAGAACTGGCGTTGCAATACATCCCAGGCTTTACCCGGAAGGTTCTCGTGGTAAAGGTCCAATGCCAGTTGAGGAAGATCTCCTGAATAAGCGCCTCCTCCTCCCCAATCGGTATCCGTTACTTCATAATGAATGGAATCTGCTTTGGATACACTGCTAACGCCGTAAGGAAAAAGGAATTTGCCTTCTTCCAGTTGTTCCAGCATTCTTTTCTTCATAGCAGGAGTACATACACCAGTCCTCAGCATATCGAACACCTGGATGGAATATACCATTTCCTTATGCCCGTCCGGATACTTGCAGGAGAACCATCCAGCCGGTTCATCCCAAAGCTCCTGCCTGATATCGGCTGCAATAACATCGGCTTTTTTTCGCCATTGCGCAATGGCCGTTTTATCATAACCGGTCTTTTCTCCCATATCCGCTAATCTCCTCAAACACCATACCCGTTCTGCATTTGGACTTGGCACCATATGTTCCCAGCCCATGCCCCGCATCTCCAGTAAATTATGCTGGCCGCCATAATCGATCACACCATTTGTCATGGGTCTTTTTTCATCGCTCAACACCAGCTTTTTCACCTGTTCTAACAGATCAGGATAAACGCTGTCCTGGCAGGCCATGGCATATACGAGAGAAGTAAAGGCAGCGGTACTGTATGCGTATCTTACACCCAAGCCGGTTCCATCCTGCGCAAAAGCATAATATTGTTCCAGGTCTATGGCCGTCATGGTGCGTGCAATATCCAGCAGCTTATCTCCCATCATCAGGGAAACAAGCCCCGGCGCATATCCGGCAACATCCCATAGATAGGTGTTCATACCACCTCCATCTAATCCGCTGGTAACAATAGCCGGCCGCAGTTTAAATTCCGGTTTTTCCCAGATGCAGACCAATCCGGAAGCAACAGATCTTTTATAATAGTTTTCGAGTGCTGCATTATTAGTTGTAAGAACGGGGATATTTTTCAAGGCCCAGCCCAGGCGGGTTTCCCATATTGCAGCGGTTTGTTTTTCCCAGGCAGCCAAACCTTCAGGAGCTGGTACAGCATCTTTGCTGAACACTACAGCTATATATGCTGTACGGCTTTGCTGCGGGGCTATGCTCAGGCGCTGCCCTTCCTGCAATACATTTACTTTCACCGTATCATTGTTCATTGGATCAGCAGGCGGCATAAAGCCCCACTCCTTTAGCGGATATACTGCGGGCCTGCCGTTAGTGATCAGCGGGATCATATCCAGTTTCAAAGCAACGGCTGTTCTGTTCTTTACCTCATAACGTATTAAAAAGCCCGGTCTGTCTGCCAATGGAATAAGATGGGAATTGATCTCAAAAGATATAAGCCCCTGTTCGTGCATCCGGTGATAAGTGCCCCTGCGTATAATCCTGTCCGGCTGCCATTGCCCGCCGGTATAAAGGATATTCCTCACCTTGCTGCCCCATACAAAATGATCCCTGATGGTATCACCATTCGCTATAAACCTGGCTTCAAACCTGAACCCTCGGCCTGAAACAGGCGGCGACATTACATCCCCCACACCTAACACTGAATTTAAAACCGGGTTTACACTGGTAAAACCACTCCCTACCCAGAGATGGCCGGGAGGCGTAACCAGGCTGTTCAGGTCCACCGCAAAATCCGCCAGCTTCCATTTGGACTGGGCAAAGATCTGAGAGCAATAACAGGTAAGCAGGAATATGAGAAAGCGTATTTTCATCTGGTGGAAATTAATTCATTATTCTGTAAAAATAGTCCCTGATCTCAAGGAGGAATACCTCTTCTTTTATCTTAAAATAACTGTTTGCTACGCTAAAACGACGCCGGCCAATATTCCCATGCAGATGTGTTTACCTTACAATAACAAGGCAACGCTTGTGGATATGCTTTTGTCAACCTAAAAATTAAACGTTATGAAAATAACTATCCTGAAACTATTTGCATTGGTGCTGCTTAATTCAAGCTGTGCGAAACAGGAAAATAAAATTACGCGGGAACCCGCTTCGCGCGCCAATATGCTCATGGGCGCCAATCCTAAACTGAACAAAAGTACCGACTCCCTGCTCAGGTTCATCCAGAACCTGAAGAATCAACCGGGTAAACGGATACTGGCCGGACAGAACAGCAATATCTCCCATAAAACACAGTATAAACTGGGAGATGATCAGATCATTCATCCTTTTGCGCAGGCCACCGGAAAATATCCGGCTATTGTGGGCTCTGATTTTAATGATATAGATAACTGGAATTATCATTCCCCTTTTTTAAAAGACCTCAACAAGCTGCATGATTGCATCATTGAGATCTGCGGCGGGCTTAATAATCCCGGTGTTTCCAGCGGAAGCGACCTGAGTGCATTACTGCCAGGCGGCTCCCTGAGAACTCAGTGGGTAGCCAACATGGATGCTATGGCGGCGAAACTGGCTTACTTTCAGACAAACGGCGTGAGCATATTATACCGGCCTTTCCACGAAATGAATGGCAGCTGGTGCTGGTATTACACGACTAACCATGCAAACTTCAGAGCATTGTGGGCGGATCTTTTCAACTACTTCACCACCACCAAACAACTGAATAACCTTATCTGGATCTATGCACCCAACAACAATGTAGTGGGAGACGGCGCCTATACCAATTATTACCCTGGTACCGGTTACGTGGATATTGTGGGCGCTGATGTATATGCCGATAATATGGTGATCAATGACTACAGCGTGATAAGGACCCTGGCAAAACCTATTATGCTCACGGAATTTGGTACAGGCCACGGCGTAAGAGGAAACAGCGATCCAAACCTGAACGGCACTTTCGACTATAACCTGCTGGCAGAAAAGATCAGGACCACTTATCCAAATGTGATAGGCTGGCTCTGCTGGCATGACTGGAACACTACACAGCTGGGATGGATCTACAAATCCATGTACAAGAATAATTACAGCAACCTCATCAATCACAGCTGGGTAGCATGGGCCAGTGATATCAACTATTAAATATCAAACAAGCGTTGCCTTTTACTGATATCGTTTCCGCAGCAATTGCATCATATGCACATTAATAGCCCATTGATCAGACAAAGGATCCCGTGTGTACGGAAGCGTAGGCATATAATCGGGCGGGCCAAATTCAGTCAGTATGGTAAGATTTTTACCCGCTTTCTTTTTTGCTTCCACCACTTTATCCCACCAGCTGAGATGCGCGTTCAGTGCCGGTTCCCATTCCGGAGCCCTGGGATCATTTACCTGTGGGCCTTCCGGATGGCCGATGCGTGCATGAATATGATCCACACGTGCCAATGCAAGATCAACAGTTTCCTGCTGATCCTCCAGCAAAGTTTCACTTACATTACACCAGTGCGATACATCGAAAGTAATACGCAGCCCGGGAATGGTATCTATATAATGCCTCGCCGTCGGTGCGGAATACAGTATCCTTGCACGATGTGTTTCATGACAGATATCAATGCCCGTTTGCCTGGATAACTGTATGGTATGATCAATGAAAGCTTTGTTCTGCTCATAGCTGAAAAAATCCCTTCCGGAATGGCAATTAATATACAGCGGCCGCTGGATGGTTTGAGTAGCCGCTTCATCCATCATCATTATAAACTGTTCAAGATGCCTGGGAAAATGGCTGTCGAAACCTGCGCACAGTATGCCTACTTCCAGCTGATGTTTCTTCAGTGCAGTAAATAATGCTTCCTGTGCTTCCTTTTCGGAGGACCACAGGACTTCAATTCCATCATATCCTTCCTTTTTTGCTTTATGGCAAAATTCATCGATGGTACCAGGGAAGCCCCAATTGGTAGCCATGATCCTGAGCTCAAAATTGTTGTTCATAGTAGAAATGTGTTTATGCGCAATAAGGTCCAACAAGGTAATTATAGTGTTCCGCAAGCCTCTGTCTTGCTTTCGTAAAGTAAATACATCTGCAGGGGAATGTTGCCAAAAGTCGCTTTAGCGTAAAAAACAGCTATTTTAAGATAAAAGAACGCGCTCCCGCCCTTGAAAGGAGTCACTATTTTTACAGAGTACTCTTTTATGTTGATTTCCACGTATTACTAATTTCTAAAACCAACTCCTCATCACTATAAACAGGTTTCCGTTATGTTAAAATTCTTACCTATGTTCTGGCGGGTTTTGTGTGTTTCCGCAGGAATACAATATCTCTTCATCACAGCATCTGCTCAACAGCCAGCCAGTCCTCCACCGGCTGCTAATGTCGTCAGCGGGCATGTTACCAACGAAAAAGGTGAGCCAATGGCGGGAATCACAGTCACGGAAAAAGGTACGGCCAATTTTTCACAGACAGACATCCGTGGCGATTTCCGCATCCGCATCTCGAAAACGCCGGCTACGCTGGTGTTTTCGGCCATCAACTTAGCTACTAAAGAAGTGCAGGTAACTGCCGGCCAGGTACTGAATATATCCCTGGCAGACCAGGCAAAGGAACTGAACGATGTGGTAGTGATAGGTTATGCTACCCAGCGGCGGCGTGACCTCACAGGTTCTGTATCATCCGTCAGCGCCTCGCAGATAAAAGACATTCCGCTCAGCTCTGCCATGCAGGCATTGCAGGGCAGGCTCGCCGGCGTTAATATTTCAACAACGGAAGGAGGCCCGGGCGCAGCCGTTACCATCAAAGTAAGAGGTGGTGGCTCTATCACGCAGGATAATACCCCATTGTATGTAGTAGATGGTATCCAGGTAGAAGACGCACTTTCAAAAATAGCCCCGCAGGATATTGAATCTGTGGATGTATTGAAGGATGCCGCCGCCACTTCCATCTACGGGGCCAGGGGAGCTAACGGGGTTGTTATTATCACCACCAAAGGCGGCAAACCCATGAAAACAGTGGTGGCCTATAACTATTTCTATGGAGTTAATAAGCTGGCGAAAAAATTTGATGTGATGAACCCGAAAGAGTTCATCGAATACAACTGGGAAAAAACAAGGAATACCCTGGCTGACAGCAGTGCCTTTACTTCCCAATATGGCAACAGCTGGGTAGGACTGGATTCCATCAGGAATGCACAGCATATAGACTGGCAGGACCTTACCTTCGGAAAGAATGCTCCTCTTCAAACCCATAATGTGAGCATCACCGGAGGAGATAAGTTCACCACTTTCAACATCAGCTACACCAATAACAATGAGAAAAGTGTAATGATCAATTCCAGCTATTTAAGGAATCTCCTGAACCTGCGCCTTGATCACACCGTTTCGGATAAATTCAAAGTAGGGCTGAACGTGGTTTATAACGACCAGGAGATCAATGGCCCCGGAACAAGCGCATCCGGCAATGTAACCAACAACCGTCTGCGCAATTCCATTAAATACAGGCCCTTCCTGGTTAATTCAGAAGATCCCAACGCTTCAAACGATGCAGCTTATTTTGCACAGACAAATGCCACAGGCTATTACCTCATCAACCCCATCGAATTTTCGAATGCATCTTACCGGCGCAACCGTGCTGTGAATACCACCATCAGTTCCTATCTGCAATACGCACTCACTAAATACCTGTCGTTACGCATCACCGGTGGCATCAACAAAACGGAAGGAAAGCTGAACACGTTCGATGATTACATAACCTGGAATGCGATCACCAACAGCGCAGGAAAGCCTATCATCAATATCGTGAACAGCAGTATGATGTCTGTTAACGAGAATGCCGTATTGAGCTTTAACAACAGCGCATTCAAGTCTGATTTTCATAAGAACAATGCTATCAATGCACTGATAGGTCAGGAGATCTACCAGCTTTCTTCCAATTCACAGACTGACCAGGTAAGATATTTCCCTGTAGGTATTACACCGCAAAAAGCATTTTCCCAACTAAGCCTCGGTACCTCCACTCCCCTGTACCCTGCTTCCACAGATGCCAAAAGCAGGATCGTTTCCTTCTTTACCAGGATAGGGTATACGCATAAGAATAAATACCTGGCCACATTCAACCTGCGGGCAGATGGCTCTTCAAAGTTTGCTCCGGGCAAACAATGGGGATATTTCCCATCAGCATCTGTTGCCTGGCGCATTTCCAACGAAGATTTCTTTAACAAAAACAACTTTGCCTCAGATGTTAAACTCCGTGTGAGCTATGGCCTGGCAGGTAACAACCGGATCGGTGATTTCCTGTACGCTTCCCTGTTCAGGTCCAACGCCACTCCCTACAGCCTGAACAATACCCTGATCCCGGGTTATGCCATTGCTAACCTGGCGAATCCTAACCTCAAATGGGAAACTACTTTATCGCGCAATATAGGATTGGACGTGAGCCTCTTTAATAACCTTTTCCAGGTAAGCCTGGACGCTTATCTGAATGATGTGCGGGACCTGCTGATCAATGTGCCCATTGCTGCCAACTCGGGATTCAGCACACAATTGCAGAATGTAGGCAGCGTGCGGAACCGCGGACTGGAATTACAATTGAGCACAACGCCCATTTCAAATAATGATTTTAAGTGGAACATCAATTTCAATATCTCCACTAACCGGAATGAGATCATCAAATTATCCAATGTTTCCAACCAATACTTTGCCAGCTCCGGCTGGGGGCCGGGTAATGAATACCTGGTAAAGGTAGGGCAGCCCGTAGGTACTATTTTTGGCTATGAGTCTGATGGTATGTACACCCTGAATGATTTTGATTACAATCCCGCCAATGGCGCGTATGTATTGAAGAAAGGTGTGGCAGACAATACAGCCTCCGTAGGGATCCCTGCTCCGGGAACAAAGAAACTAAAGGACCGGACCGGTGATGGCATCGTAAATGCAGATGACCGCACTATCCTTGGCAGTGCACAACCAAAATTCACCGGCGGCTTGAATAACCAGCTTACCTACAAAAGATTTGATCTGAGTGTATTCGTCAACTTTGTGTATGGAAATAAAATACTGAATGGCGATAAGGTGGAATTCAGTAATGCCTATGCAGGCAGTTTTTCCAACCTTACCGGTATCATGAACGATCGGTGGAAGACCATAGATGCAAATGGCAATGCTGTTCAATGGGTAGTAAATGTAGCTGGCAAAACATTACCTGCCGGTGCATCTCCGGAAGTACTGGGTGCCATCAACAAGGACGCAAAGATCTGGCAGCCTATCAAAGGAGGCAATTACCTGTTGCTCGATTCCTGGGCTGTTGAAGACGGCTCTTTCCTCCGCTTCAGTAATATAACACTTGGATACAACTTACCGGTGGAATCCCTGCTAAAGAAAAAGATCAGCAGCCTGCGGGTGTATGCTACGGTAAACAATGCCGGTATTATCACAAAATACACTGGTCTTGATCCTGAGGTGAGCACCAAAAATTCCAATTATGTAACGCCTGGTGTAGACTCTTCTCCTTACCCACGCAGCAGAACATTCATTGCCGGTATTAATGTTAAATTCTAGATCATTCAGCATATGAACAATATTCATTCAAAAAAACTGGCGGCTCTTATAGGATTATTCGTCCTGGCCATTTCACTTAATTCGTGCAAGAAATTCTTAACACTGAGCCCTGATTCCGCTTTTGATGACACTTATGTTTTTGGCAGTGTGAATGATGCTTATGGCGCCGTATTAGGCACCTATGCAACGCTCGCCGGCGACAGGGGATATGGCGGAAGGATCCAGTACTACTTTTCCAACGATTGTGATGAATCCTACTGTAATGCCAGTAATACTGTAGCCATTGGCGGTGATAACGGAGCGAAGGCACTTTGCCGGTATAATGCACTGGCCACTAATACAGAGCTGGACGCGGAATGGAATATCTATTACGCAGGGATCGACCGTGCCAATCAATGTATCAAGAACATTCCAAAGATGCATTTATACACCAGTGGCTCAGATAACGATAAAGCAAGCCTGAGAAGGCTGCATGGCGAAGCACTGACGCTAAGGGCACAATTCTTCTTCGACATTATTAAATTCTGGGGAGATGTGCCGGCTCCTTATATTCCTTCCATAGACGCACCCGATCTCAACCTGCCGGCAACAAACAGGGATTCCATCTACGATCATATCCTGAATGATCTGGCGATGGCCGCCACGCTTTTACCATGGCGCGGCGATCCGGGCGTTACTATAGATGAGCGGATCACCAAAGGAGCAGCAAAAGCACTCAGGGCAAGGATTGCGCTGTTCAGAGCAGGATATTCACTGCGGGCTGCATCTAAGAAAATGGAGCGGCCTTCCGATTACATTAAATATTACCAGATAGCCCGGGATGAATGCAATGATATTATGCTTTCCGGCAAACATAAGCTGAACCCCAGCTTCATGGCAGTGTTCAAGGATAATTTCAACGCGCACAAGATAGAACCTAATGGAGAAGTATTGTTCCAGGTAGGACTGTCTGGCGGAAACGGTGTTTCAGACGGCAGGGTGGGCTTTATCGATGGTACCCGCGTAAACGGCAATGGCAGTGGTTCCAGCTGGGCGCTACCTACTTATTTTTATAAGTTCGACAGCCTGGATATAAGAAGAGATGTTACTATCGCCAGCTATGCCATCAACGGATCAGGGCAGTATGTTGGTATCGCCACTGTTTACGGGCCTTTTGTGATGGCAAAGTTCAGGAGGGACTGGCATTCCAATCCCGCTACACCAGCCAACAGCAACTTTGCTTATACAGGCATCAGCTGGCCGATGATCCGTTATTCGGATGTGCTATTGATGTTTGCGGAAGCAGAGAATGAACTCAACCAGGCACCTACAGCAGCAGCTATTACCGCCTTTAAGCAGGTGCGCGTAAGAGGGTTCAATGGTGACGAAAGTAAAATGGGCACTATTCCTGCTGACTATGCCGGTTTTTTCAAAGCCATTACCGATGAACGGATGTTTGAATTAGGTGGTGAAGGATTAAGGAAGTGGGACCTCATCCGCTGGAACCTGATCAGCACCGTATTTGCTGACACCCGTGATAAGCTGGAGAAATTCAGGCTGCGGCAGGCTCCTTTCACCAATATGCCTGCCAGGATGTATTTCCTCAATAATTCAACCACCGGCATTGTGTATTCTGCCAGCTATTACCAACCTTCTGCTGCTAATCCGCCTGCAGGTTATTCAAGTGTGAACTGGGCATCAGCATATGGAAATACTTTCGCGAGCGACTGGGCTGGAAGCTTTGTGGCCAATCAGAGAGAGATCCTCCCTTATGGTCCTCAAACACTTAGCAGCAATCCCAGCCTTCGCCAGGGATATGGATATTAAACGATAGAAGAATGAAATTCAGAAATGTATTATTGTTATTGCTCTTTACCTCGTTCTCATTCCATGCAGCAGGAAAAGATTTTAACATCCTCGATTTTGGTGCAACAAAGGATACCGGTAAACTGAGCACAGTGGCCATTAATAAAGCAGTCGCCGCCTGTTTTAAAGCCGGAGGTGGAAGGGTGATCATTCCTGCCGGTCATTTTAAAAGCGGCACTATTACTTTATTGAACAACGTAGAGCTCTTCCTGGAACGGGGTGCAGTGTTGTATGCGAGTACTAATCATCACGATTTTCCGCGTCAGCAGCAACCCAAATACCGGTCTCAAAAAGATCCCGGCGGCTGGTACGCCCTGATCTATGCTGAAGGTGCCAGCAACATTGGCATAAGCGGTTTTGGAACCATAGACGGCCAGGGCGCCAGGCAGGTACCACGGCCCGGCCCCAAAGGAGCTGTTCATGAAGACCGGGATGGAAGGCCCAGGAATATCCTGTTCATATCCTGCCGGAAAATTTCTGTGCAGGACATTACCATGCAAAACTCCGGCATCTGGAACCAGCATTACCTGGATTGTGAAAATGTTGTGGTTCATAATATCCGTGTTTACAATCACAGCAACAGGAATAATGATGCGATAGATATAGACGGATGCAGGCAGGTGGTGATATCCGATTGCATCATGGATACAGATGATGATGGTATCACCCTCAAAAGCACAGGAGCAGCGCCCTGCGAAGATGTTGCTGTCACCAATTGCATCGTGAGCAGCTTTTGCGCCGCCATCAAATGCGGCACGGAGTCCACAGGAGGTTTTAAAAACATCCTGATCAGCAATTGTATTATAAAACCCTCAGCATGCCCTACGGAACCTATATTCAGAACACCACGTATAGGACAGGTAGGCATTGCACTCGAAATTGTTGATGGAGGAATAATGGATGGCATAACCGTGAGTAATATTGTTATAGAGGGAACGGAATGCCCCATTTATGTGAGGCTGGGCAACAGGGCCCGCAAGCATACAGAAGAAGCGCCGGAGCCAGGCCGCGGCACCATGCGTAATGTTTCCTTATCGGATATTAATGTATATAACGCCGGTAATTATTGCTCTTCCATTACCGGCATTCCCGGTTCACCTATTGAGAATATAACGTTGAACAATATCCGTATCATCAACAGGGGCGGCCTCCGGCAAGGAGAATATACCAGTGATCCGTTAAAGGTACCGGAGCTGGAAAAAGAGTATCCGGCGCCGGACAGATGGCGTAACCTGCCCAGCTCAGGCTTTTTTATCCGACATGTGAAGCACATCAGCCTGAATGATGTTACGCTCGGGTCACTGGCTGCTGATCCCCGGATACCTGTGATTGCCGATGACGTGGAGGAGCTGAAAATTTCAGATCTGCAAACCGATAGACCGGATACAGCAGTTTTACAACAGTTAAATGTCAGGAACTTTAAGCAGCGATAGACAACCTCATTCTGATTCAAAAAAGCCCATCTGATGATGGGCTTTTTTATGTAAATATAGTAACCAAAAAGAAGTATATTACAGTACCAGCGTACATATCAGGCTAAACAGCACCTGAACTGCAGTAAATAGGCCTGTGTATTTCCAATCTAATTTGCGGACTGAATTTTGCAAAAAAAAATATGAACTATCAAACAATTGCTCCTCCAAAAGATCTCGCAAACTTTGTGCAGTTCTTTTGGGCATTGGAAGGATCGGCTACAGCCGAAAACCCTTTCTTTCACCGGGTACTGGCTGAGAGTTCTCCCGAATGGGTGTTTTATTGCAAAGGACAATTCCAATTATACACAACTATTCCGGGACAGCGTACCACGATGCTTTCAGGTGTATCAGGACAAATGCAGCATTTCAAAAAACTTTTTTCCCTGAACGATTTCCGCCTGTTTGGTGTTTATCTTTTCCCCTATGCTATTCCACTCGTTTTTGGAATACCCGCCAATGCGCTCAGCGATGAAGCAGTAGATACCCCAACCCTGCTTGGCAGAGAAGGACAGTTGCTGGAACAAAAGATATATGAAGCTGCCGATCACCAACTGCGTGCAAAAATAATGTCCCAATTTATTCGTCAGCGGCTGGCAAAGAACCGCGAGTTAACAGATCCTGTTTTTACACCTATCAGGCAGATACTTTTTTCTTCCACTGCATTGTCTATTCCCTCACTGGCAGATGATTGTTATTTGTCACGCAGGCAGTTTGAAAGAAAATTCCTTCAATATGCCGGGTACAGCCCTAAACAATTCCAGCGGATTGCCCGGTTCAACACAGTTATAAAAAAATTTGAAGAACGGCCAATGCTACTGACAGAAATGGCGTATGATTGCGGTTATTACGATCAGTCTCATTTCATTCATGACTTCCGGTTATTCTCCGGATACAATCCAAAAGCTTTTTTCAAAAACCAAAAAGCGGCAACTGATTACAGGGCTTTTGAGGAATTCAGTCCCTGGTCTGAAGAGTGAAAAATGTCGCAATAATACAATTTTTGCTATCCCCTATCTCATAGCTTTGTTAAAAAAGTTTTATGAGCCTACGATGCATGCTATCGGCGTGTTTAATTATTGGATTAGCATTTGCAACAACGGAAAATGCATTTTCACAAACGCCTTCCGATGAAACATCATCAACCGTTACCGGCATTACAGCTGGGCGGGCGAGATCTATTATTACCGCAGTGGCAGGGCTTATCAGCCTTATCATTGGCTGGCGTGCCAAGACCCGCCCCGCCGGCACCGGACGGTCAGCAGCCATAACAGCCCTGGTGCTTGGAGTGCTCTGCGTTATATTCAGTATAGTGCAATTGAGCACCACTACCGGTGGTTTCGGTACCGGCGGAGGAAAAGCCGGAGCTATCGTTGCCTTTGCGCTCGGAATGACAGGTATTATACTCTCAGGAATGGCACTTCGTACTAAAAAAGAATAAACCAAATTTGCATTTTATGGAAAGGAAAAATGTAAGCTTTTACGGAGTTCGCTATATCGTAAACGACATAGATGCGGCCATGTCCTTCTATAAAGATCTGCTGGGATTTACAGTTGACATGAAAGCCCCGGAGGGTTTTGCGAAGCTCTCAAAAGGTGATCTCCATTTGTACCTCAATAAACCAGGATTCGGAGGCGCGGGACAGCCCATGCCTGATGGCACCCTGCCAGCACCAGGCGGATGGAACAGGATACAACTGGAAGTAAATAACCTGGAAGCGTTTATTGAAACGTTAAAAACAGGAAAGGCACAGTTTCGCAATGAGCTGGTGACCGGAGTTGGTGGTAAACAGATCTTATTACAGGACCCTTCAGGCAACCTGGTTGAATTGTTTGAACCAAATGAATAAAAACAGCATTCTAAAACTCTTTATCCCCAAATTCACTATTAGGAAGTTTTGATTTTCCGCTCAGCCTGTTCAGGTTATAACTCAGGCTGATCAGGAATACATCTGTTTCGTAAATGTAATTGGTGGTAGTATAAAAATCCCGGCCGCTGGTAGTGATCCGCTGGCGCTGCGTCTGCTTCATTCCAAGGTCCATGTTCTGCCATTGCAGGGTAGCGGATAAACGCCCGTCCATGAATGTTTTTTTCAAAGAAGTATTAGGTACAAGGAACCTGGAATCCTCGCCCTGTGCAGTAGGCCTTGCTGAAAGGTAGTTCACATTCGCCTGCAAACTCCATGTCGCACCCAGTTTGAAATTGGTATTCGCATTAATGGAATATACCCAGTTCTTATTGTTGACCGTAGAATTTACACCCAGTATGTTGAGATTGCCCTTGATCCTGTAATTATAGATATTACCACCAAGATACAAGCTCCACCATTTTGCAGGTTCGAGACTGGCTCCGGCCTCCAGGCCAAATGTACGTGCTGCTTCAGCATTGGTGAACACCCGGTTTAAAATGGTATCGGCATACACACTGTTTACCCGCTGGATCGGATTTTTGATATGCTGATAATACAGGGTAGCGAAAAATGAACCCTTTTTAAAATTGTGGATCGAACCCAGTTCCACCAGGTCAATGAATGAAGGTAACAGATCCGGGTCACCCTGTTCCAGGGTTTCGGAATGCTCCCGCTCAGGTATTGGGTTTAACTCAAAATTATTCGTACGCTGAATCCTTTTACTGTATCCCGCTTTCACCTTCCACGCTTTGCTGATGGTATACAGCAGGTTTGCTGATGGGAACAGGTTGGATAAATTGAGTTTGTGCAGTGCCGGATCATAGGAAAGATCTACGGTCCTTAAGGCATATTCATATCGCAGACCCGCCACATATTCCAGTTTTCGCTGATTACCCGAATACTGGGTATAAACTGAATTGATCTGGTTGCTGGTGTTTGCAGATCCCCGGAACCGGTCCGCATCCGGTTGAGAAGTAGCCGGTGTTACAAAGTAGTCGAATTTGCCATTCTGCCTGTCGTGCCTGAACTGGTAACCGCTTTCCAGCTTCCCTTTGCCGATATTGACAGCATAATCCAGCTTAAGCCTGTATCCATCTATCGGGTTCTCATAAGGATTATAAACCTCCTGTAATATCAGTGAGGTTTCCGGGAAGCCCAGGTTTTTGTTCCTGGTATTGCCAAAAAGCCGGGCGCTTTCAAACAAAGCGGAAGCCGTAAGGGAAGATCTGTTGCTGAACCTATGTGTATAATCAACATTGCCCAGGTAAAAATTCCCTTGTTTGGTTTGCAGGTTGGAATTAAAATAAGTGGTACTGCTGATCAGTTCACCGCTGGCCATCCGTGTAGCCGTATTATTGTAAAGGATATCCGCTAAACGGGCCTGGTACCTTTTGCCGGCAAAGAACCCTGCGGAAAATGTATTATTCGTATCCGGTGAGAAAGTTACAGATGCCCTGCCTGCATAATTGTATTTATCAAAGCTCCTTTCTCCATTTGAGGGAAACCGTGTAATGATATCAGTGGAAAAATTCTTTGTATAAACATCTCCTTCCCGGTAACCGGCATTATCATTCCGGGTATAATTACCACCAACGGAAACATCCCATTTATTCTTTTTGAAGTTGACGGTCACATCTCCTCCGAAACGTTTCGGTTTTTCCTTATTGCCATGATCGTTAGTGCTTGGCAGCCCTCCCAGTAAATTGACAGCAATTGTCAGCCCGTCTGCAGCTCCTTTTTTGGTAATGATATTGATGATGCCGCCTTTACCATCGGGATCATATTTTGCGGATGGCGCGGTAACAAGTTCTATATTCTCTATGGCATTTGCCGGAAGCTGGCTCAGGACAGTCCGGGCATCCGTAATCACGGGTTTTCCGTTGATCATTACCTGGAAACCTGATGAACCACGAACGCTGATCCCACCTTCGCCGTCCAGCGATACGGAAGGAAGGTTCTTCAGCACATCGATTGCATTCCCTCCTTTTGCGGCCTCGAATTGCCCTGCGCGAAATGTTTGTTTATCGATCTTGTTAGATGCATTCGACTGTGTTCCGGTAACATTTACCTGGTTCAACATCGCACTTCCCGGAGTGAGCACATTTTTCCCGAGGTCCAATCGCTCGCCTGCAGCTAAAGTAACGCCACCAATGTACCTGGTTTCATATCCCATGTATAAGATCCTGAGATAGTAGTTTCCGGGAGTCAGTTTTTCCAGAACAAAGCTGCCATTCGTTTGGGTCAGGGTTCCGGCAACAAGGGAGGAGTCCGCCTTGCTGAACACCGCAACACTGGCATATTCCAATGGCTGACCATCTTTTTTGTCATTAACAGAACCGCGGATAGAAGCTTTTTGCCCAATAGCAGTCTGTGCGAGTATCAATAAAACCGGAAGGATAAGAAATCTGTAATTCATGCTGATGTTTATAAAACCACCGCAAAGATACTTGTCAGGTTTAAATGGCAATTGTAATATTCCGGGCAATTATTGTAGGATTATTTCTTCGAAAGTGCCAGTTCCCGGTACTGTCCGGGAGTCAGGTTCGTATTTAGCCTGAAAAAATTAACGAAATGAGGAGCATCGGAGAACTTAAGATTTGCTGCGATTTCCTTAACCGACAATGCTGTAGCCGAAAGCAGCATTTTTGCCTCCAGTAAAACACGCTCATTGATGATGGAAGAGGCTGTTTTACCAGACGATCTCTTGCACGCCTCGTTCAATGTTCCAATGGTGGTATTCAATTTTCCGGCATAAAATTTCAACTGCCTTTTATCGGGAAAATGATCGTTAATTAACCGCTTGTATTGCTGAAAAAGCCCGTCTGCAAAGGTAACTACGTTATTATTTATCCCGGAGATCCCTTTAAGTTTCGCCACCAATAAATGAAGATATGCGCTGTATACCGGATAACCTGTTCCGGCCTCCTGGTATTCCTCATAAAGTCCTGATAATAAATGAAACAACCGGGACTGGTCACCGAGGGAAATTAATGCAGGCAACCCAAATAATATGTCCATATCTTCTTTTAGCAGCAGATCTTCCCTGAACAGCAATACATAACCTCCGGGAAGCGCTGAAAAGTTCCAGCAATGAGTTTGACCAGGCCTGATGTAAAAAGCCACGGGCGGGGTGACCTCAAAGCTCATATCATCAATTTCATGAAACCCTGAACCTTCGTCCAGGAAGATCAGTTCGTGATAATCGGCATGGCGGTGAGGCCGGGTAGGCTTAATGACCGTCTTCATTCTGCTGATCTTAAATAAGCTTTCCTCCGCAATTTTGGATTTAACCGGTATCTCGTTCATCTTTTAGCAATTATCGTCAAGATAAGCATCCCCGCAATTAATTTTATACTTTTATCATCGTAAAAAGCGGAAACATATGCTAAAGCTTGCAGTATCCATTGCATTATTGGCACTAACAATAACCACCTGGGGCCAGACTCATGCACCAAAGAGCACTCAGCCCAATATCATTTACATCCTCACAGATGATATGGGCTACAGTGATATCAGCTGTTTCGGCGGACAATTTGTTCCCACGCCCAACATAGACCGTATCGCAAAGAACGGCCGTAAATTCACACACTACTACAGCGCTGCGCCTATTTGCTCTCCCTCAAGAGCAGGGCTCCTTACCGGCATGTATCCCGGCAGATGGAATTTCTCCACCTACCTCGATAATAAAAAACATAACAGGGATGCACAACAGGCGGATTTCCTGGACCCTGGAGCTCCATCCATCGCCCACTTCTTTAAAAAGGCGGGATATGCAACAGGCCATTTCGGCAAGTGGCATCTTGGTGGAGGAAGAGATGTGAAGAATGCGCCCGGCTTTGAACAATATGGTTTTGATGAACATGCCAGCACCTATGAAAGCCCGGACCCTGATCCCTTGCTCACTGCAACAAACTGGATCTGGTCAGATAAGGACAGCATCAAAAGGTGGGACCGCACAAAGTATTTTGTAGATAAAACACTTGATTTTCTGAGCAGGCATAAAGGACAGCCCTGCTTTATCAATCTATGGCCGGATGAAATGCATACACCATGGGTTCCCAGGAAAGACTCCATGAACAGGGAAGGCCAGGCTGCCTTTAAACTGGTGTTGAAAGAATATGATGTACAGATCGGCAGGTTACTGGATGGCTTAAAAAAGCTGGGCATCGAAAAAAACACCATCGTCATTTTTACCAGTGATAATGGTCCGCTACCAACCTTCCAGGGCAGCAGGGCATTGGGGCTGAGAGGATCCAAATTATCTTTATACGAAGGAGGAATCAGAATGCCTTTCATCATATCCTGGCCGGGGCAAATTCCCGCAGGAACAATTGACAGTTCCTCCGCTGTTAGTGCAATAGACATCATTCCTTCGCTGGCCAAACTGAGCAAGATTGCCCTTCCCAAAGATTACCCGGGTGATGGAATTGACAGAAGCACTGTATTACTGGGAAAGCCTGCAGCTAGGAACAAAGAAATATTCTGGGAATACGGCCGTAATGATATCGCATTCGCCTATCCGAAGGGCAATAACATTAATAATAGAAGTCCAAATCTGGCCGTACTTTCCGGGGAGTGGAAACTATTAATGAATAGTAACAGTACGGATATCCAGCTATATAATATAAAGAAGGACAAAGCCGAAACAAACAATCTTAAAGACAGTGAACCTGCGATAGTAGCGCAACTCAAAGATAAATTACTGCAATGGTGGAGCTCACTTCCGAAATTAACACAACCAGGGAGTTAACAGATCAAAAAATGTGCCCTCAAAACCAGCTATTTCAACTCAATCCACACCGGTGCATGATCACTGGTTTTCTCCCAGCCCCGTACATGTTTATCAACACCACCACGGGAAAGCCGGCCCATGAGATGTGAGCTTATTAAAAAGTGATCGATCCTAAGCCCGGCGTTCCGCTCCCAGGCACGGCGGAAGTAATCCCAGAATGTATAAATAGTTTCTCCGGGATAAAGGTGCCGGATAGCATCTGTCCATCCCTGCTTTAGCAGGCCTTCAAAGGCAGCTCTTACCTCTGTGCGGAAAAGCGCATCATTCACGTACTTCTCAGGTTTATAAACATCCAGTGTTGTTGGCATAACGTTATAGTCCCCTATCAGTATCACGGGCACATCATGGGCAAGCAGCTTTTTGGCATGCGCGGTCAATCGTTTATACCATTTGAGTTTATAGTCGAACTTCTCACCCGGGTATGGATTACCGTTAGGGCAATAAAGACAAACGATCACTATCTGTCCAACAACTGCTTCAAGGTAACGGCTCTGGATATCGTTATTGTCTCCGGGAAGCGAACGCCCCACCTCCTGGATCGGCAGAGACCGCGAAAGGATCGCAACACCATTCCAGCTTTTCTGGCCATGCCATACAGCCTGGTAACCTGCTGCCTGGATCTCCGCTAAAGGGAAGCGTTCATTGGGTGCTTTCAGTTCCTGCAAACAAACTATATCCGGTTGAGCTTCCTGCAACCATTGAAGCAATACAGGCAACCGGGCATTAATTCCATTGATATTGTAACTGGCAATTTTCAGCATATTTCTTAAACTTATACCTGCTTAATATTACGTTTTAAATGCAACACAGGGATATAGATATCAAATTTCACGCCTTCATTTAATGCGCCGGAGGCAGTGATAAGCCCCTCATGATTCTCAACAATCTTTTTAACGATAGAAAGGCCAATGCCGGTACCCGGAAATTCATCTTTTCCATGCAAGCGTTGAAAAAGTTCAAATACTTTTGTATTAAAGGCTGGTTCGAATCCTATCCCGTTATCTTCATAGGTAACATGGCAGTATTTCTTATATTTTAGTAATAATTCGCTTTTCAGTTTGCTTCCTTCAACAATTTCACTCCTGATCTCAATTTTTAAAAGCCTTTCCGGCTTTCTGAATTTAATGGAGTTACTGATCAGGTTGGAAAACAGCTGTTCAAACTGAAAGGGTATAATATCTGCGCTGCAGAGTACACCCAAATTTATATCAACGTGTTGTTCATCTATGTGTTCTTTCATTTGTACGATCACGTTTTCCACAATATGCCCCAGTTCTGTTTTTTTCACTTTTTCACCAACAGTTTTTGCCCGGGAATAAGAAAGCAGGTCCGATATCAGGGTTTGCATCCTGCTTGCTGCATTCGTTATCCTTTGGAAGTAGTCCCTCCCGGTTTCCGATAAATTGCCAGTTTCTTTTCCTGACAACAGGCTGATGAAAGTTTGTATTTTTCGGAGCGGCTCCTGCAGATCATGACTTGACACATAATTAAACGATTCCTGTTCTTTATTCATCCTTGATAAAGAAATATTTTTTTCAAGCAGCTCCTCATTTACGCCCTGCAGTTCTTCCGTTCTGTATTTTACTGTTTTTTCAAGCTCCTCATTTTGTTCTTTCTGGAGCTGAACTTCCGTACTGGATACCAGCCATGTGCGTAAGCCTGTAGTTACATTATCAATGGCTACCGCACGGCTCAAATGCCACAGGTATTGGCCCTTATCATTTAAAAACCGGTGCTCGAATTCAAACCGGTCGCCTGTTTTGATGGAATGATACCATTTGCGCTTATTCTCTTTCCAGTCATCAGGGTGAACAACTTCCTTCCAGCCCCATCCCGTCAGATCTGAAGAAGCCAGCCCCGTAAAGTTCAACCAGTTTTCATTTACATAGTTTACCCTGCCCTCTGCATCGGCAGTCCAGATCTTCTGTGGCATCAGATCTGCCATCATTCTGAATTGTTCTTCGCTTTTTTGCAGGATAAGTTCGGCTTTCCTGTGTTCTGTAATGTCTTCGATAGACAATAGGATCAGGTGGTCGCCGGCAATTTCCCGTGCATTTAAAAGCATTGTACGCTCCCCGATAGACGGAAAATTGAACGTAATAAGAAAGTCAGAAAATATTTTCTTTTTCGTCAAAATTTCAGAAAGCACCTTCCGGAGCTCCGGATTATCCCATTGCCTGTTACCAAGCTCATAAATTAATTTCCCCTCCGTCTCACTCTCTTTTACCTTGAAATACTCATAGAAACTCCTGTTTGCTGACTTAACCCGCAGATTACTGTCCAGCATCAGCAGCGACTCCCTGATGGTACTAATGATCGCCTGGGAATAGTCTCTTTCCGAACGCAGTTGTTCGTTGAGGCTGAGCATTTCGTTATTCACTACAGTAAGTTCTTCTACTGTACTTTGCAGCTCTTCTTTACTGGTTTCCAGTTCTTCATTCAGGCTTTGCAATTCTTCGCTGCTGCTGAGGAGTTCTTCGTTGGCGCTTTGCAGCTCTTCATTAGTGGCTTCCTGTTGTTCTGTTATGCTTGCCATATCTGTCCGCGCCTGTTCAAGGTCTTTTTCCAGCTGCTGAACAAGAAGATTGTTATCTTCCTTTTTTGTTTTCCGGGATGACTTAGCAGCAGGATGCCGGGAACTCTCATGAAAGAGGACCAGGTAATGCGGTTCAACCATGTTTGGTAAAGGAATTACCTCAATATTTATAATATGCTGGAGGCCATTCACCTGAACAGCAACGTTCTCTTTCAAGGTTTGCACCTTATCTTTCCTGACCTTGTGCATCAGGTTACGAAGCTCAAATCCTAAACCCTGACGCGCCATTTTGATCAGGTTATGACTTGGTTTTCCGGGCGTCTGTTCAAGATAAGCGCCGGTTGCTCCGCGAAAATGGAGGATGTCCAGCGCATCATTGACTACAACACCGGCTGGTGAGTACCTGGAAAGCATGATTTCATCTGCGATCTTTTGAAAATCAGTGAATCTTCTTTCGGCATTCGGATCGGGATTCTTATTCTGCATAACTTCATTGCTTCGATGAGGGGCAAGCTGTATTATTTTTCCGGGAACATCTTTCTTTTTAAATAATCTTTCGTTCTTGACCAGTGCAGCAAACAGGTTAGGAACGCTGCTACTGGTCTCAGACTTCCCAAGTAACAAATATCCCATCGGGTTAAGTGCATAATGGAAGACAGTGAGCGCTTTTCTCTGAAGATATGGCTCCATATAGATAAGCACATTCCTGCAGCTGATGAGGTCCATTTTGCTGAAAGGGGGATCGTTCAGTAAATTATGGCGGGAAAATACACAAAGTTCCCGGATCTGCTTGTTTACCTGGTACCCGGCGGGAACTTTGGTGAAAAATTCCCCTATACGCCCGGAGCTCATCCCCTCCAATTGTTTTTTTGAATAAATACCGGCCCGGGCCTTATGTATGGCCCGTTCACTGATATCTGTTGCAAAGATCTGCACGAGCCCCTTGCATTCCCCGAAGAATTCCTTAAAACAAATTGCAAACGAATAAGCTTCCTCCCCGGTGCTACATCCTGCTACCCATATTCTCGTAGGATTACTGAGCCCTTTGTTTTTGGCAATAACAGGGAAAACAGCTCTGCAAATGTATTCAAACACCTGTGGGTCCCTGAAAAAGTCTGTAACAGGAATTAAAAGGTCCTGGTAAAGATTATCCTGTTCCTGGTTATTTTCTTTGAGATGACCGAGGTAATCTCCGGGATATTTATAATTGTTCAGTGCCATCCGACGGTGTATCCTGCGGCGGATAGTGGTTTGTTTATAATAAGTAAAATCTACACCTTTCCTTAGTTTGAGCAGTATCAATATCTCCCGGAAAACTTCCTCATTCCCGGGTGCCTCCCCTGTTACGATCCTTTGCGTTAAGGCATGAATTTTTCCCGGTATGCTGTCTGGCGGCAATATATGATCTGTTACTCCGGCGGCAATAGCACTTTCCGGCATTCCTTTATAAGCAGCGGTTTGGGGGTCCTGGACGAAAGTAATTCCCCCGTTCTCCTTTATAGCAGCAAGCCCGATAGTACCGTCAGAAGCACTTCCCGACAAAACAACCCCAATAGCGTTTGTCTTGTAAACCTTTGCCAGCGAGTTGAGAAAAATATCTATCGGTAAATGGGGCTGTTTTTCGGATTTCGGTGGCCGCCTGATGAGCTTTAGCACCTTACCTGTGGCCACTAAGATTTTATTGCTGGGGAGTATATAAATATGACCGGGCTGCACTTCGATATTCGCTGTAATTTCAACCACAGGTAATTTTGTAACCTTACTTAGAAGGGCTGGCAGCAGGCTTTCATGGTTAGGGTCCAGGTGCTGGACCAATACATATGCTAGTTCGGAGTTTTCAGGTATCGCGTGCAAAAATTTCCTGAAAGCATCAAGCCCTCCGGCAGATGCTCCTATTCCTACCACCTTAAGTGTACGATCTATTGGTATCTCTGTCTTAGATTTTCTTATCCTCATATTCAGACGGGAATAATACGAATTGATCTGCGGTTGGTTTAGCTGACCTTTCTTTTAAAATGATGTTGATGGCCAGAAGTAAAACCTGTGTCAGGCTGTAAAAGCCGGACGGCTTCTGTATATAATGATTAGCGCCGATATTATATAACCTTTCGACAAGGCTGGGTTCAAACGATGTGGAGAAAATAACCACCGGAATATGACTGATCAAATTGTTTCCCTTTATTTCAATGAGGCAATCCACACCATTTTTTCTTGGCATATTTATGTCAAGAAATATCATTTCAGGTAAAGCATCCTGACGATCCTTCAGTAATTTCATTAGCCTATCGCCATCGTTAACTATTGTCAGAGAGAATGATCCCTGTAATTCATTCAATGCTTCCTGAAAAAGAAGGCAGTCGTCCAGGTCATCATCGGCAAGCACTATCGATAGGCCAGGAGAGTTTTGAATGGGCATCATTTTGGTTTTGGAAATGAAATCGGAATTAAGCCATCATCCAAGGGAAATAACATTAATTTAGGCCATTATTCATATGTATGACATCATCTTGAGTAAAACTATGCCAATTAATCCAACTATACGGGAAATAGATAGATTAATTAACAGCCGTAGACAATGAAGGGATCAACCATCCGGCTGCACCCCCAGTTTGAGTGAATAACGTATAGCTCTTTCAACACCCTTAATTCAGCAAACATTGCAAATCAATCGCTTACCAACAGGACAACTTTACCTTACTTTATGTAAAGTTTATTTTACATTATGAAATATATGCTTTACTTTTACAGTAGTTTAAATTCGCCGGCATTTAAACGAAAAAACTACATCACCTTAAACTTCTAAAAAAATGAAACTTAAAAATCCAATACCAGGGATGCAGCTATTGCTTCCCCGAACAGCCATGTTCATACTGGTCGCCCTGTTCCTTTTTGCCTGTAATAAGAACAATGATACGGATCCCGGTACCGGAAATGAAAACCTGGCGGCTGTTGCAAAGGCCGTTACCGGCAACCTGACGCAGGGGAAAGTAAGTACATTATCTGATCCGGAAGGTATGCTGCTGCTCATCGGTGATCTCGCCATTATTGCGCAGCAATTGCCCGGCAAAAAGCTTTTTGAACTGCCTGAAATGTTCTCTGCAGCAGTCATCACTTCAGAACATGGAGTGATCCTGAAAGACCTGACCAGCGGCAACGCTTATTTTCTTGTAAACAACGATGAAGAAAGCATCAGAAAATTCAATTCCGTTGCTTCCCTTTTCCCCTCCATCGTGAATACCAACAAAATATTCGGTACAACGATCGTACGATTCAACGGTTAAACATAACGCATCTTTAACTAAAACCCGGTCCTGTTCAGGATCGGGTTTTAGATTGCTTCATGCAGGGATTAATCTTTAATTTGCATGCATGGAATTATTTTTCCTCCATATCATTCAACAGTTTACCCAGGTGGGTGAGCAAGATAAAGCTATCTACCGCGAACGCTTCCAGGTGAAGCATTACAAGAAAGGAGAACTCTTTCTCCGGGAAGGCCAGGTTTGTAAATACATCGGTATTACCGAATCAGGATTGATGCGCCATTACATTAATCAGAACGGCCAGGAAAGAACCTACTATTTTGCACAGGAGCATCGGTTCCTTTGTAACTATGAGAGTTTTATTTCACAGACTCCTTCTTCCACAAATGTACAGGCACTTGAAGACACCATTGTACATGTTGTTTCCATGGAAGACCTTGAATACTTCTACGCCAACACAGAATCCGGGAACAGGATAGGACGGCTGGTGCTCGGAAAGGTTTTGATAAAACTGGAGAAAGATCTGGCTTCCTTTTATACAGACACACCCGAGCAACGCTATCAGAAATTTATCGATGAGTATCCTGGTCTGGAACAACGTATCTCCCAATATCATATCGCCTCTTTCGTAGGTGTAAAACCTCCATCCCTCAGCCGCATCCGGAAAAGAATGCTGAAGAACCCCTGATTTATTAACCTGGGTGAATGGAATTACCTTGTTCCTGACAGAACTTTGTTTTTCTAAAAAGGTGGCTCGGCGATGAATACAGTAGCGCAGGCCTTGCAGAACTTTTACCACCAGCATCAGTATGGTGAAGAAGGTGGTATCCATAAAAGATTTGCATGGATAAAATTCGGCTTTATTTTCATTCCTTTTCCGAATGTGGCTGGCAGACGTAATAACGTTTATCTGCACGATATCCATCACATTGTTACCGGTTATGACGTCAGCTGGAAAGGTGAGAGTGCAGTTTCTGCATGGGAAATAGCTTCCGGTGGATGGGGCCATGTATACGTCATCTGGATAATGGCATTATGGGCCATGGGATTGGGCGTTATGTTATATCCCCGCCATGTTCTTCACGCATTTAAAAGGGGATTAACCATGAAAAATGCATTAACCTGCGGCCTTACCAAAGAAGAGATGTATAAACTGCCGGTGGAGGATCTCCGCGAAAAGTTAAGTCATCATCCTTCCAATAACAAACATCCCCTTGTATGGATGGCAATTAGTGTACTTGTATTTATATTTCCTTTTATACCCACTCTTGTAATCTTCTGTTGGCTTTAAAGCACAACCCTCTCCCTTCATCATGCTTGCCCAACGATATACAGGGCATCAAATCGCTAATTGACGAAATAAAGTCATAAAAACCGTTGTACATCCTACAACTGCCTATGATTATCAATTTATTGCAACAATGGCGCGCCACTTGCAATTACTGACACGTACTTACAAACTATTATATGAAAGCATATCTGGCCTTTATATTCTTATTTATTCAACTAAACACAACTATTATGGCACAATCCAAAAAGCCGGCAAAAGCAGAAAACGATGAACAGATCTTTTTGCAGGTGAGGAGTTTTTTAAAACAACTGAATGCCGGAGATGGTAAGCCTATCGAAAAGCTAAGCCCTAAAGACGCAAGGGATGTATTATCAAACGCCCAAAGCTCAGTTACTTTTGATTATTCAGACATCCAGGAATCAGAAAAGATCATCACGCAGGATGGTGAATTTGTGAAACTCCACATTGTAAAACCTATACATGCTAAACCGGATGCTCCTGTGTTCATATATATACATGGTGGCGGATGGGTATTGGGCGATTATCCCACACACCGCAGGCTGGTAAGGGACCTGGTTGTAGCAAGTGGTGCGGTAGCAGTTTTCCCTGATTACACCCCATCTCCCGAAGCAAAATATCCCGTAGCGATCAACCAGATCTATGCTACTACAAAGTGGGTCGCAGAACATGGCGACTCCATAGGCGTGAATGGTAAAAAACTGGCGGTAGTGGGTAACAGTGTTGGTGGCAATATGACGGCATCAGTTGCCCTGATGGCAAAAGACAAAGGTGGCCCGGAAATAAAACTCCAGGTGATGTTGTGGCCTGTTACTGACGCCAATTTTGAAACAGCTTCCTATAATGAGATGGCAAAAGGCAGATTCCTCACCAAAAAAATGATGGAATGGTTCTGGGACAATTATTTACCGCAAAAGAAAAAGCGGAATGAAATTTATGCCTCTCCTTTAAAAGCTTCTCTTAGTCAATTAAAAGGCTTACCCCCTGCGCTGATCCAGACAGCAGAAAATGATGTTCTCCGGGATGAAGGAGAAGCATATGCGCGTAAACTGGATGAAGCAGGTGTGCCTGTAACGCTTACCCGGTATGCCGGCTTGATCCACGATTACGGATTATTGAATGCACTTGCAGAAGTACCGGCGGTTAAAACAGCACTCTTACAGGCAGCTGCGGTTATTAAAAAATCACTGAACGATTAATGACTTTTAAAACTTTAAAAAAACACTTTTATGTCCACTATCAAACAAATCGTTGCTACAACTATGATTGCAGCAGCTTCTATTACGTCCAACCCTGCTGAAGCACAAGTTAAAAACGTAGTACTGGTACATGGTGCTTTTGCGGATGGTTCCAGCTGGTCAAAGATCATTCCCCGCCTGCAAGCCAAAGGATTGAATGTTATTGCAGTACAAAATCCGCTCATTTCCCTGGAAGAAGATGTAGCGGCAACTAAAAGGGCCATTGCTTTAATGGACGGCCCCGTTTTGCTCGTAGGGCACTCTTACGGAGGTATGGTGATCACAGAAGCAGGCAACGATCCCAGGGTGGTTGGCCTGGTATATGTTGCCGCACTGGTTCCTAACAATGGGCAAACGGTTGTGGATGTAACATCTGCATTCCCTGCTGCACCCGGTAGCGGAGAGTTCAGGCAGGATGCATCTGGCTTCCTGAGCCTGTCACCAAAAGGCATCAATGAATATTTTGCGCAGGACCTGCCCGCCAAAGAAAGGCAGATACTGGTTGCCACACAAACTCCCTGGGCAGGGAAAGCCACAGTTACCAAAATTTCAACCGCTGCCTGGAAAGATAAACCATCCTGGTTCATCATTGGCACAGAAGATCATATGGTACCGGTTGATCTTGCCAGGGCTGAAGCAAAAATGATAAAAGCGAAAACTACTGAACTGAAATCCAGTCACGTGCCAATGGTTTCCCAACCTGAAAAGGTGGCGGAAGTCATTATCAATGCAGCACAGGGATTATAATAACCTGCTATGAGAAAATCAGGGACCCGGGCAGGCCTGCCTGGGTTCCTTAATGGTTGATTTTCAAATTCATGCTGAAAATTTCCGGTAAATATGTCCATTTACCGGATTGTGATTGTTATACCTATGAACAATCTGTTAATTCAGCATGAAAACGAGAAGCACAACTATTACCCCCAACACCCTCCTGGTTAGTTCCCCGGCGGATACAAACGCTAAAGGGATGGGTAATCGCATCAGGTCATTGGAAACGGAACGCCGTATCCTCCTGGAATTGGGAAACGACATCACAAAGGTCAGAGAGAAAACGGACCTGATCAGCATCTTTTCATCCAGGATCAGGGAGCTCTATCCTTTTTCGCATGCCATTGTTTCCCTTATCAACCCCGATGGAGAGTCATATACCCCCTTTCTGTTCGATCCTGAATTCTCTCCCATTCAAAATCATCCATTATATCCTCAGCTGGTAACCGGCCGCTTTCCGATGCATGAACCATTTATCCGGGAGGTAATGGCAAACGGCGAGCCTACCACTTTCTTATTAGAGGATGTAATGGACATCCCGGGAAGTCCCATATTTCTGAAAGTTAACTATGAACGGGGCGTAAGGGTCATCATGATGACACCCTTAAAAGATATGGACCGGGTGATCGGTTTCCTGCATACTTATACAAAAGATCCGGACGGTTTTTCAGAAGAATTCAGAAGCATCATTACCGGTATTGCTCCGCAGGTTTCCAGCGCAGTTGCCAATATCATCAAGTATGAGTCCATCAGCCATAATGAAGCCATCAACAAAATATTGCTATCGCTGAGCAAAGAAATGGTAAAGGTCAGGGACAGGCAGAACCTGCTGAAAGTACTCAGTTCCGGCCTGAAAGAGATCGTGCCTTTCTCCCGCAGCATGATCACCGTAATGGATGAAAAGGAAGAGTACTATAAAGCCTATCTGATCGATGATGAGCTGCAACTGAAGGAACTGACGGATTCCGGAGATGCATTGAATGTGGCAACTCCCGCAGAGGATGGTATCTACGATATCGCCTCCTTATATTACAAACCGCTGGTTTTTGATATGGAGGCATGCGACCTGGAGAATTCCCCGCGCTGGTTCAAGCTGCATTATGAAGCAGGTGCCCGGGAAATGGTCCTGAAGATACTGGGCGGGAATGGCACATCGAAATTTGCCCTGATGTTGTTTTCCGCTGAGAAGGGTACTTTTGGTACAGAGGCAGTGAACATCGTCAACCATATTTCCGGTCAGCTCTTTGCCGCCGTCAGCAATATTTCAGCCAACGAAGAAATACTGAAACGGGAAAATGAAAAATCATTCCTGCTCGATTTCAGCAACGATATTGCAGCGGTAAGAAGTAAAGCTGATCTCGCAGATGCCGTTCGTAAAAGTCTTAAGAAACTGAATTCGCTGGATGGCTATGCCATCCGCAAGATCAACGAAGACCAGGTCACCTCTACCACTTATATCTATGATGAAACGCAGGCGGAACACAATGATGAACTGGTGCAGGAAATGCTCACGGCCAAACTGCCCATAGACGATGGATTACAGAACAGGGTACTGAACAGTGACATCCCATTATACTTTAGTGTAAACACAGAGATCAACCGGGGCAATAAAGCCCGCTACCTGAAACTCTGGAAGAAAATAGGCTTCAAAACCGTTGTAGGTACCCCTCTTCGTACCGGCAATATAAACCTGGGCATCTTGTGGCTTGGCCTTGAAGATATTAACATGCCATTACTGCAAGGCATCTGCGCCCAGATCTCTATCGCCATGCACAACATTATGGCTAATGAAGAAATAATACGCCGCGAAAAAGAACAGACATTTCTGCTCGAATTCAGTCGTGATATTGCCGCACTCAGATCAAAAGATGATCTGCAAAGAGCCATTTCCAATGTTCTGCAAAATGTGTTGAATATAAAACTGGTCATGATCCGCCTCATTGAAGAAGACGGCGTTTCGCTCATCCCCTATATGTATGATGAAACGGTTTTTGAAGAAGAGGTGAAGCCTGTATTCAGAAAGCTTGCCACCAGGACCATTGATATTACCGAACCATTGACGGTAAGGGTACTTCAAAATGATGGACCGGTAATTTTCAATATCGCAGAAGAAATAAAAAGGGCTGATGCGGGGCCCGTTATTCAGTTCTGGCAAAACGTAGGGATGAAGAATGCATTCGGGTCGCCACTGCGGGTAGGATCTACCAATATCGGAACACTGTGGTTGTTGACGGATGAACTCAACCTCACCATCCTGAAAGGCATCTGTGCCCAGATCTCCATTGCCATTTCGAATATACGGGCCAATGAAAAGATCCTCGCTTATAAACAGAAACTGGAAAATGAAAACGATTACCTGAGAGAGCAGATCAAAACCATTTATAATTTTTCAGAGATCGTGGGCAGTGGCCCGCAAATGCAGAAGGTATACCGCCTGATGACACAGGTAGCCGAATCCGCTTCTACAGTATTGCTACTGGGCGAAACAGGCACCGGTAAAGAACTGATCGCACGTGCTATCCACAACTCCTCTCCCCGCAAGAACAAACTAATGGTAAAAGTGAACTGCGCCGCTTTACCTGCTCATCTGATCGAAAGCGAACTTTTCGGCCACGAAAAAGGTGCTTTTACAGGAGCGATAGACAGACGGATCGGGAAGTTTGAACTCGCCAATAACAGTACCCTCTTTTTAGATGAGATAGGTGAAATGCCCCTGGAGCTGCAGGTAAAATTATTACGCGTACTTCAGGAACGGGAAGTAGAAAGGGTTGGCGGAAAAAGTACCATTAAAGTAGATGTGCGCATTATTGCAGCCACCAACCGAAACCTGGAAGCGGAGGTACAGGCAGGGCGTTTCCGATCTGACCTATACTACCGGCTGAATGTTTTCCCTATTTATCTGCCCTCACTAAGAGAACGGCTGGAAGATATTGAACCGCTTGCTAATTCATTTATCGCCAAATTCAGTAAGAACATTGGCAAAAAAGTAAGCAGCATTTCCGCCAAAGTACTGAAGCAATTAAGGAACTACGACTGGCCTGGGAATGTACGTGAACTGGAACATCAGATTGAAAGAGGCATCCTGCTCAGTGAAGGAGAGGTTCTCCAGGAAGTTCATCTGCCACTCCGCCAACAGGATGAAGAGGGGAAAGGAAATTCATCTTCTTCCGGAACACTGGAGCAGATCGAGCGGACCTACATCATTGAAGTACTGAAACGATGTGGCGGGAAAATTTCCGGGGCCGGCGGGGCCGCGGAAATACTGGAAGTCCCGGGTACCACGCTGCATTCTAAAATGAGAAAACTGAAAATTACGAAAGCAGACTACTTTATAAAATAAAGGAACGAAAATGGAGGGAAGGCTGGGACATACATTGTTCCAGCCTTTTTTATGATCACTGTATTTCGTGAACAGAAGTTCTGATCCTCTTAATATAGTGAAAGACGGCGCTCAGAAACAAATTCAACTAATTGGTTTATAATTAATTAAGCAAGTGGCACTTCACTTGCAAAGTATACTTCACAAAAAATAACAGATCATGAAAATCGTAGTAATTGGCGGGACCGGCCTTATAGGATCCAAAACAGTAAAGAAACTTGTTGGGTTTGGACACGAAGTTATTGCAGCATCTCCTGCATCCGGCGTAAATACCATCACCGGCGAAGGGTTGGCCGAAGTAATGACGGGTGCAAATGTAGTGATCGATGTAGCCAATTCTCCTTCTTTTGAAGACAATGCCGTAATGGATTTCTTTAAAACCTCCGGCCGTAACTTATTGGCTGCAGAAGCAAACGCAGGTGTTAAACATCATATTGCGTTGTCCGTAGTAGGAACTGAAAGGTTGCAGGATAGTGGTTACTTCCGTGCAAAAGCAGCCCAGGAAGATCTGATCAAAAATTCCGGCATACCATATTCCATTATTCATTCTACACAGTTTTTCGAATTCCTGGGTGGCATTGCGGCATCAGCAGCTAAAGACGAAGCCATTCATTTATCACCTGCACCCATACAGCCTATTGCATCAGACGATGTAGCGGCAGCCGTTGTGGATGTTGCACTGGGAGGGCCCTTGAATGGGACAGTAGAAATTGCAGGCCCGGAAAGAGTGAGCCTCTCTGCACTTGTATCACGTTATTTAAATAATGTGAACGATCCGCGCACCGTAATTTCGGATGCCAACGCCAAATATTTTGGTGCTCCGCTCAACGACAAAACACTGGTTCCCGGCGATAATCCACGCATTGGTCAGATCAATTTCGAAACATGGTTCGCTAACCAGCCTGCCAAAAGCTAAACTTTCAGGGCTTGCCCGGTGCCGCTTGTAACGAAGATGACGGGTGTCAGCTCGTTGCGGCTGTTGTAAATGGCATGTGCTTTCCACCCGTTCGCGCATGAATGCCCGCCAAACGCCGGCGCAATTTTCGTGACATCCGGTCAACAACGCAACGACACATCGGCGCCCGGCAAGCCAGAAAGTTTTACCACCAAACATTCACTCATTTTTAAAATAGAACAACATGCAAGAATTTCTTTTAGTGATCCACAGAGATCTCACCAGTGCTAACCCAACACCCACACCTGAACAAATGAAGGAAGCCCTCAAACCTTACCAGGAATGGGTAGCGGGAATTGCAGCCCAGGATAAACTGGTAGCACCGCCCAAACGTTGGGATGTTGATGGCAGGGTGATCAAATTCGAAAAGAAGAAAGAACAAGTGCATACCGGCCCTTATGCTGAAAGCAAAGAATCTATCGGCGGGCTCTTCCTGATCAAAGCAAAGGATTATGACGAAGCGGTTGAATTAGCAAAGGGCTGCCCTATCATTCAGTACGGCGCCATTGTTGAAGTGCGGATGGCAGTACCTGTAGCATAATAAAAAAACCTCCCGGTGTGCCGGGAGGTTTTTTAGTACCAGCGTAATAAAGCTTCTAATTGTTCAGCCTGTGCTTTATTTGCCCGATGTTCTTTTCCAGTAAGGCAATGTCCACAGGTTTGTTCACCTGCTTTAATGCAGTTTCATAATGCTGCAGTGCCTTCCTGTCGTCAATATGTGTATAAAGGTTTCCTAACAATGCGTAATAAAAGTAGTTATCCGTCAATCCCAGTTTTTCTGCCGCAATGATCGCCTCCTGTTTACCCCTTGCTTTGGAAAGGGCAAAGGTGCGGTTCAAAGCAGCAATGGGTGAATACTCCAGGATGAGCAGCTGATTGTACAGGTCAAGGATGTTGTTCCACTTTTCGCTGGAATCTTCTTTATGGGTGTGCCAGTATGCAATGGCAGCTTCCAGGTGGTACCTTGTTAACATAGTAGTATTGCCGGCCTGGTTGAGATAATACTCACCCCGTTCGATCAGCTCACGGTTCCAGAGCGTTTCATCCTGTTCCTCATACAACACCATTTCTCCTGTTTCATTCATCCTTGCATCAAAACGGGAAGCATGGAAACACATTAAAGCCAGTAATGCATTCACGGCGGGTTGATTGGTATGCGGTTGTTCTACCAGGAGATAGTTGAGCCGCATAGCTTCCACACAGAATTCTTTCCGCAATACCGTATTATGGGAAGTGGAGTAATAACCTTCAGAAAAAAGCAGGTACAAAGCTTTCAGCACCGTTTCCAGGCGGTCGTTTATTTCAGAGAATGTAGGCTGCTGAATTTTTAGCTCCGCATCCTTCAGTTTCTCCTTTGCACGTTCCAGCCGTTTATATATAACTGTTTTGGTGGTCAGATAGGCATCTGCTATCTCCTGGGCACCGAAGCCGCAGAGCAGGTTCAATGCAAGCGCTACCTGCGATTCCGTGGGGATGGAAGGATGGCACACCGTAAAGATCATCGCCAGCTGGCTATCCGTAATATTGCGGGCAGAGAGGTCTATTTCTATCTCCTCCCCTTCCGGAATACTGTACCGGAGATCTGTCAGCAATTTCTGTTGAAAGAAGTTGTTCCGCTTCAACCAGTTCTTTGTTTTATTCTTAGCCACTGTATATAACCAGGCGGTTGGATTTTCCGGTACTCCCCTGGCACTCCACGATTCAGTAGCTGCCAGGAAAGTATCACTCACAATATCTTCTGCCATTTCTATATGCTCAATACCAAACAGCGAACTCAGTACCGAAACCATTTTCCGGTACTCCATTCTAAACAGGTGAGGTAACAATTCCTTTTCTTCCATAATGCCTGTTACCCTTGTGCCATACGTATCTCTACAGAACCACCCAGTTCCAGGATCGGAGATCCCTTTGCAATTTCTACCGCCTCATCATAACTCCCTGCCTTAATAATTACAAACCCTCCGATGGATTCTTTGATCTCCGCATAAGGCCCATCTGTTACACTCTTATCATGCTTTAACACCTTCCCCATCGATTCCCATGGCTGTAACGGTCTTGCCAGCACATCGCGGGCTTTAAGATCGTTAAACCATTCCCGCCACCGGCTCAAATGCGCCTGCAGTTGTTCCGGTGACGGTTGAATCTCCTTCGTTTTGTAGTCTCTGCGGAATACCAATAAGAATTCATTCATATATCATGGTTTTTTACTTCCTGTTTCTCAGCCAAACTGTCCTGCCCTGTAAGTACCTACGGCAGCCGGGTTGGTGAACGCTATATTAAAGCGGTTCCAGGTATTGATAGAGGATACAACCAACGTCAGGTCTATAAGTTCTTCGTCTGTGAATTGCTCTTTTACCCTTGTGTAAACATCGTCTGGTACGTGAGCGGCAGTAACTGCTTCAGCCCATGCCAGCGCAGCTCTTTCCCTGGTAGTAAAGAACGGCGTTTCCCTCCATGCGTTCAAAGTGAATAAACGTTGGGCATCTTCGCCATGAGCAATAGCATCCTTTGAATGCATATCCAGGCAGTAGGCACAACCGTTGATCTGCGATACGCGCATGTCCACCAATGTTATCAATTTCTCCTCAATCAGCGATTTTTTAAGATATGCGCCGGTATGAAAGAGTGTTTTGAGGGCACCTTGTCCCTTTTCCTGAAAGTTAATCCTTTGTTCCATTTTATTTGATTTATTGTTTCTACTATAACAATTGAATTTTCAGATTTCGACAAATTCCCGGGAACTTTTTTTATTTACACCAGGATATCGTTCTGCGCCTTTATGGGAGCGGGTAAGGCTGTTTCTCCCAATATTTCCCTGAGGTCTATTTCTATAGCCCGGCAGATCTGGGAAATGGGAACATCGTTGGAGCTTCCTTCAAAAGGGTTCTCCGTACTTTCTCCCACCTGTTCCAACGAGGTGTACATCCAGGAAATAAGTACGCTAAAGGGAACCACCAGCCAGATCATATGCCCCTTCATGACCCCGGTTACCATATCATTCAATTTGTCGAACTCCTGCAACATGCCAAATGGCAGCAGGGAGCAGAACATGCGTACAAAAATGGTATTGATGATGGAATACTGCCGGGGATAAGGCGTTTCTTTAATGGATTCACACTGCCCCTGCTGAATGATGAAATTATTATGCATCCGCTGCATTTCTATGAACTGGGCCAGTTGGATCACTTCACCATCATACGCCTTTTTCATAGCCTGGTTCTGTAAAACCAGCAGTTGCGTTGCTTTGTTCTGCATCCCTGAAATATTCGCCAGTTCTTCTTTTGGGATATATTTCAACATCTCATCTTCAAAGGCCTGCTGCCTTTCGGGAATACTGTAGTATTGTTGGTATTCTGCATTATAACGTGCGTCTGCCACTTCCCATATGCGGTTTTCCCGCATATGGTAGCGCAGTGCCGTGAGAAATGCAAAGTGCCGGTAAAACAGCTTCCGTATAAACCCTTCATCCTGGAAGTAATCGCGGCACATGATACCCCAGGCCTTGCTGCTATTGCTGATATTGGTCCAGACGGTATGGCCGTCCCAGGTACGGCTGTATGTTTGTGTATTCTTAAATCCTACGATAAAGGCCGTAGCAGTACCTAAAAGAGACACAACCGTCCAGGGGACCACCAGCCACTTTATTCCCAAAAGGTGATACAGTATCACAGGTATTATGCCCAGTATGATCAGTGCGTAGATCTTTTTCCTTGTCCAGAAAAGAAAAGCAGAGAATTTATAAGATTTTCCTATGTGCATGTATAAATGGGTCTATTTGTTGATTTCATCTTCTTCTGCCTCATCCGTTCTGATCTGATCATCCAGGAATTCACTGCCATCGTAAATGTCTTTCTCATGGATCGGGTGCAGGGCTTCTTCCACTGTATTTACTGTTGGTGTTATATTATTGCCTCTAAAAAGGCTCCTAAAGATCTCAGATAGCGCTTTCATGATTACCGGATTTAGTTCATGATGAGTTTGCAACCTATGTGCCATAGGATTAACGTGTTTAAAATCAATTAATTAAATACAGACATAAAGGTTTTGCGTAGCGATACATCGTTTTTACACGGTATATAGTGAATAGTTTGTTTCTTACATTTAACCTATGAAAAACACCGATAACTTCCAGTTCGAACTAGCACCCGAAAATGGCTTAGTCGAAAAATACCGCTCACTGCTTCCCGAAAAGCTCATCTCCTTCTGGCAGGAACATGGCTTCGGCACAATAGCAGACGGATATCTTAAAATTGTGAACCCGGACGATTTTGAGCAATCGCTCAAAGAGATCTATAGCCCTGTATATAAGAACCCCATTGTAATGTTTGCTACCGGCTTATCTGATCTTATTATCTGGGAAAACAATTATACCATACTGCTGGATCTCAGGCATGGGACTTCTAAAGTACTTGAGTCCGGGTTTAAATACTTCTTTGAGGATATAAATGATGCAGAATACATCAATGACGACTTAGAGGGTGCAAACTATTTTTCAGCAAAAGAGCAATCAGGTCCTGTTGCCTTTGATGAATGTTATGGTTACGTGCCATTGCTGGGCTTAGGAGGTCCGGAGAAAGTGAAGAATCTTAAAAAGGTGAAGATGAAAGAACATATTTCCCTGACCGCGCAGGCCCTGGGAAAAATTCAGTAGATAAATCAAACTGTACCCTTCAAAATACACAAAACTGATACTGTGCTTATCGGAATTCCTTATTTATTTTTACCTGCATGATAAATAACGGTTGGATAAATGGGTTCATCGGCATATTGATATTCAGCGGTTCGCTACCAGCCACAAGAGTAGCTGTTCTGGATTTTAACCCGGTATTCGTAACAGTTGCCCGCGCAACTATTGCAGGCCTGCTTGCCCTTTGCATCCTGCTGATCTCCAAAGAAAAGCGGCCTTCAGGGAAACAGATCTTTCCTTTAATTATGGTAGCGATAGGTGTAGTGTTAGGATTTCCATTACTGACAGCACTGGCCCTGCAATATATTACCTCTGCACATTCCATTGTGTTCCTGGGTATGTTACCACTTACAACAGCCATATTTGGCGTAATGCGTGGCGGCGAACGCCCCCGTCCCACATTCTGGCTATTCTCCATCCTGGGAAGTTTGCTGGTGGTAGGTTTTGCCATAGCCCAGGGGCTTTCCACATCCCCGCTTGGAAATACCCTGATGTTACTGGCCATTATTGTATGCGGACTGGGCTACGCAGAAGGAGCCAAACTCTCAAAAACAATGGGAGGAGCACAGGTCATCTCCTGGGCATTGGTACTATCCCTGCCTTTTATGGCACCTGTGGTATTTTTCTATCTCCCCTCCTCCTTCTCCGGGATCAGTACAGCAGCCTGGATCGGATTGTTCTATGTTTCAGTGTTCAGTATGCTGATCGGTTTTATATTCTGGTATCGCGGGTTGGCCCAGGGAGGCATAGCTGCCGTTGGGCAGTTACAATTGCTGCAACCTTTCTTTGGATTAGCCCTGGCGGCCACTTTGCTGCATGAGCATGTAAGTTTGGGCATGTTGGGGATCACATTAGGGGTGATCCTTTGTGTAGCTGGGCCCAAGCGATTTGCGAAGTAAAACAAAAAATATTCCCCAAATACTTTGAAATACAAAGTACTTTTGCTTAACTTTGGAATACAAAGTAAATTATTATGACACCAAACAATATTTCAACCATCCGGCCAATTAATAAAGGCCTATTGATTAAACGTATGCTACTGGGTGGCGCTATCGCTTTAGCCGTGATCTCCCTTTTTGTATTTGGCGGAGAAGCTGACCCGGCCTGGCCAACGTACTGGAGAATAAGGCCGCTCATTATTACGCCCTTAGCAGGTGCAGCAGGCGGCGCATGTTATTATGTTATAGACCAGCATTTGCTTAATCAGCCAGGTTGGAAAAAAGGCCTGGCTATTGTATTAAGCATACTGGTATACATTATTGGATTGTGGATGGGTATTGTATTGGGCCTGGATGGCACTATGTGGGATTGATGTAAGTTGTATAATGAAAAAAGATTTCTCTTTTTAACTGAGCTATTAGCCGGTTCGAGTGCGGCAATGCATGCCACTTCATTGTAGATTAATAATCACGCAACTTAAATTCACCAGACGCTGTCTGATGAATTTGCTCACCGTTTTGCTCATACTCTGCAATGTAGTAGCCAACTATTCAATTTCTTACTATTTGTGTTGAAATCACCTTAAACAAAAAAGAGCGCCTGTGGAAACAAGCCCTCTTTATTTGCATCATCAGAGTAAAGCGGGAGAAGTTCCCGCTGTAGCTGCCATCAATTTTGTCGGATCAGTTCAACTATCTTTTCATTCTCAATGATCATCATCCCCTGCCTGTCTGCAGTGATCCCATCTTTTAACTGGTAGGTGTATGCCGGCCTGCTATCCCTGATAATGGTAGGCAGGTAATGATAACGGATATGCCCGCAGCATTCCTTTAAGGCCTCTCCCACTTCAATGATGTGTGTAGAGATCAGGAAAAAGCAATTCCTGTGCGCGGAGAATGCTGCTGTTATGGACAGTGTTGCCTCATAAGCATCTTTCACATTTGTTCCTTTAAACAATTCATCAAACAGTACTACCATATTTTTAGGTATACTAACTGTTTCTGCCACTTTCTTTACGCGGCGTACCTCAGCATAGAAATGACTATAGCCATGCTCCAGGTCATCAGGTACATTAATGGAAGAAAAAATACCATCTTTAACGGAGAACTCCATTTCTGCTGCAGGTACCGGCAGGCCTGCATGTGCAAGATACACGGCTATGCCCATCGCTTTCATGTAGGTGGATTTTCCGGCCATGTTAGCACCGGTTAAAAACACCACATTATTATCTCCATTGAACAAGGCAGGATTGGCTACCGGCTTTTCAAGCAGTGGATGATATAATCCCTCGATGCAGAGAACATTCTTTTCAGCTGATAAAACACTGGCATAAGTATAACCCCGTTCAACGGCTACCGTACCTACTGAAATATCCACGTCCAGTTGAAAAATGAACTGCAGCAAGGCCTTCATTTCATTCTTCATCTGCGATCGCAGGCAATGATCAAAACGGATCAACTGCAGTAGTGAAGGTTTCTCTCCAGCCCGTTGAAGGTCCAGCCATTTCATACGCTTATCTGTAAAGGTTTGTTGAATGGCGTTCAATTGTTTAGCGTATGGATGGTCTGTAGCATTAACCTGCTGACTAATAAAATGCCGGATAGCTCTCAAAACGCGGGTCGTTTTAATGCAACCGGACTCCAGGGTTTTATATTCCTCCGTACCGGTTAATGCGCTGCGTACTTTCAGGGAAATTATACTCCATGCAGTATCCAGGAAACTGCCGCTGCCGGCAAAAAGGTATTGTTCCATCTCCGTAAAATCTTCCCTGGTAAATGGTAAAACCATGGGATGATCACTAAAATACCGGAACCCGTTAGCCCTTTTTCGTATCGCTATTGCGTCCGTCAGCGGCTCCCGGAATATCTGCTCTAATAATTGCCGGCCTCCATTAGTTAGCGTACGGTCAAACAGTTTGTAAACAGAATTGCCTTTATACCTGCCAAACAGATTCAGGTCCTCCAGTGTTTGTTTATCTGTTATAAAGCTCATACTCAACTGTTTTTACGGATGATATCCAGGATCCCTTCGTTATTAATAATTACCATCCCATGCCTGTCCTCCGTAATGCCCGATGTAAGCTGGTAAGAGTAGACCGGTTTGTTTCCCTGCATAGTGGTAGGCATATAAGCGAAACAGATATTGGAAAACTTTTCCTTCAGCACTTGGCCTGCTTCTATGATATGGGTAGACACAATAAACATACAATTGCTCCTGGAGGCAAAGGCCCCGGTGATCTCAATGGTGGCATCGCAGGCATCTTTAACATTGGTACCACGGAATAACTCATCGAAGATGATAAACAGGTTCCTGGATTGGCTCAGCTCCTGCGCCACTTTTTTGATACGCAATACTTCTGCATAAAAATGACTGCTGCCGGAAGACAGGTTATCTGAAAGGTTAATAGTAGTGTAAATACCATCCCTAACAGAAAACTCCATTTTCCCGGCAGCTACGGGGAAACCAATATGCGCTACATACATTGCAATGCCCAGGGATTTCATGAAAGTGGATTTCCCTGCCATATTTGCACCGGTCAGAAAAACAATATTGCTCTCCGGCGTAATGTGCAACGTGTTTGGAACAGCATTCTTTACCAATGGGTGATATACATTTTCCAGGCGAACGGTATGCATTTCCCTGCTCAGTACTTTGGGGAAAACAAACCGATGGTGACCGGCCGTTTTTGCGACTGAGATATAAACGTCTAAAATATAAATGTGCCGCAGTATGGCCCGCAATGTTTGCCTGCAACGGAAACGCAGCAGGTCATCATAGCGCACTACGGCTGCATGCGCCATCTTTTTGGGAGGGGCATTCTGCATAACAGGCACAAGGTCTTCATGTTCGAGCAGCTTCCTTAGTTCCGTTAATACACTGATGCCCGGCTGTCCCTCACGCAGAAACTTCTTCAATGCAGACAGGATGTCCAACACAGCAAGCAGACCATTGCTGATCACCTGGTAGTCGTGGTCTTTGGCAATGAGTGAACGGACCTTATCCCCTATGGTTTCCTTTTCATGAGAAAGGCGCGTACGCTCATCTTCCAGGGCCAGATACAATTCAGCACCACTGAACCAGGAACTATTAAAAGGAAAATCAGTTCCCGAAGTACTAAAATGCTGTATGCTTTTGAGCCGTTCATTGATAGCATCCGCGTCTGCCAGCGGATACCGGAACATTTCTTCCAGCATACTACTGCCTCCTCTTGTGGCAGTATGGTTATAGATGGTAAAAACTGAATCTCCTCCAGGTTTTCCGAATATATTGAGATCGTCCGTTGTTTGCTTGTCTGTATTGAAATGCATCATTTCCGTTTTCTCCTCAACAGTAAAATAGCCCCGGCTGCGAGCAACAGGCCTGGCAGAACCCATACATAAATGATCTTTAATAACTTCACACGCTCTTTGGTCACCGTTACGTTAACATCTTTGGCTGGCGGCCTGCTGCTATCGATCGGGAACTCGCCATTGTTCAGCCAGCTGAAAAGGCCTGTAGCAAATATGAAATTGATGTTCCTTAAGTTAAACCGGTTTAGTTCTGCATTGCTCATAAAGTCCGCATCACCCAGCACCACAATACGTTGTTGCTTATTATTGATCTTCCTGGTAAGGCCAAGTGCCGTTGGGAAAGTTTGGCGTTCATCTCCTTCCGCTGCGTTAAACACTACTTCTGCGGAATCACTTACTAACTTACCTTTCTTCAGCCAGGTAACCTGTGGGTCAGTCATCAGCAAAGGAAAGGTTTTGAATGCCCCGGTATCTGTATAAGAAAGTACGCAGGCATTAGGCATGGATACTTTGGCACTATCGTGATGCGCATGGGTCAGCGGAGGAAAGAATCCGGCACATTCCGCTGTGATATAAGTTGTGATCAGTTCCGGCTGCAATTGTTTGCTGGCCTGAACGAGAATACCTTCTCTTAACTGTATGCCCAATTTTGATAAGAGGGGATTCAGCATATCCTGTTTACCAGGCTCCCCGGCAATCAACATAATCCCTCCGCCATCTATATATCGCTGCAATTTATCCGTCTCCTCCGGGGAAAGCTTTACTTTAGGATCGGCAAGTACCAGCGCTGTAATATCTTTGGGGATATCCTGCGCATTCAATGCAAGGGTATCTACGTCAAAGCCCTGGTTGATAAGGGAATTACGGAACGTTTTCAGGTTAGTGAGCACCCTGTATTCCCTGTCGCCTATTTTATTGATATCCCGCTGCAGGTTTCCCATCACAAAAATGATCTTCGGCATACGGGCACCCTGCAATCTTTTTAACGCAGCCGAAACCTCTGTTTCACTTGGCCAGCGCTTGTTGTCATCAAATACGCGGAGGAAAGTAGTTCTTCCTTTGTACTTCAACTGCATCACGTACCTGTTCAGTTCCGGCTTAAGATCTATGATCTTACGGATCTCTTCCGGTTTCTTAAATATGGAAAAAGATGCGTCCCTGTTATCTGCTGCCTGCTTTGCATATTGCTCCAATGTTTTCCCACCCATGAACCGTGCAAAATTCGGGTTTTCAAAAGAGGTATCGTAATACTGAACGGTTTTCAGTTCAATATTATGTTTGAACCGGAGATAAGGTTCCCACCTGGCGATATTGGCATTGTATGCTTTGGGTTCTCCAAAAGAGAAGAGTCCGCTGAGCAGGTTATTATAGGCTGTAACTTCCAACGGCGCATCCATTTCTTTAACGATCTTCTGCGCGCTTACTGCCAGGGTCCTTGATTTATCCGCAGTGGCATCATAGTAACCTATCAGTGAAGGAATGGAACTTATATATCCAATGGCCAGCGTACAAACCAATACCAAAAGATACCGGCCCGTTTTCATAATGAAAGGAACGGACTCCATAGCAGCCTTCATCCTGTAGATCGTAAATCCTAAGAACATGAATATGATCGCTAAAAAATAGATCACATCTTTGGTAGTGATCAGGCCACCCAGCATTTTACCGGTACGCCCGGAGATAGATAGGAAATAAGTAAGGTTGCGGATAAAGGCTATATCCTGCCACAGATCCCCGATCTTGCTCAGTACACCAAACATCACAAATGTGCAGATAGCTGCAACGATCTGGTAATTGGTAAGGCTGGACATAAAAATGCCGATAGCGGAATAAGCACATAACAGCAGGAAAAAGCCCAGCATACCACTTAACAACATTCCCATATCAGCATTTACCACATGGAAGTAGCCAGACAATACGAATAACCCGATGATCATTACCAGCAAAAAGCTATAGATCATCATAGACAGGAATTTCCCCAGAACAATCTCCCTGATCTTTATCGGAGAAGAGTGAAGGAGTTTGATCGTACCGCTGCTCGTTTCCCGGCTGATAAGGCCCATGGTGAGCAAGGGCATATAGAGATAAAGGTTCTGCATCACTGTGCCGAACAGCCCCTGTCTGCTAAGGAACAGGTAATCCGTAACACTCATAAAAATTTTGCCATTGGCTTCCTGCTCTCTTGCTGCCCCATCCAACATGCCAATATAAACAATGGCACATTGCACCAGGAATATAATGATCAGGAACCAGGCTATCGGTGAGAAAAATAAGGTGCGTAATTCGGTCTTTGCAACTCTGAATATCGTTTTCATCTATGATTGGTTGGACAGTTGTTTAAATATTTCATCAAGTGCGCTTTTATCCAGGTTGAGCTCCCGTAGTTTCCAGCCATGCTGAACGCTGGCTGTTACTATTCTTTCTGTTACTTCCTGATCCCCATTGAAGAACAGGCGTATCTGCCGTTCTGTGAGGAATTCAGCCCTGCTCACCCCTTCGATCTGTTCCAGCACAGATGCAGCAGGCGGGTTTTCCAACCGGAGCACCAGGCTATGCGGCTCTATATAATTATTGAATGCATCGATCGTATCAGAAAAAACGATGCTGCCGTTTTCAATCATCTTGATCTCTTTGCACAATAGCTGTACCTCTGTTAATACATGTGAAGAAAAAATAACAGACCGCTCCTGCGCTATCTCTTTAATGAGCGCCCTCACCTGGACGATCTGGTTAGGATCAAGTCCGTTGGTAGGTTCATCCAGCACTACCAGTTTCGGGCGGTGCACAATAGCCTGGGCAATACCCACACGTTGCTTGTAACCACCCGAAAGATTATTGATCAGGCGTTTGCTGAAATGGGCAATACCACATTGTTCCTTTACTTCGTCAACAGCAGCTTTCATGCTTTTGCGCGGTATCAGCCGAAGCCCTGCACAGTAGTACAGGTATTCATCTACCGTGAGGTCCATATACAATGGTGGGTTCTGTGGTAGAAAACCTATTTCTCTTTTAGCCAGCTCCGGGTTTTCCTTCATGTTCAACCCATTGATATAAACATTTCCTTCTGTTTGCTTCAGGGCGCCGCAAAGTATGTTCATGGTGGTAGATTTACCGGCGCCATTGGAGCCAAGCAATCCTACAATACCTGTTCTTTCGATAAGCATGTTGATATCACGTATCGCCCACTTGGTGGCATACTTATGGGACAGCCCTTCAATCCTTACAATGTTGTTCTGCATTTCTTATGATGTTATGGAACGGCAGCGCTGCTTTATGCGCTACCGTTGAGGATAAGTTATCAGGGATTTTGTTCTATTTCAGGATTCTGCGTAACATTGATACTGGCGAATGGGAAAACATAGCCATTACTGTTAGGCTCAAGTTTATAAGTGACATTATTGAATATCCTGGTCACTGTCTTCGCCAAAAGCGGATCTTTATTCAACCTGCGCTGATCAAACCAACGCATGCCAGTTCCAAAGAATTCCCGTCTTCTTTCATCCACTACCAATTGCAATGCAGCATCAGGAGTAGCTGCGGACAGATCAGCATAGTCCGCCGGCCGGAAACGGAACTTCCGCAATGTATTCAGCATGGTCACTGCTTCATCTTTCTTTCCGGCGCGGGCCATACATTCCGCTTTTATCAGCCAGGTTTCGTTCACTGACAGACCGAGTGCCGGCCCATCCCCACTGGCATAGTTGGACCGTGACCAGTAGCCAAACCCTGTAAAAGCAGGGTTAAAATTAGCACCGGGTCTTACAAACAGCTGATAGCGAATATCTTTGGTACCCAAAAGGTCCAGCAATGACTGGCTAAGCTGTGGTGGGCTGAAGGTTGTCCGTGATATCTTTCGCAGTAGTATCTGCACTTCATTGAACTGCGCAGGAAAAACAGGGGTGGCTCCTGCTACTGCAATATTATAATCGTATAATTGATTTGAAATAGCCAGCGTGCTGTCTGCAAAAGCTTCCGCCTTTGTAAAATCCCGCATGTTCAGGTATACTTTGGAAAGTAATGCATAAGCGGCAACTTTCGAAGGTCTTGTATTCGATAATTGTTTATTAGGCAAAAGCGGAATAGCCTGGCGGATATCTGCAAGGATCTGCTCATAAGTATCCTTTACTGTATGCCTGGTGAGATTGCCCAACAGCTCCGGTTTAACCAGGATGGGGATACCGGGGTCTTTATCTGCGGTGGCCGCATCGTACTGTTTGGCATACATATTAACAAGCATAAAAAAGTTAAATGCCCTTTGGACCAATGCCTCCCCCATAATAGTGTTCTTTGCTTCAGGAAGGCCATTCTTACTTTCCATTACACCATTGATCACAACATTGCAATAGTAGTTGGCATTATAAAGCATATCGAAATCATAATCACTTTGCCTGTCCACATAAAAAGGCTTGCCCCAGGTATACATCGTCCGTTGGATCAGATTCGTAACAACCCTGTCCTGTATTACCTGTGCGGTAAAGTCTACATCGTCCGAACAAAGCACCGGTGGAAGACCAATTGCTTTTTCAAACACGTCCCTGTAATCCATCAGGTAACGGAAGTCCTGCGTATATACCAGCACACGCTGCCCCTGGATGGGTACATCTTCTACGTATTTCCTGCAGGACAGCAACAAAGCCATCGCCATTAAGCAGCCTAAAAATTTTATGTATGTATTCATGTCGTTCTTTTATTTGATTATAAAGTGAGTACAATCCGGAAGGAATAATTCGTTATTGGAGGCAATTGGTAGTTATTACCTGTAGTGTACAGGTATTCCGGATCGAGTTTTTCTTTATTGGCAGCCCATATCATTCCCAGGTTACGTGCCACCGCACTTACGGTTAGACCTTTGGTATAGATCCTGGCCAACAGATGAGCAGGTACTTCGTATGAAAGTGATACCTGCTGTAAACGGATATTACTCCTGCTACGGATCAGGTAGTCAGAAAAACGATAGCGGTCTATACTGGCGAAGTAGTTGGTACCAACACCGAATTCAAGACCAGGCACATTCCTGAATGCCTCATCTCCCGGTTTCCTCCATCGTTCTTCCATATCTCCTGTTCTGCCTACGAAAATATTGTTGCTAAAGCCAATTGATTCAATGGAAGGTTTACGGAACACACCACCAAAGGCACCCTGGAACTGTACGTTCAATTCCAGCCCTTTGTACCGTACCGTATTGCTCCACATGCCAATCCATGGAGAAGTGCTTCTGCCGGAATACACGCGGATCTCCTGTGTCGGAAATTCATTCACGGTATAAGTTTTTGCAGGGTTCTTAGGATCCCTTATCAGGGATTGCCCAAGATTGTCCAGCCCGGCCCAGGCATAAGAAAACACATAATCAGAAGGATAACCTGAATACAGGTACTCCGGATCAAAGCTGGTAGTTGGCCTTTCGAAACGCGCATCCTTAATGATATTCGTGTTGTAGGAAGCATTGACAGTGGTATACCAGTTAATCTTCTTTGATGCGATGATACCAACCGTCAAACCAACATCCACACCATGCCCCTGCATGTTAGCCGTGTTAAATAAAAGGTTGGAAAAACCATAGGTAGAATTGATCGGTAGCTGCCAGATGATATCTGTACTCCTTTTACGGTAATATTCCACAGAGCCGCTCAACCGGTTGGAGAATAATGAGAAATCAATGCCATAATTCGTCATCCTGGTTTTCTCCCATCCAAGATTATCTACTGCCGGAGAGCTGATGGTGGCATAAGGATAGGTGGTATAAAATCAGCTCCAAGGAGGCTGATCACTGTTACCGGGGCATATCCCTGCGGTGCATTACCACTTGTACCTAAAGTTGCGCGTAAAGCCAACCGGTTCAGCCAGGGAACATGCGCAAGAAAATCCTCTTTGCTGATATCCCATTTCAAACCACCAGACCATAAAGGAATAGCTCTTTTACGGCGTTCAACACCCAGCAGGTTATAGTCGTCAAAACGCATGCTACCGGATACGGTATATTTATTCATCAGCGTATAAGAACCATTGGCGTAATGAGACAGGGAACGTGTGGTATTCTCGGTTAAAAGTTTGCTGGTGGCTCCGAGTGATTGGATAGTGCCATACATATCCCTGTATTGCCCTCCCGGGTTCACTGTCCGGAAAACGTTGATCACCTTGTCATAACCATACCGGATCTCTCCGTCTGATTTTGTATAGGTTTCCCTGATCTCCGTTCCAAAGAGCAGGCTAAGCTGGTGGATATCATTAAAGGTTTTATTTACGTTGATCTGCCCCCGGAGATTATAACTTTTGCGGCTGTTCCTGCTAAGATCCAGTTTTCCTCCCAGCGGCGCACCATATTCCCTGCCACCGGTACTATTGATACTGGTAGCCTTGTTGATCAGGATCCGGGCATCATAACTTTCGGGCTCCCAATAGTTCTCTGATCCAGCGAACATCCTGCCGATGTTTCCTGTAAGGTTCACTCCTAACCAGGAAGTGATCTTTCCATTCAGCGCTACATTCAATGAAAGGTTATGGCTGGTGTTTGTGATATTGCTGTAATTGAGCTCATCAATAGGTGAGTATCTGAATGGCAGGTATCCTTTGCCCTCAAGTTCCCGCGCCAGTTTGGGGATCACCAGTAAGTCGTAGTACACATTATTGCCCGCCGCATCTTTCAACAGATCATAAGGGCGCATACCACCAGACCACACACTCATGGCTTTAACAGCGGCACCATTCACTTTGTCATTTGTATTACTGAAGGTCAGGTCCGTACTGATGGAAAAACGGCCATTCGCCATATGCGAAGTATTACCCGCCTTGATGGAATAACCGCGGTTGGTATTACTCCTGTATAAGCGGTCTTCCTTATACATGTATCCGGATAAAAAGTAAGAGTTGTTTGTTCCCCCACCCGAAAGAGAAAGATTGTACTGTTGAGTGGTAGGGGATTGAAGCATATAATCTTCCATCTGGGAGCGGTTATCGATCTGTCCCAAAGCAGTCAGCCGGTTATTCATCTCGGCTTCGGTAATAGTACCCCTTCTGAAAAGATAAACGATCTCCTGTGCCTGGCTGATATTTTCCGGGTTAAACCTGCCGGGAGTGCTGGAGGGTAAAGGGTCTGCGAGCCGGCCTTTAAGGATCAGTTCTTTTTCCAGTTCGATATAGGCAGGTACGCTCATTCTTTTTCCATAGTCCAGGCTGGGCCTGCTGCTGGTACCCAGTGTGGTAGAAAAGCTCAATGTAGGTTTGCTGTTACGGGTGCCGCGTTTGGTTTGGATCACAATCACACCGTTAGCGGCCTGCATTCCCCATATGGAAGCAGCTGCTGCATCTTTGAGGAAAGTGATCGTTTCCACATCGTCAGGGTTAATGAAATCCAGTGCACCATCCTTAATGGCTACCTGAGAAGGAAACCCATCTATTACCAGTAATGGATCTGTAGATACCTTAGTATAGCTGCTCACGATCGTTGAAAGCCCCCGGATCTTCACTGTACCGCTACGGCTTTTATTAGCAGTTGTTTTCATAGAAATATCCACGCCGGGAACAAGGCCCTGCAAACGTTCCAGGATATTCACCACAGGATACTTCCCTAACTGTTTGGTGGTAACAACGCCGAAGGAGCCGGTAGCCCGTTCTTTGGGAAGTAATTCGTATCCGTTATTCAGCACAACCTCCACTTCATCAAGTTTCTTAATATCTTTTTCCATTGAAATGGTGAGGCTGCTACGTCCTTCTATCTTTACGCTCCTTCCTTTGAAAGCAATGCTGGTAAGCAGGAGTATCCCATCTTCCGGTACATTGTTAAGCGTGAATTCACCCTGCGTATTTGTAATGGTGAATACTCTTGTATTGCGAAGGGCTACGGTAACATCCGATATGGGCATACCTGCAGAATCAACGATCCTGCCCCTTAATTTCGGTATCAGCACAGTGTCTGCAACAGGCACCGTTTTTCTTTCGGACAGGAAAATAGTTTTACCCTCCACTGTAAAGGTCAATGGCTGGGCATTGAAGATGTCTCTCAGAAACTCCATCACCGGTTGGTGTCTGGCATTTACCGTTACCGGAACTGCCCGGTCGAGCAATCGCTCGTTGGTAAATACAACATACCCCGTTTGCTTATACACCAGGGAAAAGACTTGTTTCAACGGCAGATCTTTGCCGGAAATGTTTACTTCTTGGGAATAAGTGTTGGCGGAAGCACTCAGGAAGAACGCAAGAAGTATAAAAGCAGTCATTCTCATAATTCGCAGCATTTGAGAAAAGGCGGGCATAAAAGTGCCTACCCGTTCATTCAGAGCGGTTTTTTGCATACTTTTACAATAGTTTGGTTTTAGAAATTTGATTACACGGATTCCCTAATGGCCAGACGATCGCCGGAAGCCCTTCACTGCTTCCGGTTTCTTATGCCGTTTTGGTTGATTGTTTACTTTACTGATTTATTGGTTGATAATTAACTTTCCCTCTGAAATCTCCATGTTTGCGTCTGTTGTACTGTTTAACCCTCTGATGAGCCCGGCCAGGCTTATATCTCTGCTTATTCTTCCATAGAACCTGATATTGGGGGCCTTGCCCACATACACCACTTCCACCTCATACCAGCGCGCAATCTGGCGCATGGCATGTTCCAGGTCTACCCCGCTGAAATCGAAAAAACCATCTTTCCAGGCAATCACTTTTTCCAGGTCTGCATTTTCCGTTACCTGGATGTTCTTTAGCAGGCTGGCCTGCTGGCCTGGTTTTAAAATGCGCTCCTGCCCGTCTTTTCTTATCCTTACAGCCCCTGTAAGCAGGGTAGCCGTAATATGCTCTTCGTTATCGTAGGCATTTATATTGAAACTGGTGCCTAATACCTCTATGTCTGCTTTGTTATTAATGTTCACGAAGAAAGGAGCAGCCGCATCCCGGGCTACTTCAAAATATACTTCCCCTGTGATAAAGATCTTTCGCTCATGATCAGGGAAACTCACAGGATACCTCACAGAGCTGGCGGCATTCAGCCACACAATACTTCCATCCGGTAAAGTAACCCTGAACTGCCGGCCTCTTGGTGTGGTAATGGTATTATAAACTATCTCTCCTGTTGCTTTTTCGGAAGGAGAATAGCTTAACTGACCATTGTCCAGGATGAGGTTCGCTCCATGCTGACTGGCAATCTTACCATTTTGCAAACTGTCCAATACCAGCTGGGAGCCATCATCCAGGGTGAGTATCGCTCCTTCTTTACCTGGTGCTATATCTTTGATGATGTGCTTTGTTTGTGCCATTTCCGGCGCTTTCCTCAGCAAATACTGTCCGCCGAAAAAGGTTATTACTAATACCAATACGGCCGCAGCCCATTGCCAGCGGCGGAATATGCTCACTGTTTTTACCGGCCTGGCAGGTAATGGCGTTTGCAGAACTGCCTCAAGAATATCGTTGGCAGCCATTTCATTCATGGGATAATTGGGTACTTCTCCTGTAGTGATCTGCTGATCTATCCAGTCTTTTACAGCATCTTCATTGCTTGCATCCCTTAATAGTATAGTTAGCTCCTCCCGCTCGATGGTAGTAATATTACGGTCACGTAACCGGTCAAATAGATATGAAAGGCGTGTTTGCATGTCTCGTTAACTATAAAGACTAAATGGAAAATGTTATGGGTTACATCAACCCATAAAAAATTTCAGAGGTATCTCCAAAGAATGAATAAAGCGGCAGAAAGCGGGAGCCTGGCAACTACATATGCCCTGATAGATCGCATTGCCCGTGCGAGGTGAACCTTAACGGTTTCAGGGGAAAGCCCAAGACGGGCAGCCACTGCTTCCCTGGTCAGGCCCACTTCTTTGAGTAAATGATATACTTCTTTTTGCTGGGGAGAAAGTCGTCCCAGCGCTTCAGCCAGGATGGACCTGAATTCCTTTTCGTCTATGACGGTTTCTGCGGTGGCCAGATCTGCCGGTTCATATTCTTCCGGCAAAGGAAAGGTGGCATCTCTGGCCATTTTCTTTAGTGTGGTGTAGATATGGTTCCGGGCAACAATGAAAAGCCAGCTGTCAAAATCCTGAATGCCGGGTAGTGTTTGTTGTTGTTGCCATACTTTTAAAAAAGTATCCTGTACAATCTCTTCAGAAGCGGTAACAGAAGAGGTAATATGAAAAGCCAGGGAATAAACCTTCTCCCGGTAAAGATGAAATATAGCCGCATAAGCTTGCTGGTCGCCTTCTGCAATCTGCAAAAGTAGTTCTCTCACGCTGTATGTCTGATGATATGCCAACTATCTATAATAACCTATTTTCCCCTTGCAAACTATAAAAAAAATCCAGAGGATAAGAACAAATGTGAATTTTGTGGGTTATTAAGTCCGCAGCATTTCAATGGATATACAAGATCCCCGGCTGCACACTTCAAATAGTTGCAACCGGGGATCCGCGCTCCTGTTTAATTTTATCCTTAATAAGTGTTACGACCTATTGGCAATTGTTAATACCTGCATTAACTTCTTCACGGATACCTGCGGCACCTCCCAATAAAAGATTTGCCCGTATTGTTCTGAACACTGGCCACTACTCGGAAAATACTTAATTGTTTAGCTTCGCAAATATTGCGATCTCCTCTTCACTCAGTGATGCGAACAACACCCCTTCCACACGTACAACCCGGGAATTGCTAATGCCAATGAAGTCCAGTATGGATCGTAAATAAGGAGCTACAAAATCCAGGCCCGGCGTTTCTCCCTGTGAATAAACCCCTCCGGACGACATGGCAATATATGCCTCCTTTCCCTGTACCAGCCCTATCCGTTTTCCTTCCGCATTATAACCAAAGGTCACCCCAATGCGCAAAAGCTGATCAGCCCATGATTTTAACCGGGCATCAATACCATAATTATACATCGGTGCTTCGATAATAATAATGTCTGCTTCAAAGACCTCCTGCACTACCCCGTCAGAATAAGCCAATACATCCATATCAGCCACAGTCCGGTCTGCCGGGTCTTTGAAAAAGGAAACAATATGTTGATGTTGTAAATAAGGAGGCGGTGTTGCTACTAAGTCCCGCTCAACGATAACTGAGCCGGGATGCATTGCCAATAACTGTTCAGTAAGTTTCTTCCCCAGCTTTTTGCTATTGGAGTATTCCGCTCTGGGGCTGGACATTATACGAAGGATCTTTTTCATTATTCCGTTTTGCTTTATAACGAGTGATAAAACAAAACGGGGACAAAATGCATGATCACAATATTTGCAAGGGTGCGAATTTGAGGATACCATCCACAAAAGGAACAGCATAACTTTTGGTGGCATCTGAATTAGCGCCCACCAGTAATCCAACGATCAAATGGCTGCTGGATAGGATAATACTGCCGGAATTACCGGACTGGGAAAAAGGCTGCCCATCCGTAGGTGCTATTTCAATCAGTTTGGTGAACAGGTAGGGTTTACCGCAAAGGTCAAACTGCATCACATGATTAATAAGGCTTTTCATGATCTTCCCTCTTCTCACACCGCCAGCCTCTTCCTTCATATATACAAACCCAAACTGGCGGGGTTCAATATACCCCGCCGGTTTGGTGATCGTACTATCATCTATCTGCCAGATTGTTTGAATACCAGGTGTGAGCTTGCAAAGTGCCATGTCTACCAGGTTAATGGTATTGTTGGCGTTCATTATGCTGAGTGGTACCCAATGGCTTAAAGTGGCTATCTGTTCATTGGTATCTGCCCTGAGAATGGGATCGCCCACAGCGCAACTGTTCAGATTGGCCAGTACATGGTTATTAGATATTCCGTAAACAGCATCCCGGCCCGGCATTGTAAAAAAACCACCCAGGGAGCCTGCTCCACATATTCCTTCCCGCAATATTTTAATATTGTTCTGCATAAAACCGTTTATTTTTTCTGCCCGGTATTCCTCCGGGAAAGATGCAGGTTAAAGATGGTTACATCTACGCCTAAAAAGACACCGAACCTGAAGGCATTGGCGGAATAGGTAACACCTTTCTGATCTATATTCCTTAACTCTGGTGTGTAATTACAGCTAAGACCAAACACAACGGGACTGTTATTGAAATGCCACATCACCTGTGCTCCGGGAGATAGCAATTGTTTCCAGCTGATCTCCGGCGCAGTGGATTCTGTAGAGTCTCCTGACAAACGATAGTTCAGCACAGCACCCAGGTCTACCAGTTGCAAGCCAACACTCATACTGGCATACTTATTTTTCTTTGCGCGTTCTTCCAGGTCTTTCTGGGAACGTACATGAAAACTGAAATCAAACCCGATAGGTAAATAAGGTGCTGCAGAGAAACTGGTAGCCGTTTTCTTATTCTGGTTAGGAATGATAGCACCGGAAGCATCTGTAGGATATTTACGAATGTTCTCAGCACCCAGCATTACACCAGGGAATGCACTCAGGGACACTGCAAATTGTTTTGTATTCTTCAGCTGATATCTTCCTTTCGGGATCAGTTCGTCCAAAGCCGCTTCCACCTGCTCCGGTTTATCGGCAGAAAGGATGTTGAGCATAAAGCTGCCATAAAGCTGAAGGTTGCTGATCATCTTATCGAAATCAGGATTGTTCTGGCCTTTATTGAGCATGGCAAAAACACCCAGCGCACCATCCAGCACCTTGCCATATTCCTGGGTAGAAATGCCCTCTCCTATTTCCTGAGCATACCGGAAGTAAGGTTCTATACTGGCTTTGAACAATACATCATCTTTTTCCAGTTTGAAGAATTTCATAAACTGCTGCGTTTGCGTGAACAGGCCAAAAGCAACTTCAAATAACTTGCGGCTGTCGTCAAAGCTGAGTTTACCCGTTCCGGCCTGGCTGATCAGGTTCTGATACGTTTGCACCTGCGCAATTACTTTTCTCACGAGGTAATGGAACTCTTCTGTTTTTGAAAAGAGATCGCCATTGAAAATATCCAGTTTGGCAGGGCTATCCATCACGTATTCCAACCGGCGGTTATTCCTGGCATACATCAGTTTTATCAGCACCATCCAACTGTCTGCATCCAGGGTTTCCACATCGTCCAGCTTCACGGCTTTATAGGTGGTATTATTCTCCAGCGTACCAGACACCTTCATCAGGATATCAGACAGTACAATGATCCTTTTAAATAATGGATTGTCTTTAAATACATCCTGCCCGGCACAGTAACCATCAGCAATGGAAGCAACTGCACTTACCACATGTTCTTTCAGGTAAAGGCGATAGGTAAGGTCTGCACCACCCATAATGGCAGCCTTCAGTTCTTTCTTTGTGGGATCCTGTATGGAAGGTATCTTGCTGAACAGAACGTCTACATATTGCTCGTTCATTAACAGGTGAGGAATACGCCGGAGGTCCTCCTGCATGGCTGCTTTCCATTTATCACCATACTTGGCCAGGCCAAGCCCGTTATCCTGGGTGAAGGCTTTTGTAACGCTTAGTGTTTGTACCAATAAAGGGCTTAAGATCTCGCTTTCATTCAGGCGGTTATACCAGCCTTCCAGGTAAGACTCTACCAGTTCTTCTTTTCCACGGCGGATGATAAAGTCTGTGATGCCATATATAATAGCAGATTCAGAAAACGCAAAGTTGGTAGGGTTTCCTGCTGACTGACCAACAAACACCTCTATAGCTTTTTGAATTTCCTTCAGGAATAAAAATTTTGCAGGAAAGTCACGGACCTTTTTCAATTCATCTTCGCTCTTCACTTTCAGCAGCCACGCAGCATACAGGATCTCTTTTTCAATTGTTTTATTCTCTTCTTCAGATAATAATACCGGAGCTGCTGCCACAGGGACTGCGGCGGCAGGTGCTCCGATAGCCCCTTCTGCAGGCACAGGAACCGGACCTGCTGCAGGGGCACCTGTTTTAAATGCATCCTGCTTTGACGCAGCTACCAGTTGCTGAACGTGTTTGGAAAGGGTATTCATTTTATCCCCTCCGCTTGTTAAAACAGGTCTTCCGTTTGTATCAAGCTTAACCACTACATCCTTCAATGCCGTTTCTGCCAGTTTGGAAAGCTTTTTAGCTTCAGTAAAATAATTGTCTTGCGCCAACAGGCTGCCGGATAATAATACTAGTAAACAAACAAGTTTAATCGTTTTCATCTATAAAGGGATTTATTCTAATCGATAGGAGTAATAGCGCCTTCATCGGGAGCAGCCATAACAGACCGCTGCTGACGGGGCTGGTCGCTTTCCTTATTATAGGCATCCTTATTTTCATCCGCAGGCAAAGGATCAGCGCCTCCGTCTGTTTTTAACGCCAGTTGCTTCTTTGCCCATTCCCAGATCCGTTCACTGTACACAGCACCAACAAGGCAAGCCAGGAATAACACATGCGGGTTAGGATTATTACTGCCATTGTTCACAATGGCAATACCTCCTTTGGTAGCCAGGAAAATAACAATTGCCGCAGAGAAACCGCGGATGATCACGATATATAGATTATCCACCAAAGGATCCTTCTGTGAAATTTTTCTGCGGATATTCACAAAACTTGAAATCGCTGCACCAAGCATACCGAACCCGAACATCCCGATCAGTAAGATAAGATCAGGTGCATTGGGCTTGATGAGCCAGCTGGCGCTTCTGCCCAGCCAGCCCCAATCTGTACCCGGAGTAGGTTCTATTGGTTCCGGCCCCCATCGGGAAGCATCCGGCATCACATCTCCCTGCTGCCGGTAAAAAATAAAGTTCGTGCTGGTGTAATTGGATAGTTCTGCCGGAACAATATCACCGTCTTTCAGCCTCCTCAGGTCAGTAACAAAACCACTGTAGGCAGATGCATAACGCGCAATGGGGTCCTTTACATAGAACATGTAGTCATCGTTGATCCTGACCAGTGCCCTGCGGTAAATATCTTCTTTGATCCTGATCTCATTCCCCACATACTCCTGCAATAACTGGTAATAGGTATACCTGAGTTTAACAGATCCGTCTTTCCCCTTCAGTTTATCATTCAGATTTTTGACAAGGTTCTCTTTTGCCGTTACAAATTCTTTGACGGAGTTATTGAATTCATTCGTCCGTTTCACCAGGTAGCGGTGCTGCTCTTCCATATTTCCCACGAACTGCCCATTGTTCCGGCTTAACAGGTCTTTGGCCAATGCACTTAATTGTTCTGTATTGGCGGTCCGCATCGCCTGGTTGAGCGGGACCGTATCCTGCCCAAAAGTATTCATGCTCATACTCAGTTCACCGGATTCAGCCATCCTTATCTTATAAACCGATGTATCCTTATTCTGATCATTGTAGCCCGGGAAGTTGTTATTATAGGGAATGGCAATAGTTACACAGAGAATGAGGTATAAACTTCCGCTCATGAGCAGGAACAATGCAATGTTCTGCTTTACTGCCCTGGGGCCTCCGATGATACTGCTATGATAAAATTGCAGGCTCCTTTTCCGTATCTGGTAATCGGTGGTGGTTTCATCATAAAAAAGGCTCCTCAGTACTTCATGTAAAAGGCAGGCTGTTAACAGGCCGCCTAAAAAATACGGGGTAAAGTACCTGGTCTTTTCCGCCAGGAGGCTGTATACGTTTTTGATCAACATATATACCTTGTCTGTACCGATCTTTTCCGTTGCTTCCACCATCATCCCAATTCCACTTAGCAACTGTTCCAATGGCACCTTTATCAAAGAAACGGGTACCCAGAAAAGCACGTAAAAGAAATCGCGGAACAGGAAACAGGATACGGATATGGTAAAAAGCCGCATACCAAAGGTGACACCAAACATGTTGGGTCTGAAGAACAGGTACCTGAATAAAAGGAATACCAGCCTACAGCCAATAAGCAGGATCAACAGCAACAATACGCCGGTGAGCAGGGAAGGAATTACAGGGATCATATTATCAGATATACAGTATAATATTAATAAAAATAATAAAGCAAGTAACCGCTAAACAAAAATGGGGTGGCGGTTATTCTGATGCAAATGAAGGATCAACGGGGCTAATTCACTCATAATCATCACAATCAGTCCTTAAAAGTACTCTTTACTTTAATTTTTTCAAAAAAAAGGGTTCTGATCTATTCAGATCAAAACCCGGTTAGTTAACAAATCGCAGTGATGTTACATCATTTCGTATCGAGATCATTTGTTTCCTCCACATCATCCAACCCGGCATCTTTTACATTACTCCTGCCCGTATCCGGAAGATCGGATTCCCTGACCTCCGGCACCTGGCGTTCCGTTGAAACCTCGCGTTGTTCTTCTTTGTCTTCATTATCTTTTTTATCCTTGTCTACCATACGCTATATGCAATGCGCCTGTTATAAGGCACTGTTTTAGTTACCAGGGAAACCACTACGGGGAAAACGCCCAGTACAAGATGTGGAAGGAACACCTCATGTGAGAAACGGAATAACCAGGGTGCGGCCATCAATATTAAACCGCCTGTTATATCCAGCAAGAGATGTGTTTTAAACGAAATAGCCCTGAAGACACCGCCTTCATAATGTGTAAAGAGTGAAAGGAAGATCATAGCAACGCCCATCAATACAGGCAGCCATTCTGCAACTGTTCCGTCATTAAAACGAAAGATCCAGGGTGCGTTGATCAGCAGGATCCCATACATGTAATCCAGCCTGGCATGTGTTCTGGTAGAAATGATACGCATAAGAAAATTTTCAATTTCCTATTCAAATCATATACCAAATGTTTACTGCTGTTAAGCGTTGAACCGCTCAGGAAGACTGAGGATAAAAGTAGAACCTACATCTGCCACACTGGTAGCCGTAATGGTACCATTGTGCTGGTCCATGATCTTTTTGCAGATGGAAAGACCAATGCCGCTACCTTCTATTTCATGGTAACTGTGCAGGCGTTTAAATACGGAGAAAATATCTTCCAGGTATTGGCTATCAATGCCAATACCATTGTCTTTTACAAATACCTGGTACTTTTCGGGAGAACTCTCTGCATAAATATGCACTTCCGGCGGCAGCTCTTTCCGTTTGAATTTAATGGCATTGCTCAGCAGGTTAAAGAATACCTGCCGCATCAGTACAGGGATCACGGGAATGGAAGGCAAAGCATCTATCCTGATCACGGCATTGGTAGCCTGGATCTTCATTTCCAGTTCCGTCATCGCTTCTTTCACCACGGTGTTCAGGTCCGTTACCACAAAATCACCCCCCTGTAAAGCATGTCTTGAAAAACGCAACAGGTCATTCACCAGTTGCTGCATACGGGCAGCGGCGTTTGTGATCTTCACCATGTATTTTTCCACATCTTCATCTTTCCCTTTTTTGCTGAGGATCAGATCGCTGAATACCCTGATCTTCCGCAAAGGTTCCTGCAGGTCATGCGATGCTGCAAAAGCAAAACGGTCCAGCTCCTCATTCACAGCGGTTAAATGCACATTGGACTTTATTAACTGGCTGTTCAGTTCTCTTACCTTCATTTCGGAATTCTCCCTTTCTTCCACCTCTTTCTGCAAAGAGGCATTCATGCGCAGCAGCTTTTGTTCCTGTGCTATCAGGGACTGCGTTTTCCGGTATAGTTCCACAAAAAGCCCTACTTTGATGCGCAGCAGCTCAGGGTTGATGGGTTTATAAATGAAGTCAACCGCCCCTACCCTGTAACCTTTATAAATAGATTCCTCTTCATAATTATGTGCTGTAATAAAAATGATGGGAATTTCTTTCAGCTTATCCCTTTCATAGATCAAAGACGCTGTTTCAAACCCGTTCATATCAGGCATCATCACATCCATCAGGATCAGGGAGAAATCATATTCCTTTAATAATATTTTCAATGCAGCCCTGCCGGAAGTAGCATGCACAATACTATAGTTCTCCCTTTCCAATATGGATCCGATAGACATGAGGTTATCCTGTCTGTCGTCAACAATTAATATTTTAACGGGATCTCTTTCCAGCACAGTTGTTAAGTATTATTGCTAAATTAGAAAAAAATCATTTGTAAAGCCACACACGCATTAACGACAATAGCTGATCGATCTTCAGTGGCTTTGTAATGTAATCAGATGCTCCTGCTTCCAGGCATTTCTCCCGGTCCCCTTTCATAGCTTTTGCCGTAACAGCAATAATAGGTAAGGAACTGTTCTTATGCTCTCTTCGTATTTTCTGCATGGTTTCATAACCATCCATTTCCGGCATCATGATATCCATCAGTACGATGTCTATCTCATTATGCTCATCAAGGATGCTCATAGCCTCTTTTCCGCTCTCTGCTGTGATGGTATTAATATGGTATCTTTCAAACGCCGTTGTAAGTGCAAACAGGTTCCTTACGTCATCATCCACTACCAGCACATTTTTATTGCTCAGCACATCCTTCTGTGTCCGGAGGTCTTCAATTAGTTTCCGCTTCTCCGGCGATAGGGTATTATGGTTGATGTGTAACTGCATCACCGCTTCTTCCAGCAACAGGTCCAGTGAATTCACATCCTTCAGCAATATTTTATTGGCATACTGCTTCAGTTTCGTTTTTTCGTTCTTGGAAAAGTCTTTGGCAGAATAGATGATCACCGGTGTGTTATTGATCTTATTGACCATCTGGATATTGGCAAAGAGATCTGTACCATCCACATCCGGCAGCATGTAATCTGCAATGATGCAATCATAATTATTATGCTCTATGAAATACATAGCATCTTTACCGTTCTCCGCAAATTCTATATTGATCAGTTCTCCGTTCTCAAGTATGCGTGCTATCTGAGATGCATCCGGTGCACTGTCTTCCACTACCAGTACTGTTTTATTCTTCCTGGTATCCTGATCGATGATATTCTTGAACAGCACTGCCAATACTTCTGTTTTCAGGGGTTTCAGGTTAAAGCTCCTGGCACCTCTTTGCATGGCCAGCAACCTGTTCTCTTCCCCGGAAATGAGGTGAATAGGAATATGCCGCAGGTTGATGTCGTTCTTAAACAGGTCCAGTATCCGCCAGCCGCTTGCATCCGGAAGTTTTACATCCAGTGTAACGGCAATAGGACTGAATTTATTGGTGAGTTCAAACACCTCTCCGAAGCTGGTGGCCACCACCACTTTCAGGCCCATTTCATGTGCCTTTTCCAGCATGATCTTGGCAAACCGCACATCATCTTCCACGATGAGCACTACCTTGTCTGTTTCAGAGATATGTGTCCTGTCGTCCCCGATATCATTGATGATCTCATTGAGCCCTTCCAGGTCTTTTGTTTCGGATACTTTGATGGTAGGCACAGATTGCAGCAGGTCCATATCCTCCGACAATTTGTATTCGCCTATGGTAAGACTGCTGGATTTCTCCTTTTTGATAACAGAAGGGTTGTAGCGCAACGGCAGGAAGAGTGTAAATGCACTACCCATGCCCGCTTCACTTTCCAGTTCTATGGAACCGCCCAAAAGGTCTGCCAGTCCACGGCTGATGGAAAGCCCCAGCCCTGTACCACCATATTTACGGCTGGTGGAACCTTCCGCCTGTTGGAAAGCTTCAAAGATGATGTTTTGTTTGTCTTTTGAAATACCAATACCCGTGTCTTTGATCTCAAAGGCCACTACTTTGTCTGCATTATCCAGGCTGCTGTTCACGATCTTCCAGTTCCTGTCCGCCTCATAGATCCGCAGTCTCACTTCTCCTTTTTCCGTGAACTTGAAGGCGTTGGAAAGCAGGTTCTTCAGGATCTGGTTCAGCCTTTGCACATCCGTTTCCAGGGAATGCGGTAACCGCTCATCCATAGAAATACTGAAGCGCAGGTTCTTGCTTTCGGAAATGTGTTTGAAAGTAGTTTCCACAAAGCTGGTCACCTCGTTGAAACGTACTTTAATAAAGTCAGTAGAAATATAACCGGATTCGATCTTAGACAGATCGAGGATATCGTTGATCAGCTGAATAAGGTCATCTCCGCAGCTGTGGATGGTTTTCGCATAACGCACCTGTTTCTCGTTCAGGTTACCATCGTAGTTTTCATATAACTGCTGCGCAAGGATGAGTAAGGAATTGAGTGGTGTGCGCAACTCGTGGGACATGTTGGCGAGGAACTCAGATTTGTATTTGGAAGTAAGCTGCAACTGTTCTGCTTTTTCTTCCAGCGAACGCCTGGCTTCTTCCACCTCTTTGTTCTTCCCTTCCACTTCTTCTTTTTGTTTCACGAGCAGGTGCGCTTTATCCTGCAACTCTTCATTCGTTCTTCTCAATTCATCTGCCAGTGACTGGGATTGTTCCAGCAGGTCTTCTGTACGGGAGTTGGCTTCAATGGTATTCAATACAATACCGATACTCTCTGTCAACTGGCCAAGGAAGTCCAGGTGAGTTTGACTGAAGGTATCGAAAGAGGCCAATTCTATTACCGCTTTGATCTCTGTTTCAAACAATACCGGCAGTACGATAAGGTTGAGTGGTGAAGCCTCACCAAGCCCTGAACCGATCTTGATATAATCAGGTGGTACATTTGTGAGCAATATCCTTTCTTTCTCTACAGCGCATTGCCCCACCAATCCCTGGCCCAGTGCAAATTCCCTGGCCAGGCTCACTTCATCGCCATAAGCATAGGCCGCAAATAATTTCAGTTTAGGATTGTGCAGGTCTTCTTCCTGTTCAAGGATATAGAACATACCTTTCTGCGCATTCACCACCTGTGCCAGTTCGGACAAGATCCTGCGGGTTACCGTGTTCAGGTCTTTTTGTCCCTGCAGCATTTGTGTGAACTGTGCAAGGTTGGATTTCAGCCAGTCCTGTTCCTCATTCCTTAAAGTGGTTTGTTTCAGGTTGGCGATCATCTGGTTGATGGTATCTTTCAATTGTTCCACCTCCCCTTTTGCTTCCACACGGATCATTTGCGTAAGGTCTCCTTTCGTTACAGCAGAAGCTACCGCAGAGATCGCACGTACCTGGGTGGTTAAGTTTTCTGCCAGCTGGTTCACGTTTTCCGTGAGGTTCTTCCAGATACCGGATGCACCGGGTACACTGGACTGGCCACCCAGTCTTCCTTCCACACCCACTTCCCTTGCCACGGTTGTTACCTGGTCAGCAAACACCGCCAGGGTATCGATCATTTCATTGATCGTTTCCGTCAGCTGTGCAACCTCACCACGGGAAACGATAGAAAGTTTTTGTTTCAGATTTCCTGTTGCCACCGCGGTCACTACTTTTGCGATACCGCGTACCTGGTTAGTAAGGTTGGACGCCATCATGTTCACGGAATCCGTAAGGTCTTTCCAGGTACCACCCACACCCTGTACTTCTGCCTGGCCACCCAGTTTACCTTCCGTTCCTACTTCACGCGCCACACGGGTTACTTCATAGGCAAAAGAGTTCAACTGGTCCACCATCGTATTGATCGTATTCTTCAGATCAAAGATCTCACCTTTTACATCGATCGTTACTTTTTTAGACAAGTCTCCCGATGCCACCGCTTTTGTTACCTCTGCGATGTTACGTACCTGTGAGGTAAGGTTACCCGTCATCTGGTTCACAGAGTCCGTAAGGTCTTTCCAGGTTCCTGCCACACCGGGTACAAATGCCTGGCCACCCAGTTTACCATCTGTACCAACTTCCCTCGCCACACGGGTTACTTCAGATGCAAATGCACGCAACTGGTCCACCATCGTATTCAGTGTCTCTTTCAATTGTAAGATCTCTCCGCGCACGTCCACTGTGATCTTCCTGGACATGTCTCCATTTGCCACCGCAATGGCCACGTCTGCGATGTTACGAACCTGTGCCGTAAGGTTACCCGCCATCTGGTTCACGGAATCCGTAAGGTCTTTCCAGGTACCGCCCACTCCGGGTACGTTTGCCTGACCACCCAGTTTTCCTTCCGTACCTACTTCACGCGCCACACGGGTTACCTCTGATGCAAAAGCACGCAGCTGTTCCACCATGGTGTTGATCGTATTTTTCAGTTCAAGGATCTCTCCTTTAACATCCACTTCAATTTTACGGGAAAGGTCTCCATTCGCCACCGCGGTTGTTACCTCTGCGATGTTACGCACCTGCGATGTAAGATTGGAGGCCATGATATTTACGGAGTCTGTTAAGTCTTTCCATAATCCTTCCACACCGGGTACGTCTGCCTGCCCACCCAGTTTACCTTCAGAACCCACCTCACGGGCTACACGAAATACCTCCGAGCCGAATGAGTTGAGCTGGTCCACCATGGTGTTGATGGTATCTTTCAATTCCAGGATCTCTCCTTTTACATCCACTGTGATCTTACGGGAGAGGTCACCTTTTGCCACCGCAGTAGTTACCTCTGCAATGTTCCGCACTTGTGCCGTAAGATTGGAACCCATCTGGTTCACAGATTCCGTGAGATCTTTCCAGGTACCGCCCACACCTTGTACTTTTGCCTGGCCGCCCAATTTTCCTTCTGTACCTACCTCAAGGGCTACACGCGTCACCTCTGATGCAAAGGAGTTCAGCTGGTCCACCATGGTGTTGATGGTTTTCTTCAGTTCAAGGATCTCTCCCGCAACGTCCACCGTGATCTTCTTGGAAAGGTCGCCATTCGCCACTGCCGTGGTTACTTCTGCGATGTTCCGTACCTGTGCTGTAAGGTTGGACCCCATCTGGTTCACAGAATCCGTGAGGTCTTTCCAGGTTCCTCCCACACCTTGTACTTTTGCCTGGCCTCCCAGTTTACCTTCCGTACCTACCTCAAGGGCTACACGCGTTACTTCTGATGCAAAAGAGTTCAGCTGGTCCACCATCGTATTGATAGTGTTCTTCAGTTCAAGGATCTCTCCCCGCACGTCCACTGTGATCTTACGGGAGAGGTCACCCAATGCCACCGCAGTTGTTACCTCTGCAATGTTCCGCACCTGTGCCGTAAGATTGGAGGCCATCTGGTTCACGGAATCCGTAAGGTCTTTCCACAAACCACCCACACCTTTTACGGTGGCCTGGCCACCCAGTTTTCCTTCCGAACCTACTTCCCTTGCCACACGTGTTACCTCTGCGGAGAAAGAGTTCAGCTGGTCCACCATCGTATTGATCGTATTCTTCAGTTCAAGGATCTCTCCTTTAACGTCCACTGTAATTTTACGGGAAAGGTCACCTCTTGCCACCGCGGTTGTTACTTCCGCAATGTTCCGCACCTGGCCTGTAAGGTTGGAAGCCATCTGGTTCACGGAATCCGTGAGGTCTTTCCATGTTCCGGCAACCCCTTTTACTTCTGCCTGGCCGCCCAGTTTTCCATCTGTACCTACTTCCCGCGCCACGCGCGTTACTTCCGAAGAGAAGGAGTTCAGCTGGTCCACCATGGTATTGATAGTATCTTTCAGTTCAAGGATCTCTCCCTGCACATCCACTGTGATCTTTTTAGAAAGGTCTCCCTTCGCCACCGCTGTTGTTACATCTGCAATGTTCCGCACCTGTGCTGTAAGGTTACCTGCCATCTGGTTCACAGAATCCGTGAGGTCTTTCCATACACCCGCCACATCTTTTACTTTTGCCTGGCCGCCCAGTTTTCCTTCGGAACCCACTTCCCGCGCCACACGTGTTACCTCACGGGAGAAGAGGTTCAGCTGTTTCACCATCCCGTTCACCTCTGTAGCGATCCGTGCAAATTCTCCCTGCAATACGTGGTCTCCTATCTGCAAGGTCATTTCCCGGGAAAGGTTACCCTTTGCCACGGAACTGATCACGTGAGCTATTTCAATGGTAGGATGTACAAGGTCAGATATGAGCGTATTGATGGAGCCTACAGCTGTATGCCAGGATCCTTTAGCCGTTCTTGGCATCATCACCCGGTGATTCAGTTTCCCTTCCTTTCCGATGGTATTCCTCGCGAGGTTCAGTTCTTCCACAAGGGTTTCGTTAAGGGAAATGATCTCATTGATGGTATCACAGATCTTTCCGCTTAGCCCTATTTTGTCTACCGGCATGCGGACCGTAAAATTGCCGCTTTTCATCTCAGACAATACCTGTAATAATTCCCGGGAATTTAATTCATCAGGTAAGGACTCAACAAAGATTTCATTCGGTTTTTGGGACTTCTTTGTGGCGGATTGGGGATTTTTATCCACAGTTCCTCCTTTGGCTGTAGAAGTTTGAACAGTTCTTTTGCGGGTGGCCATTTGCTAGATATTAGTTGACATCAACTCATATTAATATTGAAAAGTATTTTTAAGTATCACTTATTCACGATACTTCATTTATTTTCACATACTACATATGATATTTTGTAAGATATTCGGTACAATAATTACTTTTGAGTATCGAACATAACAACAGTGGAACATATACAATTTTTAGGCCATACTAGAAGAACGATCTTTCTGGCCGAGGATGATCTGGATGATCAGGAAATGTTGGAATATGCCGTAAGGGAGGTCGACCCATATGTGGATATCGTCAGTATTACAAATGGCCGGAAATTTATAACACATTTAGACAGTGTTTCCGACCAGGAGTTGCCTGCATTGATTGTCCTCGATTACAATTTACCTGAACTCACTGGTGTTGAGATAGTTAAACTATTGAACCAGAAAAGGCGGTACCAGTCGATACCTAAAGTAATGTGGAGCACTTCCAGTTCTCCGGTACATAAATCTATTAGTTTTGAATTAGGGATCCTGGATTACATTATCAAGCCGAGTGATATGGCTTCGTTCATTTCCATTGCAAAACATATGTTGTCTTTTATCAAGGAACCAACAGCATAAGAGTCGTCCCTTTTCCCTTAAAAATTAAAACTTCATCCGCTGGATCCTCACCGCATTGAGAATAGCCAGCAGGGCAACACCCACATCCGCAAAAACCGCTTCCCACATGGTAGCCAAACCTCCGGCCCCCAGTACCAGTACAATTGCTTTCACACCAAATGCCAGCGCAATGTTCTGCCATACGATCCTGTTCGTAGCCCTGCCGATGCCGATAGCTGTAGCAATCTTAGAGGGCTGGTCTGTTTGAATGATCACATCTGCGGTTTCAATGGCGGCATCACTTCCCAGGCCTCCCATGGCAATACCTACATCACTTAAGGCTAGCACCGGTGCATCATTAATACCATCTCCTACAAAGGCAATGATGGCACCGGTATCTTTTTTTGCCTGCTCCACCTTTTCTACTTTATTCTCAGGAAGTAGATCGCCATATGCATGATCGATCCCCAGGTACGTCGCCACCTTATCTACAACTGATTGTTTATCACCACTGAGCATGGTGGTTTTGATATTCATGCCATGCAGCGCATTGATCGCTTCTTTGCTGTCCTTCTTCATTTCATCTGCGATGGTTACATATCCCGCGAGTTTTCCATCTACCGCTACTGCAACAATGGTGTCTGTAATACTGCGGAGTTCTTCTCTTACCGGGATATTCATTTTCTCCAGCAGTTTCACATTACCGGCCAGTACTGTTCTTCCGCCTGCTTTTCCTTTTAATCCATGTCCGCTGATCTCTTCCAGGTCTTCTATAGCGATGTTATTCATTTTAACATGTGCTACAATGGCCTGTGCCACAGGATGCGTGGATTTACTTTCCAATGCTGCTGCAAGCGGGAGCCATTCTTCTTCCGGCAGGTCATAGCTTTTTACTTCCTGCACTTTAAATACACCTTTTGTAAGTGTGCCGGTTTTATCCATGATCACGCTGGTGATCTTCGTCATAAGGTCCAGGTAATTAGATCCTTTGAAGAGGATGCCCTTCCGGGACGCAGCCCCTATCCCACCAAAATAACCCAGCGGAATGGAAATCACCAGGGCACAGGGACAGGAGATCACGAGGAAGATCAGTGAGCGGTACAACCAGTCGTTGAATACATAGTTGGCTACAAAGAAATACGGCAGCAATGCAATACCTATGGCAAGGAAAACCACGATGGGCGTATAGATGCGTGCAAAACGGCGAATGAACTGTTCTGTTCTTGCTTTGCGGGTGGTAGCTTCCTGCACCAGGGTTAATATGCGTGCCAGTGAACTGTCGTTGAACAGTTTGGTCACTTTCAGTTCTATTACTTTCTCCTGGTTGATCATACCAGCCAATGCTGTTTCTCCTTTGCGGATGGTGGAAGGTTTACTTTCTCCTGTAAGTGCGGCTGTATTAAATGCACTGCCTTCACTCAGCATTTCTCCATCCAGGGGAACTCTTTCACCAGCTCTCACCTGTATGGTATCACCTACTTTCACATCTGTGGGCGCTACTTCCTTATAAGTACCGTTCACTAATACCATCGCCGTATCCGGACGGATATCCAGCAATGCTTTAATACTTCTTTTAGCACGGTTCACAGCAGCATCCTGGAATAACTCGCCTACTGTATAAAAAAGCATCACGGCTACGCCTTCAGGATATTCACCTATGTAAAAGGCCCCCAGTGTAGCGATCGTCATCAGGATGAATTCAGTGAAGATGTCTCCCTTCATCAGTAACTTAAATCCTGTAACGGCAACGGGTACACCAACCGGGATGTATGCAATGCCGTACCAGATCAGTCTCGCCCATCCGGGGAAGGTAGTGTAATTGTCTGCTATGATACCTGCTATCAGCATGGTGAAACTGATGATGGCAGGTAGGTAACTTTTCCAGGCCGGGGCATTGCTGTTTCCGTGGTTATGATCATGGTCATGGCCATCACCGTGATCGTGTGATTCAGAATGATCGTGCGAATGAGCATGCTTATGTTCGCGCGCACCTCCATGTGTACGTACATCTCCATGTTGATGTTCACCTCCATGTCCATCTCCTCCTCCAACTCCCACCTTCACTTCCTTTACCTTCAAACCCTGTTGCCGGACCTCCTTCAACACGCCCTCTTTATCCATCAGGGTCTGATCATACTCAATGCGGATATTCCCTGTGGCAGATACAGATACATCCACCAATGCCGGCACTTTCTTCAACTGCCCTTCCACAACACCAGCCACCATCATCTCCCTGATCTTTTCCACTTCCACCATCAGGTGGCCATACTGTTTAGTGATAGCAGCGCCTGCTTCCCGGGCATATGTTTGTATCTGCTCCAACGATATCTGATCAGGATCAAAATGGAAACAAAGTTTCGCTTCATCTTTTCCATTACCGGGTAACAGATGTGCTTTTGCAATCCCCTTATGATTTTGCATCATGCTGATGATGCGCTGCACGCAGGCATCCCTCTCATCAGGGATTTCCGGCAGCAGCAGATCAAGGTCTATTTTAATCTTTTCCATAATTAATGTGCATGTTCGCCTGAATTAGTTTGTTTCGCCAAGATGAAGAAAGCGCCTTTCACGACTACCTTCGCATCGGCGGGAATATCTTTCAATGGTGTTATCTCTGTATAACCTACATCTGTGGTACCTTTTGCAACCGGGATCCTTTCAAAGTCCATACCATGATCATCTTTACCACGAACGATAAAAATATAATCCTGCCCCTGTGCATTGATCAAAGCATCTGTGGGTACAGCAGGCACTACCGCCTTCTCCAGGCTGATCAATGCCGTGATGCCCATTCCATCTATCAACCCTGATTTATTCCCTTTCACCATGGCATGTACGCTCACTGCTTTGCTCTCTCCTTCAAAAGATGATCCCAGGGAGAATATCTCTGCATCATACTCTCTGCCCGGATTGTTGGTGAGTGTAAAATGGATCACCTGGTTCTTCTTTAACTTCGGCAGATCCTTCTCATACACAAACAGGTCGAGATGCAACTGGCTGTTATCAACGATCTCTGCTACCAGGGTACTCACATCCACATAACTGCCCAGGTTAACAGACACCTGGCTTACCACGCCGTCAATAGGACTTCTCAATGAAATAACAGAGAACAGTTTCCCATTAGCCAGTGAAGAAGGATTAATGCCCATCAGCTCTATCTGCTGTTTCAATCCGGCCCTTCTTGCCTGCACCGTTCTCAGTTCTGTTTCCGCGGCCTGCAGGTTTTTCAGCGCACCGGCATTCCCTTCGTTCAATTCTTTCTGCCGGTTATACTCCTGTTCCGCATGCCGGATCTTTGCATTGATACCCATGTATTCCTCCTGCACCTGTATAAACTGCGGGTTAGAGATCGTTGCAATCACCTGCCCTTTGGTAACAGGGCTCCCCGTTTGCACCAGTAAAGTCTTAACTACTCCATTATAAACGGAATTAATACTGGCTTTGTTCTGATTCGGTACTTTTAGTATCCCATTGGCACGCAGTGAAGCTGTCAATTGTTTCTTCTCAATACTGCCCAGTTCAATGCCGATGCTTTTCATTTGCTCTTCGGTAAGTGTGGCCGTATTACCCTCTTCCTTCGGATGCGCATGTTCTTCTTTTTCCTCCGGTTGTTTTTTTTCAACACTCCCGCAGGCAGTTAAAAAAATAGCTATAATGATGATGATGAAATACTTCATGGTCTACTGATTGATAAAATAATTGTACGCAATAATGGATTGGTTATAAGCATTGAGGTTCTCCAGGTAATTTCGCTGGATATCGATGGCCTGTGTGAGGAACTGGGATAGTTCTGCAAAACTGATCTCCCCGGCCCTGTAAGCCAGTGTTGCCGCTTTGATGATCTCATTCGCCTGTTTCAGCCCCACCGTTTCATAGAACCGCAGCAGGCTGTTGTTCTTCTCTGCCTCCTGCTGTGCCTGGATCCTTTGTGTATGAAAAGACTGCATACCATATTCATACTGCTTCTGCTGCATCGCTACTTCTGCTTTCGCCGTTTTTACTTTATTGCGGTAAGCGCCGGCTCCAAATAAAGGAAAGGCAGCACTAACAGAGAATCCTGTGAACGGATCACTCAATCCATATAAACGCTGACTGAAGAAACGTCCCGAAAACTCCGGCCTGTTTTCATTCTTAACAACCCTTACCCCTGCATTCGCAATAGCTATATTCTGTTGTTGCAAACCAATAACAGGATGCAGGCTGTCTGAACCACTTAAAACAAAAGGCAATTTCTCCAAAGGCTGCAATACCGGTAAGGTGCTTTCAGAACTGTTCATCAACTGCATCAGCAACTGCTGCTGGATCTTCATATCATTCCCTGTTTGTTGCAGGAAAGCCTCCAGCTCCTGCATACGCACACTGGCAGCAATGCTATCCAATCCCGGGCTATCCCCTGTTTTAACTTTCAGTTTAGCCGCGGCATGCAGCGATGTATAAATACTATCCAGCCGCTGGAATAACAATACCTTATCCTGCAGATACCACAGCTGGTAATACACACTGCGCACATCCCTTTTGATCTCCGCATCAATTGCTGTTGTATTTGTTTGGTAGTACTTTAACTGTTCTGCATACAGGTCTTTCTGCGCATTGTATAAACCGGGCCAGGCAACACTTTGCGAAACACCTATCTTCAGGATGCCCTGTTTATCACTGGGCCGGAGATCTTCATTCTCCGCAAAGATGCCTGTTTTAGGAAGCATGCCGGCCGACTTTGTTTGCAGGCGTCCTTTATTGATCTGCTCTTTATTAATGCTGTATTGCAGATTTCCTTTTGCCGCAGCTAGTGTTTCATCGATCGTTTTCCTTTGTGCCTGGGCAGATGGAATGATGAATAAGAGCGCGGCTACCATGGCTCCTTTCATTTTGATCTTCGGGTTAAATATGATATACAATAATGGCAGCACTACCAGGGTGAGGAAAGTAGCCGTCAGTAATCCGCCGATCACTACGGTAGCCAAAGGTTTCTGCACTTCAGCCCCTGCTCCCGTTGAAATGGCCATGGGAAAGAATCCGAAGGAAGCTACCGTAGCCGTCATGAGTACCGGCCGCAACCTGATCTTTGTTCCTTCTATCACCCGCTGCACCACATCCTGCATGCCTTCTTTTTCTAATTGATTAAAGGTGCTGATCAGCACAATGCCGTTCAATACCGCTACCCCAAACAAAGCAATGAACCCTACGCCTGCTGATATGCTAAAGGGCATCCCGCGAAGCAGTAAAGCAAATACGCCGCCAATGGCACTCATGGGAATGGCAGTAAAGATCAAAGCAGCTTCCTTAACAGAACCAAATGTGAAGAAGAGCAATACAAAGATCAATGCCAGTGATACGGGCACTGCAATGCTCAGTCTTGCCGATGCTTCCTGCAGGTTCTCAAAAGTTCCACCGTAAGTATAGTAATACCCGGTTGGCAGGATCTTCGCAGCAGTCAGTTTCTCCTGGATCTCCTTCACTACGCTTTCCACATCCCGGTCTTTCACATTAAAGCCCACTACAATCCGGCGTCTGCCATCTTCACGACTGATCTGTGCCGGCCCCTCTTTAATAGATACGGTGGCTAACTGATTCAGTGGAACCTGCACACCATCCGGCAGGGCAATGTAAAGATTACCCACATCTTCTATGGAAGCACGGTTGGCACTATCCAATCTCACTACCAGGTCAAACTGTCTTTCATTTTCAAACACCCTGCTTGCTGTCTTTCCTGCAAAGGCTGTGCTTACAGTGGTATTAATATCCTGTATGTTCAAACCGTATCCCGCTATCCTTGCACGGTCATATTGAATGGTAATTTGAGGAAGACCACTTGTACGTTCAATCTGCGGTGCTGTAGCTCCTTTCACGGATTGGATAACAGCCGCTACTTTTGGTGCTAACGCAGCCAGTGTATCAATATTCTCTCCAAACACTTTCACGGCAACATCCTGCCTTACCCCTGTCATCAATTCATTGAAACGCATTTGTATAGGCTGGGATGCTTCAAAGAAAACACCCGGGATCACTTCCAGTTTTTCCAACATCTTATTGGCCAGTTCTGTATAACTTTTGGTAGTGGTCCATTCCTTTCTTGGCTTCAGCGTAACGATCAGGTCCGATGCTTCAGGAGGCATAGGATCTGTTGGTACTTCCGCCCCGCCGGTTTTACCCACCACCATTTCCACTTCCGGAAAAGTTCTGAGGATACGGCTCGCCATCATAGAGGTTTCAATACTTTGGGATAAAGAAGTTCCCTGCGGCAATATGCAATGGAGCGCATAATCGCCTTCCTGCAGCTGGGGAATAAATTCTCCCCCCATCCTGTTAAACACGATCAGCGTGATCACCATTACAATTACTGCTGCGCCTGTTACCCAATACTTCATCCTGATAGCACCATGAATAATGGGTGCATATAATCGCTGAAAGAAGTCCATCATCTTATCCGCGATGGTTCTTTTGTTGGAGAGCTTCTTCGGAAGAAATAAAGCAGACATCATAGGGATGTACGTGAGAGACAGGATCAATGCTCCCAGGATGGCAAAACCTACCGTTTGCGCCATGGGCCGGAACATCTTTCCTTCAATACCTACAAGAGAAAGTATGGGGATGTACACAATTAAAATAATGATCTCTCCGAAAGCTGCGCTGTTACGTATCTTAGAAGCAGATACAAATACCTCCTGGTCCATTTCCGCCTGCGTCAGCCGCTCCTGGCTTTTCCTTAAACCCAGGTGATGCATGGTTGCTTCCACAATGATCACTGCACCATCCACGATCAAACCAAAGTCGATAGCCCCTAAGCTCATCAGGTTGGCGCTTACACCAAACAGGTTCATCAGCCCCAGTGCAAATAACATGGAAAGCGGAATAGCAGATGCCACAATCAAACCTGCACGGATATTCCCGAGGAATACCACCAATACAAACACTACGATCAGCGCACCTTCTATTAAGTTCTTTTCTACTGTACCGATGGCACTGTTCACCAGCCCCGTCCTATCTAAGAATGGTTCAATTTCAATATCTGCAGGCAGCGAGTTACGGATGGTTTCCATTTTCTTCTTCACGCGTGCAACAACATCTGCACTGTTAGCTCCTTTGAGCATCATCACAATTCCACCTACTACTTCCTTTTCCCCATTATAGGTCAATGCCCCGTAACGGACAGCACTGCCTAATTTTGCATCTGCCACATCCCTGATCAGTACGGGGATCCCATTCACCGTTTTAATTACAATATTCCGGATATCGTCCAGTGAAGTCACCAGACCTATGCCCCTGATAAAATAAGCGTTCGGTTTTTTATCGATATAAGCACCACCTGTATTTTCATTATTCTTTTGCAGGGCATTGAAGATCTCCGGTATGGTGATGTTCAAAGACCGCAGCTTATGAGGATCTACCGCCACTTCATATTGTTTCTTCAGGCCCCCGAAACTATTGATCTCTGCAATACCCGGCGTTCCATACAACTGGCGGGATACAATCCAGTCCTGCATCGTACGCAGGTCCATGGCTGTATATTTATCCTCACTTCCTTTCTTCGGGCGGATCACATATTGATAGATCTCTCCCAACCCTGTACTTACCGGTGCCAGCTCTGGTGTTCCCATTCCCTGCGGGATCCTGCTCTCTGCTTCTTTCAGCCTCTCGCTGATCAGCTGCCGGGCGAAATAAACATCCACATCATCTGGAAACACAACTGTAATAACAGAGAGGCCAAAGCGGGAAATAGAACGCATCTCCTGCAGGTCAGGCAGGTTAGCCAGGCTTTGTTCAATGGGATAGGTCACCAGTTGTTCCACTTCCTGTGATGCCAGTGTGGGTGCAACCGTGATCACCTGCACCTGGTTGTTGGTAATATCCGGTACAGCATCTATGGGTAAACGTCCGGCACTCCAAACACCCCATGCAATAAGCGCGAGGGTGAGTATGCCGATAACGAGTTTATTCTTTATCGAAAAATTGATAATACTATTCAGCATGTTTCAGTAAAAGTTAGTTGAATGCATAACCTTGCGCCATACGGGTCCCGTATGAACACAGCTAAAAAAGGATACATTAAACTAACTGAGGCGGCTGCCAGATGGGAAGGGAAATTTCATGCAGGGAATCTGCATAGAAAAAGCCGAAATGAGAAGAAGTAACCGGCACCCTTAAAGTGATGGCCGTATGATAAATGAATGAAAAACTGGCACAGCATGTGCAAATGCAGAATGGGGAACAGGCATCCGGATGCTGGTCCTGAACAGGCTGCGTTACAGAAATACTTTCCGAATGCCCGTGTGCCACATTAGCATCCGCACAAGGCAGGCAGCTAAGTGTTAACACGAGCATCGCAAATATGTATGTCAGCAAACGCATGACACAAAAATAGGGGTTTCCGTCACTTTATGGATGAATATTAATGACAATACGTTGCAATTTGGCCTATTTGCCGGATTCTTGACATAGGCTCGACATAGGCTCAAGATAGGGAATGCAAAGGACTCTCCTTGCTTTATCTATGCTACTGCTACACTCTCTAATCCCTTTTGAACCGCCGTTTCCATAATTCCCGGAATACCGCCTCCTTCTATGCGGAACGTAGTGATATCTGTAAGCCCGATAAATCCAAGAATGAACCGTAAATAAGGCTCTGCATGATCATAAGCCTGCATAGGCCCTTCTGAATAAACCCCATTTGCTGCGATCGCCAGGTATACCTTTTTGTCTTTCAGCAAGCCCTCCGGTTTGCCGGTAGCATAACTGAATGTCACACCCGGGCGGACAACATGATCTATCCATGCTTTCAAGGCAGAGGGCAAATTGAAATTATACATCGGAACCCCGATCACAATTACATCCGCATCAAACAACTCCTGTACCGCAGCATCCGAATCCTTCAGCACGTCCTCCGGCTTGTCCGTTGCCTTATAGGCATTGATCAGCGCCGCATCCAGGTGCGGATAATCTTTCTCTGTAGTATCATTCACCACTACCGTACTGCCGGGGTGGAGGTTCTTTATTTTTTCTATGATCCTGTTACCCAGCAAAATACTGCTGGACGCAGCCCCTCTGGGGCTTGAACTGATGTGCAATATCTTTTTCATAACACAAAACTATATACCTTTGCACATGGATGATTCAAGCTAATCCATAGGTTACTACTAACATTCAGGTTAGCGCAAACAGCATATTATGAAGCAGCAAGAAATACTGAAAACACCGTGCCTTAAAGTATTACCGGCAGTAAACGATGCCATTTATGTGATAGGAGGGAAATGGAAACTACGCATTATCATAGCATTGTCAGAAGGTGCCGTAAGGTTCAATGAATTACAACGCCACCTGGATGGTATTTCTGCCAGGGTATTATCCGGAGAATTGAAAGATCTGGAGCAAAATGGTTTCGTGAAAAGGGTCGTGCATCCTGATACATCTGTAGAATACGAACGAACAGAATATGCCGAAACACTGAAACCTGTATTGGCTTCCCTGCATGCCTGGGGCAGCATGCATAAGCAAAATATCATGCAGCGCAGCAAAGAGCAAATGGTCACAGTTGATAAAGGCTGATCTTATCCGCCATGGGAAGAGTAAGGGGGATTAAACCCCTACTCTTACATGCAGGAACAGATTCACCCCCTCATCTTCCCTGCCTACGCTTACATCACCCCTGGAAGCTCCTGCTTCCAATGCCATATTCATCAGTTCTTCCGCAGAACGATGATGTAAATACCAATCTCCCATCAGTTCCATATAATTACGGGTAGGATTATGATCGCCAAAATTCCCGATGATCACTTCTCCACCTGGTTTCGTCCAGCTCATGAACTTACGCAGCAGTTTCACAAAGATCTTATCCTCGAAATAATCAAACAATCCCGCGCTCCATACAACATCAAATTGTTCTGCTGTATTGAAACGGAAAATATTACGATGAACGAATTCTACCTGCGCGGCATGTGATTCATTCAATTCTTTTGCATAGTTGATAGCATGTTCATCTGCTTCCACACATACTGTTTGCAAACGTGAAGGATCTATCAGGCTGTAGATCTCTGCCAGGTCTCTTGCCGGACCGCTGGCCACATTTAATAAACGTAAAGCGGGCTGATGTTGCAATGCATCCAGGATGGTATGAATGAAATAATCTTTCCGGTTCCGTACTGCCCTGCAGGCCGGTTGTTCATGCCAGAAGTTATCCCACTTCTCAAACCGCTGATCTGCTGTTACCTGCTCACGGTAGATCTTATCAATGATCAGGAAGTCTCCCGCATAACCAAATGGTTTGGATTTTACATGGCCCAGGATGGTATCTGTTTCTTCCAGTCCTGTTTGTAAAGCTTCCAGTTCTGCTGCGGTAATATTCCCAGCTTTGAAAGCGGAGGAAATTGCATCGAACACAAGATGTAAGGTGTCGTACTGTTCAGTTTCGGGGCCGCCATTTGCAATTACTTCTCTGAGGAATGCGATAGGCTCGTTACTTGTTTTCATGGGGTGTTTAGTTTTATGCTGTAAAGATGAGGGCAACGGCAGGATCTTCGAAAGTGGAATTAACGGAAAGCTGAATTGGGTTAACCAAAACACCCCATACATTAATTCCACCCCTTTTTACAATCGGCTCCCCACTACATTCGTATCATTAAACCCCCACACCATGAAACATATTGGAATTATCGGCGCCGGACTCAGCGGCCTTGCCACTGCAAAAGCTTTCCTTGAACAAGGATATCATGTAACTGTTATAGAAAAAGCCAAAGCCATTGGCGGCGTTTGGGAAAAAAGCCGTTCTTATCTGAATGTGGCCACACAAACCACCAGGGATGAATATGCTTTTTCTGATTTCCCCATGCCCTCCCATTACCCGCTCTGGCCCTCAGGAGAACAGGTGCAAAGGTACCTGGAAGACTATGCCACTCACTTTAATATTATTACCCGTATTCGTTTCCAGACAACTGTCACTCAATTACAATTCAACAATGGCGAATGGCGGATGGAAGTGCAGGACCCTTCCGGTAACACGGAAGCCCTGCATTTCCACTTCGTTGCTATCTGCACCGGCACTTTTCATAAGCCTCATATACCTGCATTCAAAGGAATGGAAAGTTTTACAGGAAAAGTGCTGCATTCCTCTGCCGTGAATGATCCGGCCCTGCTGGAAAACAAATCCGTAGCCGTAATAGGTTTCGCGAAATCTGCTACAGACATTGCTACACTGGCAGCAGACCGTTCCAGCGAATGCCATCTTCTGTATCGTAAAGCACAATGGAAAGTGCCTCGTTATTTCGGGAATGTATTGAATATGCGTTACCTGCTCTTCTCCCGTTTCTCAGAAGCTTTCTTTAACTGCCCCCGTAAAACGCTTTTCCAGAAAATACTGCATACCGTAGGCAAACCGATGGTTTGGGCACAGTGGCGGGGATTGGAACTGCTGTTAAAAAGCCAGTTTAAACTGAAGGCCTGCGGCATGGTACCACAACATAAAATAGAAGACCAGATCAGCTGCAGCTTAGGCGTAGCGCCGGATGGTTTCTATCAGAAAGTACAGGATGGCCTGATCAAAGCACAGCAAACAGAGGTATGTCATTTTGAAGGAAATAAACTCTACCTGCAAAACGGCAAAGTGCTTACACCAGACCTGGTGGTATGCGGCACCGGTTTCACCCAATCGCTGCCCTTCCTTGAAAAGCAGTATGCAGACAAAATCATAGACAGTAATGGTACCTACCGCCTGTTCCGCAACATCCTCCACCCTGAAGTTCCGCAACTGGGTTTTGTAGGGTATAATTCCAGCCTGTTCACCACCCTTACTTCAGAAGTAGCCGCAAACTGGTTGGTGCGTTATGTACAGGGAAAACTGGAACTGCCCACACGGGAAGGTATTGAGCAGGACATGGCATACATGGCCAACTGGCGCCAGCGCAGCCGCCCTATCTCTGCAGAATTCAGTGGCACCTGTGTAGCCCCATTTAACTTCATGCACCTGGACCAGCTCATGCGGGACATGGGCTTACGTACTACCGCTACACGGTGGGCGCCCTACGAATTTTTTAAACCTATTAACCCGAAAGATTATCGTATTTTGTTGCAAACAACAGTTAAACGGGAGTACCCCCAACCGGCGGTTTACAGAACAGCCGAAATCGTCCAATAACGATGAAAACCTCAACACTACAAGAAAGGATCCGCGCACTGGAAAAAGAGAACGCATCCCTGCGCAATCATTACACGCTGCACGCAGAGGAACCTTCCGTAAAAGTTCCTGCTGAATTTCTTCCTCTTTTTCAAAAAGCGGAAGAAAATGTAAAACAGTATTTCTCGCATATCTCTTTAAATCCCTCACAGGGCACTATAGAGATCAGTAACGAGCGGTATGTATTAATAAGGGCCTCTGCCCTGTCCAAAGACTTTTTAAGCAGTATCCTCAGTTTGTATGCAGACAGAGGAGAAAGCGAAGCCTTTGGCATTGGCAGGAACTTCCTTTTCGATATTGCCCATGCATTAGGCATCAATGATGCCAAGGCTTTTCATGCACAAATGAATGTAACGGACCCGCTGTCTAAACTCTCAGCGGGCCCGATACATTTTGCCTATACGGGTTGGGCTTTTGTGGACATCCTCCCTGAAAGCCATCCCACACCGGATGATGATTACTACCTCGTTTATCACCATCCTTTTTCTTTTGAAGCAGATTCATGGATCAGGTCCGGAGAAAAGTCCAAATCGCCTGTGTGTATTATGAGCACGGGGTATTCTTCCGGATGGTGTGAAGAAAGTTTCGGTATACCGCTTACCGCGGTGGAAGTAACCTGCAGGGCTAAGGGAGATGAAAATTGCACGTTCATTATGTCTCCCCCGCATAAGATAGAAGAGCATATCCAGCAATTTGCCAAAACGCACCGTAAACACCGGATTGCCAAAATACCGCCGGAGATCCCTACCTTCTTTGTCCGTAAAACAATGGAAGAGCAAATGGAAAAGGCCCGGCAGCTGGCAGAAGAATCGTCTAAAGCAAAGTCTGATTTTGTGGCGAACATGAGCCATGAACTGAGAACACCACTGAGTGCTATCCTGGGTTTCACGGAACTGCTGAAAAAAACAAAACTGAACAGCCGGCAAACAGAATACCTGGATGCCATCTGCGCCTCCGGCAGCAACCTGCTTTCCACGATCAATGATATCATGGATCTCAGCAAGCTGGATGCGAAAAAGATCAGTTTTGAAGCTGTTCCTGTTAATCTCCCGGAATTACTGCAATCCATTGAGATGATGCTCGCTTCCAAAGTGCGGCATAAAAAGCTGGCATACAAAAGCAACATCAGCAAACAACTTCAAAAACCTCTGTTAAGTGACAGCGTAAGGCTTACCCAGATCCTGTTGAACATCATTGGTAATGCCATTAAATTCACGGAGAAAGGAAGTATCACAGTAGCTTGTACAGTACTAGAGGAAACCACGCAGACCATGCAGGTGGAGTTTAGCATAAAGGATACCGGCATCGGCATTCCAGCCGCTAAACAGCAAAAGGTATTTGAAAGGTTCACGCAGGCAGATACTGCCATCACCCGTAAATATGGAGGCTCCGGGCTGGGACTGGCCATTACACGCGAACTGGTAGAACTGATGGGAGGTACCATTACCCTCAGCAGCAAACCGAACAAAGGCACAGAATTCAAAGTACAGCTGCCTTTCATCAAAGCGGGCAAACAGGTAAAGGAAACAGCAGCACAGGCGCAAACTGTAGATGGTAAAGGATTACATATACTGGTGGTGGAAGATAATCTGCTGAATCAAAAAATGACGCGCATCATGCTTACCAATAATGGTTTCACCGTGAGCGGAGCAGATAGCGGCACCAAGGCCATCACCTTCCTGCAAAAGAATAAAGTTGATCTCATTCTTATGGACCTGCAGATCCCCGGCATGGATGGTTACCTCACCACACAAAAGATCAGGGAAAGCCTGAAGCTGGCAACACCTGTGATAGCCATCACCGCACATGCATTCAGCGGAGAAAGGGAAAGATGCCTGGCCGCAGGTATGAATGATTACCTGCCCAAACCTTTCCGTGAAAATGAACTGCTGAAAGCCATCGCAGGTTGCATGCCCAAGGCCGTTACAGACCTCAGTTTCCTCAGAGAGCAAACACGCAACAACATTGCTTTTATTAAAGAGATGATCAGCACCTTCATCAAACAGACACCTAAGGACCTGGCTGCTTTACAAAAGGCGATGAAAGAAAATAATGGAGAGATGATCTATAAGATTGCCCATACTATGAGCACTTCAGTTGGTTACTTTGGGCTGAAACAGCATATCGGGAAAGACTTAGTGCATATGCAACAGAAAAGACTGGCGGATGAAAAGCGTTTTCTTAAAGTGAAGAAGATCTGTGAGCAGGCGATCAAAGAATTACAACAGCTTACACCATCCGCTTTGTCATCAGCGTCATAAATTCATCCTTCTTTTTCGGAGAGATGGCTACCATGGCATCATCACTCATCACGGCGTAACCACCATCCGTTTTCACCCACCTTTTTACATCCCTCAGGTTGATCATGTAGGAGTTATGGATCCTGAAAAATCCATGCTCCTGCAGGGTCAGCTCATATTCCTTCAGGTTTTTGCTCACCATGATCTGGCGGCCGTCCCTGATATAAAAGATCGTATACGGGCCCTTTGCTTCCAGCCTGATGATTGTGGACAGGGGAATAAAATCAACGCCTTCTGAAGTGCTCAGGCTAATGCTGAAATCATCGGCTGAGGGCTTTTGGAAGTTCTTCAGGAGCAGGTCCAGCCGGTTATCCTCCTTTTTTCCTTCTATATGTTTCACCGCTTTGGCCACTGCCAGCTCCAGTTCTTCCAGGCTGATAGGTTTCAGTAAATAATCCACTGCGCTGAATTTAATGGCCTGGATGGCGTAATGATCAAAGGCAGTAGTGAAGATCACCTGGAAGTTGTGGTGATTAGCCCTTTGCAGTACATCGAAGCCAGTGCCGGTCTGCATTTCAATATCCAGGAATATCAGCTGCGGAGAATGCGTATTGATAAACTTCACCGCCTCTTCCACATTGGAAGCAGTGCCAGCCAGTTCCAGCTGCGGACAGAATTCGCGCACGAGGTTAGAAAGGAAATCCCTGCTCAGCAACTCATCCTCCACAATTAAAGCTGAAATTTTCATACGTAATTGGATTATAAAGGGTAAGATCGGCAAAAAACAGCAAAATGAAGCCCTGAATTAACGGATAGGGCCTGCCGCTTAATAAAAAATCCCGGTGACTTAATGCCACCGGGACCTGTTTTTATAGTGTATCGGTTATTTCCAGGATTCGTCAAAGGCTTTTGAAAGAATAGAAGGATCATCACTGATCTGGCTATGCATTGAGTTGGCAAATACTGCCACCTGTGTTTTGCCAAAATCATAGATCATTGTTTCAAACTTCTCACCACTTCCTTTCTTCCAGGTGTACCTCCCATGCGCACCCATTACAGCTCCGTCAAAACCTAATAATTGCGTCCTCATAGCCTCATACCCCTCTTTGCTCACGATCTTGTATTGAGTAGCCGCATATTGGAGCTGCGTGAATTCTGATGCACTGATATACAACCCCCTGGCGCCGGCAATCATTCTTTCGTCTTTTATGACGCCGGGTGTTGAGCCATCAATAGTAGAATAGCCCAGGTTACACTCGTATGCAGTCAGATAACTACTATTGGACCATGGTGTATAATCCATCATATTAAAATAGGGGAAACCTGCTGGTTTGAAAACATTCATTTTTATGTGACCGAGAAGCCGGTAAACCAGGCTCTCTTCTAATTCCAGTGGTTGGCTCTCCAGTGCCTTCAGCGTATTGTATTCAGTAACCGTGCCTTTCTTTGCCCTGAGGTAAGGAAGCAGCACTACGGCCAGGCCATAATTAACATCATCATAGACCCTGCATCCATCCTCAAAGATCACTGTATTTACAGCACCTTCCACAGTTTTCTTGTAATCAGCCAGTCTTCTCCCATAATTGATCAACCCGGTACGGTGCTCTAATAAACGGCCGAAAGTCAGTTGCTTAAATTCATCACTCGGCTTCCAGTTAGTGGGCAGATAAGGATAGATCTTTTCATTAAGGGAAAGTCCATATTTTTCGAGCAATGTGATAGTAGCCAGTGCTGTAACAAACTTGGCGGCGTTAGCAATACCCTGGCGTGCCTGGTAGTTATGCCTTGCAATATTCGGAGCATCTACCCTGTGGCGGGCCCATCCGCCGCCGCCCTGGTTCAGAAAATACGGTTTGCCTTCATGCATAATAGTGTATCCATAACCCGCTACTTTACCATTCATATAGGCATCAATTTTCTCAGCCATTAACAGCGGATCAAATGTTTTCGGCGGGGTATTACTGAATTCACCGATCCCGGCTATTTTTCCGTCTGCCTTTACTTTAATGTCTTCTTTCTTACAGGAGCATGCAATAACAGTTACAATTACCAATAAAATGTTTTTTGTCTTCATATAAGGGGGGATTTGAAAAAATTGTTCTCAAATGTAGAACAGTATTGCTTTTACAAAGGGGTACATTTAATGGATGCGTAATTTCGGTTAATAAAAAATCCCGGTGGCTTAATACCACCGGGATGAACTTTTTACTTTTTGACTTCCCATGCATCATCATAAGCCTTACCTAATACGCCAAGACCATTACCGATATCACTCGTGCGGGAGTTGGTAAATACTGCTACCTGTGTAGGACCAAAGTCTGCTACAATTGTTTCATGCCTGTTGGCACCACCATTTTTCCAATAATATTTACCATGTTTACCTGCATAGATGCCATCAAAGCCAAGTCTTTGTTCTCTCATCCTCTTGTAATTGGCAGCGTTCACTATTTTTCCCTGGGCAGCAGACAATTGTATCTTTGCCATTTCCCATGAGCTGCAATACAAACCTCCTGCACCACCATTAGCACGTTCATCTCCTTTCAAAGAACCTTTTTCATTACCAAAAACTGTAGTGTAACCCAAAGTACCCAGTGCTGCATTCATAGGACCATTGTTATTCCATACACACCAGTCCATTACGCTCCAATGCAGCAGGCCAGCAGGTTTGAATACATTCACTCTTACCAGAGACAGGTATCTGCTTGCCAGCTGTTTGTAGAGTTCATTGGGGTTACCTTCCAGGTTTTTCAATACCTGGGCATCCTGAGGAAAACCATGTTTGGCAGAAACATAAGGAAGAACGATAGCTACGAGGCCGAAATTAATATTGTCGTAATTCCTGATGCTGTCTGTGAACTCATCCATCTTAACAGGCCCTTCCACTGTTTTCTTATAATCAGCAAAGTCGCCACCGTTATTGATCAAACCGGTTTCATGAGCCAGCAGGCGTTTGAAGCTCAGTTGCTTAAACTCAGCGCTGGGCTTCCAGTTAGAAGGAAGGTATTTGTACAGCTTTTCATCCAGCGACAGATTGTACTTCTGCAATACGGCGGTAGCTGCCAGCCCCGTAATAAATTTTGTAACACTGGCAGTGCCTTGCCTTACATGCGCACCATGAGGTGTAGCAGGAGGATCTGATTGTTTACGGGACCATCCGCCGCCGCCATTGTCCAGGTAAAAAACATTTCCTTCATGGAAGATCGTATAGCCGTAACCAGCTACTTTTCCATTCAGGTAACGTTCAATGTTTCCGGCAAATTTAGCCACATCCAGCGTGGCAACATTGGCTTCCAGATCCAAGGCGGCGAGTTTATTATCCGCCTGCACTTTAATGTTTTCTTCTTTCTTACAGGATAATGCAGCAACAGCTACAAATGCTAATAGAATATTTCTCGTTTTCATAAAAGGGGTTTTTAAAAAGTTTTCTCAAATGTAGGCTGGAGTTATTTTAGCAGAAGGGCCTGTTTAACGGAAAGCAGTTCTCAATTCACGAAATCATAAAAAGGCTATAAAAATTAAGTTTTAGTTATTATATTCATGCAGGAACCCGTCATTGTTGAAGACTGTTTAAATTCCACATTTATTCACGTTTACATCAAAACCCTTCATCAATGAGATCACTATTGTTAGTTGCATCCCTTATGCTGGCCCTGTCCTGCAAGCGCGAAAAAACAGATGCGCCGGAAAACATACAGGCTGGAACAGAAAGGTCCGATGTGGCTGCCGCAGCTGCCACACCCAAAGAGATCATCATCTGCGATCAAAAGAATGCCCGTATCATTATGGTGGATATTGCCAATGGTAATGCCATCACCTGGGAATGGAAAGCCACAGCCGCCTATGCCATGATCCGTTCCGGTGCACAAGGCTGGTTCTCCAACCTCAGCGAAGCAAAGCTGGTATACAATGGCAATTACATCCTGGCCACCGCATCCGGTGGAGGCGTAGCCCTGATCAGTGTTGCCTCTAAAAAGGCTATCTGGTTCGATTATGCAGGAGGTAACACCCACTCTGCCGAGTTACTGCCCAATGGTAATGTTGTCACCGCATCCTCCACAGGCGGTTACCTCATGATCTTTACAGTAGATTCGTACATCAATGATAACTCTGCCCAAACAGGCCAGATCGCTTTCCCTGATGTGCATAATGTTGTATGGGACAATACCCGCAAGCGGTTATATGCTGCCGGCCTCAACAAGCTGAGGGTATATTCCTATAATAACAGTTGCAATTCCCCGGCGCTGAGCCTCGTCACTACCTACACCCTTCCCCAGGGTAATGCACACGACCTGTTCCCTGTACACGGAAGCACCACAGATCTGTGGCTCACCAATTCAGGGCACATCTACAAGTTCAATGTAACTACCGGTGCATTCACCCTGCAAAAAACCACCAGTGGTGTTAAGTCAGTGACCTCCGGCCCAAGCGGTTACCAAACCATCATGGCACAGGCCAATAATACAGGAGGAGAAACCTGGAGAACAAACAGGATCCTGGATATCAATGGTGCAGTGGTATATAGCAACACAGCACTGGGCTTGTATAAAGCACGCTGGAAACTCGTGAACACATTCAGCTATCCCGCAGGAGACAGCTTCCACGAATGTACCCATCCCTAAGATTCCATCTTAGGTAAAGGTTCATAAGTACGATACTTCGCAAGGAATACGATGGCCGCCGCTGCCTGTAACAACAGAATAGCCGGCCATTCGTATTTCCCCAGTATCATAAACAATACCACAAAGGAAATAAGCAATACATAACGCAGATGTATCTCCGCATCTATCTTTGAGAAATATAACAAGCAACGGAATAATACCAGCAGGGATACCGCCACTGCAAAACAGGTCAGCAATCCCGGTAAGGATGTTTTACCATATGCATTCACAACAATCATCACCATTTCAGGCAGGTATAATAATACATAAATACCAACTACCCGCAGGTAATGCCGCCATAATGGAACCGGTAATTGCTGCACAAAGTTCAGATAGGTATCATCAAATGAACGATGATGCAGCATCAGTTGCATATGCAGCAGCACACTTAATATAATGCCCAGCTGCAAACCCCTGAGATCAAAATCCATCTGTGCCAGCAGGAAGAAAGTCAGCCACAGCACACCCGCAGAAAACAGCTTCACACTAAAAATGCGGCGGGGATAATTCGTGAACAGTTCATACAGGAAGAACAATAAAGGCGGTTTGGTAAAATGTTTATTCAGCCAGCGTTGCAAATGCCCTGTAAAGAAAAGTACATCCGGCTGCTTCAATTTTCTTTCATACACCAGCAAAGGCCAGATGCACATACCCACATTAAACACTATGATAATCATCACCGGCAAATAGTGCCCATGTACAATCCCCACACCTGCAGCAATCCCTGCATACACCAGTACCGGCATATAAATAGCCGTGTGCAGTAATAACCAGATACGCTGCCGCACCCGTTTATCAATACTACCCATAGTAGGATACAGGAATTCATACCCCTGCAGCTGAAATGTTTTAAGCATAAAACCCACACATTTCAGCCCATATAATCCCCATAACAATAACACCACCAGCAGGAAAGTATAACTGCCCAGGAAACCCAGCATCAGGGAAGTGTGATAGCTGATAAGATTACCACCATCCACAACACCAAAAAGCAGGTAAAAGAGCACAAGAAAAAAACCTGTGTTCTGAATATAAAACCGTTGGGTGAAGATCTTCTGAAGGATTTCGATAGTTGTACGCATATCAGTTCAGCGTGATGTTTTTATGAGCTACTTTCAGCGTACCGGTCACTGTTAATTCTGCAGGGTCCAGCGGCTGGTGGGAAGTAATGCAGAAGGTTACTCCCTTTGCACTATAACTACGGATCAGGTCATACAGTGTTTTTAATGCCTGCACATCTATCGTGATCAATGGTTCATCCAGCAAGATCAATACAGGGTTACCGGTAAAGGCCAGCAATAGCGACAACTTCTTCAACATACCACTGGAATAACTGCTCACCGGATTATTTACAAACGTATCAATACCCAGCCTTGTGCTGATCTCCGCAATCTGCTGCCGGTCCCCTCCTTTTGTATTGAGATATAATTCCAGCAGGTCACGCCCCGTCAGGAAAGAAGGATATAATGGTTCTGCTTCCGCATAATTGATCAGTCTCCGGAATTCCACCGGATGCTGCCGGCTGCTCACATTGCCCTTCAGTACAATCTCTCCTTTAAAAGGAATAAGCCCTGCCATCACTTTCATACAGGTAGTTTTTCCTGCCCCGTTCTCTCCCTGCAGCCAGTATATGCCGGGGATCAGTGCAAGGGATGCGATATCCAGCACCGGGGTATCCTGGTAACTCTTCTTAACTGCATGAAGGGCAATAACCGTTTCCGTAATATTCATGATTAAAAGTAGTAAAATCGCGTAAATTTAAGGGATGAATGATAATGACAACGACCTAAAACGGCTCTCCCGGCTTACTGCCATCCTCATTCAGCTACAGTCCAAACGCCTGATCACCGCTACCATGCTGGCGGACAAGTTTGAAGTAAGTGTAAGGACCATCTACCGGGATATTAAAGCCCTTGAGCAGGCCGGGGTACCTATTCTCACGGAAGAAGGAAAAGGATATTCCATTATGGAAGGATACCGCCTCCCGCCGGTGATGTTCACAGAAACAGAAGCCAACGCCCTCATTACGGCAGAACAATTCATCCTCAAAGATAAAGATGCCTCTTTTGCAAAAGAGTATACCGCCGCTATTAACAAGATCAGGTCTGTACTCCCCCACCATACAAAAGATAAAGTAGATCTCCTTTCTTCCCGTATCATTTATAAAAACAACTACGAGGAAGTAAAGACCAGTAAATACCTCTCACAACTGCAACTGGCCCTCACCAACTTCAACGTTACGAAGATCAGCTATTACAGCCCGGAAACAGATGAAAGCACGGAAAGGAAGATCCAGCCCTTCGGCCTTTATAACAGTGCGCAGGAAAACTGGCTGGTGATGGCATACTGTGAACTACGGAAAGATTACAGGGCTTTCCGGCTGGACAGGATCAAAAGCCTGGAACTGCTGCCGGAAAAATTCGAACAACATAAGATGACGCTGCAGAAGTATTTTGAGGAAGCGAGAATAAGAGAAGAAGAAAAAGCCAGGAATTTTAAACCTGATTGAAAACAGGGAAGAGCGCCATTAAATTTCAGATGCCCTTCCCGTTTATATGTTCAGTGTTTTTGTATCCAATCCAGCACATAATCCGCATCTCCCTGCCAGCCGGGTTGCCCTAACACATTATGATTCCTGCCTGCAAACTCTTTATACTCCAGCACAGACCCGTTCTTTTTGTACCGTTTAAAGTTCCTGGCATTCAGATGTGCAGGGATGATGTTATCCCAGCTGCCGGAAGTGATCAGCAAAGGGGCATGCGGTTTATCCCAGTCAACTTTGGCGGCACTGCTTAATCCTCCCCTGGCCACCGTTTTGGATTCAGGAACAGTGAGCTTTTCATAAGCCGCCTGTTGCTCTTCCAAAGGCTGCCCGTTCACAAAAGCATACTGCCAGTCTTTAAAAGACATCATATAGGTTTTCTTCAGCGAAGTGAACAAACCCAGCGATTTCCAACCGGCTTTCAGAAAAGAAAATTCATAAGGGAAAACACCCAGCGGCGGTACAGGATGAATGGCGACTGCTTTTGAAGCCAGATCCCGGTTGAGCAGGATCTGGGTCATCAGTCCTCCCAGCGAATGCCCGATAATGACGGGTTTTTCAGGTAAAGACTTCGCCACATTCGCATAAGAATCGATCACTTCTTTTAAGGTTAAAGTAGCCAGATCAACATCATTAGGCTGTCTGCTACGGAGGCTGGGGGCATCACCATCTTTAAAGGGCCAGGCCGGGGCTAATGTTTTATATCCTTTGCTTTCAAAATACGCTCTCCACTCGTCCCAGCAATGGTGGGTGACAAATGCGCCCGTCACGAATAAGATAGTTTTAGAAGTTTCCATAATAGTACAGGATTTAGAAGTTTAGATAAGGGGTACACGCTTATACAAAATACAATAATCAATTCATACGTCCAAACCAGTACAATTGCCTCAACAGGGATTTTCCTTAGTTTTATTATCTAAAACCCAGCTATATGAAAAAGGCCTTATTTCTTCCATTATTATTACTGTCATTCTCTTCCTTTTCACAAACAGTAAAACTAATGAACCCTCCCTCCCTTGCCACACCCAGAAGTTATTCTCATGCAGCAGTGATAGACCTAGGCACCTGTACCATGGTGATCATCGCAGGTCAGGTTGCATTTGATAAAGAAGGTAACCTGGTAGGCAAAGGAGATATCGGAAAACAAACAGAACAGGTATTCCGCAACATCAAAAGTATTTTGGAAGCCAACGGTGGCACGATGAACCATCTTGTAAAACTGGGATACTTTACCCTGGATGTTTCCAGGATCGAGGAGATCCGGAATGCCAGGAACCAGTTCATCAATACCACCAACCCTCCCACCAGTACATTGGTACAGGTTAGCAGATTGTTCCGGGAAGATCTATTGATGGAGATTGAAGCCACTGCCATTATTCCTAAACAATAATCCCAAAAGTCCCACAACTGAATACCTCCATTTTACATTTCAAGGTCTTAATCCTGCAACTCAAGGGAAATTCTCTTGTGTAAAGGGCCTGCCCCTGCATTTTTGCCATCAAAAAGCCGATGCTGATATTAGTGATCATACTGGCCCTGAAACGGCTGTTGAATGCAAAAAAGGAATAAAGATGGAATTACGGAAGATCAAAAATAAAGGTCAGGCCAGGTTATTTGAAAGCAGGTACCTGGAGATGCTGACCAAAACACATCCGCTTATCATCTGGGGCATGTACCTTCCCCTGATCATCTATATGATCTATTATAGTTATGCCGTATTATGGTTTGCGGCGGGAACCATTGCATGCTTATTTGCGGGAGCACTTTTATTCTGGACCTTTTTCGAATACATGATGCACCGTTTCGTTTTTCATATGGTCAGCGAAAATCCCAGGTTAAAGAAACTGGCCTATATGATCCATGGTAATCACCATGAATACCCGCGGGACAGGCAACGGCTGTTTATGCCACCTGTTCCGAGCATCCTGTTAGCCGCATCCATATTTGGCGTTATGTACCTCCTTATGCAAAATATTGCCTACGTGTTCTTCCCCGGTTTCCTGTTCGGCTACCTGATCTACGGGAGTATACATTATGCTATCCATGCCTGGAATCCTCCCTTTCCATTCATGAAACCCTTATGGCGTAACCACCACCTACATCACTATAAAAGTGATGAGAAAGGTTTTGGCGTAAGCACCTCTTTGTGGGACAGGATGTTCGGCACATTCTTCGATTAAATACTCCGTTCCATCTGGATGTTGCAACGTTCGTAGGGAGTAGCGCGGCCTATCACTTTCTGGAAGCCCAGCTTATAATACAGGTTGATGGCTGGTTTCAGCACCGTATTACTTTCAAGGTATATTTTGCGGGCACCAAGGGAACGGGCCTTTTCAATCACCGCATTTCCCAGGAGCCAGCCAATGTTCTTACCCTGCGCACGGGGAGATACCGCCATCTTGGCGAGTTCAAAATCATACTCCGGGTCTTTCATTTTGATCAAAGCACAAACGCCCACCGGCGCCCCTTCATATAACGCAACTAGGATATGGCCTCCTTTATTGAGGATATAGCCTTTAGGATCATCCAGTGCTTTATGATCCGCCTCTTCCATTTTAAACCAGGTGGAGATCCATTCCTCATTTAAAGTCCTGAATGCCTCCCGGTAAGCAGGTTTATAATCCACGATCTGTACCCTGGCACTTTCCCTCTCCTTTTTCTGTTCCTGCACCCTGCGCAGGAGCGACTTCTGTTCCAGTAAAAACTCCCATTCACCGATAGCTTTCCAGAGATCGTTCCGGGTGTTTGCTGATAAGTCTTCCACGGCATTGTTCACATCTTTATACTGATCCTGGATCTTTTCAACGATCTCCTTCCCTTTCGGGGAAAGGCTTACCATATTGCGGCGGCCGTCTGCCTTATCATTCTTTTCCTTCACATACCCCTTCTTAGACATTTCCGCGATGATCTTGCTCACTGACGGATGGGAATGCCCTATTTCCCTGGCAATAGCTGTTACCGTGCTGGCCCCTTCTGTGGAAAGCACGTAGAAAACAGGGAACCATTTCGGCTGCATATCAATGTCATACAGCTTAAAGATCTGGGCAGCGTCTTCTGTTATTTTTTCGCTCAGTAAGCGTAGCCTGCTGCCGATGGCCAGCTTACCTACGGTATCAAAAAAGTTCATTGTGTATACAATTACGTAACTGGTTACGCAAATTTAAGGAGGAGGGAATTATCTGCCAAATAAAATAAAAAAGGCCCCCTTTCGGGAGGCCTTTCTATCTAAAATAATTGGACTCTTTATATGAAACTTTATCAGAACTCCTTAAATTAAAGGAATCACACTTTATGTGAGGTTCATAAGCAAAGCAACACTTATCCCGGATTCTTTAAACAAACTCACTTAAGTTTCTAAACAACCTCATTTCAATTCCCTAAACAAAGCAACCGTTCCATCCAGCGCCACTCTCAGCACATCAGTTTTAACACCATCCCGTACTTCAATGAAATAGATATCTTCATCATCAAACTGCGTCCCATACAGCAGCATATCGGTATCGTTGGCTTCATTGTCGTCAAACATCAGCACAGGCGCACCTTCATAGTTCTGGTAATGTTTCTTTATATACTTCTGCGCACTCATGGGCAGATCACTGAATTCGCGGGGCGAAGTAGTCCCTACCAGCTGCGAAGTAATGTCATAATAAGCGGTTGTTTTCCTCCCATCCTGGTTAGTGAAAGTAGCTTCATCATAAAATCCCGACCTTACCCATTGTACATCCTGCACATTGCCAAAATCGAAAGCGAACTTTTCTTTAGATTGGTAACTAACTTCCCTGCCTTCCAACGCTCTTAAAGCCACCCGTTTTTCATGTCTTTCTTTTCTGATCTCCTTCTTGTCCTTACCCACCATGGCAATGGTGTTTTGTGCCTGTAAGGAACCCGCCGCCATCACTACGGCGATTAACAATACTACCTTTTTCATTTCCTGTTTTTTAAATTGTTAGTTAAAAAGAAATGCCGCCGTAAATCATAACAATTCAACAGCAAAGTTCATGCGGCAGTTTACAAGGATTTGTTAAATTTAAACATGCTAAAGGCCACCCGACAAGACAAGCAACAGGTAACCGACATACTCACCCGCTCCTTCGCCACCAACAATAGTGTTAACTACATTGTGCAACAGGATCATAAAAAGATGCGCAGGATCCGGGCCCTGATGGATTACTCTTTTGAACTCTGCTTCCTGTTTGGAGAAGTTTTTATATCAGAAGACAGGAAAGCAGCCGCGCTGATCTTATACCCGGAGAAAAAAAGGACGACCCTCAAAACCCTGCTTCTGGACCTTAAACTATTGGTGCAGAGTGTTGGGATCAGGAATGCAAAAAAGGTATTAGACAGGGAAGCGAAGATAGATCAGATAAAACCCAAGACCACCATGACCTACATCTGGTTCATTGGTGTAGACCCTGATCATCATCATGCCGGCATAGGCAGTAAACTGCTCGAAAGTATTATTGCGCACAGCACCAGGCCCATCTACCTGGAAACCTCTATGGTAAAGAACCTCCCCTGGTATGAGCGCTACGGGTTCCAGATCTACGGGGAATTAGACCTGGGTTATAAGATGTATTTCCTTAAAAAGGAGCCTGATCAAGCATAGCAAGTTCCGGGTTTAACAGGTTAAAAAGGACACCTATCTTTGCCTTATGCTACACCATACAGCCATAGAAAATAAACTGGGTGAGCTCATCCGGAAAGGGGAAATAACCCTGGGTGGTTATAAGAAAGCAAAAATATACGGCCTTCTCAGCTGTTCCTCCGGTAAAAGGATGAAAAAAGAGAACCGTGTGTTTTTTAAAGATGAAAAGGAAGCCATAGCCGAAGGATACAGACCCTGCGGTAACTGCCTGCCTCAAAAATATAAACAATGGAAGGACCAGCAAACCTGATACCCGCTGATGGAGAAGTTTATTTCTATCCGGCATTATTCTCCCCGGAAGAAAGTGATCAGCTCTTTTCAGCATTGATAGAAAATATCCAATGGAAACAAGAACCCGTGTTCATCATGGGCAAAGAGATCATGCAACCCCGCCTCACCGCCTGGTATGGCGATGCAGATAAAGCCTACAGCTACACCGGCATTACGATGACACCACACGCATGGACGCCGGAACTACTGATGATCAAAACAAGAATAGAAGAAATCGCCGCCCATACCTTCACCAGCGTATTACTCAATTATTACAGGGATGGAAAGGACAGTATGGGCTGGCACCGGGATAATGAAAAAGAACTGGGCAATAACCCTGTTATTGGTTCTGTGAGTTTTGGTACCGCGAGGCACTTCCACCTGAAACACCGCCTCCATAAAGACCTCCGCACAAAGATCCTGCTTACACACGGCAGTTTTCTGCTCATGAAAGGTACCACACAACATAACTGGTACCATAGCATTCCCAAAGAACTGAAAATTACCGGTGGCAGGATCAACCTTACTTTCAGGACCATTATCTGAGTTTTTTGCTATTTTAGACGAAACAGTGAGTCAATTGAACACTATTGTGCAAAAAAAGAAAGATGGATTTGAAGGTCAGAAGCTGATCAGCCTGCCCGATATCATCCATAAGAACAATACACCTGTTACACAGATCTACATCACGCATATAGGGTATTTTCCTAAAGCCGCCTATCATTACAGGGAACGCAGGAAAGGCTGTGCAGATAATATCCTCATCTATTGCCTGCGAGGAAAGGGCTGGTATATCATTGGCAACAAACAATACCATGTTGGGCCGGGGCAGTTCATCCAGATCCCTGCCACTACGCAATACATGCGCTATGGTGCAGATGCAGATGATCCATGGACCATCTACTGGGTACATTACAGCGGCAAGGACATGCAGACCTTCAATGCCTCTCTTAAGATCACAGAGAAGGACGGGCCAAAAGATATTGCCTTTAACGAAAAGTCTATTAAGATCTGGGAAGACATGTACCAGAGCCTGGAAATGGGGTATAGTAAAGATAATCTTACCAACGCCAACTTCTGCCTACCCTACTTCCTGGCTACTTTTCTCTATCCTGAAAAACATGAGGAACAAAAGAGCGAAAAAGAACCGGACCTGATCACCGAAAGCATCCTGTTCATGCGCAATAACCTGGACCTGAAAGTAACAGTAGAAGACCTGGCTGCCCGCCACAAATTATCGACCTCTCATTTCTCCAACTTATTTAAAAAAGCAACCGGCATGTCTCCCATCGATTATTTAATTCATCTCAAACTACAGAAGGCCTGCCAGTTGCTCTATGATGCCACCATTAAGATCAAGGATATCGCCAAAGCCATCGGCTATGATGATCCCTATTATTTTTCCCGTTTGTTCAAAAAACTCATGGACATGTCGCCCGAACAATACAGGGTATTACGGAAGAAAAAAGCTTAACGTCTTTCATTATACATATCTGCTTACCAATGTGCCAGTAAGTGTACTTACTACCCTTACTCTGAAAATACTATTATTTTAAGGCAAAAAAGAGCAATCGATTGTTTTTTTTATATACTTTTGTTTCAGGTCATTAAATCGAGGACCAGGTAGCAAGCCAAAATCAATACCAGGAAGTGAACTAAACAAATTCCACAAACCAAAAACAACATTATTCCCACGATGAATTCAAAAACAAAGAATAGCTAAAAAACTGCCGCATAATGCAATCGTTTGCATATATGTGGTTCTTATTATTTGTTCCCAGGGCTGAGTGATCTCGCCCAGGATATTCCATTTCTTGCCTCACTTTAAATAAAGCGTTATGTCAGATTATTTACAACTCTGTCCAACTCCCGGTTGGCTGCGTATCCGGTGGATATATTTAGCCTGGATACCTGTGACATGCTTATCCACAGCAGCATCGGCGAACAGGACCACCTCCACTTCTACCTATTACCAACAGGAAACCCGCGAACTCCGCGGTCGCGTTACAGATGAATCCAAAGCACCTTTACCCGGAGTAACGGTAACATTAAAAGGAAGTAAACAAGGCACTGTTACAGATGCCAGCGGATTCTATTCACTGAAGGTTGCTGCCGCTTCCGGTGTCCTTGAATTTACTTTTATCGGTTATGCCAAACAGGAACAGGCTTATTCCAATTTTAAAGGAGTAGATATCCAAATGTCTTTTGACCAGAAAGCACTGGGAGAAGTAGTGGTAGTAGGTTATGGTACACAAAAGAAAGTGAACATGGTGGGTGCTGTTTCTGCAGTGAAAGTAGATGAAGCCATCACCAGCCGTGCATTACCGAACGCCTCTTCTGCCCTGTCGGGACTGGTACCTGGTTTGGCAGTTAGTACATCTACAGGTATGGCGGGCCGCAATGGTGCATCCCTCATGATCCGTGGTTTAGGTACAGTGAATAATGCCAATCCGCTGGTAGTAGTGGATGGTATGCCGGATGTGGACATCAACCTGGTGAATATTAATGATATTGAAAGCATTTCTGTTTTGAAAGATGCCACCTCTGCTTCTGTATATGGTTCCCGTGCCGCGAATGGTGTAATCCTTATCACCACCAAATCCGGTAAGGGCCTGAAAAAAACACAGCTCAACCTAAGCGGATCTATTGCAGTAACCAAACCAACCAAAGCATATTCCTTCATGGCTGATTATGCACGCGGGCTCACCATGCACCAAAGGCAGGCAGCTGTTAACACGGCACGCGCGCTGTGGAACTTTAAGGATGGCACCATCGACCAATGGATGGCCATGAGTATGATAGATCCACTGAGATACCCCAATACAGACTGGTGGGATATCATTACCCGCGATGGTAATTTACAGAACTACAATATTTCTGCTGCCGGCGGAGGAGAGAATTCCAACTTCTTCTTCTCAGTGGGTGTAATGGATGAAAAAGGCCTGCAGATCAACAACGATTTTAAACGTTACAATGCACGTTTCAACTACGACTACAAACTGCGCAAGAACATGAACGTGGGTGTACGCTTCAATGGCAGCTGGACAAAATTCGTTTTTGCACTGGAAGATGGTTTTACAGATGACAACGCCTCCAATACAGCCGGTTTTGACCTTCAGTATGCGATTGCTGGTATCACACCCTATGATCCTAAAACAGGTTTTTATGGCGGGGTAATGGGTTATAATGAAGATGCCCAGGCATACAATCCATACACGGTATACCAGAATACCCTTAACCGGCAGGACAGGCAAGGTGCCAATGGTAATGTGTTCATAGACTGGTCTCCCATCAAAGGGCTCACGGCAAAGGTGGAATATGCACTCAATTATTACAACCAGTTCCGCTGGAATGCGAATACGCCTAACAGGGCTTTCAACTTCCAGACCGGTCAACCCGGTACACGCATCTATGTGGGAGAAAATGCCGGTGTGGGTAATTTTACCAATACGGGGTATAAATCCATGATGACCTCTTCGCTCAATTATGAAAAAACAATCGCCAAAAACCATGAGATAAAAGCCATGGTGGTATATAGTGAAGAATACTGGTTTGACCGCTACCAGGGCAGTTCCCGGAACGACAGGTTGCACAACACCTTACATGAAGTGGATGCGGCACTTACACAGATCCAGAGTGCAAACGGTAATTCCAGCACGGAAGGACTCCGCTCTTATATCGGCCGTTTTAATTATACTGCTTTTGAAAAATACCTGTTTGAATTCAATGCACGTTATGATGGTTCTTCCAAATTCCAGCCTGGCAGCCAATATGGCTTCTTCCCCTCTGTTGCGGTGGGATGGCGCTTTACGGAAGAAAATTTCATTAAACAATATACAGAGAACATCCTCAGCAATGGTAAACTCAGAGCATCCTATGGCTCGCTGGGTAATAACAGCGGCGTAGGCAGATATGAACAGCAACAAACCCTGGGAGATGGCCACTACATGATAGATGGCAACATTGCAAAAGGATTGGTGAACAGAAAGCTGGTGAACCCATACTTAAGCTGGGAAACCAACACCGTGTTCAATCTTGGGCTGGACCTGGGATTCTTCAACAACAGGCTTACTGCTGAACTGGACTATTACAACCGTTTAACAACGGGTATGAACAGGCCTACAGATCTGTCTGAACTGATCTCCGGAGCTTATATTGCTCCCCGCACAAACATCGGTAACCTGCGCAACCGTGGTGTGGAATTAAACCTCACCTGGTCAGATAAGATCGGAAGCTTCAGGTATGGTATCAACCTGAACGGTTCCTACAATTCCACTACACTGGAAAAATGGAATGAGTTCCTTGGTAAAGGTTTTACCTTCATTGATCTGCCTTACCACTTCTTATATACGTATGAGGACATTGGTATTGCGCAAACATGGGAAGATGTTTACAATGCCACTCCGCAAAACGCCTCTCCCGGAGATATCCTTCGTAAAGACCTGAACGGCGATGGCAGAATTACTGCAGAAGACAAGAAAGCCTATCCCAATACTCAGCGGGACAGGCCTACTACTTTCTTTGCACTGAACACCAATGTTGGCTGGAAAGGTATTGATCTGGCTTTTCTCTGGCAAGGCGCAACCGGCCGTAAGGATTATGTGACCAATAACTACAATAACACCAGCCCCTCCGCATCAAGATACGCCTGGACCTGGGACCATTGGTATAATGTATGGTCACTGGATAACAGGGGCGGCAGCTTGCCACGCCTGTCAGGAAATGCTCCGCGTGAGGAAACTACTTTCTGGCTGGATGATATGACCTATCTCCGCTTAAAGAATATTCAACTGGGTTATACGCTTCCCGGCCATTTACTGAAAAGGATTGGTGTGAACGCTTTCCGCATTTTTGGCTCTGCTGAGAATCTGCTCACCATTACCAATTACCGCGGCCTGGACCCTGAAGCATCAGGTAACAGGAGTAATGCATATCCCGTAAATAAATCCTATTCCGCAGGTGTTAATGTGGGTTTCTAAAATTTATTATTATGAAAAGATCAATTGTAAAAATATATCTGATGGGAGCAATTGCCAGCATGGCAATGCTTTCTACCGGCTGTGTAAAAAACCTGCTGGACCAGGTGCCTACCACAGAACTTCCCTACGATCAGTTCTGGAAAACAGAAGCGGATGCCACTACAGCCCTCATGGGCGCTTATTCAGATGTGCGCTATGTGTTTGACCGTGACTATATGATGGAAGGGAATAGTGAATTTGTAAGAGTGCGCGGTGGTGCAGTAAGTACCACAGACCTGCGGGCCGGTGATGCTTACAACGGACCAGGGGGTATTTATGAAGTATCCGGCTATGGAGATAAATGGGATAAGATGTACCGTTACCTGTATGCCGGTGTGAACCGCTGTAATTATGTAATAGACAATGTGAACACTATGCTGGAAACAGCCAGTGAAACGTCAAAACCTAACCTGGAAAGGATTGTAGGCGAGGCCAAATTGCTGCGCGGTATGTGTTACTTTAAACTCATATCCATGTATGGAGATGTTCCTTACATTGGTAAAACCGTTAACAATAACAGCGAAGTTGCAACGCTTGCACGTTTACCTATAGGGCAGGTGAAAGATTCTATCATGGCGGACTATGCCTATGCATTTGATAAACTGCCTGTTGTTTCTCCCCAGTTGGGCCGTGCTGCAAAACCTGCTGCATTAGCCCTCCGTGGCAAGCTCCTGTTGTACTGGGCCAGCTGGAATAATTTCGGATGGCCGGAACTGCCTGGTTTTGTACCCAATGCAGCCACTGCAACTGCAGCCTACACTGCTGCCGCTGATGATTTCAGGAAAGTGATCAATGATTATGGCCTGACCTTATTCAGAAATGGTGAACCCGGCGAAATTGATGCATTAGGCAAAGCCAATGTACTGCCCAATTATTTCCATCTCTTTATGCCTGCTGCAAACGGAGATAAAGAGATCATCATGTCCTTTGCCCATGGTGGTACAGGAACCGGCCAGGGGGAAGAACTGATGCGTTATTTTGGTACCCGTACACAGGAGAACTCCCAGTTATGGATCCATCCCCGGTACGAAATTGCAGACCGCTATCAGTCTACCATCACAGGAGATTTTGCAACACCGCTGATCCCTATGAACGTAACTACACCAGGTGCAAGAACATTACCTAATTCTGCATTAAATCCTCAGAGCTATGCTAACAGGGATTACCGGATGAAGGCCTCTATCATGTGGGATTTTGAAATGTTCATCGGTCTGGCCAGTCTCAAATCCACCGGCTTCTTTCCTTTCTTATTCAAAAATAACAGTGCCAAGATCACTATTGACGGTGTAGAATATACCACGGCCTTCCCTGATGGCGTGAACTCCGGTTACATCTTCCGCAAGTTCGTGAGGAACTATGGTGGTACCGGCCGTAGTGATGGAGAATATGCATGGCCGGTGATCCGCCTTGCAGATGTATTCCTGATGTATGCAGAAGCCACCAACGCAGTGAACGGGCCGCAGGCAGATGCTATTGCACTGGTAAATAAAGTTCGTTACAGGGGAAAACTTCCTCCTTTAGCGCCATCCAAAACAGCGGACAAAACTGCATTTTTTAATGCAATTGAACAGGAAAGGATTATTGAACTGATCGGTGAAGGCCAGCGCGGCTTTGATCTCCGCAGGTGGAGAGCACTGGAAAGAGTATGGGGCCCTCCCGGAAGTGCGGGCGTTTGGCGGCTGGATACTTATGGCGCACAGGTTACACGTTACTATCAGAACACACCGCAAAGAACGTATCAGCAGAATTACATCTTCAGGATACCTCCCGGTGAACGTGACCGCAATCCAAACCTGACGCAGAACACACCATGGCTGTAACCCAATTTAAATTCTAAAAAGAATAAGATGAAAAAATATATTTCAATAACCGTTGTGATGATGCTGATGGCTTTTGCCTGGGTCAGCTGTTCAAAAGATAAACCGGTTGACGAAGATGGCCTGCTGATCACCAACCGCGCAGAATGTTTCGTGAGTAACTTTGAGCTGGTGGGATCAGATTTCCAGACAGTAAGAACAAAAAATCCTGTAATTGATACGGTTGCCTGCACCATTAATGTGGAAGTTTTCTATGGTACGGACCTGAAGAACCTCTGGCCGCAATTCTTCCTGGCAACAGATGCCAAGCTGGACCCAAAGATCACCGGCAAAGTGGATTTTTCTGACCTCGCTAATCCGAAACAGTATGCTGTTGTTTCCGGCAACCGCCAGGTGAGAAAAACGTACAAAATTTTCATTACAGTACAGCAATAAATCGTTGATCATGTCAGTAAAATATTTTCAATATACGCTCGTATTGTTCTCTTCTCTGCTACTGATAGCAGGCTGTAAAGATGATAAATACGAAACGCCGCAACCCAAAGGCATCCTGCAGAACGATGTTATCAAACGTTCCCTGGGGCCTAACCTGGTGGGTCAGAACATAGAATTTGTATATGCCATGGCACTGCCGGCAGATAAAGGCAAACTGGTGTCCGCTACCGTAGAAGCTTCTATTGCCGGCGCTCCCACCACTTTCCTTGAACACAGATCTTTCTACACCAACAGTGGCGGCATAGATGTACCCGTTACAATTGGCGCCCCTTCTGTGAACAATGGCAACAGCACCGTGGTTACTTTTTCAAAAGATACCATGGCAGCAGCGCTCCGCTATTTCTATGTGGCACCGGAAGCAGCACGTGGTAAATCTGTAAAATTCACTTTCACTGCTAAAAGCAGCAATGGTGAAACAGCCACCTATTCCATGGGGCCCTATAATATATCCAAAGTGGATATGAAGCTGGACCTTAAACCGGTAGATGGAGCAGCCTGTTACATCTCTATTGAAGACCTGGCTGTTTATACAGCAGCAGAAGCGGCGGCCAAAGCGAATGTAATAGACCTCGTTTATCTCTACCGCACAACGCCCGTCAACTTCAATCACAGTATCATTGCGCCCGGTACCACCACCCCGGCATATCTGCAGGGCATTACCCTCCCCGCCGGTGTAAACAGGAAGTCTAAAATACTGAAGGTATGGGCCCTGCGCGACCAGCAACTGGCCCGCGCCCAGTTTGGTGTATTCATTGACGACATCGACTTCCAGAAGCTGGACCTGGCTGATGCCACAGACTTTGCCGTGAACCTGAAAGCAGAAGCCGGCATCTGGGTAGAAACAGCTGACGGGAAATACAGAGCATATGTATATATGAACTCAGTGACCAACGGCACCAAAACTGCCACGATCAGTATCAAAAGATACGCGATGCAATAAAAACTTACAGGGGCTATGGGAATTCCATAGCCCCTTTTTTATCTTTAGACTGTTATGAAGAAACTATGCACCTTGTTATGGCTGTTTGCTACTTTGGCAGCCTCCGCACAACAGACCTTTCTGCTGAAACCAGCTGTTCTCAGCGCCAATAAGCAAAAGATAAAAACAGGCGACCCTGCTACGCTCCAGGCCCTCGGCAAACTTAAAAGAGCAGCAGATAAAGCACTGAAGGACGGGCCTTATTCCGTTACTTTCAAAAGCAGGATCCCCGACAGTGGTGACAAACATGACTACATGAGTGTTGGCCCCTATTGGTGGCCGGATTCCAGCAAACCTGGCGGTGTTCCCTATATCCGTAAAGACGGGCAGGTTAACCCGGAACGTTTTGCCATCAACGATGCGGAATTCTACAAATCCCTCTGCCATGATGTTTGCCTGCTGGGCCTCGCCTGGTATTATACCGGAGAGGAACAATATGCCCAACACGCTACTAAACTTTTACGCACCTGGTACATCGATACGGCTACTTTAATGAATCCCAATCTCAACTACGGGCAGGCCATCCCCGGTGTCACCAAAGGTAGAGGCATCGGCCTCATAGATACCCGTGCCGTTAATAAACTCATAGATGGCATTCAGCTGCTCTCAGATTCCAAAGCACTGTCTAAAAAAGATTATACCGCTATACAGGACTGGCATAAAAAATTCCTGGACTGGATGCGTAATAATCCCATCGGCAAAGATGAAGCGGATGAAGCTAATAACCATGGCACCTGGTATGACGTACAGGCTGTTTCCATTGCACTCTTTACAGAGCAGCCGGCACTGGCCAAAGAGATCATTACCACGCAAACAAAAGAACGGATTAAAAACCAACTGAAAGAAGAAGGCAGCCAGCCACATGAACTGGCCCGCACACTTTCCTGGAACTATTCCTCCATGAACCTGGAAGGATTTTTTGAACTGGCTATGCTCGCAGAAAATGTACAGATAGACCTCTGGAACTATACCACCACAGATAACAAAAGCATCCGCAAAGCATTCACCTGGATGTTACCTTTTGCCAAAGGAGAACAAAAATGGCAGCATCAGCAGATCAAAAAGATGGAGATGAATGGTTATGTGAAAATGGCTACTGTAGCTGCTAAAAAGTACCCTGATATAAATATCAAAGGACTCAACATGCCACAGGACGATATATTATTACTCACCGGCTGGAACTTTTAACTATGCGTTACTTACTCTCTATCCTCTGCCTGCTCACCTTCTCCGCGAAAGCGCAAAACCTGCTAAGCGGAAAGTATCCTGTTGCTGAACTAAAGCAGTTACTGGTTCCACAGGCTAAATGGACACCCTTTCCCCGTTTGAACGACCGTGCAGGATGGGCCAAAGCAGATCCCGTATCCGGCAAAGCCATCATACAAAAAGCAGAAGGATTCATTAATTATGAATGGCCCGGTGTACCTGCCATCAAATCACTGCAGATCGTACGCAATGGCAACCGCTCAGAATATGAAGCCATCAGTTTCAAAAAACGCGAAGTATTAGGTACTTTATTATTAGCTGAAATATATGAGAACAAAGGCCGCTTCATTGATCCTATTATCAACGGCGTATGGTCTGTCTGCGAAGAATCTTTCTGGGGTTCTCCTGCGCATTTACCCAAAGGACCGCAATACATGGGCCTCCATGATGTGTCCGCGCCATTCGTTGAACTCTTCTCTGCTGAAACCGCTACTTTCTTAGCCTGGGTAGACTACTTCCTCGGTGAAAAGCTGGATGCCGTTTCCCCCCTGATCAGGAAACGCATTTATAGCGAAACAAACCGCCGCATCTTTGAGCCCCTGATGACAAAACATCATGGCTTCATGAGCAGCAATGCTGCAGGCCGCCGCCCCAACAACTGGAATCCCTGGATCTGTTCCAACTGGCTGAATGCTGTATTGTTACTGGAAAAAGATGATACCAAACGTATAGCGGCCGTAAGCAAAATACTGGGTGTGCTGGACAATTTCCTCAACCCCCACCCAGCAGATGGCGGATGTGATGAAGGCCCCGGCTACTGGGGAGCTGCCGCTGCTTCTCTTTACGACAATGTTTCTTTACTGAACCTGGCCAGTAACAATGCCTTCACTTATGTGTACAAGGATGAAAAGTTCCGCAACATGGGGCAGTTCATTTACAAAGCACAGATCAGCGAAAAATACTTCCTCAACTTTGCAGATGCAGACCCGCAACCCGGTATGGCAGCCAGCATGATCTACCGTTACGGGAAAGACATCAGCGATCCCGCCATGATGGAATTCGGTGCCTATTATATGACGGACAAGGATAAAAGCTCACTGGGCCGTTTCCATTACTTCCGCAATTTCTTTTCCCTCTTCATGCAGGATGAATTTGACAAGGCGGCCAAAGGCTTGCCACTGCCCGGAGATGTTTGGTGGCCCGACCTGCAGGTGATGGTTTCCCGCGATCAGGCAGGCAGCACGAAAGGATTTTTCGTAGCCGCCAAAGGTGGCCACAATGATGAAAGCCATAATCACAACGACATCGGAAACTATGTAGTATACTACGATGGATTGCCCGTGCTGATAGATATCGGCAGAGGCAGTTACACCGCCAAAACTTTCAGCAACAAACGTTACGAGATCTGGTACAATTGCTCCGACTATCACAACGTACCCACTGTGAACGGCAAAACACAACCGCCGGGTGCTGAATTCAAAGCAACAAATGTATCCTATAAAACATCTGCTGCCGCAAGCCAGCTCAGCCTGGATATTGCCGCATCCTACCCTGCCGATGCAGGCATCGTAAAATGGCAGCGCAATATTAAACTCAACAAGGGAAAGAACGTGCAGGTAGAAGATGCCCTGCAGCTAAAAGCAGCAGGTGATTACACAGAACACCTGATGACCTGCTTTCCCGTGGAAGTAGTAAAACCCGGTACGCTGGTGGTACATGCGAAGCAGGATTTCTTTATCCACTACCCTGCTAAACGTTTACAGCCCACCATTGAAAAAGTATCCATGGAAACAATGGAAGATAAAGGAGTTATAGAAAAATGGGGGCCGGATATCTACCGGATCAACCTGAAAAGCATTGGCTCCGTTTCAAAAGAAAACATTGGTATAACGATATCAAAATAAGGGAAAACGTAAAAATAAGTTGTATAACTGAAAAATACGTTATACATTTGGGATACAATTTATCCCTGATGGAAGAACTGACTAAATCAGAAGAACATGTTATGCAGATCCTCTGGAAATTGGGGACAGCATTTGTAAAGGACATCATAGAAGAAATGGAGGATCCCAAACCTCCTTACACCACCGTATCCTCCGTTGTGAGGATCCTGGAAACAAAAGGTTTTGTGACCCACAAAGCCTATGGCAAAACACATGAATACAGCCCCCTGATCTCCAAAGAGCAATACAGGAAAGGCAGTATCCAGCGCATGGTGAAATATTACTTTGATGATAAAACATCCAATCTCCTGTCCTTCCTGATGCAGGAAAAGAAGCTGAGTAAAAAGGAACTACAGGAACTGCAACAATTCATTGACCAGCAAAAACAACGCTCATGAAAACCTTCCTGCTCTCCTCCATAGGTTGCCTGTTATTGTTCTACAGCCTTTATGCTATCTTCTTTAAACGTCTCAGCTTTTATAAGTGGAACCGGTTTTACCTCTTAACCACCCTGCTTCTTTCTTTATCCATTCCGTTCCTGCGTTTCGGGGAAACAAATTATATCCCTGCCGGCATATCCATCCGCACAACGATAGAACAGGCCAATACGGCTGCGGTTATTACTACGCCTGCTGCGCAGGTTTTCAACTGGCTGGCCATGGTTTATTGGACAGGCGTATGCATCATGGCGGGCTTTTTTATCATCAGTGCCATTAAACTCTATAAGAAGATCAAGAACAGCAAACAGGAAGAACTGAATGGCCTTACCATCATACGCACAAAAGACCTCAACGCCTCCTTCTTCCGTTTCATTTTCCTGCAACATAACCTGGATGCCGGGGAAGAAAAGATCATCTTCCAGCATGAACGTGTTCATCAGCAACAATTGCATAGCCTGGATAATCTTTTTATTGCATTGATAAAGATTTGCTGCTGGTTTAATCCGCTGGTATATGTTTACGGCAGACTGCTAAAATCCGTACACGAACTGGAGGTAGATCAATTGATGACCAGCCGGGTAGAAAAAACAGACTACGCGCAACTCCTGTTAAAATTTAATGCAGGAAAGGAATCAGGCTTGTTAAATCTTTATAGTGTACATCCTTTAAAGCATCGCATTCATTCCCTCTTCACCCATAAAACCAACAACATGAAAAAAGCGCTTTATCTGCTAATACTCCCCTGCCTCGCATTGGCCATCAGCAGTTTTTCTTTTATAACAACAAACAAACTGCCAACAGGTGTACTCATTAAATCGGACAGTACAGAACTTACCATGCAAATATCACTCAGGCAATTACTGGGTTCCAACGCTTCCTGGGCAGCATTCGAAAACTTTGAAGCCGGCACTTTTGAAAAGGTTCAAAAGATGTTCAGAGAACAGGGATACGAGCTGACGGTGACAGAGAAAGTACAGGGGGACAATGAAACAATTAAACTGCTGGGCTTTGGATTAACTGGTAACCGTGGGGCAGTAAAGACCACATACAGGGTAAATGAAATGATCAGCAATAACTATTACCTAATGGTTTCGCTAAATAAAGAAAAACAGGAGCTGAGGGTAAATTCCTCCAAATCAGCCTTCTTAAAATAAAAAAAAGGGCGGTCTCTTTAACGGAGACCGCCCTTTCCTTTAATAATTCACCGCAATTCCTATATTGAATGCCCTTCCTTTTCCTTTCGAATAAAAGCCGGGTATCATAAACCATTGTGAACGTGCCGGGAAATAATCCTCGTTGAAGAGGTTTTCCACTCCAAGTGTTACCAGTGCGTTCTTTGTTAAACGGTAGCTGGCATTCAGGTTAAAAAGATTATACGCTTTCACGATCCCTTCATTTCCTTTGTAAAGCCCGTTGGGTAATTTAACAAAGCGGTTCCTTTCCTGGATGCCGGTATATTGCAAACCAACTTCCAAACCATCAACAGGCCTGTAATGTACGTTGGCGCCGATCTTAGGAGCAGCAATACGCCTTCCGTTCAGGTAAGCATCATATTTATCATCGATACGGCCGGTATCTGCTTTTCCTTCCACATAACTGTAAGAGGCACCCAGATCGAGGTTATGCAGCGGACTGTATTGTACAGCTGCTTCAAAACCATAAATGCGCTCCGGTATGCGGGCCACATTAAACAGGTCTGTATTCACATCGTACACCATTTCAGCACCCAGTTTGGAAGTACTTACAAAACCGGTGAGTTCAAAACGCAGCTGTTTGTATTTGCTTACAAAACCCAATTCGTAGTTATTCACCAGTACTGCTTCTGTATTGATCTTGCTGATATTATCCACCTTCGCATCCCTCAGTGCAAGGCCTACATCTGCCACAGAAAATCCCTGGGAGAAACTGGCATAAGGCGTAAAGAGCGGAAAACGGTTGTAACGTAATCCGGCATTGAATAAAGTAGCCGTGTATTTCAGGTCACCACCTTTTACGGCGAAGCTGGGTGTAACAGTACCTCCTGAAGCATTCGTGATTCTTAAAGTAGTGTAATCCTCCACGCCTATCTTCACCTTTTCTATTCTGACACCACCTTTCAGGATAATGTTATCCAGGAAGGTCCATTCGGTTTCTGCAAAAGGTGCCACATTGAACATCTTCATTTCCGGCACCCACACGCGGCCATCTACCAATGGTTGTGAGGTAACATCGTTGATGATATCTGTACCGTAAGACAATGATCCCATTTTCGTTAAAGGAGAGCTGAACATAAAACGCAGTCCTTTCTTCCTGGAAAGTGTGTGCGATTGTCCGTCTCCACCTTCAAACCTGCCGATGGACACATAGAAGATATCATCCCGGGAAGTGTAGTAAGCATCTGCACGCAGCGAAGTTCCGCCGATCAGGCTATCTGCCTGGTAAGAGAGCTGCAGGTTATGATTTCCTTTTACGCCGGTAGGTTCACCGGCTTGTTTACCCAATACCCCTGTTGCAGGTTTGCCGGTCAGGTAATCACCATTCACCAGTGTATAGTTGGAATTCTGCTGGCTCCTGTAGAAGTTATACATTAACTGGATGCGCTGACGGCTGGAGGGTTCAAAACCCAGTTTCACGAATCCATTGTAACTTTCTGTTTCGCCCAGGCTATAGTTGTTGCCCAGGATATTGCCCTTTGCATCCTTGAATTCCCCGTTCTGTTCGTATACCCCGCTGACGGTGTAGTCAAACTTCCCGATCCTGCCATATAACAATTGGCCGATCCTTCCGCCAAGGCTGTTTTTAGGGCTGGTTAAAGAACCAGTAAGGTTGAGGGTGGTTTTACCGGAAACGGCACCGGCATCTTTAGGTGTAAGGGTAATATAGTTGATCAGACCACCTGTTGCACCATTACCATAGATGGCCGTAGCGCCTTTCAGCACATCCACCCTTTCCAGCACAGCAGGGTCTATAGACCGGAGATCTACTTCCCCGTTACGCAGTGGTGTGGATTGTGGAATACCATCTATCATGATCAATACGGAACGGCCCCTTAAGGATTGCCCCACATTGCTGTTGGTTTGTGCAGAAGGTGCCAGGCCGGGTACTTCATTGGCCAGGATCTCTGTGATATCTGTGGTAATAGTCAGGTTACGCTCCAGCGTTTTGCGGGTAACCACGGTTACGGAAGAAGGCACTTTGTCCAGCACCTCCGGTTTACGGCTGGCAGATACGATCACCTCCCCCAGGGAAACGGTATCCTTTTTGATCTTTTGCTGGGCAGATGCAGAGAAAGCTGCTGCCAGTATGAATAAAGTGGAGCCAATACGCCTCATAAGCTTATAAATTTGCGCAAAGCTACAGCCTGGCCAGCGGGTTCAATGATCGTATCCGGAAAAAATAATTAAATTGATCATCATGAGAAGGAATTACAAAAAGGAAAACCTGCCGGTGGACAAGATCCGCAGGTTCCTGGAACCCGGCCCCATCGTACTGGTTAGTTCCCGCTGGAAAGAGGAGACCAATATCATGAGCATGGGCTGGCATACAGTTATGGAGTTCTCTCCTTCCAGGATCGGGTGTTTTATCACCGGGGCCAACCACAGCTACGATATGATCCGTAAAAGCGGGGAATGTGTGATCAATATCCCCACGGTGCAGTTGCTGGATGAAGTGATCGGTATTGGTAATTCCACCGGTACACAGGTAGATAAATTCAAAAAGTTCAGGCTCACACCGGAGGAGGCGGACGAAGTGAATGCACCGCTGATCAAAGAATGTTATGCTAACTTTGAATGCAAAGTAGCAGATGAAAGCATGCTACGTAAATATAATTTCTTTATACTTGAGGTTGTGAAGGCACATGCCGCCATTTATCCAAAGTATCCCACAACGGTACATTACAGGGGCGAAGGCATCTTCATGATATCAGGCAGGAACATTTCAAAAGTCAGAAAATTCAAACCACAGAACCTATAAGATGCTGGATCAGGTTATACAATATCTTTCTCTTATCCTTATTATTATCACGCTGGTCATGCTGGCGCAGAAACTAAAGATCGCTTACCCCATCGTACTGGTGATAGGTGGTTTGCTGATCAGCCTGATCCCCGGACTGCCGTCCGTAACTATCAACCCGGAGCTGATCTTCGTGATCTTCCTGCCACCGCTGCTGTATGAAGCAGCCTGGTATACTTCCTGGAAAGATTTCTGGAAATGGCGGCGTGTGATCACCAGTTTCGCCTTCCTGATCGTAGTACTTACCTCCTTTGTGGTGGCGCTGGTATCCAGCTCTATCATACCCGGTTTTACCATGGCACTGGGCTTTCTGCTCGGTGGCATTGTATCTCCGCCCGATGCAGTTTCCGCCACTGCCGTGCTGAAGAATGTAAAGGTGCCGAAAAGACTCTCCTCCATCCTGGAAGGAGAAAGCCTGCTGAACGATGCATCCAGTTTGATCGTATTCCGTTTTGCCCTGGTAGCTGTGGATACCGGGCGGTTCATCTTTCACGAAGCTGCAGTGAGTTTTGTGGTGGTGATTGTGATGGGTATATTGACGGGCGTGCTGATAGGGCTCATTTATTATGCTGTGCATAAATGGCTGCCCACTACCACCAATATGGATATTGTGCTGAGCCTTACTGCGCCCTATGTGATGTACATCGTGGCAGAGGCTTTCCATTTCTCCGGTGTATTATCTGTAGTGAGCGGCGGGCTTTTCCTTTCTGCCAGGAGCCATCTTTTCCTCAATCACCGAAGCAGGTACCAGGGAAGCAATGTATGGTCCACATTGGGTTTTGTGCTGAACGGGCTGGTGTTTATGCTCATAGGCCTGGAACTTCCGGTGATCGTGAATCAACTGGGACCGGTAAGTTTAGGAGAAGCCATTAAATATGGCCTGCTGATCTCCCTGGTGCTGATCGTTACCCGGCTGCTTTCTACATTCGGCGCTTCCTATTTCACCGTTTTCATCAGCCGGTACATTACCACAGCTGATAACAGACCGGGGTTAAAAGGACCTTTCCTCCTTGGATGGGCAGGCATGCGTGGTGTGGTTTCCCTTGCTGCTGCATTATCCATTCCGGTTTTACTCTCAGATAAGATCACGCCCTTCCCCCAGCGAAACCTCATTCTCTTTATCACTTTCATGGTGATCCTGGTTACATTGGTGGTGCAGGGTTTAACACTGCCGCTCATGATCCGCCTGGTGAAAATGCCGGACCCGGATATTACCCTCACACCGGAAGAACAGGAACTGATGATCAGGAAGAAATTAGCGGCCCATACCCTAAAGTTCCTGGACGAGCAACATGCAGAAGTACTCAAAACCAATACCATCTTGCAGCAGCTGAAAGCCCGGTATGAGAACACGCATTTTCACAATACAGAACATCTTATTGAGCCGGAACATGATGATTACCGCCGCGTTTATTTAGAAGTACTGGAACAACAGCGCACACTCCTGCATGAACTGGATAAAAGCCCGGAAACAGACGACGAGATCATCCGCCGGCATCAAAGCCTGTTAGATTTGGAAGAAGAAAAGTTGCGCTTGAAATTTGAGAGTTAAAATGCGAAATCCTCCCCCAGGGAAAAACCAATAGAGCTGATGTAACGCAGGGGCATTGCTTTCACCACAGGCACTTCCACCTGTCTGAAAACATATTCCGTAATGAAGGGCCTGAGCGCTTCTGCCGGAGCCTTTTTAGCGACTGAAGAAGACATCTGCTAAAGTAGCCAGTTTATGCACATTAAAAAAGGGCTGCCAGACGGCAGCCCTCGTTCCATACGCGATTGTCAAGATTAAACTTATTTCTTCAATTGATCTTCATACCGTTGCAATGCCTCTATAAAATAATAATCTGCATATACCAGTGGTACATCTATTTCCGTATGATGTGGTATACTTCCCACACTGTGCATCAGCAGAAAGTTACCATTACTGCCAACCGGTGCACGGTATGCCGGGCTGGCCAGTGAATGCAGCATTTGAATAGCGGCCTGTTTATATTTTTCTTCCTTTGCACCTGCATACCTGCTCAGCTCAAATAAAGCAGAAGCGGTGATGGCAGCAGCAGAAGCATCTCTTGGTTTATCTGTTACCTTATTGGCATAAGAGTTAATGCCCGGTGTGTAACCTGCTTCATTCGCATTAAAATCCCAGTAAGGCACTTTATCTTCCGGCAGGTTCTTGTTATCCAGGAACCAGTCCGCCATGCCCAAGGCCGTCTTTAAAAAACGGGCATCCTTTGTTTCACGGTATACCATGGTAAAACCATAGATCCCCCATGCCTGGCCTCTTGCCCAGGTGGAATTATCTGCATATCCCTGTGCTGTTTCCCTTGCAGCCACCTTACCGGTAGTGGTGTCATAACACACTACATGATAGGAACTGTAATCCGGGCGGATCTGGTTCTTCATCGCCGTCAATGCATGTGAAACTGCCACATGCCGGAAAGCAGTATCGCCGGTTACTTTCGAAGCAAAGAATAATAGCTCCAGGTTCATCATATTATCAATGATCACCGGGAAAGGATAGATCTTATTGCCATGCCAGGATTTAAATCCATTCCAGGATTTAATACTTCCGGTCACAGGATTAAAACGTGTGCTCAGGGAACGGGCGGATTGCACCAGGATGTCTTTGTATTCAGCTTTCCCGGTAAGGCGGTAAGCATTACCATAACTGCAATACATCATAAATCCAAGGTCGTGATGTTTGGTGAAGTCCTTCAGGGGCTCCAGTTTCTCCGTCCATGTTAAAGCTGCTGTACCCAGGCTTTGATCTTTGGTGAATTCATAGGAATACCAAAGGCTGCCGGGGAAAAAACCGGGTGTCCAGTCGTACATACTGGTAGATACCATTTTGCCGCTGGCATCTGTAGTACGGGGGAAAGTCAGTGGTTTCTGATGCACGGTTTCCTTCAACATATTCTTGATCTGCTGTGTGGCAAAAGAATAGTTGCTCCTGATAAAATCATTCTCTGAGTTGTCTGATTTAAAAGCGAGCAGGCTAACGAACGCTGTACCAATTAATAAACGCTTCATATTCATGCTTAGGGTATTACTTTAATGATCACTTCTCTTATCACTGATCTTTCTTCGTCCAACGTATGATTGAATGCAACGAAGGTGGCTTTGTAAACGCCGGGAACAGTGTATTTATATGGATAACCTGTTTTGGCAGGCTCGGTAATGCTCTTGATGCCTACACTTACATCCGGGGAGATCTGCCCTACATAGATAGGTTTGCTGATGATCCAGCTGGTATTGGTAGGAGAAGTTCCACCTCCACCAGTGATCTTCAGATCAGTGGCAGTAGCTGTCCAGCGTGCGGCGGCTGGGTTCCATACATTCCCATAACGTGTCCAGAAACTAACGTCTGTTGCAAGATTGCTGATGGCAACCGTCTGATCTGCCAGCACGTTATTAAGCACATAATTGGTGATGGTCCAGGTACGTTGTGTGGAACCGGTTACCCCGCTGTATTTGAAGGCAATGAAAAGAGAATCCTTTTCCCCCGATACCTGGTCTGTAAGATCAATAATGCCGGAGTTCACTACCGTGGCACTGGTAGCCAGTGCTGCTTTGGAGGTGATGTTCGTCCAGTTGGCATTCACTACGGTAGCGGAATCCAATGCCGTGAGTTTATTAGTGGCCAATACCTGTAGTGTATTGGTCTGTGTACCAAATTCTGCTTTCGTGGAAAATGATAACGCCAGTTTCCCCAGCTTGAAGCTGGCTTTGCGGTTAGCATAACTCTTCCCTGGTTCACCGGAATAGAAGGCAATATTATCTGCATTGCCTGCAAAAAGGAACTGCGTGGTATCGCCTACCTTATAAGTGAAGGTATCTGCAACCATACGGGCCGGATCAATCTTCACCTGGAAATCAGGTGTAGTTGTTTCCAGCTTTTTGGAGCAGGACACAACCGCTAAAGCCAGTCCTGCTAATATGATGAATGATCTTTGCATAAAATAATGTTTAGAATGTAACAATTACCAGCCGGTGTTTTGGATAAGCGCACGGTTCAGATTTAGCTCATAAGTTGGTTTAGGCAACAGTACGTGCCTTGTGCCCACATTCTGTGCCCCCTGTAATCCATTTGGATTTCCTGTAGCAGCAACGGATGCACCATTGGCAGCCGCCCATGCCGCAAAAGTTTGCATATCCTGGTAGAAATTCCCCCAACGGATCAGGTCTGCTTTTCTCACTGCTTCAAAGCAAAGCTCTCTCATCCTTTCATCGCGGATAGCCAGTTGAAAATCTTCTTTGCTAAGCCCGGGTGTAAGATCTGCCTCAGTACCAGTTGTGATAGAAGCGGTAGCCGTAGCTGGAACACCTGCGTAAGTGAACACCGCACCTGTTACCGCGGCACTGGATGCACCGGAAGTTTGCGTAGGCCCTGTAGTGGTAGAAGTACCAGCTGTCGTAACTGTATAAAGATTACCTGCATTTGTTATTTGCGTACCTGCTGCATAAGCTGTACCTGGTACCCATGCAGTACCGATCACTACAACCGGTGCAGAAGAATAATAAGTACCGGGAGCCAGTGCGCCGGGTGAGTTCAGATAGATGCCTACTACTTTGCCTGCTGTAACAACAGCTGTGCCGCTGGCACCACTTCCGCCGCCACCTGAAATTGTTACCGCTGGTGCTACGGTATAACCGGAGCCCTGGTTATTTACTACAACAGACTTCACCACATTGCCATTCATAATGCCATATCCTCTCCTTCTCACCAGGTTGATATCCGCATAAGCATTAGCAGGGCCGTTCAGGTAGTTCTCTGCTTCTGCACGCATCAGCAACACATCCGCATAACGGATCACCGGCCAGTTAATATTATAAGAACCGCCTACGCCATTAGTGTTACGGATAATTGCAGGGCAATATTCTCTTCTGAACTTACCGGCATTCATCTGCCATACATTCGGGCGGGCCGTTTTTACACGTGGCGTACCACTATAGATATAGTTAGCACAGTTCCAGTCACGCCTTACATCCAGGGAAGATTTAAAAGGTGTGGCGGTGTTGGCAGCATCCAATTCGTAGGAATCAAATAATTTCCTTGTTACCCATACCCAGGATGCAGAACTGTAAGAAGTAGTATCAGCCGCCACAATAGCGGATTGTATGCCCACAAAATTACCAATATCATTTCCACCTTTAGTTACCACACCAGGTGCAGCACCAAAAGAACCCAGTTCCCAGATATTCTCCTTCACATCATACACATCTTTACTCAGGTTAATGAAGATCTGCCTGTAATCAGGGTTCAGTGCATGCAGGCCGGAGTTCACTACTTTGTTGGTATAAGTAAGTACATCCTGGTATTTGGATACATTATTCTGGGGATAACCTGCCCAATAAATGTATACCCTGGCCAGCATAGCCTGTACCGCAGAAATGGTCACCAATTCATTATAACCCAGTCTTGCTGCAGTATAGTCTTTCAGCAATACCTCCGCTTCCTTCATATCTTTTTCTATCTGCGCATACACATCTTTCTGAGGAGTAGCCGGAATGGTAGTTTCATTGATCCCCAGTGGACGTAATACCAACGGTACATCGCCATAGTTACTGGCAAGTGTAAAGTACAGGAACCCACGCAGGAATAATGCCTGCCCTTTGATGATATTCCTTTTGGTAGAATCCATGGTGGGTTTGTTGATATTCTCCAGCAGGGAGTTCAGGTTGGCAATACCTATATAAGAGAACTTCCAGAGATTGCCCACATACACCTGCGATGCATCATAATTGTAACGGAGGCCACGGGCATCACCGTCCGCAGTACGGTTGGATAAAACTTCATCCGTAGTAGTGGTAAAGTTAAATGGTATCACCTGCGCGTACAGTTCAGGGCGCATGAGATCTCCATACACACCCGTGAGTGCCTGTTGCAATTGTGCTTCCGTTGTATAATAATTATCCGGCGTAAAAAAATCAGTTGGTTTTGTATCGAGGAACTTTTTACAGGAAGAAAGTCCTGCTATAATGATCCATGCAAAAAGATAAATGCGTTTCATAATGTTGGATTTTGCGTTGATCAAAAGGTTACATTTAATCCCAGTACATAAGAGAGTGAGTGCGGGTATACGGCATAGTCAAACCCTGGTGTAAGGTTACCGGTTGTGCGGCCGGATACTTCCGGATCTTTACCGGAATAGTTCGTCCAGGTATACAGGTTTTGTGCAGAAGCATACGCCCTTACATTTTTGATCTTCGCTCTTTTCAATAATGGAGAAGGCACATTGTACCCCAGGGATACTGTTCTTAACTTCAGGTAAGAACCATCTTCCACCACACGGGAAGAATAAGCTGCATTACCCATCCCGCCTGCGCGGAACAAAGTATTGCTGGGGTTCTCCGGTGTCCAGCGGTTAGCATAAGTGGCAAACTGGTTGAGGTTCGGATTGTTTACAATGCCGCCTTCAAACACATAACGGTTGGCATTGATGATGTCATTACCATAAGACCATTGCAAGAGTACGTTCAGGTCAAAATTCTTATAGGCGAAATTATTGCTAAAACCGCCTGTATGTTTGGGCAGGCCACTGCCAATGATCGTATAATCTGAATTATTCACCTGCAGGTCTCCGTTCAGGTCCTTGTATTTGATATCACCCGGGCGGATAGCCGTTCTGGCAGAGCCATTGGTGGTGATATCCGGCTTCAGCAGGTAAGTACCGTTAGGCATTACATTGAAATCCGAATATTGGTACACCCCATCAAATACCAGTCCGTACATTTCACCCATAGGGCGGCCAATTGCAGAGATATAAGGGAACAGGCCGGAATAAGTTGTATTGAAGAAAGTGCCGGAACCGGAAAGGATGGATGTTTGCCCTTCTGTTAAAGCGAGGATCTTGTTCTTATTGAAGCTGATGTTGAAGTTACTGTTCCAGGAGAACTTTTTATTTTCAACAATGATGCCGCCAATAGTAAATTCGAGCCCTTTGTTTTCCAGTTTACCGATGTTTTTAAAACCGGCTCCGCTTTCAACACCCTGCATATAAGGCAATGCTGCCAGCAGCAAGAGGTCCTTTGTTGTTCTCTTATATACATCCACCGTTACGTTCATACGGTTTCTGAAGAAAGCCAGATCAAGCCCTATATTGGTCTGCTGATTGGTTTCCCACTTCAGGTCCAGGTTTTCCGGAGATACGATCACAGAGCCGATAGCAGGGAAAAGCCCTCCTGTAGAATACCAGTATTGGTTGCTGGTCATTTGCAGCTGGCTCAGGTAAGCAAAATCTGCTACCCTGTTATTACCAGAAGCACCATAACCGATCCTGATCTTTGCATCTGATACAAAATGCAACGGCTTCATGAACTCCTCACTGCTGAAACGCCATGCTGCAGATGCAGAAGGGAAATAGCCCCATTTATGACCTTCGGCAAATTTGGAAGAACCATCTGCGCGGATAGAAGCCGTGAACAGGTATTTGGAATCATAGTCGTAGTTGACCCTTGCGAGTGCAGAAGCCATCGTCCAACGGGAACTTCTTGAAATCAATGTCGTGTTGGCAGCAGGTGCCATGTCAATGGCATCCAACCCCAGTTCCTCATTCGGGATCTGTGTGGCCGTGAACCTCCTGTCGGAACTTTTATTTCCCTGCGCTTCGAATACACCCAGCACATTCAGGTTGTGCTTGTTGAACTTCTTCCGGTAGTTTAGTGAATTCTCACTTCTCCAGGTGGAATTGGGTTGATTCCAGATAGCACCATTCACTCCATTCGCACTCCATTTACTGCCGGATTGTGTTTTTGAGTTATTGAAGATATTCGTTTCTACATTCACATTATTAATACCACCCGCTACCCTGAGCATAAGGTCTTTAGTAATGGAATATTCTGCATAGGCATTGGCGATCAGACCTGTGTTCTTGGCAATGGTGATCTGGTTCTTGATATTCTGTAATGGATTCACCCGGTAGTCCTGGTTATTGGCCAATTCGTTAGTAGGATCATAGAACTCTTCCAACAGGTCTACTGCACTGTCCCTTCCTGCAATACTTGTAGTAGGGCGGAAACCCCATACAGAATACAAAGTAGTGGCAGAGGCATAAAAATTGGTGGCAGATACCGGGATACCATATGATTCACTATAAGCATAGTTCACATTCATACCCACTTTCAGCTTGTCGTTCACATTCTGGTCTATTGTAAACCTTCCCTGGTAACGTTTAAACCCGCCGTTGATAATAATACCTTTCTGGTTATTGAAGTTGCCGGAGAGAGAATACCTTGTTTTATCATTTCCACCTCTTACAGAAATATCGTGGTTCTGGTTCTGACCAGTCTGGTAGATGTAATCCTGCATATCCAGGGTCTCCTTGTTCCTGTAATCTTCCAGTTTAACGCCGTTCTTCAGGTAAACGGAATCCCGTATACCGGGATTGATGTCCCCTACATACCGCACAAATTCATAAGCGTTCATCAACTCCTGTTTCTCAGGGATCTTCTGCCAGCCATAATAACCATTGTAGGTCACTACAGGAGGACCGGTCTTTCCTTTTTTAGTGGTGATGAGGATAACACCATTACCACCTCTTGCACCATAAATGGCAGTGGCAGAAGCATCTTTCAATACATCAATAGACTCAATGTCTGCAGGACTGATGGAGTTGGCGTTAGAATTCTCCGTAGGGAATCCATCTATCACATATAATGGACCATTGTCCTGCGAGATGGAACCCGCACCCCGGATCACGATATTGGCAACGGAACCTGGCTGCCCGTCATTACTGGATACAGCCACACCCGCTACCCTTCCGGCCAGTGCTTCGTCAAAAGATTTAACCGGCGCTTTTTCAAAGTCACTCATGTTCACACTACCCACAGCCCCTGTGAGGTCCTTCCTCCTTTGGGTGGCATAACCAACCACCACCACATCGCTGAGAGTACCTACCTTTTCTTTCAGGCGAACGTTGTAAACCGCCAGGCTGCCTACCGGTATTTCCGACTTTTCAAATCCGATGTAAGTAAATACGAGCGTAACGCCCGGTGAAACAGATAAAGAAAATTTACCTTGTGCATCTGTACTCACACCTGTCTTTTCATTCTTCACCCCAACGGAAACACCTGGTAAAGGTGTTCCGTTATTATCACTAACCGTTCCGGTAACGGTTTTTTTCTGGGCGAATAAAAGAACAGGAAAGAGTAGCATCACAATAGAACCCGTAAGAGATCTTACAGCATAACGGGAAAGTTGTTGCGCAATTTTTGGCAATCGCATAGCAATGATTTTGGTGGAATTATTAGAATTGGCGAATCACGTGACAGCAAATATGTGGTTCCCGCAAACAAACATGGGGGGAGAATCATAAAAGAATGGGGGGAATATTCTAAACGCTTTACATCACACTGATTATCAAGCAACTAAAACTGTGCTATTTCTCAAAAAAACCATATATTTAGGTATGATGTATCGCTGGGGGGCTACATTGATACTGGCCATTTTATTATTTTCCACGCAAACGAAGGGGCAAAATATCGCATTTAATTACCTGACCGTTGAAAATGGATTGTCACACAATTCCGTATTATCTATTACACAGGACGGCAGGGGATTCATGTGGTATGGTACCCGCTATGGTCTCAACCGGTACGATGGGCAGCGGTTCAGGATCTACAAAACGGACCAAAAGGACAGTACCTCCCTGGACGACAACCTGGTACTGACCCTCTATTGTGATTCCAAAAAAAACTTATGGGTAGGCACCTCCCAGGGCCTGAACAAATACGATCCGGTCAAAGATCAGTTTGAAAGGATCCCCATCACTCCTAAATCCCTCAGCATCTACGCCATCTTTGAAGATAAAAAAGGAAGGCTCTGGATAGGTTCGCCCTCCGGCCTGTTCCTTAAAACTGCCAAAGGCTTCCGGCATTTTGTAACAGATGGTTCCGGTAACAGTATTGCTGGCACACATGTACGCTGTATTTATGAAGATCAGAAAGGCCATCTCTGGATCGGCACTACAAACGGCCTCACCCGGCTGATCATTTCAGGAAATGATTTTCAGTTTGAAACATTCCGCCATGAAGAAGGGAACTCCAACAGCCTCCCTGTTAACTATGTTGCCTCCATTACCGCGGACAGCCAGCAACGTTTATGGATAGGTATGCTGAATGGCGGGGTATGCATCTATGAACCAGCTACCCGAACTTTCACCCATGTAGATAATATTATTAATAATAGTGTAAGAAGGATTATAAGGGACAAAGCCGGCAAACTCTGGGTAGGCACGCAGGAAGGCTTAACCATCATTGACCCTGTCAATAAAACAAGTATCTCCTATCAGCATGATCCCGGCGGCAAAAAAAGCCTCAGCCAGAACTCGATCCATAGTCTTTTTGAAGATGTGAACGGCTCCGTGTGGATCGGCACCTACTTCGGCGGGATCAATATGATCCATTCTTATAATACTTCCTTTTCAACTTCACAAAGCAATGCTTCCCATTCCGGGATCAGTAATAATGTGATCAGCAGCATCCTGGAAGACGGGCTGCATAACTTATGGATCGGTACGGAAGGAGGTGGCCTTAATTACCTGAACAGGAAAACAGGCGCCTATACCTATTATAAACATAATCCTAATGATCCCTCCAGCCTTGGTTCTAACCTGGTAAAGGTGGTATACATTGATAAAGACGGGAACACCTGGATAGGTACTCACGGCGGCGGCCTTAACCTGCTGGGCGATAACGGTAAGTTCTCCCAATACTTCTACGATAAACAAAATCCTTTCACCCTTACCCTGGAAACCACCGCCATCCTGGAAACCACAGATGGCAGATTCTGGGTGGGCACCAATACAGGTTTACATCTCTTTAAGCGGAACGGCCGGCAACTCACGGAGATCATGGATACCGCCCTATTAGGAGAGATGGCAAGATCCTCTATCCGTTACCTCTACGAAGATTCCCGGGGCCGCTTATGGATAGGTTCTACCCTTTACCAGTTTGTGGTAAAAGGCAATACGCGGCAGATCGTGAACACAGATTGTTACAACAATTCCATTTTTGAAGACACCAAGGGAAACATCTGGACCAGCCTGTACTATGGCGGCCTGGTAAAGTATGACCAGGAAATGAAGATCACCGCAAGGTATACGGACAAAGATGGGCTCTCCAGCAATAATATCATGGGTATGCTGGAAGACGATAAACAAAACCTCTGGATCAGTACAGATAACGGCCTCGTCAAATTTGATCCGGAGAAAAAAACCTTCCAGACCTACACCACCAGCGATGGTATAGCAGGCAACGAATTCAACTACGGTTCTTTCCTGGAAGACAGTAAAGGAGAATTCTTCTTTGGCGGTTACAATGGTATCACCAGCTTCTTCCCCGGAAAAATTGAAGCCAATACCTACTCCGCTCCTATGGTGTTCACCGGGCTCAAACTATTTAATCAACCGGTAGGGATCAATAAAGCAGATCATCTTTTAAAACAGGATATAGGGTTCACGAAAGCATTAAAGTTCCATTACAACCAGGGAGTATTCACCATTGAATTTGCACTGCTGAATTATATTAAGAGTAATAAGAACAGGTATGCTTATAAACTGGAAGGGATAGACAGGGATTGGATTGAAACGAATGTAACGGCTGTAACCTACACCAATCTGCCTTCCGGCAATTATACCTTCCTGGTAAAAGGCGCCAATAACGATGGGGTTTGGAGTGAGCCTGCCCGCTTGGGCATCAGGATAATGCCTCCTTTCTGGCGTACCTGGTGGGCTTATTGTATCTATGCATTGCTGGCCGCCTCCATCTTTTTCCTCGTAACCCGCTTCTTCTTTATGCGTGCTTTATTAACGAAAGAAGAAGAACTGCACCAGGTGAAACTGAATTTCTTTACCAATATCTCTCATGAGATCCGCACGCACCTCACACTCCTGATGGCGCCGGTAGAGAAGATGATCGAAACCTTTAAAAAGGATGATCCCGTTCAGCAACAGTTATTTTCTGTAAAGAATAATGCGAACCGCTTATTGAAACTGGTGAGTGAACTGATGGATTTCCGGAAAGCAGAAACGAATCATTTAAAGTTATATGTAGAGAAGCAGGACCTTATCCCCTTTCTCCAGGAAATCTATACCAGCTTCAGCGAATTATCACTCAGCCGGAATATTAAAACCTCCTTCTTACATCATACAGCACACACGTTTGTTTATTTCGACAGGGAGCAGCTGGAAAAAGTGTTCTTCAACCTGCTCAGCAATGCATTCAAATTCACACCGGATGGTGGCAATATCTGCCTGCGTGTGGAACAGCAGAAAGACACCGTGACCATCAGCGTAATAGATAATGGCAGGGGCATTGCGCCGGAGTACCTGGATAAACTGTTCTCCAATTTCTTCCAGGTGGCAGATCATGGTGTGCAAAATACCGGGTACGGGATTGGCCTGGCATTGTCCCGGAATATTGTGGAACTCCACAAAGGCAACTTAACCGTAGAAAGTGAACCTGCTAAAAGGACCTGTTTTACCGTTACCCTGTTGCAGGGCAATAAACATTTTGAGGGCACCCGGCATGTGCTGGGTAATAAACCAGCAGAAGAGGTACCTGAGGTGCTGGGTTTTACACCAGCGGAAGAAATACCTGACCCTAAAGAAGCGCTGGGTTATAAACCAGCAGAAGAACTACCAGAAGTTATTGAAGTGCTGGGTTATAAACCAGCAGATCACCCTTTCACCCTCCTGATCGTAGAAGATAATCCGGAGCTGCGGAAGCTCATCCGGGAAACCTTTGAACAAAGCTACCAGGTGCTGGAAAGCGAAAATGGCGCCCAGGGACTGGCCATGGCCACAGAGCAGATCCCCGACCTGGTGATCAGCGATGTGATGATGCCGGAAATGGATGGCCTGGAATTCTGCTCCCGCCTGAAAACAGACGAACGCACCAACCACATTCCCGTGGTGATGCTCACCGCCAAAAGTTCCCAGGCAGATCATGTAAGCGGATTGGAAAAGGGGGCAGACCTCTATCTCAGCAAACCATTCAGTACCCGGGTGCTGGAACTGAACGTACGCAACCTCCTGGCACTCAGGGAAAAAATGCGGGAAAAGTTCAGCCGGCAAATATTAACGGAAACACCGGAAACACTCAGCAATACGGTAGACGATGCTTTCCTTCAGAAGGTGATCCAGCTTGTGGAAGAACATATGGACGAACCGGAATTCGGGGTGGAGATGTTGTCCCGCAAAGTAGCCATGAGCCAACCTGTGCTTTATAAGAAGTTAAAGGCCCTCACGGATATGTCTGTAAACGACTTCGTGAAATCCCTCCGGCTGAAAAAAGCCGCCGCCCTGATCCTCAAAAAACAGCATACGGTATATGAGGTAGCTTATATGGTGGGGTATGCAGACCGTAAATATTTCAGTAAGGAATTCAAAAAACAATTCGGCAAAACACCCACAGAATTCGCCGGAGAGCGGGAAACAGAGTAAAATTCCCCCTATTTATTTAGAATACTCCCCCTACCTCCCCGTTCCGGGAAGTTATATTTGTTTGTATCCACCAAAATCCACGATTTATGAAGAAAACACTACTCGTACTATTGTTACTTTCCTGCTGGAATACCCTCCGGGCACAAACCGAATACACCATAATCATGGACCGCGTAAGGGCAGATGTGCTCTCCACCGCTTCCAATGTTACCACACTGGACAATGGCGTTACCAGTACCCTGGCCACCCTCCAGCCCAATGGCTCCTGGCCGGACATCAGTTATGCCTACAGTTCCACTACCTACACAGCGGACCAGCATATCAACCGGGTAAAGAACTTTGCAATAGCCTACTCAAAATCCAACAGCAGTTATTACCACGATACCACACTCTTTAATGCCATCACCAGCAGCCTTACCTACTGGGATACTTCAGATCCCCAGAGCTGGAACTGGTACCATAACCAGATCTCGAACCCACAGGCCCTGGGTGAGATCCTGATCGTCCTGGAAGCTTCACCGCAACCTTTAAATGCTACTTTACGCAGCAACCTCATTTCCCAGATGAACAGGGGTGTTCCGGCTAACCAGACCGGCGCCAACAAACTGGATGTGGCTACCCATTTTATCTACCGGGGTTGCTTAACCGCTAATGCCAGTGTGATGAACACCGGGGTAACGGAAGCTTTCTATCCTATCCTGCTCACTACGGCGGAAGGTATCCAGCCGGACCTCTCCTATCAGCAACATGGCCCGCAATTGTATACGTTCGGTTATGGCTTTGTATTTGTGAATGGCGAAGTAAAGGTTGCCCATTATCTGCGGGGTACTTCTTATGCACTCTCCGGCACCAAATTGGCCCTTTTCAGTGATTTTGTACGCAACGCTTACCTGAAAGTAATGCGCGGAAAGTATATCGACTTCAGCGTGAATGGACGGAGCATCAGTCGTAATAACAATTTATCCCAGGGAGGCACATCCGGTTTACTGAATAAGCTAAAGCAGCTGGACACTGCCCATGTTGCGGAGTACGACCAGGTCATTGCCAGGGTCAACGGTACACAGCCCACTTCTTATATGGTCAATCCAACCCATACCCAATTCTGGCATTCAGATTATACGGTACATCACCGGCCGGGATATTTCTTTGGCTTACGCAATGTATCCAACCGCACTGCTAAATCCGAGAATGGCAACGGTGAGAACCTGAAAGGTTACTATCTCTCAGAAGGTGCTACCAATATCACCATAAGTGGTACAGAGTATCATAATATCTTCCCTGTATGGGATTGGGCAAGGATCCCCGGCACAACCGTTCCTGTGATCACTACTTTCCCCCTGCGTACCGCATGGGGCGTTAATTTTGGTACGGCATCCTTTTCCGGAGGCGTATCTGATTCTTTATACGGCGCTACTGCTCTTGCGTTTAATGATTACAATACACAGGCGCGCAAAGCATGGTTCTTTTTTGATAGCGAAGTGGTTTGCCTCGGTGCCAATATTAATTCCACTGCCGCACAGGCTATCAATACTACGGTTGACCAGTCTTTGCTGAACGGCACCGTAACCGTTTCCTCCAATGGCTCAGTAAGTACGCTGGCTGCAGGAAGTTATAGTTATAATAACAATCTCAAATGGGCAACCCACAACGGCATCAGTTATTACTTCCCTGCCGGTGGAAATATTCAGTTGAGCTCCCAGGCACAAACAGGTACCTGGAAAAGTATTAACAATGGCGGTAGCACCAGCCCCGTATCCATGAATGTTTTCAAACTCTGGTTTGATCATGGGCTGAACCCTGTGAATGGCAGCTATGCCTATTATGTAATCCCCGGACAGAATATGGCAAGCTATGATACAGCAGCGGTACGCATTCAGCAGAATACAGCGGATGTACAGGCAGTGAGGCATGTAGGCTTGAACATATGGCAGGTGATCTTTTACAAAGCAGGTACATTCAGTAATGACGCTGTAACCATTACGGTAGACAGGGCCTGCGCCATTATGCTGAAGAACGTGGGCAGCGCAAATGTGGCTTTGTCTATTGCAGATCCGGCGCAGTCTTCTGATCCGGTGAATGTATATATTACCACTCCGGGAATCTCCAATACCCGCCACCTGGTATGCAATATGCCTTCCGGCAACAACGCAGGTGCTTCTGTATTATATAATGTAAATGCTTCCACGCCTGTATATATTCCTACCGCTATCACAGCCATTGCAGATGCTTATGTACGTGATGGTTCCACTTATGCCACCACTAATTATGGTGCAGCTAATTCACTCGTGATAAAAAAAGATGGAGTGGGCTATACACGGGAAGCGTTCTTTAAATTCAACGTGGCCAATATGCCTGCCGGTACAAACCGTGTAAAGCTGCGCCTTTATGTCAACTACGCGAATACCACAGCCAACACCGTACCCTGGATAGTACAATATGTAAGTAACGACAGCTGGACGGAAGCAGGTATCAACTATAGCAATATGCCCGCTGTTACCAGTAATGTGGATACCGTAACCGGCAGATCTGCCGGCAATTATGTGGAATGGGATGTATCAACTATTGCATTGGCCCAGTATAGTGCAGACGGGGTGCTGTCATTGAAAGTAGTTTCTGATGGAACAGGCGGCACTACAGATGCCTCCTTCAGTTCCCGTGAAACAGGAGATACCACATTACGCCCTGTACTGCTCTGCACTACGGATGCTCCTCCTGTGATCCCTGCCATTGCAGATGCCTATGTACGCAACGGCACCACTTATGCCACCACCAATTATGGAACAGCCAATTCATTGGTACTGAAAAAAGATGCAGTAGGTTATACACGGGAAACGTTCTTTAAATTCAATGTAGCCGGCATACCTGCCGGCACTAACCGTGTAAAGCTGCGCCTCTTTGTAAACTATGCCAACGCCACTGCTAATACAATACCCTGGATAGTACAATACGTAAGCAACGACAGCTGGACGGAAACAGGTATTAACTATAGCAATATGCCCATCGTCACGAGTAACGTGGATACTGTAACCGGTGAATCTGCCGGCAACTATGTGGAATGGGATATATCCTCCATTGCACTGGCACAACAAAGTGCAGACGGTGTATTGTCTCTGAAGGTTGTTTCCGATGGAACAGGCAGCACTACAGATGCCTCCTTCAGCTCCCGCGAAACAGGAGATACTTCCCTGCATCCCGTGCTGCTTTGCTCTACGGATGCAGGCTTCCTCTCTAAAATGCCCACGATTAAAGAGGAAACTTCCGGCATTAAAATATACCCTAACCCCGCAGCTGCATTCATCCGCATAGAGTCTGCCGCCACCTACCGGGTAGCAGAATTGAGAAGTGCATCCGGCCAGTTACTCCGGCAGGAAGATGTTTCCGGCAGGCAACAATTTGATTTCAGCCTCAAGGGGATTAAGCCCGGCATCTACCTGCTGCATTTACTGGGGCCGAATGGCGTACAGGTGAAAAAGATTGTAAAGATCTGAGTGTTTAGTACTTGTAAACTCTTCACATAGGGTACTTGTTCGCCCAGACTATAAGCAAGGTATACCTGCGGGTATACCTTGCTTTTTTAGTATTAGTAACCATTCATCCATTGTTTGAAATCACCGGCTTTAGCCTTGCTCACCAATACCTTCTCCCCCGTTGCCGGGTTTATCTTAAGATATAGCCTGCTGTTAAAATAGTAAGACACTTCCTGAATAGCCGGCCGGCTCACCAGGTATTGCCGGTTGGCCCGGTAAAACTGCCCGGGGTCTAAAACATCTGATAATTCCTCCAGGCTTTTTTCTTCCATTATCAACATGCTTTTATCCAGCCGCATTCCTTTCACCACCCCTCCATTCAATTCAAACCAGGCAAATTCATTGACGTTCACCGGGATCAGTTTATCCTTATATGGAACCAGAAAATTACGTTTATAGTTAGGCTGTGCCACGAGTAGTTTACTCACCTGCTCCAATGTATTCCGGTTCTCCAGCCGTAAATATTTATCCAATGCCTGCTGCAGTTTTTCCTTGCGGATGGGTTTCAGTAAATAATCGATACTGTTGAGCTCAAATGCGCGGATAGCATACTGATCATATGCCGTGGTGAAGATAACAGGTATGTCCACTTTCATATTCCTGAAGATCTCAAAAGAAAGGCCATCGGAGAGGTTAATATCCAGGAACATCAGATCAATGCGGGGTTTTGTGGCAAGGAACTCCACAGCATCTTCCACGTTATCTATCACACCTGCAAATTCGGGAAGTTCAACAAGGTCCCGGATCAGGCTTTCCAGTTGCTGTGCTGCATATTCTTCATCTTCAATAATGAGTATCCTCATGGCTTACTGTATTAACGGTACCGCTACTATAAACTTGTTATCCAAACGTTGAATAACAATATCCCGGTTAGACAGGTATTTGGATCGTTGGTTTAAATTAGAAAGCCCTAAGCCCGTAGAACGTTCCCGCACCTTTTTTTCATGCAGATCATTTGAAACAACCAGTTCCCCGTTTCCCCTGCTGAATATCCTGATGCACAGGGGATGCCGGGCGGAAATTACGTTATGCTTCACAGCGTTTTCCACCAGGATCTGCAAGGCCATCGGGGGCAACTTATATGGAAGCATCGTATGATCTATATCCATATTCACCGTGATCTTGCCACCATGCCTGCCGTTCAGCATCGCCGTATAAGCAGCCAGCATATTCAGTTCCTCCTCTAATGTTACCGTTTCCCTGCTTTCCAGTACGTAACGGAATACATCGCTCATATTATTCACAAAATTCATCGCGGCCTCTTTATCCCGCAGGATGAGAGAGTTAATGGTATTAAAGGAATTAAACAGGAAATGAGGGTTCACCTGGTTTTTCAATACTTCATACCTGGTTTCTGCATTTGTTTTAAGCAATACCTCATTAGCCATCTTTATCTGCTGATTGTAAAACACCAGGCGATAAATATAGGAGACCAGTATGATCAGCAGGAATTCCAATATAAAGGTGATATTAAACAGGAACCTGAATAACCGCTCCTTTAGAACTGGCTCAAACAGGTACAAATGCAGCCGCATCAATAAAAAGATCGTGATAAAGAAGAGACCGGCATTAACGAATAACAAGGGGAAGAAACGGTTAGTGTCAATTTTCAAATTCCCAAGCCGCAGCACTCTTCTATCCAGGTTGATCGTAAAAAAAAGAAGTGCGAACAACAGCGAATAAACCGTACGGGCCGCCAGCTCAGGTAGTTCATACTGCGGAAGCCGCAGCAGCGCCAGCCTTGGTATAGAAAAGAGGATGGTGATAGCCATTGAGCTAAGCAGGATGAGTTGGACCTTGTATTTAAACTTCATTATTGTAAAGAAAAACGTTGAAAGAAATCCCATATCAGGTCATTGGCATTAATGGCCGTAGAAGGTTCATCTGCCTGGTCCCTGCTTTTCCTCCCGCCCGGCCATGCATGCCCGCCATCTTTTGTAAGATAACACTGCATCAGGGCGCCATTCCCGCAGGCAGGCCATTCCGTTAATTTATACTGCGCATTATCTGTGACTACCTGCGGCGGCGCCGTACAATTATTTTTAGCAGACCATACATTCAATACTGAATCTACCGGCGGATAATAATACCCTGCTATCCCTACCCCGCCGTAATAAGGTATTTTTGTATCCAGCTCAGAATGCAGGTGAATAATGGGAACCGCGCGGGAGGGACTGCAGGACTGTGTTTGTACCATGGAACAACTTACCGTTGCAACAGCCGCTATCTTATCCGGTATCTCACAGGCCAGCCTGTAAGCCATCATACCGCCGTTGGACATGCCCGCAGCATATACCTTTTTAGGATCCACCTTATAATCCCTTACCAGCTTATCTATCAGCTCGCTGATGAACTTCACATCATTGATATTGTGATCACTGGCGTAATTACAACAGTATCCTGCATTCCAGAATCTCAACCCCAGCAATCCCCCGCTTCGGACACCATCCGGGTATACCGCTATGAATTTAGCGTTATTGGCCTTTTGCGTAAACCGGTAATCCAGCTCAAACTGGCTGCCGCTCCCTGCAGCACCATGCAAACCGATCACCAGCGGAAGTTTCCCTTGTTCCTCATAGTAACCGGGAGGAAGGTTCAGCAGGAAGTACCGTGTTCTGCCATCCACCGTTAAAGTGCCGGAGAAACGATACTGATCACGGCTATCAGGATCAGTTTGTTTCTCGCAGTTGGTGAATAACATCAGGGAAAGGAGAATGGGTAACTGCATGAATAAGTTTTTCATTTGATCAATTCTAAAAGTGAACGTTTAATGCTTGCGGCGATTATTTTTCACAGCTTCCTTCATTTCCTTCTGCTGTGCCGTATAGGTCTTATACTGTTCCTTATCCAGCACGGCTTTCATCTGTTTATCCTTAGTAGCCGACATGTCTTTGAATTTCCGCAGCTTGGAAAGTTTAGAGCCACCTTCCTTCCGCAGCCCTTCCAGATTCAGGAGGTAAACGGAATCGATCGCTTTCACCTTCTGCTCCTGTTCTTCAGTAAGATTGAGTTTCGCGCGATTGGCCTGGTATTTTTCCAGCGCCTCCTGCTTTTGTGCCAGCAGGTTTGTACATGCTGCACAGAGCAGTACCGTGGTAATGATGATGATCTTTTTCATGCTGTAAAGAAATTCCATCCGGCAGCGGCGGACAAGGGCAAAGTAGCGGAAGCGGACTTTTTAGGGGTTAAGGCTTCTGAAGCACTGGCGGAAATAAAAACAGCCAAACCGAATGGTTTGGCTGTTTTTATTTTGAGGAGTATTCAGCTACAAGAGGTTCAGCTTCACACCCAATTGTGCAGTAGCGCCAGTGTACAAAGAAGAATAAGTATACTGCTGCTGCCACATATACCTCCGCTGCGATTGGTTCAACAGGTTATTAGCATTGGCATAGATCACTATTTTCTTAGAGAGGAAGAAGTTCATGTTCGCATCCAGGTAGTATACCTTGTCATAATAAACATCCCCTTTATGGTCTGGCAGGCTGCCTGTGATAGTACTGAAAGCAGAAGTATTGTTGAAAGATGCCCTTATGCTGAACCGGCTTACTTCATAAGCGATAGACAGGTTCAGGATATCTTTTGCAGTACCCGGCAGTTCCGGTTCTCCCTTCCTGGTAAAGATCCAGTTGTGTGTATAGTTCGCATATACACTCAGGTGGTTGAGCGGTTTGGGCAGGAAGGAAAGGTTACGCTGGAAAGCAATCTCCACACCCACCAGGTTAGCTGTTCCTGCATTGGAAGGTTTGGTCCTTTGCAGCAATTCATCATTGGCCTTTAATGGATCGTAATACCTTTTATAATCCGCCAGCACCTCTGGGGTTACGCCTTCCTTTCCAGCAAGTTCCTCAGGTGTTAACACAAATGCATCCACCAGTGAAAAGGGTACCGCATCTTTCTTAATAACAGTGTAACTGCGGATGTTCTTCAGGTAAACACCCCCTGAGATCAAACCTGTGCCCCCGGTATAATATTCACCCAGCAGGTCCAGGTTGTTGGACAAGGTAGGTGCCAGCTGAGGGTTTCCTTCGGAAACTGTTTTGTCCTTAATGCTTACGTTCATTTTAGGCGCAATGTCTCCATAAGCAGGACGGGAAATGGTACGTGTATATGCAAAACGGTAAACAGATTGTTTGGTGGGTGTATACTTTATATGAAAGGCCGGCATCAGGTCCAGGGAATTGGTATTAGAAATGATCTTTTCATCTTCAATAGTGTTCAGCCTTTTGTTGTAGTTATATCCTTCGTACTTCAATGTGCTGTATTCAAAACGCAAACCACCGATCAGGGACAGCTTGCTGCCTAATTGTTGCGTACTCATCAGGTAACCGGCAGAGATCCCTTCTGCTCCGTTGTAGTTACCCGCCAGGGCATCCACTTTGGTAGCATCCTTGATGAAGTGTGCGGTATTGCCGGTGTAACTTACATCCTGGTGAGATACCCATTCCGTTGTTACCGTGCTGCCTACTTCATAACGGGAATTAGGGAAAAGCGAACGGCTTACGTTCTTCATGCTGTTACCATAACCAGTCCAGAAATGCCCCCAGTCGCGGTAATCTTCTATGTTTACTTTTTCTCCGTTTGCAATTCTCTGATCATACTCCGCTTTCCTGTTTGGATCAATACCCGGTTTCCATACCACCTGGTTCAGGATGGTATTTTCTTTGGTCATGCCGCGGTATTTACCACCAAACTTCAGCGTGTTGCCGAACTTACCTTCCCATAATGGAACGGTTATATCCAGCTGTGCTAAATATTGTTGGGTATAGGAACGTTTATCGGAACCATTGTAGCTGTCCGCATACCAGGTATCCACGGTATCGCTGTTATTGGTTGCTCTGCCTTTCAGGCTTTCCAGCACGTTGTCTATGCCGGTACCACCAGTGGCTTTAATAAAACGGGGATTGGTATAATCCATCTGTACCGTTTTTTCCATTTCACTTTCCAGTTCCAGGTTACGGGCATCCGGGTTATCGCCCCTGTTCTTCATGTAAGAACCTTTCCATTCCACTTTCACCTTACCGAAGATATGTTGCCCTTCCAGGCCCAGGTTAATGATCTTCTGCGCGATCACGGCACCGTTCTTACTGTTCACACCGCCATTCACATGCCTTTCCAGTTCAGGATCATACTGCGGATGAAGAGGGTCGTTAGTCCGGTCTACGTAATACTCCTTCGTGTTATCATCTATCATATCCTTATTGGAATCCTTCACCTTATTTCCTTGCACCGTACCTCTTTCATAGCCGGGTGCACGTTTCCAGTTAGTAGGATAATCCGCACCGATATCATCTACTTTCAATGTATAACGCTGGCGCCAGTCCTTATAGTTATTGAAGATCCCCGTGAGCGCTATACTGTGCTTCTCATTGAATTTATAATCCAGGCCAATGGTGTAACTCTGCCGGATACGTTCCAGCAGGATCTGTTCCATGCTGAGGTATTTGGGCATGAAGTAGGTTTTATCATCCACCCACTTTGTATCACTCCAGTCGCTTCCATGCATATTAGAACCAAGGGATTGCTGATAATAGGAACCAGACAGCATCACGCCGAATTGTTTCTTTTTACCATAACGGTTACCAAATACCAGGTTCGCATTCGCCATGGGCTTTTTGATCATGAAGGAATAACCTGTACCACCGGTAAGGGATAACATTTTTGTATAAGGCGCTTTACGGGTGATCAGGTTGATCACACCGCCGATAGCATCTCCATCCATATCCGGTGTAATAGCTTTTGTTACTTCCACGGCCTGCACCATATCTGAAGGCACTGCGTTAATACCTACGGAACGGTCATTACCTGTGCCGGACATATTCGTACCATTGATATTGATCGTGCTCTTGGAAGGATCTGTACCCCGTACACTCACCAGGGAAGCCTCTCCCTGGTCTAACTGTACATAGATACCTGGTACGCGCTTTAATGCATCGCCGATGTTGGGGTCAGGAAAACGTCCGATCTGATCTGCAGAGATCACATTCACGATCCTGTTGGAATTCTTCTGCTGGTTTAATGCTTTTAAGGCAGAAACAGAAGAGCCGCTTACCACCACTGTTTGCAGGTCTTTACTACCACCGGCAGCAAGCACAGCGTCCAGCTGTACAGCTGCACCGTTTGTGATCTTTACTGTTTTCTCAAAAGGTCTGAAACCAATGTAGGAAATGGTCACTACATGTGTTCCGTCAGGAATATTGAGGAGTTTAAAAGTACCGGTTACATCAGATACTGCATTACGCGAAAGTGCCTTAATAACAATAGATGCGCCGGGAAGACTAAGGTTGTCCTGATCTATCACACGGCCGGAAATGAGACCTTGTGAGAAGAGGTGTAATGGGAATAGCAATAACATCAACAGTGTTGAAGTGTAGATCTTTTTCATGCAGTATGTTTGTAGGGATTTGATTCAGATTGACAACACGAAATTACCAGTGCTGTTTTACTAAATCATTACTGAAGTGTTAAGAGATCAACAAATAAAAAATCCCGGTACACTTAAAGTGTACCGGGATGCAAAAAACTTTAGAATTTATTTAGAAACGTTCACAATGAAAATACCTTTCATGGTAAAAATTATACCTTATTTAGAAACGTTCACTATGAAAACATCTTTCACAGTAAAAATTACACCTTACTTAGAAACGTTCACAATGAAAACATCTTTCACACAAGTATAGTTATCCTGCACTTCATACACTGTTTTACCAGCAGAAGGTTTCACCGTGATACTCCTTTCCGTACTCTTGCCTTTATTCCATTTGTACTGTCCAGCAAAAGACGCCGTAAGTGTAGCACTTTGTCCCTTCTTCAGATTGATGGTAGTGGTTTTATTCACATCTTTCATCATCACAAAATGATCTCTGATCTCCCCATCTGCAGCGATAAATTTCAGCTCCAGTTTATTACCATCTACTTCCAGCATGGAAGCGCCGCCCTTTTCATTATAGGAATAATAAAATGCATCATGCGGATAGGTAGCCTGGCGGCCACCCTGTGCACCTGCTGATCCGGTTACGACATATACCGTACCGGCATTGGTTACAGGATCTTTGATGTAAGGGCAGGAATTCTCTGATCCATCATACAGCGCAGAAGAACCACTCAGGTTATGCGTGGCAGAATCAAAGGTTTCTTCCATACCATAATGCCCATGCATCAAACGGGAACGCTCATACACGTGACTGTGACCACAAAGGATCAGGTCTACACCATAACGTTCCAGGATGCGGATAAAGTTCTCACGGATCTTTACCAGCTCTCCTTCTTTATCAGAGTTGTGTGAGCCCATGGTATAGGGAGGATGATGCCAGTAAGCAACCACCCATCCTCTGCGGGTATTCTTAAATGCTTCCAGGTCTTTTTTGATCCATTGCACCTGTGCACCCAGCGTATCATACATACGGGTACTAGCCGCATCTTCCTTACCATAAGAATCCAGGGAGAGGAAATGTATGTTACCGATATCGAAAGAATAGAAAGCCTGTGTTTTAGAAGGAACACCGCCAGCTTCACCATTGGTGGGCATGGAGAAGTTCTGGTAGTAAGCAATGTCTTTAGTACCCTGGGAAGTAGCCCTGAAGCGGTACAGATCACTGTAATCGTGGTTGCCCGGGGCAGGGAATAATGGGTATTTCTTCAGGAGGTTATCTTTATAGATATTGAAGAACTTCTCCTGGAATTCAGGGTCAGTGCCGCTGGAATAAGCATTATCGCCTAACAGTATCCAGGCATCCATTGGTTTATCCTGCAGGTAGTTGATCACCTGGTCCCTTACATTGCGCTGATTGGGAGAGTTGTTCCCGCAATCGCCAAATACACCTATACGGAGCGGGCCTTCCTGGCCGGGCACCGGCATCGTAACAAAATAGTTATCGGCATCCATCTGCAAAGTATCGCCATTACCACCACCGATGGAGTAGTAATACTTTGTGCGGGGTTTGAGACCGTTTACCTGCACTTTATGCTCAAAGGTGAGTGTGGAATCCTCTGCTGCCATATCCAGCTGCCCTTCCGTTGTACCATAGGTCACTACGCTTCTGGTGAGCGCATTCGTTCTCCAGCGGATAATAATGCTATGGTCTGTGGCCACCTGTAAATAAGGCCCTCTCATCAGACCGGCCAGTACATTCGGCTTCCGTTCCTCTCTTGGGGGCTTGGGTTTAGGCGTTTCCTGCGCATTGGCCTGTATGAAAAAAAACACACCTAACAGTGCGAGTAAAGATCTGATGCTCATGTTTATAGATTTGATACCTGTAATTTGCGCTGCCAAGTTAATCGCTTCTTCCTGCATGCTATAACTATGTCAGTTAATAAATCTTTAAGCAATTATGAAGCTGCTATGGCAGCTTATCTTCCAGTGCCCGCATAAATTCGGTCACATCTGCTACTTCCTGTTTGGTTAATTGCAAAGGTACGGCGGACAATGTTTGCGTAGGCGTCTCCAGCCCAATACCACTACCACCGCCTTTGTTATAGAATTCCACTACGTTCTCCAATGTGCTGAATGCGCCATTATGCATATAAGGCCCTGTGGCGGATACATTCCTCACAGTTGGCGTTTTAAACGCCTGTTCGTAGAATGAGATATTCAACACATCATAGCGGCCTTTATCACCATCTATCAATGGTTTTGCCAGGTCTTCATTCCTCGGTGTGCCCAGTACTTCCAGCTCTGTGAGATTATACAAGGGTGGCACCAGCCCATTAAAGAGTGGCGCAAAATGACAGGTGCCACATTGTGCCTTACCCATGAATAAATTGAAGCCCCGTACCTGTGCAGTATTCATTGCCGTGGTATCACCTGTTATATACCGGTCGAAAGGAGCATTGCGGGGATTCAGTGAACGTACAAATGCAGCAATGGCCACCGCTACTTTTTCTGCAGTGATACTGCTATCCGGGAACACCTGTTTAAAAAGTGCCGTATAAGCCGGCAATTGCAAAACCTTCGCAGCATCACCATTCATTTCAAGCGGATTATGCACTACATCCAGTGCCTGCTCTTCCAGGCTTTTGATGCGCCCTTCCCAGAACTGCCCGTACTGGAACCCCGCATAGAAGAGTGATGGTGCATTCCGCCGTACATGTGAATGTCCGTCAAACGCCATACTGGTAGCCAATCCATCCGTGAAATGTTTCTCCGGGCGGTGGCAGGTGGCGCAGCTTATTTTGTTATTGCCGGATAAAGCGGTTTCATGGAATAACTTTTTGCCCAGGCTGATCAAAGCAGTATTCACCGTTGCACCGGTTGAAGTAAATGCATCCGGACTATTAAACTTATATAACGCCGGCGTAGCTGCAACACCGGATAAAGGAAAGGTTTCAACACTGTTAAATTTCTCATTACCGGCCGCAGGAAATGCATCTATATTGATGGCATCTTTGCTGAACAAATGTTCTGCATTGTAATTCAGTACACCACCTGTGGTATTCTGCACCAGCTGCATATCCCTGATCATATATCCCAGCGTTCTTTGCAAAGGCAAAGCGTATTGCTGAAGAAACCGCAAGCGGTCAAAAGCATCAAAATCTTTACCCGCTTCCAGGAATTGCAGGCTTTTAGCAAGATAATAAGTTACACTGTCTGCATAAGGCGCACGTTTATCCAGGTAAGGAGCCAGCACAGCTTTCACTGCATGCAACGCTTCATAAGATTCAGTGATGCCTGATTTTAACAGAGGTGCATCAAATCCTGTAATGCCCAATGTATAAATGCGTATCAGTTCTATGCGTACACTTTCCAGCACTTGTTTATCATTAGCAGTAAATCCATACAACAGGGATAACAGGTCTTCTGCCGATGAGCGGACCACATTCACCTGTTCAAGTAAGGCCGCTTTATTGGCCACCACATCATCTTCGTACAACAATGCTTCTATCACCTGCAACCCTACCGGCTCATTGTATTCCATGTAAGGTTCTTCTATTTCTACTTTAGCGGGTGTATTGTAAATAAGACTGGAAGTTTTAAAGAAGTATTCCAGGAAGAATTCGATCTTTTTGTATTGTAAGCGGCAGTGTTTCAATTGTGCTTTGGCTGCAGCAACACTTGCTGTGTCATCTTTACGGAGTGAGTGAATGGTAGATTGCAGGGCCAATGTGGAAGCAGCAAAGTCTTTCGCACCAGACCTGAAATACTGCACTGTTGCTTCCACGCCTATGGACGGGCCTGTGGCATTGGTCAGGCTCATCAGGATAAAAAGGCAGAAGCCCGGTAGCAGCAATCGTTTTATAGTGACCATATGGCAAAAGTAAACATGCGCCCGCTTTACTGTCTGCGCGCTCATGAAGATAATTATTTCTTAATCAGGTTGTATCCTTAGCCTGCCAGGGTTAAAGCCCGCAGTTTTTCCTCGTGGGCAATGGCAATCTCTTTTCCGGATAAGATAATGAGGTTTTCCTGTATCAGTTCATTCAGCATTCTGAATGTGGTTTCATAAGTAGCGCCAATATAGGAAGCAAGGTCCTGGCGGCTGAGGGCAAAATCAATGAAGCCCCCTTCATTCCTTCCAAATTTATCGCGCAGGGAAAGCAGGGCATAAGCAATCCTTCCTTTCACCGGCATATGTGCCAGGTTGCGCATTTTCTTTTCTGACTCCTGTAGCTCACGCGCATAGAACATCATCATTTCATACATCAGCCCTTCATTCACTTTAAGGGATGCCTGGAAGAAGTCCAGCTCAAAGAAACAAACAGTAGCCGCTTCCAGTACGGTGGCTGTTACAGGGTATATCAGCTCTGCACCAATCCCCCGGTGCCCTACAATATCTCCTTCCTTTGCAAAACGCACGATCAGTTCCTTTTCTTCTCCCCAGTGTTTATGCACTTTCACTCTTCCTGTATGAAGAAAGAAAACACCTTTCACCGGATCACCCTCTTTAAACAACTGTGCGCCCTTTTTCAAGGCAAAGTTTTTGCGCTCATGCAGGATGGCCGGTTTCCATTCTTTTACACACAGCCTGCATACGAGGCAGGTTTGCATGTCACATCCCTGCTTGTCTTTCTTCATATCTTTCTACCTTTTGCGATTGAGCGATGATATCCGGTAAAGCTTCTCTCCAGCGCACCACCTCTCCTATTATTATAATAGCGGGATTCTCCAGTCCGGCATGCTCCGCTTTAAATACAATATCCCGCACCGTTCCTGTAACCATCTTTTCCTGCGGGGTGGTACCATTCTGTATAATAGCTACTGGTGTTTGTGTTTTGCCGAAACTGCTGAACAGGTCCATGATCTCTCCTAACTTGCTCATCGCCATCAGGATCACCACCGTAGCAGTGGATTGTGCAGCCAGGCGAAGGTCATCTGAAATGCTTCCATGGCGGGTAGTACCTGTGGTGATCCAGAGACTTTCTGCCGTTCCCCTGCAGGTGAGCGGGATCATCTGACCAGCAGGTACTGCCAGTGCACTGGAAATCCCCGGTACGATATTCACCGGGATGCCGGCAGCAGCAGCTGCCTCTATTTCTTCCGCAGCCCGGCCAAAAATGAAGGGATCCCCTCCTTTCAGGCGCACCACATGCCCGTAAGCCAAAGCACTGCTGACAATCAGCTCATTAATCTCCTGCTGGGATAAGGCATGGCAGCCATAACGTTTGCCTACAAAGCTCACCCGGGCATTGGCCCCTGCATATTGCAGCAACTCCGGGTTCACCAATGCATCATATAAGATCACATCTGCTTCCCGGATAGCACGGATAGCTTTTAAAGTGATCATTTCCGGGTCCCCAGGCCCTGCACCAACTAAAGATAATAATGGTTTTGGCATGCTTGATATATTACATTAATAATTATATATGATATTTAACACAACTCATGCATAAAATTAGACTAAATACTCGTATTTTTATGATGTTCGTCATATACACCATTACTTTTTTACGATTTTTTAGCTAAAAGACATTATATTGATAATAATACTATATATCACTATACCTTATTCCAGATCTTAAAAATCGTCCTCTAATGAAAGTCGTAGTTATCGGTAATGGCATGGTAGGCTATAAATTTTGCGAAAAAATAGTCGAAAAAACCGGAGATGTCCCTATCCAATTAGTAGTTTTTGGAGAAGAACCCCGCCCAGCCTATGATCGGGTACATTTAAGCGAGTTTTTCGCCGGCAGGTCAGCGGAGGATCTTACAATGGCTCCCTTAGACTGGTATACCTCTCATCATATCACCCTCCACCTGGGCGATCCTGTTAAAGTAATAGATCCCGTTTCCAAAACGGTTCATTCTCACCAGGGTATCACTGAAACGTACGACTTCCTGATTATGGCCACCGGCTCTGCCGCATTTGTGCCATCCATCCAGGGAGTGGACAAAAAAGGTGTTTTCATCTACCGCACCATAGAAGACCTGGAGCTGATGCAGGACTTTGCTCCCAAAGCCCGCAAAGGAACTGTGATCGGCGGCGGACTCTTAGGCCTGGAAGCTGCCAAGGCATTAATAGACCTGGGTGTGGCGGAAACACATATCATCGAATTCGCTCCCCGGCTCATGCCCCGCCAGATAGATGATAAAGGCTCCTTTATCCTCCAGTCCAAACTGGAAAAACTGGGCCTGCAGATCCACACCAGCAAAAACACCCGCGAAATTCTGGGTACTGATACCATCACCGGTCTTCAGTTCACGGACGACTCCATATTAGATACAGATATGCTGGTGATCTCAGCAGGCATCCAGCCAAGAGATGAACTGGCAAAAGCAGCAGGACTCAGTACCGGCCCCCGCGGCGGTATTATTGTAAATGAACAACTGCAAACCTCTGATCCTGCTATTTACGCCATTGGTGAATGCGCCTTATATAATGGTATGATCTATGGCCTGGTAGCCCCGGGATATGAAATGGCGGAAGTAGCTGCCTCACATATCCTCGGTCAACTGAAAGCCTTTACCGGTTTTGACATGAGCACCAAACTGAAACTCATTGGCGTGGATGTGGCCAGCTTCGGCAATCCCTTCATTACACCGGACCAGGGCAACAGCATTGTGCTGGAAGATTCCATGAAAGGAGTTTACCAGCGTATTAATATTTCTACCTGTGGTCAATACTTATTAGGCGGCATCCTCATCGGGGATGCAGACGCCTATAATATGCTCCTGCAAACGAGCAAAAACAAAGTGATCCTTCCTCCCAATCCAATAGACATCCTGTTGGGTGCCAGGAACGGAACTGCCAGCACGGGCATCAATCTCCCGGACGAAGCCATCATCTGCAGCTGTGAAAGCATCAGCAAAGCAAGCATTGCACAGGCGGTAGAAGCTGGCAACGAAACACTGGATGCCGTAAAGAAATGTACAAAAGCCGGTACCTGCTGCGGAGGCTGCGTTCCCATGGTGAAAGATATTATCACGGCCACCATGAAAGCCCAGGGCAAATACATCCGCAACGTGGTATGTGAACACTTCTCTTATTCCCGGCAGGAACTGCTGGACCTCGTTAAAGTAAAAGCCCTGAAATCTTTTGATGAAGTACTGGACCATTACGGCGATGGCGAAGGCTGCGAAACCTGCAAGCCGGTGGTAAGTTCTATCCTCGCCAGCTTATGGAATGAAATGATCCTGGACAAAGGTAACGACACCGCGCAGGATTCTAACGACCGTTACCTGGCCAACATTCAAAAAGGTGGCACCTATTCTGTTGTACCCCGTATCCCGGGTGGTGAGATCACCCCGGAGAAACTGATCGTAATAGGGCAGGTTGCTCAAAAATATAATCTCTACACCAAAATAACTGGCGGTCAGCGTATTGATCTGTTCGGCGCGCATCTCAGCGACCTGCCTGCTATCTGGGAAGAACTGATCCTTGCAGGTTTTGAAAGCGGGCATGCATACGGTAAAGCATTGCGTACAGTAAAAAGCTGTGTAGGATCTACCTGGTGCCGCTTTGGTTTACATGACAGTGTAAGTTTTGCTATCAGGATAGAAGAAAGATACCGCGGCCTCCGTGCGCCGCACAAAATAAAATCTGCTGTATCCGGTTGTATCCGGGAATGCGCAGAAGCACAATCCAAAGACTTTGGCATCATTGCCACAGAAAGAGGATGGAACCTCTATGTATGTGGTAACGGCGGTTCCAAACCACAACATGCCCTGCTCCTGGCCAGCGACCTGGACGATGAAACCTGTATCCGTTATATAGACCGCTTCCTGATGTTCTACATCAAAACAGCCGATCCGCTGACACGTACAGCTACCTGGCTCAATAAACTGGATGGCGGCATTGACTATCTCCGCAACGTGGTACTGCAGGATAGTTTAGGGATCGCAGAAAGCCTGGAAGCAGAAATGCAATTACTGGTGGACAGTTATAAATGCGAATGGAAGGAAGTAGTGGAAAATCCTGCACTGAGGAAACGCTTCAGCCACTTCGTTAACGCACCGGAAGAAAAAGATCCGACTGTAAAATTTGAGACCATGCGGAATCAGAAGAAAGCAGCGGAATGGAAATAGATCACCAACATCAAATCGCTTCACATATGTCAACGCTCAGCACAACCGGCATCACCTGGTTCTTTGCCTGCAAAACAACAGACGTTCCCCCGAACGGAGGTGTTTGCATCAAGTATAAAGAAGAACAGATCGCCCTGTTTTATTTCACCCGCAGCGATGCCTGGTATGCCACACAAAACCTTTGCCCGCACAGGCAGCAAATGGCTTTAAGTCGTGGTATGACCGGTTCACACCAGGGAGAACCTAAAGTTGCCTGCCCCTTTCACAAAAAAACATTTTCATTGGCAGATGGAAGATGTTTGAACGATGAACACGAATGTTCCCTCACTACCTACCCGGTAAGGACGGAAGATGATCGTGTATATATCGGCGTTAGAGAGAACGAAGAAGCGTATTAAAGCGAAACCCGGTAGCTGGCAGGCTATCCGGGCTTCTGAATTTTAATATGATTGGCTCACTTAAAATTTATCAAAAATACATGAAAAAATCGTTCCTCGGCGGGGTCTCCTGTATTTTCTTTGGCACCTTCCTTTCTCTCGATTGTTCCGCACAATTCATGCTGGGCGCGCAACTAAGAACGCGTACAGAACTACGGGATGGCCAGGGAGGCCCACTTCCAAAAGGCAGCAAACCAGCTCTTTTCACTTCCCAACGCACCCGCCTATCCGCAGGGTACAGTACTTACCGCTTAAAACTTGGCCTCACCCTGCAGGACACAAGGGTCTGGGGGCAGGATGCATCAACCATCAACAGAACTACCACTGCAGACAATAACGGATTCCTCCTGCACGAAGCATGGGCAGAGATCCTGGTAACAGATACCACCATTAAGAACAAAAGCCTTAGCCTGAAAATAGGACGGCAGGAACTGGTCTATGACGACAGCCGCCTGCTGGGTAACCTGGACTGGCTGCAACAAGGCCGGAGGCACGATGCAGCTGTACTCAAATTCAAATACAACAACTGGAACTTTCACGCCGGTGGCGCATTTTCCCAAAATAAAGAAAATGCATCAGGCACTACTTACAACCCCACCCCTCCCGGCAACTATCCCGCCAATACCAATGGCGCACCACAATACAAAAGCCTGGAGTTCCTGCATATTAATAAACAGGCAGGCGCAGGCAGTATCTCCCTCCTCTTCCTGGCAGACCAGTTCTCCAAATACAGCGTGGACAGCCTGCTGGTGAAAAAATGGGAAGCAGCCAGTTACAACCGCATCACTACCGGCATGTATGTAAACTATCCATTCTCTAAGAACAGCATCATTGCAGCAGTCTACTATCAGAAAGGAAAAAACGGAGATGGGAAAGCAGTAGACGGCGCATTGTTCTCCGCAGCCTATCAGCGGCGTTTTGTGGAAAACTTCAGCATGGAAGCCGGTGTGGATTTTACCACAGATACTTTCGATCCGCTGTATGGCACACCACATAAATTCTGGGGTACAATGGACTACTTCTATGTGGCCAGCAAATTCGGTAACAACGGCCTGCAGGATTACTACCTGAAAGCCAAATTAAAGAAGAACACCAAATGGAACATCGGTGTAGACCTTCACCAGTTCTATAGTTCATCAGGTTTAACGTTTGGTACGGAAGCAGATCTTACCATGCAGTACAACCTTACCAAAGCCATCTCCTTTGAAGGAGGTTACAGCTACTTTAACAGCACGGCACAACTGGCCGCCGCCAAGAATGTCCCGGATGCACAGTATAATAATCACTGGGCCTACCTGATGATCAATATCAGACCGGACATATTCCTCAAATAAAAAACCTGACAAATGCTCAACAACAAACCACTCGATAAATTACGCATCTTCAGCCTGAACTCCATCCAGATGCGCACGTTCCATATCACCTGGCTGATGTTCTTTGTTTGCTTCTTTGGCTGGTTCGGCCTGGCACCACTGATGCCTACTATCCGTGCAGATCTTGGTTTAACCAAATCACAGATAGGTAATATTATCATTGCTTCTGTATCCAGTACCATCATTGCGCGGCTGATCATTGGCAGATTATGTGATACCTGGGGACCCCGTAAAACCGCAGTACGTATGCTGGTATTGGGTTCTATCCCTGTATTTCTTGTAGGGCTGGCGCACGACTACACCACCTTCCTGATATTTCGTTTAGCGATTGGCATTATCGGCGCCTCTTTTGTGATCACGCAATTCCATACTTCTATGATGTTTGCACCCAATATCAAAGGCACCGCCAATGCGGTTACCGGCGGCTGGGGTAATCTCGGCGGAGGTGTTACCAATATGGTGATGCCCCTCATCTTCGCGGCTATTGTAGGAATGGGTTACAGCGCAGGTACTTCCTGGCGCCTGGCCATGATCGTGCCGGGGTTGATGATGCTGGGTGTAGCCATACTCTATCACAAATACACAAAGGATACCCCTAATGGTAATTATGATGAAACAGGATACAACAGCACTAAACGTAAAACAGACTGGAAAGTATTGGGAGACTGGCGCATCTGGGCTTTAATGCTGGCTTATGCCATGTGTTTTGGCATGGAGATCACTTTCGACAATGTGGCTTCCCTTCACTTCGTGGACACCTACCATTTATCACAAAGCAGCGCAGGTCTCTGGGCAGGTGTATTCGGATTGATGAACCTCTTTGCGCGTGCACTGGGTGGTTTTGTGTCAGACAGGGTGGGCGCTAAACAAGGCATGAAAGGAAAAGGCATTCTGCTGGCTTTAGTGCTGCTGGCAGAAGGTGGCGGCTTATTACTTTTTGCAGGCGCACCTTCACTGGGCCTGGCCATTGCAGCCATGCTGGGATTTGCTTTATTCCTGAAAATGGCAAATGGAGCCACTTATGGTATCGTTCCTTTTATTAACCAGGAGAATGTAGGACTGGTGAGTGGTATTGTGGGAGCAGGCGGTAACCTTGGAGGTATGCTGTTCGGCTTCCTGTTTAAATCAGAGAACATTTCTTACGAACAGGCATTCACTTATATCGGTTATGCAGTTATTGCAACAGGCTTTATCGTATTGGTGACCAGGTTCAGTAAACAACCCGCTAATACACATGTACCGGCCAACGCAAAACCGGTATTAGCTGATTAAATATTTTAAACATGCAGGCATCATTCAAAACAACCTGTTGCTATTGCGGAGTAGGATGTGGTGTAATAGTTCATCGCGACAGGCAGGGAAGATTAACGGTAGAGGGGGATAAAGATCATCCTGTGAACAGGGGCATGTTATGCTCCAAAGGAATGAACCTGCACTATACCGTAACGGATACTTCAGACCGTTTGATGCATCCTGAAATGCGGTACAGCCGGAACAGCCCGCGCCAAAGGGTTTCCTGGGAACAGGCACTGGACAGAACGGCGGCTGTTTTTAAAGCTATCATAGAAAAACACGGGCCGGATGCCGTTGCATTTTATGCATCCGGCCAGTGTTTAACGGAAGAATATTATGTAGTCAATAAACTGATCAAAGGTTTTATTGGCAGCAATAACATTGATACCAACTCCCGGCTTTGCATGAGCAGCGCCGTGGCTGCGTATAAAATGTCTTTAGGAGAAGATGTGGTACCCGGCACTTATGATGATATTGAACAAACAGATTGCATCTTTGTGGCCGGGGCTAACCCCGCCTGGTGCCATCCTATTTTATGGCGCCGCATAGAAGCCGCCAGGGCAGCTAATCCCCGGCTGAAGATCATTGTAAGTGATCCCCGTGTTACGCAAAGTTGCACCATGGCAGACCTTCATCTGCAACTGCACCCGGGTACTGATATCGTGTTACATCATGCCATCGGCAGATTACTCATAGAACAGGGTAAAACAGATGCAGCCTTCCTGCAGCAGCATACCAATGGTTTTGAAAAATACCGGGAGATGGTGATGCAGCGGAGCATTACGGAAGCTGCACTTATTTGCGGCATACCGGATACTGCCATTTATGATGCAGCACATTACATTGGCGAAGCAAAAAGCTTCATGACCATGTGGACCATGGGCCTGAACCAAAGTGTGGTAGGTGTACATAAAAACCTTAGCCTGATCAACCTGCACCTGATCACCGGAAAGATAGGTAAACCGGGTTGCGGCCCTTTCTCTCTAACCGGCCAGCCCAATGCAATGGGCGGACGGGAAGTAGGTGGCCTATCGAATCTCCTGCCTGCACATCGTGTGTTGGATAATCCCGCGCACCGGCAGGCTGTACAGGAATTCTGGGGAGGCGTGCCCTTGTCAGACAAACCAGGGCTTACGGCTACAGAAATGTTTGCCGCCTTAAACGATGGCCGGTTGAAAGCGATCTGGATCATGTCCTCCAACCCATTGGTGAGCCTGCCGGATGTACGTTTCATGGAAGCTGCTTTACAGAAAGCGAAGTTTGTGGTGGTACAGGAGATCTCCAACAAACCGGAAACACTGGCTTATGCGGATGTGGTTTTACCCGCCGCAGCATGGGCAGAAAAGGAAGGCACCATGACCAATGCGGAACGCCGCATCAGCTACCTCCATAAAATAACCGATGCGCCGGGAGAAGCTTTGCCGGATGCAGAGATCATCTGCCGCTTCGCGAAAAAGATGGGTTACAAAGGATTTGATTATGCCAATGCCGGAGAAATATACAACGAACATTGCCGGCTGACAGCTGGTACCAATATCGATATCAGCGGGCTGAACTACCAGCTGCTGAAAGAAAAACGCAGTGTACAATGGCCTTACCCTGATGGTACAAAAGACCATGGCACACCGCGGCTTTTCACAGATCACTCATTTTACACACCTAACAAAAAAGCAAACATCCATTCTTTTGATGATGAAAATAATTCAGAAGCCCTGAACGATACCTATCCCCTGATCCTCACCACAGGCCGCATCCGCGATCAGTGGCATACGATGAGTAAAACAGGGAAAGTGAGTAAACTGAAACAACACATCGCTTCCTCTTTCCTGGAGATCCACCCTGAAGATGCCCGTGAGCGGAACATCCGGCAGGACGACCTGGTAGAAGTAAGGAATGAAAGAGGTACCGTGCGTGTAAAAGCACAGCTTTGCACCACTATCAAAAAAGGCGTGGTGTTCCTCCCTATGCATTGGGGAAAAATATTGAACAGTGATCTCAACCGTGCAAATAATCTAACTAATAATATCGTAGATCCGATCTCGAAACAGCCAGATCTGAAATACGCTGCTGTACAGGTATTGCGTTATGAAAAACCGTTCCAGAAGATCATAGTCATAGGTGCCGGCGCCGGTGCCTATGGCTTTGTGAAAACCTACCGTACCCTGAATACCCGCGATGAAATAGTGGTGTTCAATAAAGAAGACCAGCCCTTTTATAACCGCGTAATGCTCCCCGATTATATCAGCGGTACCCAGCAATGGGCACAACTGGTGAAAATGTCCGATGCGGAGGAAGCCCTCATGAACATTACACTGCACAGGGGCATGAGTATTGAAAAGATCAACCGGGAAGAGAAATATATCATAGACAGTAAAGGAAATACTCACACTTACGATGTACTGATCATGGGCACCGGCAGCCGTGCTGCCATGCTGAAAGATGTACCCCAACTCAAAGGCATCTTCACGATGCGTAGCCGGAGGGATGCAGATGCTTTTGTACAACACACAGATCCTTCAAAAGGCAAGATCGTAATTGTAGGCGGTGGATTATTAGGTATTGAACTTGCAGCATCCCTGCGGGAAATGAATATTGAAGTAGCCGTGGTACAACGTACCTCCCGCCTGATGGACAGGCAGCTGGACACACTCGGTGCACAGTTGCTGCATGAAGAACTGAAAGACCGTGACATCGATATCTATTACAATGATGAAATAGAACAGTTCAGCGGTTTGAAAAAGGTGGATGGCGTACGCCTGAAAAGTGGACGGCATATTGCCTGCCAGGCGGTAGTGATATCTATAGGCACCGTACCCAACATTGAATTGGCACAGGCCAGCCAGCTTGCCTGCAACCGTGGCGTAATTGTGAATGAATACCTCCTTACCAGTGATCCTTCCATTTATGCTATCGGTGAAATCGCCTCCTACGAAGGTACCTTGTATGGCATCACCGCAGCCGCAGAACAACAGGCAGCTATTGTAGCCCGCCATATGAACGGGGATATCACAGGGTATTATGAAGGATCCCTTTTTATGAACATCCTCAAAATGCATGGCATGGAACTGTGCTCGCTGGGCATGGTGGAAACACCGGCTGACCCTGCATATGAAGAAGTAGTGTTCATTGACAAGTCAAGAAGGTTCTATAAAAAATGTATCATCCATAACGACCGCCTGGTAGGCGCTATCCTTATCGGTGATAAATCTGAATTCCAGGAATTCAGGGAACTGATCCAACAGAAGATAGAGCTATCAGATAAAAGACTGGAACTCCTGCGCTCCGGCAAAAAAGCAGCGCCGGTGATCGGGAAACTGGTATGCTCCTGCGGAAATGTGGGTGAAGGAAATATCTGCGAGAAGATCAAAGAAGGATTCAGCTCCCTGGATGAACTCTGCAAAGCCAGTGGCGCAGGATTGGGCTGCGGCAGTTGCAAACCGGAAGTGAAACAGCTGCTGGAAAAGAATAAAGTAAAAAGAACATTGCAACAGGAACTCGTGTAATTATGGCCAGACTATCACAGATCTTCAGTATCAATTTCACCGGCGGTATCATTTCCCCCGGTTATCTGCAGGAAGTGCTGAACATAGCTACAGCAGCACAGGTTACACAGGTACGCTTCGGCCTGCGGCAGCAGCTCTATGTGGAGGTGCAGAACAAATACTGCAAACAATTTGAAAACGCCTGCCGCGAGAAACACATCGTTCTTTCCCAAACACCTAATATCAGCAGCTCTTACGCCGCAACAGATATCTTCATCCCTGATTCATGGCTCAAGGAAGGGATCTACAAAGATATCTTCGATCTGTTTGAAACACCACCTAAACTAAAGATCAATATCTGCGACAGCCAGCAAACCTTTATGCCTTTCTTCACCGGGCATATTAACTGGATCGCATCTGCACATGCACATTACTGGTACCTGTATATCCGCCTGCCGGGTCAGCAATCCACTTACTGCTGGCCAGAGCTGATCTATACCAACAGCATTCCGCAGGTGAGCAGGTTCCTGGAAGAACATATGACACAGATCCCCGAAAAGCTCTGTGATTACATTGGCCGGCCAAAGGATAAAGAACTGGATCTACCGGTTTTCCATCTCCCCTATTACGAAGGGTTCAATAAATACAATAACCAATACTGGCTGGGCATTTACCGCAGAGATGAAGAATTCTCCGTAGCCTTTCTCAAAGACCTCTGCTCTATATGCCTGGAAACCGGCGTAGGACAACTCTATGCCACCTCCTGGAAATCCATCATTGTACGGGATATTGAGCCTGCACACCGGCGGCTCTGGGATTATGCTTTGGGGAAACATGGCATCAATGTGCGGCATGCCGCCAATGAACTGAACTGGCAGATTGCGGATAACTGTGAGGACAGCCTCATTCTGAAAAGACATATCATCCGGCACTTTGACACAGCAGATGTACGTACCTACGGCCTTTGCTTCAGCATCCGCATGCAGCCCGGGAATAGTCATTTCGGGGCTATTGTGATCCGCAAACAGGAAAATAAATACAACAGCAAGCTGAAATACATGCAGCGTTTCGACATCCTCTATACTGCGGATTTCAACCCTAATTCCAGTACCCTGGTGCTCTACCGGGATAATGTCACCAAAGAACATCTTGGACCTTATATCGTATCTTTGTGTAAACACTATTACGAAAAGGGCAGTGAATGGGATGTATTACAGCAATACGTGGCAGAACAGCAGCCTGCCCCGGTGAACAGTGCTCCGGAAAAAATGGTATTGCAATGCCCCTGCTGTATGAGCATTTATGAAGAGGGACAGGGAGAACAGTGTTATATTTGCGAAACGGAGATCAGTGCATTTAAGGAAGTGCCCTTCAGCACATTAATTCAAACTACTTAACATGAAGATCAGGATAAGAGGAAACAGCATCCGTTACCGCCTGGATAAAGCAGATATCGGGGCATTAAAGGAGCATGGCAAGGTGGAAGAAGAAACACATATTGGTGCAGCGAGCCTTCACTTTTGTGTGCGTATCGGCGACAAGTATAAAGTTAAACTGGAAGGCAGCGGTGTACATATGAGCATCCTTGCGGAGAAGGCGAAGGAATGGATAGATACAGACCTGGTAGGGATTCAATTTGAGCAGCAAAACGCAGATAATAGCGTATTGAAGATCTTGATCGAAAAGGATTTCAAGTGTTTGACGGAACGGGAGGAAGATGATAGTAATGCGTTTGAGAATCCTTTATCCAAGCATGAATGCTGAGAGGGTGCGCCTGCGGCGGGCTTTTAATTAAATAGAAAACATGCTGCCAAAATACAGAAGCATACTTTTCAAAGTCTTTCTAGCCTGCAACACGTTTAAAAAGAAATCAATCTTAATAAAATTCTCTCCCATAAAAAAATCCGCCTCATCAGGGCGGCTTTTTTTTGATCTCCTACTCAAACAAACCCTTATCTATCGCCGGGATCAGTTTTAATGCATTTTTATAATACACTTTCTTCAGGATATCATCCGGCAGGTTCATGCCATACATCCGCCAGAAGGCATGGTACTTCTTATGATAAGGAAAGTATTCATCCGCTGTTTCCAGTACGCGGAAATAAGTAGCATACTCTTCCGGTTGCCAGGAATCTTTGCCGAACAAGATCCTGTCCTGGTACTTTTCGAAGAACTGCCTTGCTGCTTTAGGCTGCCTGCCCAGCTCTGCTATCACCGCCCCGAATTCCACGTACATATGCGGCATCTCATCCATCAACTTGCTCAGCTTACCCAGGTCATTCGCATACCAGCCAAAGTGTGCATTGATGAACTTAGTACCGGGATGTTTTTTGAACATGCGGTGTTCTTCTTCAATGATCGTCTCCCAGGGAACAGGATTATCCGGCCCTCTTTTACGACCGGGATGCGTCACTATTTCCAGCCAGCGCTCATTGTCTTTATCCACCGGGTCCCAGAAAGGTTTGGGATCAGCTGCGTGGATCAGCACAGGAATTTTTAACTCCCCAGCCTTTTTCCAGATGGCATCCAGGCGCGGGTCATCTACGGCTACACGTTTACCGGTATTATCTTTAACACTCAGCCCCAGGCTCTTGAAGATCTTCAGGCCATTGGCGCCATTACGCACATCTTCCTCCAGTTGTTTCACCGCTTTCTCCGTCCACCCGGGTTCGCCTATTCCGCCAAAGCTGATATTGGCAAAGATGATGAACCGTTTGGGTGCATTCGCTTTCACATTATCCGTCTGCCTTTTCAGGCCGGCGCCGTTGCCGCCACTGAGGTTTATCATCACTTTCATGTTCAATGCATCCATATCTTTCAGTATGCCCCGCAGGTCTCCAGAACCCAGGCCATTCTGGTGATTATGTATATCAACGAAAGGAAATTTAGCTTTGGTGAGTTTATGCTCCGGCACTACGAGCGTAGACTTCGGTTCATATTCCTCGAAGCCCATGGATGATCTTTCCTGGGCACATAGTATGCCTGCATAGGGCATCAGGGTACAGATGATAGTATAGAATTTCCACATAGCGTATAAGATAATAAACTAATAATATCTGAACAGCCCAAAATGATGAACGGCAATCAGCTACAGGGCTTTCAGCGCATCCTTGTAGATACTAAGGATGGTTTCAGGTACACGCTGTTGTTTCGCCAGGCTGATAGCGGCTTCCATGGTACTAACGGCCTCCCTTCTCATGCCCACCTTTGCGTACAATTGTGAAAGTGTGGTATAGTATGCATAGTTATACATATCCATATCCACAGATCTTGCCGCCCAAACGCAGGCCTTTCTCAGATCTTTCACGTCTGTCGCATGCTGCAGAAAAAGGCTCGCTGCTTTATTCATAACACTGGCAGTATATTTTGAATAATAGCTGCGTGCACTTTCCTTCAAATAGGGAAAATCCTCCACCTGGGTGCTATCCTGTTCACCTGAGGTATAAGGCCGCATGATCTGCTCGAACAGTTGCTGATCCCTGAGCCGGAACCCTTCTTCTCCTATGCGGCAGATACTATCCATAAAAACAGGAGACCTGTCAATCATCCGCTGTATTTGTTTGGTAGCGAGATAATATTCGTTACGGTATAGAAAAACGAGATAAGGATACCTTGGTAACGGATCCTCTAATTTACTGCTGAAAGCATCTGCCTTTCTGAAAAGATCATCGTCCGGTGATGCGGTAGCCTTCATGATCGAATTAATGATCACACTGCCCAGTGTTAAAGAAAGTTCCGGTGCAAAGCCCTTGTAAAAGGCCTGGTTAGCCATAATATGTTCAAATGCAGGAGATGTTACTGTTATGAGTGATTTGAGGAGAACGCTGGCAGTGGCAGTATCTTTTAATTCTGAAGGACTTAACTGACTGAAAAATTGGTCCCGCACCATATTGATGGTATCCGAAGGCATTTCAAAAATGATCAGCCTGTTCAGGTATTCTCTTACAAACTCTTTATCATTTTTACGGTCAGGATAGGATGCCTGCCATGCCGGCATTGCCTGCCTGGCCTCATGGATGTATAATGCAGTATCCGCCAAAGATATGAACCATAGCGGATCTTCCCTGTATCCACTGCTTCTGTACACCACAACACCATCCCCATTAATATAGAGATAAGTAGGATACACTTCTACCTGGTACCTGTTGTTGAAAGACTCCCCTTCCTGCCAATCTCCATCTACCCGGTAGTTGATGAACTGTGCATTATATTTATCTCCCACCATCTTTAAAGGGAAAATTTCTTCTTTCATCCTTTGGCTGGATTCGCTCCAGTCTGTATATACATTTACAAAGATCAGTTTCTTGCTTTTTTTGGCTTCCTCTATTGCTTTCAACCAGCTGCCCCTGAAAAAACGCAAACCTTCCTTCTGTGCGAGCACAGAAAGTGAAAAGAAGGTGAACAAACAGCAGAGTATAATTTTGATTTTTGTCATGCTGAACTTATTTTCCATTTAGCGTTACAGGTTCTCCAGGGCCCTTTTGTACAGGGCTACCCATATAGGAGACACACCTTGCTCCTGCGCCAGCGTGATAGCGGTTTGCATAGCAATGATCGCTTCCCGTTTCATCCCTGTTTTTGCATATAACCTGGCTAACACTGGGTAATTCTTATAGTTATCCTTGTCCAGCTCAACGCCTCTTTCCGCCCAGCCGCAGGCCTTTTTCAGATCAGTTCTGTTCCGGGTATGCTGCTGAAAAATATCTGCCGTTGTAATTAAAGCGTGTGCAACATAAGCAGAATATACTGTGCGCCGGTCTTCCCTTTGCCGAAGAAAATTCCTGGCAGTACTGCTATCAACTTCTCCGGAAAAATAAGGCTCCATCAGTTCTTCAAACTGTTGCTGGTCTTTACGGCGGATCTCATCATCACTCATTTCGCAAACACGGTCCAGGAAAAACGGCGCCCTTTCTATTACCCGCTTCACCTGCTTATTCATTACATAAAACTGGTTCGTATACATGAAAACGGAATAAGGATACCTCAGGGATGGGTTCTCCAGCTTTTTACTGGCAACCAGTGCATCCCAGAAAAGGGCATCATCATCTGTTTCGATGGCTCTCCTGAATGAACTGAGCACTACATTACCCATCCATAAAGGGAACTTTTTAGTAATGCTGCTATAAAAAGGCTGATGGGAAATGAAATGTTCAAATACAGCAGACTTTACAGAGGTAAGCATATTTAAGAGGAAAAGCACAGTAGCAGTATCTTTCAGCTCCATTGGTTTTAACAGGCTGAAATAATGATCCTGCACACTACTGATAGTATCATCCATGATCCCAAACTCCCTGAGTTTCGTTAAATATTCTTTCACGAATGCCTTATCCTGCTTCCTCGTTTCATATCTGGCTTCTGCGTAAAGCTCTACTTTATTCTCCCGGTGGTGCCGCAGCACAGTATCTGCCAAACCATTGAACCGTTTAGGATTAGAGGTCTGCCCATTAGACATGTAAACGAGATCACCATCTCCGTTAAAATAGAGATAGGTGGGAAATCTCTTCAATCGGAATTTTCTGCTCAGGGACCTCCCCTCTCCTCCTTCCACATCTACCTTAAAATTGATAAAATGGGTATTATATTTATCGCCTACCTCCTTTAATGGAAATATTTCAGTTTCCATTCTTTTGCTGGGTAGCCCCCACTCTGTATACACATGTATGAAGATCAGCTTACCGCTTTGTTTAGCTTCTGCCAATGCTTTTTTCCAGTTGCCCCTGGAAAAATGTATCCCCTCTTTCTGCGCCAGCGCAGGAAGGGCAAAACAGAAAAATAAACAACAGAGTACGATTCTAACTTTTGTCATGCTATGCTTTTTAGCACTCATTAACCTTTATTCATAGCTTCTTCAATGCATCCTCATATGCCTGGATGGCCATTTCCGGCGCTTTCTGATTATGCGCCAGATCAATGGCCGTTTTCATAGTAGCCATCGCTTCCTGCTTCATCCCTGTTTTTGCATACAGCTTTGCCAGTACGGCATAAAAGGAATGATTATCCGGTTGCAAATTCACGGATCTCGCGGCCCAGGTACAGGCTTTTTTCAGATCTTCCTTTTGTTGGGCATACTGCAGGAAAACATCTGCTGTTTTATTCAGCGCCACAGCAACATACTTTGAATAATTATTACGCCAGGTCAGTTTCTCCCTGGAAAAAAAGGGTACAGTGGTGCTGTCCAGATAACGGGTAGTATAAAGAGATAAGACCTGATCATAGAATAACTGATCTCTTTGGGCCATTTCTTTTTCGGTGATACGGCAGGTGCTATCCATGAAGGCCGGGGCTCTTTTTATGATCTCATCCGTTTGTTTGGTGGTAAGATAATACTGGTTCTCAAAAAGAAAAACAGAATAAGGATATTTCAGGCTGGGGTTCTCTACCTTATTACTGGCAGCAGATGCCGCTTTGAAAAGCACGTCATTCTTTTTACCGATGGCTTTCATATAGGAATTGAGCACCACATTACCCAGTGTAGTGGGGAGTTGTTTTGCAAAACTCCTGTAAAAAGATTGATTGGAAATAACATATTCAAATACGGGGGACTGTACTGTTGTGAGTGAATTTAAAAGAAGGGCAGCGGTGGCTGTATCTTTTAGCTCCAGCGGTGTTAACTGGCTGTAAAAATGATCCAGTACTTTGCTGATGGTATCCTCGGACATTCCAAACCGGGTAAGCTTCTTTAAATATCCGGCCACAAATGCTTTATCCTGCTTCCTGTTTTCATAGGCGGCCTGATCAGAAACTATGGTTTCCTTTGAATGATGGAAGCGCAAAGCAGTATCTCCTAAGGCAAGGAATCGTTTAGGATTGGGGCTGTATCCCTTAGCCCTAAAAACCAGTTCACCCTCCCCATTGAAATAGAGATAGGTTGGGTAGCTCTTCACATCGTACGCTTTGCTAAGAAAACGGCCTTCTCCCTTTTCAGCATCTATCCGGTAATTGACAAAATGTGTATTGTACTTCTCCCCTACCCCCCTTAAGGGAAATATCTCCTTCTCCATTTGCTTGCAGGGCCCACACCAGTCCGTATACACATCCACAAAGATCAGTTTATTGCTTTTCTTAGCTTCTGCCAGCACCTTCTTCCAGCTGCCTTTAAAAAAAACGATCCCTTCCTCCTGTGCAAGAACGGGCAGGGCAAGGAGAGAGAACAAACAGCAGAGTAAGATTTTAGCTCTTGTCATGATAAGCTTTTTTAGCGGGTACATTCATCCGCCAGATACAGGATCGATTCGTAGTTCTTTCCTACCGCGTCAGACAGGGCCATCTCACAGGTTTTAGCGGTAGAATAGTATCCTTCATAGCTTTGCTTCTTTACTTCATTTGCCTCCGGCGCAGTGGCCGCAGCGGTTAACTCAGGGAAGAGGAAGCCCCTGTCCCCTGCCATACCACAGCATCCTGCGGTAACTGGTACATCTACATTATTGGCATAATGTTTTGCGATATTCACCAGCTTGCCGGTTAACTTCATCTTCTGCAAGGTACAAACCGGGTGCAATACAATGTTATCTTTTTTATGGATGGTGCCGGGTGATTGCAGCACATGATCATGCAGGTAATCAATACTGTCGATGATCATCATTTTATCAAAGCGCTCCCTGTTTTCCGGCGTGAGCACCCCACGCCTGTGCTGAATAGTTTGCGAGCAGGAGCTCACATCCAGCACTACAGGATAAGCGCCATGATGGGTCCATTCCCACAGTTTGCTGATAGTATTATTGGCCGTGTGCTGGTATGCCTGGCTGAATCCCTTGGAAGAGAACAGCTGCCCGCAGCAGGCGGATTGAATATCGTCCGGGATCAGCACATTGATCTGTGCTTTCGCGGATACGCTCATGAAGGTATCTACCAGGTTCTTCTTATCATCCATCGCACCTCCCATTACACGCGAGATACAGGTAGGGAAATACACCACAGTTGCCTGACCACCGTTATTGGTACTTTTAGCTTTGAAGGAAGCAGCCTGCAGTTGATTGCTCCATAAAGGAAAAGCAGGAATGAGTTTTTTAATACCACCGGTAAGGTTATGCATCGCATTTTTACCGAACACACTATTGATGGCATTCCCTGTTTTTAATGCAAAAGATACTACCTGCGTGGTGGCTTCAAAATTCTTTGCAATACGCAGCGCCACATTATTGGCAAACGAAGTATGGTTTTCTCTTCTTAATCTTTTTACCAGATCACCGGTATTGATGTCCACCGGGCAAACGGTAGCGCACAAACCATCCACGGCACAAGTTTCCAGGCCATCGTACTGGTATTCCTTTATCAGTTCTGCATATTCTTTCTTTTTATCTGCTTCTTTCAGCAGTGCCAATTCCCTTCTTACTACAATGCGCCTGCGGGGTGTAAGGGTAATGTCCCTGCTGGGGCATTTATGTTCGCAATAACCGCATTCAATACATTTATCCACCTCCTGCTCTACTACCGGCAGGGGCTTAAGATTTTTGATGTGCAGGTTCTTATCATCGCTGATGATCACACCCGGGTTGAGCAGGTTCTGCGGATCGATCACTTCCTTCAGTTGTTTCATCACCTGGTAAGCTTCCCCACCCCATTCTGTTTCAACGAAAGGCGCCATGTTCCTGCCCGTTCCATGTTCTGCCTTTAAGGTGCCATCATACTTTTCTACCACCAGGGTTACTACATCTCTCAAAAACCGGTCGTACCGCTCAATCTCTGCCTGCGTATTGAAAGATTGTGTTACCACAAAATGGATGTTGCCATCTTTGGCATGCCCGAAGATGATGGCATTATCATAACCATGCTGCACAAAAAGTGCCTGCAGGTCAAGGATAGCACTGCCCAGCTGTGCTACCGGGAAAGCAATATCTTCCAGCACCACCGTTGTGCCACTGGCCCTTACAGCACCTACTGCAGGGAACATGCCTTTACGGAGTTTCCATAAGAATTGCTGCTCATAAGGATCTTCTGTAAACCTTGGTGGTTCCAGCAAAGAGAAATTTGCGAGGGAAAGTCCGTTTAATTTTTCCTCCAACACCGCAGTACTGTCTGCTCCAAACTCCACCAGTAAAGCAGCGGCTGTTTCCGGTAATGTTTTCAACTGTTCAGGAACGCCCGTCACATGTTCTATGGAACGCAGCGATGCCCTGTCCATCAGTTCCACTGCTTCTGCACCTGATAAAGTGAGCGAGGGAATAGCCTGGCAGGCAGCATAGATATCCGGGAAATATAAAAATGCGGTGGATTTATAAGGATAATCCGGTACGGTTTGCATCACTGCCTCCGCAATAAAGCCCAGGGTACCTTCTGCACCGATCAACAGATGTGCGAGTATATCCAGCGGGTGCGAGTAATCGATCAATGCATTCAGGGAATAACCTACCGTGTTTTTGGTTTCGTATTTCTGGCGGATCCTCAGCTGCAGATCAGCATTCCCTGTTACCTGTGCACTGAGGGTTTTGATAGCCTGAAAAATAGTGCTGCATTCATTTTCGAACCGTACATAATCTTCCGGGATGGCAGTGTTGAATACTTTACCATCCGGTAATATGAAGCGGATATATTTTGTGGTATGGTAAGAGTTCAACTTCACACCGCAACACATACCACTGGAATTATTGGAAAGGATGCCGCCGATCATGGCAGAATCAATACTGGAAGGGTCCGGCCCTATTTTCCTCTTGAATTTCCTCAGGCGGGCATTTACCATACCCCCTGTTATACCCGGCTGCACCCTTACCTGGTTGCCCTCCTCTTCTATGGACAAACTGTTCCAATACTTACTGAGATCTACCAGGATGCCATCTGTAATGGACTGCCCGGATAAACTGGTACCGCCTGTGCGAAAAGTGAGAGGGATTTTATGCTGATGGGAAAAATGAAATAAGGCAATGATCTCTTTTTCATTCAGCGGTTGCACCACCGCTTTGGGCCGCAGGTAATAAAAACCTGCATCTGAGGCGTAGGAAACGAGATCTATCAATCGTGTTTTAATCCTGTCCTTCGGTAAGATCGCTTCTAATAACTTCCCTGTTTCCATTTATGATTCCAACTATTTGCCCTACTAAAATATAAAAATTCCCAGTGATAACCTGCTTGCCCTCTTTTCCGGGACCTGGCTTAAGACATAATAAGCCTTCCTTAAGTTATAGATAAGCCATAGATAAGCCATAGATAAGCCGTATCTATAAGGGACGGCTTATATACGACTTATATACGGGTTATATACGACTTATATACGGCTTATCCTATCTTAAACTCAAGCAGGGGAAGGCTTTGAGCATACCTCCCAAACGCAAAAAGGCCGCCCGGAGGCAGCCTTTACTAGTAGTTTTTAACCCTTATTTACAGCATTTAGCCAAAATCCCTACAACATTCGCTAATTCCCGGTCGTTCAGGGCGGCAAAACCGAACCGTAATCCATTATCAGGCTTCCCCTGGTAATGATATTGCACTCCGGGAGAGATCCGTAGCCCCAGGTTCAATGCCTTTTCAGCCACCTCCCGGATAGGTTCCGGGAATTTCAGCCAGAGGGCCAGACCACCGGAGGGAGGGGTAAACTGCAACCGGTTGTCCAATTTATCCACAAGTAGCTTACAGAGCAGGTCCCTCCTTTCATGATAAACCTTTTTTGCCTTTTTGAGATGCCGCTCAATAGCTCCGCTGGCAAGCATAGCCGCCAGGGCTTCCTCCGTGAGGTTATCTCCCCGCAGGTCCATTAACCTGCGCAAATGGGCCGCTTCTGTAATAAAGCGGGCTGGTGCTACCAGGAAGCCTATCCTCAGGGATAAACCCAGGGACTTTGTGAGGGAGCCGATATACATCACATTGCCGGCATGATCTGCACTCGCCAATGGCAAGATGGGGGCCGAACTATAATGAAAATCATAATCGTAATCATCTTCTATTACGGCCAGTTTATAAGTACGGATGATCTCCAGCAACTTCATCCTCCTTTCCGCACTCAGCGTTACAGTAGTAGGATGGTGGTGATGCGGTACCACGTATAACATCCGGATCTTTTTGGTACGGCAGAGCTTTTCCACGGCATCTACATCTATCCCTTCATGATCCACCGGCACCCTGATAATATTAGCACCCAGCTGTTCAAAACAGAGATCCGCAAACACGTAATTGGGGCTGCCTGCGATCACATGATCCCCTTTCCTGATGAGCATAGCTGCCGCCGTGTAAATAGCCATCTGCGCTCCCCTGGTGATCATGATATTATCCGGGGAAATATTCAGGCCTCGGGTATTGGTGAGGAACGTTGTCATTTCCTTCCGCAGCGTATCACTTCCATCCATGAGTAATTTGATGTAGCGCGGGCTCTGAACAATAGAGCGGCATTCTTTTGTCCATTCCGTTAAAGGCGCCAGCCGTACATCCGGGAAACCATCATTGATGGTATAACGGATACCGGTGGCAGGCGGCGGTGGTTCCAGTTTTGGTACGGCATGGAAGGAAAAAGAAGGGCCCTGTGTATATGCAGCGGCAGGAGTTTTAAAAGAACGCGGTTTGATAACAGGGAGGTTAGCCGCTACCATCATGCCTTTGCGCGCCATGGATACTATCCAGTCCTGGCTGGCCAGTTCCTCATAAGCAGCTACTACGGTCTGCCGGTGCAAGCCCAATTGTTCTGCCATTACACGGCTCCCCGGAAGAAAAGCCCCCGGCTGTAAAACCCCTTCCTGGATCAACCCGATGAAGCGGTTAGCGATCTGCTGGTAAACAGGGTATTTCGATTTCTTGTCTATCTGTATGAGCGTTTTAAAAGGAAGCATCTGGACCAGTTAACGATGACTAATTGAATCGCTAAGATAGTCCATATGCACTTTTTATTTTTCCAGGATAGCGGTGATCCCCAATCCTCCTGCGGCGCAGATGGAAACAAATCCTTTACCACTTCCTTTCTGATGCAACAGTTTAGCCATAGTAGCAAGGATGCGGCCACCGGTGGCGGCAAAGGGATGCCCTGCGGGAATGCTGCTGCCTGTAACGTTGAGTTTGCTGCGGTCTATAGCACCCAGGTTTTTATCCAACCCGAACTGTGCTGTTAATTCGGGGCTTTCCCAGATCTTAAGGGTGGCTAATACCTGGGCGGTAAAAGCTTCGTGGATCTCGTAAAAATCAAAGTCCTGCAATTGCATGTTTGCTTTCTGCAGCATGCGGGTGGAGGCGTAAATGGGTGCAAGCAAAAGGTTATGCCTGTTTTGCTGATATTCAAGGGCAGCCACTTCGGCGAAAGTAATATAAGCAAGAACGGGCAGCCCATGCTGCGCGGCCCATTCCTCACTGGCTAACAGTATGCAGGAGGCTCCGTCTGTTAATGGAGAGGAATTACCTGCTGTGAGCGAACCGTTCACTTTATCAAAAGCGGGTTTCAGTTTAGCCAGCTTTTCCATACTGGAATCTGTACGCAGGTTATTATCTCTTTGCAACCCTTTATAAGGCGTGATCATATCTTCAAAGAAACCGCTTTCATAAGCTTTCGCCATTTTGCGGTGGCTTTCCAGCGCAAATGCATCCTGCTCTTCGCGGGGGATCTGGTAGTATTTGGCAGTGATCTCTGTATGTTCTCCCATAGACAGGCCTGTTGGCGCTTCGCGGTTCATGGGGGCTACGGGTGTAAGGTCTTTGAACCTGATCTTCAGGAACTGTTTCAGCCTGTCTCCCGTAGTTTTAGCCCTGCGGGCGGCCAGTAAGATCCTGCGTAATTTTTCTCCCAATACAAGGGGCACATCGCTGGAAGAATCTACACCGCCTGCTATACCCACTTCTATCTGGCCCAGTGATATTTTATTGGCGATGTAAACGGCAGCTTCGATGCCGGTATCGCAGGCCTGCTGAATATCACAGGCGGGTGTACCGGGATGCAGGGAAGTATGGAGTGTACATTCCCGCATGAGATTAATTTCCCAGCTATGCCTGATCACTGCACCGCCGGCTACTTCACCCAGCAATTGCCCATCCAGTTTATAACGGGCAATGAGGCCATTCAGTGCGGCGACCATCATGTCTTTATTACTTGCATCCGCATAGAATGTATTCTGGCGGGCGAAGGGGATACGGTTATATCCAACAATAGCTACCTTCCGGGATTGATGATTGTTAAGCATATTTAAAATAACGGAAAAAGGCTGATAAAGTTTATCAGCCTTTCCGTTCATATGGCATAATTCAGTGTTAATTTCCTGCACGCCGTAATTCATCCGCAGTACCTGTTTGCCGCTCCCTGGCAGCTTCCACTTTTGTGTTACCAAAACGGTAACTGAAAGCAACGTTCAACGTTCTGTTCTGCCAGCGGTTATTTACATTCAGGTATACGTTGTTGTATTCAGCGGTCCCTCTGAAACGGTTGGAAGCAAACACATCTCCTATATTTATTTTAATGTTCCCTTTCTTCTGCAGGATATCCTTCTGCACGCCCATGTTCACAGCTCCCTGTGCCCTGGATTTGAAGATCCCATATACGGTAGGTGCATTGTACCATGCCCCTACTTCAATTTTAATATTATTGGGCAGCGTAAAGATATTGGTAGTATTGAAGTTATAGGACAGCTGTTGTGTACTGAAACTCTTCTTTGGATCAGGATCGTTGATCTTGTATTTATTATAGAAGAAAGAAAGATTGTTCGTAGAGTTCCACCATTTGGTAACATCAAAAGGCAATGTAAGATCCAGTGAATAATTATCCTGTGTACCCAGGTTCTTGTTGGTGCTGGTGGTTACCCTGGTTTCATCATCCACGATCAGCCACTCATCCCAGACGTCATTCGTACGGCTGTAACTTAGTGCCGCGATATATTTCTGCTTGAACATATAGGACAGCTCTGTATTATGCGTATACTCCGGTGTGAGGTAAGAGTTACCACGGAAGAAAGTATACCTGTCCAGGAAGAACATAAAAGGGTTCAACTGACCATATCCCGGGCGGTTAATACGTTTGGAATAAGCCAGGGATAATTTATTGTTATCGTTAAACTTATGATCTATGGAAGCATTCGGGAAGAAATCCAGGTAGGTCCTTTCTGTTCTGGTCTTTAACGAAATAGAATTCCCGTCTGCCGTAGTTTGCTCCAGCCTTAAGCCCAATACAAAGTCTGTTTTCTTTAATTGTTTCTTGTAGATCAGGTAACCGGCCAGGATCTTTTCTTTATAAACGAACTGATCGTATTGAGAAGGTACCGGCACAAATACACCATTCAGCAAAGAATCATACCGCATGAAGTTTTCCGTGTCCACAAAACTGGCTTTTACACCCGCTTCCACTTTATTGGTTTTATTCAGCACTTTTACGAAATCTGCCTTAATACTCTTGATTGTAATATCCGTATATGGCGTGGTATTAATGGCACTGCGCTGGCTGACAGTACCACTCTGTTCAAGAACAGTACTGTCTTTCAGCAGCGTTTTCATGTTGTTGCCAAAATCAGCATAGTCTGCATCTACTGTAAATTCAGACCCGCTGGTATCCAGCTTCAATTTATAGTTGAGGTTGTAAGAAGTGTTTTTAAAGCGGTTATTACCCCATATACCGGTATACAGTACTGAATCCGTCTGCCCTCCTTTGTTCGCGATCTGCGTGGCACTGGGAGCATCTCTCCAGAAAGCATTGCTGTAGGCATTCACCATTACACCTACTGTTTGTTTATCCGTAATGGTATAGTCGATACCGGCTTTCAGGGAACGGTTGAGGAACTCTCCTTTCTGGAAAACATCCTGCCGGAACTGCATGGGAATACTTCCGCCGGTAGTACGGTGCAGTTCCCGGGTATTAAAGAACTGCCGGTCTCCCCAGTTGATGTTACCAAAAACATTCAGCTTTTTTGTTCTCCAGTTCAGGTTAAGCCCTGTATTGTAGAAAAGGTACCTGCCACCGCCGAAGCTGGCATTTACGGTACCGTTCAACCCGGTCAGCTGGCCTTTTTTGGTTTTAATATTAATGATCCCGGAAGAACCTGCGGCATCATACTTGGCGCTGGGGCTGGTAATGATCTCAATCTGGGAAATACTTTCCGCAGGCATGCTTTTCAACAGATCTGCCAATGCTTCATTGGTGAGATAAGTCAGTTTACCATCCAGCATCACTGTTACCCCTTGTTTACCTCTCAGCTGCAGGTTATCATCTTTATCTACCGTTACACCGGGTGCCCTGCGGAGAACATCCATGGCTGTATTACCTGCTGCTACTGCACTGCTCTCTACATTGAGGATAGTTTTACCTTCACTTCTTTCTATAAAAGGTTTCTGCCCTGTAACATTAACCGTCTGCAAATTCTTAGGAGCGGTAGTAAGGGACATGGTTTTAAGGTCTATTTGCTGATGAGCGGCATCCACCTGGAACACGGCACTTTTTTTCGCAGTGAATCCTAATTGCGAAACCTCCAGGTAGTAAGCGCCTGCAGGTACTTTTTCAAAAAAACATTTGCCATCATTATCACTCATCTGACCTTTTAACAGCGCGCTATCTGCAGCTTTGCGGATCACTACACTGGCGTATGGCAGCGGGTTTCCGGCGGCATCCGCGATTTTCACGCTGATACTTCCGGAATGAGTTTGGGCGTATATTGGAGCGCCTGCAAGGAACAGGATCACTATCAGGAAGAGCTTTTTCATTGCAACCTTTTAGCTTTTTAAAGTTCGGGTTAAGTACTGAGCTATCGAAATTGTTTTTGAACTGGAAAACTATATAGAACGATATAAATGACCTGGGGAACAAACGTTTGCGCCATCCGCCCTAAGAAAGACGAATGGCGCCAATAAAAGTTGCATATCGGGGTAAAATATTATGGTTTATCTAGTCGATGGATTCCAGGATGGCCCGGGAGAACTCGCTTTCCAAAGCATTACATTTATCCGGGCACCTGTTCTTATCCGTGATCACAAACTGCCCCTCGCTGTTTATCTGCATATGAAAACGCACCTTTTTGGGTCCGTACATAAAATAAACCTGGTATAACTGCGGGTCCTTAGCGTTCATGGGATTGAAATCAAATTCTACCTGGTGTTGCTCTATACTAAATACTTTACTAAACCTTACGATCTTTTTAATGGCCATTGCTCGCTGTCTAATCTATGAAAAATGAGGGCGCAAGGTGCAATAATTTATGGAAGGAAAAAAGTTTTATCCTTCTGCTTCTACCACTTCTTTTAATTTTTTCAACACGGCAGACCAGTTCCCGTCTGAATGTTCCTTTTCCTTTTCTGAAGCAATATTATCCTGCGAAAGTGTGACCACGGTTTTGCCCTGGTCCTCTGCTAATCTGTAGGTGACCAGGTTATAATTCTCGGGTTTATCTTCCTTCGCGCCACTTAAAAAAGTGCTTTGAAATATTTTACCCGGTTCCATTTTTTGGATCACACCTTTGTCCTTATAAGACTTACCTTCAAATTCTCCTTCATAAGTGATCTCACTGCCTTCTTTAAAGTCGGAGGTCACTTTGGTACCAAACAGGTATTGCTTAATGCTTTTTGGGTCTGTTATAGCTTTCCATACCCTGGCAGCAGAAGCTTTGATGCTTACAGATGTTTCCGATATGAGATTCCCTTTCATGGTTGTAATTTTTAGTACAATGATCGTACGCCAAATCACATGCCACGCTATGGTTGTTTACACAAAAGCACTGAACCCGGTGATAGCGCGGCCTACGATCAGGGAGTTAATTTCCTTGGTGCCTTCGTAGGAATAGATGGCTTCCGCATCCGCCACAAAACGGGCCACATTGTGTTCCAGCAGAATGCCGTTTCCGCCCATCACTTCCCTTGCCCTACTCACAATGTCCCGTGTGCGTAACGAACAGAACACTTTGGCCAGGGAAGCATGTTCATCTTTTAACATCCCCTGGTCCTGCAGTTCAGATAAACGGAATACGAGGGATTGCATGGCCGTTAAGTTGGACAGCATTTCCACAAGGTGGTTCTGTATCAGTTGAAAAGAAGCGATAGGTTTACCAAACTGTTTACGTTTGCGGGTATAATCAAGTGCATTTTCATAAGCCCCGCGTGCACAACCTACTGCCATCCAGGCAACGCCGGCACGGGTCATCTGTAGTACTTTTGCAGTGTCTTTGAAAGAATTGGCGTTCTGCAGGCGGTCTTTCTCCTCCACTACACAATCCGTCATGGTAATAAGCGCATTCTGCACAATACGCAGCGCCATCTTTCCTTTGATCTTTTCTGCTACAAAACCCGGTGTGCCTTTCCTTACGAGGAATCCTTTCACCTGGTTATCATCAACATCCCTTGCCCATATCACTACCACATCCGCAAAAGTGGCATTACCGATCCATTTCTTCTGCCCGTTGAGCACCCAGCCATCTGCTGTTCTTTTAGCAGTGGTGGTAAGCCCGCCTGCAGCACCGGAACCTACTTCCGGCTCCGTAAGGCCAAATGCACCTACGGCCTGCATCTTATGCATCTTTGGCAGCCATTCCTGTTTCTGTTCCTCCGATCCGCAAATATAAATGGAGCCCATGGCCAGTCCGCTATGTACACCAAAGAAAGTAGCAATGGAAGCATCCACCCTCCCCATTTCCATGGCAATAACCCCTTCCATCAGGAAAGACTTGCCCGGGCAGTCATAACCCTGGTACGTTACCCCGCACAAACCAAGCGCTGCGAACTTAGGGATCACTTCAAAAGGGAAGTCGTCATGCAACCAGAAATTATTGACGATGGGTTGTATTTCACGTTCCATGAATTCACGCACTTTCAGTTGTGTGGCACGATCTTCTTCACTCAGGCGCAGATGCAATTCATAAAAATCACCATTGATCGCCGGCAGCTCTTTCTTCTTTCCACTACCACCATCCAGCATATGCATCAGGCCCTTCAACTGATTATCATCCAGTTTGGAAAAACCATCCATTACCTTTTGCAGGTCTACTTTCTGCGACAACTTTCCCAGCTTATCGAAATCAATTGACCTGAACAGATTATATGCGTTCTTAATTTTGGAGAATGTACCAGCCATAAGAGATATTTTTAATCGTGAACATCAAAACTAATATTATTCTTATATTTAGGGGAATATTTACCTCGGTCCCACATTACCCCAAACATGAAAATCAATAAGGTCCTCATCAGAGGGGAACTGCAGCCAAGAGCGCCTGGTGCATCCACCACAGTTTCCACCTATAGTACAAAAAGCACAGCTGAATTGTTGGAATTACCCATCAATGCGGACATTACATTGGAGTTTGTACTGGAAGACAAAACGGCCTGGCGCTGTGGCCAGGATGAGCTGGACCTCCTGTTTCCCCTCGTAGTATCAGACCCATTTGAAATACCGGCACTGATAGTGCCTTATGGGGTTAAAATAGATAGCCCTGTTCAATTCATACATCTTCATCAGAACGGCAGTGACGACTCCCGGGGCCTGAACCTCAAAGGCCGCCAGGCAGGTACACCCGCCGCTACGGTTACTGTCCGGCATCCCCTGCAGGTAAGCATTATGCAGGGAGACCTGAGGTTTGCCAGTTACCCCTTGCTGGCAGGGCACTTCATGGGAGACGCCATCCTTTATGCGGAAAGCGAAGTGGATAAAGCGCTGAAAGGTGCTTTGCGCGAAAAACATAACCTGGGGATCTATCCCGGTGAAATTGGTACCACGGAGATCGTTATCAGCCCCCAAACCACTTTTGCAGGCGCTATCATTGTAGGATTGGGGAAACCGGAAACACTGACCTCCTTTCAACTGGCCAATACCGTGGAAAGAGGGGTTGCCAAATACCTGATTGACCTGAAGCGTGAGCTCTATAATCCCGGCAATAATTACGATGGGCCTGTTGGTATTTCTTCATTGATCATTGGTTGCGGATACGGCGGGCTGAGTGTGGAAAATGCCATCAGTGGTATTATACTGGGCATCCAGTATGCGAATGAAAAGATCCATAAACTCTTTTCTGGTAACGCAAAATTGATAGAGCAACTGGAATTCATTGAACTGTATGAAGACCGTGCCGTGAGCTGCCTGTATTCCATCAGTAAACTGGAAGAGGATGTAACCAACTCTTACAATATCAGTATAGAAAAGAAACGCATCAGTATGCTGCCCGGCAGCAGGCAGCGGATCATTGAAAAATCAGGAGAAGGCTGGTGGAGCAGGATAACCGTTACCCAGTCACAGGACGCGAATACACGTTTCAAATCCCTTGTTTTTAATGCTTCCACCGGCTCTGCGCGGGAAGAGCAAAGTAATCTCTTCAGCAGTACCCAGGTATTGGATCAACTGATAGAAGATATCTCCACCAATAATAAATGGACACCGGCACTTGCACAAACCGTATTTGAACTGCTGATCCCGAATGCATTTAAAGAGCAGTTGAAACGGCAGGGAAATATCAACTGGATCCTTGACCAGGATACAGCAGCTTATCCCTGGGAATTATTGCAGGACACCACTTCCCCCAGTGCAAAACCACTGTGCATCAACTCCGGTATGATCCGCCAGATGGTCACCAATAATTTCAGGAACAGGGTACAAAGCGTGGCAGCCAATAATGCATTGGTGATAGGAGATCCTAAACTCTTCGGCTTTCTCCCGCAATTACCAGGTGCCATTAAAGAAGGAAAGATCGTAGAGCAGAAACTGAACAATCATAACTTTGAAGTAAACACGATTATCAACGGCAATGCCACTGCTATCACAGAAGCATTATTCGGCAATGTGTACAAGATCATTCACCTGGCCGGGCATGGTTCCTATAACCCTGAAAAGCCCGGTGAAACCGGTATGGTGATTGGTAAGGACATCTTCCTCACCTCGGGAGAAATTGCACAGATGAGCTCCGTGCCGGAGTTTGTATTTGTGAACTGCTGTTCCCTGGGCAAAACACAGGGCATGGATAACAGATACTACCAGCAACGTTATAAATTTGCCGCCAATATTGGCACACAGCTGATACAAAATGGCGTAAAAGCAGTGATTGCCGCAGGATGGGCAGTAAGTGATGCCGCCGCACTGGCCTTTACGGAAACATTCTACCAGCTGATGTTTAACGGGGAAACTTTTGGTGAAGCCGTGAAAAAAGCACGCAGCAGGATCTATGAAGATTTCAGTGATACCAATACCTGGGGAGCCTATCAATGTTACGGTGATCCTTTCTACCGTTTCAACAACAGGGGCTGGTCCGGCCAAAGCCAGCGCAGTTATATGATCTCACAGGAAGCAGAGATAGACCTCTCCAACCTCCGCAACCAGCTGGAGATGGGTGCGGCAAAAGATGAAAGTTTTCTGCAGCAATTAGCTGAAATATCCGCAGCAGTAGACAGTGCCGGCATCCGTACCGCCAGGATCACGGAAAAGGAAGCGCTGATCTATGCAGACCTTTTCCGGTATGAAGATGCGAGTGAAAAATTCCAGGCATTACTGCAGGTAGAAGATGCTTCCTTTTCTTTTTCCGTAATGGAAAAATACCTGAGCGTACGTTCCAAAATGTGTTACGAACGCCGCGCCAATTTCACCGCAGATATTCTACTGCAGGAGATCGGTTACATTGATTCGCAATTAATGATCCTCCTGGGCCTGGGGCCAACCGCAGAACGTTACAGCCTGGTGGGCAGCAATTATAAACGGAGAGCCATGCTGCAGGAAGATCCTGCAGAGAAAATAAAAGCCTGCCAGGCAGCAGCCTACTATTATCAGAAAGCCTGCAGTATAGAAGGCAATACCACGCTGGCCTATGCCTATACTAACTGGATAGAGCTGGAAGCTATTGTGAATGTAGCTGCAGCAAGGAGTTGGGGTGCTACCGTGCAGTTCAATGAAGAAAGTTATACCCTTCCGCCAACAGAGCAGCTGCAGGAAGCCCTCAATAAACTGATCAGTACACCCGGCCGTAAATTCGATTACTGGCAGATGATCAACAACGCCAATGTACATTGCTGCAACTGGATCCTGGATGCCTGCAGGGACAAACAGTTCACTACGCATGACGCTGTATTTAAAAGCTATCATGATGTATGGAAAAAAGCAGAGTCCAAGGGTAAAAAGATGGTGGTGATCAATCACCTTGAATTCCTCACGAATATCCTCAGCGGTGCAGGTATTGCCCGGGCAGAGGAAGTAAACAAGCTGCGGGCAAGATTAGCAGAGTTAGTCTGATTTTTTTACCTTCGCTCCGTATGAAAGTTTGCATTGCCGAAAAGCCAAGCGTGGCAAAAGACATAGCAGAAGTGCTGGGAGCGAAACAGCGCAGGGATGGCTTCTATGAAGGCAATGGATACCAGGTCACCTGGACCTTCGGACACTTCTGCACCCTCAAAGAGCCGCACGACTACTATGAACAATGGCGTTACTGGCGCCTGGAGGACCTTCCCATGATCCCTTCCGGCTTTGGTATCAAACTCATTGAAAACAACGGCGTACAAAGGCAATTCAAGATCATAGAACAACTGGTACAGGAAAGTGAAGAAGTGATCAACTGCGGGGATGCCGGCCAGGAAGGAGAACTCATCCAACGCTGGGTATTACTGAAAGCAAAATGCGCCGTACCGGTTAAAAGGCTCTGGATCTCCTCTCTCACGGAAGAAGCCATCCGGGAAGGTTTTCAGAAATTAAAAGAAGCTGAACAATACAATAACTTATATGCGGCAGGCAGCGCCAGGGCTATTGGAGACTGGCTGCTGGGCATGAACGCCACCCGCCTTTTCACTAAAAAGTTTGCACAAGGGAAAGTAGTATTATCCATCGGCAGGGTACAAACACCTACCCTGGCCATGATCGTGCAGCGGCAAAAAGAGATCAATGCCTTTGTATCTGAAGAATACTGGGAACTAAAAACCATTTACCGCGAAACAGAATTCACGGCAGCTATTGACCGGCTCAAAAATGTAGACAAGGCCAACAACGGCCTGGAGTACCTGAAACAACATCCCTTTGAGATCACTTCCTTTGAAAGGAAAGAAGGAAAAGAAGGTAATCCCCGTTTATTTGACCTTACCGCCCTGCAGGTAGAAGCCAATAAGAAATATGCTTACTCTGCGGACGATACACTCAAACATGTGCAAAGCCTGTATGAAAAGAAACTGGTCACCTATCCCAGGGTAGATACCACTTACCTTTCTGAAGACCTGCATCCAAAGATTGCCGGCATTATGGAAGACCTCACGCCCTACAAAGCGCTGATCGCCCCCATCCTGGCCAATCCCATTCCCAAACTTAAAACTGTATTTGACGATAAGAAAGTAACCGATCACCATGCCATTATTCCCACCGGCATGTATCCTGAAGGGCTTCACCTGGATGAAAAAAGGATCTACGACCTCATCGCCCGCCGTTTCATTGCGGCATTTTACCCGGAATGTAAGATCGCCAATACAACAGTGTTAGGGAAAGTAGGCCAGGTACCTTTTAAAGCAACGGGTAAACAGATCCTGGAGCCGGGCTGGAAAGAAGTATATGCCAATGATGTAACGGAAAAGAAAGAAGGGGAAGAAGAGGAAGAAAAGATCCTGCCTGTATTTGTAGCCGGTGAAAGCGGGCCACACAAACCTAAAGTACACAAAGGAAAGACCACACCTCCCAAACCTTATACGGAAGCTACCTTACTGCGTGCCATGGAAACTGCGGGCAAACAGGTGGAAGATGAAGAAATGCGTGAGCTGCTGAAAGATAATGGTATCGGCCGGCCTTCTACCCGCGCCAACATCATTGAAACACTCTTCAGAAGGAAGTATATAGAGAAGAAGAAAAAGAACATCTTTGCTACACAGACCGGTATGGACCTCATTGATACCATCCAATCAGAACTACTGAAAAGTCCTGAATTAACGGGCACCTGGGAGCGCAAATTACGCCTGATAGAAAAAGGGGAATATGCGATGGAAACCTTCAAGCAGGAACTGATAGAGATGGTAACAGAGCTCACACGGGAAGTAAAAACAAGTTCTTACAAAGTGATCACCATTGCCCCGGATGCCCCTCCCCCGCCGGAACCGAAACCCAAAGTGGCGGTGGTGATAGAAGAACTGAAATGCCCTAAATGCAAAACGCATACGGTAAAGAAAGGGAATACGGCTTATGGCTGCGGCAACTACAGCGTTTGCGGATTCAAGCTGCCCTTTGAAGTACTGGGCAAAAAGCTCACGGATAAACAGATCGCAGACCTGCTTAACAAAGGAAAGACCGGTAAAATTAAAGGCCTGAAAGTACCCGGCAGCGATACGGAGAAAGAAGCCAAACTGGTGTTCAATGCAGACTTCAACCTGGAGATGGAATAACTTATTCTTCCTCTACATCCGTCAGCTGATACTTAATAGCATGTGGCAATGGCTGAATGGGATAACCATTGGCATTGGACCATACATTCGCAAAAGCAGCCCCATAATAAAAGATCAGGGAAGTATAGAATACAAAGAGCAGTAAAAGCACGGTAGAAGCGGAAGCCCCGTAAATAGTGTTGATATTGCTGTATGTCAGCAACCAATGAAGTACCAGTTTCCCCACATTGAACAGTACACTTGTAACCAGCGCACTGGTGAATAAGATCTTCCAGCGCGGACGCCCATCCGGTAAGAGGTAGAACACCAATGCAAACCAGAGTGTAACAGTAAGGATCGAAACAAGATAACGCAGCACACTTTCATAGAAGATCATCAGCTCCGGCAATCCCTTCTCAATATAATGACCCAGGAAAGCCTGTGCCGCATCAGCGAGGATGCCTATTACAAAAAGTACGGCCGTGAACAGGATCACCAGCACCCCTTTCAGGCGGGATACCATGATCTGTTTGAAATTCCCTTTGGCGATCGGCCGCAGGCTCCAGATCTGGTTCACCGAGCTTTTCATTACTTTCAGCAAAGTGGTGGCAACAAATAAGAGGAAGATAAAACCACTGATGGCAATCAGCCAGCTTTGCGCAATGCCACGGAAAGCCCGGAGGGTATGGATTACATCCTGTGTGGTTTCGTCCCCGATGATGGCCCTCAGTTCATCAAAAAGCTGGCGGCTGATCACCCTGGGCTCAAAGATGAGCCTTAACATCTGGATGATGATCACCAGGATGGCAGGTAAAGCGAAAGTGGTAAAAAAGGCGGTGGCACCCGCCATGCGCAAGGGGTCATTGGCAGACAATTCGTTGAATGCATCTTTGAATGACAGGAAGAATTTCTGCCAGCTTTTTAAGTGTTCCCGCTTGCTTTCCATGGGTTAAACCGACTTTGCCAACTTAATAATATCCTTTACTTCCAATACCTTTTTAGGATAACCATCTTTTGTAACGGCTATCATGGCCTGGCCCAGTTCTTTTAAGGTGCTCACAAAAGAAGGGAACACTGTTCTGAAGAAAGGATACATCCAGCTCATATAATTATAATACTTCTTCACATTCTTCAGGCCCTTTGTAGGCTGCATATAACCGGGGCGGAATGCATATACTTTTTTGAAAGGCAGGTTCATGAGATCATTCTCTGTTTTGCCTTTTACCCTCGCCCACATTACCCGGCCTTTCTCTGAACTGTCTGTTCCCGAGCCGGACACATAACAAAACACCATTTCAGGATTGACCTTACTCAGGACCTGTGCTATGTACAGCGTAAGGGTATAGGTCATCCTGTAATAATCTTCTTCATTCATACCAATGGCAGATACGCCCAGGCAGAAGTAACAGGCATCGTACCCGCTCAATTGCCCTTCAATGGAAGACAGCTCGAAGAAATCGCTATGAATGATCTCTTTCAGCTTGGGATGTGTAACCCCTGAAGGCTTGCGGTTGATCAACAGTACGGCAGTAATATCAGGGCTTTGCAGGCATTCATGCAGTACGCCCTCTCCCACCATGCCGGTGGCTCCTGTAATAATTACCCTTAAGTCTTTATTCATCAGCCAAATGTAGGGAGAAAGCCGGGAAACTGAGATTTTTAATAAATTTTATTGGCTATTTCAGGCAGAACATATTAAACCACCAATAAAAAACAGCCCAATGTCTCAACACCAGTCAGGCAAACCACTTTAGGTGATGTAGTTGCGCACCAGCTTGCCATTGCCACCAGGACCGTTCCCCAGCTCTCCGTCATCACGCCCGGATGGCTTACCCACCTCTGAAGCCGGATACCTGTTGAATCAGGCATGTAACGGATTGCACACAGGTTAAAGTACAATGATCTTTCTCACGATCGTTTTTTTCTGGTTGCTGAGCCTTAATAAAAAGACGCCTTTACCAGGAATACGGATCTGTAATCTCCCGGTATTGCCGGCTATCTTTTGTTCATGCACCAGCATCCCTTTTATATCATGTACTTCCAGCTGCCAGGTATGAAGGGATATCGGCAGGATGATCTCCACAGGCCCGGAAGTTGGGTTTGGCTGTACTTTAACCAGTGAATCCAGTTCCGGGTTATTTACGGCTGTGATCACTTTCACTATATAATCCTGTGCATTGAAGTCTGATAGCACATTGGTATATACGATCTCTTTTGGCTCAAACTCATAATTCCAGAATACCGGTTTAAATGTACCACTCCAACCCGGCGGTACACTTACGCTGTAGTTTCCATTATCGTCTGTTTTCACCAAAGCGCTGAGTAGTATATTCGGCAATCCGCGCCCGGTTGCAAAATTCACTTTGCCGGAAATGGTGAATGCATTCACCGTGGTAAAACTGCGGACGGCACTTGTTGTGGTATGGCTGTGATCATCTTTTGCTACAACTTTCCAGTTATAAGTATTAGCTGCAAGATTAGTATGTGTATAGCTTAATGTTGTAAGTCCTGCTACTACTTTTACATCTGATACATACAGGTCATAAGTAACAGGGCCATTTTCCGGATCTGAAGCTGCCGTCCAGGTAAATACAACCGGTTGTGTGGCGGCCAGTTTACTTTGATCTGCCGGCGTCAATAATTGTGGTGCAACGGGTGGCTGGTTTACAACAGGTACTTTATAGGTGAATGCCCAGACCGCACTTTCTGCAGTGGCCTGCTCCGGGTCCCTTGCTACTATTTTCCAGTAATACGTTGTATTGGATGTTAGTGTTGAAGTAGTGAATGTATTGGCGTTTACCGTTCCTGCTTTTTGCAAAGCATTCGCAGCTGTGCCGATATAGACATCATACTCAGGCGGCCCGCTATCTGCATCTGTGCTTGCAGACCAGGTAAGTGTTGCAGTGGCAGTGGTAATATCGCTGTTGTTTGCAGGTGTTTGCAGCACAGGTATGGATGGCGCATCATTGCGGCCTGTGAAGGAAAATACCTGGCTGACACCCTCTGCTCCTGCAGGATCACGTGCTACTACTTTCCAGTAATAAACGCTGTTATTGTCAATGGCCGGCGTTGTAAAGGATAAGCCGCTGAGTGACTGCGCGATCCGCGTAACAGGTTGCTGACCCTTATCCAGATACACATCATATACTACCGGATCACCATCTGCATCCTGCACCCCATTCCAGGTGAGTAATGTGGTAGTTGCAGAAAGGTGTTTGCCGTTTTCAGGTGTTGCCAGCACAGGTGCCAGAGGTGCTGTATTAGGCTTAGGTGATTGAACTGTAAAACTGCTGATATCACTGGATGTTGAACCACCGTAGGCATCTTTCACTACCACTTTCCAATAATAAGTTCCCGGTGCCAAAGCAGCAGTGGTATGCTGTAACAACTGCAGGTCTGTTGCAATGGTTGCAGCAGGGTCAGCAGCTGTTCCGAAGTACACATCATACACGAGGATATCATTATCAGGATCTGCGGCTGCCGTCCAGCGAAGTATTGCCGGAAGGGAAACCGAAGGATTTGAAGGATTTGCCAGTATGGGTTTGGAAGGTGGATTATTCATGGTAGTGAACCGCCATGTTGCTGATTCCCTCGTAAGTGTGGTGCTGCTACTCTTCGCTATTACCTTCCAGAAATAAATACTGTGCGGCTTCAGTTTATTTGCGCCATACAACTGTGCTACCGTAAAAGAAGTGTCTGTAATATCATTTGCTACCAGACTCAGGCTCATACTCTCCACGCCTACATAAAGATCATACCTGAAACCAGTGCCTGGTTTGGTCCATTTAAGAAGCGGATTTACATCTACATTAACAGCCAGATTAAGCGGGCTCACAAGCGTTGGAACAACACCGGCAGCTGCTCCCCCATTTGTTTTAAAACTGCGCACCGCCGTTTCTGCCTCACCACCTTTTCCATCCGTAGCGATCACTTTCCAGTAATAGACGGTATTAGCCTGCAGGTAGTTCCATGGGATGGCATAACGTGTGGCATTGGGGTCTGTACTCCATTCTCCCAATACTGCAGGAGAAGTTCCAAACATCAATTTGTAATACACCTTATCTCCATCCGGGTCAGTGACTGCGGTCCATACCAGGTCTTGCTGCAGGGGCACACCTTCCACTCCATCGGCAGGCGTTAATAATACAGGTACAGCAGGTGCACGGTTCGGGGTAATAAATTCACCTACAGCACTCTCTGACCTTCCGCCATGTGCATCTGTTGCCACTACTTTCCAGTAATAGGTGATACCGGCAGTCAGGCTATTTACCTGGTAAGATGTTGCTGTGAGGTTCCTGGCGGTTAATTGCAGGTTTGCCCGTTGATTACCGATATAAAAATGATATGCCACCGCATCCCCATCAGGGTCTGTAACGGATGTCCATTGAAAAGCACCGGTAGCTGTGCTTTGATGTGCAGGTGTTATCAGTTGTGGTGCGGGAGGTGCAGTGTTGGTTGTATTATTTTGGCTGGTAAATGACCATACAGCACTTTCTGCTATCTCTCCGGAAGTATCACGTGCCCTTATGCTCCAATAGTATTTTTTGCCGGGTTCCAGTTCTGATAACTGGTAAGTAGTGGCAGTTATGCCTTGCTGTATCAATTTTGCCGGCACTTCAGTGGTATCCATATACAGATCATATACCACAACATCTCCGTTATCAGGGTCTGTTGCCGCATTCCATTGTAATTGCCCGTTGAAGGATACATGCTGGCTATTATTTAACGGGCTTTGTAATACCGGTTCAGCCGGAGGATGATTATCAGGTGTATTTTTCACACAACGTACAGCGGAAGCCCCATAAATATTATTGTTGGTAGGAAAGTAGAAATTCTGTTGCTGGCTATAGGAAACACCCCGCTGATCAGTAGTTTTCCTATCCCGCTGCGCAATCCATATCTGGTTAGTGCCGGTTTCAAACTGGGGGTAAAAACCGTTAAAGTAACCGGAAGGCAACAAACTAAGACCACTACTGTTTAACCATTCATTTTCCTTACCACTGAAATTCCATGTGCTGTAATGCATCATGGCAGGTTTATTATTCGTAAGCGGATAGAGTTTATTCCAATCCTCTATAGCAGGAACGTGCCAGCCACAGGGACAAACGCCCTGGATATTCCTGGCCGTATCCGGCAGGGCATCAAAATTCATGGCAGCAGCCCAGGTATAGAGGTAGCCGTATTTACTGATGTTCGCATTATTATTGTTGAGGGCCGTATAATTCTTATCTCTGTTGATCTCATTCCAGATCTCATATCCGAAATATCCATCTTTCGCATCCGGCAGGTAGGACAGGTTATGCACCATCCATTTTTCGCCGTTGATGCGTACCCATTGATAGACCTGCCCATCCCGTACATCCCTGAATGTACCTGTTTCATTACTATTCGGGGGTTTTGTCAGAAACTTCCTTACAGTACTGCTGATAGTGCCACCCTGCTGGTCTTTAGCTACCACCTTCCAGTAATAGGTTGTATTCGGCAGCAGGTTTGTTACGGCGTAATGTTTATCCGTGATGCCCTCTGCTACGCGGTCTGGTGTTGACTTTGTATCCAGGTACACATCATAGGTGATGGCCGGATCATTCACATAACGCCATTCCAGTGTTACATCCGTTTCTACAAAAACAGAGATCTCACGCGGATACTCCAGTGAAGGAACTGTGGGTGTTACTATTTTCTCTGTTACAAAAGTATGTATATCGCTTTCCGTTGATTCACCCATGGGGTCGTATGCAATCACTTTCCAGTAATAGCGTTGTAAACCGGACAGTGCAGGAGATACCGGGAAAGATCTGGTATTGACAAAACCACGCGGGCTTAACTGACCGGAAGAAACCCCTAAATATACTCTGTAGGTAACTGCACCGCCATCCGGATCATCTCCGTTCGTCCATTTTAATTCCGGTGTAATACTTACGTTGCCGGCACTATTGGCAGGCTCCAGCAGCATGGGTTTGGTTGGTTTCGTATTGACCTTTGCATTAATGGTATAAGAACGTTTGGCTGCCCCGGTTTGCAGATGCACCGTGATAATATTATCTGCAGCAAAAGTTCCGCTGATCATGTAATATTTAGTGGCACCAAATGGAAGCCCGTAGTTATAAGTGATGCCTTCGGTAACTGTAAGAGAAGGAGGAACATCAAAACTTACTACTGTGGAAGGATCGCTATAATCCAGTACAAGGGCAACGGCATCTTTGAAGGTCGTTCTTCCTATAGTGGTATAATTCGAAGTATTGAGATCAAAAGCCGGAGACAGTGTAGCCGGGTCATATCTGTATAACTGTGCGGGATCGGAAAAACGATAATAAAAACGGAAGTTAAATAATCCCGGATCATCCGTGGTGGTACTGAATTGCCAGGTATTACTTTCCGTTACACCACCTTTGCCGTCATAAGCCGCTACTTTCCAGTAATATGTTTTGCCGGACAACATCGGCGGCAGGAAGGATGTATTGGTTAAACCTGTGCTCACTGCCGTCATATTGTTCTGCGTGGCTCCCATATATACGGTATACTTTACAGGATCGCTGTCAGGATCTGCAGCAGCATTCCACTGCAGCATCTGCTGGAAGATAACACCCGTACTATTATTCAAAGGGCTTAGCAATTGCGTCATCGCAGGTGCTGCATTCCCCGCATTACTTTTGGTAGTGAATGTGTAAATACCGGTTTCTGAACGTCCTCCTTTGGTATCTATTGCCACTACTTTCCAGCTATAGGTAGTATTGGCTGCCAGGTTTAATGTTACGGACAGATCGCTGGTCACCTGCATTCTATCCATCACTGCATTGGCACCATACCACAGTTCATAATGCACAGTATCATTGTCTTCATCTATTGCCTTCTCCCATGTAATGGCAAGATTGTAATCCACATCAGCGGCCTGGTGTGCAGGGAATGATTGCGTTACAACAGGTGGTGGTGTATTCAATGTGGTAAATTTCCACACACTGCCTGAAGACTCCAGTTCACCCGGGTCCTTCGCTACTACTTTCCAGTAATAAGTAGTATTCCCTTTTGTAGGTGTATTCACCTGGAAGCTGGTACTGGCAAGCCCTGTGGCGATGCGGTCAGTAATAGCAGGTTGTGAACTGGTTGACAGGTAAACATCATATACAGGCATATCCCCATCCTGGTCTGTACTGGCTGTCCATTGCAATAAAGGAGCACGGGAAATATTCACTGCGTTATTTGCAGGCACCGGCTGCGTGGGGGCCTCGGGCGGATACATATTCATTCTGCCCATCGTAACGTTCCATACATCGCTTGCCGTTGAGAGGCCTGCATTATCCTTCGCTACTATTTTCCAGTAAATGGTGGATAGCTGATCAGGTGGATAGAATGCGAGTAAATGAAAGGTATCATTTACCTGGTATACCACGCAGGAATCATTCGTAAAATCGGCAAAGGCGTTTTCTGCAAATACACGCAGGTGATCAGCATCAGGCCCCAAATAAACATCGTATGTGATATTACTGCCTGATGCAACAGTCCATCTTAGGTCAAGGTAGAATTCAGTATACCCTTGCGTTTGATCAAGCGGCCAATGTAACACAGGTTTAGGAGGCGCCGTCTGGCTAAAAGCCGCCTGGGTTACTAATAATAGTAAGAAAGTAAATCTAAGCAGGGAGGTAGTAGGCATAGGATATAACACTTGCAAAAAGCAAAGCTATAAGGATTTATGCTAAGACGAAATGGATACTTCGTTGGATTTTGTGATATACCTCCGGCCGGTCAACAGGATAAGCAGGGCCAGGACAGCCGCACCTGCCATCACTATGGCCACCGGCAATGCACTCGTTGATTTATAAAGACTTACAAGTACCGATGCCAGGGTACCAATACCCATTTGTAATGCTCCCATTAAAGAGGAGGCCGTTCCGGCATTACGTTCAAAAGGTGCCAGCGCTAAAGCAATGGCATTGGAGTTGGTGAAGCCAAGCCCGCAGAGGAACACAAATAATACCACAATGGTACCCGTTAATCCCAGCCAGCCATTCATAGAAGCGATCACAAAAAAGATCCCTGTTAAAGATTGTGCAAAGAGCGCTACAGGAATGATCTGTTCGCTGGTGTATTTTTTCAGTAATAAGGTATTCACCTGGCTTGCCCCGATGAAGCCTACTGATAACAACGCAAAGATCCAGCCATAGACCTTACCGCTCACCTGGAAAATAGCCATAAAGATCTTGGGAGAACCGGAGATGTATGCGAACAAAGCAGAGAATGCAACGGCTGCCGTAAACGTATAGGTATAGAATTGCGGCACTTTTAAAACAGACAGGAAATTCTTAATGATGGGCAATGGCATTAACGACAAGGTAGTATCCGGCTTGTAACTACCTGGTAACCACAGGATGCTGGACAGCAATACCAGTATACCCATTACCGTGAGAATAATAAATACGGCATGCCATCCAAATTCAGTGGTCACATAACCACCAACCGTAGGTGCTATCATGGGAGATAAGGCTACTACTAACATGAGTAGTGAGAATACTTTGGCGCTGTCTTTTACCGGGAACAGGTCCCGTACCATAGCTACGGATGCCACAGCTGCTGCACAACTGCCGATTGCCTGGATAAAACGGAGTACTACAAAATTATCGATGGAGTTCACAAAGATGCAGCCGATAGTGGCAACAATGTATAATACCAATCCTATGTAAAGTGGTTTCTTTCTCCCGAACCTGTCCAGCAGCGGGCCATACAGCAATTGTCCTGCAGAGATGCCTACAAAATAACTGGATAAGGATAAACCTACACTGGAGAGATCCGTTTTCAGGTCTTTCGCAATAGCCGGAAAGCCGGGCAGGTACATGTCTATTGTAAAAGGGCCTAATGCGGTGAGTGCTCCCAGGATCAGGATCAGAGAAAAGTAGGTAGCGCGTGTCAATCTTTAGAATTTCCGCAAAGATGCCTACATTATTTCACTTTCATGGATAGAAAATATTGATCAGCCCATACTCCAAACCCCTTAACTCTGCCAGGCCTTTTAAACGCCCTATGGCACTGTATCCCGGGTAGGTTTTCTTTCCCAGGTCGTCCAGCATCTGGTGGCCGTGGTCCGGCCTCATGGGAATGGATATACGTTTTCTTTGCATCACGGTGATGAGTTCCTTTACTACTTCAAACATGTTCACATCTCCATCCAGGTGATCTGCTTCGTAGAAGTTTCCCTGGTCATCCTGTTTGGTATTACGGAGATGAATGAAGTGGATCTGGTCACCATGCCTCCTGATAATACCGGGCAGATCATTATCCCTGCGCACACTTAAAGAGCCGGTGCAATAACATAATCCGTTAGCTGGAGATGGTGCTGCATTCATCAACGCCACGAGGTCTGCTTCCGTGCTTACGATACGTGGCAGACCTAATAAAGGATATGGAGGATCATCCGGATGGATGGCCATTTTCAGGCCCAGTTCTTCTGCTACCGGTACTACCTGTTGCAGGAAATAAAAGAGATGTTGTTGTAAACGTCTGGCATCAATATGTTCATATTGTTTCAGCGCGGTGAGCACCATTTCCGGGGTAAAGCGGTCATCACTTCCCGGCAGGCCCAGCAGCGTATTGTTGAACAACTTCTCTTTTGCTTCTTTGCTCATGGCCTTAAAATGATGACCGGCCTGCATGATCTCTTCGGGGGTATAATCCTTTGCAGCATCGGGGCGTTGCAGGAGGAAGAGATCAAATGCAATAAAGGATAAACGTTCGAAGTATAATGCTTTACTCCCATCCGGCATCCTGTAATCAATATCCGTACGCATCCAGTCCAGCACAGGCATAAAATTATAGGTGATCACCCTGATACCGCAGGCTGCGAGGTTATGTAAGCTTTGTTTGTAATGATCGATATACAGCAGGTATTGCCCTGTTTGCTGTTTAATATGTTCATGTACCGGCAGGCTTTCTACCACTGTCCAGGTCATTCCCGCCTTTTCAATCATGGCCACACGTTTCTGTATTTCTTCCAGGGACCATATTTCACCAACAGGAATGTGATGCAGGGCTGTTACCACACCAGTACAACCTGCCTGCCTGATATCCATTAAACTAACGGGATCGTTGGGGCCGAACCAACGCATTGTATGCTCCATTACCATGTTGCTAAGATGCAAAAAAAACAAACAACTGTTTATTATAACGATGTAAATGCAGGCATCTGCTGTTACCTGAATTTCCAAACAGGGAAACTGCTGCCTTTTCTGAAAAGGTCCTGGTCCGCAGGTAGCGCCATAAAAGCATCCGCCAGCAGCAGGCTGGCCAGGTCTCCGGAACCATGGTAAACAGCAGGCGCTGCCAGCCAGACTCCTTCCGGGGAACATTTTAATTTTACGGGGAGATAATATTCGAGTGGTTTATCAAAGGTTACATCTTCTTCCAGTACTGCAAACTCCGGCTTGTTGGCAGCATCCTGCAAGCAGGCTTTCAGCCAGGGTTGTACATACCGGTAATAACACATGAATCCTGAAACCGGGTTACCGGGTAATGCAAATACCACCGGCCCGTTTTGGAAAGTTCCAAACAATAATGGTTTACCGGGCCGTTGCTGAACGGTATGGAATATTTCCTGCATGCCGGCTTTTTTCAATACTTCCGGCAGGTGATCATATTTCCCGGCAGACACAGCGCCTGTGCAGATCAGCAGGTCCGCGGCGGGAATGAGTTTATTCAAATGGGTGCTGAGGTGTTGTACATCATCCGGCAGGTGTACCATTTCCGCAGGTATACCCAATCCCTGTAAAGCAGCAGCCAGGTTATAAATATTGGAGATGCGCAACTGATGTGCTTCCGGTTTATTTTCTACCGGCACCAGTTCATTACCGGTGGCGACCAGCACTACCCTGGGGACTTTACTTACCAATACCTGTGTTTTGCCAACAGTGGCCAGCACGCCTGCCTCTGCAGCTCCCAGCCGGATACCCTTTTCCAGTAAGGGTTTTCCTTCCGGCGCATCAGATCCTGCGCGATGGATATACTGACCTTTCTTTACTTCTTTAATAATGGTAAAACGCCGGAATCCTTCGTGTTCTGAAATATCCAGGTGTTCATAAGGTATAACAGTATCTGTAAGGTCTGGCAGCACAGCGCCCGTCATCACTTCCATACAGTCCGCCAGGTTCCGGAGCTGCATCTGGGGCATGCCTGCTGCTTGTACGTCTTCCAGTCCAAATACCCGCTGGCCGCGGACGTAACTGTCGTAGTAAATGGAAATGCCATCCATCATTACCCGGTCGAAAGGCGGAAAAGGCCTGTCGGCATAAATAGTTTCGCGCAATACCCTTCCGGTGGCCTTTTCAAAGGGCACCATTTCTGTTCCAAAATCACGGACTGTAGCCATAATGGCCGCAAAAGCTTCTGGTACGCGCATCATCATTTTAACTATTTTTGCTTTGATAAATTTAATGCATTTATGGGCAATGATTTTACACACCTGGATGAAAGTGGCCAGCCGCAGATGGTAGATGTGGGAGCAAAAGACGCTACACAGCGGATAGCCGTGGCAGAAAGCAGGGTGTTTTTACCAGCCATTATCCTGCAACAGTTCAACGGGCAGGAGCTGGTAACAAAAAAAGGGGCCGTATTCCAGACTGCCATCATTGCCGGTATTATGGGGGCTAAAAAAACCCCGGAACTTATTCCTTTATGCCATACCTTACTGCTGGACAATTGCCAGATCAGCATCCGGCTGGAAGGCTCTGAAGCAGTGATCCGCTGTACCGTTAAAACAACAGGTAAAACGGGCGTGGAAATGGAAGCCCTTACCGGGGCCAGTGTAGCTGCATTGACTATTTATGATATGTGTAAAGCATTCTCTCATGAAATGGTGATCAGGGAAACCAGGCTCATCAGTAAAAGTGGTGGTAAAAATGATATCGGATAACAACATAAAAGGCCTGGTATTATGTGGTGGCCTGAGTACCCGCATGCAACAGGATAAAAGCCAGATCGCTTATCATGGCAAACCCCAGTGGCAATACCTCCACGATCTGTTAAAAACCTTTCTGCCGGAAGTATATCTCTCCTGCCGGCCGGAACAGGAATTTCCCGGCTGTAACAACCTCATACCGGATAGCGTAATCGGTGCAGGGCCTTCCTCGGGATTGCTCAGTGCTTATGCCGCATACCCTGATGCCGCCTGGCTGGTATTGGCCTGCGACCTTCCGCTGATCAGTGAACACAGCATTGCTTACCTGCTGAATAACAGGGATGAACGTAAAGCGGCAACCGCTTTTCTGAGTCCGTTTAACTTTTCCCCGGAACCGTTGATCACTATCTGGGAGCCTGCCGGGCTGGCTGCTTTGGAAAGGGAATTCAGGGAAGGGAAGAACTGCCCACGTAAAACTTTATTGAAGGTGGAAGTGGAGATCCTGAAGAATCCCTATAGTACGGAGCAGTTTAATGCGAATACCCCGGATGAGATGAAGGATGCGATGGATAAGATCAATTAAGGATGTGCCGCTACCCAAACAGCCCCATCTTCAAAAAACTCCTGTTTCCAGATAGGTACTGTTTCCTTTAAAGTATCAATCGCATACTGGCAGGCCTCAAAAGCAGCCCCGCGATGTGGCGCAGCCACAGCAATGGCTACCACTACTTCTCCCGGTAATTTCTCTCCTGTTACATGTAAGATAGCTACCCGCTGCACCTGCCATTTTTCCTGCATCTGTGCCGCGATCTTTTCCATTTCCAGTATGGCCATGGGTTCGTAACATTCAAACACCAGTTTCAGCACTTTTTTCTGCTGGGTCTGGTTCCGTACGGTACCAATAAAAGTAACAATGCCGCCGCTCTTTTCTGATTGTACGAATGCGATGGCTTCTGCCGTATCAATATGCTCAGCGATCCTGATCAGTTGTTCCATAAATTAACCTCCGCTTAAGGGTGGGATGATGGCAATTTCATCTTCCGGGGAAAGGATGGTTTCATCTGCCGCATAGGTTTTGTTCACCGCAATCATAACTGCTTTCAGGTTCTGAACGGCAGGATATTCCTGTTTCAGCCAGTGTTTGAGATCCCCTACGGTGGGGATTTCCGCCTCTATTGTCAGTGTTTTAGCAGCCACAATGTCTTTCATGATGCCGAATAACAAAACTCTCATGGTTTAAAGCTACAATATAGCGGCGATAATTTGTTAACTTTAGCCAGATGTTGAAGGATAATCACCAGCGAACGATCAATTATGTGAGATTAGCGGTTACGGACCGGTGTAACCTCCGCTGTACTTATTGTATGCCGGAAAACATGCAGTTCCTGGAAAGATCAAGCCTGCTGAGCTATGAAGAGATCGTACGGTTAATGCAGGTATTAACAGATGCCGGCATCAACAAGATACGGATCACCGGCGGCGAGCCCTTTTTGCGGAAAGACCTCATGCTGCTGCTGGAACAACTCGCTCCCATGGCCGGTATTTCTATCACCACCAATGGTGTACTCACTGCTCCCTTTATTCCTGCACTCAAAGCCCTGGGCATCCATCAGATCAATCTTAGCCTGGATACCCTGCAGGCCGACCGCTTTTTCCGGATCACCCGCAGGGATCAGTTCAGTGCTGTACAGCAAACACTGGACAGCCTGCTGGCCCATGAAATGGATGTAAAGATCAATATGGTGGTGATGGATGGGGTGAATACAGACGAATTGTTAGATTTTACGGAACTTACCCGCAACCACCCGGTATCTGTAAGATTTATTGAAGAAATGCCCTTTAACGGGCAGGGAAATCGTTTTTCCGGCATCAACTGGAATTATCTCCGCATACTGGATACCATCCGTTCTCAATATTCCCTTGAAAAAATAACCGATGCCCCCAACAGCACTTCCCTGAATTACCGGATCCCGGAACACAAGGGCAGTATTGGCGTGATCCCGGCCTATAGCCGTACTTTCTGCGGAACCTGCAACAGGATCAGGATCACTCCTACCGGTGGATTGAAAACCTGCCTTTACGGAGATGATGTATTGAATGTAAAAAACTTATTGCGGGAAGGAAGTTCAGATCTGGAACTCCTGGAACACCTGCAGGCTGCGTTGCAACACAGGGCAAAGGATGGTTTTGAAGCAGCGGCGTCCAATACGCATACGCAGCTGGAAAGTATGTCTGTTATTGGTGGCTAAGCAACATTCTTCCCCCTGCATATAAGATCAGCAAAGCCGTAGCGGCTTCTACCCAACGGGGTTTCAGGGCAGCTGCACTCAAACGCGCACCGATCTGCCCTCCTGCTATTACTGCTATAATTAAAGGCAAGGTAAAAGACCATTGTACGATAATAGCTCCTTTGGCTGCCTGCCCCAGTAAACCTGAAATGGAATTCACGAGTATGAAAAAGCTGCTTAAGCCGGCAATGTTCTTGGCGGTATCATATTGCCCGAGACGTAATACCGGTGCCAGGTAAATGCCTCCACCAATTCCCGTCATGCCGGAAAGGAAACCAATAGCGCCTCCGATGATCCCATACAGACCTCGCGGCTGTTCGCGGATGGTATATGTTTTCTGAAAGAAAAAACGGATACACATAAGCAGTGCTGCTGCTGTTAAAGCAATACCGAGTATGAGGAAAAAAGTAGCCTGCTTCATGGGCAGATAACTTCCAACAAACGCCAGGGGCACACTTACCAGGCTTAACTGCAAGGCTTTCTTCATGGGCAGGTGCCCATTTTTCCAGAAATGGTAAACGCCGCCTAATACTACTACTATATTACAAAGCAGGGCGGTGGATTTCATCAGCTGAAAGCCCACACCCCATAATGCCATTAATGCCAGGTAACTGGAACCTCCGCCAAAACCGGCAGAAGAATAGACCAGTGCGATGAAGAAAAATATGATACAGAGTTCGAAGACCATAGGTAACTAATATACAAAAAGAAAAAACCTCTGCTCTCTTCTGTGCGGTTCGAAGACCATAGGTAACTAATATACAAAAAGAAAAAACCTCTGCTCTCTTCTGTGCGGTTCGAAGACCATAGATAACTAATATACAAAAAGAAAAAACCGCCGCCTTCTTCTGCGCGGCAGGTTTTCTGCAAGCAGCTTTACTATTTGGCGATATCGATCTTTACTTTCTGGTTTTTGATCTTTTCGTTCTTCACCCGCTGCAAAACATCGCTCATGCGGCTTTTACGAACGCCTACAAATGAAAAGAAGTCCTTCACTTCTATCAGGCCCACATCTTCCTTTTTCAATGCACCCTTGTTAGTGAGGAAGCCAACAATATCCACTTTATTGATCTTGTTCTTCTTTCCTCCGCCAATAAACAGGGTAGACCATTTAGGGCTCTCCGGCAATACGGCTGTTTCCGGCAGTTCAATTTCTTCTACTTCTGCAGGAACATAGGCAGGCATCTTTTCATCCGGGGAAAGGATCAAAACAGCTGTACCGCTGGCATCCATACGGGCAGTTCTGCCGTTACGGTGTGTGAAGATATCTTCCGTATGTGGCAGGTGATAATGTACGATATAGCGGATATTAGGAATATCCAATCCGCGGGCTGCCAGGTCTGTAGTAACCAATACATTGGAAGTACCATTACGGAATTTGCATAAGGCCACATCCCGCTCCTGTTGTTCCATAGCACCATGGTAGAACACATTGGTAATGCTTCTGTCCTTCAGCATATTGCTGGTGCGTTCAACGGATTCACGATGATTACAGAACACAATGGTAGAGCGGTTACCGAAATAGCAGATCAGGCGGAAAAGGGTGGCTATCTTATCGTCTTCATCACTCTTCACCCATTTAACAGCCAGTGCTTCTGCTTTTTCGCCCGTGGAGAAATTGAGTACTTCATGGGCTTTCAGGCCGATGTAATCAGGGATCTCCATGGAATCGGTAGCGGAGGTAAGGATGCGTTTCTTCAAACCTTTCAGGCTGCCCATGATAAAGGATAATTCTTCCTGGAAGCCTAATTCGATGGATTTATCAAACTCGTCCAATACGAGTGTTTCAATACTGTCTGTTTGAATATTACCTCTGCGGATATGATCTGCGAGGCGGCCGCAGGTGCCAATGATCAGGGCCGGGGCTTCCAGCAGGTTATTCTCTTCTGTTTCCCGCTTATGGCCACCATAACAAACGGTTACTTTAAAACCGGTGACCATAGACCTGAATACATCATCTATCTGTAAAGCCAGTTCCCGGGAAGGAACAATGATCATGGCCTGTGTTTTCTTATTCGCTGCGTCCAGCAGCTGCAGTACAGGCAGGAGGAAAGCCAGCGTTTTGCCGGAGCCTGTATCTGATAGCAGGACCAGGTCCTGGTCTTTCTTACTTGCCTCAATAGACGCCAGTTGCATCTCATTCAGCTGATCTATCCTTAATCTCGAAAGTATGTCGTTAATTGCTTGCATCGCCGCAAAAGTACGGCAGTTTAATTGATTACCCGCTTTTTTGAAGGTTTCAGCTGCATTCCCTGCTGCATGATCTCCTCTAACTGCTGTAGTACCAGGTCCTGCCAGCCGGGCAGTAAACTAAGGTCGTGTTTCCAGAAAGACCTGTCTGCCAGGGTGGTAAATACCAGTTCCGAAGGCGTCAATTCTTCCCAACGTTTACTAAAAACAGCGCTCATATCGTCTGTTACTTCATAAGGCTGGCCGTTCAGTTCGCCATAATAACGACCGTCCTTTTCCCGCACCCGCATAAAATACAGCCATGCCGCGAATCCCTTTGCAAATAATTCAGGGAGCCGGCCATGGCGTTCATAATATTCGAGCAGGATGGGCAGGCAGCGCATTTTCATTTTGGTGCTGTATTGCATGGTGATGCTCTTCCAGTAATGACGGATATAGGGGTTCCTGAAACGGTCCAGTACACTTTGCCCGAATTGCTCTGCCACCTGCGGTTCAACAGGATAAGGGATACCGTTGGCTAATTCATGTAACAGCAGGTTACTGATATAGCCGGCAAAAGCAGGTTCATCCATGGCTTCTTTCACTGTTTCAAAACCGGAGAGGAAGGCAACGCCGCAGCTGAGTGTATGCGAACCATTCAGCAAACGCAGTTTCAGTTCTCTATGCAGATCAATATCCGGCATGATCACCACTTCTTCATTCGCTTCTGCAAAGCTTAAGATCCTGCGGATGTTTTCATCTCCTTCAATAGCCCAGAGGCTATATGCTTCTGCAATGCTGAGCAATGCATCTGTATACCCGAATTCTTTTTCCAGTAATGCCTGTTGAGAAGGTTCCGGCGAGCCGGGTACAATACGGTCTACCAGTGAATTGCAGAAATAATTGTATTTCTCCAGCCATTCCATGAACTCTTCCGGCAAACCATTCAGGTGCGCCAGTTCCAGCACAATGGCTTCCAGCTTTTTACCATTATCCGGTACCAGTTCTGTTGGTACGATCACCATACCACTATGCACACTGCCACCGAATGCTTTAAACCGTTCATATAAAAAGGCCAGCAGTTTGCCGGGATAAGAAACGGGCGGATGCCGGCGGATATCATCATTCACCAATTGGATCCCGACTTCCGTAGTATTGGAAATGATCACCTGCATGCCCTGATCATGTGCACAGGAAAGGATCTGCTCCCAATCCCGCTGCGCATGTAACACCCTGCTGATAGCAGCGTTGATATAATTCTCCGCGATCGTTTGATTGCTTTTCATACCACGGATGCAAAGCGTATACAATGCATCCTGTTTTTCAAATGTATCTGCGCCGCCCTGGCTGGTAGATTTCACCACTACTATCCTTCCGTTAAAAATCCCTTTGCGGTTGGCTTTATCAATGTAATGATCTGCCAATCCCCTCAGCAATACACCCGTACCAAACTGCAATACCTTTTCAGGCAATTCAAACAGCTGCTCATCCGGAACTTTCACAACACCGGGCACAATGTGCTTCAACGTAAATCGCGACAACATCATAATATTCTATTTATGGCATTTCCATCTCATTGGCAGCCTGCAGGAAAGCCCCTACTCCTTTGGGGTCGTCCACTACTACTTTTTCAGACATATAATATTCAAAACTTCCATCCCTGTAGGGATTACCTCCTAAGCCGGATACGCTCACCGTACCATGCAAATGCGTCCGCCCCTGTTCATCTTTCTTTATAAACTCCCTGAGGATACCGGCATAGGCACGCCTGGCCACTGTTTTATATTTCACAGGCAGAATACCTAAGCGTTGACCTTTGGCGAGTGTATAGGTGAACATACAGGATGCGGATGCTTCGTAATAATTCTTTCCCTTTCCGGGGAGGTCTACAATATCCCACCATAAACCCGTTGCGGGGTCCTGGTATTTTTCCATTGCTATCGCCAGGCGTTTCAGTATGGCGGAGAGGATGGGCCGGCGGGGATCTTTTGCAGGAAACAATTCCAGCACATCCACTAAAGCCATACCATACCATCCCATTGCCCTGGCCCATACATGCGGAGAACGGCCTGTAGTTTTATCGGCCCATTGCTGCTGCCGTGATTCGTCATAACCATGATAAAGTAAACCTGTTTTTTTATCCCGTGCAACCTGCTCCATCTGTACAAACTGCCGGACAACATCGTTCAATATAGTGTCCTCTTTAAAAGTCAGGGCGTAATCAAGATAAAATGGCTGGCCCATATACAGCCCGTCCAGCCACATCTGCCAGGGATAGATCTTCTTATGCCAGAAACCGCCGGCCTTAGTGCGTGGATGTTCTCTTAACTGATTGCGTAAGGTAGTGGCCGCCTGTTTATACTTTTCTTGTTTGGTTTGCTGATAGAGAAAAAGCAGGATGCGGCCGGGCATCACATTGTCTATATTAAAATCCTGTTGTTTATAGGTACGGATGGTACCATCCTCTGCTATGAAAGGATCCATGCTCTTTTTGATATACGCGAGGTAAGCGGTGTCTTTTGTACGTTCCCATAAACCTTGCATACCTCTCATTACAACACCGTGTTCATAAGTCCATTTAACAGGTTCTTTCCAGCTTTCCATCATGGTGGTGGCCATCTCTTTTGCAGGACTAAAAAAGCATGCTATGACTAACAGGATCTTCATCTTAATATACTTTATTGATCATTTCTTCTTTTCCTTTTACGATCACCCGCACGTTCTGCAGGGATACTTCTGTTGCATCAGATACTTCCACTCCTTTATCCGCCTGCAATACCATATCCTTCAACTGGATATTCTTAATCTTCATTTCCGGCAGGCCACGGATAAAAATAGCCCTGGCGGCACCGTAACAGGTAACGTTACTGATGAAGAAATTGCGGAACTGCGGGGTAGCTTCTGTTACAGGCAGCAGCTCTACTTTGGGAGCTGTTTGTTTTTCTCCGGTTAAAGGGATGGGATCTTTTGCCATGTAATACATATCAAACAGGATGGCTTCACCGGGGATATCCTGCATGCTGATATTCTTTATGTAGATGTTCTCTACCACACCTCCCCTTCCGCGGGTGGTTTTAAAACGCAGGCCGATATCCGTACCCATAAAAGTGCAGTCTTCCACATAAATATTCCTGGCACCGCCACTCATTTCACTGCCGATCACAAAGCCACCGTGGGCATGATATACCGTACAATTGCGTACCCATACGTTTTCCGTGGGTACTCCTCTTTTCCTGCCTGCTTCATCACGGCCTGATTTAATGCAGATGGCATCGTCCCCCACATCAAATGTGCTGCGTTCTATCACTACATTTTTGCAGGATTCCACATCAATGCCATCTCCGTTCTGTGCATACCAGGGATTCTTTACGTATACCTCCCGCATGGTCAGATGCTCGCTGAGTAAGGTGTGGAGGCACCAGGCAGGAGAATTCTGGAACGTAACGCCTTCCAGTAAGATCCTTTTGCAATTGGTCAATACCAGCAGGTTGGGACGTAAGAAGTCTTTAATGGACTGAAAATGCGCATCGCTGCGATCAGGACTGATCACACCGGGGTTCTTCATTTGTGATCCCCGCTGCATACTTTCAGAAGGGTACCAGGTTTTCTTATCTTCATCCAGTATACCACCGGAGGCAACGAGCTTTTTCCATTGACTCTCGGTGAGTTTATCTTTCTTCACCATACGCCAGGCATCTCCTCCTCCGTCTACACTTCCTTTACCGGTGATGGCAATGTCTTCCAGGTTGGTACCTGATAGGGGGGATTGGTTACGCATCTGTTCCAATCCTTCCCAGTTCCCTTTTACCAGCGGGTACACTGTTTTATCTGTTGTAAACCTCAGCAGGGCGTTCCTTTCTATATGCAGATTCACTTTGCTCTTTAGTGTAATGGGGCCGGTGAGCCATAATCCTTTGGGGATACGCACTACGCCTCCCCCTTTTTTACTGCAGGCATCAATAGCAGCCTGGATAAAAGCAGTGTTCAAAGTTACGCCATCCGGGTTTGCACCGTAACGGGTAATGTTAAAGGTATCTTTTCTGAAAACAGGTACCTGTACCTGCTGCTGTGCCTGTAAGGGCAACTGTGAAAGCAATGCCAGTGCAATAAATAAGCTGTTCTTCATAATAAACTATTCAGGTACATTTCAATATTCGTATACTGTTTGTTCAATGTATAAGCCGAAGCATCTTTTGCATTTTGCGGATCAAGCCCTTGTTTGCTCTCCCATTCATCCGGCATACCATCTCCGTCCGTATCCTTTGGTGCTGCCAGGGATCGCAGTAATGGCCAGTCCCGGGGTGTATCTAAAATTCCATCTCCAAAACTTGTTTTACCTGTGCTGATCTCCTTCACGATCCGTTCATCTACAGCATCCCTGTGTAAACTTGCCCCGGCATATTGCAGCACTTCTTTGTAAGCCATTAAAGCGGATTGTGGCGGAATAGCCACTACGGGTACCGGTGTTTGCAAACGTACGCCTGCAGGATTATTACAATCCACACCACCCGCCCAGTTATCTGCTGTTATTTTTTCAGATCCCTCCACATAATTGCCCTGCACATAGAATTTTGTAAAAGCAGCCGTATCCCAGGGGTTCACAATCCTGTAACGTACGCTCTTCTTTGTAGCCGGGCCTGCTTTATAGTAATTGTTTACAATGTTATGATTACCACCTTCTCCGCCATATGCACTGTTATGCACCCAGTTAAAGATCACATTGTTCCTGAAATCCACCACTTCTTTTGCCGGTTCCTGTGTATAACGTGCACCACAGAAACGGGGATTCCTGCTGGTATTGCTGGCGAGTATATTATGATGAAAACTGGCGCCCTGGCCGCCCCATATTCCTCCGTAACCATGTTCGCCTTTGGGGTGAACGGAGCTCCGGAGGCTTTCAGCAATGATGCTCCATTGCAAAGTAAATTCTTTGTTGTCGTAGAAAGAAGCGCATTCATCTACTGCCCAGCTCATGGAGCAGTGATCAATTATAATACGCCGGCACCCAATACCATTAAATGCATCGTCCGCCTGTTTCTTTTCATCTCCCAAACGAAAACGCATATACCGGATGATCACATTATCTGCATGAATAGATACCGTGTAATTCCTGATACAGATCCCGTCTCCCGGGGCAGACTGGCCGGCAATCGTACAATCCCCTTCGCTGATCTTCAGCGGAGATTGTAATGCAATAGTACCGGAAACAGCAAACAGGATCATACGGGGATATTTTGCATTGATAGCTTCGCGGAGGCTGCCCGGCCCCTCATCATTCAGATTACGCACAATCAGTACTTTGCCGCCCCTGCCGCCGCTGGTGTTTTTACCAAAGCCCCCGGCGCCGGGAAAAGCTGGTTGTGCAGACGCACAACCAGGGATGATAATTACCAGAATTAGTGAAAAAAATATGTTCCTAATATCCATAATCCTGTTTCAAGTTCGGGTTAGCATCCAATACCGATTGAGCGATAGGTAACAGTTCACTTTTACCTGTTTTAAACTCAATGGCATAATACCTGATAATAGTGGTATTGATAGCTGTTCCGAACCAGGCTACACCAGTGTGGCCTGCAGGAGCAGGTGTTACGGTAGGTTTATAAAATGATCCGGCCCAAACCAGGTCCGGAGAATTGTTCCTGAAATACATGGTTTGCGGATAGGTGTTGTAAGGCGCTGTTCTGTTAGACATGGCGGTTAATGCAGCCTTGGTGGCCGTGATCTTTGCATCCAGCAGGTTCCAGCGGATGAGGTCATATTTGCGGATACCTTCACCGCCAAATTCCAGCAGCCTTTCTTTTACGATGGCATTGAAGAAGTCAGTATAACTGGTGGGTGTTGTACCTATCAATGCAGCATTGGCGCCATAAGCACGTTTCCTTACTTCTTCAAATGCAGCGATAGCAGTAGCAGAAGCGCCATTGTTCAATTCATTATCTGCTTCTGCATACATGAGCAATACATCCGAGAAACGGATCAGCGGCCAGTTTAATCCAAAATATTGTGCGGCAGATGTTACCACTACAGGATTAGTGATCCAGTCGCGGCGGAACTTCCCATCCACCATCGTCTGTAAAGTGCGGCCTGTTTTGTTTAATGCGGTATTAATATCATAAGGTGCGCAGGTAACATCCCTGCGGGTATCAATGGAATCGAAAGTATAGAAATAAGTAGGCAGAATGGTCAATGCCGCATTACCGGTAGTACCATATCTTGGCCCGTTGTAATAACCCATCTTGCTATCTCCCGTAGCACTGTTGGCACCAGCCATCGCTACTTCCCAGATGATCTCACCCGTAGGGTCCAGCTTGTGGGCGCAGAGATTATCCCTGAATAAAGCGAGGTAACTGGTATTCAGACTATGATCACCGCGATGCTGCATGATCTCATTACATTCCGTACGCGCTATTTCATAAAATGGTTTGTAAGCAGCAGGGCGCTCCATTTGTTTTGATCTGCGCAGGGAATATCCGCCACGGAACAATGCGATCTTTGCACGCAATGCTCTCACTGCACCCTGTGTGATCCTTTCATCTCTCGGGCCGGCAGCTGTTCTCCAGGGTACGAGTGGTGCGGCCACTGCCAGGTCATTTAAGATATGGTCATAGATAGAGTCCCTGTCTGTTTTCCCGGGGTATTGATCTGTTTCAAAGATTGCCGGTTGAAAATGTGCAGGCACATCTCCCCAGTTGCGGATCAGTTCAAAATAGAACTGTGCGCGTAATGTAAGCGCTTCTCCATGCAGGCGTTTCAATTCATTCTTTTCGGCTTCTGTTCCGCTTGTATACAATGCCATCTTTGGAATGTAATAAATACAGAGGTTCGCTCTTTCAATGCCATTGTACAACTGGCTGAAAGGTTGTGCCAGCTGTGAGTTATTGGGAGTGAGATTATAATGTGCAATATCTCTCCGTTCGTTATCTGGGAACGGTGTACCACCCTGACCCATCATTTCATCACTGTCGTAAGCATAATACATATTGATACGGATACCATACCCCTGGTCTCCTGTTAATGCGCCATATGTACCCAGCACTGCCATCCTTGCGTTCACCACATTGGAAAAGGTGATAGCGGGATCAAATGAGGAAACCGGCGGCACTTCCAGGTATTGCTTACAGGCAGCCAGGCAAATTGTACATAATAAGATGATATATCTGATTTTCATGGTGCTGTCTTTTATAATGAAAGATTTAGCCCTAAAAGGAAGGAACGGCTGCGGGGATATGCAGAAAAATCTACCCCGGGAGTTACCCCGCTCGCACGCCGTGTGCTTACTTCAGGATCATAACCGGAATACTTCGTCCAGATGGCTACGTTGTTCACAGTGCCGTAAATGCGGAGGCTTTGCATACGCATCTTCTTCAACAAGGAAGATGGTAAGGTATAACCCAGTGAAATATTATTCACCCGCAGGAAAGAACCATCTTCCACAGCCCATGAATGTGCAATGAAAGAAGCCGCTTGTGTGCCGGGCCGCCAGATCTTCGCATTCTTGTTCAGTTCCGCCAGGGCCACCGGGTCTGTTACTACTTCTCCTCTATCGTTAACCGTTCTCCAGCGATCATTCATGATGGCCAGCAAATTGGAGTTGTTGGTATACCCGCTGGTGAATTCCAGCCGGTTGGCATTGAATACATCGTTCCCTACCTGGAAGTTCACAAACACACTCAGGTCAAACTGTTTGTAAGAAAACTGCTGGCTAAGGCCGCCGAAGAATTTAGGCTGCGCCACACCGATCACTTTCCTGTCTTTTTCCGTGATCACACTATCCCCATTCAGGTCTTTGAACTTAAGCGTACCGGGTTGTGGTGGTGTGGAAGTGATGCTGTTATTACTGGGCACTCCTTTTTTGAGGGTGTACACCCTTGTTGCAGCATCGTAATCAAAATCTTCTATTTTATAGAACCCATCCGTTTCCAATCCCCATATAGCACCTACCGGATCACCTACTCTTACAATGTAATCTGCGGTGGCATTTGTAGGATGGAACCAGCCGGAGTTCTGCAGGTACCCGTTCACCTGTTTGGCAGCAAGCCGGTCTACCGTATTCTTATTGAAGGAGATGTTGAAGTTGAGGTTCCAGTTAAAATCTTTCTGCTGAACCGGGATGGCATTCACCTGGAATTCCATACCCTTGTTGGTGGTAGCTCCTACGTTCTGCATTTGTTTGTCGTAACCCAGCGTAGGAGAAATAGGTGCTGCTATCAGCAGATTGTCTGTGGTATTTTTATAGAAGTCTGCATTGAATACCAGCCTGCCGTTCCAGAATGCGATATCAAAACCCAGGTTGCGGGAAATAGTGCTTTCCCAAAGCAGGTCCAGGTTGGCCAATGCTACCGGCGCCAGCGCTGCCACTACCTGTTCGTTCAGTCCGTATTGCGGGAAAGAAACGGCGGACTGGATAGCGCTGTACTGCATCTGGTAGAGGAAGTCGTTGATGCGGTTATTCCCAGCCTGGCCATATGAAGCACGGATCTTCAGGTCATTGATGGGGCCTAGTTTGTCCTTTAGAAAATCCTCGTTGGAAAGCCGCCAGGCAACAGAGCCTGAAGGGAAATACCCCCATTTATTGGTTGATGCAAACTTGGAGGAACCATCTCCCCGCATGGAGAAAGCGAGCAAATACTTTTTATCATAAGCATAATTTATTCTGCCAAAGAGGGATACGAGGCGGCTGGTGATTTCAGTGGTCACTGGTTTGGGCTGCTGTACGCCCTGTGGCGGGGAACCCAGGTTCATATTCGCCAATGCCCATTCCGGTGTAATGCCTATCGGGAAATAACGGGTTTCAATGCTACTGGTGTTCAGCCGGCTTTCATAGATCTCATGCCCTACGAGAACAGTTATCTCATTCTTTTTATTAAACTCTCCGTTCAGTTGTGCGTTGCTGAAGGTGAGCACATTAGAATTATTGAGGGTCACCTTTTTAATATTCTGAATATTCGCAAGAGGTGCCACACCATATTGGCGTGCATTAGCGGTCAGCGTATCATCAAATTGTCTTCTTTCTTCCGTATTCAGGTCATAACCGAAAGTGCTGCGGAAGCTCAGGAATTTGGTGAGTTCCACGTTGGCATAACCACTGAGGTTAAGGATGTCGATGATACCCTTACGATACTCTGATTGGTTCAGTAGGATGGGATTACCAAGACTGAGGCTGTTCGCATTTGTTTCCAGCCAGTACTCCTGGTCAAAATCATCTATCCCCAATCCCTTCATCAGTAAAGGCCGGTATTTGAGACTATGGCGCAGCCTGTTGGTAGAAGCAGAACCTTCATTAGTGGTACCGGCTCCATTCACTACAGTATGATTATAACGGGTGTTAAAACCTACTTTGATCATCTTATTCATGGTATGATCAAACTTAAAACTGGCCAGCTTTCTGTCGAAGTCAGACCGCAGCATTACCCCTTCTTCTGTATTGGAGGTAAGACTGAGATTGTATTGCGTGGAGGCATTGCCACCGTTCACACTTACATTGTGGGTTTGCATCATTGCCCTGCGGCCAAACATCTCCTCCTGCCAGTCTGCAAACGGCACGTTCTTGTAATTGGCGAGTGTATCCCAGGTGGTACCATAAGCCCTGGCAAAAGCAGTACTGTCTGCCACCGTGCCTCTTGTTCTTTCATACCAGTACGTCACAAAATCATAGGGTTTCATCACTTCCAGTTTGTTGGCCAGTTTACGGAAGCCCATAAAACCGCTGTAATTCAGGGTAGTTTTAGCATTCCGGCCTCCTTTGGTAGTGATGATCACAACCCCGTTAGCTCCCCGGGCTCCATAAATAGCGGTGGTGGATGCGTCTTTCAACACATCGATGGAAGCAATATCCTGGGGGGAAATAGCAGAGAGGGCATTTTCAACCTGTACCCCATCTATTACATACAGCGGGGAATTATCCTGTGTAATGGAACCACCGCCTCTTACGCGGATCATTACATCCGCATTGGGAGAACCTTCGGTACCTGTTACCTGCACTCCGGCCAGCCTTCCTGTAAGTGCCTGTGCAGCAGAGTTAATAGGGATGTCTTTGATCTGTTTGGCATTAACGGAGGAAACAGAACCTGTAAGGTCCCGCCGCCGGGCAGTGCCATAACCAATGATCACAACATCATTCAGGGAAGAGGCTTCTTCCGCCAGCACTACATCTATCACACTACGGCCATTCACTTTTTCTTCTACCGTCTTAAAGCCCATGAAGCGGAAAATGAGAACGGGGTCTCCGGAAGCAGGTACATCCAGGCTGTATCTGCCTGATGCATCTGTGGAAACGCCTGTTTTGCTGTTCTTTACCTGCACCGTTACGCCAGCCAGCGAACCGGAACCGGAAGCTGTCACCTGACCGGTGATCTTGCGGGTTTGGGCCATAGCAGGAACTGCGATGAACAGGAAAATGAACAATGAGGGTAATATCAGTTTCATATGTGGAGGGTTGATAAAATAAAATAGGTTACGTGGAAACCTTGTTCAACTGTATAGCAATGCTACATCATAAAGTGTCACCTGCACAATTTATACGTAACTTTATTTATGCAATCGTTCCCGATAACGATTGCGCAGGGATGAAAAATCCCGATTAACTCGTTAAATTTCTTATTTTAGTTATCCACGTACGTTTTTTGACCTATCAGCCAATATGAAATTTGATGATGTAATAACGATCAAGGATATCGCCAAGGCGCTAAACCTTTCCACTTCCACGGTGTCCCGCGCATTACGGGGACGGTATGAGATATCTGCAGAAACAAAGAAGATGGTACTCGAGTATGCTGAGCGCATGAATTACAGGCCCAACCTTATTGCATTGAGCCTGAAGGAACAACGTAGCAAAGCCATCGGCATCGTAGTATCGGAGATTGCCAACAACTTCTTTTCCCAGGCTATTAATGGTATTGAATCCATTGCGTATAACAGGGGTTACCACGTTATCATTACGCAAAGCCACGAGAGCCGGGACAGGGAAATGGTGAATGTGCAGCACCTCGTTTCCCGTAATGTAGATGGGCTCCTGCTCTCCTTCTCCTGCGAAACCACAGATATGGCCTACTTCCAGCAATTGCATGAAAAAGGCTTTCCCATGGTGCAGTTCGACAGGGTGATGGCAGACCTGGATACTCATAAAGTGATAGCAGACAATTACCAGGGTGCTTTCCATGCCACGGAACATCTCATCTCCCAGGGCTTCAGGAAGATCGGGCACATCACCAGTACTAACAACCTGAATATCACAAGGGAAAGATTACAGGGGTATAAAGATGCGCTGCTGAAACATCATATTCCTTATGATGAGGAACTGGTAAAACATTGCAATCGTGGGGGTATGATCTATGAAGAAGTAGAGGAGGCAGTGGAGAGTTTATTCTTCAATAAGAGTAAAATTGACGCTTTATTTACGGCCGGTGATCGTTTAACAACTGTATGCCTGAGCGCACTGAAAAATGTGCAGAATAAATATAAACAGGTAGGCTTCATTGGGTTCACCAATACTAACCTGGCAGACCTTTTTACGCCGTCTGTAAGTGTGGTACGGCAACCGGCTTTTGAGATCGGGCAAAGGGCCACGGAATTACTGATAGAAATGATAGAAAGCAAGAAACCCATCACGGATTTTGAGCAGGAGGTATTGTCCAGCCACCTTATTATCCGCGATTCCTCCAAACCGCTTTAATCCAGTTTCAGGCTTTTTACGGGGTTACTATAACCCGCCCTGATGGCCTGGTAACTCACCGTTGCCAATGCAATCACAACTGCAATGATACCGGCTATACCAAAAACCCACCAGCTGATGCTGATACGGTAAGCAAAATCGTTCAGCCAGGTGTACACGGCATACCAGGCAATTGGCCAGGCAATGAGGTTAGCAATGATCACCAGCTTCACAAAGTCTTTGCTGATCATCGCTACGATATTCTGTACTGTAGCGCCCAGTACTTTGCGGATGCCTATCTCTTTCAGCCTTCTCTCCGCAGCATGGGATGCCAGGCCGAATAAACCAAGGCAGGAAATAACAATAGCCAGCAGGGCGAGGATCAATACCACGGTACTGACCTGTTTATCAGACTGATAGATCTTGGCAAAGTGCTGATCCAGGAAATAGGGATCGAAAGGATGCCCTGTCACGTGTTTGTTCCAGGTGGCTTCCACAAAAGCCATGGATTCTTTGACCTTATTAGCATTGATGCGGATGGCCATTTCGCTGTAACCCCAGTCTTTCTGATTGAACATCATCAGGGTTTCTATCTTATGGTGGAGGGTATTAAAATTGAAGTCTTTCGCAACCCCTACGATCCTGCCGGAAGAGTCCATGCCGCCATATCCGAACATTTTGCCTACAAGGGATTCCATGGTAGCGCCTTTCTTTTCTTCCTTCAGCAATTCTTTGGCTAGTGTTTCATTGATGATATACTCTTTGGCATTATTGGCCACATCCTTTGAAAAATCTTCACCGGCTACAAGCGGGATCTTATATAACCTGATGAAATCCTTATCTACCACTACACCAGAAGTAGCTAAGTTACGTGCAGGGCCTTCTCCATGAAATGTTACGCCGCCCTGGTGAATATTAGCTCCCAATCTTTGCTGGGAAGCAGATACGGCAGAGATCAGCGAATTGCCCAACAGCTCCTGCTTCATCACTTCGTATTTACCATTTGTTTCACTATCCAGTTTCAGCAGTAATACCTGATCTCCGTTAAAGCCACGATCTTTCGTTTGCATGAAATGCAATTGCTTCAGTGCAAATACAGTGGCAATGATAAGGAACACCGCCGCCGTGAACTGTACCACTACTAATGCATTCCGCAGGTTGCCCTTGTTCCTGCCGGATTGCATGGAGCCCTTCAATACTTTCACAGGTTCAAAGGAAGAGAGATATCCTGCAGGGTACAAACCGGCTAATATGCCTAACAATAACGTACCGCCTATTACCAGGCTAAATACTTTGGGATTGGTGAATAGCGGAAAGTGTAATGCCCGTTCGCTGAAATCAGACACGTATGGCAATGTGAGCATCACTATTCCTACAGCAAAGATCAATGCGATGAATGATAACATCACAGATTCTCCGATGAACTGCCAGGCTAACTGTGAGCGATGCGCGCCGATCGATTTGCGGATGCCTACTTCTTTTGCCCTTTCGGCAGACCGTGCTGTAGAGAGGTTCATGAAATTGATGCAGGCAATGATCAGGATCATCACACCAATGATAAAGAAGATGTAAGTATACCGTTTATCGAATTTCTGGAAATTGATATAGTCGTGTGTGATATTCGTAGAACTGGCATGCACGTCTTTCAAGGGTTGCAGGAATAGTTCATATCTCTTCCACCTGTCGTCTTCTGCCATGTATTTCTTCAGGAATGCAGGAAACTTATTGGTGAGCCCGGCAATATTGGCGTTCGGCGTTAATTCCAGGTAAGTGGTCAGCCAGTTGCCTCCCCAGTTCTGTTCCCATCTTGGGTTATAACGTGTATTCAGAGACACCAGCGCTTCAAATTGCATATGAGAAGCGGCAGGTACTTTTACAACACCGGTTACGTATAAAGGAATTGTATCCCCTATATTCTTCACAATGATCTTACCGATAGGATCTTCTTCCCCAAACATTTTTTTAGCCGTTTCTTCCGAAAGGATAATATTGCCTGGTTTCATTAATGCTGTATTCTTATCTCCTGCCGTGAGTTTGAAATCAAACAGCTGCAGAAAAGTAGAATCTACCAGGAGCGCTGTTTTTATAAATATCCTTTTCTCTCCGTAGTTCAGATCTACATTGCTGAGTGGTTGTGCCCTGGTAAAGTTCTTCACTTCAGGATACTCACGCTTCAGTGCAGTAGCCATAGGGTACATACTCAACGCAACATTCTGCGGGGCTACCATCCCTTCAAATTTCTGCACTTCACATAACCTGTAGATGTTCTTTGTATGTTGTCCATCAAAATCCCTTTCATAAGTTACGAACAACATGATCATTATACACGAAGCCATACCAATGGCAAGGCCGGTGATGTTGATAAAAGAAAACGTTTTGTTCTTTAAAAGGTTGCGCCAGGCAATGCGGAGGTAGTTGCGAAACATAGATTCAGGTTATGAGATGATGATCGTCAAATAAAATACCATGATGCGGAGATACTGGAAATCAATTTATTATAAAACAGCAGTGTCCGCTTTTGATACAGCACTTGTTCGATTATGAACAAATCACAAGACAAGTACGTTGTTTATTAAACTGTTATGCTATGAAGAAGGCCACCTGCTTATTGTTATTGTTCGCTGCGCTCTTTTCCTGCAGCACCCCTACTTACGTTACTAATTTCTGGAAAACCGATGCAGCGCCCACCAAAACTTACAAGAGCATTTTCATTGCAGCACTGGTAAATAATGTGAATGCAAAAAGAGCTATTGAAAACAACCTTGCGAATGCCGCCACGGCAAAAGGATACAAGGTGGTTAAAAGTATTGATGCGTTTCCTCCCAATTTCAGTAAAGAAAATCCATCAGACAAAACAGCCATGTTGAACAAAATACAGCAAGAGGGATGTGACGCCATCTTTACTGTTACCCTGCTCGACAAGGAAAGCGAAACACGGTATGTACCCGGTTCCGGCAGGTATGCTCCTTACCCGCGTTATGGCTGGTACGGCAGCTTCTGGGGATATTACTCCTATTGGTCTCCCATGATGTATGATCCCGGTTATTACACTACGGATAAAACCTATGTGATGGAGAGCAATGTGTATGATGCCCAATCGGAAGCACTCTTATTTTCCGTCCAGTCTTCTACCATGAACCCCAACAGCGTGGATGATTTCTCTAAGAGTTATACTGCTGCGATGGTGAAGGAGCTGGAGAAACAGGGAATTTTAAAGAACTGATCACAGGTGTTCTGTGTAATAAAGAATTAGTCACAGATGTTCTGCATTATAAAGAACTGATCACAGGTGTTCTGTATAATCCTTTACGGGTACAGCAGCTGTGAGTTGCTCGTATTCTGATGCATTCAGCCGCGGCACATTTGCAACAGCTTCTTCCAGCTGTTCCTGCATACGGATACCAACTACAGCAGAAGTTACAGCGGAATGCATCAGCACATATTTTACAGCTGACTGGGAAGGCAGGCGCTTTGAGCCGGAAACCGCGGCTATTGCTTCTTTTGCCCGCTGCACTTCTTCCGTTGTATAACTCAGGTAAGGCGCAGCAGGTTTGTTGATCAGTAATCCTTTTGCCACACTCCCCCTGGCCAGTACGCCAATGTTGTGTTTTTCCAGCAGGGGCAGGCAACTGATCTCCGGCCTGCGGTCCAGCAAACTGTATTGCATCATTACACTTACTATATTGGAGCGTATGATATACTCCCTGATCACGTTAGGGCGAATAGAAGAAATACCATAGTAACGGATCTTTCCCTGTTCCTTTAAACGTTCAAATGCTTCTATGGTTTCATCGATAGGGTCTTCTATGGTTCCGCCATGCAGTTGGTACAGATCAATGTAATCTGTTTTCAGGCGTTGCAGGCTGCCTTCTACTGCTGATAAGATGTATTCCTTCCGGGGATTCCAATCCCAGCCACTGCCATCTTCCCGCCACTGGTTGCCCACTTTACTGGCTATGATCACTTTTTCCCTTTTGCCTTCCAATGCTTTCCCGAGCAGGCTTTCATTGGCACCTTTATCATACAGGTCCGCCGTATCAAAATAGTTAATACCCAGGTCTATTGCCTGGCGGATCAATTTCCCGCCATCTTCAGCAGGGAGAGACATGCAGCCGAAGGATACCTCACTGATCTTTAAAGAAGACTTGCCTAATGTATGGTAATTCATACAACCAAGTTAGGCATTTATCTGACGAGCACAACCGTGCCTTTTCTGAAAACTTTCTTTCCGCTTTCACCATCCGTATATTCCAGCATCCAGGCATAAGTGCCCATTCCTACCGGTATACCATTATGGCATCCATCCCAGCGTTTCCGCCAGTCCCCGGACTCAAACATCAGTTGCCCCAAACGGTTGTACACCTGGAATTTTAAGTCCTGCGCCTTGTAAGCATTCAGCGGGTAGAAATAATCATTCTGCCCATCGTGGTTAGGAGAGAAAGCAGAAGGCACATCAATGTAACAACTGCGTGCTGCTTTTATATACCGGTCCATTGTATCCCTGCAGTTCACATTATTACGAACGATCAGGCGGATGCGGTAATCCTGTTCTTTTGATTGCGGGAAATAACGCATGGAGAGTGGCTGCTCCCCCATACTGGTTGTACCATTGCCATAATCCCATTCCCAGGTTAGTATATTCCCGGTACTTTCATTCACCGGTTTTACTATTTCCATAGGGCAATATGGACCGGGCGCTACAGAGAAAACAGCTTCCAGCTCACTGGTGATCAGGATGGAGGTAGCTACTTTTGCATGGCATACGCCATTGGATACTTCCAGCTGTACCAGCTTGTTACCAAAACTATCAAACACTTTCACCGGCCGCTGCTCCCGGCGGATCTCTCCATCCGGCATGGTCCATTTCCAGCTGTTTACATGATTGCTTCCATCATGTACAAAACCTGCGGTGGTTAGTTTGCAATTGAACTGCAGGGAGAAAGTAAAATCCGAATTAACGGTATCGGCTGTATTAAAACCGGATGCCTGTGCCACGGCTGCTGCCTGCCAGCACTCACCCTGTAAAGTATTACCATCTGTACCCGTTGCTGTTTGCACCTGGAAACTTCCCATGGTGAAAATGGGCGCCGAAAATTTCAGGATCACTGTATCTGTAAATCCATTGGCATTACAGATGCCCGTTGCGTTGGTGATGGTAACTGGAATTGGCCCGTTAATCATAAAATCACTGCCATCTGCTGCAATAGAACTACATCTTACCGGTATACTCAAACCTAATTTCACAGCTACCGGTGCACAACCTGGGGATGCTATGCCTCTCAGTAATACCGGAGGTTGCGCTGCGATACTGAACAACGCTTCCCCTCCCGGCAAAGTTTCCACATGGCAATTGCTGGCAATGGTATTACCATCCGTACCAGTTACCAGTGTTACGGTATAATCACCTGCCTCCAATATGCGTTGATCCAGTTTTAATATTACCGTGCGGGTGAGGCCATTTGCATTACAGGTAGTGGAGGCTGATGTAATATTTACAGCGGAAGGACCACTCAGTCTAAAATCACTGCCATCTGCTGCTACAGCGCTACACCTGATATCATCCGGGAATTCAAGTTCCAGCTGATCCGGCGCACAGGGTAATATTTTCATCTTTGCCATGCCTACCGGCAGTGCTGCTATTACTGTAAAGCCGGTTGTTTCCCCTGCGGGCAATTGTTTACTGCATGCATTCAATAAAGTATTGGCATCTTTTCCGTCCTGCGCCATGATGGTATATACACCGGGGTCCAATGGTTTATCCAGGTAAAGAATTACAGAGTCCAGATCAAATCCGTTTGCACAGGTCACGCCTTTTGCAGACCTGATAGCTGGGCCTCCGGGGCCAAATGTAAAATCACTTCCATCAGGATCCAGTGTACTGCATAATACTTTGCGGGATAACTTTATGCCTACTGCAAAATTCGCACAATCATATTTTGAAGATACCAATGCAGGCAGCACAGGATCTGTAATATCTGCAGTACCTCCGCCAAAACTCAGTTTATATCCGCTCTGTGAATTTGAAAAATGACTGATCAACAAGAGGTATTCATGCCCTTTCTTTAAGCTGGCCATGGAACTGAACAGATCCTGTCCAAGACCTCCGCATACATCCAATGATCTCCCTGCTGCGGATGCTCCGGTAAGCCCTTTTTCCCCTGACCAGTTCATGGTGAGATATAAATTCGTGTTGGTGTATACTTCGTTGGGATCACGGCCAGTAATATCCCAGATCTGCCAATCGTAATCTTCACGCAGATCATTGGGTGTGATGGTAAAGCCAAGTGTACCTTCTGTGTAACAAGTGAACTTATACCAGAAAGGATTTTTATCCTTATGAAGAAAATCTCCGGTGTTGTTACAGGCAGGGCCTGGTACGTCCCTATATCCACAAATGGGTACGGATTGTTGTATAAAAGTTTGTGATCCGCATACAGGAAATGCAGTGGCAGGCGTCTGACCAATTGTCGAACAAGCAGCTTGAGAATAAGCCCGGTGGGTGAATGCCAGGAGTATCAGTAGGTAAAGGGAACTGTATTTCAACATGTTAATTGCGTGCAGCCTAAAAACGATGTTGTAAATGTAGGCAATAAAAAACTTTTTTTTGAAGAATTGAATATTACCATTTATATTTGTCTACAAGTTTGGTAGACTATTAAAAATCCAACCATGAAAGTACAAACCGAAACGTTCGAAACCTGCCACCACCAAGTATTTAGTGATCTCTTCACTTTTTCTGTTGTCATGCGCTCCGGTGCATGCTGTTGTTGTAAATGCTAACATCAACATTCTCACCGTTTTAGATTTTATCTTCCGCTGCACCAACCATTTCCCGGTATAAAAACGGGACGGAGTCCTTATGGACCAATAATAACCAATCATTACTTCCCAAAATTTTTGTCATGAACAAAACAGAACAACCCGTGTTTCGTTTCGAAGGAACGATCACTAACCCGCAGCTGCAATATTTCCGTAAACACGGTATTATTCAATTCAAGAATTTTGTAGACAGGAATACTGTACAACGTTTCATTCGTGAAACAGAGAATGTACAGGATCAGTTACTGCGATATGATATCAAAAAAGTAAATGGTATTCCTCTCAAATTTGGCCAGGACGAAACCGGAGCGCCTTTCATCCAGCGTATTGCTTTTGCTTCGCAATACAGCGACACCCTTAGTAATTTCCTCAAAGACAAACGCCTGCGGGCACTCACACAATTGCTGGCCCCCTATGACGGGCGCATTGGTGAAAATGAAAAAGACGGCCTGGTGGTGAACCATTATGTGAACACGGAAGAAAGTCAGTTTAAACAGTTGGGCTGGCATACAGACAGTCCGCGTGATCTCTTCCTGGGTTCCCGCATTATGCCGATGCTGAATGTGGGGCTGCATTTAGATGACTGCCCTTTAGAAAATGGCGGCCTGCGCGTATTGCCCGGCACACATCACCAGGGATTGTTCCGTTTACTGTTCAGGAAAAAATACTTCATTGATAATGATCCTGATAAAAAAGAAGTGGGTTTTGATATTGAAGCAGGCGACCTTACTATCCATGATGGCAGATTATGGCACAGGGTGCAGCAATCACCATTCTATGGAGAAAAAAGCCGCCGGCGTGTGATGTACATTCCTATTATCACAGGTGCTTATCAACCTAAACATGCGGACAGTCCAACACCCTTCTATCATAAGCTGGCACAGCTTGGCTCTTTGAAGAACACTGGCATTGCTGCTTTCCGTTCAAAAGAGAAAAACATTCCGGAATTAAATTCACTATAATATGCCTTACGCTTTAGTAACCGGCGCAGCCAAAGGAATTGGCAAAGCCATTGCAGCAGAACTGGCTGCAAAGAATTACGGGTTGCTGCTGGTAGACCTTGATGCTCATGGTGTGAATACCACTGCGGCAGAACTGATCGTTCAATACAAAGTACCGGTGCAGGTATTACATCTTGATCTGTCCAAACCAGATGCTGCAGAGCAGGTAAAAGTATGGACGGCGGACCATCACAGGGAACTGAGTGTGGTGGTGAACAATGCAGGATATGGTTTGAACGGGCGGTTTGAAGAACTGTCTGTTAAAGACCAGCTTAATATCATTGATGTGAACATCAGGGCGCAGGTTTCTATTTCGCATACCTTCATTCCCATCCTTCGCAGTTTTCCCAGATCATACCTGTTGAATGTGGGGAGTACCACTGCCTTTCAGACGGTGCCTTTTCTGAACATCTATGCAGCGTCCAAAGCATTTGTATTGTCCTTCACCCGGGGCCTCCGTTTTGAATTGCGGCAATCCCCTGTTTCCGTGAGTTGCCTGATACCGGGCAGTACGGATACTGATTTTGTGAACAGGGCCGGGATGGGGCTTAAAACCCTGCGTATTGCAGAGCGGTTCAATATGACGCCGGAGCAGGTGGCTAAGATTGCGGTGAAGGGGTTATTTGCAGGAAAAGCGGAGATCATCCCCGGATTTACCAACAGGCTGAATGGCTTCCTGCCTAAATTTTTCCCGAAGATATTTGTGGAAAAGATAGCGGCGGGGATCTATGAACCGGCACAGTTATCTTCAGACCTGCAGGCTGTTCCGGCAGCTACATAAATTTGTGCCTAAGGGTCTTTCATTTTAAATTATTTTGTTATATTTATACTGACATTAGATGAGAAGTTACCCATCTGCCAAACAGTATGAATCAAAAGCAAAATTAATTGGAATGCCAGACGAACATAATAAGCCGCGGGACATTATTGATAAGCTCAAATTACACCCTCCGCCGGAGGCAGCAGATTATGATGATCATGGAGAAGGAGGAGATTGCCCGGCCTGCGGGGCGAAGGATGCCAGGCAAAGGGGCTTAACACATTGCGCTTATTGCGGGTACGAGTTTATAAAACCGGAAAAGAGAAAATAATATCAAAGGGCTGTTTCATTTTAACATGAAACAGCCCTTAATGTTTTGATCCACAATGAAATAGGAGCACCTTCACTGCTGAAACCCGCCATGGTAGCTTTAACCTTGCTTCATCCTAGCTTCATCTATGTGTGATAGCAGGGGTTTAAGCAAGGATGAAGCTAGGATGAAGCAAGGATAACACTATTTACACAGCATTTTTTAGGCTTTAGCGCTCAAATACTGATACGTTTTATACCTCAACCGGGCAATATCTTCTTCCAGCACAGGCTGGTTGGCATCCTTCCCCATATCATCCCAGATGCGTATACGGATATAGGCATCAAATAAAGGATCGCTCTTAAAGGCAGCCGCTTCTTCTGCAGACATAGGGCCTCCCTGGAAACCGAGTGTTTGTTTGCTGGCTTCGGACAATGTATCGTAATAGGCAGGATCGGCAAAGGTGAGGTAACGTTTTGCAGCTACGTGGCTGGCCACCAGTTTGGCCATCTTTTCCGGAAAACCTCTTTCCATCAGGTAACGGCCTCCGAGGTCATCGTGCTTCATGGTGCCGTATACATGCATCTGCTCTTCGGTTTCAAAGAAATGGCCGATGTCGTGCAGGAAAGCAGCCAGGATCATTTCATCATCATAACCTTCCTGTTCTGCGATCAACGCAGCCTGCATCATGTGCATCATCATGGTAACGCTTTCTCCATATTCATGATGGCCATGTTGCTGGTACAGTTCAAAGATCTCGTCTACGGTTTGTTGGGCTGAGTTGGACATATAGTTTGATTTAGGAGCATCCGCAAATTATGAAATTATTCATGCAGGATGAGGTTATCATATCTTTACCTCATAGATGTTGCAACAGGTAAATAAACAGATCACAGGTATCCTTTCCCTTTGGGTATTTATTTTTCTAAGACCACAACATAATATACGCTCCGGCGGGGTCTTGTATAAGTACAAATTCACCCATCTTACCACAGCTCCTTTTTTCACTCATGATCTTTCCACCGAGCTTTTCGCATTTAGCAAGGCTAAGGTCGAGATCGGCCACCTGTACATATATCAGCCACATGGGCGGCAGGTGTTTATTGCTGCCTTTGCTGTGGCAAACCCCAGCAATGATATCACCTGTTTCAGGGTTTTTCATGAAATAATCTTCATAGTCTCCCATCTGTTGTGTGCCAATTTCCCAGCCTACAACTTCGTGATAAAAATTACTTACTTCTGCGGCATTAGGTACGGTAAGATCGAAACCGATGAATGTTCCGGGTTGCTTATTCATAAACGGTTTTGTTAATATTGCAAATTAATCATTAACAACGGAACTTGCGTCTGGTAAAACCGTCAACTTATTGGTCATTTGTGACAAAAAAATAAGCTATATTGAACCTCACACTGCAGCAACTATATGAAAAAGTTAACCGTATTACTTAGCAAAAAGTACAGACATCTCAGCGTGGCTGCCATACTGGATGTATTTCAAACAGTGAATACACATTATAAGGCAGCAAACGGAGAACCATTTTTTGACATCACATTAGTATGCCTGGATGACGATCTTCCATCTGCACCGGTGTATGATCTTTATGAACCGGTATTGCTGAAAGATGCGCCCATCTCAGACCTCGTGCTCATCCCCGCGTTCCAGAGCGACAATGTGAACCTCATGGGAAACAGTGCTTTTATTCCTTACCTACAGGAGCAGCAGCGGCTGGGGGCTGAAATTGCGAGTTTCTGCACAGGGGCTTTCCTGCTGGCAGCATCTGGTTTGCTGGACAATAAAAAGGCAACTTCCCATGTGATGGCTATCCAGGACCTGGCGATTAAATTCCCCCTGGTGAAAGTGCAACCGGAAGCAGTAGTAACAGATGATGGCGGTATCTACACCAGTGGTGGCGCTACTTCCACTTTCCACCTGCTCCTGCACCTGATCGAAAAATACTGTAGCCGGGAAATGGCGATCGTTATAGCGAAAGTATTTGCTATTGACATGGACCGTTATCAGCAATCCTATTTTGCAAACTGGGCTCCTTCCCGGCGCCACCAGGATGAACTGGTAACAGAAGCGCAGACCAGGATGGAAAACCGATTTAAAGACAGGCTGACGGTGGAAGAAGTGATCCATGATCTGCCAGTGAGCAGAAGGAATTTTATCCGGCGTTTTAAAATGGCCACCGGTATTACGCCCATCGAATATTTACAACGCATCAGGGTGGAAGCAGCCAAGAAATTACTCGAACAACGGTCTCAGAACATTACGGGTGTGATGATGCATACCGGGTATGAGGATGCCAAAGCTTTCCGGCAGGTGTTCAGGAAGATTGTGGGCTTATCGCCGAAGGAGTATAGAGAGAAGTATGCAGGGTAATGTTTAGACAGGCTAAAAACAGCGATAGAGAAGGCTGAGCGAACAGATGGAGAACCTGTACCGAAGGAATCAAAATGGCGATCATTTATTAATACTAAACAAACGAATAAAACAGGCCACCTGGTATTTCAGGTGGCCTGTTACTTTTAATTCCTTACTTCGGCCATTTCTTGGTTACCGGCACGGAATAGAAAGTATCCAATGCAGCAGGTTCCGGTTTGAAATAGGTTACATACGTAAACTCAGACTCCGGTTTTACACCAGCAAGTGAATCCGCGCTGAGTTTATTCGGTTGCCACCATACTTCTTTGGTTACACCAGCCAGATCAACATACGTCATCTTCACCCCGATATAATTTTCCGTTGTTCCGATCCATTCCCAACGCATTAAACCATTGCTGCGTTTCACAATATCTTTTGTGATGCGGGGCAGGCAGGACAGCTGGAAGATGTCTCCATAAACATTTGCAATCTTCTCCACTCTTACAGAACGATGCCCTGCATTATCATAGGTAAAGATGGAAAAGGTTTTCACACCTTCCGTCATATTATTCAATATGATCCTCACCGTATCCACCCCCTGGGTTCTTGTTACCGGGATCTCCACAGAATCAGCCATACCGTTCCAGAAGATGCGGCATTTGGTGATCTTGGGATCAGAGGTGAGTAACCAGCTGAAACCGATCCTTCCTTTACCGCCATAATTCTTCACGGAATCAGCACGGCCGATGTACAGGATCTCTCCTCCTCTCAGGAAATCACGATAGGTATCATCCTGTTTTGCACAGGCCAGGAAACAGCATGCAACGATGCATGCCAGTATTCCGTGTTTACTATTCTTCTTCATGTTCATTCATTTAAAAGATTATCTACTATTTCCCCAAATGGTAACTTCCATCAGGTGAAAAAATCCGCCGGGAGATCCTTCTGCAGCACCCCATGCTTCACGTACCCTCCAGCGCAGGTAACGGTAAGATCCTGCATTAAGGGGTACAATAAACTCCTCTCCTGCTTCTGCATATTCTTTATCTTCCTGTGTGGAGATATAAGGTTCTCCGGATGGTTTAATGGATTCAAATGAACCGATCATGGTCCAGTTAGTCATACTGCCATCAGTGGAGGGTGCATCAGAGCCCCACAATTCCCAGCGTCTGGGATTGCCATGGCCGTAGAGGTAAGTGCCGGTACGCTGCCAGATCTTAAAACGGCTCATCTTGGCTTTTACACCGAGGTCCATGGTAAAATTCAATGGCAAGCCCACATTTTGCAAAGTGTGGAAACCTTTGGTCAGGTTATCGTCCCAGAACATCTGGATGGTCCAGCTGGAGCTGTAGTTCTTTGGCTCACTGGGGAAACGTGCATCCCTGAACTTCGTTTTATCCAGCAGCTCTTCATGGATAGGTACGAGTTTGGTGATAAGGGTATCAGAGAAATTATTCCATTTGTCTTTGATAAAGATCCCGAATGTTCTTTCCTCTGCTTTATAGCCACGTACAGCAAAACTGGCGGATTTCCGCTTTGTATAGAAATTATCTGAAGAAACCCAGTCACCTGTAGAATCCAGCGTGATCACACCGATCACGATATTGGTTTCATCGTTATTCAGGAATTTAATATTGCATCCGCCAAAATCCGGCGCTACTTCCAGGGAATTAAATACTTCTTCTACCGGAGGTGTTAAAGGATTTACTTTAATGGAAACCGGTTCGGAGGATACTTCACTTTTATTCACGGCATATAACTTCACCTCGTATTCTTCCGAAGCGGAGAAACCTTCCAGTACGATGTAATTGATATAAAAAGAAGATTTGGCTTCCCGGATCAGGCCTTTGCGCGGTTCGTACACTGCCTTTATGTATAGGAGGTCCGGATTATCGGGGATGGAATAGGTGATCTTAGCTGTACCATGCAGATTTTCCACCTTTAAATTGGTAACAGGCTTGGGCGGCGCACCCCCACCTTCTATCGGGCCTCGCTTTTCATCTGAACAGCCTAATAACAACAGGCAGGCCAGTAATGGTATGATGAATGTTTTCATTTCAATGCTTTTAAGAAATGTTTTAATAGCTATTACCAACCGGGATTTTGCACCAGGTTACGGTTGTTCAGTATTTCCCTTTCCTGGATAGGCCAGAGGTATTCACGCATCGTAAATGTTTGCATGAATAATACCTTCAGGCGGTAGTAAGCTTCCGGTTGTTCCTGGTCGATATCCCATCCGGTGATAGGTTTATTCATTTCAATATGGGCTATTTTCCACCTGCGCAGGTCCCAGAAGCGATGTCCTTCAAAGGCCAGTTCAATCATTCGTTCCTGCTGGATGATCTTGCGCAGGCCTTCTTTAGAAGCATACTTCGGACCTTTGTTTGAATAAGTATCCCAGGATTCTTTCACGCCTTTCAAACCTGCGCGCGAACGTACAGAATCGATGTATTCAAATGCCTGGTTGGTAGGGCCGTTGGCTTCATTTTCTGCTTCTGCATATAGCAGGTAGAGGTCCGCCAGGCGCATTTCAGGATAAGGGTATTGCTGCATGGTAAAGTTGCCGCTCTTTTCCACCACACTCAGGTAGTGTATCAGCTTCTTGGGCCAGTAACCGGTGATGGAATAGTTGGTATGCCCAGCCTGTGCAGCCATCTGGCTTTTACGGGCCTGTATGTACATGGCGGTATTGATATTGGTGTTGTTATCATCTGAACTGCCATTGCCAAACCATATACCCCTGTCAAAACCAAGGTTGGCATAAAACCGCTGCTCTCTGTCGAAATGCAGGTAAGCGCTTTCTGTTCCCTTTTTAACGAGTGCAGAATCTTCCGGCGCCGCTTTTCTCACGCTGTATCTTTCTGCATAATTGAACTGGTTATCTTCATCGATGGGCACGCCATTTTTTGTGTAGAAGAGTTCTGCCATCTTTTCCGTAGCTGCATACATCCCTTTGGGGTTACCGCTAACGGAGGTCCAGTTGTATAACTTCGGCATGGAAAAACGCTGGAGCTGGTTCACCCTGCTTTGGGTATTTGCCCAGATGATCTCTGAATTCCATTTATCTGTTACTGCCATGCGCACATCCATCTGGGTCCTGATCTGGGAATTCATCACCAGCGTATTGATCACCGGCCTGAAGCGGTATAAACGCATCCCCACTTCGTGACAGGCATCTATGGCCGCTTTACAGGCTGCTGCGGCTTTCACCCATTTATCAGGATCATTGGTGTTAGGGAAGAGCTTTACTCCTTTGCCGAAATCCGCATAGTCCGGATTACCATTGAACAAGGGGCTGGCCGCCAGTACGAGCAACTTAGCTTTAAGCGCCAGTGCGATGGGCCGTGTAACCCTGCCCAGTTCTGCTACTTCATTCTGTATACGCATCGGCAGATCAACTGCAGCGGTATCCAGCAGCCTGGAGATGTAATTTACGCAGGTATCAAAATGTTCCCTGGGCCTTTTCATTTCTTCCAGTTCATTCATTACGTCTATATTCTTTCTTACCAAAGGAATAGGACCATACATCCTCAGCAGGAAAAAATGATAATAGGCCTTCAGGAATTTCACCTCTGCTATCCAGCGGGCTCTTTCATCATCATCAATATCTTTCACGAGGCTTATCTTTTCCAGGAATACATTACAATCCCGGATGCCCTGGTATAAAGGTTTCCCTGTTGCGGCCCCACTCCAGTAATTACTGATGGGATTCACTTTGTTCTGCCCACCTCTTGCCATATTCCAGTTGGTAGCGTCGATATCTTTTGAGGGATACATGAACCACACTTCATCGGCTCCCATAAAAGCTACGTTGGTATTAAAATCGCCTGTTGCCGGCATGTAGTTGTAACAGGTGAATAGATATCGTTCTGCAGTAGAGCGCATAGCAAAAGCGTAATCGATGGTAGCAATGTTATCCGGCACAATGTCCAGGTACTTATTACAACCAGCCACCATACCCAGCAATGCGGCGAATGCTAATATTTTGATCCGTTTCACGGTGATGAGTTTTAAATGTTTAGAAAGACACCATTAAACCAAGGTTGAACACTTTCTGGATAGGATAGTCCAGCCCTTCTCCCGCCATTTCCACATCCCAGAGTTTGAACTTACTCCAGGTGAGCAGATTAGTGCCGTTCATATAGATCCTGAAATTGGTCATACTGTAACGGCGTTGCAATGGTTTAGGCAGCGTGTAACCGATCTCAATGGATTTCAGGCGAAGGAAAGAACCATCACGCATCCACCAGGTACTGGTCTGTGCATTGTTCGCACTCATCTGTTCACTTAATCGAGGCCATAATGCGTAGATATTCCGGTTGTCTTCAGACCAATGATCGTCAGCAATGGCTTTCATCAACTGGTTAACTGGCCTGCCGGGAAGGGCGGCCTCACCGTTATAGTTATATGCTCCAAAAGGACTTACTGCACTGGGGTTTATCCAGAAAGACTCCTGTGCCATTCCCTGGAAGAACATAGAGAAGTCGAATCCTTTGTAACCGGCTGTTACACCAAATCCGTAAACGATCTCCGGCTTTTCAGGATTACCGATCGGTACTTTATCGAGATCGGTGATCTCTCCATCTCCATTCACATCCCTGTATTTAATATCTCCCGCCATGTAATCTGTACTGAAGGTCTGCCTGGGAGAGTTTGCCACATCATGTTCATCCACAAATAATCTCTCTGCAATGAATCCCCATACCTGGTTTGTGCTATAGCCAATTTTAGAGAGATATTTTTCATTGTATTCGGGCTCTTCAAACTTCCTGTACTTGTTGGCGCTGAGGGTGAAGTTCCCGCGCAGCCCTACCCAGAAGTTCTGAGAGAAGTGTTTATTTCCATCTATAGAGAAATCGAGCCCTTGGGAAGAAGCTTTCCCCATATTGGCATATGTAGTGGCCTGCAAGCCCATGGAGGCTGGTATAGTTGTACGGGCCATTAAGATGTTATGCCGGTAATCGTGCCAGAAGTCTGCCTGTATATTGATCGCTTCGAATAAGCCGATTTCAATACCCAGGTTTGTTTTATCTGATGTTTCCCAGGTGATGAAACGGTTATCATAACGGGAAATGGAAACCCCCTGTTGGGTCAACGCATTTTCAAATCCGAATGATGCGCCCTTTGCGCTATTCTTCATGTTGATGTTAGAGAGATAGAAGAAGCGGTCCTGTTTCCTGCCGATGGCATCATTCCCTACCAATCCATATGTACCGCGTAGTTTCAGGTTGTTCACCACGCGTTTGAATGGTTTCCAGAATGGTTCGTTTGAAACCGTCCAGCCCATGCCGGCAGAAGGAAAGAAACCAAAACGTTCTGTTTTATAGAAACGTTCAGATCCATTGTAACCAAAGTTGAATTCTACAAAGTACCTGTCATCATACCCATATGTTAAACGGCCGGATAGCCCTGAGTTACGGAATGGTAAAGAAGATTGGATATCACCATCTGTTGCTTCCAGCTTGTTACGCATAGTGTATACCAGCATACCGCTTAAGGTGTGGTATTTATTGAATACACGGCGGTAATCCAATGCACTTTCCAGGTAGAAGTTGGTGGTCACATCCCGTTTGCCGACACCATTACTGAGGAATTCCTCTCCCTGTTCGATCTGATCGTACCTATAGGTATCTGTTCTTTTATCATAGAATCCCATCTGGTAATAGAAGGGGATATAGTTCCGCGCAATGTCAAAGAAGCTTTCGCGGTTGGTGTTCATCATGCCGCGGAACCTCAAACCTTCTGTAATGGCTTTCAGGTCCTGGTTCACTTCAAACTGCGCCAGCATCAGGGCACGCGAATAATCTTTATACCCTTTCACCATTTCCGCATAAGGATTGATGTAAGCGCCATTCTCTGCGTTCCCGAACATGATATGCCTTACGTGCTCGTGTTCTTCATCCTTTGGAAAATAAGCAGGGAACAGCACGGGATTAGAGCGCATAATGAGCCGGTACATGTATTCCCCGCCCTGGATAGGGCCGTTATAGTCATCAAATGATCCATAGAAACGGAAACCAGCCTTTGTAGTAGGGGTAATATTCACATTCAGGTTAGCCCTCAGCCCGTAACTTTTCAGGTCTATGCCGCTGTTGAAGTTGTTGCGTTTATCTACTTTGAACAATCCATTATCATGACTGTAAGAACCGCTGATATTATACATCGCCACTTTACCACCACCGCTTACGTTGAAGTTGCCGCGTTTGTTGATCGTTTGTTTTTTCAGCAGTACGTCCTGCCAGTTATTGGAAGGGAAGGCTACGGGGTTTGCACCTGCAGCGGTCTGATCTATTTTATATTGCGTGTAAGGTGTTATGGCCAAAGGATTACGGGTGGTAATAGCTTCATTATGTAACTTCATATAGGTTACATTATCCGCCATTTCCAGGTCGCGTGTGGGTTTGGATAAGGATGACTCCAACCTGATATTGATCCTGGCCGCACCTTCTTTACCTTCTTTTGTAGTTACCAGGATCACACCATTGGCACCTCTTGCACCATATAATGAAGTAGCCGTTGCATCTTTCATAATGGTGAAAGTGGCGATATCGTCCACATTCATACGGGCGAGGTCAGTAGTGGTAAGTTCCATACCATCAATGAGGATGAGGGGATCCTGTTTGTAACCGAAAGTAGTGACACCGCGGATAAAGAACTCTGCATTATCCTGTCCGGGTTCGCCGCTTCGCTGATAAGCGATCACTCCCGCCAAACGGCCGGCCAATGCCTGTGTGAGGTTACTGGAAGGGATTTTCATTTCAGCAGGATTGATAGAAGTCACAGCTCCTACCACTTCTGTTTTCTTTTGGCGACCAAAGGCTACTACCACTGTTTCTCCTATTTGTGTAGCGGAAGACTGCATGATAATATCAATCATGGAACGGCCTCCTACATTTACAACCTGTGGCTGAAAGCCGATGTAAGAGATCTCCAGCACTGCGTTCTTAGGGGCTGCTAATTGATAGTATCCGTTTGCATTGGTGGCCGTACCATTTGAGGTGCCTTTGATCTTGATGGTAACACCAGGTAAAGCTGTGCCGAGTGAATCTGTGACGCGTCCATGTAGTGTGGAATCCCGTTGGACAAAGGATATGGGATCAGGATTGCTTTCTGCCAACGCAGGGAGTGCCGCCATTAAAAGGCATGCCACTCCCATTACGATGATCGCAAAGCCTGAAAGGCGGCGCATGGCCTGCCTCCAGAGCTGTTTTTTCATAACGTTTAACTATTAAAATGAGGAATCCGTACCCATACAGAAAATCGCATGGGCAGAAAATTGACCAGTAAAGATTTTTAAATCAGTCGTTTAGGGATCTGATAATTGGGAACGTACTAGTGTCATAAGTGGAATTTAATTGATAAGGTTCTAGTCTTTTTGAGCAATCGTTGTCATACCACGCAAATCGGTCAGGGCAATCATTTTGGTTGAGTTAGGTATCTTCTATGCAATCGTTTGCTGAAAGCTAAATTAATATAAGCTTTAGCAGGATTATGATAGCATCTTGCTTATTAGTGCTGGAAAATTAACGGGGAATTAAAAAAGCCCGGATGTACCGGGCTTTTCTTTAGGGTGGAAAACAGGTCAGGATGTTAAGGCCAATTCATTGTCAGCAGATAAATAGAAACGATCAGGTCAGGGATCAGTTTCATTCTCAATATTTTCAAACCTTTGAGTTTTTGTGATTTAACAGTATTCACTGAGATACCCAGTTCCTTTGCAATTTCAAGGTTTTTCATACCGTCAATATATCCCATCCAGGAGATGCGGCGGCAAGCATCCGGTAATGTTTCCATTGCCTTACAGATCTTTGTTAATACTTCGGTTTGAATGATATGGTTTATTACCTGGTTCTCAGCTGCGGGGGATAATGTCTGTTGTTCAAAGTTCTTTACTACCTGGCGGTGACGGATAACATTCAGGCTGATGTTCTTAACGGTAGCATAGAGATAACTCCTGATCGAATGCAATTCCTGAGCGACCTTGTCCTTATTATTCCAATATCGGACAAAAGCCTCCTGAACAGCATCCTCAGCATCCTGTTTATCGTCTAATATTTTAAGGGAAAAATAGACAAGCCGGTCATAGTACTCATTAAAAATTACTTCTAACGGAAATTTCTGCATGTCGAACGTTTTTTATAACTGGAATTTCAAGGCCTGACATCTGAATATAAATATAAAAACTTCTGCTGTAATTTTATCAGGGCGTGATCTCTACTGCCACTTCCCGGATCACTTCCTTTCTACCGGCAACATTTCCATTATATGCCGTAAATACAGCTTTATAATTACCCGGTGTGGTATAAACATAAACCGCCTCTTTTATCTTTGGATCGGCATATCCTTTAATAGCAACGGGCCTGTCCGGGCCATAGTCCATGTCTCCTGTATCAAACCCTTTGGTAACAATCCAGCATTCCGTTTCTACTGTTCTGGTGGAATCCACCAGTGCAGGTGCTATCAGCTGTAATGTGGTGGTAGATATGGTAGATCTGCAGGGGGCGGTCTTCTGCTTCTGTTCGTAGATCCTGAAGCCGGCGTTTTGCATATTTCCCAGGCTCAACGGTCCTATTGAAGTTCGTGCATTTAACAGGAAATTCTGTATCCTCCAGACATTACCTGTACCATATACGGTTGGATTCCTCACAATATACCGGAAAGCCAGGTAAAAGGGTTTCCCTTCAATACTTAGGTCTGCCAGGTTTGCTTCTCCGGAAGCTTTATAAGTAGCATTCGTACCCAAAGTAAATCTGCTGGTAATATCCGTCCAGCTTGCAGCCGCAACATCCTCAAAAGTGGCACCACCGTTAAAATCAACAGATGCCATTACCCGCAGCTGGTCCGTTTGTTTGCCAAACTCCACATTGCTCCTGAATGAAAAGTCAAGGCTGTTTGTTTTTACGATCCTTCCGGCAGCAAATGCATAATCATGCAATGCTTCTCCGGAATAAAAAGTGATAAGGTCCGGATTGCCGGTAAGCAGGAATTTGATCTCCTCTCCTGCCCTGGCAGTAATTTTTTTCTGCGTAACATCAAACTCAGGTGCGCTCACTTCCAGTTTTTGCGTGCAGGCGGTTAATGTCAGAAAACCGGCTATCAGCGTGAATATATTCTTCATCATATTATTTCTCAGTTTATTACCAATTAGGATTCTGAACCAATGCCGTATTCAGGCTCAGATCTTTGGAAGGTATGGGAAAAAGCAAATGCCGCTCATTTACATTTTTATATGCCAATGCGTAGAACGCCGTAGCACCATGCTGAGACATTTCCGCAGCAACATTTTTCATAACAGGTATAAAGATCCCCCAGCGGATAAGGTCCGGCTTTCTTAATCCCTCAAAACACAACTCCCTGGAGCGTTCGTCTACGATCTGGTCAAAGAACTCATTCTTATCAGTGATGTTAACCAATGTGGCTTTAGCTCTCGCCCTTACTTTGTTCAAGGCATCCAGTGCAGCAGGTGTGGGTGCGCCATGTACCTCATTTTCCGCTTCTGCATACATTAAAAGCACATCGGAAAAACGCAGTAAGGGAAAATTTGTGGGCGTTGAATTGGCTGAACCTGGTTTAACCAATTCCCATTCCCTGCGGTATTTCCCCACATTGCGGAGATAGAGGTCTGCATCTTTCGTGTAAGTATGATTTGTTTTACCACCGGCAGCTGTATACTTATAGGGTGCAATGGCTACATCTCTCCTCAGGTCCTGCGTTTCATATGATTTATACAGCTTTGCCGTTGTATTCAGGAATCCGTAAGCAAACCCGATGATAGTTGTATTGGTTGAAGTGATCCCTATCCAGGCCCCGATCTGCCCCGTTTCGTCATAAGCGCCGGACACATTTCCCCAGAATTCTACTTCCCAGATGCTTTCCTTTATATCATACTTATCCTGCGCATAGTTGATAAATACCTGTTGGTAGTCAATATTGAGATCATGTGCTGCGCCTGCATCATCTATCACTTTTTTGGCCCAGAAAGCTGCCTTCTCATACTTAGTAACATCCCTTAAAGGATATCCTGCCATATACAGGCACACGCGTGCTAAAACACCACGCACTGCAGACTGGCTCACCCTGCCGCCAAAGCCAAGCGTTTGAATGGGTACTACAAGAGTTTCTGCTTCTTCCATATCCTCCAGCACCTTCTCATATACTTCCTTTGTACTGCTTCTGGGAATTTCCACATCATCACCTGTTAAGGTAGGGGCCAATATAAGTGGCACACCTCCAAATTGCTGTACCAGTAAAAAATAAAAGTATGCCCTTAAAAAGAGGGCTTCTCCTTTTATCCGGTTCCTGACTGCTTCATCGATCTGCGGGTTATTATTAAGATTTGCCAATAAGCTGTTTGCCCTGTTAATCCCTATATAAAGTTCATTCCACAGGCCGGATACATAAGTATCTGAAGGAGAGAAGTTATATACCTGCGGGCCGGTCACAACTGCATCTGTATTATAAAATCCCTCATCTGCTTCCATTCCCAGCCGGCAGGTATAGTGGCGTGCATACACATTCCTTGCACCTAATATATCATATACACCAATGAGGGAAGCTGTTAGTTGTTTTTCATTCTGATAATAAGTCTGCGGAGACAGCCGGTCCGTAGGTGTAGTATCCAGGAAACGGGTACAGGAGCTGCCGGACAAAATCATTAAAACAAGTATTATCAACGAGATCCGTTTCATATTATAATGTTATAAAGTAGCATTTAAACCAAATACCAGTGTACGTGCGTGCGGATAGGAGGAAAAATCAAAACCCGGTGTAAGGGTTGAATTCCGTGCTGATACTTCCGGGTCCATACCTGAGTAATTCGTCCAGGTGAGCAGGTTCTGTGCAGCGGCCGTTAAACGGAGATTTTTAATACCTATCCTTTTTATGATACCGGGCGGTATATTGTATCCCAATGAAACTGTTTTCAGCCGCAGATAAGAGCCATCTTCAATTACCTGATCTGAATATCTGCCCAGCGGCCCCTGCCCTCCTACTCTGAAAAGTGTGTTACTGGGATTATCCGGCTTCCAGCGATTATTGTAGCTGGCATACTGGTTCATCTCTGTTCTTACTGTTGCATTCCCTTCAAACAGGATGCGGTTCGCATTGTAGATCTTATTACCGTAAGACCATTGCAGTAATATGTTCAGGTCAAAGCCTTTATAACTGAAATTGTTGGTAAAGCCGCCCGTATGAACGGGGAAAACACTGCCGATGATAGTTTGATCATAGCTATCTACTGTACCATCATTATTTAGGTCCCGGTATTTGATATCGCCGGGTTGAATAACATCTCTTGCGTTCCCATTGGCAGGGATTGAACTTTTAAGTCTGTATACTCCGGGAGAAGGGTTATCAAAATCTCCATACTGGTAAACGCCGTCAAATACAAAACCATAGAACATAGCGGCAGGCATCCCTGTTTGTGCAACATATAAAGGAGTAGTATTGTATTGCGATTCAAAATTCACAAAGGAAAAAAGTTTATCCTGCCCTTTGGTAAGCGCCAGTACTTTATTTCTGTTGAAGCTGATGTTAAAGCTGCTTGCCCATTTGAAGTCCTTTTTGTTGATATTAACTGTATTGATACCTAATTCAAGCCCTTCATTCTGCAATCTGCCAATATTCCTGAACACTGTTTTAAACCCTGTAGTTCCGGGGAGTTGTGCGTTGAGGAGGAGGTCCTTTGTTGTTTTGCGGTAGACCTCTGCGGTTAGTTCTATCCTTCCATTAAAGAGGCCGAGATCATATCCGATATCCACCTGTTCGGCCACTTCCCATTTCAGATCAAGATTCCCCAGATCAAGGGGGATGATCCCTTTCAGCGGTGTACCATTGTTCCAGGAATAAGCAGCTGTATTAGGCATCCCCAGGCTGGTGAAGTAAGCAAAATCACTTACGCGGTTATTACCTGTATATCCGATACTGGCCCTGATCTTGGATTCAGATACAAAGGGAAGGCCTTTAAAAAAGGGCTCCTGCGTCATATTCCAGGCAATGGCAGCAGAGGGGAAATAGCCCCATTTATTCCCCTTTGCAAATTTGGAAGACCCATCTGCCCGCATGGTAGCTGTAAAGAGGTATTTCGACTTGTAATTATAACTCAGCCTGGCATAAAGAGAAGCCAGCGTAAACTTTCCGCTGGTTGCAGGGCTTGCATAAGCGATCCCTTCATCAAACCCGGAGTATCCTAATTCCTCGTTCGGTATATCCTGAACTGCCACTCCATGCATTTTGCTGGTACTACTTTGCATGGAAAATCCTCCAACTGCATTGATCTTATGTACCCTGTTAATTGTTTTTTGGTAGCTAAGTGTATTTTCATTAGACCAGTTGTTGATCTCCGTATACATTACGTCTCCATTTACCCCTCTCACATTTAATGGGTTAAAGGGAGAACCCTGGATTGTTCTGGAGTTATAGAAGTTCTTATTCTCTGAAAGCCGGTTATCTACCGTTCCTGTGATCTTAAGGGTAAAATTCTGATTGATAGCATAGTTGATATAAGCGTTCACCAATAACTCTTTGGCTGTGCTAACACGGTTTGTGTTCTGTACGGTAACTACAGGGTTAAATCTTGCGTTATCTGCATTTACCACCAGGTCATCGAAATCACCTTCCAGCAGGTTCTTATTAGGATCATTGCCGATGGGGCGATATCCCCAGATATTTGAAAAAAGATAGGATGTAGTATTATTACCGGCAGAGGAAGCAGCTACAATACCCGTATTTGAGTTATTACTATAATTCAGGTAAACACCGGCCTTTATTTTGGAATTGATCACCTGATCCAGAGCTATACGGCCCTGGTAACGACGCGTGCCTGTATTGGAAATGATCCCCTGTGTATTATTAAGGGCCCCGGATACGGCATATGTTGTTTGATCGTTACCACCTCTCACCGCAAAGTTATTCATGCTATAAGGGCTGGGATCAAACACTTCATCTGCCCAATCTATTCCCTGTATATTTTTATAATCATCCAGTGTTCTCCCGTCCGTAAAATAACGGGAGGCGGTTGATACAGGATTCCTTTCATATTGATATGAAACAAACTCATAGGGGTTCATCAGCCTCATCTGCTTTCTTGTTTCACTAAATCCATAGAGGGAACTGAAAGTGATCACCGGTTTCCCCTGTTTTCCCTTTTTTGTTTCTACGATGATTACGCCGTTTGCTGCTCTCGCTCCATATATAGCTGTAGCTGAGGCATCCTTCAGCACATTGATAGCTGCTATATCATCATTATTCAACGAACGGGCATCAAAATCCTCTACAGGAAATCCATCTATCACATACAGCGGCGATGTATTCTGCGTTAAGGACCCGGCTCCCCTGATCACAATATCCTGCCCCTTTCCAGGCTGGCCGTCTGTTGTAGATACAACAACACCAGGTACTCTGCCAGCCAGTGCTTCTGTAAAAGAAACAACAGGTGCCTTTTGCATATCAGTTACGTTTACCCGGCTGACGGAACCCGTCAGGTCTTTTCTTGCTACACTGCCATAACCAATAACAACGGCGCCGTCCAGTACTTTTATATCATCATCCAGCGTTACATTATAAGGGCCCGGGCCATTCACAGCTACTTCCCGGGATTTGAATCCCATATACGTAAAAGTTAATGTCCCCTGTTCTCCGGGTAGATCTATCGTATAACTTCCTCCGGCATTACTTGCAACACCTGTATTAGTTCCCTTCAGTCTTATGCTTACACCGGGGAGTGGTTCCCCTTTGTTATTCACCACCTTACCCTTTATGGTGACTGGTGCTGCATTGCCCTTTACCACGGAAAGTTTTACAACAATCGTTTTTTCCATGATCTGGTAGGTAAGCGGCTGCTCTGCGAAACAGATCTTTAGCACTTCTTCCAACCGCTCCTTTGTAACATTAATATTTACGGGTTTTGCCTTTTGGAGGAGCTCGTCACTATAGATGAACAGATACCCGGTCTGCCGGTTGATCTCTTTAAAAATGTTCTTTAGAGACAGTTGCTGCCCTGATATTGTGACATCCTGCGCATGTACTTTTCCGCTCAGCTGTATAAATACAGCTAACAGGAACACCATCTTCATCAGGAGTGATGTTTTGCATAATGGCTGATACAATGTGCTATTTCTACTGAATAATAGCAATACTTTCATAACCTGGAACTTTTAAAAATCGGTTGACGTGCTTATAAAAACTATTCGCTTAATTTCCGGGGTTACATTCAATTATTTAACGGCTTTTACCAACACCTTTCTTCCCTGCACTTCCATGTGCAGGTTACCAGATGCATTGAGCATAGCAATCACCTGTTCAACAGATGAGTTCTTGGAAATGATGCCACTGAAATGAATATCAGGAACCATCCCTTTCTCGTATACTACTTCAATATCATACCAACGGACCAACTGACGCATCACCATTCCTATGCCGGCATTCTCAAAATGGGAAAAGCCCTGTTTCCATGCCACCGCGGCCTGAAGATCAGCTTCCAGCAACCTGATGCCGTCACCGGCAACAGCTTCCTGCCCTGGTTTCATCTTTTGTTTTTCCCTGCCCTTACTTACTATCACCGCACCTTCGAGCAGGGTGGTCCTGGTTGTTTGCTCATCCGGGTAGGCCATTATATTAAAATGTGTACCTACTACTTCCACCTTTGTTTCTCCTGCCTTTACAATGAACGGCATACTTTTATTCTTCGCCACTTCGAAATAGGCTTCCCCGCTAAGTTCCACCACACGAACAGAATCATGGAAAGCAGTTGGATAACGCAGGGAAGAAGTTGCATTTAGCCATACTTTACTTTTATCAGGCAGCACAATACGGTATTGCCCGCCTACAGGCGTATGCACCATATTATATCCTGCAAGCGCTCCTTTATCATCTTCTTTTCCCTGGTATAATAATTCTCCATTCTTTTTGGTCAGTTTCGCAGATCCATCTTCATATAGCGCTCCATCATCCGTTTCATCCAGCGCTATCACAGAGCCATCTGCCAGCGTTAGCCTGGTTTTGTTGATGTTTAGAGGTGTATTTTTTTTCTGAACTACTGTATCTTGTTTAATAGCCCCGGGAGGCTGCCAGATCAGCCATCCACCGGCGAGGCACAGCAAAGCTACTGCGGCAGCAGACCACAGGACCTTTTTCCGCTTGTTAGTATTCCCGGTACGCGCCGCAATTAATTCCCAGGCTTTGCTTTTATCGCCGGATGAAAACAGCGCCATTTCCTTATCCAATGCCAGCTGATCTCTGAACTGATCTATCAGTTTTTGATTATCCTCATCTGCTGCCAGCCAATCTTCCACCATGGTGCGCTCCTCTTCCCGGAGCTCATCCCGCAGATACCTGTACAGCAGATCTGCCTTTTCAAAAGGGTTTAAATTTTCCATATTGAATAACGTATTACTAAGACCCCTGAATGATCAAAACGGGTGACGATCCGGTACCTAATATTTGATAAATTTAAGCGTTCTGTTTTCCGGGCCCGTACTTAAAACAGCTATCATGAAACCTCTGGGCAAACCTGCTGTTCCCACATTAAGTATATTATAGCCTTTTTCTACCTGGATGTTCTGCTGCAGCAATACCCGGCCTAAAAGATCAATGATCCTGATACTGCCTCTCGTTGGAAGTGCTGCATAAAAAGTTGCGTGTACTTCTCCGGGAGAGGCCCAGAATTGCAGGGATTGGGCTATCTCAGGCCGCTTTATTTGCTGCGGCAGGCTTTTCCTGGCGGATCCGGAACTTTGTTTAACAAACCGCACCGCATCAGCAATCACAAAATCATTATTCCCTTCGTCCGTTAACATCACCACACCATTACCGGTTGTATTGGTGGTCATGGTATGTGTTCCAAGCAATACCCAACGGCCGCCGGGAAGCGATTGATCTACATAATAGGTGGTATTGTAACCGCTATGGTAAACTACATATTTTGCATTGGTTGCACGGGAGGGAAGCCCATCCGGCAGCCATACATATACAGCATAATCCCCGGCCTCCGGAATGGTAGCGCGCCATTTCACATAATTTGTACCGGTACCTCCGGAAGCCCTCACGCGATAATTAACACCATAATAATTTGATATGGCGGAAGATGTATTCCAGGTACCTGTTATTTCTGCGGTTGTATTATCCAGTGTAATGGAAGGCTCCGCAGATAAAGTAAAATCAATGGTATGGATCTTTGAAGGTTGACCACTTGCTGTATATTTCTCCTGCACTAAAACGGAAAGAATATTCGATGTTATCATTCTTTCCTTATCAATCAGGATAGTTTCTTCCGCATATTTTGCCAGACTGTCAAAACGGTGGATCAATGCCCAATCCGTATAACCACTGGCTGGCGTAGCCGCCCAGATATCCAGCTTATTACCTGTTACAGCATATAAGATGCCGTTGGTATCTGCAACAAAACTAACCCGGTGGTTATTGAAAGGCAACAAACTGGTTGTCCATGTGCCATTTGTGGCCCGCATATGATGATATGCTTTGGATTTGGTTTTAGCATCGTCCCAGCTGCTTGCATCTGCCTCCGTAGCAAGCATATGTTTCTTGAATGCATGTATCCTTCCCTGTTTATCCGCATACATAAATTCCTGGTTCAGCAGGCCATGCTTTTGCCCCAGGGGGTATACAACAGCGGCTGTATCGATCAGGCCTATCAGATCTGTTCCTGTAGTAGCAAAGGAAACATTCGCGGAATTCTTCCATGTTCTTCCTTCGTCATCGCTATAGCTATACAGGATGTCATGTTCAGATTGTACATCTCCGGTTTCGCGCCAGGTGAAAAGAAGATGCAATCTGCTACCTCCAAAATACCCCATTCCATCACGGTAAATATTCCTGTGCTGCCCATCTGTAACAGGGCCGGTATAAATACCGGCGGAAGAAGTGAAAAATCCAAGATCGGTCCAGTTACCGGTGGAAGGATCATATTCAAAAAGCCTTTCCTTCCCGTTCCCACTATTCCCCAACCTCATCACCAGTTGAAGTTTTCCGGATGGCGTAGCTATAAAAGCAGGATATGTTACGGCAGATTGCGGCACCGTCATTCCTGGTAAAGTGTCTGTTATAGCGCCAAATAAAGCTGCATCCCAGGTATAGCTGCCCGGGTTGTTTGCCACACCGGAACCGGAAACACGGTATTTCAGTGCAGACACATGATGGTCAAAAGAGAGATGGATCTTTCCATCAGTGGAAATCCCCAGCACGGGTACATTATGGCAATCAATTGTGCTGAAAAGATAATCCGTGAACACCAGCGTTTCCCAGGCTCCTCCGGACAAGGACCTCCTTCCCAGGCAAACACGCCGGTCCTTGTTATAATAAATTACATACTGATAATTATTATAGGTAATAACCGGTGGCTGGCTAAAGCTTTGGATACTGGGGTAGTAGCCATAGGCATTCGTGGAATATACCAGTGCTTCGTTATCTACAATCTTGTCGTCCGGAAGAACAACTGATTGTGAAAAGCCGGCTGGCGCCTTAAATAACAGTATTATGGTTGTAATGCTGAAAAGTATATTTTTCCTCATAGGTCCTGTTTGAGTATTTACTCATCTAAGACACGTATGTTCAGGAAAGAGGTGACAGGTTCCTATATTTTGTGGAACCTGTCGCTTACAATAATATTTTTACTGCCAACTGTATACTTATAAAAGCCTTCTCCGCTTTTAGCACCGAGGTATCCTGCGGTGACCATATTTACGAGTAAGGGGCATGGAGCGTATTTAGGATTACCGAACCCATCGTGTAATACCTGCAGGATAGATAAACATACATCCAGCCCTATAAAATCCGCGAGTTGTAATGGCCCCATAGGATGTGCCATGCCTAGTTTCATCACGGTATCAATTTCCTCCACACCTGCCACTCCTTCAAAAAGAGAATAGATAGCTTCATTGATCATGGGCATCAGGATGCGGTTAGCGATGAATCCCGGGTAATCATTTACGACGCAGGGAACTTTACCCAGTTGCAGTGTAAGTGCTTTAATCTGCTCAGAAACGGCCTTTTCCGTGGCGTAACCATTAATGATCTCTACAAGTTTCATTACGGGCACCGGATTCATAAAGTGCATGCCGATCACTTTCCCCGGCTTCTTTGTGACGGCGGCTATTTTTGTAATGGAGATAGAGGAAGTATTGGTAGCGAGGATCACGTCTGCACCCGTATGCTGGTCCAGCTCGCGGAAGATCTTCAGTTTGAGGTCTACATTTTCTGTAGCAGCTTCTACTACCAGTTCCACATCTTTCACACCTTCGGCGAGGTCTGTGAAAGTCTTTAAGCGGTCCAGGGTGTTTTTCCTGTCTGCTTCTTTGATAATTTCTTTAGCGATCTGCCGTTCCAGGTTTTTATCGATCGTAGCGAGTGCTTTGTCGAGTGCAGTGGGGGAAACATCTATCAGGTGAACGGTATATCCGTTTTGGGCAAATACGTGTGCAATACCGTTGCCCATGGTTCCGGCTCCGATCACAGCAATTTTCTGCATAAAGATTCATTTTGGTGAATGGTCAATAATCCGGCAATTTAAGGAAAAACCATTCACATGCGGCAGGCGCTGCGGTTATTATACTTTACCCGGGTCTAATCTTTGCGCTTGAAGTCACCCCGCTTCCAGGCTTCTATGAACTGGGCCCAGGCGATTGGGTTGAAGATGTTCTGAGGAGGCGTTTGGCCTGCATAGTAGAGGGATTGCTGCTGTTTCTGCATAAAAACACCATAAGCCCCGCCAGCATCGATGGGGATAGAACGGGCCAGGGCACGGATCTTGGCCTGGTCATTATTCTTACGGGCCACTTCATACATATCATTCGGAATATCCATACTTACAAAAGCCTTTTCAAATTCCCTTTTGCTGGGATAAGGTTTGATGATGGTTTCTGAGAGGTAAATGGTGTCCTCGGTGAGGAGCTGGATCACGGAATAACTGTTTCCGGGCAGGTTTGCAGGGATCTTGTAGTCTTTTTTGCGGAAGCCCACAGCAGAGAAACTCAGCGTATCTCCTTTAAAAGCCACGATGGAAAATACCCCCTGGCTATTGGAAATGGTACCACGGTTCTGCCCCCTTACGATGATACTTACAGCGGGAATAGCCCTCAGGCTGTCCGCCGTCATGGTAATACCGGATATTTGTATAATGCTGTCTTTGAATGCTTTCAACTGTGCCTTTAACAAAAACGGCATGAACAGCAGGGACAAAAATATGATCAGTTTCTTATGCATGCAGCTACTAAGATAAATATATACTCCCGGAAAGAGGAATATAAAACCAACAAATTAAACCTCTTTTTAGGTTAACTTTGCTGATCGGAAACAATTTTAACATCAATTTATGATCACAAAAGAAATGGTGCTCGAGGCGCTGTCGAATGTGGAAGAACCCGATCTGGGTAAGGATTTGGTGACACTGAACATGGTGAAAGACATCGAGATCAACGGCAATAAAGTTAAATTTACCGTAGTACTGACCACACCGGCTTGTCCGCTGAAGGAAATGATAAAAAATGCCTGTGTGAATGCCATCATTCACCTGGTAAGCAAGGAAGCTGAGGTTGAAGTGAAAATGACGGCCAATGTAAGCACCAACAGGAAAGATGGAAAAGGCCTGCTGCCAAATGTGAAAAATATCATTATGGTGGCCTCCGGTAAAGGCGGAGTGGGTAAATCCACTGTAGCTGCCAATCTCGCATTATCCCTGGCACAGGATGGTGCTAAAGTGGGCCTGATGGATGCGGATATTTACGGACCTTCTGTTCCCATTATGTTTGGTGTTCGCGGAGAAAGACCTATGATGGTGAATGTGGAAGGTAAGGGAATGATTGTTCCTATGGAGAAGTTCGGGATCAAATTCATGTCTATCGGCTTGCTGGTAGATGAAAAACAGGCGATCGTATGGCGCGGGCCCATGGCCAGCAGTGCATTGAAGCAATTTGTGAGTGATGTTTACTGGGAAGAACTGGATTACCTGATCATTGATATGCCTCCCGGCACCGGCGATATTCACCTGACCCTTGTTCAGAGTGTACCTGTAACCGGCGCTGTAATTGTAACCACGCCACAGGATGTGGCCCTGGCAGATGCCAAAAAAGGTATCGGTATGTTCAGCAGCCCCCAGATCCGCGTACCTATCATTGGCCTCGTGGAAAACATGGCTTACTTCACACCGGCTGAATTACCCAATAACAAATATTACATCTTTGGTAAAGAAGGTGGAAAAAGACTGGCAGAAGAACTGGAGATCCCTTTCCTTGGCCAGATACCTTTAGTACAAAGCATCCGTGAAGGAGGTGATGAAGGTGTTCCGGCAGTTGCGGGGAACGATGCCATCACCAAAAATGCTTTTGCTGAATTTGCAGGTGCTACAGCCCGCAGCATTGCTATGCGCAATGCCAATATTGAACCGACAAAGATCGTTGAAATAGTAGTTTAATTTATTTCTGAATCATTACGCTCCCGGCGCCGAAGTCATGTATGGCTCTGCGCTGGGGGTTTAAACGCGCAATGAGTAAAGATAACCAGCCCAGGGAAGCTTTCAGGACACATCTTACAAAAGCTTTCCATAATACGATCTTTTTTGTTCGATCATTGACATCTACCACACGGATCTTCATAATATAATTTCCCGGCGTACAACCGTATGCTATCGCAAAAGGTTCATATAATCCCCAGACGCTCAAAAAAAGAACAATATTAACCCATGTTGGCGTATCTTTTTCCTCTCTGATCGCATTCAACGTCAGGGAAGCAAAAAGCATGAGGATCATAATTATTGAGAGATCAATAATGGCGGATTGTTCTCTTTTTGACACTCCTGGGTATGAAGGTTCGGATACAGGAACATCGTCCAGGTGATCGATCATAGTATAGGAATTTACTTTGCTAATATAACTAAAATACCACTGTATGTATAGCCCTAAGTACAATGAGGAAAAGGACTGGGAAACAGTTGCTGCATTTATCCGGCAGAATGGTTTCGGGTTATTGATCAGTATACATGACGGCCTTCCTATCGGCACACATCTTCCCATTGAATTAGTTGAAAAAACGCCGGGTAAGTTTGTGCTCCATGGGCATATTGCCAATGCCAATGATCAGTCTGCCACCTTTGTAAGCGGGCAGACTTTCATGGTTGTATTCATGGACCCGCATGCTTACATTTCTTCTTCCTGGTATGAAAAGGGGAAGATCCCTACCTGGAATTACATAGCGGTGCATATTTACGGTGTGCTGCGCGTTCTCTCTGAAGCTGAGTTGGCTGAGTCACTTCATCAACTCATGCAGCACTACGAAGCGGGGTCTGAAAACCCGGTGCATGTGCATGATATTCCTGCTAAGGAATTCCAAAATAACCTTAAAGCGATCACTGGTTTTGAGATCAGTGTAGACAGGGTGGATACGCGGTTTAAGCTTAGCCAGAACAGGAATGATCACGATTATTTCAGTGTGGTGGATCATCTGAAAGAGATTGGAGATGATCATTCTCACCGGATTGCTTCCGAGATGGAATTAAGACGGGGGCGAAAATAAAGGGTGTGTATTTTTTTAATAAATAAACTAGCACAATATTGCGCTTTGGCAGTAAAGACAGAATTTATTAAAAAAATACACACCCTTTATTTTCCTGGGCCTACCGTTAATGTGGGATGAGGTCTTGGCGGGTTTGTGGAGGGGATGGAAGGATAATGCCTGTAACCTGTGAGAACCAGCTGCTTTGCTAAAAGATGTATCAATACCGTTGAGCCTGCAAACACCGGAACTAAAAGAGAAACCAGTATATGTATTTTTTTAAGGAAAGCTCTCCGTACTGCCTAAGCGCAACATTGGGCTAGTTTTTTCCTTAAAAAAATACATATACTGGTTTCGGCGCACTTAGTTAGAGTGTGAATACTTTGCCTCCAACAATTACGTCTTGTTTAGCTTCATCGAAAGTAGCTTTCTGGCCAGTACGATATGCAGCGGTACCCATGATCAGCGCTATTGAGTGAGAATAGGCCGCTTCAATGGGAGCGTTTGTTTTAACATCCTGTTTGCGCACACATTCCATCCAGTTACGTACGTGCGCATCCGTAGTATCATCTCCGCCTGTGTTGGCGCTGGTTTCAATAGAAGCAGCTACACTGGAAAGGTCCATGCTGGGAAGGAGATTTGCTTTCATACCCATTTCAGCTGCTTCTTTTTCTCTCAGACCACCGGTAGGACTAATTTTGTTTGTGCTCATGTCTATCATGCCACCATTGGAATAGTAGAGTTCTTTTGTCCCCCCTGCTGAGTTGTGGAAGCGGGAACTGTATACTACCTGGAAGCCATTCTTAGGATCATTCTGCGGACCGTAATCGAATACCGCGGTGAGTGTATCTGCATTGCTGCGGCCATCTTGCCATTGGTAGATACCACCATTTGCTACTGCACTGCGCGGATGCTGCAAACCGGTGAACCAGTGTACAGTATCTATCTGGTGCGTCATCCATTGGCCGAAGATACCTGAAGAGTATGGCCAGAAAAGGCGGAACTCTAAATATTTACGCGGATCCCAGCTGTCTTTGGGGCGGTTGCAGAGGAAACGGTTCCAATCCACATCTGATTCTTTGATCGATTTTGTGAGTTCCGGTCTGCGCCAACGGCCGGGCTGGTTTACATTCCAGGTCATCTCCACCATGGTGATGGGGCCGAACTTTCCTTCTTTGATGAAGTTGGCTGCGGCATGATAGCTGGCACCACTGCGGCGTTGCGTGCCTACCTGGAAAACTTTTTTAGATTCCTTTACTGCTTTGAGCGCGTTCCGGGCATCTTCCATTGTTTCCGCGAAAGGTTTTTCGCAGTAAACGTCTTTCTTATTCTTTACCGCTTCAATGGTATGGAAGGCATGCTGGAAGTCTGCTGTAGCGATCATTACTGCATCGAGGTCTTTGATCTTATACAGCTCATCGTTGTTCACGCAGGTTTGAACACTATGGCCCAGTTTGCCTTCCAGTGCGGCTTTACCTTCTTCACGGCGGCGGTTCCAGATATCGGAAACGGCGATGATATCAAAGTTCAGTTCTTTATGATTCTTCAGAAAGCAAGGCATGAGGGCCTGGCGAAAACGGTCAGAATAGCCTACCACGCCTACATTCACACGGTCGTTGGCTCCAATAATACGTGCATAACTGCTCGCTGGCATCCCCATTGCACTGAGAGCAACTCCGGCACCTCCCATCATGGAAAGCTTCAGGAATTCGCGGCGGTTCTTTTTAGCTTCTGTCATTTTGTACAGTGTTTTTTTGGTTATTTATATACTTCGTTCAGTTGTTCTGTGAGATAGAGGAATGCTGGCCTGCTTTCTTCCGCCATATTTTTCCAACCACTTTCTATCATGATGCGGCCTTTGTAATTGGCTTTTTTCATGGCGGCAAAGTAGGGTTTGAAATCTTCTTTGCTGGTGCCCGGCGCTCTGCGGCCTTCTTTCTCTGCAATATGGCAATGTACCAGGTACGGTGCAGCTTTCAGGATATCTGCGGGGTCTTCTCCTTCTTTCTTCATATGATAGAGGTCTACCGTGAGCCTGAAATTGGGATGGTTCACCTGTTGTGCCACATCTGTTACGATCTGCAGGCTGTTCATGAAATTATCCTCTGATGTATTGAGGCTTTCCATGGCAATGATGCGGTCGTATTTCTTTGCTACTTCTGCCATTTTGCGGGAGATAGCGATCAGTTCTTTTTTAGATTGTACGGGATCTTGCCCTTCCAGCAATTTGCGGGAGCCTGCACTGCCGAATACGATGATCTTTATGCCTACTATTTTAGCACGTTGCATAACGGAATCTACATATCCAAGGATCACTTTTTCATCTGCTTCTTTTCCAATGAGGCGGATAGTACCGGGCAGGAAAACATTGCAGGTTTCAAGTTTGAGTTTCATTTTCCTGATCCGGGCAAGCTGAATTTTAAAGGCGGAATCCGGCATGGAGGGGGCCAATATTTTGCGGGCAGACTCCTCGATGTAGGAGAATCCTGCGGCTTTCAGGAGGCTGTCGTTCTCAAATGAAGTACATACGCCCAAAGGAGGAATACTGCTCTTCTGTGCATTCGATTGCAGATAAAGACCTTGTAACAAGAGGAATAGCAGAAGAAAAGCATATTTTTTCATGGAAAAGTTCGTTTTTCGATACGTGGGTAAGCCAAAAATTAAGAACTTAAATCGGAAAATCAAAATCGGGTTTTCATAAAAATGAAGGAAATTCGCCAATAATTGCAAATACACTTATGAACAGACAGGAATTGGTGCAGCTTATCAGGGAGCGAAAATCTTACCTTTGTATCGGACTGGATACAGATATACATAAGATCCCCAAACACTTATTATCTCACCCTGACCCCATCTTTGCCTTCAATAAAGCGATAATTGATGCCACCAGGGACATTTGTGTAGCGTATAAGATCAATACGGCTTTTTACGAATGCCTGGGTATCCGCGGATGGGAAAGCCTCCAACGTACTGTTGAATATATTCCGAAAGAGATCTTCACCATAGCCGATGCCAAAAGAGGCGATATCGGCAATACCTCCACTTATTACGCCAAAACCTTTTACGAAACCTATGGTTTTGATTCCGTTACGGTGGCTCCTTACATGGGGCGCGACAGTGTGGAACCATTCCTGGGCTTCTCTGAGAAATGGGCCATTGTACTGGGCCTGACCTCCAATGAAGGGACCCGCGACGTACAGCAATTGCAGCTGGATGGGGAATTTGTATATGAGAAAGTGATGAAAACCACCGCATCCTGGGGTACTCCGGATAATATGATGTTTGTGGTGGGTGCTACAAAAGCTGATGTAGTGGCAAATATCCGCCGTTTATTACCGGATCACTTCTTCCTGGTTCCAGGCATTGGTGCTCAGGGTGGCAGTCTGAAAGAGATCTCCGAAAAAGGCATGAACAAAGAAATAGGTTTGCTGGTAAATGCCAGCAGGGCGGTGATCTATGCCGGCAATGATGAGAAATTTGCAGAAGATGCCCGTGCGGTTGCTTTGCAGTACCAGGCGGAAATGGCGCGATATATTACTGCTTAGGGGATAAACTTCTTGCCGTCCAGCAGGGCCTGATCTCTGCTTTCAGCCAGCCGGCGGCAACGGCGGAATCCTGTTCGATCAGGTCTGCCACTTCCAGGCTGTCCTTACATTCTACGATAATTACATCCTGCAGCTGCTCATTTTCCGTAAAAGGACTGGCAACGATTAATTTTCCTTCTTTCGCGAGATTCCTGACGGAGTTGATATGTGCATCCCGGAGTTGTGAAGTGGTAGCGGGATCCTGTTGCCTGTTTATGTCCGAACGCAACATCACCATCCAATATTTCTTGCTCTCTGTTTTTTGAACCGGCTCTCCTGTAGCCGTTGTTTTTTCTGATTTTGATGTAAATCTGGCGATCACAAAAGTCAGGAACACCGCCAATAGTAATACAGGCAACAGTTTAGCCATATGCTTCAGATTTGCTGGCCCTAAGGTAATAAATATCCGTAATTCCGTAAATTAGGAGCCGAGGGCTATAACCTGCTCCCCTCTTAAAATGGAATGCTATGCATCAAGACTTGTTTGAATCGCCTGATTATTTCCAGATAGATGAACTTTTGACGGAAGAACATAAAATGATCCGGGCCTCTGTGCGGCAATGGATAAAAACGGAGATCTCTCCTGTTATTGATGGTTACTGCCAACGTGCAGAATTTCCTGTCCAGATCATCAGGGGGCTTGGCAGTCTTGGTTGTTTTGGTCCTACCATTCCTGTAGAATCAGGTGGCGGAGGGCTCGACTACATTGCTTATGGCTTAATGATGCAGGAACTGGAACGGGGAGACAGTGGCATAAGGTCCACTGCATCTGTACAGGGTTCTTTAGTGATGCATCCTATTTATACATTCGGCAGTGCAGCCCAGAAAGAACGTTTCCTCCCCAAATTGGCAACGGGAGAAGTGATGGGTTGTTTTGGACTCACAGAGCCTGACTTTGGCTCCAACCCTGCCGGCATGCTTACTTATTTTGATGATGATGGCGATCATATTTTACTGAATGGTGCCAAGATGTGGATCTCCAATGCCCCCTTTGCAGATATTGCATTGGTATGGGCGCGCGATCCTGAAGGAAAGATCCGCGGTGTGATTGTGGAACGCGGTATGGAAGGTTTTTCTACGCCTGAAACAAAAGATAAATGGAGCCTGCGTGCCAGTGCTACCGGGGAGCTGGTGATGGATAATGTACGCATTCCCAAAACCAATATCCTGCCGGATGCAAAAGGGCTTAAAGCCCCTCTCTCCTGTTTATCCTCTGCCCGTTATGGGATTGCCTGGGGCGCTATCGGTGCTGCCATGGATTGTTACGATACGGCATTACGTTATGCAAAAGAGCGGGTACAGTTCAACAGGCCTATCGGCGGTTTTCAGCTTATTCAGAAGAAACTGGCGGAAATGATCACCGAAATCACCAAAGCACAGTTGATGAACTGGCGGCTGGGTGTACTACGCAATGAAGGAAAAGCAACGGCGGAACAGATCTCCATGGCTAAAAGGAATTCCTGCGAAACAGCCGTACATATTGCCAGGGAAGCACGTCAGATCCTGGGCGCCATGGGCATTTCCGGGGAATACCCTATCATGCGGCATATGATGAACCTGGAAAGTGTGATCACTTACGAAGGCACACATGAAGTACATTTATTGATCACCGGCATGGATATTACAGGGCTGAATGCTTTTTCCTGAAAAATGGATTGCTTATTTTAGAGACATGAAGGGTTTACTCTTTTTAATTGGTATATGCATCTCCGTTAGCACCTCTGCCCAGAAGCTGATCAGCTTCCAGGGAAAGGCGCAGGGCACTTATTACATCGTCAAATACACCAGTAACGATACTACTTCCCTCCGTGAAGATGTGGAAGACCTGTTCAGGCAGATAGACCGGTCTATGTCACTTTATCTCCCCAGTTCCTTGATCAACCGGTTCAACAAAGGGCCACAGGTTGTGATGGACCATCACATGCGTACTGTGGTGCGCAAAGCGCAGGAAGTAAGCAAACTCACGGACGGGTTGTTCGACATTACCATCAAACCATTAGTAGATCTCTGGGGATTTGGTGTTATAAGACATAACGGGCAGCCATCCCAGGCAGATATTGCCATGAAGCGGCGATTAGTGGATTATAATATGCTCACCGTACGTACAAAATACCTGATCAAAAAAAGAGAAGGTATGGAGATAGATTGCAATGGTATTGCACAGGGATATACTTCAGATGCAGTGGGCAGGCTTTTGCATGCCATGGGTATTCATAATTTTCTGGTAGATGTTGGGGGCGAACTGGTAGCATCGGGTGTAAATACACAAGGCCAACCCTGGAGTGTTGGTATAGAAAGGCCGCCGGATACAGACAGTGCCGGCCAGCCTGTGCAGGCATTATTACGGTTGAAGAATAAAGGCGTAGCTACCAGTGGTAATTATCAGCGGTTCTTTGATGAAGGCGGTACCCGCTTTGCACATACTATTGATCCCCGTACGGGTCAGGCCCTGCATAACAATATTATTTCCGTTACAGTTACTGCGCCGGATGCGATGACGGCAGATGCTTTCGATAATGTGCTTATTATTCTAGGTGTGGATGCAGGATTGCAATTCATCAGCGAACATCCTAAGTTAAAGCTGCAGGCTTTTTATGTGTATAAGGATGACGCCGGCAAGGTGCGGGAAAAATATTCTCCTGATTTCTTTGCGGAATAAAGATGTTGTGTGGGCAAGATTTGTGAATATATTCTCCTGACTTCTTTGCGGAATAAAGATGTTGTGTGGGCAAGATTTGTGATTATATTCTCCTGACTTCTTGCAGAATAAAGATGTTGTGTGGGCAAGATTTGTGAATATATTCTCCTGACTTCTTTGCAGAATAAAGGATGCTGTGAGCAAGGTGCGCTCCTAAACTTTTCATAACATAAAAAAAGGGCTGTCCTCAGACAGCCCCGCCATTCTCACATGTTCCGTTAACTTGGTTTATTGGATATGGAACTTTAGTCCAATATTTGCTTGTATCGAGTTAAAATTTGTGATCTCGTTTACTTTGAAAGGCGCATAGTTGTACTGCACATTCGCATTCAGCATTACTGGAGAATATTTACCAAAAGGTATATTGATACCTACTTCAGGACTCACCTGAAAGGCCCATTTGTTCTCTTTTTCCACAAACTCACCCCAGTACTTTTCGTAGTTCATATTTGCTGTACCGATACCTGCACCAACGTATGGGATTACGCGGGCATCTGCTTTAGCAAGATTATACTGCACTGTGGCAAGGATGGGAATGGTTTGCAGTGTATGCGTCTGAACGGCAGACACATCTTCTCCTTTACCGGGATATACTGCACGGGGGAATCTTTCATAAAAATCCGCATACCCTACTTTACCACCTACGCTCAAACGATCGTTGATAGCATAATTAAATCCTGCGGTCCATCCACGGAAGCTGGTGTTCTTTGCATAATCGCTCAGTGAACCCAATGGCTGTGCAATGGAATAGTTCACATTAAAAGAAACCGGCGGGCGGCTACTTTGGGCAAAGGCGCTATGCACACCCAGCGAGCCGATCATCAATAATATAATTACTTTAATACTTTTCATTTTTCTACTTTTTTAGCTGGTCCAATCAATTATTGCTCGCTTTCAGATACGCGCTCTGATCAAACACTGCTTTCACCATTGAGTCAATGTTATCACTGTTCCATACACCTGTACCACGTAACATGGCATTCCAGATAGCATTCAGTTTGTTATCTGCATGCGGTGCATTCTTCAGATCTACCAGGTCCACTACAACAGATTTTTCTCTTGTGCGGAACACTGAATAGTAAGAAGGGAACCAGTAATCAAAGCCGGGATATCCCCAGTAGCCTGAATCCCAATATCCCGGGAAACCTGTCCAGTAACCTGGGATGTAACCGATAGAAGTAGTGGTGTTATCGATGCGGCTCACGTTCACGGCGAGGTCCGGTTTCGCAGCTTTATCCACTAATGTATAACCTCTGCCCTGTAGCGAAGTTTTCAGGCTATTCAGCAATTTCGCATCATAGGCTGTCAACTCTTTTTTGGCATCTGCCCTATTGCTGATAACGGCAACAGAATCTACAATACTGAACGTTTTGTAGGACGTAAAGTCTGCTGAGTCGTTATAGTTGGTAACGTAAATACGGGATTCTTCTTCCGTCATGTCATTGAGTGGTTCTTTTCTGCAACTGCTGAACAACAGGGCGCCAACGGCAATTGCACTTAAGATCATTCCTGTTCTTTTCATATGTGTTAATTTTTTCTACTGGTTCTTAGGATGGCCGGTGATGACGTCCGCTTTTACTCATAAGCATTACTAGTTAACCGGACAAACGGACGTTCATCATCGTTCATTACACTGTTCATCTGCACGCTACTTCTCTGCCAAACACACATAATCATCTTCACAATCAATTGCACAACCGACCAATCAATTATTGAACGCTATAGACAGAAGAATGTTACTTTCGTTTACAGGAGAAACGTTAAAATAGGTTTAAAGAAATGTTAAAGCAAAAACCGCCCGGGGAGGCGGTTTGCATGGGGGATTTAAAGTATATATTCTCGAATTTGAATATTATTTTTTGCAGTAGTATATTATGATAACTATATCAGTTCAGTATTCCACGTTTTCTGAGTTCTTCTTCTAACTGAGCAGATGATTGGAAATGGATACTCTCAATTCCGTACGCTTCAGCCGCTTTTACGTTGCGTAAATTATCATCGATAAAAATAGTATTTGCTTTGTTCACTTCATAGCGATCGAGCAAAAGCTGATAAAAATCAGGTGATGGCTTGCGGAGTTTTTCTTTGCCGGACACTACGATGCCATCAAACCATTGCAGGAATTTATATTCCATCAATGCGATGGGAAAGGTTTCGTTGGACCAGTTGGTGAGGGCATATAATTTATACTGACCGCTTTCTTTTAATTGCTGCAGGATCTTTACGGTTTCGGGGATGGGTCCACCGAGCATTTCTTTCCATCTTCCGTAAAAGGCGCGGATAGAAGCTTCATGTTCGGGGAATTGGCTTACCAGCAGGTCTGTACCCTCCTGGAGGGTACGGCCTTCGTCCTGGGCTTCATTCCAGTCTGAAGTACAGATGTGTTCCAGGAAATGTTCTACTTCTTCAGGTGTGGCGAAGATCTTGCTATATAGATAACGCGGATTCCAATCAACAAGCACAGCTCCCAGATCAAAAATGACAGAATGGTAGGCATGGTTCTTCATGGAGTAAATGTATAACGCTAAAATTAACCTTGCAAGGATTTATATAGAATTATTTTCATAGATCATTCTTCTCCCGCGGCAAGCAGGGCATCGGTAGCGTCATCCAGTAACTCAAGGTCTACGGAATCGCTGCCGGCAATACCTTCAATAGAACCTTTGATATGGGCAGCGTTGAGCAATACTTTCTCCAGCTGCTTTTCCCGGGCTTTCCAGAGTTTTTCCATGGCTTCCCTTTCTTTCTGGATGCTGGTCCTCATGGCCCTGAAACCTTCCCTGATGGCACTCCATTGCTCTGCAAACTCGCCACTGGTAAGGTAATGATAGAGCAGGTGCATTTTATCCCCTTTGTTTTCGTGGTTTTTGGAAACGTTGTATACCCTCATGATGGCATCCCGCAGTACAAAGGTGAGGCTTTTCACCTCATGGAAAGTACATACCCAGATACCGTCTCTTTCTCCGAAACGTTCCATGTCCCTGGGCATGGTTTGGGTTACCAGTACCGCTATATCTGCTCCCTGGCTGCGCATATCTGCTTTCAGCTTTTCGAGCCATTCCTTTGAAAAGTCTTTGGTGCGTTTGCTTTCATAAATGATCTTCCCGCATTCCTGGCCGAACTGGTTCCGTACCGTTTGGATACAGTCTGCTCCTCTTACGCCTTTCCCTACTTCAGAGATGGCATCGAAAGGGAAATGAGTGCGCAGCATTTCTTCCAGGGCCAGCTCCTGCACTTCTCCCTGCAACTGCATGGAGCCCTGTTCTGCTTTGCGGCGCATTTCTTCCACCAGTTTGCGTTGGTCTTCCAGTTGCTTTTCCAGTTCTTTGGTACGCATCTGGTTTTCCGTTTCTTTTAAGCTGTTGCGCTCCGTTTCTTCTTTCCGTACCTGTTCCATCAACTGGCTACGTTCCTGCAGCAGGCGTTTCTGGAGGTCTATCTCCATTTCCTGTTCCCGGTTATTGAGTTCCTGTGTTTTACGCAGGAATTCCAGTTCTTTTGCACGCGCTTCTTTCAGCTTCTCTTCATTCTCCTGCTGCGTTTCTTTCATGAGGCGGAGCTGGTTCTCGAAGTCTGCACTTACATCTTTGCGTATATTTTCAGAGAGTTGTTCCTGGAGTTTGGCTCTTTCGGCTTGCAGGCGTTTGTTCAGTTCTTCCTCCTGCTGCTGCTTTTCCTGCGATACCTGTTGCCGCTCCAGCTGGATCTGCTGGCGCTGTTGCTCCATTTCATTTTTTTGTGCCTGTAAAGACTCCATTCTTTTACGCCATTCTGTTTCCATCTTACCACGCATCTCCCGCTCAATATCAGCGGCAAATGCATCTTCCATAACAAACTGGTGTTTACAACTAGGACAAGTGATCGAAGTTCCCATAATTCACATGATTAAACGATATGTAAAGGTAGGCGATTTTTTGCGGTGCGTGTACATCCGAAATCCGGAGATATTATTGGTGTGAGCAAAGAAAGTATTGGTGTTTTTTGAACGGCGTGCGGATGCGTAAATGTACTTTTGAAGCGATGTGTTTAATGATGGTTTTTGTTCACAAGAACCTGCTATTCCTGGCAGGTTCTTTTTTTAAAACTGAAAGGTTAATCCATTGAATAATAACAATTTAAGCCAAACCCTTTACTGACCGAGATGCTCGGAAAGCAATTTCTTCAATAGCGTTAGATCAGTATCGTTTATTGTTTTGCTATTGTAAATAGTGCGCCCGGTTTTGTCTATCAGGTAAAGTTGAGGTATTGAGACGTACCCCAGCGAATTATAGAGGCGATCGTCCCCCATTACCTGCGCCCAGTTCATTCCATTTTTCTCAATAGCTTTCCGGCAGGATGAAAGGCTCTTGTCGATACTGAAGGAAATAAGCTTGAACGCCGAGCTACCATATTTATCATTTATTTTCTTCAGATCCGGCACTTCTGCTATACAGGGGATACACCAGGAAGCCCAGAATTGTATCAGCACATAGTTCCCTCTGAGCTTTGACAGTTCAATCTTGTTGCCATTCATATCTACGACCGAAAAATCAGGAAAGTTATTTTTGGAGGTCAGCGCTATCTTGTTCCGGATAATTCCAGCAAGATGATCGCCTGCTTTAGACTTTTTAAATTTATCCGGGAGCACCGTGTTATAAAATTCCATCAGCTCTTTTGGGCTCAGGTCGTTTGCTTTCGCAAAACCTTCGGTTGCAAAGGCGAAGAATGATATGTACAGTTCCGGGAATTGCCTGATAAATTCCATTTTCTTAAGCCTTACCGAGTCTGCCAACGCAAAGGCCCTTTTGACAAGAAGGGTGTCTCTCCCGAGACTATTTTTGTTCTTATGATAGAAAGTATTAAAGGCATCAATTTTTTCCTTTGTGAATGCATCATATGCAGCTCCTCCCATTTTACTGTATGGGATAATATTTATGGATGATCTTTCATCAATGGAATAGTGCTGTCCCGCTATGGGAGAAGCGATCAGGAATACTTCCGAGGAGCCTTTTTCAAAAAAAGCCTTCCTTACAATAAAGTTGGTATCTGTAGCTTCGTAGGCTATGACAATAAGTCCATACGGAGCGAATAGTTCCCCATGCCAGGCCCTTATATTTTGAGGGTTTATACGATGTTCCTGAATGCCGTCATAGATTGTGATCCCGAATTTTCCGGTGGATAACGAATCAACAAAGTTGAATTTGACATAGGAGGAATCATTTGCAAAGGTTGAAACACTGACTAAAAGAAAAATGATGGAGAGTAGCTTTCTAAAACAGGATATCATGGGTCAATGATTTTGATGTTTTAACCAGGATCCGAATTTAATCAACAGTTGATGACTTTTTTTGAAGTGGGAGAATATTACATAGAATTTAACAAGTTGGGGAATGCTGATCTTCAATTGACCAGGATAGGTCTAAAATACAAAGGAGCTATTTCTGTTAAGAAATAACTCCTTCTAATTTGATGGTGCGGAAGAGGAGATTCGAACTCCCAAGCCCTTTCAGGCACTACCACCTCAAAGTAGCGCGTCTACCAATTTCGCCACCTCCGCAGCGTTATAAGGTGTGCAAAAATAAAGCCTTTTTAAATATAAGCAAATATATTTTCATTTTCGCAGCCAAATCCGGAAGGTTGTACCCTTATTCACCTCTGACCATTTCACGGATAAACGGCCTTTGTGATAGTCCTGAATGATCCGTTTGGCAAGGGATAGGCCCAATCCCCAGCCTCTCTTTTTTGTACTGAAACCGGGGTGGAAAATTTTATCATGGAAGGCTTTCGGGATGCCTTTTCCGGTATCCGTTACATCTACTGTTATATGTGCGGGATGGTTTTCTATTACTACGGTAATACTTCCTTTTCCTTCCATGGCATCCAGTGCATTTTTCAGCAGGTTCTCTACCACCCAGTCAAACAGCGGTGGTGAGATCATGGCGCTTACTTCCTGTTCAGCAGATTGCAGGGAGAGGGTTACTTTCTGTGGTGCCCTTTTCCGGATATAGGCCACCATATTGTCTATCTGGGCTACGAGGTTACATTCTTCCAGGTTAGGCACACTGCCTATTTTCGAGAACCTGTCTGAAATCAGTTTCAGGCGGTTCACATCTTTGGCCAGTTCATTGGCCAGGGGTTCGTTCTCTTCCTTTTCTTTCAGGATCTCCAACCAGGCCTCCATGGAAGATAAAGGGGTACCCAGCTGATGGGCAGTTTCCTTCGCCATACCCACCCATACCAGGTTTTGCGTGGCCCTATTGGTAGAAGACAATGCAAATAATACAATACCAATGAACAAAGTCACTACCAGTAACTGGATGTAGGGGTAGTAACGTATCTGTTTGAGGATCAGGGAATCGCCATAATAGATATAGTTGTTAGAATGTGCATCAATGGCCATGATAAAGGGCGGATGCTGTTTCTTAAAAGAACGCAGCTGCTCATCCAGGAAAGTAGATTGGCCAACGACCTTAGAGGAATCAAAATTCCGGTGGTCAATGATGGTACCATGATCATCTGTGAGGATCATGGGGATGGTGGTATTGGTGGTGATGATCTCCCCTACCAGGTTGAGGTTCGCATCCGGAGAAGCCTGCAATAGTTCCCGGTAGGCTTCCACCCAGGTAGCTACTTTCTTTGTTTCCTCCTGCTGTATTTTTTCCGTAAGGCTGTTGACGAACCAGATAGTGGTCACAATAATGACCACTGCTACCGAAATCAACGTAAACTTCCAACCAATGTACTGTTTAAACATCTGTTTGTTTAAGTAAAGCCACAATCAAAGGACTGTTAACTATCAACTAAATTAATAATATTCGGAGGCAATGTTGCATATTTGCAACTGCTAAAAAATATTTCGTCACGGATAAAACGGATCTCTTTTGCAGGTATTGCCCTCGGTAGCTGTGGTTATATTAAACTGGAATGGAAAAGCTTTCCTGGAACGCTTTCTGCCATCCGTTTGTGCATCCCGGTATGACAACCTGGAGATCTATGTGGCGGATAATGCTTCTACAGACGACAGCCTGGCTTATGTAACATCTGATTTTCCGCAAGTTAAGATCATTCGTAATGCCAGCAATGCAGGTTTTGCAGGTGGTTACAACGAGGCCCTGAAACATGTGCAGGCGGATATCTTTGTTCTCCTGAACCAGGATGTGGAAGTAGAGCCGGACTGGATCAATCCCGTGATCGCGCAAATGCAGCAGGACCCGCTCATTGCAGCCTGCCAGCCTAAACTCAGGGGCTACCAGGACCGGGAAGATTTTGAATATGCCGGTGCCGCCGGCGGCTGGATGGACATCCTGGGTTATACTTTCTGCCGTGGCAGGATCCTTTACACCATTGAAACGGATAAAGGCCAGTATGACGATCCGCAGGATATTTTCTGGGCTACAGGCGCTGCACTCTTCATCCGTTCCAAATATTTCTTTGAAGTGGGTGGTTTTGATCCTTATTTCTTTGCCCATATGGAAGAAGTGGACCTTTGCTGGAGGCTGCAGCGTGCCGGCTACAGGATCACTTACTGCCCGCAATCTGTTGTTTACCACGTGGGCGGCGGCAGCCTGCCACAGGGTAATCCCCGTAAACTGTACCTGAATTTCCGCAATAACCTGATCATGCTCTGCAAAAACCTCCATTTTAAAGAGCAATGGATCATTCTTTCCCAAAGGCACTTTTTAGACCTCCTGGCGGCTTTTAAAAGTCTTGTTTCCGGCAAACCGAGAGACATGATGGCTATTTTCCGCGCTTACCGGGATTATTACCGATGGCGCCGTACGGAAGAGAAGAAACTGCAGGATGTATTTCCGCGTAAACGGTTATACGATCTGAAAGGTGTTTTTCATGGAATCATGATCTGGCGGTATTACTTCCTCAACAAGCAAAAATTTAACGAACTGACACAGCTGAAAAAGTGATTTTTATCAGCCAGTGATCACACAGCCCTTATCCATCCTGATTTTCAGCGGGCAACAATTATAGATTTTATTTACATATTTGGACATTGTGGATTTACTTTGTAAGTTTGTGACACGAAAAAAATCTATATGGCGCATACAGTTGAAAATACGAATGATTTTACCCGTGACTGGGTGTCTTCCTCCCGTTTCCTGTTTTATGTAAAATTAGCCTGTATTGTGGCTTTTCTGGTGGGCGGTTCCTTTAAGCTGTGGCAACACCGTTACAAGGGTAAACCTAAGGTGCAGGTAAATGAAAGTTCCTTATACGAACCGAAGTATAAATAATCTTTTCAGAACGATATGTTGAAAGCCGCGCTCGCTGAGTGCGGCTTTTTTATATCCTCAAAGCTATGAAAGAACTTATCTACCCCTATCTTGAGCCTATGTCAAGCCTATCTAAGGTATAGGAATGCCTTTCCCTGAACGCAGAAAAGCCCGGTTGACGATCAACCAGGCTTTTTGTTTTTGAGCGGAAGACCGGGCTCGAACCGGCCACCCCGACCTTGGCAAGGTCGTGCTCTACCAAATGAGCTACTTCCGCGCTTTCCCGTTTTGGGATTGCAAAAATAGGAAACAGATTGAATCCTGCAAATATTTTTTAGCATTCAGGAAAGAAAATTAAATGATCAATCCCGCGAAACAAAATAATGATCGCCAGGAGAACGATTGAACAGCTAGCTGAATTGAAATTTAAATTCTATAATTGTGAATTATTCCGCCGGACATTACCATATCATGAGAAAATGCATCCTCTATGGCGCCCTGTTTTTGATGGCCTGCGGCCAGCGTATTCAGCAACAGGAGCAGGCCCAGCAGCCAGATAAGAAAGAAATGATCACCCGGCCCGATAATTTCGGGGCGGATGTTGCATTCCTGAAAGAATATGTGGAAACGGTGGTATTAACGGATAGTACCAGCAAAGCAGCGATTGCAATTGTACCGGCCTGGCAGGGAAGAGTGATGACCAGTACTGCAGCAGGTGATGATGGAAGAAGTCTTGGCTGGCTGAACCATGATCTGATTGCATCAGAGAAAACACAAGCTCATATTAATGCATATGGTGGTGAGGATAGATTCTGGCTGGGACCGGAAGGCAGCCAGAACAGTTTCTATTTTGCACCGGGGGATCCATTTGATCTTGCCCACTGGCAGGTACCTGCGGCATTGGATACGGAAGCATTTAAACTGATCTCCAAAACAAAGGGTGCTGTTACCTTTGAGCGGGATATGCAACTCACCAATTACAAAGGCCATGTGTTTGATATCAAAGCCACCCGAACTATTACACTCATAGCACGCAGGGATGTAAGGAATTACATTGGTGCTGATCTGCATAAAAGCGTGCAGGCAGTGGCTTTTCATTCCGCCAACCGTATCAGTAATACAGGACAGCATAAATGGGATACAGCTTATGGCATGCCATCCGTATGGATCCTGGGTATGTTTGTAGCAGCTGAAAATAATACGGTGATGATCCCTGTACGGAATGGCGGTACTGTAAATGATAATTATTTCGGGAAAGTACCGCAGGAACGTTTACGGGCAAACGAAAAGATCGTGTACTTTAAAGCAGACGGGAAATACCGTAGTAAGATAGGATTAAAGCAGCATGCCGGTTATAATTACCTGGGGAGTTATGATGCAGCACATAAGCTGCTGACTATAGTACAATTCACGATGCCTACTACCACACAGCGGTATGTGAATTCATCCTGGGGTATACAGGCATTTCCTTTTAATGGTGATGCCATTAATGCATATAACGATGGGCCTCCTGCTGAAGGCCAGCCACAGCTGGGTAATTTCTATGAACTGGAAAGCTCCTCTCCTGCTGCGGCTTTAAAACCAGGCGGTAGTATGGAACATTATCACCGCACCATTCATCTCAGCGGGGATGATAAACACCTTGATCCTATTGTGAAAAAAGTATTCGGGGTTACTTTAGCGGAGATCAAAAAAGCACTATAGGCTTTTTATTTCGAGGTTATAGATATCCTTTAACCGTAGCAGGGTAAGGTCCCGGCTGGACTTGGGTATGCCTATCTCCATTTCACAGAAAAGCTGGATATCCTGTTTCAATACGGTGCAGTTATTTTGTTTCACTACCATCATCACATCATTCAGGATGGTATAATCAAATACAAGGCGGTATTTTGCTTCCACGTTCTTTTGTACGGCAGGGATGAGCTGCAATACCATGGCGCAGGACATTTTGTAGGCATTGATGAGACCGGGCACGCCGAGTAATGTTCCGCCAAAATAACGCACCACTACTACCAGTACATCAGTTAACTGTTTACTGTCGATCTGCCCCAGGATGGGTTTACCGGCAGAACCGGAAGGCTCTCCATCATCTACTGCACGGAATTGCAGACCATCTGTTCCCAGGCGGTAGGCATAGCAATGATGTGTTGCTTTGGGATGTTCCTTCTTTACTTCCTGCAGACACTCTTTTACCTGGTCTGGTGTTTTAACGGGGTAGGCATATGCGAGGAACTTACTTCCTTTATCCTTGAATTCCGCTACTGCTGTCTTTTCTATTGTATAGTAAACTTCCATTTTTTAAGTTGATGAAGTATACATGGAAATGAGATCTCCCTGTACTTCCAGTTCTTCCTGCAATAATGCATTATGCAATACCGGCGCCTGCAAACCACCACCCAGTGTATGTTTTCCGGTGATCACACGGGCTTCGTCCCAAACGCTGCCTATAAATTGCTGTAATAAATGTGCTCCTCCTTCCACGATCACACTTTGAATATTGTCTGCGTGCAGGCGGGTTAAGAGTTGCGGGATAATATCCTTACTGAAATCAAATGTATCTTCTGACACAAAAATAGTGGGTGCTTCTTCACTATGCAATTGATAGTGGCCTGGAATTTCCAAACGCCGGTCGATCACAATACGCAGTGGTTGTTTGCCGGGCCAGAGACGTGCCGTTAATTTAGGATCGTCTTTCAATGCGGTATGTTTGCCTACCATGATGGCCATTTCCCTGCTGCGCCATTGATGTACAAGGCGGTCAGCATAAGGATTGGAGATCCTTACGGGCTGGCCATCCGGGGGAGCAATAAAACCATCCGCAGATTGCGCCCATTTTAAAATGATGTAAGGCCTTTTCTTTTCATGAAAAGTAAAAAAGCGGCGGTTCACGGCTCTGCAGGTTTCTTCCAACACACCGGTGATCACTTCTATTCCTGCATCTTTCATGCGTTGAATGCCTTTGCCTGCTACAGCGGAAAAGGTATCCACACAGCCCACCACTACTTTCGGGATCTTGCGTGCAATGATCAGATCTGCGCAGGGAGGTGTTTTACCATGATGGGCGCAGGGCTCCAGGCTTACATACATGGTAGCTTTAGGGATGAGGGATTGTAATTCCTCCGGCACACTATTGATACAATTCACTTCCGCATGTGCCTGACCATATATGCGATGAAAGCCTTCTCCAATGATCCTTCCTTCATGCACGAGCACAGAACCCACCATAGGATTGGGAGCTACAGCACCCATACCTGTTTGTGACAGATCGACACAACGCTGCATAAAAAATTCGTGCGAAATACTTACCATGAATGCCCTATGAAATATATATGTTTGCAAAAATATCGTTTCAGCGGCTATTTTCCGCTGTTATCTAAAGATCATGACGATTCAAACTGCATATGCCGGACTAGTGGCTGCGATTACACCATTGTACGATAACCGGGAAGCCGCCAATATAGCGCATCTCGTGATGGAACATATTACCGGATTAGGAAAACTGGATCGTGTTTTCCATAAAGACAGCGACCTTTCTGCACCCCAGGAGGCACAATACCAGCAGGCGATGACCGCTTTGCTGGAACACAGGCCTGTACAGCATATCACCGGCAAAAGCTGGTTCTATGGCATGGAACTGCTGGTGAACGAACAGGTGTTAATTCCCCGCCCGGAAACAGAAGAACTGGTGGAATGGATCCTACTGGACCATCCTGCCCAACCTGCCTGGCGTCTGCTGGACATCGGAACCGGCAGCGGCTGCATTCCCATTGCCCTGAAAAAACAATGGCCTGCAGCAGATATGTGGGCCATGGATGTAAGTCCCAGTGCCCTGGCAGTTGCTACTAAAAATGCAGGACTGCAACATACCCCCATCCGTTTTATTCCGCAGGATGTACTGGCAACAGATGCATCAAAAGTACTGCCATCTTTGAATATCATCGTCAGCAATCCTCCTTATATCCGTGAATCCGAACGTGCAAACATGCAGGAACAGGTAGAAGCTTTTGAGCCTTCTATTGCTTTGTTTGTTCCCGATAATGATCCTTTATTGTTTTACCGGCGGATAGCCCGGCTGGCAAAAGAAAAACTGGAACATGGCGGCAAGTTGTATTTCGAGATCAACGAAGCGCTGGGTAAAGAAGTGGTGGAAATGCTGGAGGAGGAAGGTTTCCAGGATGCCAAACTCAAACAGGATATGTTTGGGAAAGACCGGATGGTGAGGGCGGTAAAAAAATAAGTGGCCGCCGGTAACAAGCCCGGATGTTGTACCCGCTGTGCTAAAAATAAGTGGCGCCGGTAACAAGTCCGGGTGTTGTACCCGCTGTGCTAAAAATAAGTGGCAGAAGGTAATAAGTCCGGGTGTTGTACCCGCTGTGCTAAAAATAAGTGGCAGAAGGTAACAAGTCCGGATGTTGTACCCGCTATGCTAAAAAATAACTGCACCCTTTTGGAGGATGCAGTTACCTATAATTACTTACTATTATTTCTTAGCTGCTGCGTTCTGTGGGTTAGCTGTTCCCAATACCGTTTTAGCCCCTAATTCCCTGGCGATCTGCATCACACTCACTACTACCCCGATAGGTACTGTTTCTTCTGCATTGATCACAATAGTAGGATCTACTTCGTTGGGAGACAACTTAGGAACCAAAGTTTCCCGCAATTGTTCAAAATTCACTTTATTGGTGCCCACAAAAAACTGCTGTTTCGCATCGATGCTCACTACAACAGTCTGCTTTGCTTTGGTATTACTTTTGGCTTTCGGCAACATTAGTTTGATAACGTTGGGATTGGCCAGTGATGACACGATCAGAAAGAACAACAGGAGGATGAACAGGATATCGTTCAACGCTCCGCTATGTAATTCTGCCGATCCTTTTTTACGCCTCCGCAAATTCATATATCGTAATTTATTTCGTCGGTGTTTGCATTAGATCAATAAACTCGCCGGTAGTGGCTTCCATTTTATTGATCACTTTATCGATCTGTGCATTCAGGTAGCTGTAACCAATGTAGGCTACCAGCCCGATGATCAGACCTGCCGCAGAGGTAACCATTTTCACATAGATACCGCCGGCGATAGTGCTGAGGGTGATATCTGAGGTCTGGGAGATGTTGAAGAAGGTCTGGATCATCCCTGCGATGGTACCGAGGAAACCGAACATAGGAGCAATACCAGCCACAATGGCCAGGATCACCAGGTTCTTTTCCATTTTATATATTTCCAGCTTACCTACGTTCTCCATTGATTTCTCAATGTTGTCGATAGGTTTACCAATGCGCTGGATGCCTTTATCGATCATCCGGGCAATGGGGCTGTTGGTGTTCTTGGATAAAGAACGGGCGGCATTGATATTATCAGAGGTGATGTGATCACGGATCATGGGCATAAAGTTATCTTCTAACTTTCCTGCCTTTTGAATGGTGATGAACCTTTCAACGAATACATATACCGCAATTACGGAAAGGATACCCAATGGGATCATCAGGGGCCCACCTTTCACGATCATATCCCATAACCTGATCTCCTGAGCTGTGGCAGTTGCTGCATTTACACCCGCGGCCACTGTGTCCGCTTTAGGGAGTAAAAGAGAGTCCTGCATAAACGTAACGAGTCCTAGCAACATGAATTTAATTTTAACATTCGAGTTCTATAAGGGGTTAAAGTAATAATAAAAACGGATTTAGACGTAATTTATTATCAACTTCTCTCTTCCCAGACCTGTACAAGCTCGATAATGGTGTTCACCGCTTTCTGCATATCCTGCACGCTTACATACTCCTGTTTGCTGTGCAGCGCCATTTCTCCTGTAAAGATATTGGGGCAGGGCAGGCCCATGAATGACAGGCGGGAACCATCTGTACCACCACGGATACTCATTCTTTCCAGTTTGATACCTGCGCGTTTGATGGCTTCCTCTGCATTGGCCACTACCTGCGGATGTTTATCCAGCACCTCTTTCATATTGCGGTATTGCTCTGTGACCTTCATAATGGCTGTGGCTCCGGGATGGCGGGCTACAGTGTTTTCCATGATCTTACGCAGGTAAAATTCATGGCCTTCCAGTTCGGCAGCGGTAAAGTCGCGGATGATGAATTCTATCTCTGCTTTTTCCACCATACCTTCTATACGTACGGGATGAATAAAGCCCTGGCGGTCTTCTGTGGTTTCGGGGGAAAGGATATCTTTTGGCAATGCGCTCACTATTTCCGCTGCTACTTTGATGGCACTCACCAGTTTGCCTTTTGCCGTACCGGGATGTACACTCACGCCCTGGATGCTGATCTTCACACCATCTGCAGCAAAGGTTTCATCTTCCAGCGATCCCAGTTCTCCTCCATCCATGGTGTAACCAAACCGCGCGCCCAGCTGTTCCATATTCACATGCTGTACGCCACGGCCTACTTCTTCATCGGGTGTAAAGAGGATGCGGATCTTACCGTGTTTTACTTCAGGATGTTGTATGAGATATAATGCGGCATCCATGATCTCTGCCACGCCTGCTTTATTATCCGCGCCCAGCAGGGTATTGCCGCTGGCGGTGATAATATCGTCTCCTATTTTTCCTTTGAGATATGGATGATCTTTTGTGCGGATCACCTGTGTGGTATCATCCGGCAGGATAATGTCCTCTCCATTGTAAGCCTTGTGCACAATAGGTTTCACATTGGTACCACTGCAATCAGGCGCTGTATCCATGTGTGCGCAAAGGCAGATCACGGGTACCTCTTTTGTAGTGGTAGCGGGGATCGTAGCATACACGTATCCAAATTCGTCTGTTACCGCATCTGTGATACCAATCTCCAGTAATTCCTTTACCAGCAGCTTTGCCAGGTCTTTCTGTTTGGCTGTGGAAGGGAATGTGGTGCTGAGCGGATCTGACTGCGTGTCTATCTGTACATAACGCAGGAAGCGTTCTGTTACCGAATAAGCATAATTTTTATCCATTGGGCAAACCTATTAAAAAAGGCTGTCTTGCAGACAGCCTTTCCCTATATTTCACAAAAATTTCTATATTAAACGATCTCTACCAGTTCAATATCAAAGATCAGTGGTTCACCAGCCAGCGGATGGTTAGCATCCAGTGTGATAAACTCTGCTCCAACGGCAGCCACTCTTACAGGGAACACCTGGCCCTGGGGATTGCTCATTTGTAATTCCATGCCTACTTCGGGATTCAGATCAGCAGGAATATTAGCCTTGGGGAACTCCATGATCAACTCATCGCTCTTAGGGCCATATGCTTCTTCTACTGGGATGTTCAAAGTCTTTTTCTCCCCTACCTTCATATCCAGAACTCCATTATCGAAACCTTTGATCACAGAACCGGTTCCCACCTTGAATTCCAAGGGAGCTTTTCCTTCGGACTTATCAAAGGTGTCACCATTCTCTAAACGGCCGTGATAGTGCACCCGAACGGTATCACCGGTCTTTACTTGTTGCATATAAATGATTTAAAATGATACAATAGGGTGTGAAGGTACAGATTTTGTTTTTGAATTCCGGGACCCGGCCGGTTAAATTGTCCGGCATTGTTTATCTGCACAAATTATATATTTATTTTTAGCATACAATATCTGCTGTTGAATTCCAAGACTTCTAATACATTTGCATTCATGAGGATAATTTTCATGGGTACGCCCGAATTTGCCGTGGCTTCTCTGGATGCGCTTGTTCAGAACGGATATGAAGTGGTGGCTGTGGTTACAGCCCCTGATAAGCCCGCCGGCAGAGGTTTGCAGTTACAACAAAGTGAAGTGAAGCAATATGCGCTGGGTAAAAACATTCCTGTATTGCAGCCGGAGAAACTGAAGAATCCTGCTTTCATTGAAGAACTGCGTTCCTATAAAGCAGACCTGCAGGTGGTGGTGGCTTTCCGCATGTTACCGGAAATTGTGTGGGATATGCCACCGCTGGGCACTATCAATGTACATGCATCCTTACTGCCACAATACCGTGGTGCGGCTCCTATCAACTGGGCTGTGATCAACGGGGAATCTGTTTCCGGCGTTACTACTTTCAAATTACAACATGCCATTGATACCGGCAATATCCTTTTCACGGTGGAAGTTCCTATCCGTGAAGATGAAACTGCGGGAGAACTATATGCAGAACTAATGGTAGCAGGCGCAGGTGTATTGCTGAAAACCGTGGCTGCTTTGAAAGCAGGGAACGCGCCGGAACTGGTGCAGAATAATATTCCTGAAAGTGAATTGAAACATGCACCGAAGATCTTCAAGGAAGATTGTAAAATTAAGTGGGAAGATACGGTGGATAATATCTACAACCTGATACGCGGGCTGAGTCCGTATCCTACAGCGTACACCCTGTTGAATGATAAAACACTGAAGATCTTCAAAGCAGAGAAAGAACATGCAAAACACGCGCATGCATTGGGTTCTGTGCACACAGATCAGAAGACTTTCCTCAAGTTTGCAGCGGATGGAGGGTATATCAACCTGGTGGAATTGCAGTTGGAAGGGAAGAAGAAAATGGGGGTGGTAGAGTTTCTTCGAGGGTATAGGTTCTAGAAGACTGCTATAAGTTTCGGAAGGAAAGTTCTCTATAAAGCAAAACGGTCAGGATCTAACATCCTGACCGTTTTTATTTCAAATAGCTAAGTCCCTTTATTTCTCATCGTAGCTGAGTTCACAATAAAACCGCGCTTCGTTGATACCTAGTGCATCCTGTGCAGCATCGCTGAGTTTGATGATCAGGTTCGCGTTTGCTTTGAGTTGTGGTATGGCATCGAGTACTTTTGCGTAGATGGATCTGCCGGTGAGCGGATTGGTCACTTTTACGATTGTTCCGCGGGGGGCTGTATTATGCAGTGCATAATATTTACCGGAACCTACTACAGCATTGCTTCTGAACCAGGTACCCGGCCCTTTTTCGCCCACTACATTTCTGCCGTTATTGGTCTGTTGCAGGTATTGCTGCTCAAATCCTCCTTCCGGAACTGCGGGCGTGCGGCCCAGGCTGGTAGAGGGTTTGCTGTCTGGCTGCTCCTGCCTGGTTTCTGGTTCAGCAGCTTGTGTTTTAGGTGTTGTTGCCGGTGGAGGGTCCTGGTGTACTTCCTGTTTTACGACAGGCGGTGGATCCTGTTTTACTACGGGTGGCGGATCTTGCCTGGGAGGATCTTGTTTTACAACCGGCGGAGGATCTTGTTTCGGAGGGTCCTGTTTCGCCACTACCGGTACTGCAGGTGCAGCTACCGGAGCAACAATAGATTGCCCGTTTCCTTTCACGAAACCCACGATCAGGTAAGCATCTTTCTTCACCCCGTCTCCTGTGAAATTATTCCACTGGCGCACATTGTCCAACGGCACTTTATCAAAGCGTACATGGATCCTGTAGAGGGTTTCCTTTTCTGCCACCTGGTGATATACCGGCCGGAAACCGGCTCCGGCATGTGCTTCTTTGGATTGTATGAAGTTGCTTTTGCTTAAAGGAATGGTGATGCTTTTCCCTAAACTAAGCCCCTGGTCCATCTGCATTTTATTCTTCGCCGCAATGTCTTTAGGACTCAAACCATAAGCACGACCGAGACTGTACCAGGTTTCCCCTTTCTTCACTGTATGTGTCAAATACAGATCGGGTGCGCTGCCCTGTGCAACAAGCGTATCCTGTGCGGTTACTCCTATTGTACTGACCATGAAAACACCTATCAAAACTGACTTTAACATAATATCTAATACTTTAAGGGAACGAATATATGTGTTAAAAATGAATTAATGTTTATTGAAAAACGACAAAAACCGCCTTTTGTTGTTAGGCCGCAACCGTTGCCGATCCTATTTCTCCACATCTGCCCTCTTACGTTTTCCACATTCCTTTATTCCGGCATTCCTGCTTTCAGGATGCGCATTTCTTTGGGATAATAGTTATTGATCCGGTTGGGTAAAACCTTTGCCCAGCCGAGGTTCATACCGCCATACCGCATCAGTGTCCAGCCTTTTACACTGAGGTCCAGCTGCAGGTCCTCCTTGCGAAGATAACGTAAAGCATGTTCCAGCGGTAATTCCACGGCAGGCAGCTCTGCTGAGATGCAGGTGCTCAGGGCCAGCTGATGATCAGGGATCAGCTCCTTTTGTGTGAGCTGGCCTGCTTTCACACCTGCCTTTCGCAGGTAGAGTTTCTTTTGCAGCACCGGTAATTCTGTTGCTATGGAAGATCGTAAAATGATCACTTCCCCCTTATGATCTACAAAAGTGAGATTCGCTGCATCCCTTAACCATGGCAATAAACGGGCCGATTCTTTAGCAGGGAGCGCAGCTATCTGCTGACGCATTTTCTTAGCCACGCCTTCCTCTCCTTTTTTCCGGAAACAAGCAATGAAAAATCCTTCGCCTTTCACCTGATCCGGGTAAAAGCGGTATCCATGGGCTTTGTACTGATCAGTAACGGAGGTTACAATGTTCCATGCAGGATCTATAGTGAGCGGAATATTTTCCAGTTCAAAGTTACCAAGCAGCCATTCCATGATGTTCTCATCCTCTTCTTTCGCATAGGAGCAGGTAGAATAGATCAATACACCCCCTGGTTTCAGGGCAGGCAGCACATCTGCCAGGATCCTTTGCTGCCGCTGGCTGCAGAGAATCACATTCTCCTGCGACCATTCTTCCACAGCCTCCGGATCGCGCCGGAATAAACCGGAGCCGGAGCAGGGAGCATCTACCACCATTACATCAAAAAAATCTCCCAGCCTTGCGAAGTCGCGCGGATCATTGTTGGTGACCACTACATTATCTGCGCCCCATTTGGTGATATTATCTGCCAGCAGGCCTGCGCGGGATTTGATGACGTCATTGGCTATCAGCAGACTGTCCGGATGCAGCACGGCTTGTATGAGGGTGCTTTTACCACCGGGGGCTGCGCAAAGATCTAATGCTTTCAGGGGTTGCGAGAGATCTGTTGTTTGCCGGAGCGCTTCTTCCAGGAACATGGAAGAGGCTTCCTGCACATAGTAAGCACCTGCGTGAAAATAAGGGTCCAATGTAAAGGAAGGCCTGGCGGAAAGGTAATAACCGTAACGGTTCCAGGGTACTGGTGTTGGCGCCAGTTCAGGAAAAAGCGCCGTGGCTTTTTGCGGGTGCAGCCGGATGGAAGTGATCCGCTCAGCGGAATTATGCACCTCCAGGAAGGATTCTTTATTGAATCCGGGTAATTGATCCAGCGTATCCGTAAACGCTGATGGTAACGATGACATTCCGCAAAGGTAAAAATTTATACGATTTTCACTTCAGCCACCAGCTGCTGTAACACGGCTTTTGCATCTCCAAAAAGCATGGAGGTTTTGGGTTGAAAGAAGAGCTCGTTCTCAATACCTGCGTATCCTGGTTTCATACTGCGTTTATTCACGATCACCATCTTCGCATTTTCTACTTCCAGTATGGGCATACCGTAAATGGGGCTGTCCGGATCATGTTTGGCTGCAGGGTTCACCACATCGTTGGCACCCAGTACCAGTACGGCATCTGTGGTATTCATTTCTCCATTCGCCTGTTCCATTTCTTCTAATTTTTCATACGGCACATCTGCTTCTGCCAGCAAAACGTTCATGTGACCGGGCATACGGCCTGCTACCGGATGAATGGCATATTTTACTTCCACGCCTTTTTCTTCCAGTATTTTTTCCAGTTCATGGCAAACGTGCTGGGCCTGGGCCACTGCTAAACCATATCCCGGTACAATCATTACTTTATTGGCGTAACGCAGTACCACTGCGGCATCGGAGAGGCTGATCTCTTTGTAGCTGCCCGTTTGTTCTTTAGCTGCACCTCCTGCTTTCACTCCTCCGAAAGAACCGATCAGTACGTTCTTCAGGGAACGGTTCATGGCTTTACACATGAGGATGGTAAGAATAGTACCGGCTGAACCAACAAGGATACCACCCGTGAGCATTACAGGATTGTTGTATAAGAAACCGCCGCAAGCTGCCGCCACACCGGTAAAGGAGTTCAATAAGGAGATCACTACCGGCATGTCTGCACCGCCAATGGGCATTACGAATAATACGCCGTATGCGATGGATAAGGCGAGGATAACGTAGAAGGAGATGGTGATCTGGGGGAGGACACCGATAGTGCCATGACTAATATATCTGCCATTTTCGTTGACAATAGTATAACTATCGTTGATCACTACCACGAGGTATGTGGCCAGGATCACAATAACAGCCAGCATGGTGAGATTCACGATATGCTGTCCTTTAAATGCAAAATCTTTTACTTTTCCGTTTAATTTGCCCCAGGCTATTACACTACCTGCAAAGGAAACGGTTCCAATGATCAGCCCCAGGAGGATGATAAGAAGTTTGCCACCTACATGAATGCCTGTTGTAGCCTGTGTTATCAAAGCCGCAATAATTTCTGCCAGATTGGAGCCTGACATAGCAGCTACCGGCGCATGCGTCAAATGATTAAACTCCACAATGGAAATCAACATCGCACAGGCTCCGCCCATACCATTGAACATACTCACCATTTCCGGCATGGCCGTCATTTTCACTTTGCGTGCAGCAATCACACCTATCACTGTTCCTATCAATAAACCACTAAAGATCCAGCCGTAGTTATGCAATTTCTCTCCGCCTTCTTCATACAGGAAAATAGTTCCGGCAATTGCCAGGAACATCCCCGCAGCCGCAACCAGGTTACCTTTGCGCGCAGAGGCAGGATGGCTGAGCATTTTCAGGCCAATAATGAATGTAACAGAGCCGATCAGGTAAGCGATAGACAAAAGACTTGCTTGCATATAGGGCTATTTACTTTTTCTTCTTTGAAAACATTTCCAGCATCCTGTCCGTTACCACAAAACCACCTACCACATTGAGCGTACCCAATATCACGGCCAGGAATCCAAGTACCAGTGCGATGTAATTATCTGATTCCGCTTTCCCCATTACAATAATGGCACCGATGATCACCACACCGTGAATAGCATTCGCGCCACTCATAAGTGGGGTATGCAATACAGCAGGAACACGGGAGATCACTTCTATGCCCAGGAATATGGAGAGGATCACGATGTATACCATCTCTATATGCAGTTGTAAAAAATCCAGTACTGCGTTCATATGTTCAGGTTATTTTATGCGGTTGCGGGTTGGAGGTTTTTCACGCGCTCATTTACGATCTCTCCTTTATGTGTGATGCAGGTGCCCTGGATCAGATCATCCTTAAAGTTCAGATCCAGCTGCCCTTCTTTTGTGAGCATGAGCTTCAGGAAGTTCAGCACGTTGCGGGCATACAGTTTACTGGCATCTGCAGGAGCCGTGCCTGCCAGGTCTGAATTACCGATCACGGTTACACCTTTATGCACAATGGTTTCACCGTTTTTGGTAACGGCGGTATTTCCACCGGTGGCAGCAGCGAGATCAATGATCACAGAGCCCGTGTGCATGTTTTCCACCATCTCCTGCGAGATCAGTATGGGTGCTGCTTTTCCGGGGATCTGTGCGGTGGTGATAATGATATCTGCTTTCGCTGCGCTTTGCGCTATTTTCTCTACCTGTTTCTGTTTATATTCTTCTGTTTGCTCAACGGCATATCCGCCTGCTTTGGAAGCATCTGCCGCACCTTCCACTTCCACGAATTTCGCACCGAGGCTCATCACTTCTTCCTTCACAGCGGGCCTGGTGTCAAATACTTCCACAACCGCTCCCAGCCTGCGTGCAGTGGCAATAGCCTGTAATCCGGCAACTCCGGCTCCCAGGATCAGCACCTTTGCGGGAGGGATACTTCCTGCGGCTGTCATCAGCATAGGAAAATAGCGGCTATAGGTGTATGCCGCCAGGATCACTGCTTTATAACCTGCAATATTGGCCTGGGAACTCAACACATCCATGCTTTGCGCACGTGTGGTGCGGGGAATGGTGTCCATACTGAAAGTAGTGAGTTGCTTTTCGGCCCATTGCTGCATGAGCTCCTGGTTGTAGAGGGGTTGGTAAACGCCCATGAGGATCTTTCCGGGGGCTAACTGGTTCCATTCTTCCGGAACAAGTGAACGGATACTGAGCAGCAGATCTGCCTGCTGCAATATCTCTGTGCGGGGTTTGATGACTGCGCCGGCTTCCCGGTACGCCTCATCCGTGTAAAATGCTTTTACGCCGGCACCCTCTTCCACCCACACCGTTACCTGCTGCTGCACTAATTGTTTCACTACTTCCGGAACCAGCGATACCCTGCTTTCTTCTGCTTTTTCTTTTAGAACGGCCAAGATCATCTGCGATCAAATTTTGCTGATTGAATTTAAAGAAAAAAGCGGAGAAATCGGGGTTAAGGATTAGCCGTAACAGGGCAAAATGGGCTGTATCTCTTGCCCCTAAAGGATTAAAAAAATTTCAAATAGATTAAAAAAAGACCGCCCTGGTGTGGAGCGGTCTTTTTTTACGCGTATTGCGCCATTTCTTCTTTACAAAGCAGGGCTACTGTTTTCACCCATGTTGGATGCGTGTTCATACAGGGGATCATGGTGAAACTGTCCCCACCATTGCTGATAAAGGAATGTTTTCCTTCCATGGCTATCTCTTCCAGTGTTTCCAGGCAATCTGACACAAAAGCCGGGCACACGATCAGTAACTTCTTAACCCCCTGTTTAGGAAGGGTTTCAAACAGGCCTGCGGTATAGGGTTTCACCCATTCTTCCCGGCCCAGCCTGGATTGATAGGAAATACTCCATTTATTCCGGGGAATACCCAGTCTTTCTGCTACCAGTTCAGAAGTGATAGTCACCTGGTGACGGTAACATTGTTTATGTGCAGCAGAGGCAACATGGCAGCAATCATTCACTTTATAACAGTGACTGCCTGTTACATCACCCTTTCGTATGTGCCTTTCCGGTAGCCCGTGATAACTGAAGAGCAGGTGATCATAATCCTGATCAAGATAAGGACGCATGCTTTCAGACAGTGCCTCAATGTATTCAGGACGGTTATAGAACGGCTCCACTACTTTTAACGTGAAGGGATAGTTCTTTTTCTTATAGCTATCTTTTGCATACTCCACCGCGGTTTCATAACTGCTCATGGCGTAGTGCGGATATAAAGGCATGAGGATCACTTCCTTCAGGTTCGGATGTTCCTTCATCAACTTCTCATAAGTGGCTTGGGGAGAAGGATTACCGTACCTCATGGTGATCTCCACAGGGATCTCCAGATCGTGCTGCAGGGCAATTTGTAATTGTTTCGTCAGCGCAATGAGCGGAGAACCATCTGCCCGCCACACTTTGCTGTAAGCTTCTGCACTGTTAGCCGCCCTGTTGGGAACAATGATCCCTCCTACCAGTATCTTACGCAGCAGCCAGGGGTAATCGATCACCCGCTTGTCCATCAGGAATTCCAGGAGGTATTTCTTCACATCCGGCACCGCCGTAGAATCAGGCGAACCGAGGTTCATCAGCATAATAGCTGTATCAGACTTTGCGACCATAGACCTAAAAAATTGTTGCAAAAGTAAGCGCTTTTGAGGCTTTATCCTGCTAGTAGTGTCATTAAATTGTTAGAATAAAAACGAACAGGGGGTGATGTTTCAGACTGATCCAGATCATTGTGGCATTGGATTTTCTGTCATTAATTTGTAGCTTATACCGCTAAATGCTTTCGTATGGCAGCTATCAACAAACATGATGAATATCATTTTTTGCATGCTCCACTTACCATGGTTAGAAATGACACACTAGTGACAGCCTCAGGCGCGGTTTTGAAGTCTAGGCAAGTATTTTTGCAACCGGAAGCTTTTAAGAAACACATGCAGGTCAATCAGCCCAAAGACATATCACATTTTCATATCGTTGGCATCAACTATAAGAAAACAGACGCTGCCATCCGCGGTTTATTCGCAATAAATCAGGATCAATACCAGCAACTTTTACAGACCGCCCAACAGGCTGGCCTGAATGACCTATTCGTACTTTCTACCTGTAACAGGACCGAAATTTACGGTTTTGCACCGGATGTGGAAGTATTAATGAATCTCTTATGCGATGCTGCACATGGCAATCGCCAGGTATTCAAAGAAATGGCCTATCACAGAACAGGAGAAGGTGCCATCAGGCATCTGTACCATGTTGGCACCGGCCTTGATTCCCAGATCCTGGGCGACTATGAAATTGTGGGACAGATCAAAGGCGCGGCCAAATTTGCAAAAGGAGCAGGTTGCATCGGTACCTTCATAGAAAGGCTGGTGAACAGCGTGCTGCAGGTTTCCAAGCTCATCAAAAATGAAACCGGCCTTAGTTCCGGCACTGTATCAGTAGCATTTGCTGCCGTACGTTTGCTGGAAAGTAAGATCCCTGATATCAAAAACAAAAAGATCGTTTTACTGGGTGTGGGCAAAATAGGCCGCAACACCTGCAAAAATATGATGGAGTACCTGGGTGTGCGCAATATCACACTCATCAATCGTACTACCGCAGTGGCAGCAGAGTTTGCCGGTACACATGGCCTGCAATATGCTCCTTATGAAGAAATGGATGCTGTGCTGAAAGCAGCAGACGTGATCCTCGTAGCCACCAATTCTCCCCAGCCTACTATCCTGAAAGCACACCTGGAAGGAGCACAACCCAAACTGGTGATAGACCTGTCCATTCCTTTCAACGTAGCTGCAGATGTACGGGAATTACCGCATGTGGAAGTAGTGAATGTGGATGAACTGAGTAAAGTGCAGGATGAAACATTGCAAAAACGGCTCAACGAAGTACCCAAGGCCATGAGCATCATTGAAGAGCATATGGAGGAGTTCCTCTACTGGTTCAAGATGCGCAAACATGCCGTAGTGCTGAAAGCCGTGAAAGAGAAACTCACGGAGATCCATGCACGCGAAATAAAAGAGCAAAAGAACGGCGCACAATACAATATGGAGGATATGGAAGAAGTTTCTTCCCGCATCATTCAGAAAATGATCAATCTTATGGCCGGCAAAGTGCGCAAAGAATCAGAGAAAGGTGATCTCTACATCGCCATGATCAATGATATTTTTGAAGCCGGCGTTAATCAGGAATAGAAATGGACAAAGTCATCAGGATAGGTACCCGGGAAAGCCAGCTCGCACTATGGCAGGCTAACCTGGTAAAAGATCTGCTTACAGCACAAGGGTTTTCCACTATTTTAGTTCCCATCAAAAGTGAAGGTGATATTGACCTCGTAACGCCTCTCTATGAGATAGGCGTTCAGGGTATTTTCACCAGGAGCCTGGACCTTGCGCTGCTCAACGACCGCATTGATATTGCGGTGCATTCCTACAAAGACGTTCCGACCCAATTACCCCAAGGGCTTATCAATGCCGCCATTCTTGAAAGAGGGCCGGTAAAAGACCTGCTGGTATACAAACACGATACACAATTCTTAGAAGACAGTACTTACGTAGCTAATATCGCCACTTCCAGCATCCGCCGTAAAGCTCAGTGGCTGCGGCGTTACCCGCAACACCAGTTGCATAACCTGCGCGGGAATGTAAATACCCGCCTGCAAAAGCTGGCTTCCGAAAACTGGGATGCCGCCATCTTTGCTGCAGCAGGACTGGAAAGGATCGGCGTAAGGCCGGATGAATCCGAGATACTGGATTGGATGTTGCCAGCCCCTGCACAGGGAGCCATTGTTGTGGCCTGCAGGGAACAGGATACTTTCTGCCGGGAAGCCTTAGCCCCGCTGGACCATGCAGAAACAGCACTTTGCACAGGCATAGAGCGGGAATTCCTGCGTTACCTTTTAGGCGGTTGCACTACTCCTATCAGCGCTTATGCTTATATTCAGGATGGACAACTGAATTTTGAAGGCAACCTCTGTAACCTCCAGGGCACACTGTCCCTCACTGTTTCACATCAGTTACCTGCAGCAGATGCAGCAGGGCTGGGTACATCAGCCGCTAAGGAAATACTGGTACAGGGAGGTGATGCTATCATTGAAGAGATCAAAAATGCCCAACGCTAAATATCGCATATTGAGTACTAAGCCCCTGCCGCAAACACTGGTCGGGGAAGCTGCCACACATGGTATTGCTATATCTGCGCAGGCTTTTATTGACGTGCAGCCAACGCTCACGCCTGAAGCAACAGCACAGAGTTTACAGCATTTTATCAAAGGCAGTACACTTGTATTCACCAGCCCTAATGCTGTGAAGATCGTGAGCAAAGCATGGCATTACAGCCAGGCGCCTTCCAAAAAGGGTATCAGCAAGGTGTATTGCTTACAGGGCGCTACACGCAAAGCAGTAGAGGAACACTTACATCATGTATCCATTGCCGGTACAGCCCTGAATTCAAAAGAACTGGCAGAGCTGATCATTGCCGAACATAATATTCCTTCCGTGGTATTCTTCTGCGGCAGGATCCGGAGGAATGAACTGCCTGATATTCTCAAAGAACACCAGGTAGCAGTAGAAGAGATTGTAGTGTATGATACCGTGGAAACACCTGAAGCACTGAAAGAAGAATTTGACGGCATACTCTTTCTCAGCTCCAGCAGCGTAAAGAGTTTCTTTTCCGTGAACACACTCCCAAAGCATACGGTATGTTTTGCCATTGGCACTACTACCGCAGCTTCGCTGGAAGATGTGACCAATAACAGGATTGTTGTAAGCCCCGAGCCTTCGATGGACCTGTTAGTACAAACAGCTATTTTTTACTTTGACAATATCAATTGCTACGAATGAGCGGACTACAGAACGATTTGTTGTTAAAAGCACTGCAGGGAACTCCGGTTCCACGCCCACCGGTATGGATGATGCGCCAGGCTGGTCGCTTTTTGCCTGATTATATCAAACTGCGTGATAAATATTCTTTCTTTGAGCGCTGCCAGACTCCTGAACTAGCCACTGAGATCACTGTAATGCCGGTTGACCAGGTAGGTGTGGATGCTGCGATCATTTTCTCAGACATCCTGGTGGTTCCGCAGGCCATGGGTATGGAAGTGCAGCTTGTTGAAAAACTCGGCCCCCTTCTCCCCCAGCCCATCAAAACAGCGGCAGACCTGAACAGGATTGAGATCCCCGATGTGAAAGAACGTTTACATTATGTAATGGATGCATTGCGCCTTACCAAACAAACCCTCGCCGGCCGTGTTCCGCTGATCGGTTTTGCCGGTGCACCCTGGACCTTGTTATGTTACATGGTACAAGGCAAGGGCTCCAAAACTTTTGATGAAGCCAAAGCATTCTGTTATCAGCAGCCTGCCGTTGCACATGAACTATTGAACAGGATCACGGAAACCACCATCCTCTATCTGAAAGCACAGGTAGAAGCAGGTGCAGACGTGGTGCAGATCTTTGATTCATGGGGTGGTTTGTTGAGTCCGAAAGATTTTGAAGAATTCTCTTTACAATATATCCGCCGCATCGTTGCAGCATTGCAGGGTGTAGCGCCTGTGATCGTATTTGCCAAAGGTGCCTGGTTTGCACTGGAAGAAATGGCCGCTACCGGTGCACAGGGTCTTGGACTGGATTGGTGTATCAAACCTGAGCTGGCCCGCCAGTTTGCAGGCCCGGCTGTTACCCTGCAGGGGAACTATGATCCGGCATCACTGATGCGCCCCATCCCTGAGATCACCAAATCCGTGCATGAAATGATCCGTGCTTTTGGCCCGCAACGGTATATTGCGAACCTTGGTCATGGCATCCTGCCCAACATCCCGGTAGATCATGCGAAAGCATTTATAGAAGCGGTGAAAAGTTATACGGCATGACCATTAAAGAACAATTCATACCCTTCATTCAGCAGCTGCAAAATGAAATATGCAGCGCAGTGGAAGCCATGGACGGAAAAGCAAAGTTCAGGGAAGACCGCTGGGAAAGAGAAGGCGGCGGTGGCGGGATCACCCGTATCATTGCTGATGGGAATGTTTTTCAGAAAGGCGGCGTGAACACTTCTGTGGTACATGGTAAATTACCGGCTGTGATGGCGCAGCAGTTCAATGTTCAGGGAGAAAGCAGTTTCCTGGCCGCAGGGATCTCCCTGGTCATCCATCCGCTGAATCCTTTTGTACCCACTGTACACGCCAACTTCCGTTACTTTGAACTCTATGCGGCAGATGGCAGCATAGCGGATTCATGGTTCGGCGGTGGTGCAGATCTTACGCCATATTATATCTTTGAGGAAGACGGCATTCATTTTCACCGTACTTTCAAAGAAGCCTGCGATCCTTTTGGAACGGAGCTTTACCCGCAATACAAGAAACATTGCGATGAGTATTTTGTGAATAAACACCGGAATAATGAAGCACGTGGCATTGGTGGTATCTTTTACGATTACCTCCGCCCCGAGCCTTCCCGCACAGCAGAACAGCTGCTGCAATTCCAGTTTGCCAATGGTAATTCCATGATCGGGGCTTATCTTCCGATCGTAGCAAAAAGGAAAGACCTTCCTTATACAGAAGAAAATGTACACTGGCAGGAATACAGGCGTGGCCGTTATGTGGAGTTCAACCTGATACACGACAGGGGTACTTTATTTGGCCTGAAAACCAACGGGCGCATTGAGTCCATACTCATGAGCCTTCCCGCCAGGGCGCGCTGGGAGTATGATTTTCACCCTGCCGCCGGGAGTCCGGAAGCAGAACTGCTGGAATACCTGAAGCCAAGAGAATGGGTTAAATAATGTTGATTTAAAATAGAAGATGATGATCAGAAGAAACAGAATTTTACGCAACTCCCCTGCCATCCGTGCGATGGTAGCAGAAACCATTTTATCCCCTGCCGATTTCATCGCGCCGCTGTTCATTACAGAGGGAAAGGGTATTAAAGAAGAGATCTCTTCCATGCCGGGGTATTTTCGCCATTCGCTGGACCTTACGGTGCAGGAGGCGAAAGAACTGTGGGGAATGGGCATAAAAAGTGTGCTGCTGTTCATCAAATGTGCAGATGAGCTGAAAGATAATAAAGGAACAGAAGCCCTCAACCCCAACGGATTGATGCAACGTGCCATCCGTGCTGTGAAAGAAGCGGTGCCTGGTATGGTGGTGATGACGGATGTAGCGTTAGACCCTTTTTCTTCTTACGGCCACGATGGTATTGTGGAAGGAGAAGAGATTGTGAATGATGCTACCGTGAATGTACTGGCTGCCATGAGTGTAAGCCATGCAGAAGCCGGTGCGGATTTTGTGGCGCCCAGCGATATGATGGATGGCCGTATCCTGGCCATCCGTGAAGCGTTGGAAGATAGTAACTTTACTAAAACGGGCATCATGGCCTACAGCGCCAAATATGCCAGTTGCTTCTACGGCCCTTTCCGCGATGCATTGGATTCTGCACCCGGTTTTGGCGATAAGAAAACATACCAGATGGATTATGCCAATGCCCGCGAAGCATTGAAAGAAACATTGATGGATGTGGATGAAGGAGCGGATATTGTAATGGTGAAACCAGCCATGGCTTACCTGGACATCATCCGTCTTATTAAAGACAGCGTAACTGTTCCGGTGAGTGCCTATCATGTGAGTGGTGAGTACGCCATGATCAAAGCAGCAGCAAAGATGGGATGGATCAATGAAGAGAAAGCTATTATGGAAAGCCTTATCAGCATCAAACGTGCAGGGGCAGACCTGATTGCCACCTACTTTGCAAAAGATGCGGTGCGTTTGTTAAACAACTAAAAAACTAATGGCATGTATACTAAAAGTAAAGCCCTATTTGAACAGGCCAATAAAGTAATTCCCGGTGGTGTGAATTCTCCCGTACGCGCATTCAAAAGCGTAGGCGGCACACCCGTTTTTATGCAACATGCTAAAGGCGCCTACATGTATGATGTAGATGGCAACCGTTATGTGGATTATATCAATTCCTGGGGCCCCATGATCCTTGGCCATGCTTATGAGCCGGTGGTTAAAGCCATCCAGGAATATGCTACCTATTCTACTTCTTTCGGCGCACCTACCCAGCTTGAAATAGATGTGGCAGAACTGATCGTGAGCATGGTGCCGAATATTGATATGGTGCGTATGGTGAACTCAGGTACAGAAGCCTGCATGTCCGCCCTCCGCCTTGCACGTGGTTATACCGGCAGAAATAAAGTGATCAAATTTGAAGGGAACTATCACGGCCATGCAGACTCCTTTTTAGTGAGTGCAGGCAGCGGCGTTGCCACATTAGGCTTACAATCCATTCCCGGCGTAACCAGTGCTGTAGCAGATGACACACTCAGCGTTCCTTATAATAACCTTCCTGCGGTAGAACAACTCATTGCAGAACATCCGGATCAGATCGCTGCTATCATTGTAGAACCTGTAGCAGGTAATATGGGTTGCATCCTTCCCCAGCCGGGTTTCCTGGAAGGCTTAAGAAGTTTATGCGATACACACGGCATCATATTCATCATGGATGAAGTGATGACCGGTTTCCGTTTAGCAAAAGGTGGTGCACAGGAATTATTCAATATCAAAGCAGACATCGTAACCTTTGGCAAGATCATTGGCGGCGGTATGCCGGTAGGTGCTTTTGCCGGTAAACGGGAGATCATGGAGCATATTGCACCAGCCGGTAAAGTATACCAGGCAGGTACACTCAGCGGTAACCCTATTGCCATGATAGCAGGATACACTTTGCTCAAAGCATTAAAAGAGCGCCCTGCCATCTATACCCAACTGCAGGAGAAAACAGCACAGCTGATTGCAGGGTTAAGAGAAACCTTCGGTGCAGCAGGTGTGGTTTACCAGATCAATCACATCGGCTCCATGATGAGCGTACATTTTGCAGAATATCCCATTGTTGATTTCACAGCCGCATCCGGTGCCAACAATGAATTGTTCAAACGTTTCTTCCACGCCATGCTGGAAAGAGGTGTTTACCTGCCGCCATCTGCATTTGAAAGCTGGTTCATCAGCCATGCTATCACAACAGAAGATATCGAGTTTACTGTGTCTGCTGCCAAAGCAGCGATGCAGGCTATCAGATAAAGAAGTTAACGATCAACCGGTTATTGAATGAAACCGGAAGCCCCCCGATTATGTCAGGGGGCTTTTTATTTATGGTTTATTTTCTTTCTCCTGTTCCTTCATTTTATCTAAGTAAGACACACCTTCTGTGATCCACTTCGGTGCCGTTTTACCTAAGAGGTAATGGTCAAACCATTCCCGCTGGCGCTTCTGATAATCTATCTGGTTCTCTTTCTTAGCCAGACCATGGTTTTCATCTGCATATACCAGCATCACATGCGGTTTCTCCATCCTGCGCATGGTACCATACATTTCAATCCCCTGGTGCCAGTCCACAGCTCCATCCTTATCACCAAAGGCAACCAGTAAAGGCGCTTTGATATTTTGTGCAGCATAGATAGGTGAGTTGCGCATATGCTCCTGCATCCTGTCGTACCAGGGACCATCAAAACGGCCCTGGCTGGTTTCGAAGATCTTCTGGTCAGGAATACCGGAGTTCCAGTAAATAGCCAGGGACATACTGATCAGGTTCGTTAAAGGTGCACCTGCACAGGCTGCTTTGAACAGATCGGTCTGTGTGATGATAAAGGAAGTCTGGTAAGCTCCCCAGCTATGACCCATCAGCCCTACTTTGTTCTTATCTATCATGCCTGTTTTCAGTACTTCTTCTACCGCCGGTACCACGCAATCCACGGCACTCATTCCGGGATCGTTAATATCATATACGATATCCGGGCGGAAGATGAAATAACCGCCGGATGTAAAGTTAGTGGTGTTATAAGCTCTCCTTTCAGAAGGCATCACATAACCATGCACGGTATTGGCCAGTTCTTCATAGATGTACACTACCATCGGGTATTGTTTGCCCGGCTGATAATCTGCAGGATAGAACAGCGCGCCCTGTAACTTCTTACCTTTCTTGTTTGTGAAAGACACGAGTTCGCTTTTGCCCCATTTGTAATCCTTCTGCTGTGCATTAGTACCTGCTACTTTCTGTTCTCCCTGGAAGTTCTTAGTGATGTGGAGTTCAGGAGAACGGTTATAGTCTGCCCGGATGAAAGTGAATACATCCGCTTCCTTCGCTTTATTGAACTGATCTATTGCATTGGGTTCATAAACCAGGCGGCTGAACTTTCCTTTCTCTACTTTGCCCACACCAAAGTACTTGCTCTTATCACCATAGAGATCAATGAAGAGTGCTTTGCTATCATCCCAGTAAGGATCTTCAGTATCTATCCTTGCAATCCTGTGCCTGATCTCTTCTTTCGTTCCATCTGTCAGTTTACGGAAACCCTTGCCATCCGGTTTCACAGCATAGATATCATACTCATCATACAGGTATACTTCTTTATCCCCTTTGGTCCAGCCACCCCAGCCAAAAGGAGGTTTGGCAGCAGGATGATCGTCACGGAAGTTTTCAAAAATGGTGGGAATGTTTTTAGTGATGCTTACATTCTCTCCTGTGGCTGTGTTATAGGTGAACCATTGCTTGTCCTTATAGTACAACACATACTTGCTATCCGGTGAAAGCATAGGTGAATAACCGTATGACTGGATGATCTTTTCACCGATCAGTTTCTTTTGCCCGGTGCGGGTATCTACGAGATAGAAATCAGCAAAGTCTTCCTTGAAAGCTGGTTTGTATTTCTTTTCTGTGGTGATCACGGCAAACTTCTGCCAGTTGGCAAGGCTTGCACGGGGTGTGCTGTCGCTGGCCAGCTGGAAGAAACTGTTGCCGGAGATGTTCCAAACGGACTGCAGGCTGAATTCTTTATCCATGGCGTAAGTAAGCTTCTGGCGGGGCTGTATGTCCGCATCCTTCCAATGCCAGATATCCACTGCCGCCAGTTTATCTTCTTTCTTAGGAGCTGCTGCCGGCGGGAGTTTCTTTGTGGTATCCGCCTTCGCGATGTTGGCAGTATCCTTTTTAACACTTGCAGAATCTTTCGCTGCACCTTTCTTCGGAGGTTTGGCCGTCCAGTTCTTGATACTGAAATAAGCGGCTGTTACATCATCTGTCAGGCGCAGGGCAGACGTTGGATTGATGCGCATGCCTTTAGGAAAGGCAGGTTGTTTGGCCGGATCAAATACGGAGAGCACTGGCTTTTTATCAAGTGGTGCATACACATATACCTGTGCATTCTCTTCTTCGTAATCTTCGTTTTTAATGGTCTTATAGAAAGCAAGACCATTTCCCTCCTTAGACCAGGTGAGTTTGGAGAACTTGCAGGTATCGCTGGCCAATACTTTGATCACATTCGTTTGCAGGTTGAACAGTTCTACTGTGTTGCCCGCCTGGTTAGCAGATTCCAGGATATAGGCAAAGTGATCGCTCTTTCGGTTAAATTCAGATGCGGTTACATTTCCTATTGTGCGGGTGCTGCTATCTGCGAGGTTCCGCAGCAGCACCACGGCCCCTTTATCTTTATTCTCCTTTGGCGGGTTGAGTGTAACCGCCAGGAATTTACCATTCCTTGAAAAGCGGAAGTTACTGACGTCTTTGATCACTTCTTTTCTGCCGGTCACCAGGTTCAGCAAACCCATTTTTAAAGGGATGGGCATTTTCTGATCCCTGAGTTTCTCTGCTTCTTTGAAGGGAACACCAATATAATAAGCCACCCACTGGTTATCTCCCGAAAAGGCCAGTGCACTTCCAAATTCAAGCGCATAACGTTTGTTAGAGAGCTGGTTGAAAAGGTAAAGGGTGTCATTATCTTCCTGCACAGCTACCGAATAGGCTACCCATTCTCCATTTTCAGATAAAGCTGAGCCCGTGAAATACTGCCATTTTGCATAATCGGCAGGGGTTAGGTCTTTTTTCTGCTGGGCATTAACGGAAAGGCTCACCGCTAAAAGCAGAAACAGGGAATAAATTCGTTGCATTAAGGTTTAGATTTTAAATTGAAAGCGTATGCCAGCCAAGATAGCAATATAAAATAACATTGAGAAAGGTTAAAATCATATTGACTCCATTAACGAACAGGATAAATTCCGGCTGATATTGACTAAACAAGGTGATTATTGAATTATTTTTCGAAAGGAATGAACTTGTATTTGTACGAAATTAACAATACCTTGTTTAAAGCAAAACAGTGGACATGAATGATAAAGAGATACAGGCTTTACAGGAACAAGTAGCTCTTTCTGATGACCAGCAAGCATTCAAGATCTTATTCAAGCACTATTACACTACTCTTTTCCAGTTCGCCGTTTCCATTGTAAAAGTCAGGGAAGTGGCAGAAGAAATAGTAGAGGACGTTTTTATCAAGGTCTGGGATAAGCGCAGGAATCTAACTGAAATAGCCAACCTTCGTTTGTATTTGTATGTTGCCGTAAAGCATCATTGTTTAAATCATGTAACAAGGCGGGGTAACACAACTGAGCTTGATCCTGATCAGCTGGATGTGGTATGCGCAGAACTGGTTCCCAATCCTGAAGACCTTATGGTAGCCTCTGAATTGCTGCAGCGTGTGAACAGGTCTATTCATGAACTCCCCCCTAAATGCCGTATTGTATATAAGCTGGTAAAAGAGAACGGCCTCTCCTATAAAGAAGCAGGAGAAATACTCAACATATCTCCCCGTACTGTTGAGAACCACATTGCCGCTGCCATAAAAAAAATAGCATCTGTTCTGGATGCGGATTTCCCCCTCCCCCGCAAATCCTTTACCCTGCCGGGTGTAAAGAATTAAAAAAAACTTTTCCTTCCACTAGGGGATTCCTGTAATTCCTGTGTCCTGTAGCAAAGGACCCTTCGTCAATGAATGATACCAGACTTTTTGTTTTACTGGGTAAAAAGCTGAATAAAGAAGCCACGGAAGCAGAGCTTTCTGAACTGGAAGAACTGATCCGGCAGGATGCCATTCAGCCATATACTTTGGAATTGCTGCAGGAGATATGGATGAAAAAAGCCGCAGAGGATGAGCAGCACCTGGAGGAACGCTGGGAGCGTACAGCCCAAAGACTAAATACATATACAGAGGAACCACGAAGAAGGTTCCTTCCAGGCAGGCTGGCAGTTGCTGCCGCTTTAACTGGTGCAATTGTATTTGCCGCATGGTTCGGCTACCGGCATTATAATAACAATACCCTGCAGGCATCTATCCAGCCGGAGCAGGATTCCGTTATCACCGTAATGAACGGAGAACGGAAACGTTTTGTATTGCCGGATGGCACACAGGTGAACCTGAACAGTGGCAGCCAACTAAGGTTCCATAAGGGTTTTGGCCAGCAGGACCGGGAAATATGGCTCAACGGAGAAGCCTTCTTTGATGTATCTAAAGATGCCGCACACCCTTTCCATGTGTATACGGACCGTATGACGGTAAAGGTATTGGGTACCTCTTTCAATGTAAAATCCTATAACACTTTAGAAAATATTGAAACCACGGTTATATCAGGCAAAGTAGAAGTAAGCCTGAAAGAAAGTAAAGAAAAGAAAGTGATCCTTTTACCCAACGAAAAGATATCGCTGAAGAATAACATATTCACCAAAGACAAAGCAGATCAACCAATATCAGATCTTCAATACGAAGTACATACCGTAAAGGCCGCCAACAATGAAACCATACCGGAAGAAGCAGTATGGGTAAAGGAAAAACTAGCCTTTACAGATGAATCGTTCGACATGGTTGCATTAAAAATGGAGAGATGGCATAATGTTAAATTTCATTTCGCCAACGACAAGCTGAAAGACCTGCGCCTGAACGGCGACTTCGACAACGTAAGCATAGAAGAAACAATGCACATCCTGCAAATGATGGTGCACTTTAAATATGAAATGACAGGGAACAATATATATATCAGGTAATACTTCTTTGATCCGCTTGTTGTAAGCCCAACCACGTAATTCTACAATAAACCAAAATCACAGTTATGGAATACCACGGTCCTTAATGCAGTAAGATCTATGAAAGGGGAAGAGGTGGAGCTCCTCCCCATGAATAGCTAACAATTCTGGAACTGGTTTGAGCAGGGCTTTATGCCCTGCTTAGGCCACTGTTATTAACTTTTCAACTCAAATCTATGAAAAAATGCAGGTTTAAGCTGCAGAAAATTTCCACGCAGTCGGTACTAAAGTTGCTCTTGATCATGAAAATAGCTTTTCTATTCATCGTCATACCTTTTTTACATGTATCCGCCATGGGGTATGGGCAGAACAAGTTCTCCCTGAAGCTGGAACAGGTGGATGCGGCAAAGGTGCTGCACAATATCCAGCAGAAAAGCGACTACCGCTTCTTCTTTCTGCAGGACGACATCAAAAAGCTGGGAAAGATAGACATTGATGTAACAGATGCCACCGTGCAGGAGATCCTGCAAAAGGTACTGGGCAATGTGCTTGCCTATAAGATCCTGAACAGGAACCTGGTAGTGATCTCCCCCAATGCCTCTGCCCTGGCGGACAAGATAGAGGTGCACGGCAGGATACAGGATGAAACCGGCACTCCGCTTATTGGCGTTACCGTAAAGGTGAAAGGCCAGAGCATAGGCGTAGTGACCAAAACGGATGGCTCCTTCTCCCTGGCGGTGGACGACAAAGCAGTCCTGGAGATCAGCTTTATGGGCTTCCAATCAATGGAAATACCTGTAAATGGAAAAAGCGAGCTGGGCAATATTGTATTAAAAGCCTCTACCGAAGGCCTGAATGAAGTGGTGGTGGTAGGGTATGGCACACAAAGAAAGGTGAACCTTACCGGTGCTATTGGCACTGTTAAACCTGGAGAGATCGGCAATATTCCTGCTTCCAACCTGTCCAATCTATTAGCCGGCCGTGCTGCAGGTGTTACTGTTGTAGGCAGTACAGGCCTTGCAGGGGCTTCCTCCTCTATCCGTATGAGAGGCAGTTTTTCAGAACCTTTATATGTGATCAATGGCATCATCAAAGGGAAAGCTGATTTCGATGCTCTGGATGCAAACGAGGTGGAAAGCATCAACTTCCTGAAAGATGCCGCCAGCGCATCTGTATATGGTTCTAAAGCAGGCAATGGGGTAGTATTGGTAGTGACCAAAAAAGGCCTCGTTCAAAAACCTTCTTTCGATTACAAAGGCTCCTATTCATTTTCCAACCCCACCAAACCGGTACAGAGTTTTACCGCTACCGAAGAACTTACATTCGTGAACAACATGTCCGTTACGCAAGGGCAACCCAAACCCTATGGCCAGGAGATCTTCGATTATTTTAAAGACAAGAGCTACGCCGTTAACGACTATATCTGGCAAAAACCAACTGTACAGCAGCATAACCTTTCTGTAAGAGGTGGTACTGAAACTATCTCTTATTATTTATCACTCGGCTATCACGATGAAAAAGGTTCTTACAAGAACCTCGATTTTGACCGCTATAATTTCCGCTCAGATATAACCGCCAGGATCTCCAAACGGCTGCAGGTAAGTGTAAACCTCAGTGGTAACCAAAGAAATTATCACCGCTGGTACTGGCCATATGATGGCGCAGAGGATTTCAACGTAGGCGATTTTTACAGGGCTACATTTAACTGGACGCGTTTATATCCTTTCTATGTAGATGCAAAGGGAAATCCGTCCACCAATACGAACGACCTCCCTGTTATTCCCGGTGCATGGCACCCGGTAGAACTGATGATCAATAGTGGCGGCTACCGCGATATCAAAAAACGCACACTGGATGGTATCGTTCGCCTGGACCTTGACCTGGCTGATCTTGTGGATGGATTGAGCACCAGCTTCCAGGCGCATTATAATGGGTATGATCAGAATATGAAGTCTTTTGTTGTACATAACAAAGCCTATATATTCCAATCCGGCAGCCCTACCAATAAATTTGTTCCGGGGCCTATTGACCCTACCAAGATCAATCTCCATAACCTCAGTGCAACCTATCCTAATATTCAGCAGGATGTACAATTCTACAATGCCTACCAGATCAATCTGAACCTCAAATACGAAAAAACTTTCGGGAAACATGCTGTTTCTGCACTGGCGGTGTATGAACAGGGTAAGGATAATGGAACTTATCTTACCGGACGTGCCGATCAGTTGCTGACCACCGAAATTGACCAGATCTACAATGCTTCTGCAGACGCTGCCAGGAGATGGTTCACCGGTAATGAGGGCGCTTCGGCCAGGGCTTCTGTGATAGGTCGTGCTAACTATGCCTATAACGATAAATACATTGCAGAATTCTCCTTCCGGTATGATGGTAACTACAAATTTGCACCGGGTAAAAGATGGGGTTTCTTCCCTTCCATATCTGCCGCATGGCGCATATCCGAAGAAAACTTCCTGAAGGCCAATACACCCTGGCTCAGCAATCTGAAACTGAGAAGTTCCTATGGTACAGCCGGTAATGATGAAGATATAAACGCGCTTCCAATAGGTGCTTTCCAATGGAGCCAGACTTATGCTAAAAGCACCGGCTTCGTTTTTGGGACAGCTTTGAACGATGGTATTGCTCCCGGTGTGATGCCTAATCCCGATATCACCTGGTCCACTTCAAAAATGTTTGATATTGGATTAGAGTATGGATTCCTGGATAACAGGCTTACTGGTGAAATAGATTTCTTCATCCGGAAACAATCAGACATCCTTGCCACAAGGCTTGGCTCTACTCCTTCCACGCTTGGAGCATCCTTACCCGCGGTAAATTATGCAGCGCGTTCCTGGAAAGGATTTGAATTCTCTGCCGGATGGTCAGACCAGATCGGCGAACTGAAATATTCTCTATATGGCAACATTGGCTATGCTAAAGATAAATGGGATGTGATAGATGAAGCCCAGGCATTGCGTGACGGCACCTATAAAAATAACTGGAGAAGTAAGCTGGGGCAGCCGGAGAACAGGGTTTACGGCCTCATTTCAAAAGGTATCCTCAGATCACAGGCAGATGTTGATAAACTTCCTGCCGGCTTTACGCAATATGGCCGCATTCCTAAACCTGGTTATTTATTGTTCGAAGACATCCGCGGCACTAATTACTCAGAAGGCCCTGATGGCAAAATTGATGATAACGACATGACATATCTGTCTACCAACGGCTCTCCAAGAATGAACTATGGTGTTGGTTTCAGATTGGAATGGAAAGGCATTGGATTAAATGCACACTTCCAGGGTGTGGGTGCATACGACAGAATGATCAGTACCCGTAGTGGTGGTGGTGTGTTCCAGGTAGACAGACCTTACTTCGAATTATGGGCCAGCGATTACTGGACACCTGAAAACCCCAATGCTAAATATCCCCGGGTTTCCGGAGAGTTCCAGGTGGCAGATGTGGGCGGTGGTGCTTCTTCCTTCTGGTTAAGGAATGGTGCATACTTACGCCTGAAGAACCTGGACCTTACGTATACGCTTCCTAAAAAATGGCTAAGCAGGATCGGCGTGAACAGTGTACAGTTATTTACAAACGCAACCAACCTGTTCTATATATCAGGACTGAAAGAACATGATCCGGAACAACTGACACTGGATTCTTATCCACTGATGAAAGCCTTTACCGGCGGGGCGTATATTAACTTCTAAATAATGACGATAATGAAAACGATTCAATATATCAGTTACCTGTTTTTATTTATCCTGTTTTCCGCCTGCGGAAAAGTAGTGGATAAAGTAGATAACCTGGGCAACTATCCGGCAGCGGGAACATTTGATGATCCACTCACCTCCGGTGCTTTCCTCAGCAACCTTTACGGCAGTACACTCACTTCCGGATGGCCCACAGGCATGGCAGGCATCGCCGATGAAGGCGGAGGCATCATTGGCGATGGATGGGTGACCACAGATAATAGCACGATGAAATTCTGGCCATATGCTACCATCAGGAAAATAAACATCCTGCTGAAAGAATTACCTGCCGGGAAAGTGGCTGCCGATGTGAAAAATCCCATGATAGGACAGGCTAAATTTTTACGGGCTTTCCTGTATTTCAAAATGGTATACTATCATGGCGGTGTTCCTATTATCGAAGTGCCGCAGGAGTTGACCGATGATCTGAAAGTATCAAGGAATTCGACCAGCGAGTGTTTTAATTTTATTCTGAAAGACCTTGACGAAGCTGCTGCTTTAGTGCCTAAGAAATATACAGGCAACGATCGTGGGCGTATAGATCAGGCCGTTGTGTTAGCCTTCAAAGGAAGGGTATTATTATATAAGGCCTCTCCGCAGTTTAATCCTGTCAATCCATATGATAATGCTAACTGGGCAACTGCTTACACTGCCAACAAAGCAGCTAAAGATTTCCTGGATGCAAATGGTTATGGCCTGCTGGAAGATTTTTCCAAAGTTTTTGAAACCAAAGGGCATAAGGAAAACATCCTTTCCGTTATATATGTGAATCCGGCAAAAACAAATGGCCGCGGGGAAGATGGTGTCCGCCCTTTATCAGAATCAAAAAATGCAACAGGTCTTGATCAGCCAACCTGGGGTATGGCAGAGGCTTTCCCTATGAAAGATGGTAAAAAGCCCGGTGACCCTACTTCCGCCTATACATATAATGCACAAACATTCTGGCTCAACAGGGATCTCCGTTTTGATGCAACAGTGGTGTGGAACGGCGGTATATATGAACTGAGCGGTATCAAAGGCCGCCGCCAATACACCATGTCTGGCATTGCCAAATCAATGGATGCTTTTGGTTTTATTATCCAGGGAGAAAATCACTACCGTACCGGTTTATATACACGCAAAGGAATAATGGAAGAGTTACCTTCCACCCAGGTAACATTGAATGATGTAGACTGGCCGGAGATCAGGTATGCAGAAGTTTTATTCAACTATGCAGAAACCGCCAACGAAACAGGCAAACCTGCCGAAGCATTACAGGTGTTAAAAGACATCCGCAAACGCGCAGGTATTGAAGCCGGTGGTGACGGCATGTATGGCCTTAAAGCCGGTATGACGCGTGCTGAAATGCGCCAGGCTATCCTCGATGAAAAGCGTGTGGAGTTTATGTTTGAGGGCCAACGATTCTGGGACCTGCGCCGCCACCGCATGCTGAATGTATTAAATGGTATGCGCAAATACGGTGTGATGGCAACTAAAGTAAATGGCCTCACTTATGACCAGGTAACACCTGTTGAAATAGGAAAAGCCAACAGGTTTGAATTGCTGCCACAGGATTTCACATATGAAGTAGTGGAACTGATCACCAATGGTCCTAAACAAATGGTGATGCCGGATAAATATTACTTCTTCCCTATTCAGCTAAGCAATATCAATCAGAATCCGAACCTTAAACAGAATAAAGACTGGGGCGGAGATTTTGATCCTACATTACACTAAAACATCCAGCCGGCCTGGTAATTCCCGGGCCGGTTTTATTAACCCGGGATGCTACTCTTTTTTAAAATTATACAGGTGAAAGAAAATTTGATCAGAACCACGTTAGCATTGCTGGTAACAGCATCTGCAGTAAAAGCACAATCCATCAGCGTAGCGGGGCTTCCGTTATACGAAAAAGCAGCGCTGCAAAGTAAAGAAGACTGGCTCCTGGCTGGCACTGCCCGCAAGTCCGCTATCTACAGAACACCTGAAGGATACATGGCCCTCAGCAACGGACTTATCACACGCACATTTGCATTGACGCCTAATGGCGCCACCATCGGACTGGACAACCTGGTAACGAATGAAGCACTGGTACGTGCCGTATCTCCGGAAGCTGTGTTATGGATCAACGGTCATGAGATAAAAGCAGGTGGTTTAACCGGTCAGCCGATCGGGAATTACTTATTGCCGAAATGGATCCCCGAAATGAAAGCGGACCCGTTAAGCCTCAAACTCACATCTTATACCACCGCACCTATCAAAGCCAGGTTTGAATGGAACCGCCGTACGGCATGGTCGCCACAGCAATTACCCTGGCCACCGAAAGGAATGGAAGTAACTTTTACTTACCAGGCAGATGCCACGATCATGAGCAGCCTGTCGTCTGACATCAGCAGGAAAGTATTGTTCGCCGATAATTTCCTGAGCCTTTCTCCTAAATGGGAGATCATCAAAGGAGCCGCTTCACAAAATGCTTCGTTTCAGAATGAAGGCAAAGCAGGAGAAATGCAAACAGCAGCTAACTCCGTATTGTTTGCCGAACAGCCTTTATCTCATGAAACAAAAGTGATCATCTGCAAGCTTAACAGTGGAACAGATGAAAGTAACGGATATGGTGCAGGTATTGCCCTGCAATTCCCTGATGGAAAATCTTCCAAATTCCACCTCGCCCCCGGTGCAAAACGCTTCCGTGTTTTCCACGATAGCAAGAGCGCTAATTTTGAAGGATATGATCCGGGAAAATCTTATTTCCTGCGCATCCTGTTCCTTCCGGGAAAAATGACCTGCAGTGTTTCAGAAGATGGCAAAACATACACCACCCTTACAGAACTTCCTTTAACCAGTCAGCCCACACATGTAAGAATAGGCAAAACAGATCCGCAGGGTGGCAGAACTGAACGTGGGGAAGCAGGTACAAAAGGCCGCAGTAAAATAGAAGCAGTATTAATATTAGGCGCTCCTGAAGCAGTGCAGCAGGATTTGCAGTTCCTTTCCGGATTAACCGTAAAAGTACACTACGAAATATATGATGGTATTCCACTGCTCAGCAAATGGGTGAGTGTAACCAACAACAGCAAAGAACAGATCATCATCAATAATATTAAAAGCGAACACCTGGCAGTGATCGAAGCTGAAAGCGCTGTAGAACATAAACAACGCTGGGAAATGCCACCCATCCTGGCAGAAAGCGATTTCGCTTTTGGCTCTATGTCCAGCAACGCCGCACAGAATGCTTGTGTAGATTGGCAGACAGATCCATCTTACACTACACAGGTGAACTACAATTTAAAAACACCCTCTGTATTGGTATGTATGCCTAAAACAGGTATGGGACAGGAACTAGCCACAGGTACATCAACAGAAAGTGCACGCATCTGGGAATTGATCTTTGACAGTTACGACAGGGAAAGAAGAGGTTTAAGCCAGAAGAAACTGTACAGGACCATTGCACCCTGGGTAACGGAAAACCCTATCATTATGCATGTTAGCAGTGCGGCAGACGAACCTGTGAAAAGTGCTATTGATCAATCTGCGGAAGTTGGGTTTGAAATGGTGATCATGACCTTTGGCAGTGGTTTCAATATTGAAGATACCACACAGCAGAACCTGCAGCGCATGAAACAGTTGAAACAATATGCAGCTTCCAAAGGAATAGCGTTAGGTGGCTATTCCCTGCTGGCCAGCCGTTCCATCAATAAGGAAAATGATGTGGTAATGCCGGAAGGTATGAAACCTGCATTCGGTAACTCTCCCTGCCTGCAAAGTGAATGGGGGCAAAATTATTTCAGGAAGCTCTACAGCTTTTATGAAAAAACCGGTCAGGATCTATTGGAACATGATGGTTCCTATCCCGGTGATGTTTGCGCATCCACCACACATCCGGGGCACAGAGATCTGGAAGATTCCCGCTGGAAGCAATACAAAACCATTCAGCAATTCTATCAGTGGTGCAGGGGAAAAGGCATTTACCTCAATATACCCGACTGGTATTTTTTAAGTGGCGGCACCAAAGTAGCCATGGGTTACAGGGAAACTAACTGGTCTCTTCCACGGGAGCAGCAGGAGATCATTGAACGCCAGAACATCTATGATGGTACCTGGGAAAAAACACCTTCGATGGGCTGGATGTTTGTTCCCTTAGTTCAATATCATGGCGGCGGTGCAGCAGCTACCATTGAGCCTTTAAAGGAACATCTCCCCCATTATGAGCAACGGCTGGCTAATCTTTTCGGCGCCGGCGTACAAGCCTGTTACCGTGGGCCACGTTTATATGACGCACCTGAAACAAAAGTACTGGTAAAGAAATGGGTAGACTTCTACAAGAAGTACCGCCGCGTACTGGATGGAGATCTCATTCACCTGCGCCGGCCTGATGGAAGGGACTATGATGGTATACTGCATGTAGATCCGCAAGGGAAAGACAAGGGGCTCATTATAATCTACAATCCTTTAACGGAGCCTATCACAAGAAACATAGCAATAGACCTTTATTATACCGGCCTAAAGAACCAGGCCAGTATTACGGGGGAGAATGGTGTGGCAAAGAAAGTAACGCTAAAAGGAACAAAGCTCAATTTACAAGTGACCATTCCTGCTAACAGTCAGCAATGGTTTGTACTCAGATAAAAAAGAAGGCCCTTTGATCAAAGGGCCTTCTTTTTTATTTCCTTTTATTTGAAAACAACCACGCCAGAAGGTACGGTTCCGCAAAAGCATTATCCCAGCTATTATGTCCCACACCGGGATACTCTGTATACTTTACGCTGGCACCTGCCACTCTCAGGCTATCGTGATAACTGCGGGAGAATCTAACGGGCACTACATTATCGTCCGCACCATGAAAGATCCATAATGCGGTACTATGTGTAAACCGGGAAGCATATGCTTCATTACCTGCTCCACAGATCGGGAATGCTGCAGCAAAGCGGGTGGGATAACGGGCCAGTATATCAAATGTACCCATACCACCCATAGATAATCCTCCTACATACAAACGCCTGTAATCCACGCTGCCGGAAGCCAGCAGACTATCCAGCAACTGGTGCAGCAGGCCGCTGGGTATGGTAGGTTTGATATCCGCATTGAATTTCACGCCGGCCCAGCCAACACTGTCTTTATTAAATTCCATCACTGCCCAGCTGGTATTCTTTGCACACTGTGGAAAGATCACAATGGCAGGATATGCTGTACGCAGTGAATCGTTGAGGAACAATTTACTGCCATGTTTAAGCTGGGAGATATTATCATTCCCTCTTTCGCCGGCACCATGCATCACCACTATCAGGGGATATTCAGTACCGGGTTTATAATCCTTTGGTAACAACAGCCGGTAAGGCAAAGTATCATTACCGCGTATAAACGTATGGGCCTTAAAATCCTGTCCGTATCCTGCAATGGATAAAACTGATAAAAGGAAAAAGAGCGCGTATTTCATGCTATTAAATTACGGATTATGAGCTAATGATCTGTCTGCGTGCCGCCAGTAATATCCTTTTTCCTGGCTGAAGGCCAGCAGGCTGGTACTTCCTCTTGTGTCAATATGTATTTCAGAGAAGCTGCGTTGATATTGCAAAGCAAAATAAATAGCACCCTGCGTTGGTTCATCTGCATCTTCATAGTTCAACCGCACTTCGCGCGTTTTCCCTATTTTAAACCCTTTGAAGTGGCCTTTATAATATTCTTCCCGCTCCAATACTTTAGTACCGCTTTCGTCAAAATGATAATAGAACTCTCCGCCATACATAGCCACATCACTGGGTTGCAGAGCGGGCATCAGCCAGATGGTGATTGTTTTATCCTGGTGATACTGGATGAACTTATTCATCTTCACATATGATCTGCCCAGGATCACACCCGCTTCGCGATAAGCCGCATTGATAGCTTTTGAAACTGCAACGAGCATTACAGCATCTATGGAATCAGGCACCACATCTATCGAATCGTTTGTATTTAAGCGGTAATGCAGCACCTGGTCGTATTTACCATCTTTGAACTTGCCGTACACACCATTCCACAAACTGTCTGTTCCCTTGTAACAGAACCACTCTCTGCCGATGCGGGCCAACTCTTCGTAAGTAGCTTCTGTGACCAGTTCGGACATGCGCCAGGCCACACTGTCGTACTCCCGCATCCACTGTGCGGTTTCCAGCTTTTCGGAAAAAGATCTCGTATTATTCTTCTGGGCCTGAACGGTTTGCGTCAATAGCAACACGGCCAGCAGTAGCCAGGACTTCATAGGATATAGGTTTTTCTGTAATAAATATATGGAATTTTATTAATTCATGTTCCCTAATTCTCTCAGTTCGGGCATTCAATTCCACAATGCCACACCATAAAAAGCTGTTTAATAAGGATTTACGGCAATGGCACAATCTTTTCAATACTATTCATGAACTTGAAAAACCTTTAACAAATGAAACAGATAAAACAACTGGCAGCATTCTTTTTACCTTTAGCAATTGGTGGTATGCTGGCCTGTAACAGTGGCACCAGAACAACTACGGATGATACTTCTACGGTAGGTAATCAGGATATTACAGCAGTAGATACCGGTATGACGAAGGGCATGGCCCAGGACGTGAACAAGGATAAATTCTCCGACGATTCATTACGTGATGATGCAAGCTTTGTAACAAGAGCGGCAGAGGATGGCTTATACGAAGTAAAACTGAGTACAGATGCGCAGGCTAAAACAGCCAATGCGGGTGTAAAGAAACTGGCAGCTCACATGCAGAAAGCACATGAGAAAGCAAACAAGGAACTGGCAACATTAGCAGCTACAAAAAGCATTACCATTCCTACTGTTCTTCCACAAGGGAAAACAGATGATATTAACAGGTTACTGGAAAAGAGTGGTAATGATTTCGACAAAGCATTGGTAGAAGAGTTATCAGACAAACACGAAAAAGCCATCAGGTTGTTTGAAGATGCATCAAAAGATGTAAAAGATCCGGAATTAAAAGCCTGGTTCGCCAAAACATTACCTGAATTGAGGAATCATCTTGATATGGTGAAGAAGGAACAAAGTAAATTAAAATAAAGCGCAGCTTCTTATTAGAGGGTGGCCCTCAAAGCCTGAGATTACACCTTTTGTACCTGCTCTGGATAATCCCAGCGAAGGAATTGAGAAGTATGGCGTATGAAGCTCCGGTTCTTTAGGAACCGGAGTTTTTTTATCTTTAAAACTTAAGCGTGAAGTGCTGCTTTACCTTAAATTCTTTCCGCAGGAAGATAAGCCCGATAAAGAAGAGATCAATAGATAAAGTAGTAGCAGGATGCGCTTTAATAGTTTCCCATGCGCGCTCCATTCCATCCGTCCAGTGCACATCATCAAAGATCAGCACGGCAGTGGGTTTTACTTTTTTAATACACTCCAGGTAATATTGAACGGTAGGGTCTTCCCGGTGATTACCGTCAATATATATTAAGTCCGGTGCAGGAATTTCGTTGAGCAGGCGGGGTAATACGGCATCAAAATTCCCGATATGCTGCTGAATGTTCCGCAGCCCTAAGACCTCGAAGTTCTTAGCAGCGCGGGCAGCAATATTGGGGCAGCCTTCAATGGTATGCACGTTTGCACCGGCAGCAGCCATATAAGCAGTGGAAAGGCCCATAGAAGTGCCCAGTTCCAGCACGGTGGCTGCATTAAAACGTTTCACCAAACGGTGGAACAATTGCCCGAATTTGGGAGGTTTGGCCGCATGGCGTACAATATCACGCACTTTGCGGGTATTGGTGGCCCCCATTAAAGATCCTGCTCCCAGGTCTGTTACTTCCAGTACTTCTTCACTTTGCAGTAATTGCTGCCGCAGGGCTTCTATGGGAGCATATTCCGGGCGGGGCTTGCGGTCATAAAGCACTTCATCCAGTAACGCATAGGCGAACGGAGAATGCAGGCCATGGCGGTTACCTGCTGTAAAACGGTACCGGATATATTTCCTGGCTAACGCGATCTGGTGCTGTACACTCAAACTAGTAGATTTTTGCCTTGATCAGTCCCCATTTATGCAGGCGGTGTTGCAGCGAAACCCGCAATACCCCTAATCCATAAATGCTGCTGCGTTTGAAATTGATGCTGGATGCACCTTCAAAATATTTAGTGGGGCAGGTCACCTCTGCAATATCATATCCCTTCATAAATACCTGGGACACCATTTCATTGTCGAACACGAAATCATCATTATTCGCCATATAATTGATATCCCGGAGCACTTCCGCAGAAAAAGCCCGGTATCCGGTATGGTATTCACTTAATTTCTGGCCCAGTAAAATGTTCTGGGTGAAAGTGAGCATCCGGTTAAAAATATATTTATACATCGGCATCCCCCCTTTCAGCGCTCCTTTACCCAGGATCCTGGAGCCGAACACCGCAGGATATACATCATTGGCAATAATGCTGCTCATAGCCAGGATAAGTTTTGGAGTGTATTGATAATCAGGGTGTACCATAATAACAATATCTGCTCCCAGCTCCAGGGCCTTATTATAACAGGATTTCTGATTCCCGCCATATCCCTTGTTCGCATCGTGACGAACAATGTGTTTAATCCCTAATTTACGGCCTACATCTACCGTATCATCCTTACTGGCATCATCCACCAATACCACTTCATCCACCACATCCATGGGTATTTCGAGATAGGTCTTTTCAAGGGTCAGTGCAGCATTGTAGGCTGGTAGCACTACCACTACCTTTTTGTTATTGAGCATGAATCGAGGGTGATTTAGGCTGCAAAGGTATAAAATTACTCCTAATGCATAAGTAGCTATATACAATTCTTACTTTTATGCAGTAGAATTAATTCTTATCTTTGTGACTTGGTGATTTTTTGGCATTATATTTTCTTAAGGTTTTCTTAACATAAAAGGACATTCAAGCATGCTGAAGCTAATTAGATGGATGATGCCATTGTTGATGACAGGTTTAGTGACAATGAAAGTATCTGCCCAGGACCCGGAAAAGAAAGCCGAGGTTAAAACGGCGGACACTACTATCAAGAAGATCATGGAAGATCTTCAAAGGGTAGCGGATAGTGACAAGCAGAATTCCCAGGCCATTGAATCATTATCAAGGGGCCGTGAATTCGACAATATCACTAAGTACAACCTGGTCAAGAACAACCTCATCCAGGCCTCCGAAACCTACTATCTGTTGAACAAAAAGATCATTGACCTGAAATCCAGGACCACAACGAGTAATCTCGATGTGTTCATTACCTCCCTCAACAACCCGGAGAGTAAGGAATTAGGGTTCTCCCTGAGCGACCGTGTAGTAGAACTGGTGGAAAAGATCATCCTCAAGGGTAAATCTGATAAGAACGAAAGGAATACCAAACTGGTGGAATCCACCAAGTCCATTATCAACAGCCCCATCTTCAAAAGTTTTACTTCCCTCACCCCTCCCCTGGCCATTGCCAGCTCCGTGATGGGTTTCCTGCACAGTGTAAGCCAGAGTAATAAGGCTATCAATCATAAGCTGCTCCAGGAATTTGAGAAGGAACTGAACAAATACGTGATCTATTACACCGCACTGAATGATGCCAACCAGAAATTTGAATTCGGGTTGAACTTCAATAAGGACCAGCTTTCCCTGCTGCAGGACAATATGTATGACCACCTGGCCTTCACTGCCAGTGCGCTCAAAATGCCCCTGCCGCCCCGTGGTAATAAAACCATCGCGGAATCACTGAACGAATACTTCATTGATTTCAGGAAAGAAAAAGTGGTGGATTACTTTAACAAACTGGAAGAGAAATATACCAAAGGCAAAAAGATCGATTACGAAGCCCTGCTGAATGATAACATGAGCCTGAAAGAGGCCAACAACCAGCTGGAAGATCTCATTCTCCAAACCAAACGTTTCGAGAACCTTTACAATGAATATTTCAGCCTGCTGGATTCCTACTACACCAAGGTGAACCATTCCCTCCGCCTGGCGCAGGACAATGCCCTGGCCGATAAGGGGATCGTAGAGACCAAACAGAATGAATTCCGCCAGTTAAAGAACGAAGCAGTACAGGAGATACAGTCTTCTATCAATATGCGGGAACTCACCATCAACGTAGAGAAAGTGAAATACCGTTACAGGATATTCTAAGCGTTATAACGCCATACAGGAAAGCGGATCGGAAACGGTCCGCTTTTTTTAATCACATTTTACACACCCCGTTCCAACCAATCCCCTTTTAATACCTAATTTTGCCCCATTATGACTACAGTACAACTCGAATATGTAGTGGCCGTGGATACCTACCGGAGTTTTGTGACAGCGGCAGACAAGTGCTTTGTAACACAACCTACGCTCAGCATGCAGATCCAGAAACTGGAAGATGAACTGGGTGTGAAGATATTTGACCGGAGCAAACTACCCGTTGTGCCTACGGAAATAGGCATGGCTGTTATAGCCCAGGGGCGCGTGATATTAAAGGAAAGTGCCAGGATCAGGGAGATCATAGCAGATCAGAAGAAAGAGATCCAGGGAACGCTGAAAGTAGGTATTATTCCTACCCTGGCCCCCTACCTCCTGCCCCGTGTGCTCACTTCCTTTATGAAGAAATACCCGAAAGTAAAACTGGAAGTATGGGAATATTCCACCGAGCAGATCATCAGCCTGCTTAAACAGGAGCAATTGGATTGCGGCCTCCTGGCCACACCATTGCATAATCAGCACCTGGAGGAACATCCTCTGTTCTATGAAACCTTTGTGGTGTTCACCGCTAAAAGCAATAAACTCTCGGATAAAAAGGTGATCCTGCCGGAAGACCTGGAAACGAAAGACATCTGGCTGCTCAATGAAGGTCACTGCATGCGTAACCAGGTGCTCAATATCTGCCGGGATAAATTCAGCATGGGAGAATTCAGGAACCTGGAATACAATACAGGCAGTGTGGAAACACTCAAACGTATGGTAGAGCTGAATGAAGGATATACCATTCTGCCGGAACTATCGCTGCAGGACCTCTCTGCCAAACAAATGAACATGGTGCGCTTTTTTAAAGCCCCTGAGCCCGTTAGAGAGATCAGCCTGGTCACACACCGCTATTTCATTAAACAGGGCGTTATTGAGGCTTTTAAGAAGGAGATCCTGGCCAATGTGCCGGAGAAGATGAAGGTGAAGAAAACGAAGAAGGTGATAGAGATAGTGGTGGATAAGAAGTAAATGTTAGTTTCAGTTAATAAATAGGGGGCTAAATCGGATAAAGTGTTAGTGCTTTTACTTCTTATTCCGGAGAAGTAGGGGTAGCTTTGTAATCTCCAATTGGTTGAATAAGGCGTAATAAGTTTGTTAACCTAAATATCTGCAATGTATACTTATGAGAGTATCCATGAACCAAAGCAATCTATTTATAATGTAGCTCAAAGTGTAACAGAAAAACTCATCGAATATTCTTTCATCAGCAAAGGGGAAAAAGATCTATTAAAAATGGTTCAGTATTCCTTTGCAGAAGACGTAAACGGGAGGCAACTCTTCAATTTCGGATTTGGAGATTACAATTTCTCGAACAGTATAATAGCAGATGATGTGATTTCCAATAACGGGGATGCCTATAAAGTATTTAATACCGTTCTCAGTACTGTTCCCCGTTTCTTTGAAATACATAACAATGCTATTGTGGAAGTACGGGGAAGTGATAGCATTTCCGGATTTGCTGAAACATGCCGTGCTACCTGCAGAAAAAACTGTACGTATATCTGTAGAAATGTGAATAGAAGAATAAATATCTATAGAGGTTATGTAAACAAACATTACGATGTATTAACTAAGGATTATACTTTTTATGGAGGGTTAGATAGAACTAACAATAAAATAACTATGATGGATTATATTCCCGATCACAAACGGCAATCAGTTATTCTAACAAGAAATAAAAACCAATATATTATGAAAGCTGAAGAAAATCAAACACAAGAAGTGATGGAGCCAACCACAGAAGAAGAAATGTGGGCATTATATTACAAACAGAGGGAAGCAGCAAACTGGTCAGATCTCTTTGCAGAACAAACCGCGAGAGCCAGGGAGCGTTGGAAGGGTGTTGTATTACCAGATCATCTGAGATTGGATCTATAGCAAATCATCACGCAATAAAAAAGGGGTAAAACTTTCGTTCTACCCCTTTTTTATTTATCCAATAAGTTTAGTTCTCCTTATTCTTTGCATCCGTGTAGTTGTTCTTCAACTTCGGATAAGATTGCAGGATCAGATCATTCATCACATTCACCGCTTCACTCAGGTAAGCATCTTTCGTACGGGCCTTTAACCAGTCTTTATTACGCGCCAGCTTTACCGTATCTCCCGCGATCTTGCTGAGGTCTACTTTCAGGCTGTTGATGTTCAGGTCTTTCACCTTATCATTCACGGCATCATAACGTTTCAGCGCTGCAGCATTCTTCTTCTGGTCAGCTTTATAAGAAGCCAGGTCCAGCGGATAGGTCTTCTGCTCTTCCAGTTTCTTCAGCGTGGCAATGTTATCATTGATGATCTTAAACGCTTCGTTGTTAGCTACACGTTTGGCACTGTTTGCTTTCAATGTTTTCACATCCACAGGGTCCTGCCATACGGTGTAATCTGCTTTCGGGATCACATCCCATTTCAGGGCATCTTCGTCTTTACGCTCACCAACTTCATAGTATGGAGAAGGTAACACCACATCAGACTCAACACCTTTCAACTGCGTGGAACCACCATCTGCACGATAGAACTTCTGCACCGTGAGCTTGATAGCACCAAGACTGCCGCCCATATCTGTACGTACAAAGTTGTCCAGTTCCAGCAAACGTTGCACCGTACCTTTACCAAAGGTAGAAGGGCTACCGATAACTACCGCACGTTTGTAATCCTGCATGGCAGCTGCCATGATCTCAGAAGCGGAAGCGCTGAACTCATTCACCATAATGGCAAGCGGGCCATCGTACTGTACGCTTTTATCACGGTCTTTTTGCTGCTGTGTTTCACCGCCACGGGAACGTACCTGTACCATTGTGCCTTCCGGTACAAACAGGCCGGCCATTTTGATCACATCAGGCAGGGAACCACCACCATTGAAACGGAGGTCCAGGATGATACCATCCACTTTTTCTGCTTTCAGTTTTTTGATCTCTTCGGCAACATCATCGTAAGAGAAAGAACCCTGACGATCATTGAAGTCTGCATAGAACTCAGGCAGATAAATATACCCGATCTTATGCTGGCCGGAGATAACAGCGGATTTTGCAAAAGTATCGTCCAGCTTGATCTCATCACGTATAAGGCTCACCACTTTGGTGGTACCGTCTACACTCTTCACGGTTAAACGTACTTCTGTTCCTTTATTACCACGGATCAGGGTCACTGCTTCATCTACGGCAAAACCGCCGATATCAACAGGCTCCTGGCTTCCCTGCGCTACTTTCAGGATCACATCATCTGCTTTCAGCTGCCCCTGTTTCCAGCTGGGGCTGCCCGTTACAATGCTCACGATCTTGATGCGGCCTTCATCTTCTCTCAGCTGTGCGCCGATACCGAAGAATTTACCAGCCATCTGCTCCTGGAAAGCACGTTTCTCCACAGGAGGCATATAGTCCGTATGCGGGTCCATCGTGGTAGTGATGGCATTCACATACATGGAGAAACGATCATCTTCTTTCATGCGGTTCTTCATCCGGTCGAAATAGCGATCGTATACTTTTTTCACTTTAGCACGGGCTTCTGCTTCCAGCGCTGCATCCGTTTTACCGGTTTTTTCTTTATCACGCAGTTCTATCAGGTCCGCATATTTTTCCAGCGTACGCAATTTCAGCGATTTGCGCCAGGCTTCTGTACGGGCTGCAGCATCTGCAGGCCAGTCCATAGCATCCGGATCAATCACGATATTTTCCTGTTTGGAGAAGTCGAAAGGTTTATCCAGGATCACAGGATAGATAGCCGCAGCTTCTGTTACCCTTTGACGGATGATATCGTTGGTTTTTTTGAAGAGGTCCAGCGGAGCGCCGTTCAACTCGTCATCCACATGTGTTTCCAATGGTTTGAGCGCATCGATGTCGCTCTTCATGAAAAATTTCTTCTCACTGTCCAGGCTCTTCATGTACTTCTTGAACACCTGTTTGGAGAAAGCATCGTCTATCGGTTTCGGCTGGTAATGCCCCTCTTTCAGGATCTGGCCAACGAGGGTCATAATAGCTTCATATCTTCCCGGCGGATCGTCTGTACCACCAATCTTTGCGAAGGCAAATATTCCTGCCGAGATGCTGATCAGCATGATCGGTACTATCACTTTCAATTTCATCTGATTCAATTACGAATTACCAATTACTTACGAATTTCGAATGGTTGTTCGGTTCGCGTTTCTACTCAAATATAAACTTATTCGCGCAGCCCCATAAGGGGTGCAAGGCGTTTTAACAAAATATTACTATCCAAAAAGTTGTAAATATGATGCGTAAAACAATTACAAATTACCGCTAATATGGCTCAATTCACCACTCGTAATTCGTAATAGATAATTCGTGGATCAAATTTACTTTACGAGTTTATAAACACCGGGCGTAACCGCACCACCGGCACCTGGAATAGTAACAAGCATGTAGAGTTCACCTGCCTGATCCTGCCCCCAGCTCAGCAACTGTACGTTACCCTGAGGTTTGTTTTCAATTTCGAGGTCAGAACGCTCCCATTTGTTGCCTTTTTGGGACAGTATCCAGGTTTTACCATTGTAATCCCCGAACACATATTTACCTGCCAAGGCCGGAATGGCTTTACCACGGTAAATGTAACCACCGGCAATGCTGATACCCAGGTCATGGTCATATTCATGAATAGGTTCTATCAGGCTTTTTTTATCAGCACCTGCAGGTACATTGAAATCATGATACCCTTCCATGATGCGCCAGCCGTAGTTACCGCCTCTTACAATAATATCCACTTCTTCATACTTATTCTGCCCTACATCTCCTGCAAACAGCCTGCCAGTAGGTTTATCAAATGAAAAACGCCATGCGTTACGCAGGCCATATGCCCATATTTCACCCTTTGCTCCTTCTTTTGCTACAAAAGGATTGTCCTTAGGGATCCGGTAAGGGCTGCCATTCACATCTATGCGGAGTATCTTCCCCAGCAGGTTACCCAGGTCCTGCCCGTTCCCGATAGTGCCATGTTTATCACCACCACCGCCGCCATCGCCGGAAGAAATATAAAGATATCCATCGGCGCCGAACATAATATCACCGCCATTATGGTTGGATTCCGGCTGGTTGTATTCCAGGATCAGCCTTTTAGTGCTGAAGCTGGCTGTATTATCGAAAGATTTAGCTGCTTTGAATTCAGCGATCACGGTTTTATGGTTCAGGCCCTTTGCAGGATTAGCCACCGGCGCGCTGTAATACAGGTAGAATTTGCCGTTGGACTTGTATTGCGGGTGAAAAGCCATCCCCAGCAGGCCACGTTCGTCATAAGCCGGATTTACTTTCACCATATCCGAACTTACATCAATAAAGGGTGTGGGGAGCAATTTACCATTCTGAATTACCCATACTTTACCTTCTTTCTGTACAATGAACTGGCGGTTGGTGCCATCTCCCGGAACAGCCATGGTTACGGGGGACGCTACTTTGTCTGTGATCAGTTGCAGTTTAACTTTCTGTGTTTGCGTATAGCCTTGCGAAAAGGGTAACAGGGCACCCAGCAATAATAAACGAACTAGCTTCATACGATTTGGAATTTTAAGGAGCTAAAAATAATCATCTGCTCCATACAAATGATAAAAAGTTGATTAGCGGGGATCGGTGATATGTTTTACTTTTGATCAGCCTTAAAAACTAACAGATTGGACGACGCTATAACTAACAGAAACGATCCGTACGCATCGCTGCGATTCAGAGAATTTAAGTTCTTCCTTGTTATCCGTTTTGCGCTGATCTTTGCGCTGGCCATGCAGTTTGCCATTATTGAATGGAAGGTGTATATACTTACAAACGACCCGCTGAACCTGGGCCTGATAGGCCTGGCGGAATTTGTGCCCGCCTTTTGCCTGGCGCTGTTTGCGGGCAATATTGTAGATAAGAAGGAAAAAAGAGGGATGGTGCTGAGATGCATTTTCGGCTACCTGTTCATTGGCACCGGCCTGTTCTTCCTCACTTGGGATTATGTGATGGCCGGCGTACCCAAAAACATGGTCCTGGGCCTGATCTACTTCCTGGTGTTCTGCGGGGGTATCGTCCGGGCCTTTACCAGCCCCTCCAACTTCACACTCCTTTCTGTACTGGTTCCCCGTGAGTTATATACCAATGCTACCACCTGGAGCACATCCGCCTGGCAGATAGGCGCCATTGCCGGCCCCGCGCTGGGTGGGCTGTGTATTGCCTGGATTGGCGTTCACTGGTCTATGTTGCTGGTACTGGCCTTTGTACTGTTGGCCCTCTTCTGCATTCTTCAGATTGCACCTAAACCCATTTACTATAAAGAAATTGGCGAAACGGTTAAACAGCGGCTCACTTCGGGCCTGCGTTTCGTCTGGAAAACCAAGGTGCTGCTTAATGCCATGGCCCTGGATATGTTTGCCGTACTGTTCGGCGGCTCCGTGGCCATGATCACCATTTATGCCAATGATATCCTCCATGTAGGGCCACAGGGCTTCGGGATGATGCGGGCTGCTCCTGCAGTGGGTTCATTTCTGATCCTTTTCACACTGGCCTACAAACCCATTGTCACCAAACCGGGTATCAAACTGCTGGCTTCCGTTTTCGGCTTCGGACTGTGTATCATTATATTCGGCTTGTCTAAGAATTTTGTGCTCTCCCTCGCAGCTTTGTTCATGAGCGGGGTCCTGGATGGCGTTAGCGTGATCATCCGGCAAACCATCCTGCAGCTGAAAACCCCGGATGATATGCGGGGCAGGGTATCTTCCGTAAGTTCCATATTCGTGGGTTCCTCCAACGAACTGGGTTCCTTTGAAAGCGGGGTAGCCGCTAAACTAATGGGTACAGTGACCTCCGTGGTATTTGGCGGATGCATGACCCTGGGGGTAGTGATCACCACCTATATTATCTCTCCCGCCATGCGGAAGCTGGAACTGAAAGCCTGATTATTTCACGATCGTTTTCAACCTTTCCAGTACGTAATATACAGCCGGGCAGATCACGGAATTGAGCATAGTGGTATTGGGCCTTTTGAAGAATTCCTCACTGTCCGTATAAGGATAATTACGGCAGTCATTTGGCCTGATATCATAGATGGAGCAATAATTATCCGCGCCCAGGAAGGCACAGGGGCTTTTTTTCACCACATAGTCCCCATCCTCATCCAATCTAAGATAAGTGTCTATAAAAACGGATTCCCTTAAACCCAGGTGTTTGGACACCCGCTTGATATCCGGTGTTTTAAACCGGGGGCTGATGCTTTTACAACATCCGGCGCATTGCAGGCAGTCGATCTTTGAAAAAGCTTCGTCATGAAGGTCCGGCAACTGGCGCAAAGTTTCCTTTCCCTTCTTGGTCTGCATCTTCAGCAACAGCTGTTTGTAAGACTTCTGATTTTCTTTCGATCTTTTCTCCCATTCGGAGAGTAACTCGGACATCCTGACGATTTTATGCAAAAGTAGATGAAAATTCCATGACAAATACAGCAGCATTTCAGCGACTTATATCAGCGCATCTTCCCGCTATTGCCAGCTGTTTGGCTGTTGCTTAAAAACATCATAGCTTTGCGCATTCTTTTCTTTAAATACCTGCTTACATCATGAATCTTTTGAATACGTTCAAGAATGAATTTATTGGTCGCCACATAGGCCCCAATGATGCAGAGACAACTGAAATGCTCGGCAAGATAGGCATCAGCACTTTAGACGAATTGATCAACAAAACTGTACCGGCGGCTATCCGCATGAAAAGTGACCTGGATATTCCGGAAGCGATCAGCGAATTTGCTTACCTGAGTCAGCTGAAAGACATCTCCTTAAAGAATAAAGTATTTAAAAATTATATCGGACAGGGTTATTACGATACCATCACCCCCAGTGTGATCCTGCGTAATATTTTTGAGAATCCGGGATGGTATACCCAATATACGCCTTACCAGGCTGAGATCTCCCAGGGCCGCCTGGAGAGCCTGCTCAACTTCCAGACCATGGTGAGCGATCTTACAGATCTGCCTATCGCCAATGCCTCCCTGCTGGATGAAGCTACCGCAGCGGCAGAAGCAATGACCATGTTCTTCAACGCACTGAACAAAGACCATGATCATATTACCCGTGGTAAATTCTTTGTAGATAAACATGTATTCCCGCAAACAATAGATGTGGTGATCACGCGTGCCACCCCATTACAAATAGAAGTGGTGGTAGGTGATTTCGCAACTGCTGAGATCAATGGCGATTACTTTGGTGCCCTGGTGCAATACCCGAATGCAGAAGGTACGGTAGCAGATCACCGCCAGTTCATTGAAAAGGTGCATGCCGTTGGTGCTTATGTGGCCATGGCAACAGACCTGCTGGCATTGACCCTGATCACCCCTCCCGGTGAACTGGGTGCTGATGCTGCGGTAGGCAGTGCACAACGTTTCGGCGTTCCATTAGGATTCGGCGGCCCGCACGCTGCTTTCTTTGCTACCAAAGATGAATTCAAACGTGCCATCCCCGGCCGTATCATTGGTGTGAGCATAGATGCACAGAACCAGCGCGCTTTACGCATGGCGCTGCAAACCCGCGAGCAGCACATCAAACGTGAAAAAGCAACTTCCAATATCTGTACTGCCCAGGCATTACTGGCTAATATGGCTGCGATGTACGCCGTATATCACGGACCGAAAGGCCTGCAGAACATTGCCCTGAAAACATCCCTGCTCACCGCATCACTGGCCGCCAAATTACAGGCAGCCGGACTGAAACTGCGCAACGGCAGTCATTTCGATACCATTACCGTAGAAGTAGCAGATGCTGCAGCCACTTTATCCAAAGCACAGGCAGCCGGCATCAACTTCCGCACTATCAATAATACCCAGGTAGGCATCTCCCTGGACGAAACGACTAACGTAGACGAAGTGAATGACATCCTCGCTGTATTCGGCGCAGGAAAAGTAACGGAAGCAGAAGTGGAAAAAGCCGCTACCGGCATCCCGGCTTCCCAGCAACGTACTTCCAGTTATTTGCTGCACCCGGTGTTTAACACCCACCACAGCGAAACAGAAATGATGCGTTACATCAAATCTCTCGAGAACAAAGACCTTTCGCTGAACACCTCCATGATCTCCCTGGGATCCTGCACCATGAAGCTGAATGCTGCTTCAGAAATGATCCCCCTGAGCTGGAACCACTGGAGCAAAATGCACCCCTTTGCACCCATTGCACAAGTGGGCGGCTACCAGCAGATCGTAAAAGAACTGAGCGATTACCTCTGCAAGATCACAGCTTTTGATGCCTGCAGCCTGCAACCGAACTCCGGCGCACAAGGTGAATACGCCGGCCTGCTCACCATCAAATTATACCACGAAAGCCGTGGCGATGCACACAGGAATGTGATCCTCATCCCTATCTCCGCACACGGCACCAACCCTGCCAGCGCAGTAATGGTAGGTTATAAGGTAGTGATCGTAAAAGCACTGGAGAACGGATACATTGATGTAGCGGACCTGAAAGCAAAAGCAGAACAACATAAAGATAACCTGGCCGGTGTGATGATCACCTACCCTTCCACCTATGGTGTGTACGAAGAAAGTGTGAAGGACATCTGCCAGATCATTCATGATAACGGCGGCCAGGTTTATATGGATGGTGCCAACATGAATGCACAGGTAGGCCTTACCGCTCCCGGTCTTATCGGCGCGGATGTTTGCCACCTGAACCTGCATAAAACATTTGCGATCCCGCATGGTGGTGGTGGTCCCGGCATGGGCCCCATCTGCGTAGCTAAACACCTGGCACCTTTCCTGCCATCTCACGTAAGCCTGCAGGCTACCAACAACGGCAGCAAACAGGCACATGCTGTATCAGCGGCTCCATATGGCTCCGCCAGCATCCTGCTGATCTCCTACGCTTACATCCGCATGCTGGGCCGTACCGGTGTTCGCAAGGCTACAGAATACGCTATCCTGAATGCTAACTATATGAAGGCAAGACTGGAGAAAGATTACGAGGTATTATACACCGGCGTAAGCGGTACCTGTGCACATGAATTCATTGTAGACCTCCGTCCGTTTAAAGCTACGGCCGGCGTTGAAGCGGAAGATGTGGCAAAACGTTTGATGGACTATGGCTTCCACGCACCTACCATGAGCTTCCCGGTTGCGGGCACTATCATGATTGAGCCTACGGAAAGTGAAGATAAAGCAGAACTGGACCGTTTCTGCGATGCACTCCTGGCCATCCGGGCAGAGATCCGTGCAATAGAAGAAGGTAAAGCTGATAAAGCCAATAACATCCTGAAAAATGCGCCGCATACCCAGGCTGTGATCACGGCGGATGAATGGGCATTACCTTACACCCGTCAGCAGGCCGCTTTCCCATTGGAGTATGTTAAACAGAATAAGTTCTGGCCTTCTGTTAGCCGGATCAACAATACTTTCGGAGATCGTAACCTGATCTGCACCTGCGAACCGGCCAGCGCCTACGCAGAAGCATAATACATTCAATATCTGTTTGAAAAGGCTGTTCCGTACATGGAACAGCCTTTTTTGTGCTCCCATGGCTGGATTGAGATAGGATAAGCCGTATATAAGCCGTATATGACCCGTATATAAGCCGTAGATAAGCCGTCCCTTATAGATACGGCTTATCTATGGCTTATCTTTGACTAAAGAATGGGTATATCTCTCTTGACGATAATTTAGAACCTGTTAAGTTTCTCCTTCCGCCCCTCCTTTTCACCCGCTCATCCATGTTTTAACTATTTGATTCGTTTTTCTACGAAATGTTCGTATTTTAGTTTCCTAATTTAATCCACCAGATGTTACGAAGTTTACTCGCCTCCATTTTACTCATGTACAGCCTATGTTCCGTTGCCCAGCAAAAATCAACGCTACGGGGAACTGTGGCAGACTCTACGAATAAAGAACTATTGGAAATGGCGTCCGTAAGCGTCCAGGACCCAAAGGACAGCAGCCTCATCACCTATACCCTTACTGATAAAAAAGGGGCTTTTGTGCTAAATGGCCTGCCAGAGAATAAAGCAGTACGCCTGCTGATCTCTTATACCGGTTACAGAACTTATTCCCGCATCTTACCGGCAGACCGGGCTACCGACCTTGGTCAGGTATTCCTCCCCCTTGCCACCCGCGACCTGAATACCGTAGTGATAGAAGGAGACCGTCCGCCGGTAGCCATCCGTGCAGATACTATCGAATTCAATGCAGCGGCTTTTAAAACCCGCCCTAATGCTGTTGTGGAAGATCTTCTGAAGAAACTGCCCGGTGTGGATATAGATGAAGAAGGTGGTATCACCGTGAATGGAAAGAAAGTAAGCCGCATTTTAGTAGATGGCAGGGAATTCTTTGCCAACGACCCTAAACTGGCTACCAAAAACCTGCCCTCCAATATCATTGATAAGGTGCAGGTGATGGACACTAAAACCAAACAGGAAGCAAAAATGGGGGTTCAGAAAGATGGGGAGGACAGGACCATCAACCTTACACTGAAAGCAGATAAGAAAAAAGGACTGTTCGGCCGTATATCTGCAGGTTATGGTACAGATGAACGTTTTGAAGCCAGCGGTATGGTGAACTATTTCAACGGCCCAAAGCAGATCAGCTTCTTAGGCTCTTCCAATAACCTGAATAAGATCGGGTTCTCACAGGGAGAAATGATGTCTGTTGCGGAAAGAAAAGGAGGCGGTACTTCTGTTATGGTATCCAATGGTGGAATAGAAGTGAATGGTATTTCTTTCGGTGGCGGTGGGGAAGGTATCCGTACAGCTTCCACGCTGGGTTATAACTATAACGACAGATGGAACGATAAAGCCAATGTGAATAACAGTTACTTCTTCAACAATACCAATTCCCGCAATTATTCCATCAGTAACCGTCAGCGGCTCATTGATAATTACAATATCTACGGCATCAGAGATGGTTATGGACGCAACACCAATCACCGCATGAACTTCAGTGTTGATATTGAACTGGACTCTGTAACACAGTTAAGCATCCGTCCCAGCTTTGACTATACAAGGCAAAGCGCGAACAATAATGGTGATGAAACAACCCGGGATGAAAACAATGCACTGGTGAATACCAACAAAACAACTAACCGCTCTTTAAGCGACCGTTATAACTTCCAGAACAATATCGATTTCACCCGTCAATTAAAAAAGAAAGGCAGAAGTATCGGTTTAAATTTTTCCAATACCTATAATACACAAGAGGGAAATGCGTATGTAGTCTCCGACCGTGATTTCTATGTGAATGAGCTGGTGGACTCTACAGCCAATACCAATCAACGGACTATTTCAGATAGTAAGAATGAGAACTACAGGGTACAGCTCAGCTTTAATGAACCACTGTCTGCTGTATGGAGGTTAAATGTCTCCTATGCCTGGAACTATAATTTGAGTAAATCCAATCGCAGAACCTACAACTATGATGAGGGAGCAAAAGATTATACGGAGCTGGACAGCCTGTTCACAAACCGTTTCAGAACCCTCAACACCAGCCAGCAACCACAATTATCCTTTATCTATTCCAGCAAAGATAAAAAGTGGAATGCGACCCTGGGCGGTACGGTATACCTGAATGTGCTGGATAATCATTCTTATACTGACAATACTACTTTACGGCAATACCAGACCAACCTGTCTCCCAATTCCCGCATCTCCTACCGTTTGAAGAACAATGGCAACCTGTCTTTAAACTACAATGGCTACATGCAGCAACCAAGCATTGATCAGTTGCAGCCGGTAAGAGATAATGCGAATACCCTGAACATCAGGGTGGGTAATCCTGATCTGAAACCATCTTTCTCACAGAACATTCGTTTTGGTTTTGACCGTTTCTCTCCCACCGGGTTTGGGATCTTTTCCGGGATAGGCATTATGCCGGTACTTAACCGCATTTCTACTGCCACCCGTATACTGAGCGGTGGCGGGCAGGAAACAAAGGCCATCAATGTGGATGGTACTTACAGTATCAATGCGAACTTAAACATCAGCAAGAATAAAAAGGCGAAGGATTATCAGTGGCGCATCAATGGCGGGTTCTTTGGAAATGGTTCAAAGAACATCAACTTCTCCACACTCGGCAATGCCAAAGGAGATACCGTACTGCGTGCTAATTCTACCATGAACTGGTCATTATCCCCGATGCTGAATTTCTCCTATTCTTACAAAGAATTGCTGGATGTAACAATGATGTACCGTCCCAGCTTCAATGCGGTGAAATATTCCGTAACGCCACCGAATAGCCAGAACAGCTATTATACACATCGTGCAAATGTGGGTGCTACACTGTACTGGCCTTATAACTTCTCGCTGGAGAATGATGTGAATTATACCTATAACAGCCGTACTTCTCCTGGTTTCCGCAAAGGGGTGGTATTGTGGAATATGGGCCTGGCTTATGACTTCTTTAAAAATAAGAGTGCACAGCTGAAGCTGAGCGCCTATGACCTGTTAAGGCAGAATACAAGTGTAAGACGGATGCAATCCGACTATTACATTGATGATTACCAGACGAATATTGTGGAGCAATATTTCATGCTCACGTTCTCTTATAATATCAGCAAGTTTGGCGCGAAACCTAAAACCTCTAACCGCAGGGGCCAGGGTGGCGGATTCATGATCTGGTAAATAAAAAAGCCTCCGGTGCACCGGGGGCTTTTTTATTTCTTCCTGTTCCCATAAAAGCGTAAATTAACAATCTAAGCTGTGAACATGAAACATTCACTCTTCTTCCTTGCGCTCCCCCTCCTCCTGCTGGGTATTTCCCTGTTCGGAACAAAACATACCCCGCCACTGCCAAAAGGCGACAGTATGGGCTGTGCACCTCCCCTAAGGGAAAATTTCGATACTGCGGCTAATGGGAAATTCATTGTATCACTTCCCGGCTGGGGACAGTATGCTTACCGTATTTCCACAGATAACGACAGTGCACAGTATTATTTCAACCAGGGGCTGAATATGTATTACAGCTATCACCTGCGGGAAGCTACCGCTTCTTTTAAGGAAGCCGCACGCTTTGATCCTGCATGTGCAATGGCATACTGGGGGCAGGCCCTGTCCCTTGGGCCAGGCTATAATTTCGCGCATACTTATTCCATGCCTAAGAGTGTGCCGGCTGTACTGCAACTAATGAATCAAAATATTGCACAGGCATCAGATAAAGAGAAACAACTGATTGCCGTGATGAACCGCCGCTATGATGAAACAAAACATCTAAACATCCCGTATGCCAATGGCATGAAGGAGCTCATAGCCCTGTACCCGGAAGACCAGGATCTAAAAGCATTATACATAGATGCCATTATGCTGATCCATCCCTGGGATTTCTGGTTCAATGATGGCCGCCCGAAAGAATGGACACCGGAAGTAGTAAAGCTCTGTAAATCGCTGTTAAAAGCATCTCCTGAACATCCCGGGGCTTTGCACTATTATATCCATCTTACAGAAGCTTCCCGCCACCCGGAAGTAGCACTGCCTAATGCGAAAGCATTAAAGCAGCTTTTACCGGGTGTAGCGCATATGGTGCATATGTCCAGCCACGAGTATGAAAGGAATGGTTTGTATGCACAGGGGGTGGAAGCCAATGACCTGGCAGATAAAAACCTGGTATACTATGATTCTCTTGCGGATAATATTTTCCTTGCCAGTCATTCTTCTCATTACTTCGCTGTGCAAACCTTCTGTGCTCTGAGCGGCGGTATGTATACCACCGCCAAACGTACTGCGCAGGAATGCCGGAACAGTGTTTCGCCCAATTCCTCATCTACCTATGAGCAATACCTCTACATGATGCCGGAGCTGATGCTGGTGCGCTTGGGCAAATGGGGTGAAATACTGAAAGATGATCTACGGCCTGATGAAAGCTGGCCTTATGCATCCCTCCTGCACAACTTTGCCAGAGGGCTGGCATTTGTTTATACTGGCAGAACTGATTCTGCACAGGTACAATTGCTGCAGCTGCAGGAAAAAGCCAAAGATCCGGTGTTAAAAACGAGGCGTGTGCCGTTTAACTCAACCCTGCAGGGAGCAGGCATAGCGGAGGGAATATTGCATGCAGCCATCCTTTTTGCGAAACAGGAAAATAATGCTGCCATCAGCAGTCTCACGGATGCGATCAGGATAGAGGACAGTCTTGTTTATACAGAACCCAAAGACTGGATGATCCCTGCCCGTCAATTTTTAGGTGCTTATTTGTTGCAACTGGGTAAACCTGCCATGGCAGAAAAAATATACAGGGAAGACCTGGTGTGGAATCCGGGGAATGGCTGGTCTTTACTGGGTTTATGTCAGAGCCTTGAAGCACAGCGTAAAAAGAAAAACCTGGCGGTATACCGTACTAAATATCAACAGGCTTTTTCGCATGCTGATGAAATACCACCAGGTTCTGTTTATCTGCGTTAAAAATATCGTTCCTTCAATACGTTCTGGTGATGTAAAGCATGACCGATGGTGATGAACCCTAAGCTCCGCACTGTAATATCCACACCACTGGCTTTTCCGTAGCGGCCCAGTTCTTCTTCGTTCAAAGAACGGAAAAAGAATTCGCTGGCCTTGCGTACCAAACGGAATTCCTCCAGCATATCTGCCCAGTTCAGGTGATCCACCCGTGCAACATCTGCGTAATCATTCTCTTCGAAGCTGGCAAGCGGCGTAGCATCCTTACGTGCAAAACGAAGGGCGCGGTATACAAAAATACGTTCCGCATCGATGAGATGCTGTAATACCTGCTTCACCGTCCATTTGCCGGGGGCATAGGCGTAGTTCAGTTTAGCTTCGGGGATATTCTGCAGGAACTGCAGTGTGCCGGCAGTCTGGTTACCAAAAGATACAGAGAGATCGTCTTCAGGAACCAGGCTGATGTAGCCGTGGTAATATTTACCATATTCCTGGGGCAATGGTCTGGGCATATAGTTGTACGTTTAAATTTTAATTGAAGATATCACTTATATTTAAGGTGCGAAAAACTTACCTGCTATGAGAAAAACAGCTATCCTGCTTTTAACCCTCTTCGCTTATTGCACCGCCGTTGCGCGCGTGAATGAAGATTCCCTGTGGATTCGCGAAAATTATGTCAAGAAAGAAGTGATGATACCCATGCGCGACGGGGTAAAATTATTCACGTCGGTTTTCATGCCCAAAAGCGGTGCTGAAAAACATCCTATCCTCATGAGCCGTACGCCATATTCCTGTGCGCCATATGGAGAGCAAAACTTTCCGCCTTTTTATCTTAAGTATCACAATCATTATTTCCGTGAAGGTTACATCATTGTTATACAGGACGTACGTGGCCGCTGGATGAGTGAAGGGGAATTTGTAGATGTACGCCCGTTTAATCCAAATAAGAAAACGAATAAAGATATTGATGAAGCCAGTGATACATATGATACTATCGACTGGCTGGTGAAGAATATCGAAAACAATAATGGCCATGTGGGTGTGTTCGGTATTTCTTACCCGGGCTTTTATTCCACCATGGCAGCACTCAGCGGGCATCCTGCATTGAAAGCTGTAAGTCCGCAGGCACCCGTTACTGACTGGTTTGCAGGAGATGATTTTCATCACAACGGCGCCTTTTTCCTGAACGATGCATTCTCATTTTATTCCGGCTTTGGAAAACCAAGGCCGAAGCCAACTACTGTTGGGCCTACGGAATATCCTTATCCCACGCACGATAATTATAAATTCTATCTCGAAGCAGGCTCCTTAAAGAACATCGCCAAACTGATGGGAGACAGTATTAAATTCTGGAAGGACCTGTATGCACATCCCACTTACGATGCCTTCTGGAAAGCCCGCAACGTGCGGAACTTTTTGAAGGATGTAAAGCCTGTTATGCTGACAGTTGGCGGCACTTTTGATGCAGAGGACCTGTTCGGCGCCTGGAATACTTACAAAGCTATTGAAACACAAAGTAAAAACACCAATAACAGGATAGTGATGGGCCCATGGTATCATGGCCAATGGTCTGCCAATGATGGCAGTTATATGGGGAATGTGCGCTTTGGCAGCAATACCTCTACATGGTATCAGCAAAATATCGAAATACCTTTCTTCGATTTTTACCTGAAAGGAAAAGGCAATGTGCCGGATATCAAAGAAGCTACTGTATTCTTCACCGGAGAAAACAACTGGAAACAGTTACCGGTTTGGCCGCCTGCAGAAATGAAAATGACGCCTGTTTACCTGCAACCGAAAGGAGGGCTGAGTTTCAGCCTGCCTGCCGTTAGCGAAAATTTAAGATCAACGTATTTCAGTACCTATACCAGCGATCCTTCCAAACCAGTCCCTTATACAGAAGACGTGCATTTCAACAGAACGATCAGCTATATGAACGATGATCAGCGTTTTGCTGCAAGAAGGCCTGATGTACTGGTATTCCAGACAGATACCTTAACAGAAGACCTTACCCTGGGAGGCCCCATCGTAGCAGATCTGCTGGTGAGCATCAATACTACAGATGCAGATTTTGTGGTGAAAGTGATTGATGTTTTTCCGGATAATTTCAGCTATGGCGATGTTCCCGCTTCCACAGCTCACGCAAGATATGTATCTTCAAGTTATCCGATGGGCGGTTACCAGATGCTTGTGCGTGGAGAAGTAATGCGTGGTAAATTCCGTAACAGTCTTGAAACACCGGTTCCTTTTAAACCCAATGAGCCCACTACCGTAAAATTCACCTTACCGGATGTGGCACATACTTTTCAGAAAGGTCACCGGTTGATGGTGCAGATCCAAAGCTCATGGTTCCCTCTGGTGGACAGGAATCCGCAGCAATTCACAGACATTTATAATGCGGCGGACAAGGATTTCATCAAATCGGATATTACTATCTATCATAGTAACAAACGGCCGTCCAAGATCATCTTGCCGGTTATTAAATAACACCACGTTAAAAAATACGCATTATGAAACGACTATTCCCTGCAATACTGCTGTTGCTGGTAACGCATCTGTCCTTTGCACAGAACCCGCTTACAGGCGCATGGCAATTGATGCCAGGCGGCAGTGAACCACAAACTGTGCGCATCATTGAAGACGGTTATTTTATGCAAACGGTTTACGACCATGCCGGCAAACAATTCATCAGTACCCTGGGCGGACAGTTTTCTGCAGATGGTCAATCCCTGCAGGAGATCATTGAATTCAATACAGCCGATAAAAGCAATGTAGGCACTAAAAACACCTGTTCCTACATACTGGCTAAAGATGTACTGACAGTTACCTGCAATGGCAAAAACGTGAAATGGCAGCGCCTGGATGAAGGCAAAGCAGCCCTGAGTGGCACCTGGCGTATTACCGGCAGGGAAAATAACGGCACTATTGAACCCATGCGGCCCGGCCCCCGTAAAACATTGAAGATCCTTTCCGGCAACCGCTTCCAGTGGGCAGCCATCAATACGGAAACCAAAGAATTCTTTGGCACTGGCGGCGGTACCTACACTTTTGAGAATGGCAAATACACTGAAACCATTGCTTTCTTTTCCCGGGATAGCAGCCGTGTAGGCATGAGCCTGTCCTTTGATGGTAAAGTAACCGGCAAACAGTGGCACCATAGCGGAAAAAGCTCTAAAGGGGATCCTATCAGCGAAATATGGAGCAGGATTGAATAATGTATTATATTGCAGTTCTAAATATACATAACTGTTAATATGATAATAAGAAAATGCCTATTTATCGCCGCTCTGAGCGTACTGGCCCTGCAAACTGCCTATAGTCAGAAAAAGAAACCTGCCGCAGCACCGGTTTCTGCCTTAAAAACACCGCTGGATTCCGTTAGTTATGCTATCGGAAATGACCTTGCACAAATGCTGAAAGGCCAGGGGCTGGACAGCCTTAACCTGAAGCTGCTTTTTACCGCCATTCAGGATCAATATGCAGGCAAAAAACCCGTGCTTTCTGCAGACGAGGGAACGTTAGCGGTTAGCAGGCATATCCAGAAGGTAAAGGCAGAAAAAGCGGCAAAAAACAAAGCGGTGGGAGAAAAATTCCTGGCGCAGAATAAAATCAAACCAGGCGTGGTAACCTTACCCAGTGGTTTACAATACCAGGTGATCACAGCAGGAACAGGGCCTAAACCCGTTCTGACAGATAAAGTGAAAGTACATTATCATGGTACGCTGATAGACGGCAAAACTTTTGATAGTTCCGTCGATCGCGGTGAACCATTGGTACTCGGCGTAAGTGGTGTAATTAAAGGCTGGACGGAAGCGCTTCAGTTAATGAACACAGGTTCCAAATGGAAATTATTCATCCCTTCTGATCTCGCCTATGGCGATCGCCAGGCGGGTGCAATGATCACACCGGGCAGCGCATTGATATTTGATGTGGAATTAATTGGTATAGAACCGGCAGCACCTCCTGCCGCTCCTGCACAGTAAACGCATAAAAAAAAAGGTAAAGCTCCCGCTTTACCTTTTTTTATTTACTTATTTTATTATCCTCGGTATCCTTGTTTCCAGCATCATAAAATCTGCCAGTACCATAGCTGTGATGGCTTCCAGTACCACGGGTACACGGAGTGCGATACAGAGATCGTGACGGCCTTTTACGGAAAATGTTTCCACTTCCCCGCTGGTGATGTTGAGTGTCTGCTGATCTTTAGGTGTGCTGGAAGTAGGTTTCACGGCTACGCGGAATACCAGCTGGTTTCCGTTAGTAATGCCGCCTACAATACCTCCTGCGTTATTAGTAGCTGTTTTACCACTCGCATCAATAATAGGATCGTTGTGCTCAAGACCTTTCATCTTAGCGGCAGCAAAACCTGCACCGAATTCAATGCCTTTAATAGCCGGAATAGCAAATGCAGCATGTGCGATATTAGACTCCACGGAATCAAAGAAAGGCTCTCCTAATCCTATAGGCAATCCATCCACCGTACATTCCACGATACCACCTACAGAATCTTTTGCTGCAATAGCAGCAGCCAATCCTTCTTCTGCATCGGCAAAACCGCCTACTTCTTTCAAAGTAGCGTTCACCTGGATCTTATCTCCCAGTATCTTTTTTGCGATCACACCGGCTGCTACCAGGTTGAGGGTGAGGCGGCCGCTGAAGTGACCACCACCGCGGTAATCCTCAAAACCACCAAACTTTTGTGTAGCCACAAAGTCTGCATGGCCGGGCCTCGGAAACTCGCGGAGTTTGGCGTAATCAGCACTGCGGGTGTTATTGTTCTCGAATAAAATAGTGATCGGCGCACCGGTGGTATGATCATTGAACACGCCTGATTTCAGGAATGGCAGATCATCTTCTTTGCGGGGAGTGGTACCTTTTGCACCTGCCTTACGGCGGCCCAGGTCATACAGGAAATCTTCCTGTTTCAAGGGAATACCGGCAGGTATACCGTCGATATTCACACCCACGCTTTCCCCATGCGATTCGCCAAAAACATTTACCCTGAATATTCTACCAAAACTGTTCATGAACGTTATTTTATACTTTCAATTCCTCTCTTTCCACTATGCCACCCAGTGTTTCCAGGTGTTCATAGAATTCCGGATAGGATTTATTGATCGCTTCCGCATTTTCAATGGTGACAGCACCGTCTGCTGTTAAGGCAGCCACTGCGCAGGCCATGGCAATGCGGTGATCGTTATGGGAAGATACGGTCACATTACCTTTGATACCGGTACCGCCATGCACAAACATCTCATCTCCCTGCAGGTCTATCTTAATACCCATCTTCGCAAATTCCTGCTGCAGGGTAAGGCCGCGATCGCTTTCTTTATGGGCCAGGCGGCTTACCCCTTTGATCTTTGTGATCCCTTTGCAATTGGCAGCGAGTGCTACCAGCGGGGGGAACAGATCAGGGCAGTCCGTTGCATCCATTTCAAAAGGCTTCAGTTCATTCTTCACCACAATCATGGTGAATACACCGGGCAATATTTCCGCTCCGGCTTTTTCCAGCGCTTCCATAATAGCCTTATCTGACTGGGCAGATTGTGTGTTGAGGTGATGCACTTCTGCTTTACCGGCTACAGCAGCAGCTACGAGTAAAAAGGCGGCACCGCTCCAGTCACCTTCCACCGTATATTCCTTTGCACGGTATTCCTGTTTCTTATCGAAATGGAATACTTCGAAATTATCCTGGCGCACTTTCACACCAAAATGTTCCATGATCTGTAAGGTCAGTGCGATGTAAGGTTTGCTCTTCAGGTCTTTAACCGTGATAGCTGCCTTATCCGCTACTGCGCCAAAAGCCATCAGTAAACCGGTGAGGAATTGGGAAGAGAGGGAACCGTCTATGGTAATATCTTTTGCCTGCAGCGGGCCTTTGATCTTCAGCGGCAACTTACCGTCCTGGCTTTTGATATCAACGCCCAGTTGCGGCAGTACTTCTTCAAAGAAATGCATGGGCCTTGTAACAAGGCTGCCATGTCCTTCTATAGTGATAGGCTGTTCAGACAGTGCAGCGATGGGCGTGAACATACGGATGCCCAAACCGGACTCTCCGCAGTTGATCTCATCATAAAAAGGTTGTACGCCTTTACTGGTGATCTGAATACCATCATCGAGCCGCTTTACCATGGCACCCAGGTTCTCTGCTACTTCCAATGCTGCCAGGCAGTCATTGCTTAAACCCGGATTGTGGATCATGGTGGTGCCTTTTGCCAGGAGTGCTGCCGCAACTGCACGTTGCATGGCACTCTTGGATGGATTGGCTGTAACCACACCATTGATAGCAGCAGGTGATATAATGACTTTCATTCTTTATGGATCTACAGTTCTTGTAAAATTTGTTTCAGCTCATCTAACAGGATCGGTTGCGTGGTGGCTTTACCGATCTCGTTGAGCAGCACAAAATGAATATGGTCCTTCTCGCGCTTTTTATCCAGCTTGAAGATATTGAACACCTCCTCTTTATTTGAAGTCATGGTTACCGGTAAACGGTAATCATTGATCAAACGGATCAGCCGGTTGGTTTGTTCGGATGGCAGCTTGTTTATTTTTTCGGAGATCTTAGCAGCTGCTACCATTCCGATGGCCACCGCCTGTCCATGTGGAATGCTCTCCAGCTTCTCCACGGCATGCCCGAGGGTATGACCAAAATTCAGCCAGCGGCGAACACCACTTTCAAACTCATCTTCCAGTACAAACTTCGTTTTAATCTCCACCGAACGTTCCACCAGGAATTGTAATACGCTTACATCCTGCGCAAGGGCTTTATCCTTGTTCGCTTCCAGGTAAGAAAACAGTTCAGCATCATAGATACATGCATACTTGATGATCTCGGCAAAACCGTTGCACCACTCCGTTTCCGGCATGGTGGTGGGCAGGCTGTAATCAAAAAGAATGAACTCCGGCTGGCGGATAGTACCCAGCATATTCTTATGCATGCCATGGCTCACTCCATTCTTGCCACCGATAGATGCATCTACCTGGGCCAGTAATGTGGATGGTATAAAACCAAAAGGGAGTCCGCGCATATATATGCTGGCCACAAAACCCGTCATATCCGTGAGCATACCGCCGCCAATACCAACCAGCATTGTTTTGCGGTCTGCTTCCAGTTCAATCAGCCCATCTATGATCTGTTCCAGCACCTCCATGTTCTTGTGCTCTTCTCCATCCGGTACTACCAGCTTTTTCCAGCCGGGCAGCACATCTGCATAGTGTTGGTCCACATTCTCATCCAGTAAAAGGATGGTGCGGTCTTTATTTACATAATTGCCGAGGTTTGCCAGGCTTTCGCCGAGGTAATACTTCGTTGTTGCGTGTTGGAACTGGTGTGTTTGCGTTGTCATATATCCGGAAAAATGGGGCTTAGTCGTTCATCACTTTGTTCTGGCGATTGATAGATTCCAGGTGAACTGCATCAAAGTATTTCAATACAAAATCTTTGGTGAGGCCCAGTTTCTCTCCTGCCCTGATGGCGCGGTCCAGAATTTCGTTCCAGCGGTTTGTTTGCAGGATAGTGATGTTGTTATCTTTCTTATACTGACCGATGTTCTCAGCAATGTTCATGCGGCGGCCCAGGAGCAACAGGATCTCATCATCGATACCATTGATCTGGTTACGCAGTTTTTCCAGTGCAGTGTTGAAGTCTTTATGATCAGTACGTTCATGTCTCCAGGTAATATTATCCAGCAGTTCACCGAATTTCTCAGGTGTGATCTGTTGTTTGGCATCGCTCCATGCGTTATCGGGATCTACGTGTGTTTCCACCATCAGACCATCGTAATCGAGGTCGATCGCTTCCTGTGAAACAGCCTGCAGGATATCGCGGCGGCCGCTGATATGGCTTGGGTCGCAGATCATCGGTAATTCAGGATGACGGCGTTTCAGTTCAATAGCCAGGTGCCACATAGGTGCATTACGGTAGTCTGTATTACCATAGCTGGAGAAACCGCGGTGGATAAGACCTACTTTTTCAATACCAGCTTTCTGGATACGTTCTACTGCTCCGATCCAGAGTTCCAGATCAGGGTTGATCGGGTTCTTGATCAATACAGGGATCTTCACACCTCTCAGTGCATCTGCCACGTCCTGTACAGAGAAAGGGTTCACGGTTGTACGTGCGCCGATCCACAGGATATCTACACCAAAGTGCAGTGCATCTTCCACTTGTTTGGCGGTAGCTACCTCAACGGTAGTAGGCATGCCGGTGAGTTCTTTTGCTTTTTGCAACCAGGGCAAACCTTTAGGTCCGATACCTTCAAAAGAACCCGGGCGGGTACGTGGTTTCCATATACCGGCGCGGAGTACGTCCACTTTACCGGTTTTAGCAAGTGCCAGTGCAGTGGCTAATACCTGCTCTTCGGTTTCTGCAGAGCAGGGACCTGAGATGATCAGCGGCTTCTTATCTGAAGCCGGGTCAGCGAATTTCGTTTTTGCTAAGATCTGTTCCATTTTATTTGTGATGTGTTAAGTTGAAAATTTGCGTGTCTATTTTAATATCTTCCTTATTTTATTGCTCTTCTGGATCAGCTTGTAGAACGTATCGTAATCCTCATCCTGCAGCAGCTGCTTCATCTGTTCCAGTTGTTTGATATGTTCTTCCAGAACGTCCAGCACATTGTGGCGGTTGTGTTTGAAGATGGGCACCCACATATCCGGGGAGCTTTTCGCCAGCCGCACGGTAGATTCAAAACCACCGCTTGCCAGTTCAAAGATGCGGCCCTGCTCTTTTTCCTTTTTCAGCACCGTTAATGCCAATGCAAAAGAAGTGATGTGTGAGATGTGGGATACATAGGCCGTATGCAGGTCATGTTCTTCCGCATTCATGTATACAATGCGCATGTTCAGCTGGTCTACCACTGTTTCTATCAGCTCCACCGCATCTTCATCACTGTTCTTCACATCGCAAAGTACCATGGTCTTTTGCGCGAAGAGGTTGGGTATGGCAGCATCCGGACCGGAGTATTCTGTACCCGCCATCGGGTGCGCTGCTACAAAACGGCCTCTGTGCGGATGGCCTGAAACGAGCTGTAATATTTGCTGTTTCGTAGAACCCACATCCATGATCACATGGGTTTTGTTTATTTTATCCAGGATGGAAGGCAGGGCTTTCAGCATGGCATCCACGGGGATGGCCAGTATGATAAGCTGACTGCGGTTCATCGCATCTTCTATATCCGAAGCTTCATCTATGATCTTTAATTCCTGCGCCCTTTTCAGGTTCGCTTCATTAAAATCCACGCCAATGATCCAGTTAGCTATTCCTTTCTCTTTTAAACTCAGCGCCAAAGACCCGCCTATTAAACCAACACCTATTATAGTTGCGATCATATTTTAGCAGTTTGGGGTTCCCGTATAGTTTGTTTTACACGTTCAATGGCTTCGGCAAATACCTGCTCATCCCTGCAAAGGCTTACTCTTATATATCCATTGCCGTTAGCACCGAAGATACCGCCGGGGGTAATGAATACATGTGCTTTCTGCAATACTTCATCACTTACGGCAAAACCATCTTTGTAACCGGCAGCGATCTTAGCCCATACGAACATTCCTACCTGTGCAGGATCAAAGCTGGCACCCAGGAGGTTCAGCAGTTCAAATACTTTCTTACGGCGGCCGCTGTAGATCGTATTTAATTCAGCATACCATTCAGGACCCAATTCCAGTGCGGCTACGGCAGCCATCTGTACAGGCTGGAACATACCGGAGTCCATATTGCTTTTGAAGCGCAATACTTCATTCAGGATCTCCGCTTTTCCCACCAGCATGCCTATACGCCAGCCGGCCATATTGCCGCTTTTGCTGAGGGAATTCAGTTCCAGTGCTACCTCCATGGCACCCGGTGTAGCCATGAGGCTGGCGGGTTTATCGTTCAGGATGAAGCTGTATGGGTTATCGTGGCAAAGCAGGATGTTATGTTTTTTTGCAAAAGCTACCAGGGCAGTAAAAGTACCTTCCTTAGCTTCTGCGCCGGTGGGCATGTGCGGGTAGTTCACCCACATCAGTTTCACTTTGCTAAGGTCGCGTGCTTCCAGTGCTGCGAGGTCCGGCTGCCAGTTGTTCTTATCTTCCAAAGCATAGGTAACCGGTGTTGCGCCACTCAGCTGAACTGCGGAACGGTAGGTGGGATAACCCGGATCAGGGATCAGGGCTTCATCCCCGTCCTGCAGAAAGGTCATACAGATATGCATGATGCCTTCTTTAGACCCGATCAGTGGTAACACTTCTGTGTCCGGGTTGAGGGGAACGTTGTAGAACCTGCCGTACCAGTTAGCCATGGCCTGCCTTAGTGCCGGGATACCTTTATATCCCTGGTAAGCATGCGTGTTAGGTTTAGCGGCATGCTCATTCAGAGCGGCTACCACAGAGGGATGCGGCGGAAGGTCCGGACTTCCGATACCAAGGTTGATCACGTTGGCTCCCGCTTTATTCATCTCATCGATCTCGCGGAGCTTCCGTGAAAAGTAGTATTCCTCGGTGTGTTGCAATCTTTTAGCTACGGATGGTTGCATTGATTTTCAGTTATATCTAGGCGTGCGTGTTACCTTTTTTGTAAATGCCCAACACCTTGAGGTGTTCTGTGAGCGGTGTGATCTCTTTGAGCGCCTGGTTAAAGTGTTCCAGTGAATCAAATTCCATGTCCGCATGAAAATAATAATTCCACTCTTTAGCCGGTATGGGAAAACTCTGGATCTTGCTCAGGTTGATCCCTTCAGCCGCTACCCTGGCCAGCACCTTGGCAAGACTTCCCCGCTCGTGAGAAGTTTGGAAATATACGGAAGATTTGTTTGCATCCGCAGGTGCTTCTACCCCATCTTTTGAAATTGCCAGGAAGCGGGTATAGTTATTCTTAGCCGTATGGATATTTGGTGCAATGATATCCAGCTCAAAGATCTCGGCGGCCAGTTTACCTGCAATAGCTGCGGTAGCTTTCAGTTTCTTCTGGCGAACATGTTTTGCACTCAGCGCGGTATCTTCTGTTTCCACCAGTTTAATATGGGGGTATTTTTCCAGGAAGTCCGTGCATTGCAGCAAAGCCATCGGATGCGAATGTACTTCTTTCACGTCATCGATCGTTTGGCCGGGCAAAACCATCAGGTGCTGGTTGATCTGCAGGTATACCTCTCCTACTATATGGAGGCCTGAGTTCTTCAGCAGGCTGTAATTGGGAAGGATGCTGCCGGCGATGGAATTTTCAATGGCCATCAGCCCTGCGTCCACCACGTTTCCCTGCTTCACTTTCCGTACCAGTTCGGAAAAGGAGCTGCAAGCTTCAATAGATATCTGTTTACCGAAATAATTCCTTGCGGCAACCTGGTGAAAACTTCCTTCAAAACCCTGAATAGCTATGTGCATAAAATTGTGTTCGTATTTGAATAAAAAAGGGGCCCCCTGAGCAGGGCCCCTTTATTTGTACGTTTATGATAAACTGTTGTTACAAAAGAGGCCCTGCTTCTTCTCCGTAAAAGAAAAAGTAAAAGAAATACAGGCTAAAGCTCTTTTGTGACATATAATTGATCGTTTATCAGGTTTCATTGTAAAAAGAAAGGCCTCCTTTAGCAGGAGGCCCTTTTGTTAGTTTATATTTTTTAGCGTTACTAGCAAACGAACCTCCTATTCCTGGTACCAGAAAAAGTAAAAACCATAAAAGTAACCGAAGGTGCGTTGTTGCATTGCTGTTTATTTGCTTGTTTGATTGTACAAAAGTAATTCAGGATTTCAATTTCTCAAACAGGGAGCGTAAAATATACATACTGTCTAATAATTCAGTAGTTTCTATCGAAATTATCTAAAAACCTTCTTAAAATGATCTTATCCGAATAGCAAAAGGGCTTTTTCCCTGCTATAGCAAGTATTTATAAGATGTACTAAAAACAAAAAAGCCCCTCGTTTGCACGAGGGGCCGGATTAATATCCTTTATATTGCTTGCCGATAATTAGTGTTTAACAGCAGAATCGATCTTTTGAGCAGCAGAATCAATTACTTGAGCAGCTGAATCGATAGTTTGAGCAGAAGCAGAATCTACTGGAGGTACTGCGTTGATAGCGCTATCCAAAGAAGCAGAATCACCTTTGTTTTCAGTGCCAGCATTGTTACAAGCAGCTACGAACAGACCCAGAGCGAGAGCTAAGAAACCGAATTTTTTCATGACTAGTGTTTTTTAAGGTTTTTTGAAATGAGATTTACAGTTTATACCGGAAAGAGATAAAAGGTAACCCGTTCTTTAAAAAAATATTTTTTCGGTACTTTGGGTTACTAAAAGGTCGTTAATCGTATTAATAAGTGAATAATCTTTTGAACATAGAACGGGATCAGGAATTGCTGCAAGGGCTCGCCATGAATGACGACAAGTCGCTGGAAGTCATCTATTTAGATAATTTCCCCATGGTAGCTAAAATGATCTTGCAGAATAACGGATCAGAGGACGATGCCAAGGATATCTTCCAGGAAGCGATGATTGTGTTATATGAAAAGGTGCAGGAGGGGAATTTCATCCTTTCTTCCCGCTTAAAAACCTTCCTTTATGCTGTTTGCCGCCGCTTATGGCTCAAAAAGTTACAGGGGAACGCTTTAAACGGGCCTATTTATGAGGAACTGGAAGAAACCACTCCCGTAGAGGAGACCCTGGAGGCACAGGAAGAGAAAGACCTCCTTTTTAGCAAGATGGAAGCATCTATGGAAAAGATAGGGGAACCTTGCAAAACCATCCTCGAAGATTATTACATCCATCGTAAAAGCATGCTGGAAATTGCAGACCGTTTTGGTTATACCAATGCGGAGAATGCCAAGAACCAGAAATACAAATGCCTGATGCGCCTGAAGAAATTATTCTTTGCTCAAAATAAATAAATAGGCCCCCCGGGGCTACTGTGATGAACGATATACATCTCATACAAGAAATAGAACGCTACCTGGATGGCGAAATGAGTGCCCCCGAAAGGGAGGCCTTCGATGTCCTCCGCCGTAGTGATTCCAATATAGACCGGCAGGTGACTGAACACCAACTGCTGTTACAACAGTTCAGGGCCAATGGCCAGCGGAAAGCCCTCCTTCGTAAGATGGAAGCTATTCACGCCCAGATGCCTGCCACACATGTTGCCCAACCTGCGGCTCCTGTTGTTAAAATGCGCAGTAAGCGCACCTGGCTCAACCTGGCCGCCGCAGCCTGCATTGCACTGGTTACCTCTCTTGGTACTATTGCTGTTATGCAAAAGGCCGCCAAAAATTCCTCTACTGCTCAATACGAAGATGTAAGAAGGGTATTGAACAATATCCAGCGTTCCCAGAATGCCCTCAATCGCGATATCAATATTATTAAGAAAGCCCCCCTTAACCCGGGTACTTATGGCGGCACCTGCTTTGCCATCTCCCGGAACGGTTATATGGTCACCAATTACCATGTAATTGCCGGGGCAGACTCCATTTATATACAGAATAATAAAGGCGAAGCATTTAAAGCCGTTAGCGTATTCGAAGATGTGTCCAGCGACCTGGCCGTTCTCCGTATTGCTGATTCCGGCTTCCGTTCTCCTTCTTTACCTTACTCGCTGAAACAACAGCCTATCCGCCCCGGTGAAGAAGTATTCACTATGGGTTTCCCCCGCGATGAAATCGTTTACGGAAAAGGATATATCAGCGCACAGACCGGCTTTAACGGAGATACCCTGGCCTACCAGGTATCCATCCAGGTGAATCCCGGTAACAGTGGTGCTCCCCTGTTGGATAATAACGGAGAAGTGATCGGTATCATTACCGGCAAACAATCTACATCAGACGGTATTGCTTTTGCAGTGAAATCAGGTCACCTGAAACGTTTACTGGATGAATTACCAAAAGAGCGGTTCTCCCGTAAGGACCTGAAAGGTAATCAGCTGAACGGCCTTAACCGTGTAGAGCAACTGAAGAAACTGGAGGAGTTTGTGTATATGGTGAAGGTGTACAACTAAGCGAATTAGAAATGAAAAATAGAAGGAAGAGCTGGAGTGATCCGGCTCTTCCTTTTTTATAATCCTATTGATCTTCTTTTAAGGTAGCCTTTGGATCTCTCCGCCACAATTTAGCCCGCTCCGCCGTCCAGTAGATCAATGTTTCATTGGTCATGTTCCGCAACAGGTCGTGCGAAGGAGTGTATTTGTAAATGAATTGCAGCAGCGAATCTCCCACCAGGCCGGTTACTCTGGTGACAAAAGCTTTGGAATAACGGTAATCCACATAGGATTGCCTGTTATATTCATCGTAGAGTTTCTTGAATTTGCGGAGATCTTTCTCTTTTTGGGAATAGCGGGAGAAGGGGCTGAAAACGATACCAAATCCTCCCTGCCCCGGGCCTCTTTTGGATTTATCTACCAGGCTGCGGTTCTCTGTTTCCAGGAAAGGTTTGAACTCTTCTGCACGGGCGAGGGAATCCAGCTGATAAGGACTCCATTTCCCGGATACTTCCACACTGGGCAGAAAACGTTCCTGCTCGCGCAAGCGTACATCATTCACCTGTGTGCCTGCATAATTGGTGACCGTAAAACTATCGGACACATAACCAATAAAGGATACGATAATGAGGTCCCCTTTGCTGGCATTGATGCGGTAATATCCGCCGTTGTCAGAAAATGCTTTTGCGTTCGTATTCTTATTACGAACGGTAGCCGGGTATAACACCGTTTTTTTTATCGGATCAGTGATCTGGCCGCGCACCAGTACGGGTGTTTCAGATTGCGCAAAGGCCTTGCTGGCAGAACCTCCTGCTATGAGGCAGGCTACTATCGGGACGAGGAACAGTCTACAGGATTTCATATAACTATTAACAATTATGCACCAAAATAGTTAAGTATTCCCCCGTAATTATGCCATGCGCTGTTAAATGTATCCTAAAAAAAATACCGATATCCGGAGGCAGGGTATCCCGTCTCCGGTACCGGGTTAATTTTTACAAGGAACGGATGAGATTGATGACCTCATCCCGGGATTTACCAAGTTTGATCTGGATCTGCCCGATGAGCCGATCATCTTTGCCTTGCTCATAGAACAGGTCTGTGTCAGAAAGGTCAGCAAACATGTTTTTCAGCTTCAGCTTGATCTCATTCCACCTATCCTTGATCATTAGGATGTCCATATCGCAATGATTTAAAGTTAAATAATAAAGGGACAGGTAATGAAATTCAAAGTTTGTGCCAAATGAGAAAGATGGGCCATGGTAGCGGCAGGAGAAAAATCTCCTGCCGCGCCGGCTATGCTTTTATTTTAGTAGTAGTGGAAAAACGGGCAGATTGCCCGGCGGGAATAGTAACAAGTCCGATGCCATTATTAAAGGCATTAGGTGCGCCTGTGAGATTTTCCACCGCAATACTTTTACGATGCGGCGGTGTATAGATCTGCAGGATGGGATAACTCTTTTCCGGGTAGAATTCGATGCTGATACCTTTCAGGGGGTCATGCAGGGTGCATAACGGTGACGGTTGATCGAAATCCAGCACGAAAGAATTATCCAGGCTTACGCCCTCCATGCTTTTTGCCTGGCTAAACGCTGTATAAGGCAATACTTTACCGGTGGGAATCAATTGTTCGTTGAATTCCACGATCTCTTTGGAATGGAATTGCAGTTCCAGCTGATCCACGGGTGTGCCGGTAGAAAAATACGGATGCCAGCCATCCATCATTGGTATGGGCGCAGTATGCTCATTAGTGATGGTGGTGGTCACTTCCAAAGCATTGCCACTGAGCAGGCGGTATAACACATCGCAGGTATATGCAAAGGGGTAACCGGGATCGGTGCCTTTATATTTGTGCTGCAGTGAAACACTTGCATACTCCGGGGTAGCTTCTTCCGCTATTATTTCAAAGACCTGGTCGTACAGCAAACCGTGAATAGGTGATTTGCTGATCGTATAATCTTTTTGTTCCCAGCTGTATTGCGCATCTTTAATGCGGCAGGCAAACGGGCTTAGTTTCACACTTTTGAAACTACCGGCTACCTGCGCTTTCATTTCATCGCTGTTCTTGTAACTGTCTATAAGGTTGGTCTTCTGCCCTTTGTGCATGAATTCAAATGCATGCAAAAGAGCGCCATAGGAAGGGATGATCTGTACGCTGGTACCAGCATCGCTTTTTAACTCAATGATGTAAAAACCGTTCTGCTGGAGGCGTGCTGTACTAAAAGTCATGCTTTATATATACTGATTAATGATGTTTTCGAGCCACTCCTGTCTGCCACTGGTCTGCTTCGGTTCACCATTTGCCAGTGCGAAACTTCTCAGGTCTTCCAGTTGTAGTTTTCCCTCTTCAAATGCTTTACCCTGACCACTATCAAATGAGGCATAACGATCTGTACGGAATTTCCTGTAAGAAGATTCCTGCAGGATCCTTTCTCCGATAATAGCAGCGCGGGCAAATGCATCCATACCGCCGATATGTGCGTGGAAGATATCTTCCAGGTCTGTTGAGTTCCTGCGTGCTTTAGCATCGAAGTTGACGCCGCCGCCTGCAAATCCGCCTGCTTCCAGGATCACCAGCATGGTTTCTACCAGCTCGTTCAGGTTCATGGGGAACTGATCTGTATCCCATCCGTTCTGGTAATCGCCGCGGTTGGCATCTATGCTGCCCAGCATACCTGCATCTGCTGCTACCTGTAATTCATGCTGGAAAGTATGGCCTGCCAGGGTAGCGTGATTCACTTCGATATTCAGTTTGAAGTCTTTATCCAGGCCGTATTCACGGAGGAAGCCGATCACAGTGGCACTGTCGTAATCATATTGGTGTTTGGTGGGCTCACACGGTTTAGGCTCTATGAAGAAAGTGCCTTTGAAACCCTGTTTGCGTGCATAATCTTTTGCCATGGTGAGGAAACGGGCCAGGTGATCCAGCTCACGTTTCATATTGGTGTTCAGCAGAGTCATGTAACCTTCGCGGCCTCCCCAGAAAACATAGTTCTCACCACCTAATGCAATGGTAGCATCCAGTGCATTTTTCACCTGTGTACCGGCATGGGCCACTACTGCAAAATCAGGATTGGTGGAAGCACCATTCATGTAACGCGGATTGCTGAATACATTGGCAGTACCCCAGAGCAATTTCACGCCGCTGGCTTTTTGTTTTTCTTTCGCGTATTCCACGATCTGCTGTATATGGCTTTCATATTGCGCCAGGCTATCTCCTTCATCGATCAGGTCGATATCATGGAAGCAATAATAAGGCACGCCCAGTTTGGTGATGAACTCAAATGCTGCGTCCATTTTATCTTTGGCCTGTTGTACAGGATCTTTGGCTGTTAACCAGGGGAAAGCTTTTGTACCAGGGCCGAAGGGATCTCCGCCTGTTCCGCAGAAGGTATGCCAGTAACTAACGGCAAAACGGAATAATTCTTCCATGGATTTTCCGTTGATCACTCTTTTGCTGTCGTACCATTTGTAAGCAAATGGATTATCTGATTTCACTCCCTCAAACTGGATCTTTCCTACTGTAGGGAAATAAGTTTTAGTTCCTGTAATGATATTCATGTTCAATGTTTTTTTAGTATTCAAGTAAGATCTGGTCCAAACGTTTTTTCCATTGGTTATAAGCGGCTGTATATGCCTGTTGCGGGCCTTTTTCCGGTTCAATAGTAGCAAGGCATTCCATACCAATGAAGGCATCTTTCATATTGCTGTAATAACCTGAACCTACACCGGCAGCACGGGCTGCACCCAATGCGCCATCTGTATTATAGAGTTCAATGGTAACACCGGCTGTGTTGGCAAAGGCTTCGCGGAATAAAGGGCTGAGGAACATATTGGCTTTACCGGCACGTACGCGGTTGATCTTTAATCCCATTTCGCGCATGATATCCACGCCATAGGTTAAAGCAAACACAATACCTTCCTGACCTGCCCGCAGCAGATGCGGCTGATGATGCACACCAAATGCCAGCCCTTCCATTCTTGCACCCGGTTGGCGGTTAGCGAGAATACGTTCTGCTCCGTTTCCGAAAGGAAAGATCTGCAGCCCTTCAGATCCAATAGGCGCCTGAGCGGCCAGTTCATTCATCTTATTATAATCCATACCGCCTGTGATGGAACGTAACCAGCTGTTTAAAATACCGGTTCCGTTCAGGCACATCAGTACACCATTCCTGATCTCCTTCGCAGTCTGGTTCACATGGATAAAGGTGTTCACCCTGCTTTGCGCGTCATAGGCTACCTGGTCGTGCACGGCATAAACAACCCCTGATGTACCTGCTGTGGTAGCAGCTTCACCAGGTTGCAGCACATTGAGGGAAAATGCATTATTGGGTTGATCGCCTGCCCTGTAGGTTACAGGAATGCCTGCTTTCAATCCTAACAACTGCGCTGCCTTTTCTGTTACGCGGCCCTGCTCTCCGAAAGTGGGAACAATGGGCGCCAGTAATTCTTTATCTATTTTATAATAGTTCAGCAGCGAAGTGGATACCTGTTGATCTGCAAAGTCGTAGAAGATGCCTTCGGATAAACCAGACAAAGTAGTGACTGCATCACCTGTTAAACGCATGGCAATAAAATCGCCGGGCAGCATGATGTGCTGTATACGTTTGTATTTCTCCGGTTCATTCTGCTGCACCCAGCGTAATTTGGATGCGGTGAAATTCCCGGGGGAATTGAGCAAATGCGGCAGGGTATATGCCTCGCCCAATGCGATCGCAGCCTCATCTCCTATTTGTACGGCACGGCTGTCACACCAGATGATAGCAGGCCGTAATACCTGCTGCTCCTTATCCACACAAACCAATCCATGCATCTGGTAGGCAATACCAATGGCGTTTACCGCTGCGGGATCAAAGGGATGTAATTGTTGTAATGCATGTGTTGCTTTGATCACTTCCTTCCACCACATTTCAGGGTCCTGTTCCGCCCATCCTGAGCGGGGAACCTGTATCACCAACTCTTCAGCAGAGCCGGTGGCTGTGGCCAGACACTTGCCTGTAGCGGCATCAAGTAATGCCGCTTTAATGGAAGACGATCCTATATCATAGCCAATTAAATACATAGTTATTACCAGAATATAGTGTACAATGCAGCCAGGATACCACAGATCAGGATAGCACCCACTGTAAATCCGGTGTTGAGTTTGAACATGGAAGCGTCCACCTCAAGGCCTTTAGGATTGTTTTTACTCTTCGGATCCAGTAGGCTCACCAGCACCATGATGGCTACGATGATCACAAACACCCAGCCCATACGATTAATGAAGGGCAGTTCAGGGATGAAGTATTTCAGCGCAACGGATAATGGTATAGCCAATGCAGCACCTACCAATGCAGCGTTTGCAGTGGTACGTTTCCAGAAGAAGCCCAGGATGAAGATGGCAAATACACCCGGAGAGATGAAGCCGGTATATTCCTGGATGTATTGGAAGCCCTGGTCGAGGCTTTTCAATGCAGGCGCTACCAGCGCACCAATGATGATGGCCACGATGATTGCAATGCGGCCTACTTTCACCTGCTCTTTTTCGGAAGCTTCTTTATTGAAGAAGTGTTTGTAGATATCGAGGGTGAAGATGGTGGCGATACTGTTTGCCTTTCCGGCGAGAGATGCCACGATAGCTGCTGTGAGTGCTGCGAAAGACAATCCTTTCAATCCTTCCGGCAGGAGGTTCAGCAACACGGGGTATGCATGGTCCGGCTTAACGTTACCGGCAGCATCCAGCATTTCCTTCTGGAACACACCGTTCTTATACAATACATAAGCCGCAATACCCGGCAATACAACGATCACGGGCATCAGCAGTTTCAGGAAACCTGCGAACAGCAGACCATTACGTGCCGTTTTCAGATCTGCACCCAGTGCACGTTGTGTGATGTATTGGTTACAGCCCCAGTAGTTGAGGTTCACGATCCACATACCACCAATGAGTACAGCAATACCTGGAAGGTCTTTATAATGTTCGCTTGAACTGTCAAAGATCATATGAAAATGCTCGGGTGCTTTCTGGCGTAACAGGCCTAATCCTTCCATCATACCACTTCCGCCGAAATGGTCGGATACGAGATTCAAAGCAAGATATGTTGTAGCCAAACCACCCAGTACCAGGAAGAACACCTGCAATACATCCGTATAACCGATCACCTTCATACCACCCAGTGTAATGAAAATAGCAAAGATGGAAAGGCCGATGATCACGGTGGAGAACTCATATCCTGAAATGGTCTGGATAGCCAGGGCACCCAGGTACAGGATAGAAGTGAGGTTCACAAACACATACAACAGGAGCCAGAATACGGCCATCACTGTACTTACGCGACTATCATACCGCTGCAGCAGGAATTGCGGCATGGTAAAGATCTTGTTCTTGAGATAGATGGGCAGGAAGAAAATAGCCACCACCATTAGTGTAGCTGCTGCCATCCATTCATAAGTGGAAATTGCCAGGCCCATTTTAAAACCGGAGCCGGACATACCAATGAACTGTTCAGCAGAGATATTGGACGCGATCAGTGAAGCGCCGATAGCCCACCACGTGAGAGATCCTTCTGCAAGGAAAAAGTCCTTTGTATCCGTAGTTGCTTTCTTTTTTCTACGATAGATATAATAACCATATCCGGCAACGATCAGAAAATAAAACAGGAACACAATTTTGTCCCAGAAGAATAGTGATTCATTTTTCATTTTAGCTCAGTAAAACGTGTTAACGTGGTGAATGAAAATAGCGCGTCAAGATAACAAACTATTTGAAGTATTTTACTAGTACAGATATAAAAAGTGTTCAGAGTACATTTCTTCTCCTGAAACACCTTAACACATTCACTATCAATAGATAGCATTTGTTATTTTAAAGATCCAGGCATATTCGCAGGGAACTTCTTTCAGTGAAAGCTTCGGTACGGTCACTTCTATCCCCTCTTTCACCTTCTTAAAGGCCAGTGGTTTTTTAAGACCCGGCATTTGAACCGTAGTTTTAGCAGAGGTGTTTAGCAACACTTCATACGCAGACGTTGTTTATAACAATTGGTTGACCGGAACGATGATCTCCTTCCCTCTTTCAATTGTAAGTGGTAATAAATGCTGACGATATTTGAGAACGAGGTTGCGCCCTCCTACAGAACGTAATTTCAGGCCTGAAAGCTCTGCATTCTTCCAGACGATATCCAATTCAAAACCTCCCCTTGCACGCAGGCCTGTTACGGAACCATTATTCCATGCGGCAGGCAAAGCAGGTAACAGTTCCACATAATCACCATGACTTTGCAACAGAGCCTCTGCAATTCCCGCGGTACCGCCAAAGTTACCATCTATCTGGAATGGTGGATGGTTGTCAAAGAGATTGGGCAGCGTAGATTTTGCAAACAATGCCTGCAGGTGATTACGCACACTGTCTTCCTGTTTCAAACGTGCATAGAAGTTAATGATCCAGGCACGGCTCCAGCCGGTGTGACCACCTCCTTTGCTTAAACGGCCGGTGAGTGTACGCATGGCTCCTTCAAAGAGAGAAGGTGTTTGTTCCGTGATCTGTGTACCGGGATGTAAACCGAACAGGTGAGAGATATGCCGGTGCCCGGGCTCTGCTTCTTCATACTCATTGATCCATTCCAGTATGCGGCCATCTTTGCCTATTTTGGTAGGTGGTAATAGTTTAACAATACTGTCCCATTTTACCACCTCTGCAGAATCTGTTCTTAATATTTTGGCTGCTGCCATACATTTATTCAGGAACTCCCTTAGTATCTGGTTATCCATGGTAGGGCCATAAGTGATGCCGGTTGGTTTTCCTGTAACCGGATGTTTGAACCTGTTTTCAGGTGAGCTGCCGGGATTGGTAACAAGGTAACCTTCAGGGCTCTTCACCAGGAAGTCTTCCACAAACAAAGCATGTTCCTTCATGAGGGGATAAGCTTTGTTCTTCAGGAATTCATAATCCAGCGTGAAAGCAAAGTGTTCCCAGAAATGCAGGCACATCCAGCTGGCAGCCATGGGGAAAGTTCCAAATGCTGCATTTGCCTGTACCCCTGTTTTGCCAAAAGCATCTGTACAATGATGCACTACCCATCCTCTCGCATCATACATTTTCTTTGCCGTCTTACGGCCTTCCGGGCGGATCCTGTCCATGAAATCAAACAGCGGAGCGGTTGTTTCTGTAAGGTTGCATACTTCCGCGGGCCAGTAGTTCATTTGCAGGTTGATATTGGTATGGAAATCTGCATTCCAGGGTGCATCTATATGTTGGTTCCAGATGCCCTGTAGGTTAGCGGGCAATACACCCGGTTTGCGGGAGCTGGAAAGCAGCAGGTACCGGCCGTATTGAAAATACAGGGCAATCAGGTGTGTATCTTCTTTACCCGTTTTTGCGAGCGCTAATCTTTCATCCGTTGGCAGTTCATCAACAGGCTCATTGATCTGCAACTGCACTCTTTTCATGTAAGGTTCAAAGTCCTTTATATGACTTGCAGCTATTAGTGCGTAACTGCGCAAGACGGCCTTTTGCAGGAGTTGTTTGCATTTATTGAGCGCGATGTTTGCCCCTTCATCAACATCCTGTTTCAGGGCGTTGTAATTCGTTGCGCCCTGAATATATAAAGTGAGGGCAGCTGCATTCTTTACCTGCAGCGTTTGCTGTTTAGCTACAACCGAGCCTCCCTGCGGCACAGCCTGCAGCATGCCGGCGAAACGCATATGATAACCTTCAGGGCCGCGGAGGTCTTTTGTATTCTTATCGTTAATACGGCCGTTTAAGATCAGCTGGTTCTTCACTGCCGCCACCGTGCAATCTTTCATGTGATTGGCTGTATCTTTTGTATCCGGGCGGTCCAGTGAAAGGATGGCATTGATGGTGCCGGGTTTTACGGTGGTGATCCTTACCACAATCACATTATCCGGCGCTGAGGCCAGCACTTCCTGTTTATATTCAATGCCATTCACTTTGTAGGTAGTGGTGGCAATGCCGTTCATTAAATTAAGCTGGCGTTTGTAATCTGTTACCTCTCCGAAGTCATAATCAATATTCACATTCATTAAGGTCTGGTGAGAACGGAAGTTGCGTGCAATGCGATTGGAGTTTTCATCATCCACGGCTACAAAGTTCTTTTGTGCGAGGTTCAGGGCTTCTTCATTTTCGCCGGCGAAGATCAGTTTGCGGATGGTATCCAGGTACCTGAAAGCATTGGGGTTGGCATCGTTGAACTTATTTCCGGCCCATACGCTTTCTTCATTGATCTGGAGTATTTCTGTATTGGTGCGGCCATACACCATGGCACCAAGTCTGCCGTTTCCAACGGGCAATGCTTCCTCCCATCTCCGGGCAGGCTGTTTGTACCAGAGATGCAGAGATTGTTCTTGCGCGAGAGCAGAACTGCTTAGCAGTAAGGAAAGGATAAGGATCTTTTTCATACCTGTAAAACGATCTTGGTTAAATATAATCATTGCAGCACCCTACAACAAGATGCTGTTAATTCAGTACAAACAATTGCGATTATTTCTTTAGCCTTGCATCATTCCAGCCAGTGTTCTGCCCACTTCAGAACCGATGGCAATACCCATACCTCCCATGCGCACGGCCAGGTATATACGATCAGAGTATGCCTGTAGTATAGGCCGTTTGGTTTTACCAAATCCCATAATACCCGTCCAGCGGTCTTCTACGGTATAGGAATGATCGGGTAGGATGAAAGTGCGGAGTTTTTCTTCCAGGTCCTGCTGGATTGTTTCTTTCAGTTCGAAGTTGGTGGTAGCTTCCCCTGCAAAATCCAGGTTACGCCCGCCGCCAAAGAGTACGCGGCCTTCGATCTCTCTAAAATAGTAATAACCTTTGTCAAAATGAAAAATGCCTTTGAAGGGTAATCCCTTAACAGGCGTTGTGATGAGCACTTGTCCGCGGCCCGGGGTGATATCCAGTTCCGGTAACAGGCCTTTGGCAAAGGCGTTTGTGCATATAGCCAGTTGATCTGCGCTGAAGGTGAGTGTTTCTTTACTGCCGGGCTGCTGTATGGTAACCAGTACCTGTTGTGCATTTTCTTCAAAACCAATGACCTCGCAACCTGTTTTGATCTCTATGCCTCTTTCAAAGGCCAGGTCTATGAGGGTGCGCATCATTTTGCCGGTATTCAGTTCACCTTCAAAATTATTCTGTACAAGGGATTGAACATGTTGTGTGTTAAAACCAAAGCTTTGCAGCTTTTGATCTGCATGGCTGAAGGCAGGGCCGGGAAGGATCCCGAAGAGCATGGAGTTGACACTTTCCATTTGTTCCAGGGCAGCAGACTCTGCCGCACTGATCAGTTCATAACTGCCGTTTTCCCGGTAGTTCATGCGATCATCGCCAATACGGGAGCGCAATAACTGAAGTCCTTTAAGGCGCATGTGAACAAGGGAAACCACTTCTTCTGTGGTCATGGTTTGCAGGTCTTCCAGGATCTCTGTTAAACTGCCGATGCAGGCAAAACCGGCGTTTTTGGTGCTGGCGCCTGTGGGTAATATACCTCTTTCCAGTACCAGGATCCTTTTGCGGGGGAACTTCTCTTTATAGCTGATAGCCGTGGAGAGCCCAACAATACCACTTCCTAAAAGGATGCAGTCATATTGGAGGAGGCTTTGTTTTTCCCAGAAGCTGAGCATGCGTGTAATTTAAAGAAAAAATTTGAAGATCAGCGCGTAAAGCGTAACTTTACGCTATGCAGAGATCATAATGCCCCATATTTTTCATTTTGTTAACCCTGGGCGGATTATGATCAAAATTTTAAGAGCAAAGCTTTAAGGGCTTTCTGGGAATACGATGACAGGAGCAGGTTACCTGCCCAACAACTTACAAAGATCCTCATGATATTGGATCGGTTGAATGATGCGGAAATTGTTCCCGATGATCTGTCAGGTATTAAGGGGTGGCGTATCCATCCTTTAAAAGGACCAGTAAAGAATATCTGGAGTTTAACAGTAACCGGTAATTACAGGATTGTTTTTTTTATTTGATGGCGGCAATGCCTACAATGTAGACTACCTGGATTACCATTAAAAATGATAATGATGCAACGAAGAATGCCATTTATCCATCCCGGCCTGGTGTTAAGGTCGGAAGTGATAGAAGAACAGGGGCTTACTATCACAGAAGCCGCGGCCTTGTTAAAAGTAACGCGTACAACGTTATCTAATGTGTGCAATGGCAAAGCAGATATTTCTGTAGAAATGAGCCTCCGGATTGCCAAGGTTTTTGGCGGTACCGCAGAGATCTGGCAGCGGGCACAGATCTCTTATAACATTCACATTGCCACACCCAAAATTGAGAAACTAAAGCTGAAGCCATATGTTCCTTCTGAAGACAAAAGGAAATATGCTTCAGCTAAGAGTTAATCAAAAAAAGAAACCCCGATCGCAACGACCGGGGCTTGAACACTACTATAGGTTGAACCATACTAAACCAGGTAACCAAAAAGATTATCGTCTTTATTCAGCTCCGTGTAATTGATATTGTATTGCTGCATGTTAGTCAGCAATACATCATAATCCTTCCTGTCGCTTAATTCAATCCCCACTAATGCGGGCCCTGTTTCTTTATTATGCTTCTGTATAAATTCAAAACGGGTGATATCATCTCCGGGACCCAGCACAAAGTTCACAAACTCTTTGAGGGCACCTGGGCGTTGTGCAAAACGGATAATGAAATAATGTTTTAATCCTTCGTAAAGCAGGGAACGTTCTTTGATCTCCTGCATCCGGTCGATATCATTATTACTACCACTTACGATGCACACTATTTTCTTCCCTTTGATCTCTTCTTTAAAATCATCCAGGCATGCCATAGAGAGTGCGCCGGCTGGTTCCACCACAATAGCTTCTTCGTTGTATAAACGGAGGATGGTTGAGCAGATACGGCCTTCCGGCACCAGGCTCATTTTGTCCAGCACATCTTTGCAGATATTATAGGTGAGCTGGCCCACACGTTTTACGGCAGCGCCATCCACAAAGCGGTCTATTTCTCCTAATGTAACGGGGCCACCGTTCTCCAGTGCACGCATCATGGAGGGGGCGCCTACAGGCTCAAGGCCAATAATTTTTGTCTGGGGGCTGTAGGTGCGGAAGTAGGTTCCTACACCGGAGGCAAGGCCGCCTCCGCCAACAGGTATAAACAGGTAATCGATGCCGGATTGTTCTTCCAGGATCTCCTCTGCTACAGTTCCCTGTCCTTCAATGATCCTGATATCATCAAAGGGAGGAATAAAGGTCATGTTGTTTTCCAGGGTATATGCCTGTGCTTCAATAGCGCAATCATCGAAGGTATCTCCTACCAGCCTGATCTCGATATTCTCACCACCGAACATCCTTACCTGGTTCACTTTTTGTTTTGGTGTGATAATGGGCATGAATACTACCCCTTTCACGTTCAGCTTTTTACAGGAATAAGCAAAACCCTGTGCATGGTTACCAGCACTTGCGCAGGTAACACCATCTGCCAGTTGTTTTGGATCCAGGCTGCTCATCATGTTGTAGGCACCGCGCAATTTATACGAGCGCACCACCTGCATGTCTTCTCTTTTCAAATAGATATCACAGTTATACCGGCGGGATAAACTGGCGCAATAAGTGAGGGGTGTACGTATCACCACTGACTTCAACCTTTCGGCGGCTTCCTTTATCCGGAGCGTATTTACTGTATTGACGACTTCCTCCATTTCTTACCACTATTGCAAAATGAAATGGGAAAAGATATTTCACTTTTCCCATTCTCACTTTATGATTATTTATTAGGGCGCAGTTTCCTGACTGCAGCGCCTGCCTGCCACATTTCACTGTTACGCAGTTCTGCCAGTTCCACTTCCAGCTTAGCACGATAATCGGGCTGGCTGTTGAGGTCGATAGAACGAGCTGCTTCTTTACCTGCAGCTACGCTTGCGTACAGTTCATCAAATACTGGTTGTGTTGCATCTTTGAATTTCTTCCACCAATCCAGCGCACCGCGTTGAGCAGTTGTGGAGCAGTTCGCATACATCCAGTCCATACCGTTCTCTGCTACCAATGGCATCAGGGATTGGGTCAGTTCTTCTACTGTTTCGTTGAAAGCTTCTGAAGGAGAGTGACCGTTGCTGCGGAGTGTTTGGTATTGTGCAGCAAAGATACCCTGGATGCAACCCATCAAAGTACCACGCTCACCTGTAAGGTCAGAGAATACTTCTTTTTTGAAATCTGTTTCGAAGAGATATCCTGAACCAACACCGATACCGAGTGCAATTACTCTGTCGCGGGCTTTACCAGTTGCATTCTGGAAGATTGCAAAGCTGGAGTTCAGACCCTGACCTGCGAGGAACAGTCTGCGGAGAGAAGTACCGGAGCCTTTAGGAGCTACCAGGATAACGTCTACATCAGCAGGCGGAATGATATTGGTTTGTTCTTTATAAGTGATACCAAAACCATGAGAGAAATACAGCGCTTTACCAGGAGTCAGGAAAGGCTTCAGGGTAGGCCACAGGGTGATCTGACCTGCATCAGACAGCAGGTATTGAATGATCGTACCTTTTTCTGCAGCTTCTTCGATCTCGAACAAAGTTTCGCCCGGAACCCATCCGTCTGCTACTGCTTTATCCCAGGTCTTGGAATTCTTACGCTGACCGATGATCACGTTAAAGCCATTGTCCTTCAGGTTCAGAGCCTGGCCGGGACCTTGTACGCCATAACCAATGATAGCAATAGTTTCATTTTTCAGAACTTCTCTTGCTTTTTCCATGGGGAATTCTTCTCTGGTTACTACGTCTTCCAGTACTCCGCCAAAATTGATGGTTGCCATGTTGTGATTGTGTTTTTTTAAAGAGTTAAAAATTGCGTCGGTTAGGTTAGTCTTTCAGGTTGTCTGTTTCAATCAGTGACAAGTCCTTCAGATGTTCGTGGAAACGACGGCTCCATTTCACAATCGCTACGCGACCGCTTTTGGAATATTCTATGAGACCATATGGTTCCAGCTTTTGCAGCATTGCAGTCAGCTCCTGCTGGTGGCCTGTTTTTTCTAAAACGAAATAGTCCGGCGTAATGGTAAGGATGCGTGCATTGTTATCCCGGATGATCTTTTCAATATCCCCGCTGTGCAGGGCTTTGGTAGAGATCTTGTACAATGCCAGCTCCTGGTACACCACTTCATCTTCCTCATGCACGAATGCACGATGTATTTCGATGAGCCTTTCTATCTGCCCCACTACTTTATCCAGCAGTTCCCTGTTGGAAAGTACGGTGATGATGAATTTATAAACGCCCGGGATCTCTGTTTCCGCAGTATTTAAACTGGTGATATTGATGCCCCGGCGGGTGAAGATCACGGAGATACGATTGGTGATCCCAATCCTGTCTTCCGTGTACACCGTTATGGTATATTCTTTTTGCATGTTGTGTCTTTTCTAAAATGTGAAATACTACGCTACTACTCGAGACGGATGGCTGAAATTGGTGCCCCTGCTGGAACCATTGGGAATACATTGTCTTCCTGCTCCACCACACATTCCAGGAGGTAAGCCCCCGGCGTGTCCAGCATTTCTTTTACTGCTGCTTCAATCTCCGTGCGTTCGCTGACCTTGCGGCCCGGAATGAAAAATCCTTTGGCGATCTGTACGAAATCCGGGTTCGTCATTTCTGTAGAGGAGTATCTCCTGTCGAAGAACAACTGCTGCCACTGGCGTACCATGCCCAGGAAATTATTGTTCAGGATCACGATCTTCACGCCTATCTGTGATTGATAAATAGTACCCAGTTCCTGTAAGGTCATCTGGAAGCAACCGTCTCCGATGATGGCTACCACTTCTTTTTCAGGAGCACCTACCTTGGCGCCCATGGCTGCAGGCAGCGAGAAACCCATAGTACCCATACCACCGCTGGTGATATTGGTATTGGGATCTTTAAAGCGGTAATAACGGGAAGCGATCATCTGGTGCTGCCCTACGTCTGTTACGAGGATAGCTTTTCCGTTTGTTTGTTCGGAAATGATGCGGATCACTTCTGCCATCTTCAGCATACCTTCTGTTGGATGCAGTTCTCTCTGCTGCACTTTTTCGTATTCCTGTTTATCCAGGTCTTTGAAAGATTGCATCCACTCTTTATGTTCAGCAGGTTTGATCAGCGGCAGCAATGCTTCCAGCGCCTGTTTGGCATCTGCATGCACGGCTACGTCCGCTTTGATGATCTTGTTGATCTCTGCTTTATCAATTTCTATGTGTAATACTTTTGCCTGGCGTGCATAGGTATTTACATCTCCTGTGATACGATCATCGAAACGCATACCTATTGCGATCAGTACATCACATTCATTGGTGTTGATATTGGGTGCATAGTTACCATGCATACCCAGGAAACCAACATAACAAGGATGATCTACCGGCACAGCGGAAAGGCCCAGCAGTGTGGAAGCTACAGGGATCTGTGCTTTTTCTGCCAGTTCGATCAGTAACTTTTCTGCGCTGGAGAGCAATACCCCATGACCGCAAAGGATATAAGGTTTTTTAGCACTGTTGATCAGCTCAGCAGCCGCTTTTACATCTTCTATCTTCAGTTCGGGAACCGGGCGGTAGCTACGGATATATTCGCAGGCTTTGTATTGAAAGTCCAGTTTGTTTACCTGTGCATTTTTGGTGATATCTACCAGTACAGGGCCTGGGCGGCCGCTCCTGGCAATATAGAATGCTTTGGCAATAGCACCGGGAATATCTTCCGGCCTGGTCACCTGGATGTTCCATTTGGTGATGGGCGTGGTGATACCAATCACATCTGTTTCCTGGAAAGCATCTGTACCGAGCAATGCTGCTGCTACCTGGCCAGTGATGCATACCATGGGAGTTGAATCCATATAGGCATCAGCGAGGCCGGTCACCAGGTTGGTGGCACCGGGACCAGAGGTGGCAAATACCACACCTACTTCTCCGTTTGCACGGGCAAAACCCTGAGCGGCATGTGTAGCGCCTTGTTCATGACGAACGAGTATATGATGGACTTTATCCTGGAAATCATACAGGGCATCGTAAATGGGCATGATAGCGCCACCGGGATAACCGAAAATGGTTTTAACACCTTCTGCGATCAGTGACCTGATCACAGCTTCGGCCCCCGTAATTATGTTGGCAGCGGCGGCCCGCTTGTCAGACTCATTAGTCTTCATCGGTAACACATCCTTCTGTTGCATTTTTAACATGTTTAGCGTACTTGAATAATATTCCTTTCGTTGCCTTCAATGCCGGTTGTTTCCATGCGGCTTTGCGGGTTGCCAACTCTTCAGGAGTAAGGTTAACTTTGATAATGTTGTTGACTGCATCCAGTTCAATAATATCATCATCTTTCACCAGGGCAATGGTACCGCCTTCGTAAGCCTCCGGCACAATGTGTCCGACGACGAAACCATGCGTGCCACCGGAGAACCTGCCATCTGTAATGAGGGCTACGTTCTTTCCTAAACCGGCACCCATGATGGCGGAAGTAGGTTTCAGCATTTCCGGCATGCCCGGTCCGCCTTTAGGACCCACATAACGGATCACTACCACATCACCTGATTTTACTTTACCGGAACTTATACCTGCGATCAATTCAAATTCGCCGTCAAAAACACGGGCAGGGCCAACAAAACGCTCACCTTCTTTACCGGTGATCTTGGCTACGGAACCTTTTTCAGCCAGGTTTCCGTAAAGGATCTGGATGTGACCGGTTTCTTTCAATGGTTGTTCCAGCGGAACTATAATATTCTGTGTTGTAAAGTCGATGTCAGGAACATTTTCGAGGTTCTCTGCAATTGTTTTACCGGTTACGGTTAAACAATTACCATGCAGCATACCTTTTTTCAGGAGGTATTTCATGACTAAGGGAACACCGCCAATGTTGTGCAGATCTTCCATGAGGTATTTACCACTTGGCTTCAGATCAGCCAGCAGTGGCGTTTTATCGCTGATACGCTGAAAATCGTCTGCAGTGATATTGATATCCACAGATTTTGCGATAGCGATAAAATGCAATACAGCATTGGTGCTGCCGCCAAGTGCCATGATCAGGGTGATGGCATTTTCAAATGCTTCACGCGTCATGATATCCCTTGGCTTAATATCTTTTTCGAGCAGCAGGCGGATGTACTGGCCTGCTTCAAAACATTCTTCCTGTTTTTCTTTGCTGAGTGCAGGGTTAGATGAACTGTAAGGTAAGCTCATTCCCAGCGCCTCAATTGCAGAGCTCATGGTATTGGCAGTATACATACCACCACATGCACCTGCACCCGGGCAGGAATGCTGTACAATCTGTTTGAAGTCGCCCTCATCCAGGTTGCCTGCTATTTTTTGGCCCAGGGCTTCAAATGCAGAGATGATATTGAGGTCCTGCCCCTTGTATTTACCCGGAGCAATGGTTCCACCGTATACCATAATAGCGGGGCGGTTCAAACGGCCCATAGCCATCAGGGAGCCCGGCATGTTTTTATCACAGCCCGGAACAGTGATCAGGGCATCATAATACTGTGCACCGCAAACTGTTTCAATGGAGTCAGCAATCAGATCACGACTAACCAGGGAATAACGCATACCATCCGTACCATTGCTGATACCGTCACTTACGCCGATGGTATTGAAGATAAGGCCTACCAGGTCATTTGCCCAGACGCCTCTTTTCACTTCTTTCGCCAGGTCGTTCAGGTGCATATTGCAGGTGTTACCATCATAACCCATGCTCACTACCCCTACCTGTGCTTTTTTCAGATCGTCTTCTGTTAATCCAATTCCGTACAACATAGCTTGTGCCGCCGGCTGTGTTGGATCCTGTGTAATCGTTTTGCTGTATCTATTTAACTCCATATGATTAAGTCAGTTAGCCTAATTTCGAAATATTGGTAAAAGTATCCCGGGAGCGCCTCATGTTCCAAACCTATAATTTGCCGGTTCCCGGTCTTCAAAAGGAGGCCTCAAAGGCCAAAATTCGCTATGGTAGTGGGTTAGGGGGTTTAGCGGTTACGCCATTCAAAGGTAAAAAAGAGGGTGGCGGCCCCGCAGATAGCCTGGCCCACCACCCTGCTATCGGTACACTAAGCTGGAATAGCTTCGCGTTTGAATTCTTTTTCGAGGACTTTTGCTTTGTAGGCCTGTTGAATGACCTTACCCAAAGATTCTGCCCATGGTTTGCTGAAGCCCTGACCGTCCAGTGAATCCCATCCGATCACCTCAGCAGCAGTACCGCAATAGAAGACTGCCTCTGCCTGCTTGAGCTCTTCCACGGTAATTTGTTTCTCAATCACTGGAATACCCAGCTCTCCGCAGATCTCAATCACCGTAGCGCGGGTAATACCAGGGAGGATGTTGCCTTTTTGCGGGGTATAGATCTTACCATCTTTTTCATAAAAAAGATTAGCGCCGGGGCCTTCAGCGACAAAACCGTCGATATCCAGCAGCAGCGCTTCTTCATATCCTTTTTCCTTAGCTTCCTGCGAAGCAAGTATGGAGTTTATATACATACCCGCCGCTTTGGATTCTATCTTAAAGGCTTTCGGATTAGGACGCTGATAAGAAGAAACCATTACACGCAGCAGCTTCTCACCCAGGTAAGCACCCCATTCCCATGCACAGATCAGCAGATGTGTTTCCGATGCAGCTTTGAGGGTCATATTAGGAGGGCAGAATACCAGCGGACGGATGTACGCCTCTTGCATATTATTCAATTCCAATACCTTATAGCAAGCAGCGATCAATTCATCGTTGTTGTATTTGTAGGGGATGTGGATCAGTTCGCAGGAACGCTTGAACCTGTCGAAGTGTTCCTTGGCTTTAAAGATCTTCACCTCACCGCTTTCTGTTTTGTAAGCACGGATGCCTTCAAACACTGCGTATCCATAGTGGAGCGATTGACCATAGAGGTCGATTTTGGCTTCGGCGGCTTTGGTATAAGCCCCGTCAAAGTAGAGAATCGTGTTTTCGTTGTAATAGCTATACATATTATTGGAATTTGCACACATAAAAAAAGCCTTCCTGTGTGGAGGAAGGCGTTCTATTTTCAGTTAGTTTAATACACGCTAATCTATCCTCCGGTTTGGTGGCTGATAATGACAACGACGATCACGACTAGCGTAATAGCCCAGTTCAACTGAGGTATTATGTTACCGATCTTGTTATTGTTTTTATTTAACCACATGGAGGTCTAATCAATTTTTTGTTGATCAGTACAAATGTATTGGTGATTGGAATAAAAAACAATACAAGGGCCAATATTTTGTCAAATATTAAACACAGGGGCGATTTTTAAAAATATCGAAATAATGACTCCCCAGATTGAATAAAATCTAAGAATATCTGAGTTCCTGTGGTTCCTGTCAAAAGCCCCGGATTAATTTCCGGAGATGGGCCATGGTAGCTTCATCCTTGCTTCATCCTTGCTTCATGTTGCCTCCCGGAGCGGGTTTAAGCTACTTTGAAGCAAGGATGAAGCAAGGATAAGCATAAAAAAGGGCCGCCTTTTGGAGGCAGCCCTTATTATTTTGTTACAGGCAGCTATCAATTACTGCCTGTAGTTTCGTTTCTTTCTCTAACAGCTTCTCCAGCAGTACTAACTGGTTTTTAGCCCGGTTATAATTGTGTTCCGGGTATTTAATGGGATAATATACATCGCCATTCAGGTAGTCTGTAAGGAAGCGGATGCCCTGCATATAGATCATGAACTTACCGGCATAGAAAAGATGGTCTTTTTCCGTCCGGGACAGGGTGCTGCCCACTTCAGAGAGATATCCTTTCATCAATGCTTCGTAATAGTCCTCCCGGATGCTGATCTGGCTGAAATCACGTTCTTCTTCGGAAACGGGGCTTACGTAGGTACGCACCATATCTCCCAGGTCTGAGATGATCTTGCCGGGCATCAGGGTATCCAGGTCGCACACGCAGATGCCTTCAAAGGTGTCCTTATTGAGCAGTACGTTGTTGATCTTGGTATCGTGATGCATCAGGCGGTCGCCGAATTCGGGATCCGTTTTAAGGGATTCGAAGGTAATGGCGATGTCTGAATAGCGCAGGCATTGCTCTATCAGTTCTTCCGCAAAGTTCTTCCGTTCTTCTTTGGCTGTGCGGATAGCCTCCTGGAAGGCGGAATAACGCAAAGTGAGATTGTGGAAGTTAGGAATGGAGGCTTTGAACTCATGCAGGTCTATACCATGCAGGAGCCGGGCCATTTTCCCAAACTCGCGGGCAGCTTCGTACGCTTGTTTTGGCGTATCTGCCTGATCTACAGAGGTTGAGTTGGGAATGAAAGGGATCATCCGCCAATATTCCTCGTTAAAAAAGAACATCTCCTCCCCCGTTACCGTGGGAATAGGTGTAATAAACAGGTAATCCGGATGGTGTTCTGCCAGGAAATCAGCAGCCAGCCTGAGATTACGGGCTATTATACCCGGTTCTTTAAAAACATAGGTATTGATCCTTTGAAGGATGTACTTCTGATCCTGTTGTCCGCTTAAAAGGAAGGTATTGTTAATATGGCCGCTTCCAAATTTCTTTATTTCGTAATCGGCCGCATTCAATCCAAATGCACTGACAATTTCAGCATTCACCATTATTTCCAGAGATTATCCGGGTATTCCCCTTTATTTACTAATGCGGACAGGCTTGCCTGAACACCGGGAGCATCTTCTTTGTAAGTAACGCCAAACCATTGTGAGCTGGTTGGGATCACTTTAACAGAACCCGTGCCGCTGGCAATGAACTGATCTACCACAATAGGAATAAAGAATTCAGATTTAGGATCTGTGATCTTCTGGTCAAGGAACTGATCGAACAGTTTTTCGCTTACAGGGAACACGGATGGTGCAAAGCCCCAGAAGTTCATGGATACAGGGGTTTTAGGGCCCAGTTCCACTTTCTTATCCCCTTCTTCGTATACGATCTTACCGTTATCTACGTAGATCTTGGTCCTTTCAGTGATACCAGCCAGGTTGCCATCGCCGTTTGCTTCGCAAACACCGCGGGATACAGAACCGTATTCACTAATGGTTTTACCCAGTTCGTAACCTACTACGCTGTACCTGTCTGCTGCGCATTCTCCTTTCAGGAATTCAGCCATCTTTTCGAAGGCGTCACGGCCATAGAAGTCGTCTGCGTTGATTACGGCAAAAGGCTCGTTGATAGCGTCTTTCGCGCAAAGTACGGCATGTGCGGTACCCCAGGGTTTTGTGCGGTCTGCCGGAACAGTATGTCCGTTCACGAAAGCATTCATGTCCTGGAATACATATGCAGTTTCTACTCTGCCTTTCAGTTTGGGTTCAAAGATCTCTTTAAACTCTTCTGCAAAGTTGTCGCGTATAATAAACACGATCTTGCCAAAACCCGCGCGGATAGCGTCGTAGATAGAATAATCAATGATAGTTTCTCCACTGGGGCCAAACTGTTGGATCTGTTTTAAACTTCCGTAACGGCTGGCCATGCCTGCCGCGAGAATCAATAATGTCGGTTGCATTTGTTGATATTAGTTTATAAATTTCGAACGAATTAATATCGGGGGCTAAATTTAGTGATTAAATTTTTCCCCAACTCTTTATTTTTTTGTTATAGTTGCGATCTGACGTTATCGCCTGCAGTGAACATTATTTTATTACAAATTAAACGCAGATGAAAAGATTAGTAGTGGCGGGAGCCATGGTACTGCATTTCATGCAGCCAACACATGCACAACAAAAGACTAACCCCCAAGAGATCAGCCCCAAAATGCAATGGTTTGCAGATGCCAAACTGGGGATTTTTATTCATTGGGGCATTTATTCAGTGAAAGGGATTGATGAAAGCTGGAGCTTTTATAACAAAAAGATCGCCTATCCTGATTACATGGCACAGCTGAAAGGCTTTACGGCAGACAAATACGATCCGCAGGCCTGGGCAGACCTGGTGAAGGAATCCGGTGCCCGTTATGCTGTGATCACCACCAAACACCACGATGGTGTTGCTTTATGGGATACTAAACTGAATAAACTCAGTACAGCTAAAAGCACACCTGCCAAAAGAGATGTGCTCACACCCTTCTTTGCCGCATTACGCAAGAACAATATCAAAGCAGGAGCTTACTTCTCACTGCTGGACTGGAGTTCACCTGATTATCCGGGTTTCCTGAAAGACAGCAGCCGTTATAAGATCAGTGATGATCCCAAACGCTGGGAGCGGTTTCAAAAGTTCTACCAGGGCCAGATGGCAGAGGTGATGACACAGTTCAACCCTGACCTCTGGTGGTTTGATGGAGACTGGGAACGCAGTGCGGAAGAATGGGAATCCGTAAAGGTCCGCAACATGCTCACCACACATAATCCTGCAACCATTATCAATGGCCGCCTCCAGGGATATGGCGATTATGATACACCGGAACAGAACTTCCCGGTGGTAAGGCCGCAATTTCATTGGTGGGAATTATGCATGACCATTAACAATAACTGGGGATACCAGCCACAGGATACCAACTGGAAAACGCCTTATGAAGTGATCACCATCTTTGCAGATGCCATCAGTAATGGCGGCAATATGCTGCTGGACATCGGGCCGAAAGCAGATGGCACCATTCCTCCCGAGCAGGTGCATGTATTAAAGGAATTAGGGAAATGGAATAAGAAACACGACAAAGCCATCTTTAACACCATAGGGGGTATTCCACAAGGTCACTTCTATGGTCCTACTACTTTATCAAAAGATTCCAGCACACTCTATCTTTTCCTGCCGGGTAAAGTAAACGGGCAGATCATGGTGAAAGGATTGGATAATAAGATACAGGATATCACCGTTGTTGGCAATGGCACTAAGCTCAGCCATAAGATCGTGGGGAAAATTTCCTGGAGCCCGGTGCCGGGATTGATCTATATTGATGTGCCATCTTCCGTACAGGATACATACATGACCGTGCTGGAACTGAAGCTGGATAAGCCCGTGAAGTTATATCGCGGCAAAGGCGGATTGAATGGATAAATGAACACAAGCAACTCAACTAATATGAAAAAAACGCTCCTATCAGCTTTTATGGCGCTGGCCTGCTTAACAGGCATGGCGCAGGAAAAGCAAGCCTTGTCGATTATCCCGGAACCTAAGTCCGTAGAAATGCTGGGCAGCCCGGTAACGATCACTCCACAAATGAAATACTTCTCCAATGGTGCCGCAGCAGAAAAAGCAGCGGAACTGTTTGTGTTGTTTGTTTCTTCCAACTATGGCTTTGTAATGGAAAAAGGTACCATGCAAAACAGTACGCTGGTATTTTCTGAGGATGATGCTTTATCTGCTGAAGGTTATCAGCTCACCGTAGCCAGAAATAAAATTGTGCTGCAGGGCCGTGCGGCGGGTTTGTTCTATGGTGTACAAACATTACAACAGATGCTGCCTTTCAGCGGCCAGGTTACAAAGAACAAGATCCCCGTTCCCGGTGTGCTCATAAAGGATGAGCCGCGTTTTGCCTATCGTGGGCTGATGCTGGATGTGGGGCGTCATTTCTTCTCCGTTGGTTACATAGAGAAGTTCCTCGACATTATGGCTTATTATAAACTGAACCGCTTTCACTGGCATTTAACGGAAGATCAGGGCTGGCGTATTGAGATCAAAAAATATCCAAAGCTGCAGTCTGTTGCTTCCAAAAGAAAGGAAACAATGGAAGGGCCTTATGGGGATAATAAGTTTGACGGGAAACCTTATGGCGGTTATTATACACAGGAGGAGATCAAAAGAGTGGTTAAATATGCGGCAGACAGATTTATTACGGTGATACCTGAAATTGAAATGCCGGGTCACGCACAAGCCGCACTGGCAGCCTATCCACAACTGGGTTGTACAGGTGGCCCATACGAAGTGGTTACTAAATGGGGTGTTCATAAAGAAGTATATTGCGCAGGAAATGATGAAGTATTCTCTTTCCTGGAAGATGTGCTCACGGAAGTGATCCCATTATTCCCCAGCCAGTATATTCATATTGGTGGTGATGAATGCCCGAAAGACAGATGGAAGGCCTGCCCCAAATGCCAGGCACGTATGAAAGCGCTGGGCCTGAAAGACGAGCATGCCTTGCAGAGCTACTTCATTCAAAGGATGGAAAAGTTCCTGAACAGCAAAGGTAAAAGGATCATCGGATGGGATGAGATCCTGGAAGGCGGGCTGGCACCGGATGCTACGGTGATGAGCTGGCGCGGCGAAGCTGGTGGCATTGAAGCTGCAAAGCAGAAACATGATGTGATCATGACGCCGAACACGTACCTGTATCTCGATTATCACCAGGGTAATCCTGCAACAGAACCGCTGGCCATCGGCGGATATCTTCCACTGGAAAAGGTATACAGCTATGAGCCATATCCTGCTGCATTGGCCGAAGAAGAGAAAAAATACATTAAAGGGGTGCAGGGAAATGTATGGACAGAATATATCCCAGACGAAAAATCTGTTGACTATTTCACTTATCCACGCGCATTGGCACTCGCAGAGATCACCTGGAGCCCGCAAAACAAAAAGAACTATACCCGCTTTACAGCTGCGTTGCCTAAACAACTTGCCAGGCTGGATGATGCGCGTATTAACTTCCGCATTCCTGAACCAGGAGGCCTTGAAGATGAAGTATTAACCAGTGCCAGCACTACGGTCACTTTAAAACCATCCGTAGCTTTCGCAACTATCCGTTATACACTGGATGGCACTATACCTACAGCCAACAGCCCTTTATACACGAAACCACTTGTGGTTACACCTCCATCCAATGGTACCACTACTGTTAAATGTATTGTGGTCACGCCTAACGGAAGAGCCAGCGCCGTGTATTCAGCAGCTTACATGCGCAAGGATTATAAAACGGCATTAAATGTAAATCCAACCAATAAAGGCGTAAAGTTTGATGCGTTCTATAAAACCTTTAACCAGGCTAAAAACATCGGCAGCGGGAAAGCGGATTCAACAGGTGTAATACCTGCTTTCGATATCCGTCCATTCATTGCTAAAGTTACATTTGGTGTGCGCTATGAAGGATATGTGAAAATTGAAACGGATGGTTTGTATGAATTCAAAACCAATTCTGACGATGGTTCCGTACTGTTGATCGATGATGAAGTGATCGTGGATAACGATGGAGAACATGCGCCTACCGATAAATCAGGCATGGTGCCGCTTCGTAAAGGTTTCCACAAGATCAGCGTGAAATACTTTGATGCCGGCGGGGATCAACGGCTGCAGGTTAGCTTTGGGCTGAAAGGCAAACAAAGTATTAACTTGCGGAATGCACTTTTCCACTAAAGACATATTACAACCTATTCATACCACATGGCTGCCGGAGCATATCCAGGCAGCCATGTTGCGTTTGGACCAGCTGGATCCGCTTGTTTCCGGGAATAAATGGTTCAAGCTCAAATACAACCTGGAAGCAGCAGCCGGCAAACCTATTGTTACTTTCGGGGGCGCATGGTCCAACCACATCCTCGCTACTGCTGCTGCCTGCAAAATGAAAGGTTTGCGCTGCACGGGTATTATCCGCGGAGAAAGACCCGCTGTATTAAGCACTACCTTGGAACAGGCCAGCAGCATGGGCATGCAGCTGGTATTTGTAAGCAGGGAAGATTATAAGCTGCTCACGGATGCAGATGATGTTGGTGCAGATGATCATATGTATGCAGCGTATCAGCTTGACGATGACATCATTCCCCCGAATGCTTACGTAATCCCCGAAGGTGGTCACAATGCCCTTGGTGTAAAAGGATGCAGTGAAATACTGTCTTTAGCCGACACAAAAGATTTCACCCACATCATCTGTTCCGTAGGTACAGGCACTACCCTGGCCGGCCTGATCAATTCAACCGTAGAAGGCAGCGAAAACATGGTGGAAGAGGTATTACATGACCTGGCCCAGTTGGTGACCGGCGATCCCGGCCATGTTGTACAGAAAGTAATCGGTATTTCTGCATTAAAAGGTGCTTTCTCTTTACAGGCCCAGATAGAAAGCCTGCTGATCAGCCCCGGCCCCTGGGAATTGCTGCATGACTATCATGAAGGAGGATACGGAAAGATCAGCCCTGAGCTGATTGATTTCATGAATGATTTTTACCGGCAAACCCATATTCCGCTGGACAGGGTATATACCGGGAAAATGGTATTTGCCGTAAAAAAACTGGTTGAACAGGGTTATTTTCCTGCCAATAGCCGTTTATTATTGATCCATTCCGGTGGTTTACAGGGCAATGATTCATTACTTCCTGACGTTCTATGCTTTTAAAGAGTGACAACGTATATTTGTATTTTAGCCAACGTATGAAGCAGACTGTTAGAAGAATAATTGTGATGGTGATCTTATTCGGTAGCATCACTGTTGCAAAAGCACAAGAACGCGTACCGCCTGTATTACCGGATTTTTCCGCCCTGATCAAAACAGGGAAGATACAACTGGACTGGATCTCCGGTTTCCCCAATGCTGTGCAGATAGGCATCCAGCGTTCGCTGGACAGCGTGCTGAATTTCACCACGATCGGTTATGCCAGCAGCCCCGGTGAAAGCCGTAATGCTTATATGGATAACAAACCTTTACCCGGCAAAAACTACTATCGCCTCTTCATCCTTTTTTCTAATAACCGTTACATGCACAGTAAAGTGGTGCTGGCCGTTGAAGACTCTACCATCAATGCGGACACCAAACTGAACGCTTCTGATATTGCCAATCTCAGTCAGGGGAACACAAGAAAAGATGATGCTATTCCCTGGAAACCATCTAATTACATCTATACCACAGCTGACGGGAATGTGAATATCAGGCTGCCGGAAGCTTTAAAGAAAAAATATCTCGTTAAGTTCTATGAGCCTACAGGCGTTTTCCTGTTTGAAGTAGCGCATGTACAGGAACCTTTCCTGATCATGGAAAAAGCCATTTTCATGCATGCCGGCTGGTTCAACTTTGAGATCTTTGAGGATGGAAAGCTACTGGAGAAATGGAACTTATTTATTCCGCTGAGTTACAAGTAATATCTTCCTGAGCTGTAAGTAGTTCTGCTTCAAATACTTCTGCAAAATATTTTGCGATCTTACTTTTCACTTCTTCCAAAGGAATGGCATGGCCAAGTTCCTTTTCCAGGGAGGTAACCTGCTTATCAGTAATACCACAGGCCACAATGTTGCTGAAATAATCCATGTCTGTATTCACATTGATGGCAAAGCCATGCATGGTTACCCAGCGGCTGCAACGAACCCCCATTGCACAGATCTTCCGGGCTTTTGCAGGGTTTTCAGGGTCCAGCCATACGCCTGTTTCCCCTTTTGAGCGATCTCCTTTCAGGCCGTAATCTGCCATAGTACGGATAATCACTTCTTCCAGGAAACGTAAATACCGGCCTATATCTGTGAAGAACAGCTCCAGGTCTATGATGGGGTAACCTACTACCTGGCCGGGACCGTGGAAGGTGATATCCCCACCCCTGTTGGTTTGCACGAATTCGATCCCCTTTTCCTCCAATTGCTGGCGGTTGATCAGCAGGTTCTCCAGGTGGCCGCTTTTGCCGAGTGTATAAACAGGAGGATGTTCGCAAAACAGCAGGTGGTGGGCAATGGCAGCAGATGCATCAGCAGTGCCATTACGCAGGGCGGCCTTCAATTGCACACTTTCCTGTAATAACTGTTCCTGGTAGTCCCAGGCGCGCTGGTAGGGAATTACACCCAAATCGTTCACTCTTATCTGCTGTTTCATTCGTCTGCAAAGATAACTATAAGCTATCTTTGCAAAAATTTTTACTGATGAGTGATCAATTGCCGGTACTGGAAGATGAACTGGAAAACGGGGAAGGTAGTGAGGAACTATACGAAAGGGTGAACCTTGTGGTAGACAAGGGGCAGGAGCCTATACGGATAGACAAGTTCATCCAGAACCGCATTGAAGGTGCCACCCGCAGTAAAGTACAGCAGGCTATTGAAGCAGGCATGGTGCTGGTGAACGATAAACCCACCAAAGCCAACTATAAAGTGCGGCCCCTGGACCGCCTCATCGTTTATTCCAACAGGAGCCCTGAAAGCAATGAGATCATCCCGGAGAATATTCCCCTGAACATTGTATATGAGGATGAAGATGTAATGGTGATCAATAAACCGCCCGGTATGGTAGTACATCCCGGTTCCGGTAATCCCAACGGTACATTGGTGAATGCACTGGCCTATTACCTTAGCGAGGATAAAGAAAATGTGGTGGAAACCATCCCCCGCTTCGGGCTGGTACACCGGATAGATAAAAATACCAGCGGCCTGCTGGTGATTGCCAAATCAGAAAAAGCGATGACAGACCTGGCCAAACAATTCTTTGACCATACCGTTAACAGGCGTTATATGGCATTGGTATGGGGTGATTTTGAAGAAGATAAGGGTACGGTGGAAGCACATGTGGGCCGCCATCAGCGTCTCCGCAAGATCATGGATGTTTTCCCGGATGGGGAACACGGCAAGGAAGCCATCACCCATTACGAAGTGCTGGAACGTTTTAACTATGTGACCCTCATTGCCTGCAAGCTGGAAACCGGCCGTACGCACCAGATCAGGGTACATATGCAGCATATCCGCCACCCCTTGTTCAATGATGAAACCTATGGCGGGGACCGCATTGTTAAAGGTACCGTATACACAAAATATAAGCAATTCATAGACAACTGTTTTGAGGTAATGCCAAGGCATGCCCTGCATGCCCAGACTTTAGGCTTTATCCACCCCAAAACCCGTAAACCTATGCTGTTTGAAAGCGAACTGCCAGCCGATTTCACGGCCGTTTTAGAGAAATGGAGAAGATATAAACGCCGGGAGGAGGATTGAGTGTAATTTTTAGGGGATTATTCCGTTAGATAGGTCGTCTCGCTTAATTTTCAAAAATACTATACAAACCAAAATCAGCCTATGCACCTGCGTTTCATCTTAATTTCATATTAATTATTTTATTAAAAACATTCTACATATCATTTTTTCTACTAATTTAGTAGCATAATGCGTCCCAAGAAAAACCTTGCCCGTATCCTGACTATTCTGTTCCTGGCTTTCTTTGCTATTAATATAGCCAGAGCCGGTAACCGTCCCCTACTCACTAATTTTACCTATAGCACCACCTGCCTGAACGATACTGTACGATTCAGGATCACTGACGACATCACTACCATTGATTCCGTGAAGTGGTATTTTGTGAGTCCGCCAGCCTTGCCTATAGATTCTTCCAATAGTATAGACAGTGCCAAGTATGTATATAAAACACCCGGTACCTATACCATTACATTGAAAGCATACCGCGGAGGTGTGGAAGATATCACTACGATGTCTATCACCATTGCTGCCCGTTTAGGTATTGACCTGGGGCCAGACCTTACACTTTGTGAGAATGGCACCACTACTTTAACGGCACCTAATATTCCCGGTGCTACTTATACCTGGTATTATTTAGAAGATACTGTTCCCGGCACAAATACCTTTGTTGTTTCACAAATGGCTACCTACCATGTGGCCATCAACGGATGCCGGGAAATAGATTCGGTGAATGTGTTCTATTCCCCGATCCCTGATTTTGACCTGGGGCCGGACAGAACTTTGTGTACGGATGAATTGCTTACACTGGATGCCACTGCGCAAAACGCCACCTATGTGTGGAGCACAGGAGAAACCACGCCAACTATTGTAGCCAGCGGCGTCAGCAGAACCTACTCTGTGGTTGCTACTGTTGCCGGTTGCGGTGACTTTACAGACCAGGTGACCATCAACTTCACCGGCTTACCTTATCCTTACAGTCTGGGCCCGGATACATTGCTTTGCCCCGGGGAATCTGTGATACTGGATGCAACAAAACCAGAAGGTTCGAGTTATACCTGGAATACCGGTTCAAGACAACCAAGGATCAATGTGAGCAGGAGCGGTGAGTATTCTGTGTTCATGACCGTTAACGGCATCTGCGATGTGGTGGATACTATTGAAGTACGTTACAGCCGCTTAAGGGATTTCAGTTTAGGAAATGATACCACCTTGTGTTACCCTAACTTCCTGGTGCTGAGTGCGGATTTTGGAACGGGTAATTATCTCTGGCAGGATGGATCAGACCAGGCCACTTATCATGTGGATAGTAGCGGATATTACAATGTTACGGTACAGATAGGCAGATGTATTGAAAGGGATACGATAAGGGTTGATTTCCAGGATAGCCTGAGAGTAACCCTGGGAGAAGATTCTATGCTTTGCGTGGGAGAAACACTCACTTTATTACCGCGTGGTGCAGGTACAAATTATAAATGGCAGGACAGTACTTCCACTTCCACCTTCCTGGTTTCACAACCCGGCATTTATGCAATTGTTGCCAGCAATGTATGTAACAGGGCTACAGACTCTGTGAATATCTACTACCAGGAATGTAATTGCACACTTTTCTTACCAACGGGTTTCAGTCCGAATGGGGATGGGCGGAATGATCTATTCCGGCCGGTGTACCGATGTATCTTAGGTAAATACAAATTAGCCATCTACAACCGCTGGGGAGATTTCATCTTCTTCACCTCAGATCCCGGTGTTGCCTGGACGGGTATGCATAACGGGCAAATGGCGCCTGTTGGCACCTACGTTTGGACTGTTGAATATGTGGATGAATTAAATCAGAAATTCTACCAGAAACGAGGCACTGTTACTTTGATACGATAAACTAAGTGATCAGCTAATAATTGCTAAATCTGTTCGTTTATGATGCAGTTATTGTTCGCTTTTGAATTCAGTGAACTTTGCTGTAAAATCTGCTGTTTCGCGCTTTTTGAAAGGTACATTCCAGGTACCTGCGTAAGTGATCAGGGCGGGTAATAAGAGGTCGCCTTTCTTCGTCATCTGTACATTCATGCGTACATTAAAATCGAAGATCATGGTTTTGTAGGAGAGAGAATATTTGCGGCCTACGATCTCCATGGTTTCTTTATCAAAATAGGTGATCAGTTCGTTGATCACAATTTCTGCACGGTCTATACTATTGAGGTTCTTCCGCATGATGGCGCTGAATACATAACAATCTGTGCCGGTATATGCTTCCGAGGTGACGGAAAAATCATAATACTTCATGAGGTCCCTATCGAAGATGGCTACTTTATTTCCCACGATAGGTACGCCAGTGATGGGTTTCCCGGGATTAAAGATCAATTGTTTCAACTGGTTCTTATGCCGGGCAAGGCTTCCTTTGCCGGAGCTTCCTTTGCTGGATCCTCCGTCTTCCCCGCAAACGGTGCCGTGTGTGAAAAAGAGATTGGCGTAGAGTTCTGCGGTGTAGTAATTATAGTCGCCTTTTTTGGTGTAGAAATTACCGGTGGTCTTTTCGTCTATCACTTCCATTTTGCGGCAGTTGCCGGTCATGATCTGGCGGGTGTGGCTTTTGAGGGAAGCGATGGTCTTTCCTCCTTTTTTATCTGTTACACGAATGTCGTTATCTGCTGTAAAGCCTACCAGGCGGAGGTTTTTGAATGCGCGGTAGAAAGTGGTATCCTCTTCTACCCTTTTGATGAAGCCGGCCACGTCAAAGCCTATACGTTTCGCTTTCACCACTACTTCGTCCAGGTTAATGGTCATGCCTTTGTATTTAAAAGCAGTATCCTGGGAAAATAAAGGTGTGCAACAGAACAAAAGTAATAACAGTAGCAGAAACTTGCGCATCCGGCAAATTTAAGGAAATTCAGGCTTATGAGATGGGGAGGGAAGTAAGTTTTATCAGCTGGATACTTTACCGGCTACGTACATAGCGGTAAGTGTTGGTGTTGGGCTACCACCTTTCTTTTCAAGGGTAACGGCAAACATTTGCGCGCCTTCAATGGCTTTCATTTTCTGGAAGCCTTTAGCGGTATCGCCCATTTCGAACACACCTGCATCTACCGGTACGCCATTTACGATGGCCCAGAGTTGGTACTGTTGATCTGCAGCTGGTTCAGGGAGATTATTAACAGTGAGCATCACGTCTTTGGTCTTCGGGTTCCAGAAAACAGTAGCCAGTAGATTGGGCCTGTCTTTGGATGCCGTGAACATACGCACTGCTTTCACATCCGGGTTGCGCATCATCGCGAGCATATCATCGGATTGTTTCATCTTCGTCTGATATACTTCACTTTGTGCGAGTACCTTGGTCTGGTCTACAAGCAGCGCTTCATATTTACCTTTCCATTCTTTGGAACTGTTCAGGTAAGTGACGTTGAATGCGATACTGGTGATCAGGCCTGCGATGGCTGCAGCAGCTACCCACTGCCATTTGCGTGCAGCGGAGATCACCCTTGCAGGTTTATCTTCATCTGCATATGCATCTTCATATAAGCTGGCCGGTACAGAAGAACCGCTAACCGGTACTGCTGTTTCCACACCTTCATTATTCACGATCTGGAAAACCCTGTCTTTCACAGTAGCAGGAGGCGGAACCGCCTGCATCTGGATATAGCGCTCCATATCAAGCTGAGCAGCATCTGCCGCAGCTTTTATTTCCGGATATTGGGCCATCGCAGCGTTCAGCTCCCGGACCTCCTGGTCCGTAGCTAAGCCAGCCACGTAGCTTTCAATTATTCCGGATGATATGTAACGTTGTACATCCACTTTTACTAAATCGTTTTTAGAATATTTCTAAGTTGAATAATCGCGTTTCTCATTCTGGTCTTCACGGTACCCAAAGGAATATCCAGCACCTTGGCTATTTCTTCCTGGGTGCAACCTTTGTAATAAGCTAGGTCAATAATGATTCGTTGTTCTTTGTTGAGCTTTTCCAACACCTTGGTGAGGCCCAGGTGATCCACGGAGGGATGAACCGTTAAGTGACTTGTATGATGATATACGTCATTACTGAGCTCCTGGATTTTTTGATCCAGCTTGTGGGCTTTAGAGCGTAATGAATCTATAGCAGAATTGCGGGCAATATTGAGCATCCAGGTAAAGAGACGCCCTTTCTCTGTGTCATATTTTTCTATGCTCCGCCAAATTTTCAGAAAGACTTCCTGGAGAACATCGCTTGCCGCGGCTTCGTCGTTGAGGACTTTAAGAACTACCCCGTAGAGAGCGGGAGAATAGTTGTCATACAGGTAACCAAATATTACCTGATCCCGGTCTTTAAGACCCTGGACCAATTCGGCTTCAGTGTATGTGTTTGCAGTTCCCAAATGTAATTATCGAAAATAGTGGCACTAAAATAGGGAAAATTATTACAATATAAAATTCTTAGGCATAATAATTTTAAATAGCTGTTAAAGAATAGCTAAAATGAAACAGGGACCGGTAATAACCGGTCCCTGACAAATATGCTGGAAGAAATTTAACTATTTAGCGAAGGTCATCTTATAATCCACCTTGATCTTTCCTTTGGAAATATCGTCCAGCCTGCTTTTTAACAGGCGCTTTTTCAATGGTTTAAGGTAGTCGATGAACAGTTTTCCTTCTATATGATCATATTCATGGAAGATCACGCGGGCGGTGATACCATGGAATGTTTTTTCGTGTTCTTTAAAGTTTTCGTCCACATAACGGATAGTCACCTTTTCAGGGCGGTATACGTCTTCCCGGATCTTGGGGATGCTCAGGCAACCTTCCTGGTAAGGCCATTCTTCTCCTTCTGTTTCAACGATCCTTGCATTGATGAACACTTGTTTAATACCCAGGTCACCGGGGTAAGCGTTCACTTCATCTTCTTCAAGATTATTGATAATCTGTTCACTATCAATGACGAAGAGGCGGATGGGTTTGTTGATCTGTGGTGCTGCGAGCCCTACCCCACTGGAGGCATACATGGTTTCCCACATATTATCGATCAGCGTTTGCAGACCTGGATAATCGGGGGTGATATCCTGGCTTACTTCTCTTAAAACCTGGCTGCCGTAGGCGACTATTGGTAATATCATCTGGTAAATTGATCAAAATTTGAAAGCAAAAGTAAGGTTTTTTCAGCTAGCGGTATGCTGCAGGTATTCCTGCAGGATGATCGTTGCGCTGATCTCATCCACCAAACCCTTATTCTGCCTGTCTTTTTTCTTCATTCCACTATCCAGCATACTCTGAAAAGCCATCTTTGAGGTGAAACGTTCATCTACTTTTTTCAGCGGCATATCCGGAAAATGTTTCTGCAGAATGCGGATGCATTCTTCCACCAGCGCCGTAGCATCTGTGGCACTGCCATCCAGGTTACGCGGCAGGCCTATCAGGATGAGCTCCACCGGCTCTGCTGCAAAGTATTTTTTGAGGTAAGGGATCAGTTCATGTGAAGGAACTGTGCCCAGCCCACTGGCTATGATCTTCAGCGGATCCGTCACCGCCAGCCCTGTTCTTTTTTTCCCGTAATCGATAGCCATTATCCTGGGCATATTCCTATTGATTTAATATAAACATATCTGCAATGGCAAACACGGCAAAAACCACGCTTGCGATACCATTCGTTGTCATAAAAGCCAGGTTCACCCGGGAAAGATCGTTGGGTTTTACCAGCCTGTGCTGCATAAATAACATCAGGATAAAAACACCGGCACCTATCCAGTACAGCCAGTGAAAACCTCCCAGCAGTCCAATGGTAACAGCCAATCCGGCCGCCACCAGGTGTAATGCTTCTGAAAACCGCAGCCCTCCTGCTTTCCCTAACCAGGCAGGAATAGAATGCAATTGCTGCGATTTGTCGAACTCCTCATCCTGTAAAGCATAGATGATATCAAAACCGGATACCCAGCACAATACCAGGAAACTCAGCAGAACAGGCAATACCGCAAAACGGCCGGTCACTGCCAGAAATGCCCCGATGGGTGCAAGCGACAGGCCAATACCGAGTATCAAATGGCACAATGCCGTAAAACGTTTGGTATAGCTATAACCCAATACAACGATCAGGGCTATGGGAGATAAAAAGAAACATACGGGATTGATGAACCAGGTGCTGGCCATGAACAACACTGCATTGCCGATCACGAAATATAAAGCATTGGAAGCGGAAATGATGCCGGCAGGGATCTCTCTTTGTGCGGTACGGGGGTTCTTTTTATCAAAATCCGCATCCAGCCAGCGGTTGAAAGCCATGGCCGCACTGCGTGCGAAGACCATGCAAAGTACCACCAGTAAAAGTTTGGTCCAGTTGAATGAATACCCTGCCCAGGTCACTGCCAGGAAGAATCCGATCATGGCAAAGGGCATGGCAAAAATGGTGTGGCTGAATTTTACGAGCGACAGGTAATTCCGGATAACAGGTGAACTCATATGGCTAGTTTTCAGTTTTTAATTTACAGAACAGGTCCCAAATTACGATACCTGTGCTCACGGAAATGTTAAGCGAGTGTTTCATTCCCAGTTGCGGTATCTCGATACAACCATCCACCAGTTTCATTACTTCCGCATCCACGCCGGAAACTTCATTGCCAAATACCAGTGCCAGCGGCGTCTGCGAAGGTTTAAAGCTATCCAGCATCACACTTTGTGCTGCCTGCTCGATGGCCATAATGGTATATCCCTCTTCTTTTAACGCATTCACCGCTTCCACGGTTGTGGCAAAATACTGCCATTCCACTGTTTCTGTAGCACCGAGGGCAGTTTTCTGAATATCCCTGTGCGGTGGAACGGGGGTATACCCACATAATATAATACCCTGTACCAGAAAGGCGTCTGCCGTTCTGAATACAGATCCTACATTGTGCATGCTCCGTACATTATCCAGCACGAGCACCAGCGGGGTTTTGTCTGCCGCCTTAAACTCGCTGACCGTTTTCCGGCCCAGTTCATGCATGTTCAATTTACGCATCCTGCAAAGATAGTTGAAGCCCGGTTAATGCGGGCACCCTGTTTTGATCGGGTCATTAATTGTCTTTTCTACTATATTTGCCGCATGGCTAAAAGCAAATCGGAAGAAACACCCCTCATGGCGCAGCATAAGGCTATTAAGGCCAAATATCCTGATGCAGTGCTGCTTTTCAGGGTGGGGGATTTTTATGAAACATTCAATGAAGATGCTGTAATAGCTTCCAAGGTATTAGGTATTGTACTCACTAAAAGGGCCAATGGCAGTGCTGCTTATATAGACCTGGCCGGCTTCCCTTACCATTCGCTGGAAACCTACCTGCACAAATTGGTGAAGGCAGGTCACCGCGTGGCTGTTTGCGATCAGCTGGAAGACCCTAAAACGGTGAAAGGGATTGTGAAACGGGGTGTAACAGAAATGATCACTCCCGGTGTGGCGGTGAACGACAAGCTGCTGGAAAACAGCACGAACAACTTCCTGGCTGCGGTACATTTTGGATTGAATAACACCGGCGTGGCTTTCCTGGATATTTCCACCGGGGAATTATTTGCTGCGCAGGGCAGTACGGAATACATCGATAAATTACTACAAAGCTTCCGCCCCGCGGAGGTGATCTTTGCCAAGCAACAGCAAAAACATTTCAGGCAAACGTTCGGTTCCCGCTTCTATACCTACACACTGGAGGAGTGGATCTTTACGAATAATTATGCCCGCGAGGTACTGCATAAACACTTCGGGACACATTCCCTCAAAGGATTTGGTGTGGAAGACCTCACTGATGCGGTGATTGCCGCAGGTGCCACCATGCACTATCTGAAAGATACGGAACACCCTCACCTGCAGCATATCACTGCCATTCAACGGATAGACCAGGATGATTTCCTCTGGATGGACCGCTTTACCATCCGTAACCTGGAACTGCTGCAAAGCACGGTGGAGCAGGGAAAATCCCTCATTGGCACCCTCGACAACACACTCACGCCAATGGGTGCACGTTTATTGAAACGCTGGATCGTATTTCCCCTGCGTGATCTCACACGCATTCACGAAAGGCTGGATACGGTGGAAGACCTGATCAAAGAAGCTGACCGGACCCATGCCCTGCAGCAACATCTCAAATCAGTGGGTGACCTGGAACGGCTGGTGTCTAAAATTCCTCTGCGGAAGATCAATCCAAGGGAGGTGATGCAACTGGCGCGTTCCCTGCAACAGGTGACGGCTATTAAAGAGCTGCTTTCCAATGCGGGCACCGGACTTTTACAGGAATTACATGGGTTGCTGGATCCCTGTTTTACTATCCTCGAAAAGATCCTGGCTGAAATATCAGATAACCCTCCGGTACTGGCTAATAAAGGTGGTGTGATCCGGGAAGGTGTTCATGCTGAATTAGATGATCTGCGGGCCATCGCTACTTCCGGTAAGGAATATCTCCTGCGCATTCAGCAGCAGGAATCTGAGGCTACGGGTATTCCTTCCCTTAAAGTGGCTTTTAATAATGTATTCGGTTATTACCTGGAAGTAACCAATACCCACAAGAATAAAGTACCTGCCAACTGGATCCGTAAACAAACGCTGGCCAATGCAGAAAGATATATCACACCGGAACTGAAAGAATACGAAGAGAAGATCACCGGTGCGGAAGATAAGATACAGGTGCTGGAAATACAATTGTATGATGCATTGCTGCTTGCGTTGCAGGAATACATTCTTCCCATTCAGCGTAATGCGCAGGCGCTTGGCCGCCTGGATTGCCTGCTTTGCTTTGCGCATAATGCCGTTCAATTTAAATACCGCCGTCCGAATGTTACGGATGCGTACTTTATTGATATTAAAGATGGAAGGCATCCTGTAATTGAACAGGGGCTGCCTACCGGAGAGGCTTATGTTACCAATGATCTGCTGTTGCATCAGAATGAACAGCAAGTGATCATTCTCACCGGGCCCAACATGAGTGGTAAATCTGCTTTATTAAGACAAACTGCGCTGATCACTTTGATGGCGCATATGGGTAGTTTTGTGCCTGCTTCCGCTGCAGAGATCGGGCTGACGGATAAGATATTCACGCGTGTAGGAGCTTCTGATAACCTGAGTGGTGGGGAAAGTACTTTCATGGTGGAAATGAATGAAACGGCGAGTATCATTAATAACCTTACACCGAGGAGCCTGATCATCCTGGATGAAATTGGCCGGGGTACCAGTACATATGATGGGATCTCTATTGCCTGGAGCATTGTGGATTACCTGCATGATATGACGCCTCACCGGCCTAAAACATTATTTGCCACGCACTATCATGAGTTGAATGAGCTGGAAAATAAGCACAGCCGGGTGAAGAATTTTCATATCACCAATAAAGAAGTGGGGAATAAGATCATCTTCCTTCGCAAACTGGCGCCTGGAGGTAGCAGGCATAGCTTTGGTATTCATGTGGCGAAGATTGCAGGAATGCCTCCGCAGTTGATCGATAGGGCGAATGAGATACTTACACAGTTGGAAAGTCAGCATATTGCGGCGCCTATGGAACAGATTGCTGCGCCGATTCAGAAAGTGCAGCTGAGTATTTTTGATGCGCATAGTGATACTTTCAAGGATATAAGGGAGAAGCTGGAGTCTGTTGATATTAACAGGTTGACGCCGGTAGAGGCTTTGTTGAAATTGAGTGAGATTAAGGAGTTGTTGCAGTAGGTTGAGAGCCAGCGAAAATCCTTTATAAAATAAAAAAAGCCGTCTCCTTCGAGACGGCTTCTCTTTTTTCAAGATCACTGTTTATCCCACCATACGCGTCCGGTCAGCTGGTTAGGGCTGCCGTACTCACCACTCGTCTGCATTTCAGCGAGGGCGTTATTGTAGTTCGTTATGTTCAATGAATTGGGGATCGGTAATTGCCAGCGGCGGGGGATTGCACCTTCCACACCACCGATCATTACTGGCTCCATTGGTAAGATGCCACCTTGTTTTGGAATACCCAGCCTTTTCCAGCTACCCCATGCTTCCCATGGAGATTTGAAATGGTTCAGGAAATTCTGCACGCCGATCTTTTCCAGCTTCTGCTCATCCGTTCCTGCGAAAGCGATATCCGCATTTTGCAGGTAGGTATCTATCTCTGCAGGCGTTACGGCACTGTATTCTACAACACCTGCAATCTTACCCATAGCATCGTAGGCCTGGATAGAAGCAGTTACACCTTTGTCATACCATGTTTTTGCATCCTGTGTGATAATGTTACGCACAGCGAGTTCGGACATGATGAAGCAGTATTCTGCATATGTGAGCAAAGGTTGTGTGTACTGGCCATTTGCACCACCATCGCCGGAAAGATCAAACAGCCTGTTCTGATATTGAGATAATGTATCTACTGTTACATTTTCTTTTCTTCCATCTGCAAATACAAGGCTGTAAGTTTTTGTACCAAAGAGGTTCACGTTTGCAGGCAGGCTCACGGCATCAGGACTAACCGGTAAACCCACATAACGTTCCGGGTTGTACACAGCTGTTTCAGGAAAACCGCCACCCAGTTTAATATAATCGAAACGTTCCTTCGTCATGCCATTCTTTTTATAGAACAGGCGAAGACGCGGATCCGTATGCGTACGCAGGAAGTTCAGCATATTACGGCCGGCTGCACTGGAATTATTTCCCTGGGAACCCCAGTTACCGCCACGGGCAAAGTTTGTTCCGGAGATGAATTTCCATTCCTCCTCGTTGCTGGTGTATACACCGCCTGCGCTGGCGAGTACATCATCCACGATCTGTTTTGTTTTGGCAGCATTCCGCTTCAGTAAACGCATCGCGATCTTTAACCGTAGTACGTTAGCAGTTTTAGCGTAATTAGCAGTTGCCGTGGCTGCATTGGTATAGAACATATCGTATGTGCCATAAGATATTTGCCCCGCTGCAGGTTTCACCAGGGAATCCACTGCACCTTTCAGCTCTGTGTCCAAAGTGGCAAATAGTTTCTCCTGGCTATCATATACCGGTGTGAAATTAGCTGTTTCGCGTGCTCTAAGTGCTTCTGTGTATGGAATAGAACCATTCACATCAGACACACGGAATGCGGCAAATGCTTTATGGATCCGTGCAATCGCAATGAGGTTACGGTACTGGCTGCGATCTGCTTCCGGCATTTTACCCACGATCTTTTCGATCTCTACGAGGTTACGGCCGATGTTTGTATAGAAAGCCTGGTAATAATCGTTCACATTCTGTGCACCGAACATACCAGCCACATTACCTGCAGGAAAAGCTACTGTGAACTGCATCCAGCGCATCAGGTAACCATAATTATCATAATACCAGTCGAAATCCCTGTCTACCATTGCCTTCTGGGAAGAAGTGATCATATATTCAGGCGGCAGTGTGGGAGATACTTCCGGGTCTGTATTGTATTCAGCAAAATTCTTTGTACAAGCGCTCGCAAAGGTTGCGATGGCCAATACGCCGATGCCTAATTTATGTTTGATATTCATCATCATCCTTTTTGAAAATTAGAAACCAAGTTGAACCGTTATTGCCATGTTGCGGATAAAAGGCGCACCACCATATTCAGAGAAAGCGAAAGTGCTGTTGTTACGCAGACTTTCCGGGTTGATGTTATCCGGCAGGTTGTTGAACAGGTAACCGAGGTTACGGCCTACCAGCATCACACGTGCTTTCGTCAGTTTCAGGCGTTCGATCATCTTAGCAGGGAAAGTATAACCCAGGGAAACTTCGCGCAGCGCTACATAAGACGCATCAAATACAGAAGCCTGGCGGATACCGATACCCCACTCTCCTATCATGCTGTAATACTGATAAGGTGTTAAAGGATTTACATAACCTTTATCATATGCTTCACGGTAGCTCATGCCGCTAATGTCCTGTGTTTTACCAGTAGCGGTTGTTCCTTTCATACCAGCACCAAACACCCCATCCGGGATCATACCATCGTTACGTTGCACACCCTGATCATCTGTCCATGCCAGGCCACCTGATGCGGCATCACGGCCAGGCAATGTGCTTTCAACTGTACCACGGCCAGTTCCGTATTGGTGAGAAGCAGAGAAGATATCTCCTCCCACACGTGCCTGCAGCAATACGCTCAGGTTCCAGTTCTTGTAAGTGAAGTTGTTGCTCAGGCCCAGGTTGAAATCAGGCGTGATGTTACCCACTTCAGCATAACTGCGTTTGTATTGAACCGGAAAGGAAGTAGATGTTTCAATAACGGGTTTACCGTTCTTGGTTGGATCAGTAGACTTATAAGGCGTGTAACCGTAGTTGGTCACCAGCACACCATATGGACGGCCCACTTGTGCAATTACACGTACGTCCTGGTCGTTGCCCATTTCGTAGGTGTTCACACCGGGCGTGAGTTCAACGATCTTATTGGTGTTGCGGCTACCGTTCAGGTTTACATCCCACTGGAAGTTTTTGCCCTGGACCGGACGGCCATTGATGGCGATCTCAATACCCTGGTTCTGGAAGTTACCGGCGTTGATGAATTTATTCTTCACACCGGATTCAGTAGGTACATCCAGTTTCAGGATCTGATCTTTGATGTTTGTTTTATACAATGCCACATCCAAACCGATCCTGTTGTTGAGGAACCTCACATCGGCGCCCACTTCAAAAGAGTGCGCCATGGAAGGTTTCAGGTTATCATTCGGATATGTGTCTTTGTTGTAAGGATAATAGAGGTATCCGCTGTTCGGACCACCATTCCATATTTCTTCCATGATGTATCCGCTGTTCAGCTGGAATGGATCAGTGTCTCCACCCACTACTGCATAAGAGGCCCTTACTTTACCATAAGAAATCCAGGAAGGCAGTTGTGATTTATAGGTTTCAGTGAACTCCCATGCAGCACTTACTGAAGGATAGAAGTAAGAGTAGTTACCACCACCCAATGGATAAGCGAGTGCAGAAGACCAGTCGTTACGGCCTGTTACATCCAGGAAGAAAGCGTTCTTATAAGAAAGGCTGGCGGATGCGAACACAGCATTGATCTGTTTGCGGGCCAGGTTTTTATTATTACGTGTATCAACAGGGCCGATGCTGTTGCTCACAGTGAACTTACCGGGGATCAAAAGACCATTGGTAGTTCTGGCGCTGTATTGGTTACCGATGCCGGAGTTCCAGGTTTCAGCACCGAGGTTTACATTCAGGCTGAAGTCATCGTTCAGCTTGGGTGTGAACATAGCCATACCGGTGAAAGTATATTGGGTTTTGTTGATACCGGAGTAGGCATACAAACCACGTGAGCCGCCAAAATTAACACCCCAGCCCAGTTCACGGCGATCGTCTTTATTCTGTTCATTACTGAAAGTACCACGCACGAGGAATTTCAGCCAGTCTGTTGCTGTTGCGTTGAGGGAGAGATTTCCCATCATCAGGTTTTCGTTATGCATCCACCTGTCGTTGTTCAATGCAAACCAGTAGTCAGCACCAGGATAAGAACCGAGGTAATCCATCAGGTCCTGTTTACCGGGAGTGGGTCCAAGATAGCGGGCGCTCCAGTAAGCGGGATCGTAGTTACGAGGGAATACATAGATCCATTTACGGCCAATGTTCTGGCTGGTATAGTCACCTCCCTGTGCGGTAGGATTGAGTGTTTTGGAGAATGAATAGGTAAAGCCGCCTTCTGCGCTGAGCCATTTAGAGAGTACGGCAGAAGTTTTCAGGGAGAAGTTGTCTCTGGAGAATTTGTTGTTCGGCATTACGCTGTTGTTATCCAGGTGAGAATAGGAAAAGCGGAAGTTTGCTTTATCTGTTCCACCTTCCACAGCCACATTCGTATTGGAATATTTTCCAAGCTGGTAGCCATCTGTGGCATTATCCGGCATGGGGCTGTAAGGAACGATATCACCATTGGGGAGTTTAGCCATTTGGCCCTGCATTTTAGGACCAAAGCTGTTACCGCCGGGAACGATCACATCATTACCCTGTGCATCCTTGGTGAACTTACCATCTGTTCCGCCGCCATATACATTCTGCAATGCGATAGGGCCACGGTATACATGTTCGAACTGAACCGTCTGACTAACATCTACACCAAGACCTTTACGGGTGAGGCCTTTTTTGGTGGTGATGAGGATGGCGCCGTTGATAGCACGTGACCCATATAATGCAGTAGCGGCTGCACCTTTCAGTACAGACACTGTTTCAAAATCGTCCGGGTTAAAATTCTTCAGTACGTTACCAAAGTTTACGGCATTATCTGCGTCTTCATTTTCGAAGATCACACCATCTATAATAAAGATGGGTTGGTCTTTACCGTTCAGTGATTTGGCACCGCGAAGTACGATACGATTAGCAGCCTGCGGACCTCCGGCAGCTCCGGAAATGTCCACCCCTGCTACTTTCCCCTGCAATGCAGCAACTGGGTTCACGGAGTTGGTGCGGGTAAGTTCGGAGCCTTTCAGTTCCGTCATAGCGTAACCGAGTTTGCGGGCTTCGCGTTTAATACCCAATGCTGTTACTACTACTTCATTCAGATTCTTGGAATCTTCTTTCAGTATAACAGCAAGCGGGCCATCTGCTACCTGTACTTCCTGGGCAGCATATCCGATAAATGAAAAAATGAGTGTGGCAGAAGCGGGTACATTGATTTTAAAAGACCCGTCTGCAGCTGTTAATACACCATTCTGCGTACCTTTTTCCTTAACGGTAACACCTGGTAAGAGGGTGCCGTTTACATCCCTGACCGTACCGGCAACTGCCTTTTTCTCCTGTGCCCAAACGTGGGGGGCAAAGCAGAAAGTCAGTAACGTGGCGAGAAGAATAATCCTGCGCATAGCTTCCTTAGATTTTAATTGTGAATGCGTGATCAATAGACAATAGTTATCCATTACTGGTTGATAGCTGATGTTAAAGCATCCGCTGCAAGTCAATACAATTTCATACCGTGACGCGGTTATTTGCGCACAGTCCACATACAGGTTGATAAATGGGAGTGATTAGATTGCTACCTGAATCCTTTTCTTTGTTTCCGTACTACGTTATCTCCGAAACCTGCTAATAAAACGATTTAGCATTCTACCAATAAAAAAAACCTGTGATCACCAACCTCAACACTTTCAATAAACACGCACAGATTTGGTTCAGAAAAACGAACGCATGCAAACTAGCGAATCTTGTTAAAGGAGCAAAAGAAAATTTAACTTTTTTTTGATGATGTGTTAAGATGTACATCACATTTCGCAAAATAACATCATCAGGTGAGAATATTATATAGGCATCAACGTGATGCATGAAATAAAAAAATATTACTTCCTGTGTGCAATAAAAATGCTGCGGATTTTTATTGCATGGGAGCGTATCCTATTTATCAGTAGATGAAAATATCATAAAAACCGTCACTGGTGCAGATATCATCCACTAATGACCGCAGCATATATATATTTCACGGGTAAATTCCCCCAAATAAAAAAGGACCGGCATTTCTGCCAGTCCCTTTTTGTTGGATATAAATTATGTATTACCCGGCTACCACTTTCACGCGTTTGCTGCAGCTTTCTCTTTTAATGAGTGTAGCAGGCAGCACTACCTGGTTTAGCTGGTGATTATTATCATTGAGTTCGTTCATGAGCACCTGGATCAGATTCCGGGCGATATCATGGATGGGTTGTGCCACACAGGTGATACTTGGTGTGTGAAGCCGGAAAAGATCGTGATCGTCAAAACTAACAAGCGCAATGTCCTCTCCTATTGTCATGCCCAATTGTTTTACGCTTTCGATGCCATAAACGCCGAGATAGTTGGTGGCGAAGAAAATGGCATCCAGGTCAGGGATGGTTTTGATAAAATCCGAGATCTGGTCCACGGCCTGTTCCCGGGTACCGGAAAAAGGGATCTTTTTGAGCATTTTCCGGGGGAAGCTGGCCTGGTGTACTTTCATGGCAGCGGTGAATCCGTTGAGCCGTTCCTTCATCTGGATCTGCTCAGAGGTGGTGGTCACCAGCGCTATTTTACTATATCCGAGCTTCAGGAGATATTCCGCCACATCGTACCCGCCCTGGAAATTGTCTACCATTACATAATTGGTAGGGATCTGGGGAAGATAACGGTCCATCAGCACCATGGGCTTCCGGGCATTCTTGAGCATTTCTATTTCCTTATCCAGGTTGGGCGTGGGCGTAATGATATATCCATCTACCTGGCGGTATTCCAATACTTCCAGGAGGCCTTTGGCTTTGGCGAGATTGTCTTCCGTGCTGCCGTACAGTACCTTATAACCGAATTTATCTGCTTCTTCCTCCACAATCTTGGCCACATTGGCAAAGAAGTTGTTGGCGATGTCCTCCACGATAAGGCCGATGGTTTTGGTTTTGCCGGTACGCAGGCCTCTTGCGAGCTGGTTGGGCTTATACTTCAGTTTTGCAGCCAGTTTCAGGATCTTTTTGCTCACCTGCTCACTGATCCGCTTTTCCTTAGCTTTGCCATTGAGGACGAAGGAAACCGTTGTAGGGGATACCCCTGCCTGTTTTGCAATATCTTTGATTGATATACCTTTCATGTGAGTTTATAGGTCGTGCTTAATCGATTTAGCACAGACAAGGTACGGAAAAAAACATAAAACCAAAAAGAATTTGGCCCCTGGATAACCCCCAGATGGGGCTTTTGCTGGAAAAAACCCTTCCCGGGGAGCCCGGGACTGCCAGCCGGAAAAAAAGTTTACAATATTCTGAAGATATTAGGGCAGACTAGTATTTTTTTAACTTAAATTTAATAATTTGGCAAAATAGAATTTAAAATGACAGAATTCTGCTGTCAGCTTTTTCATAGGACTAAAACAATCAAGGAAGCAATATGAAACCCATTCTAATAAAAGTGGGAGCCTTTGCCGACAACCAGATCACTATAATTGAACGTTGTGATCCGCATTTTAATACACCTTTCCATTTTCATCCCGAATGCGAACTGGTGTATGTTACCGAGAGTCATGGTAAGCGGATTGTGGGGGACAGCATTGAAAGCTTTGACGTAGGAGATATGGTATTCCTCGGGCCTAATATTCCACATGTGTGGTATAATGACGAGGGTTATCATAAAAATGACGAATCGCTGAAGGCACGCTCCGTGGTGATCTATTTCCCTAAAGACATCTTTGGCGACAAATTTTATGGTTTACCGGAAACCAAGGCCCTTACCGACCTTTTTCATCGTGCCCAACGTGGGATGAAGATCATTGGCAATACGCAGGATGTTTTGCGTAATGAGATATTGTCTCTTCCTAAAAAAGAGGGGCTGGAGCGGATCATTGCTTTGCTGCAGATCCTGAAAACCCTGTCTGAAACCAAGGATTGTTATTACCTGGCCAGTACGGGATATTCACATGCTTATAATGTAAAGGATAATCATAAGATAGATGAGGTGTTCAAATACGTGATGAACAACTTCTCCAAGGAGATCTCCCTGCAGGATGTTGCGAGTATCACTAATCTGTCGCCGCAGTCTTTCTGCCGTTTTTTCAAGAACAGAACGAAGAAGTCTTTTGTACAGTTCCTGAATGAAGTGAGGATTGGGCATGCCTGCAAGCGGTTGACGGAGGAGGATTGGTCTATTGCTGAGATTGCGTATTCGTGTGGATTTAAGAACCTCTCGAACTTTAACCGGTTCTTTAAGGAGATAGTGGGCAAAACGCCGAAGGAGTATAAGAATGAATTGCGGTTAAAGGAGAATTAGCATTTATCAACCAAAGATAGAAGGCGTAGCATGGAGAATGCTGCGCTTTTTTTTCTCCCGCCGCTCCCAATAAGCATAAAAAAAATTCGACCGAAAAAACTGGACCGTTGCTTATCAGAGGCAAGAGGGATCAGTTTTCGGTCGATTTTTTTTTATACTTATTTTCGCTGGAGGGGTTGCGCGGGGATTGTCGTGCAGCGGAGGGCGGAGGATTTTGTTTTTTTTGGGGAAGGGGAATTATTGTTACCGGTAGCTGGTAACTGGTGTAGAAAAAGATGTTTCTTCTCTATTAAAAAATAGCGAACAAGCCGTTGAAGTGAGTGACACAACGGCGGCTGAGTAATGAACAAAAAGCTGGTCACATGAAAATTATCCCTGCACTTAAATAAATAAAGCCGGCCCAAAAGGGCCGGCCGTTCATTGTTAGATGAGCTATGTCTATTTATTGTTTATGGCTTGTCCCACCAGAGACGGGTTCCCCCGTTGTCCGGGCCACCTAGTAAAGTAACTGCTCTTTCCACACCTTTCGCGTTAGTGGCATATTCTGTGGTTACAAAATTGATCCGGCGAACGAATGTGGCAGTGGGGATCTTTCCTCCACTGTTGTTCACTACAACCGGGAACAATTTAGGATAACCGGTACGGCGGAATTCCGTCCATGCCTCCTGCCCTTCCGGGAACATCGCGATCCATTTTTGGGTGATGATGCGCTCCAGTTTCCTGGCTGCACCATCTCCTTCTTCCCAACGAATAGTAACCGTGCTGAGATAAGGATCTCCGGCAGGTACATTGTTCGCTGCGTTCTTCAGATCTGTATACGGCGCGGCCTTGCTGGTATTATCTGCCAGGTAAGCTGTAGCCTGGCCGGCAATGCCATATTGTTCAAACGAAGTTTTTACACCGTTCTCATAATTGGTTGCAGCTGATCCTGCACCTGCCCAGCCATTCAATGCAGCTTCTGCTTTCAGGAACCATACTTCCGCAGCAGTCATTAACTGCATCCTGGAAGGGAAAGTGGCCAGCCTGGAATAATCTTCATACATCTTTGAAGGCAATGCAATACCTGTTCTTACACCTTTGTAACCGTCAGGTTTAGCCGCAGCGGTTTTGAAGTATAATTTGATACGGGGATCGTTGTAACCTGTGAGGATAGATTCCATGGGCGCCCCCATCCTGATATCGTTCCAGCTATCGCTGAAAGCGTTGTAGGGATGTTCTACAGGTGCAATATTGATGCGGGCATCATCAAGCGGTACAGTCATCAGGCCTACAGGGTTGGCCAGTGCGGCTTCACCTTCCTGTTTTGCTTTTACAGGATCTACCTTTGCAATGCGGATAGCCAAACGGAGACGCAGGGAATTCGCAAATTTGATCCATGGTTTGTAAGAACCATCGTATGTGAGATCAAAGCGGGCAAAAGGTTTCAGCGGATCGTTCGCCAGTGGCGTTAAAGTAGTGATAGCTGAATTGAGGTCTGCAAAAAATGCATAGTAGGCATCTTTCTGAGAGTCATAATCGATGCTTTTATCGGGATTGATCACACCATATTTGGTATAGATGATCGGGCCGTATACATCGCTGATGCGGTGCATGGTAGCCACTTTCAGGATCTGCAGCCAGGCTTTGAAATCATTGAACTCCGTACCTGCCAGTTTTGTGATACGCGTGGCGATGGGCATTACAGCGATGTTTGGTGCATCTATATAAGAACCGTAAGCACATCCCCACATCACCTGGTTCCAGCCATCTGTGAGGTTATAGGTAGAATTATTGTTACCGAAGTTTCCAAAAGGACCGGGCACACCCATATAGCCGGAGAAAATATCTCCCTGCAGGTTCTGTTGCACCTGCATTACCCAACCTGGTTGTACGGCGAAAATATTGAACTGTATCTGGCGGAATGGTTCACCGACTAGTCTGAAATCTGCTTTCAGTTCGTCTTTACTCATTCCGTAGGGATTTGTATTGATACGCTCGAAATCTTTTGTACAGGCACTGAGCAATATGCTACTCAGCCCTGCTATGGCCAGACTCCGGGTAAGTTTGTATTTAAACGTTCTCATCATTGTAAGTTTTTTGTTGTCAATACTTCTCTTATAATCCTACTTTCAGGCTTGCTCCGAAACTGCGTGTGGCAGGCTGGCCAAAAACATCTATACCCTGCAGGCTGTTGTTACCGCCAGCACTTACTTCAGGATCAAATGGCGCATCGTTCTTGAAGAAGAACAGGTTGCGGCCTATCACACCGATCTGGAGGTTACGGATGTATTTGGATTTAACCGGTATCTTATAACTCACTGCCAATTCACGTAAACGGATATTGGTAGCATCGTACATGTAAAAATCGCCCACGCCTGCACGTCCGCCAACGGACTGATAGAATTTCTTGGCGTCCAGTTTGCCGGTGAATGGTTTACCATCCTGCGTTACAGCATTCAGGCTTACGCCACCATTGTCCCTTGCCTGTGCAGAAGCTTCACTCACGCCATAACCATCGAGGATGGCTTGCGTCATACTCATTACTTTACCACCAAAGCGGCCATCGATCAGGAAGCTGAGGGAGAATTGCTTGTAATCAAAGGTGTTGTTCCAACCCAGGTTGAATTTGGGATTGGGATTACCGATCACATAAAAGTTAGCATTTGCGTTTGCAGGGATACTATCAGAAAGCCCGTCTCCGGTTGCGTTCAGGATGTAAGCACCTTGTGCATTCCTGCGAAGTGCACGGTTGGTGTAAATATCACCCCAAGAACCGCCTTCCTGGATAAAGGAACCATACATATTGGAACCAAACTGTGTGAGCTGAAAACGGCTGGAAGCATCTGCGCCTGCAATGTTATCGTCAGACAATTTGATGATGGTATTCTTATTGGCAGAGAAGTTGATGTTGGAAGTCCAGCTGAAAGCTTTTGTTCTGACAGGTACAACTGTTAACATACCTTCTATACCCTGGTTCTGGATATTACCCATGTTCACGTAGTACACCTGGTAATCACTACCAGATGGTGCCTGGATCTCCATGTACTGTTTGAAGTTGTTGTTCTTGTACCAGGTAAGGTCCAGTGAAAGTTTGTCGTTGAACAAACGAACTTCCAGGCCTGCTTCAATGGAGCGGTTATCTTCCGGTTCCAGGAAGGTGCCGGGATAAGGTGCGCGGATATTGGTGTTCAGCTCATGACGGCCACCTACGATCTGCATATTAAAATCTGCGGGGCGGGAGAAGTAAGGTTGTACTTCATTACCTACCCTGGCGTAAGAGAACCTTACTTTCGCAAAGTTGATCACCTCCGGCAGTTTCGCCATTTCGCTTAATACAGCGGTTACACCTGCAGAGTAATAAAAGTATCCTCCTTTATCTTTCGGTGTAAAAGCCAGTGTGCTGGACCAGTCGTTACGGCCGGTCACATCCAGGAAAAGGTAGTCATTCAATCCGAGTTGTACGTTGGCAAACAGTGCTTGTGTTTGTTTACGGTCCACGCCCTGGATCTGTGTTAAAGCTAATGGATCGATATTGGTTAACTGGAATTTGTTGGCGTAAACAAGACCTGGATTGGAACTCCAGTTCACATCGGAGAGTATCCTGTCGCGCGCTTTCAGGTCGGTAATGCTGGAACCCAGGTTACCGCTGATGCTCAGGTGATCACTGAGTTTTTTATTGGCAGAGAGGATCAGGTCGCCATACAACTGGGTGTTGAATTCTCTTTCAAAAGTATAGCGGCCATTGGTGGGTGCGAGTGTGGCTTGCGTGCTGGCATGAGCTTTCATCTCGTACTCATCGTAACTCTTATCAAAGCTACCGCGGGCCTGTACGCTTAACCAATCCAGCAGTTGATATTTGAGGGAGAGGGAAGCCATACCACGATTACGCATTTCTGTACGCTGGTTCCTGTTCAGAATCCAGTAAGGGTTCTGCTGGTCAGCATCACCGGCCCATCCTTTTTCGTTGTTGATGTTCCACCAGTCCTGCAGGGGCATGTTCCTGCTCTTGTCGAAATATTCGTATGTTTTGTATTTATCGAAATCAATACCGCGTGGCAATAAGTACAAACCGGTGAGCGGGTTGAAATAAAGGCCTACGCCTGGCCTGTTCTTTGCATTTTGTGCGAGGAAAGTGATGTTCGCATCAACCGTTAACTTATCGTTGAGCAGCTTCAGTGTTTCGCGGAAATTGAAGGTATGCCTGTTGAGTTTAGCGGTAGGAATGATGCCTTTGCTGCTGGTATTGGAGTAGGAGAAATAAGACTGGGCAATTTCGTTACCGCCGCTGAGTGCAATACTATTGGTATAAGTTGAACCTGTGTTGAAAAAATCTTTTGCGTGTTCTTTTACGTTGGAAACTTTAGGACCCCAGCTCTGGTTATCACCAGCTCCTGAGCCTCCGGGCGTTTGACCGTACCTGTATTGCAGATCAGGTAATAAGAAGGGAGATTCGAAAGTAGCGTCTGAAGAAAAGTCGATTTTGGTTCTTCCTGCGCGGCCTTTTTTGGTGGTGATGATGATCACACCATTTGCGGCCTGGCTTCCATATAATGCAGCTGCGGAAGCTCCTTTCAGGATATTGATGGTTTCAATATCGTCCGGATTGATGTTGGAGATACCGTCTCCCCCATCACGACCGGCACCACTCTGGATATCAGATGACTGGCCGAATGAGTTGGCGGGTTGGGAAGGAGAAAAGTTAGCCAATGGCACCCCGTCTATGATATACAGGGGTTGATTTTCGCGGGTGGATTTGTTACCGCGCATGATCACGCGGGCGGTTCCACCAAGACCTGAGGCACTGCGGCCAATTGTTACACCGGCAGCTTTACCAGCCAGGCTATTGATCACGTTCACATCTTTCACGCGGGAAAGATCTTCGTTATTCAATTGTTGGGTAGAGTAAGTGAGTTCTTTGGATTTACGCTGAATACCCAAAGCCGTTACAACAAATTCACTGAGGGAACGGCTGTTCTCTTCCAGTACTACGTCATATACATCACCACTGCCAACAGCTACTTCCTGACTGGTAAACCCCAAAAAACGGAATACCAGGATGTCGCCGGGGTTGGCGGTTAATACAAAATTACCGTTGGCCTGAGTTTGGGTGCCCCTGTTGGTGTTTTTGATCACAACCGTTACGCCGGGAAGGCCGGCACCTTTCGCGTCCTTTACGGTACCGCGGATCTCTTTTTCAGCTAAATTGCCACCGTTCATCAGGGTAACGGTAGTTAACGAACCGTTATGTTGTTCCTGATTTACTATGATTTTACTGTTTTTTCTCGTAAATTTCAGTCCGGTTTGTTCCGCGAGCAGTGCCAGCACCTCATCAATGGGTTGCTTCACACAGTTCAGGTTAATCTTCTTTTTGAGATTCAGATCGGATTTGTCGTAATGGAAACTGAGCCCTGTTTTCGAGGAAATTTCAGTAAACACCTCTTCCATGTTCTTATTCCTGACCTGGATGGTGAGACTGACGTTTTTAGTATCCTGCGACTCGGCATTAGCACTGGCGGTGTAAGGAGCCGCCAGTGTAACGGCCAACGCAAGAGTCACTAGTGATAGAAGGCGTAAGCATTTTTTCATACATCTAGTTTTTGCATTTAAGGAAAATTGTGTCGTTCTTGATCGTGTAGTTTATGTTTTTGGTTAAGCAAATGGTTTCTATAATTTCCTGCAGATTCTCATCTTTAAAGAAGCCCGTGTAATTCCACTCTTTCTCTTCACATTCATTGATCACGGTTACGTTGTACCTGTTCTCTATTTCGTTCACCAGTTCATCATAGCTGGCATCTTTGAACACAAGGAATCCGTGTTTCCATCCTACGATATCGTCTTCTTTCTCAAAGGTGGTTTTGGCCATGCTAAGTGATACTTTGTCGTAGCTTAAACGCTCGCTGGGGTTCAATATCACTGGTTCTTCACTCGTTGCATGGTCTATTTTTACTTTACCGGTGAGCAATGCTACCGTGATCTTTTTCTCGCGTGAGTAAGCTCTGATGTTGAAGGAAGTACCTAATGCCGTGGTGGCAATATCCCCGCTGTGTACCACAAAAGGATGTGCAGGATCTTCGGCTACTTTGAAGAAGGCCTCTCCTTCATCCAGGTAAATGCTGCGGGTTTTGCCGGAGAATTTTTCAGGATAACGCACCCTGGAGGAGGAGTTGACGATGATGGTGGAACCATCTGCCAGTACAACCTTTTCTGTGGAGCCCTTGGTGGTAGAGACTTCTACGTAGCCATTCCTAATCACTTTATTTGCTTTTACCACAGCAGATTGTACGGCTGGATGGAGTGGGTTTACAGGATGACTGGCAGGCATAGATCTGTATAATAAAGTAAATGCTATCACACCTGTGATCATGGCAGCAGCGCCGGTATAGATCCAGGGGCGCCAGTTCCTTTGGCGGACGGGCATTTCCACGATCGGTGTATTGATCTGGTCGTGGATGCGCATCCTGACCTCTTCCAGTTGTTCCTTGAGGAAATCGTCTTCGATCATGGCGGACCGGTGCTGATTGATGCTCGCAAACCATTGCTCGATGATCTTGATCTCTTCGGCAGTACACTTGTTTTGTGTATACCTTTCCAGGACTTTTTTGATCTGTTCAATATCCACTGCGGTAGTTTTTAGTTGGTGATATAAAGGGAGTCGCGCGAGTGGAGGGGAAGTACCATCTGTTTTTAAAATAAATGGAGGGGTTGATTTTGAGGGCGTTGAGGGAAGGGGGGTATAGTGCTTGCCGTGCAGCAGAGGGCGGAGGTTTTTTATTTTTGGGGAAGAGGTTTCCTTACAGGGGTTGAGGAAAGGGCATAGCGCTTGCCACGCAGCAGAGGGCGGATTATTATATTTTTGAGGGACGTTTTTTTTTTAAAGGTGGCCCTTTCTTTTAGGGAAGGATTAAAGTATAGTGAGAATAGCGGCTACTACCAACAGGTCTGTCTGGGTGTAATGAGTGCGGAGGATCTTCAGGGCTTTGGTGATCTGGTTCTTCACGGTTTGTTGGGAGAGGTCCAGGCGGGAGGCGATCTGTTCTATGCTCAGGTTTTCGAAACGGCTGAGCATGAATATTTCTTTCATGCGGGCAGGAAGGCGGTTGATGGCTTCGAAGACTTCGCTGGCTTTGGCTTTGTAATCGTAGGTTTCGGAGATGTTATGTGGTTGTGCGTCAAAGTGTTCGATCAGTTGCTGGAGATATTTGCGGTAGGTACTGTCCTTGCGGTAGAGATCGATGATCTTGTGGCGTACAGACTGGTATAAGTAAGAGCGTAAAGACAAATGGATATCTAAGGTGAAACGTTTCTCCCAGAGGGTGGCAAACAGGTCCTGCAGCAGGTCTTTGCTGGTTTCTCCACGGTCTGTTTTGCTGAGGATGTAAAGGTATAATGGACGGCTGTAGCGGTCATAGATCATATTGAACGCTGCGATATCGCCATCTTTTAAAAGGGATAACAATTGCTCGTCTGAATAGCTATTGTACATAAAAAATTTCGGTTGATAAAATGCTGTTGATCCTGGTTACGCTGTTATAATATCTCTTCTTATCTGTCTTTTTCCGGTTAACTGCTGACCCAAAATAGTCATTCTCTTCTAATTTAAAACTTTTTTCCCCTCCTATTTTTTAAATATTTATTGGTGTATGAATTACACGATGCATTTTTTTTATTCCGGAAGGAATACTATATTTGATATCAAATTGATATCATTTTAAATAATCCCCTTATGGAAAAGATCATTAAGCCGATGTCTGGCTACCTCGCGTTCGTATTATCTATTCTTGTTTTCTTCCTGGGTATTTACATAATTGTATTAGCTACGGAAACACCAGGTTTGTCGTGGCTTGCCGTGATACTTTTTATCCTCTTCATCTTTATCGCCAAAGGTATCATGATCGTTAACCCTAACCACTCCCGGGTGCTTACCTTCTTTGGAGAGTATGTGGGCAGCGTTAAACAGAATGGTCTTTTATGGGTGAACCCGCTCTACCGTTCACAGAACATTTCATTGCGGGCCAATAACCTGAACGGGCAGACATTGAAGGTGAATGATAAGATGGGTAACCCGATTGAGATAGCTGCGGTGATCGTTTGGCAGGTGAAGGATACTTACAAGGCTGCCTTTGAAGTAGAGGGTTTTCATCAATATGTACAGATACAGAGTGAAGCGGCAGTTCGTCACCTGGCGGTAAGCTGTCCGTATGAACATATGGAAGGTGCTCCGGACCAGCTGACCTTAAGGGATGGTGGTGAAAAGGTGAATGATATGCTGGAAAAGGAATTGAATGAAAGGCTTTCCCCTGCGGGTATTCATGTATTGGAAGCACGCATCAGCCATCTCGCCTATTCCCCTGAAATTGCAGGTGCCATGTTACAGCGTCAGCAGGCAACAGCTATTGTTGCTGCAAGGTCTAAGATTGTGGAAGGTGCTGTGGGCATGGTGGAAATGGCATTGGAGATGTTGTCTCAGAAACAGATAGTTACCCTGGATGAAGAACGGAAGGCTACGATGGTGAGCAATTTATTAGTAGTATTGTGTGGTGAGAAAGGCGCTCAACCAGTTCTGAACACCGGATCCTTATATCAATAAAAATGGCTGCGAAGGAAAAAAAATCTTTTGTGTTAAGAATTGACGGCGCCATGTACGATGCGCTGGAACGTTGGGCTGCGGATGAGTTCAGAAGTGTGAACGGCCAGATGGAATGGATCATTTCCAAAGCGCTGAGAGATGCAGGGAGGGAGAAAAAGGTGAAGGAAAAGCGGGATGATAAGAAGTGAAATTATCTTCTAATAAAAAAAAGAGGGCACCCTTGCAGGATGCCCTTTTTTTATGTATCTTAATGAGACCAAAATACCACGGGACCATGCAAAGTAAATTTACCCTGCCAGCAGCGATACTGATGTTATCGCTTTATGCCTGTACCAAACAGCACGATGACAGCAAAAAAACAATTATTGATTATGCCACTTATGGGTATGTTTCTAACTGGAAAGAAATTGAAAGTAAAACGGGAACTGCCAACTGGGTGGCCATCGCCAACGGAAACACTTTTTCCATCTTCTCTAATTCCATTGATCTCACAGTAAACCCTATCAGGGGAGAATATCTTTATAAGGGTGTTCGTTCAGGGATCAATATTGATTCATCCGGTTTTATTCAGCAAACGGATAGCTACTTCAATTTTATCTCCAGGGGGTTAAAAGATACCACTACCCTGCAGTATAAGAGCTATGGGGATTCACTGCTGGTGATCCGGAACCAGTCTACAGAGATTAAATACAGGAAAGTGCGTTAACAGTTAACAACTCTTATCTCAAATAATCCAGGGTTTTGCTTTATGCTGCCCTGGATTTTTAATTTGCTATGATTATAAAAATGATCATAACTATTATGATCAATATACCGGAGTAAGTAAATGCAGGATGCCTGAACTTCTTTGCCTGAATAGAATTCTCCTGCACGAATTTCCTGGAAAACTCAAATGATCTTTGATAACCGCATTTATTGCAGATGGAATATGCATCCTTATCTATGGGAATTACCGGAAGATAATACAGGTGGAAGTATTGCGAAGAAACTAAAATATCGGAGAACTGATGTGAGTTGCAGGAAGGGCAGTTCAATAACAGGTTCTCCGTATCAATAGGTATCTGTTTGGTTCCAAGGATAATCGGAAGCATTAGGAATAAATTTCATACAAGATAAGGAAATTATGCTTGGATCTGCATTGTACAAATATGCCGGCAATGTCATAGACCTGTACCCGCGGGTAAACAATATTACTAAAATAAGACAAGGACAGTACACAGCATCCCCTATCTTGAGCCTATGTCAAGCCTATCTAAAGTATAGGATACCTCTTCCCGGAAGGTGTATTTATTATATTTTTGGAGTAGTTTTGGTTTTCGAGATATACAGTCCTACTCTTTATATACCGACAGTGAACTGCTTGATTTGCTAAAACAAGTAATGCCACCGCGTTTGACGAGATCTACCAGTGTCATCCCGGAATATTATTATTTTTATCCGCTTCCATCAAACCAGATTGTACTGAACCCGAACTTAGTTCAAAATCCACAGTGGAAATAAAACGTAAGCATGATGATGAAACTCTTTGTACTGACAAGCATATTGATGATATCCGCCGTTTCCTTACAGGCACAAAAAAAGCCCAATATCGTTTTTATCCTTGCGGATGACCTGGGATATGGTGATCTTGGTGTATACGGACAAACAAAGATCAAAACACCAAATATAGACCGCCTCGCTAAAAAGGGCATGCGATTTACCCGCTTCTATGCAGGTACTTCTGTATGCGCGCCTTCCCGTTCTGCTTTGCTGACAGGGCAGCATACCGGGCATACTTATATCCGTGGTAATAAGGAGATTCAGCCGGAAGGGCAGGAACCTCTGGCAGATACCGTGCAGAGTTATGCTTTGCTTTTACAACAGGCAGGTTATACTACAGGAGCCTTTGGCAAATGGGGTTTAGGTATGACAGGCACTACCGGTGCGCCGGATAAAAAAGGCTTTGATGTTTTCTTTGGCTACAACTGCCAGCGGCAATCACATCGTTATTATCCTACACATCTCTGGAGCAATAATGAGAAAGTACCGCTGACCGGCAATGATCTTACACAAAAGAATATCTACGCACCCACATTGATACAGGAAAAAACGCTGGCCTTTATTGAGGATAACAAGAATAAACCTTTCTTCCTCTTTGTTCCCAGTGTATTGCCGCATGCAGAACTCTCAGGGCCGGAAGATCAGTATTACAAACAGTACGAAAACAGTTTTGAGGAAACTCCACATAAAGGCAATGATTACGGACCGAAAGCATTGGTACCAGGTTATGCATCTGTTGTCAAACCACGTGCTACTTATGCAGCTATGGTATCCCGTTTAGATGCTTATGTAGGGCAGATACTGGATAAACTGGAAGCGCTCGGTTTAGCCGGCAATACGATCGTTATTTTCAGCAGTGACAACGGTTCACATCAGGAAGGCGGTGCAGATCCTGTATTCTTCAACAGTTCCGGTGGCCTGCGTGGTAACAAACGGGACCTGTATGAAGGAGGTATCAAAACACCTTTCATTGTAAAATGGCCGGGGAAAGTAAAAGCAGGGAGCGAAAGTAATTTCATCGGGGCCTTCTGGGACCTGATGCCTACGTTTGTGGAGATTGCAGGTGCACCGGCTCCTAAATATACAGATGGTGTTTCCTTTCTCCCTACCCTACTGGGGAAAGGTAAACAGGCACAGCATACTTACCTCTACTGGGAGTTTCATGAAAGCGGCGGGCGACAGGCTTTGCGGATGGGGAACTGGAAGGGTGTGAAGTACAATGTGAAAGATAGCAATGCGCAGCTGGAGTTATATGATCTGAGTAAAGACCCAAAAGAGCAGCATGATATTGCGGCAGCGCATCCTGCGGTACTGAAGCAGATGAATGATTATATTAAGGCAGCGCATACGGAGAGTACGGTGTTTCCTTTGATAAAATAGCTAGCAGAAACCTTGCCGCGCAGCAGAGGACAACGTTATTTTTTTTACAAAGTAAGTTTTGATAAGTAGTTGTAAGAATGGCCCGATCGGGCCATTCTTTATTTTTTGCCTTCAATCAATCTATACACAAACTCCAACTGCGTATCCACCCCTGTTAAGAGATCCTGAAAGGTATAGGATACCTCATGATCTGGCATTGTACCCCTGCCCTTTTCCCTGGGTTCATCCACTGCATTACGGTAGTATACAAGCGGGATATTCAAACGCATTTTGGTTACAGGTAAAGTAAGGCCAACAAATTCGGCTCCATTTCCTCCTGTATAATTCCCTCCTGTTTCTTCTCCGATAAATGTTCCTACTTTAAGATGATGGGCTACTGCGGTAAACTCTGCTGTGGCAGAACCTGTAGCGCCATTGGTAACAAAGTAAACATTTCCCTTGTATGCATTCGGCTTGGGTTGCAGGATGGCTAAAGTGGGATTGGCCTGTTCTGTTACGAGGAAGGTACTATCTGGTTGCGGTATTAAGAGTTTTCCTTTTGCAAGTTCTTTCAGTTCTTCTTTGGATATGCCGGACTTTTCGAGGAAGGGGGAATTGTTGGTGATGGTGTGCATGCTTTTATAATACTGCACCGGTTGATGAATGAGCCAGCTCAGTAATTCCTGGCCCTGGGAATCATATCCGCCGGCATTATTCCGGAGGTCTATTACCAGGTGCCGGATCTGCTGCTTATTCGCTTTAGTGATACATTCATTCATGAATTCTCCCAGTTTCTGATCCGCTTCTTTGCTTGTTTTCCCTCCAAAAAACGCACGTAGCTGAATTGTTGCGATACCTTTTCTCTTATTGATGCGAAAATTCCTGGCATCAAATTTCACCTTAGGTTCTTTACGGATGCCTTCCATGATCTGTTTATTTACCGGGTTCGCCCGCATGTTTTTTTCTGCTTCTGCTACACTTACTGAAGGGAGGGTCACCTTTTTTACCTGGCCTTGCTGGTTACGGTATTCAATGTTAAAGGAATCTGCCTGGGAGATGAAGGCATTGTAATAATAGGAAAACAGGAGGTTATGGATCTGCCGGTATTTCAGGGTTTCATTAAAGCCATCCGCAAAAAGATGGCTGAAAATTTCATTCACTATATCCATGATCGGCCGGCCATCTATTTTTAACAGTACTGCTCCGGGACTGATCTCCTCATTCCTGGAACGGTTAATGATCAGGATAGGTTCTCCTCCTATGAAAAAAATCTGGAATGGGAAATAGAACCGGGCAGTACGAAGCGTATCCGCCCAGTTGGATTTAGGGATAATAACGGTATGGGCACAACGAATACTGGAAATAAGGCCGGACATTACCTTGTAAAAGTCCCTGAGGCTCATGCTGTCTTTGAGCTGTGCATAGGTGACGGCGAGGGTACTGTCGAACTGCTGTTTTGTCTGGTACCTGAATAATCCGGGATGTGTTTCCCTTAATGCTTTCTCTGCGTAACTGAGGTCTTTTTGCAAATCTGCCTTGCTGTATTGTGCGATAGCTCCCGTCAGCGGGTAAAAAAATAAACAAAGGAGTAAGATGCGCTTCATGTTTTTTTTGAACAAAGGTCATCAGAAATGGTATTTTTTTCTCCGTGAGCAATGCTCAAATCCAGCGATGAGTAGTATTTTTCAGGTAGGCAGAGGGCACCATACCTGTCTGTTGTTTGAAAATCCGCTGGAAGGTAGCCTGTGAACTGAAGCCACATTCCTTTGCGATCCCAGCGATAGTGAGCTGTGAGGTATCCTCTTCCCGGACCCTGCTTTTAAATGCTTCTATCCGGTAGGTGTTGATATACTCGTTAAAGCTTTTGTGCAGGTGTTGATTGAGTACAGCGGAAATGGTTTTCTGCGGAAGCCCGGTATGTTGCATCAACATGGAAAGATTAAGTTCCGGGTTTAAATAGAGTTTGTCTGTTTCCATGGCACTGGTTAATAGGGCAATTGCTTCCTGAACGGTTTGCTCCGGTAAGATGGCAGGCTTTGCAGCCGCCTGTTTTCCTTTTCGTGATTGCAGGAAACCATTGAACCCCATCCAATAGATCAGTATCACCAGCGGAATAAATACAGGGAACCAGGGGATGTTGTTCCACCAGGCTGGTTGGATGATATAAGGAATAAGGTAGGCCAGCCAGATCAGCTGGAATATTAAAAACCCACTCAGGAAATGTTTGAGCCACCTGATGTCTTTCTTCATTCGCCAGGCATAAAACAAATAACTAGTGATGGACATCCAGCGTGGAATATCCGCATAATGATTCCACCCGTCCATGAAGTATCCCCAGGGGCCCGGACCGCTCCTGACCAGTCCGCTGAAGAAACCAATAATAAAGATCCAGGCAGTGAGGTAAGGAACAAGGTCTATGATCACAGGAGCAAAATGCCAGCGTTGCTTTCTGCTGATCCTGAATTGTGGGTCTGCATATGCCCTGGTGTAAAACAGGATCAGGGGGCCGAAGGACATGGGGAGGACAAGGGGAATAAGATCGGCCAGTAAACGTGCGAGGGGATTAGCCTGTACCCATTGATCTTCGTAGAGATATTGACTAAGGCAATTGAGGGTTACCAGCAGCATAAGCCATCCGAAAATGCGGGTATGCAAATGACGTGGGCCGGTGAAGAACAAAAGGCCGGAGATGATGAACCCCTGGATTGTTCCCAATAGTAGTATGTTATGCAGGAATAACATAAAACTAAAGATAGTATATTTAATGTATGAGCATACCGGAACAAGACAAACAACGCATCCTCCAGGATATTGAGCAACATGGCTGCCACCTCATTCTGATAGAAGCTGATAACTATCTGCCGGCATTTGTATATTCAATTGGTCTTTACCAGAAATTCGGGCACCCGGAAATAATTTGTTTCGGTATGGAAATAAATTTAATGGCATCGCTTATTAATGAGGCCTGTGCAATGATCCAAAATGGGGAAAAGCTGGAAGTAAACAAGGCCTATCCTGATTTCCTGGAAGGCTATCCTATCCAGTTCCTGCAGGTTGATAAGGATTTTTACCAGAATTACCTGGGTTATGGTGGCAGATTCTACGGGTCATTTGATTTCCCCGCCCTTCAACTTGTCTGGCCGGATAAAGGAAGCAACTTTCCCTGGAATGAAAACTTTAACCCCAACTGGAAATTCAAACAACCATTGCTGGACAGGAATACAGACTTCAAATTTTATGAAGAAAGAAACCTGGGTGTTTTTACAACAAAACAAGTACTGGAAGGCGATCCCATATTATATGTTTCTCATGATAGTGATGGCGACTGGCAATTCCACGGCAGTGCAAATGCTGATCTGGAAGATGCTAAAATTATATGTATGGAAGACATCACCCGGCTTGACCCTTCCGTCAATCAGATCTATCATTTACAATACGGCTGGAATGCCTGGCGGCAGGATATAAATTCCGACTGGGAATATGAGGAAGGTGAAGAGGAAGAAGAGGAGGAAACGGAATAATCTGTTACCAGATCACTCAGGAACTACGTGGAACCTAATAGCCTGTTACCATGCCAAGGTCAACTGCAGGCTGCCGGAAACAGAATAACTGGTCCTTCAGGCCGCTCCTGTTACCATGCCAACGTCAACTGCAGGCTGCCGGAAACAGAATAACTGGTCCTTCAGGCCGCTCCTGTTACCATGCCAACGTCACCCAGGGACTCCGCGGATCCGTCAACAACAACTCCATATTCTTTCTGAACACTTCAAATTCATCTTCATCCACACCGTTCCATACACAACGTGCAAACTGGTAGGATATAGAGAGATGTTTCCAGGAAACGTATACTCTTTTGATAGCGGGCACTACTTCCATGATGTGTTCCAGGGCTTGTTCCCGTGTGAAATAGCCTGCATCGAATCCTCCCCTGCTGAGGTTAATGATCCGGGCATAGTCCCATATGAGCATTTCGGGTTGGGCAACAGGGTCTATGAGTGCTTTTTCTCTGAAGAGTTCCAGCGCATCGCGGGTGTTGCGCATATGTTCCATTACGGTTTGTTCCTCCAGTTTATTGGCGATCACATGCTCCCGCAAGAAGGCTTTGCTTTCTTTTACAGATACGGTATTAAGGGCCTGCCAGATCAGATCGTATTCCATGCGGTGGCCGCTTTCTTTCAACCATGCGATCATTTCTTCTAACTCTTCTGTACTATCTATATCCCACCATTCGGAGAGCAATTGACGGCAGGTTTGTTTGCCGAGCCCGGTAGTGAGGTCGTTCAGGAATTGTTCATTTGTGAAAGCTACATCGGCACCGCAGCCTATTGCCCATTGTTGTTCTTTCGTTAGTTGTGTATTATCATTTAAGAGCAGTTCTGTTGGTTGATCGTCTCCTTCCGCATCTGCGTCATCTCCTGTAAAGAGCTGATTGAACTGCTGCATGTTCTGGGAGAACTGGTTTAGCTGGCCAGCCCAGTTACTGGTAAGGTCGACCTGTTTTTTATACATTTCGATGGCCTCTTCGCTCAGTCCCATGCTGCGCAGGTAATTCCAATACTGTTCCATGTTTTGCTGGTCCATAGCTGTAACTTATTAAGTAGGTGTCCATGCAAAATAGGATGTACTGTGATATAAAACTGCGTGGTTCTATTTTCGTTGGTAGTTTTCCGAAATCCGCTACGGGTTTGTTTATTTACGTGCGTGGTAGGCTTCCAGGGCGGCAGCCAACAGTCTTTTAAGTTGTGGGGAATTTATCTCTTCTTCTCCTTTTATTTCTACATACCGGGAGATCTTTCCTGTTCCCTGTAACAGCTTATCAGGATCCGGCAGACTGCTACCTCTGTTGAAGCTTAGCTTCAGGCCTTTCTTTGAAGGAATGAGCATACATATTAATTCTGCATACTTCTGGCCATAGCAATAGCCGATCATTTTCGCGGGCAGGTCTATTTGTTCCTCTATGTCCGGGAGGTTTGCAAATAATAGCTTGCGAAGTAGCAATGCATCGGAAGTTACTTTCTCATCATAAGATGATAAGAAGGTGATTATATCTTTATCACTTGCCATTATTTTGTGTGTTTTTTGCTCCCTCTAAGATAAGATATCGGAAGGCATTTTGCTGTACATTTGACCTGATAAACCCATATGCCATGCAAAAAACAGAATGGTTCAAAAGAAAATTCCCCCTGATCGAAGACAATGGAATTTTGCCTTCTATTATTGAGCGGTTGAGAGGTACGCCTGCAAGGATCGAGGAAATCACCAGGGAACTCGACCCCGCTTTACTGACTTTAAAAGAGGATGATAAATGGAGTATCAAGGAACAAATAGGGCATCTCTCCGATGTTGAGTCTTTATGGATCGGCAGGCTGGATGATCTCATCAACGGTTTAGCAGAACTAAGGGTGGCAGATCTCACCAATCAAAGAACCCATACGGCCAACCACAATGCCGCGGATATAAAAACATTGCAACAGGGGTTCAGGGAACAAAGACTAGAGTTTGTGAACAAGCTGAGCCGTCTGAAGAATGAACAATTGCATAACACCGCTTTACATCCCCGTTTAAAAACGCCTATGCGGATCATTGATCTCGCCTATTTTGTTGCGGAACATGATGATCATCACCTGGCGAGTGTCCGGGAGATCATTGCAAAATAAAAGGGCGGCTAAGTTATAGCCGCCCTTTTGGTTAGTATCCATCGTTCTGTTTCAGGTTATTATTCCCTGATATGGCCTGCGTTGGCACCGGGAATCTGTTGTAATGTGCGTCAGATGGTGTATGGTCCCACCAGGAATCTGAGGTGAATTTCTTCCAGCGGATCAGATCCGTTCTGCGACGGCCTTCAGCCAGGAACTCTGTTCCCCATTCGGCCAGCATGCGGTATTCATCCAGGTTAGCTACAGTAACAGGGTCAGGATCTACACCGCCTGTAAAGTTCCTTTTCCGTACGGTATTGATCAATGTAGCAGCGCCACCTTTATCTCCTTCACGCATCAGGCATTCTGCCAGCATGTATTGAACTTCCGTAAGGCGGATAGCAGGATTGTCTGCTCCCCAGCGGAGGGTTTTATCAGTGTTGTTCGGGATAGGCACCTTTACAATGCGCACACCGGTGTTCTCTTCTCCTTCAGACATTTTGGAAGGCAGGTCAGCAATGCTGGCATAACGTTTACCAGGGCCAACTTCAGAGAAACGGCCAACCTGGTCCACAAATACCATGGGCAGGTTTTTATATTCCTCTCCTCCAACAATCACGTCACCGGCAGGTGTTAAGTGAGGGCCGTAAATGAACATGCCTTCATATTTTCCGCCGCCTAAATACTTGTATGGCTTTTTGCGAAGGTCTGCATTGTTGAACTTCTCAAATGGAGAACCCAATTTGTATTGCGCAGAATATTGCGCACCGGTTGGTGTGAGAGAAGGTTGAAGATGCCCGCCATTGTTAAGCCCTCCATCTATATCAAAATACTTGGCTGTATTGTAGTGATAGAACACACTGAAGAACCAGTCGTATTGCAGCTTGTTGAATTCAGAAGGAATAGACCAGATGATCTCAGGTGATTTGTCGTTTGTAAAAGTATGCATGCCAAACCAGGTGGGATCTAAACTGTATTCGCCGTATTGTTTGGCGAGTATATCCTGGCAGAGTTTCTTTGCTTCTGCAAACATGGGTTTATTGATGTAGGCTTCTGCATTGAAGTACAGCCTTGCCAGCAAAGTAGCAGCGGCGGCTTGTCTTAATGCTCCTTCTTCTTTATCCGTTACTTTCTTCTTCGGCAGTTTCAGTATTGCTTCTTTCAGCAATGTTTCGATATGCGTGAAAGTTTCCAGGTCTGTTTTACGCGGAAGGGATTCTCCTTCCAGCGATGTGAAAATGGGCAGCCCGCCGAAATAATCCAGCCCTCTCAGATAGAAGAGTGCAATGAGGGTGTTCAGTTGGTTCACATGATCATCTTTATCTGCCTGTGTTAAGGCAAATTTAGTGTAGTCCAGTTTCTCCAGGTCCTTTTTAGCATCCAGGGCCAATGCAACACCCATGAGGGTTCCACGCCATGTTCCCCAAACCCATCCATCATCCGGCGTCCAGCGGTGATAATGGAAACGTTCGTTCTCTCCTCCATTGTACCAGTGGCGGCCTTTAGTGGTAATGGCAAACTGATCTGCTGTATATTCCTGCAGGTTCCATCTGTCTTCTCCCAAATACCAGCGTGCATGGGTAAAGGGGCGATAGAGTGCAGCGAGAATATCTTTTTTGCTTTTATAGAATGTTTCCGGTGTTACCCTGTCGTGGAACTGCTGATCCAGGTTTGTGCAGGCTCCGAAGAAGAGTATCATTAACAATAAGAATATCTTTTTCATACGAATTACTTGTGGAATGAATAATAAGGGCTGCAGGCTTAGAAACTTGCCTGCAGGCCGAACATGAACGTGCGTGTTTTCGGATATACATTCCGTTCTTCAAAACCAGGTTCCAGCCCGTTGATGTTCACTTCAGGGTCCAGACCACTATAATTGGTGAGTACAAAGAGGTCGCGCGCAGTTACATACAGGCGCAGGCCCTTCAATGGTTTCACTGTTTGTGCAGGGAAGGTGTATCCGATGTTGAATGCATCAAGTTTCAGGAAGGTGCCTTTTTCCAGCCAGTAATCGGTCAGTTCTTTTTCACCTTTTACGTTCTTGTTCTTATCGAATGCATCACGTAGTACATTCTGCCCCTTTACAGTCGGAAGGCCGTAGTACATGTTGATCATATTGAATACATCGTGGCCTATCCAGCTACGCATATAGAGGCCCGCATCAAAGTTCTTCCAGCTAAGGCTATGATTCCAGGACAACATTACTTTAGGGATGGCATTACCGATGAACACTTTGTCTTCATTCTTTTTCGCCTGTGCCTTCACATCAAATGGTTTACCTGTTTTATCATAGAGCATCCAGTTACCGGCATCTGTAAATCCGGCAAAACGCCAGATAAAGAAACGGCCGATATCTTCTCCGGGATAGAGCCTCACGGCAGTTCCGGGATTACCGGGGGCAGGGAAACTTTTACGGTCTGCAAAAGTTTGCCCGCCGTTCAATGTGGTCAATGTACTGCGGTTACCTGAAGCTATGATGCCGGTGGTATAATTCCAGTCTGCATTTTTTATGGCTACCCAGTTAAGTTCAATTTCATATCCTTTATTATCCATGTTACCAACATTCACACTGGTTTTGTCATGAATAGCGGGTGGCTGGGAGACGCTCACATCGTAGATCATATCATCAACACGGCGTTGGTAAAAGTCAACACGACCATTCAGCCTGTCGTTAAACAAACCGAAATCAAGACCTACGTTCACTTCTTTTTTTACTTCCCAGCGGATGTTTTTATTCTGGTTGTGCAGCACACCATATGTACGCATCCATTCTCCATCTGCCAGCCACCAGGTGTCTGCTCCATAAACACGGGTAGATACATTGGCGTTGAATCCTTCGTTACCGGTAGCGCCATAACCGCCACGGAGTTTCAGGTTGCTCACCAGGTTGGAGTTTTTCAGGAAGGTCTCTTCTGAAATACGCCATGCGGCTGAGATACCCGGGAAATCACCCCATTGGTTACCGGGTGCGAATTTGGAAGATCCTTCATGCCGCAGTGAAGCAGTGAGGATATAACGATCCCTGAAAGAGTAGTTCACTCTCGCGAAGAACGCGATCAGTTTTACGGTATTGCTCTTCCAGGATCCAATACCTGCGCGGCCGTCTGCCAGCCAGGTACCGGTACCCATATCATTGTCCTGAATACCATCTACCGGAAAGTTGGAGTTATTGGCACTGAAGCCCTGGCCATTAAAATCCTGGTAGGTATAACCACCTACGGCATTGATGTAATGGTGGCCGATATTCTTGTTGTAATTCAAGGTTAGTTCCAGTGTGCGATCGTCCCAGCGGGAATAGGACTGGCTGGCATTCCCGTCAACATTATCATTCCTGGAAATGCGGTGCTGTGCTGAGCGGTAGTAGTTCTTATGTTCCGTATCATTCTTTAATGCTATCATACCTGAAGCATAAAAGTCTTTGGTGATATTGAGCCGGAGTGTGGAACTGGCCAGCAGGTTTTTATATTGGCCCAGGTCCTTTCTCAGTTTTACCTCTGCGATGGGGTTAAAATAATCAAAGCCACCAAGAGGAATATTATAACCGGTTACATCATTTGCGTTATAAGGTGTTTCCGTGGGGTTCATGGTGAGTGCCATGTTGAAAATACCATTATCACTAAAGGTGGCATTGGCCTGGATGTAGCTGACGTTGGTACTGAGTTCTGCTACACCATTGAAAAAAGTGAAATGGGTATTGATGCGGCCGCTGTATTCCTTTCTTTTGGATTCTATGGCCATGCCCGTTGCATTACGCGTCATGAAGGAAGCGTATACCTGTGCATTTTCCGTTCCACCATTTACGTTCAATACGTAACGCTGGCTAAAGGGAGATTTGTTGGTCACTTCTTTGTACCAGTCTGTTTTATGCCCCAGGTCTGTACCCACTTTATTAGCTACAAATTCTTCTGCGGTAAGGGATTCCGGTCTTCTGCGGATAGATTCCAGGAATAATTCGCTGGTAAAGGTGGCGCGGAGCATGCCGGCCTTTGCTTTTTTAGTGGTGATCAGGATCACGCCGCCGGAAGCCCTGGTACCATAGATGGCGCCGGCAGATGCATCGCGTAATACGCTGATGGATTCAATATCTTCTTTTACTACCGTGTTGATGTTACCACCGGGGATACCATCAATTACCACCAAGGGACCCTGTGCGGCATTGATGGAATTCACACCACGCAGTTGTAATGATACCCCTGCATTGGGATCGGTTCCATTGGTGGAGATCACTGTAAGGCCGGGTACTTTTCCCTGGATAGCCATCAGCGGGGATACGGAGCCTGCGATCAGATCTTCCTGGCCCAGTTTTGTAACGGCGCCCGTGAGGTCGCGTTTGTTCATGGTACCATAACCAACTACCACCACTTCGTTCAGCTCCGTATCCTTACTTTCCAGCAGGGTAACGTTAATGGACGTCCGGCCGTTTATGGGGATGGCTTGTGGGGCGTATCCGATAAAGCTGAATGTGAGCGTGCCTTTTTCATCTATGCGGATGGAGTATTCTCCCTGTTCATTTGATATCGTGCCTTTTCCGGGGCCGGATACAATGCTAACACCCGGAAGGGGCAAACCCGTGCGGTCTGTGACCTTTCCTTTTACGGTGATCTCTCCCAGCGGCGTTTCTTCTTTTTTGATGACCACCAGGTTTTCGCCAAGTTTATCAAAAACGAGGCCGGTGCCGTTGAGCATTTGTGAGAGCAGGTCTAAAACGGGGACGTTCCTGGCGTCCACCGTCACTTTCACACCCTCATTCAATACAAGGTTGCTGAACACGAAGCGGTAATCCGTTTTGCGTTCCACTTCCTTCAGTGCGCGGGTGAGTTGTGTGTTACGAAAATCCACACTGACCTTATTCTGCGAGTTTCCTTCATATGCCGTCACCTGCAATGTGGTAAGCAGCAACAATGCCGTTGTCAGTTTCATAAGTAGAATCTTTTTAAACGCCCTCCGGGAGGGCAGTTTAATACAGGTGTTTTTCATACCTTAGAGGAGGTTTAAATGTTAAAAATGCGGCGCAGCAATGCTGCCCTTGTTTTTAGCCAGGGGAGAACAGGTACCAGCTGTGCTCCCCTCCTTTTTTAAATGGGAATTGTGATTGCTATATGTAAAAAACGTTATCTCCGATTTTGGTGACTGATCTTGATCTCTTTTCCTTTAATGTTATACTTGAATCCATAAGAAGCCTGCAGGGCTTTCATAACCTGGTTGATATCTTCCTTTTCAAAAGTGGCGGTGAATGTATACTGCTCTACTATTTTATCTTCAAAGATGATCTGTACGTTGAACCAGCGTTCCAGCTTTTGCCGGATATCGCTGAAGGTTTCATTTTCAAACACCAGGCGGTTCTGTGACCATGCGGTTTCCACGTTCACCAGGTTGCGGTTGTAAGACAGCGGCATAATTGCAGTGGAACGCGGCTTTATATCTGCGGGTGCGGATGATGCCGGCAACGCCTCCAGGTCTTTTACGATCACAAACTTCTCTTTTGGCAGCAGGGTTTTATAAGCTGCGGCCGTATGTTTCAGGTAGATCTCTACCTTTCCGCTGATCAGGGAGGTTTCGCTTTTTTTGTCTCCGGGATATGCTTTTACATTGAATACCGTACCCAATACTTTAACATCATACCCTTCTACACCTACGATGAAAGGTTTTTCCGCATCGTGCTGTACTTCAAACAAAGCTTCTCCTTTCAGGCTTACGGTGCGGTTTTCTCTGCCAAAATCCTTGTCCAGCAGCAATTCCGATCCGGCGTTGAGGATCACGGTAGAGCTGTCAGGCAATTTGATCGTGCGCTTTTCTGCGAGGGCGGTGGTGAATGCATATAATTGCGGCGCCACTGATACCTCTGGCTTATTTCTGAAGAGGAAAAACGTGGAAACAGCGATCACGGCTGCGATGGCGGCTGCGGCGAAGAGGGTTTGGAGGTTTTTTCTCCTGCTATGCATGGGGATCACAACGGTTTCTTCTTCCTTTGTTTCTATTAACATGAGGGAGATGCCGAGTACCAGTTCCCGGGCCTCAGCGATGGTGGCTGCCTCTTCCGGATGTTCGGTGAGGTAGTTTTTCCAGTGGGTAGTATCTGATGGGTTCCTGTTAAAGCAATAGTTGATAAAACTGTCGTTTATGACGAGTTCCTCGATTTCATAACGGTCCGGCATATGTACCTGTTTCCTCTATAGACGGAGGGAGAGGTTTCTTTTACCAACTTTTGGGGAAGTTTTTTTTGAGGGGTTGCTTAAAGCGCTGGCAGCAGGGAGAATGGTGATTTATTTGCCGGGGGTTGCTTAAAGCGCTGGCAGCAGGGAGAAAATGGCGGCAAACTTCAACCTTGGATTGGAATTCCTCAGCTCCTCACGGAGGGCTTTAATGCCTTCGTAGAGGTTGTTGTATACGGAGCGGGTATTGAGGCCTGTTCGTTCTGCGATCTGCTCTGTGGTGAGGCCCTCATAGTATTTGAGGTGGATCACGTTCTGGCAGCGGGCAGGGAGACGTTTGAATGCAGCTCTGATAGAGGCCAGGAGTTCTTCATTAGATTGAAGGCGGACCAGGTTTTCCAGCACGGAGGGTTCGTAGGCCGTATTTTCTGTCAATTCTGCTTTGGGCTGCTGTTGCTTCGAACGGCGGTAGTCATCTATCAGCTTACGGCCGAAAGCCCGGGTGAGGTAAGCTTTGGGATGTTGAATATCAGCAGGCTCGAGGTTCTTTTGCAGCAGTTCCAGGAAGAATTGCTGTACCTGGTCTCTGCTCTCTTCCTCCCCATATCCCCAACGGGTGGCGATATAGATCAGGTGCGCATGAAACTTGGCATACCAACTGTCGACGTGTTGTGTTAGGTTTGAACCCATGACTTATCTAGTGGCGAAAAAGTAAGGAATTTTATCCAATTGGACGAAATTTCCTTTTGGCTCCCATGCTGTGTAACCTTTCCCGTCTTTTTGCCGTTTCACCATTAAACACCACGACATGAAATATCTACTCTACACCTGTATGCTTTTTTTACTATTTGCCTGCAAGAAAAATAGAGACAAGGGCAAAGAACCGGTAGAATACCATTGGCTTGTTGGTAAATGGAAACTTAAGCAATCAGCTATCAGCACTGGCGGGCCACTGGAGATCAGACCTGCTGATCCGAATAATCCTGTTTATATTGAATTCAAAAGCGATGGCCAGTTTAGCGCTTCGCCTGCTGTGGCCAACGGGAATGATCATTATAGAATTGATAGTAACAGGATCTCCTTAACCAGTACCTCGCGCCCAACAGCCCATGTTCTTAAGTATGTTATTGGAAAAGAGTTATTGATCCTTTATCCCATTGACCCGGCTTGTATAGAAGGTTGCTACAACGTATACACGCTTGTCCGGTAAATATTAAGGGCCCACAGCTTCTTCACTGCGAACCCTTTAGATGATTTTAGTTGCGTGCATTCCAGATACCTGTTGCCGCCGTTCTTTTAACGTAATCTGAAAAATCCCGTGGTGCTCTGCCCAAAGCGCGTTGTACACCATCGGCCAGGCTTTCATTCCTTCCGTCCAGCACTTCTGAAAATAAGTAGATGACCAGCCAGATAAATTCTTCAGGAACACTATATTCCTCAAGCATGGACCTGTATTGCTTTTCAGAAACCTGTTCATATTTAATCTTCCTGCCGGTGGCTTTAGAGATCTCTGCAATAGCTTCACGAAAAGAGATCAGACGGGCACCTGTTAATTCGTATAACTGACCGTTGTGGCCTTCTTCTGTTAATGCAGCTACGGCTACATCAGCAATATCGTCCACATCTACAAATGGTTCACGTACATCTCCTGCGAGTAGTGCTACATGACCTTCAATAATAGGATCCAGCATATATCCTTCGCTGAAGTTCTGATTGAACCAGGCACATCTTACAATCGTCCAATCCACACCTGCCTGCATGATGAGCTCCTCGCAATCCTGTGCTTCTTTTTCTCCGCGGCCGGAGAGTAATACCAATTTCTTTACACCATTTTCCACGGCCAGTTTGGTAAATGCGCCTACTTTTTTAACGGCGCCGGGTATGGCCAGATCCGGGTGATAACTGATGTAAACAGCATCAATGTCTTTCAATGCGGGTTTCCATGTTGCTGCATCTTCCCAGTCGAAAGAAGGGGTTGCGGAACGCGAGCCGATCCTTACGGGCCAACCTTTTGCTTTTAGTTGTTCTGCTACTCTGCTACCTGTTTTGCCGGTGCCGCCTAATACGAGGGTTGTTGTTTGTGTGTTCATATAGTTTGGTTATTTTTTACCAAAATTAGGATGAGCCACACCTGGAAAATAGAACAAAACCGACAGGGATTATTTTCCTTTCAATTTTTTTAAATAAGCATTCTGAAGATCGTTTAGGTAAGTATCATATCCTTTTCGGTCTGCAAATACAGCCGGGTTATAAGCATCGTTGGGTTTGTGTTTTTCGTGCAGCTCAAACTGGCTGGCATGAGAAGAAAGCCAGAGATCGAACTGCAGCTTTTTCATTGCTCCCAATGTATAAGCATAATCTTTGGCCACCTCCGGATATTTGGGCATGCCGGCAAGATTGGTTTCATCCAGGATGGAGGGCATATTGGCGATCAATACACGATATGAGCGGCTGGAATCTTTCACCGTAAACATAAAACTATTGGCGCCTTTTGTATGACCCGGGTGATGCAACTCTATGATCTGCATGCCACCGAGAGTAATGGTATCCTGTTTATGCAGCAGGCGATCTGCCTTCACAGGGTCGAACCTGAATTCCGGTCCAAGCACATAATCGGACTTCCCGCCATCAGCCAGCACCAGTGCATCCTTTTCATTGATCATCATTTTTGCACCTGTTGTTTTCTTTATGGCTGCCATTGCGCCTACATGATCAACATGCGCATGCGTTGTCAATAATATCCTGATATCGGTAAATTTAAAGCCTAAGGCTTCCACATGTGAACGGATCATGGGAGCCGATCCTGTTGTGCCGGTGTTGATAAGTATATGGCCCTGTTGAGTGGTAATAAGATAACAGGCCAGGTCGTACGTACCCACGTAATACAGATTACCGGCAATCCTGAAGGGTTTATAATCCCTTGTCCAATCCGGGTTTTGCGCATTTGCGCAGAAGCTGGTTAACAGCAGCAATGTGATCTGAAATAGTTTCTTTAGCATGGTATTGTAAAGATAAAAAAAAGGCGTCTCCTGCGAGACGCCCCAACTGCTTTTCTTATTGCCTGGCCCTTTGCATAGGGTTCCCGTCATTCCGGGTCCCCCGTGCCGGCCTTTCCCCTTTAAACAATTCAAATTTAGAAGGAACAGCCTGGCGTGGCCAGTAGTTATTGGTTTCTTCAATATCTGCGGTTTCCCGGTAGGGGTCTAAGCGCACAGATACTACCTGCTTGTCTTTTGCGAAAACCTTGGTTACTTTATATTCATCGAGCCGCCAGATATAAGCGGAAATACGATCTACTTCTTTGCTGCCATCTGCAAAGGTCCATTCAATAATAATAGGCATTACGTTACCACCCTGGTTGCTGAAAGAGAGTTCGTAGAAATTCTTTTTGCTTTCATACAACCGTTTTTCATCCGGTGTGAGGGAAGCCTGCATCTGACTGTAAGCTTCTGTTTGATCCGGTGTTACGGCGTAACGTTCCCATTTATTATAGAAGTCCTGCAGACTGGTATCCTGCTCTACTGCAAACTTAACACCTTGTGCGCGGTTGCGGGTTTGAGCGATATGTTTTTGTTTCTGTTGTGCTTCGCTTTCCGTGAGTTTGTTTTCAATAGCAGGATTCTTTGAATCCATGCGGTACCATTTCACGCTATCCAGGGAAATATCTACCGGTTCAATACCAAAGAACCATCCGCGCCAGAACCAATCCAGGTCTACTGCGGAAGCATCTTCCATAGTGCGGAAGAAGTCAGTAGGCGTAGGATGTTTGAATTCCCAGCGGCGTGCATACTCTTTGAATGCATAATCAAACAGCTCGCGGCCCATCACGGTTTCACGCAGGATATTCAATGCGGTGGCAGGCTTTGCGTAAGCATTCGGGCCAAACAACACAATGTTCTCTGAATTGCTCATCACCGGTTCCAGCTGATCTTTAGGCAGTTTCATGTAATCTGTGATGCGCTGTGCTGGGCCACGCTGGGAAGGATAATTGTTATCCCATTCCTGCTCTGCGAGGAACTGGCAGAAGGTGTTCAGCCCTTCATCCATCCATGACCACTGGCGTTCGTCTGAATTCACGATCATGGGGAAGAAGTTATGCCCTACTTCGTGAATGATCACACTGATCATACCGTACTTGGTAGATTCGGAATAGGTGCCATCCTTTTCTGCACGGCCATGGTTGAAACAGATCATCGGGTATTCCATCCCGTTGGAAGCTTCTACGGAAATAGCTACCGGGTAAGGATAAGCAATGGTATGTTTAGAATATACTTTCAGGGTATGTGCAACAGCTTTGGTTGAATACCTGCGATAAAGAGGATAAGCTTCCGGGCCATAATAGCTCATGGCCATTACTTTCTTTCCTTCTACATTGGTGGCCTGCGCATCCCATACCAGGCGGCGGGAAGAAGTCCATGCAAAATCACGTACATTCTCCGCTTCGTAGATCCATGTTTTCTTATTGGTGGATTTACTTTTTATCGCCTGCTGTGCTTCTGCCAGGGTCACTATTTCCATGGGCTGGTCTGCAGACTGTGCCTGCTGCCAGCGCTGGAATTGTGCAGGCGTGAGCATTTCTTTATAGTTACGGCATTCGCCGGTTGCGCCTACCACATGATCTGCCGGCACGGTCATCTTCACTTTAAAATTGCCAAAGGTGAGGGCAAACTCTCCCCTGCCGGTGAACTGTTTGTTCTGCCAGCCCTGGAAGTCTGAATACACAGCAAGGCGCGGATACCATTGTGCCATGGTATAGAGGCTGTTCTGATCTTCAGGGAAGTATTCATAACCACCGCGGCCGCCAAGGGTCATACGGTTGGGGATCTTATACCACCAATCCACATTAAAGCGGAATTTTTCACCGGGCTGTAATGTTTTAGGCAGCTCTATCCGCATCATTGTTTGGTTGATGGTATAGGTGAGCGCTTTGCCTGTGGCATCTGTTACTTTGAGGATGTTCACACCATGACCAGGTTCCATTCCCATAATGCCATTGATGGCACGGGAGCTCATCCTGTCCGTCATCTTACTTCCGTTAAAGCTGTTGTTATCGCTTTTAGGATCGTGTTCATTTTCATCCAGCTGGAGCCAGAGGTATGTAAGCGGGTCAGGAGAATTATTGAAATAAGTGATGGTTTCTGAACCATTGAGGCGTTGCTGTGGTTCATCAATCTCTGCCGCTATCTCATAGTCCGCACGTTGCTGCCAGTATTTTGGTCCTGGTATGCCGGATGCAGAGCGATACATATTCGGGTCTGCCAACAGGTATCCTAACTGCTCAAACCGGTTCCCATGGTTAGAGCCAGGGTTCTGTGCATGTAACAGCATAGGCGCTATTGCAAACAAGCAGAGGAATAGTTTTTGCTTCATCATATACTACTTCATTAAAGTTCCTAAACGTTCCAGGCTCATCATAAAGGCTATTCCGAAAATAGCTGCGGAAATGAACATCGTCCAATCCCTTCTTTTTGCGCCGGATAAATTTACAATGATCTGTGCCAGCAGCAGGACCACCAATACAATGATCAGCTGACCTGCTTCCAGGCCCAGGTTAAATGCCAGTAAAGGCTGTACGATATCGGTCTGCGAGCCTAGCATACTTTTCAGGTAATTGGAAAAACCCATACCGTGAATAAGGCCGAAGAACAGGGCAAAGAAATAGTTCAGCTGTACAGCGCCTGTTTCTTCTGTTTTTCTGAATACATTACTTAATGCAGTGATCACAATGGTCACCGGGATCAGGAATTCTATCAGGGCCGTATTTACTTTTACGATGCTCAATACGCTTAATGCGAGGGTGATGGAATGGCCTATTGTGAATGCAGTGACCAGTATGAGTACCTTTTTCCAGTCCTTCATCAGGTAGACGGCACATAATGCCATCACAAATAAAATATGATCGTATCCGCTCAAATCGACGATATGTTGCCAGCCTTCCTGAAAATACAAGCTGAACTCCTGCATGGATTTAGATTTTTGTAACTTCGTAATGATAAGGATGCTACATTAAAAAACGAAATATTTGGGGCAAATGGGGCTATTATTATGCAAATGGTTATTTTTTCTGCATCCGTTCTACCTGAGTGTGACGGAGATCAGGCACAATCCGGCTCATAAATCACTGGAAATCAGCTGCAGGATCTTTGCGGACGACCTGGAGAATACACTCAAAAAACAGTCTAATACCACCTTTGATATCATCAAACCACAGAATCGTGTGATCGTGGATACTTTGATAGCAAGGTATATCCGGCAGCATCTGCAGATCTCCGTGGATGGTCATATGGTGGCGCCCCGTTACCTTGGTTATAAGATAGAGGAAGATGCGGCCTGGTGTTTCCTGGAGGTTTCCGGAGTAGCCAATGTAAAAAAGCTGGAATTAAAGGATGATATACTTTATGAGGCACACGAATCACAAAGCCACATGATCCATGTGATCGTGAATGATAAGCGGCAGAGTACGAAGCTGGATAATCCGAAGAGTGCGGCGAGTTTTGTGTTTTAACGGCTCTTTTTCAACTCACTTATTTCCTTTTGCTGTTCTGCAATTATTGCCTGCTGCGCAGCAAGTTTTTTATTGACCTCTATCAGGTATAGTGTTAGTTCTTCTATTTTCTGCATTTGCAGTTGCTGCATTTCGCCAAGGTCCAGGCCATTTTCTTTTATTTCTTTCGCAGAAGGTATGCCCGGAAGATGTTTTTTAGACCTGATGTGTACCTCTACTTTCTCCAAAGTGGGTAAAGCATATGCAGGATCAAATACAAAGTCGGCCCAGGGCATCTCCTGTGCCATTACTTTTACTTTCCTGGCACCGATCGTACCTTCCACAGCTAATTTATAGGTTCCCGGCGTTGTTGTTCCAATCCCGATATTGTTAGTATTGGCTTTAATGCAAAGTGCAGTATTAGTGGCGCTGGGGCTATCATGTGCCCAGATCATGATATCTTTTGTAACACCGGTACCTTGCTGGGTAGACATTAAGGCAACCGAAGGGACTGGTGCAGCCCAGCTGGAATTAGCTATCCCAAACAATGCTGATGCTGAATTACCAAGATCTGCTTTTTCATATGCCTCAAATATACCGGAGATGGTTGCTGTATTGGATGCTCCTGGTTTGAGCCTGACGGTGGTGTTTTCCGCACTCACATCATTTATCATCATTCCGCTGTATCTAATAGAACCGGTCACGTCCAGCGGAACTACCGGGTTTGAAATGCCAATACCAATATTCCCGGAGGAAGATATATTGAAAATCGGGTTTAGAGGCACATTGGCAGTTGCAGCACGTCCTCCCCAGATAGAGAAATTATTGTACGTATCCCCACTTCCAAATGTGAGCGCCCATGATTGACGATAAGCATTGGTAGGTTGTATATTCCTGGAAGTTGGTTTCCCATTAGCATCAAGAACAGGATTAATATTAGTGCCAAAAATACCAGTAAACACGCCAGTTATTTCCTTCTCTCCTTGTTCATGTGACCCAATGGTCAACCAATCATAATCAGCACCTGTTCCAAACTGCTTTCTGAACAACTGATTCCCATTGTATATCGTCAGTTTCTCTGAAGGCGTTAGAGTACCGATCCCCGCATTCCCGGTTGAATCAAGTTTGTTCTGAGCTTGGGTTGTAACACTCAGTAATAAAATAGCGGCGTATAATAACTTAAAGAATTTTACAGGCATTGGGTTATTTTTCTATAAATATAGAATTAAAATAACATTGGCTTATTAATACCTTTATAGTGCAGCACCTTATCAATAAATTGATAAGCCTCTAATCTCACTGCAGGCGGAAAATCATGTGCTGCATCCGGATATCTTACCTGCAGGTTCTTTTCTGCTTTAAGCTGCTTATATGCCTTTGTGATCGTTACCATTCCCTTCTCCACTCCTTTCACATCAAAGTTAGCATCTCCAACAGGTGAATTGTTGAAAAACGGCCTTGGAGCCAGAGAACTGATAACTTCATCAAAATCCCAGGGTACTTTTTCCAGTTGGTATTTATCTTTGATCAAAGGCATGTAACGTGTCTGTGCCCATGGACCCAGCCTGCCGCCAAATTTCTTAGATGCAGCTTCACCAATGTTGTAATAATCCATCAGCGTCCAGCTGCAACTGGCCACGATCACTTTGATGCGGGGATCAAATGCTGCCACGAAAATAGCATTGTGGCCTCCGAGGGAATGGCCTATTACACCAATGCGTTCGGGATCTACTTCCTTTCTTGATTGCAGCAGATCAATACAGCGGATATGATCGAAGATGGCTTTCATGGTGCCGGATGCGTATCTGTCCTTTTCAAAATCATAGTCCTTCATATCTCCAAAGCTGGGATAATCAGGTGCTATCACTACATATCCTCTCTGCGCTAATTCTTTGGCGTAGGCCCTGTTAGGCTTCTTGTTTTCGCCGCTGATGGCTTTTCTACCTAAAGGATCTGTGCCATGTAAGGCCAGCATAGCGGGGAGTTTGCCTTTCTTATGCGGGATGTAGAGTAATGCAGGCAGAATCTCGTTTTCCGCTACAGTGAAGCGGATATCGTAACGGGTATGGTCTTCTTCAACAAGACTATCTACGATTGTTACGTTCATATCCGGCAGATGGGTACGGTCTGGCAAAGGGCCCATGACCAGTTCCATTTTCTGAAGCACCTGTGCTTTAGTGATGCCGGAGAGTAGTAAAAAGGCAATAAGGAGCTTTTTCATATACGCTAATATATGAAAATTGTGTACGTTACCGTAATTTTACCGGTTATCCATAAATTTCACCGGTTTCCGGCTGCCTTCGGGGAATTGCATTTTAAGGATATCCTGCATGGTGGCGTATTTTACCTGTGGGATCACCCTGAGTTTGGCCTGCAGGTATGACTTAATCTTCCGGTCAATCTCCTCAGACTCCTCAGAAGGGCTGAGATGGAGTAAGATCTCGTCTGTCCCGATCTCGTTGGAGAACACTTCCACAATAAATTCCTTCACATCTTCCATTTCACTCAGGAGGTCGTATAGTGCAGGTGGGTATAAGGTAGTGCCTTTGTATTTGATCATTTGTTTGCGGCGGCCGATCACAGGAGATAAACGTACAGTCTGCCGGCCACATTTGCAGGGCTCTTCATAATACTGGCAGATATCTCCTGTTTTGTAACGCAGCAGGGGCATGGCTTCCACGCCTAATGTTGTTATAGTTACTTCACCGGGAGTGCCGGGAGGCACAGGCTGGTCCTGTTCATCCAGCAATTCAACAATGAGTAGTTCAGGATGATGATGCCCCCCCTGCCCTGCTTTACATTCTGTAAAAGCAGTTTGCATTTCTGTGGAAGCATAGGTGGAAAAGAGCTGGATGTTCCATTTATCCGTGATCTTTTTGCCCAGTACATTATAGGAGAAGTCAACGTTGCGGATGTTCTCTCCAATGCATACAGCTTTCTTAACAGAAGAAACATTGATATCAATGCCATGTTCTTCTGCAAATGCGATCAGCTTTAAGATGAAAGAAGGTACCGCCACGATGGTGGTAGGTTGTATGCGTGCAATATTCTCCCATTGCAGGGAAGGTACCCCAGGGCCTACACGCAATACGCCTGCGCCTAATTTCCGGATACCTGAATAGTAGGCCATACCAGCCATGAATTGCCTGTCCAGCGTAAGCATCAGCTGGTAGATATCTTCATCTGTACCACCGGCACAGCTGAAAGAAATGTATTCATTATAGGTCAGCCTTTGCAGGTCTTTCTCTGTGAGGGCAATGATCACGGGTTTACCGAGTGTGCCGGAAGTGGTAGTATACTCTGCTATTTTGCCTTTATCCACGCATAAGAAATCCCAGTTACGTTGTTGCAGGTCTTCCTTGCTCACAGTGGGAATATTACGCAGGTCTGCAATGGTCCGGATGTTATCAGTGTTTACTTTGTGCAGGGAGAACCATTCTTTATAAAAGGGAGAGAACTGGCGCAGGTATCCCAGCAGGTGTTGCAGCTCCTTTTCCTGGAATTGCCGGATCGAAGCGGCAGATTGCAATTCTATGTCTGGTATGTACATAAATATCTTATTACAGGATCACCACGGTGGCCATGGCAACTGACTTTACATGTGATAAGGAAACGAAGATCTGTTGAACATTCAATCCCGCCAACTGGCTGGCAGCATTCCCGATCAGGTAAAGGTCTGGTTTACCGGCTTCATTGTTCCTGATCTCTATTTCATTAAAATGAATGCCACTTCCGCCCCAGCCTGTTCCCAGCGCTTTCAGGAAAGCTTCTTTTGCGGCAAAGCGGGCGGCGTAACTTTCGTACTTATGGGTCTGCTTTTCGCAATAGGCTATTTCCAGCGGTGAAAACACCAGCTCCCGGAATCCCTGCCCCTTTTCCATTTTGGAGGTTATCCGGTCTACTTCAATGATATCTGTTCCTATTCCCCGCATAATTTAATACGTTGCAAAATATGATCTTTCTCGGCTTTTGTGGCTATTTCGCGTGTTAATGCCTGACGATAGTATTTTTCCGCCTGTTTGTAATCTTTCTTTTTAAACAGGTAATCTCCGGCTATCACGTATGTATGATAATACTTAGGATTATCTTTTACCAGGCGCTCCACATCTATGGGCTGCTTATCCATGAAGGCGGCTTTCAATCTTCTGAAGTCCACAAACCGCTTGTAATCTTCCGTGAACAGGAAAGTATCTGCGGGAATGATCAGGGCACTGTCGCAGATCTCCTGATCCGCTTTCAGGCCTTTCATGGCCAGTACCTTTTTCAGGTCATAGGCCACAAATTCACCCAATTGCCAGGGAGCGGTGGACACCCATACTTTCAGCTGTTTAGGCTCAAATACAATGGAGTGATGCGCGATCAGCTGGTTCACTGCTTTTTCATTCCCCATGCCTATATCGGCATCTTTTACACCTTTCTGGTCACGCAGAATAGCTACTGTTTTGGCCACACTGTTCTTACCGTTGCGTTGCAATAATTCCTGCAAACGCTGATACCTGTATGGAGATGCGCTTTCTGCGAGTTGCTGCTGATTGGGATCGGAAGCGCCCAGTGTTTTACTCTGGAAGTGATTGGCGCAGGAGATCTCATTGCCTTTGGGGTCATAGAGTGATAACTCGGTTGGTGTTTTCTCTATGATAGCCGCACGGTTATCATTCGCCGAGCCGATCAGGAAAGATTCCGATACGAACATTTTTCTTTTATGTGCTATGGCGTATGCTTCGTCTATGTTCTTTGCATATTGTAATATTTCCCTGGCCACCAATGATACGGGTGTAGCAGAACCGGATGGGATGCTGGATTTGGCAGCATTAATGGTAACGGTCAGCCCCTGTTCATTCATGCCGGATACCACCCCGGTGAATCCTCCCCAGGTGATCATCATAAAGCCGTATCCTTTATCCGGCCTGTAGAATGCTACGATCTTATCTTCTGCGAACTTATCTCCTACATAAAAATCAAAGTTGCGGCCAATGATCAGGCTGCTGTCTTCCGAACGGTCGTTCCAGGTACCGAAGGAGGTACAGCCCACCAGGGCCATACTTTGCAGGGCATGCCCGATATCATGTGCGGCATGATAGTTCATGATGCGCTGATAGTTAGAGCCGATGAATTCATACTTTTCAGAAGCGGCGAAGGATACACCGTAGATCTCTTCTTTATATTCTTCCGGCACATTTTTATCCATGTTCCGGTTGAACCAGCCGATCAGGTATTTGAGGAAGTGCTGGTATGTTCTGGAAGGGATCATTTTACCGATCTGTTCCGTAAAATGATCTTCCTGGCGCTGTACAAGTTCTGCTGCAAGTTTGCCATATACAACTCCCCGCTCAAAGGGTTTTCCTTCCACATACATTTCATATAAACCACTGCGGCTCTTCCGGAACCAGCTGTTGTTCAAAGTGAAAGCAGTGGAATCCAGTTGTGTACGTTGCCATTGCAAACTGCTTTTGTCTGTTATCTCCGGCGGGAACATCCTGGCCACGCTGTAGAGATAGATGAAGACTCCAATTATCAGCAACACGAAAAAGCCTACAATGTATAGTAAGCCTTTCCAGATCCTTCTCCATATTTTTCTTCCTCTGGTCATATATTAAGCCGTCCTGATCTCGTGTAATAATTTCTCTATATCCAATAATTCTGAACAGGTTACCACGGAGCTCATGCTCACACCCAGGATACCATGCATATTCAGGTTCTGCCCGGTCAGGAACAGGTTCTTCAATTTTGTTCGCGCAGATATGAAGGTACGCAATGGATCATTGCAATCCTTCAATACACCGTACATGGAACCATCGTGCGTTCCGATGTAATCACGGAAAGAAAGTGGTGTAGCTACATAATAAGATTGTATACACTGGCGCAATACGGGGAAACGTTTCTCCACCAGGTCCAGCAGTTTTTCTGCTCTTTCTGTTTTGTAGGCTTCATAGTCCTGCCCGCGGTCACCTTCCTTTGATACCGTATTGAAGGTATCTTTCCATTGCTCCACATCTTTGAGACTGAGGTAAGCCATGATGGAGAGCCCATTCGCAAAGCGGTCGTCTTTCGGATTCGGGGATACGAACATGGCATAACCCGCAGGCCATGATTCATGTGTATACTCCAGGCCGCCCCACACATTGTCTATTCCGTAATAGTAATAGTTGTAGTTCATATGGGGGAACATACCGGGTTTCAACACGGCATTCACCATAAGAGTGGATGCTCCGTTCTCCAGGTTCTGAATGCGGCTGCGGTAAGCCTGGCGGATCACATCACTTTCCAGCATATCCAAAGTATTGGATGGGTGTGCATTGGAAATATAATGTGTTGCCGTATACTGTTTTCCTTCTGCTGTTTCCACATATTTCACTTCATGGCCTTCTGCCACGATCTTTTTTACATCCTGGTATTTCAGCAGTACACCACCGTGATCTGTGATCACGCGTGCCAGCCATTTTCCGATCTGGGAGCCGCCATTCACACATTTCCAGGAGCTTTCTATATAACTGTTCAGTACCAGTGCATGCACGTACATGGGCGTTTTACTTTCCACACCTGCATATAAGGGATTATTACCTGCCAGTACTGATGTGAGCTTTTTGTTGGAGCTGAGGCTACTGATGTAATCCGCCGCGTTGATGCTCAACACGGATTCTTTTTCGTCAAAACCTCCATTCCGCAGGTTATACAAAGGGAATTTGCTGCAGATATGCTGTAAGGTATTGCAGTATTCGCGCAGTGCTTTTTCTTCATCAGGGAAATCTTTCAATAAGCCCTGGATGAATGGTTCATACCCCTGCGCCATTTTATACTCTTTCGGATCACCATCAAACGCAATACGGTCAAAGCAGTCCGCATCCAGTTTCTTGAGGTGCAGCTTATCCATGATGCCCAGGTATTTGAAGATCTGGTACAGGTTCTGGCCTGGTTCAAGCCCTCCTACATAGTGCACGCCGGAATCGAAAATAGTTTTATCCCTGCTGAATGTCTGCAGGCAGCCACCTATCTGTTTGTTCTTTTCCAGTACACACACCTTGTAGCCGTTCTTGCTCAGGATCGCTCCGCAAACCAAGCCGCCCAGGCCACTACCAATGATCACTACATCGTAATTATGCATAATGCTCCCTTAATGAATGTTTGATGATAAAAATAACGTTCGATGTATACTTTGTGTTGTCGATCTGCTCAATGGTTGCACCATTCCGTTGTACAATGTCGCGGATAGTGGAAGAAGAGAAGAAAGACAATGGCTGATTGCCTGTTTTATTGAATCCCAGCAAACGGGTACTGAACAGTTCAGTCATCTTTGTGCCTTCGTGCCGTTTACCCAGGTCCGCATCCCCATCCCGTACAATGATCACACCACCGGGGTTGAGTTTGCTGATGCATTGCTGTAATAACTGCTCCTGATCGGCAGGCTGCAGGTAATGCAGTACGTCCAGGATCACAAAGGCATCCTGGTTCTGCAGTTTATACTTTGTAATATCTGCGGCTTCAAACTGTACCTTCTCGTTGCGGATGTAACAATGCTGCGCCGTGGCTATTTTATCTTCATCATAATCTACGCCCAGGATCTGACGGTTAGGTGCGCGGAAATGAAGCATATAACTCATAAAACCATATCCGCAACCGATGTCCATGATCTTTCCTTCTTTAGGCAGCAGATCGTGAAAGAGTGCGTAGTTGTTCTCCAGTTTTGTTTTAATGCGCATGTACCATTCCAGTACCGGGCCTTTATAGATATAGTTATAAATCAGTTGTTCCCTGTAATAATCCGGCCCTTCTATTTCGTTCCGCATCTGCTCATACTCCTGCTTGAAGTATTTGCTGACAAGTTTGGTGCGTGTACTGTAGTTATCTCCCCAGCGTTTATCATCCGGTTTGATACGTGGCAGGTACTTCATGGTGAGGATACCATTCTTCAGCAGGAAGTCTCCTTTGGACATGGTATACGCCGTTCCATGGATCACCGCGGGCAGGATATCCAGTCCCAGTTCTTCCGCTAAGTAGAAAGCACCTTTGTGGAATCTTTTGATGCTGGTATCTGTAGAGCGGGTACCTTCAGGATATACTACGATAGAATAACCGTTGTTCACCCTGTCCTGCAATTTATCAATGCTGGCTTCCGCACCTTCTGCTACGGGGTAGTAATCCGCCATTCTCACTACATAACCAAATAAAGGAGAGTTATATACCCATTGGTTGGTGAGCAGGATCACGTTCGGATGCATGGAAGTGGACATCAGGATATCCAGGAAAGACTGGTGGTTACTGATGATCACCGCTGGTTTCTTAAAGTCTTCTCCGTGTTTATTGATCGTTCTCTTCCTGATATTGCCCATGATGTGCAACAGGCTCCAGGTAAAGGTGGATAGGATCCTGTGGTAGATCTTCTTCCCTTTTTCAATATTGATAAAATTAATCCTTGTAAGGATCACGCCGATGGGTGTGAGCAATAAAGCACCTACCGTATAATAGGCAAATGCAAACATGGAAAGGCTCCATCCTTTCAGTGTCCATGGTGGGCGCTGGCCTTTCTTTACCCGGTTAGTGATCAGCCAGTTAAAGAGGAAAGGGATCAATACCTGCGAGGTGATCACCACACAGCTGATACCGATCACGGCGATCAGCGCAATGGAACGCAGGGAAGGATGTTTCGCGAAAATGAGTACACCCAGGCCTAATATGGTGGTGACTGCAGAAAAGATAATAGAGGACTTGAACGAAGGAAGGTGTTTACTGCCGGTTTTATATTCCTGCTGCAAACCATCCATGGTGAATATGCTGTAATCATCCCCCAGGCCGAATATGAAAGTGGACAGGATGATATTCACGATATTGAAAGGGATACCGAACAGGCCCATGATACCAAGGATCCATACCCAGCTGATCAGCATGGGAATGAAAGTGATCAGGGCCAGCTCAATGCGGCCGTAAGAAAGCAGCAAGGCAGCAAATACCAGCAGGGAGGTCATCCAGGCAATGGTGTTGAACTCTTCTTTAATGATCTCTGCCAAACGGTTAGCGGTGTATTGTTTATCAAAGATCACCGTATGTTCGCGGCCATCGAGTGCGGCGTATACTTCTTTTTTCCTTTCATGTTCCACTTTCAATAAGCTGATCACGGAGGCGTTATCCTTTTTGATGGTCACAAAGTCGCTGATCAGATCGGCCTGCAGGAGTTCTGATTGCTCCGGTGAAATGACCTCGTATTTTTGATTAACAAGCGTGTTGAATGGATTGAATGCCGTGGATCTAAACTTATACAGTTCTCCTTCTTTATACAGCAGCGTGAGTAACCGCACTTTCTTCTCTTGTGTCCAGTAAGCTTCCCAGCGGGCGATACGTTTTGCCTGTTCTGCCTTGGAAAATAATAAGCTGCCAGGGGAGAGTACTTTTTTTATGGCGCCTTTGTCGATCAACGATTGTATCGCGGGCGCTGTTTCCTCACGGCTGCGCAATGCATCATTCAATGTTTTCCCTTCTGATACGAGGTATACGGATTGTGCGGCGTAGGCGTATAATTTATTCAGCTTTGCCTCTGACTTTTGCAAACGTTCCGTCATGAAGTTCATGCGCATCATGTCGCTTTCAAAGGTTACGCTGCGGGCCGTGAAGAAGAATACTATTGTCAGTGCCACGATGCCCCATACCAGGTATTTATTGCGTTCAGGGCGATAGTTGGATAACTTGTCTATCCAGTTATGATGTACTGTTGCTGTATTTGGTTGTTTACCCAGCACAATGAAATGCGGCAGGAAGATCAGGGAAAACAACGCGGCACCTATCAGGCAGAAAGCAGCAAAGAACCCAATATCCTGCAACATGGGAGATTTCACAAACTGCAGGCAAAGGAAACCGCCCACGGTAGTGAAGCTACCTACCGTCATAGGCATAGCCAGGTCTTTGATCACCTGCCTGATATCCGGCAGATGCCGGTAATGATTGAAAACATGCAGGGAGTAATTCACGGCAATGCCCAATACCACACAACCTGCGCCCAGTGCAATCACAGAGATGGAGCCTTTGAGCAGGTATACCATGGCTACAGAGAACAGGGCACCAAATATTACAGGCAGCATCACCAATAATGGCGCTCTCTTTTTCCGGAAGAAGAAAGCGATCAGGATAATGAGGATTATTACTGTTACGCCCTGGGTGAAATAAGTATCCTGGCGTAATTGTTCTGCATTACCTACTGATACTGCGGTGGCACCGAAATAGCTTATTTCTGTATTTTTCTGCGGGAGGCTGTCAATTAATTTATCCAAACCAGTGAGGAACACTTTGTTCTTCCCGGTTTCATTAGGCGGATGTGCCGGTGTGATAAAGAGGATGAGGTTACGATGGTCTTTACTCATTACATAACCATCATACAATTCAAACTGATCATCTACCTGCAGGCGTTCCAGTTTCTTCACACCCAACCAGGAAATACCCACAGGGTCTGCCTGGATCATTTGTTTGAAAACAAGGCCAGCCGGGGAGATCAGGGTATTGTAATTAGACTGCATGGTTTGCTGCAAACGCTCCGGCATTATCAGCGAATCGATGGTCTTATAGTCTTTCTCTTCTAAAAAAACGGGGAGATGCTGCTGTACGGTTTGCAGGAAACCCATCATCATGGCATCATCTGTTTGCGCATGGATGGTTTTGATATCACTGCGCAAAGGCTCCAGGCCATTGGTGAATGCCTGCGCCGTGGCAACAAGACTATCCGCATCGCCGGGAAGCGTGGTATCTTTCTGCGATACCATGATCACCAGTTTGTCTGCAAACTTGGCGTTCATTAAGAACTGCTGCAGCTGGTCGATCTTTTTATCCTGTGGCAGGATGCGGGTAATGTCTTCTTCCAGTTTAATACGGGAGGCGAGTAAACCTGAAATGAGGAATGTGCAGAGCATAAAAAGCCATAACAGCCATTTACGCCTGTCAAAGAAATTGTAGATAGATATAAAAATGCTTCCCATCTCTGCTTTAAATTACTGCAGGCCGCTTTTTTCTACGGATTGCGGCCAATAAACCATATGTGACAGCCCATGCAAGTATCCCGGCCACCACAGCCAGCGTAATACTGCCGGTAATATATTGATAGAGGTTCAGATAAATGTCTTCCAGGCTCAGGTCTTTCTTAAAGAGTACCCAGGTAGCATCTTCTTTTACCCAAAAGCGGCCCATTAAAAAGCTCAGGTAAACAATTACAGGGATGCAGGGCGGAATGCTGATATTAGCCGCCACGATCACCAATGCCCTGTTTAAACGGAACAGCGTGGCCAATGCCAGCGCTGCCAGCATCTGGAAACCCCAGATGGGTACAATGCCCATGAACACCCCAAAGCCTATAGACAGTGCCTTACGGCTGGTGCTTTCTTCTTTATTGAATAAATGCTCCCGCAGCATTTTCTTAAAGTTGCCCTTTGTGAAAATGAACTTGAGGAAATTACGCGGGTGGATATAAGCCAGTGCAATGGTGACGAGTACTGTGTTGAGCACACCAATGCGGGAGAAATCCTTGAATGGCCTGAAATGAGACACTCTTTCTTCCGCAGGCGGATAATATACTTTCACGGGTGCAGGCAACACTTTGATCCCTTTCCAGGAAGCGCGGACCATTACCTCTATTTCAAACTCATACTTGTTGCAGAAAAATCGCATGCCCTTCATGGCATACAAAGGATACAGGCGGTAACCGGATTGGGTATCAGGTAGTTTCAAACCTGTTTCCACATAAAACCAGAAGTTGGAGAACTTATTGGCAAAGGTGTTTTTACCCGGCATGTTCTCCTGCTGCAGGTTCCTGGCGCCAATAATAATTGCCCTGGGTTCTTCTTCCACTTTTTGCAGGAATACAGGAAGATCATCGGGGAAATGCTGGCCATCTGCATCAATGGTGATGACATAATCATACCCCTGCTCCATGGCAAATTTAAAACCCCTGCGCAGGGCAATACCTTTCCCTCTATTCGGGCCATAGGACACAACAGCTATCTGGGGATACTGCTCCAGGATCTGTGGCGTCTGATCTGTTGATCCATCGTTTACCACTATCACGTGGCTGGTATAGGTCAGCACATCTGCAATCACTTTGCCCAGCGTACCGGCATTGTTATACGTAGGGATCATCACACAGATCTTTCTGGCGATGAATTGTTGATCGTATGTTGGAGTCTGTGCCATTTTATTTAAAGAGTCCCTGGAATTTCAGGAAAACCATTGCTTCATGTTTTATGATGGCGGTTGCTTTCACCCCTTCTTCCACGGTGGAATAAGTGATGTCCACATTCACCTGAGGTTGCTGCTGGGGATCGATCATGTTCAGGAACTTCATGTTCGCTGCTTTCTGGATCAGCAGTTTCCTGCCCACTACGCCGGAAACGAGTTCCTGGATGATCTGCATCATGCACACACCGGGCACAACGGGTTGATCAGGGAAGTGGCCTTCGAAAATAGGATGGGCCGCATTCAGGGCAATAGTGGTGTTGACGGATTGTGCATCCGGCTGCTGTTGCGTAACAATCGTATAGAATTTTCCTGCTAACATTATTTTTCCACGCGTTGTGATGAAATATTGAATTTTACTTTCTTATGCTGTACAAAGATCGAATCCGGTACACCATTGGTATAATGCGTTAAAAACACTTCCACTACCGGTTTGCGGCGGGAGCCATTTTCCACGCGTACCAGTTCTGAACAATCTTTGCTGGTGATATAATAGATCTTTCCTTTCTTCAGTTTGAAAGCAGTATACCTTTCATTCCCGTTCGTGAACACTTCTGCTGTTGCCGGGTCCTGCCGCATCAGTACCATTTCAAAATCCTTTCGCAATGTTTTCACTACCGCTTTCTTATCCATCTTTGGCAGCATGTAATGTTTGGTGAAAGTGCCATCCTTCCCGAATTCGAAATCGAAGAACTTCAGGCCCATTTCACTGGCAAATACCACGCGCATACTGCTGTCCTCCATTGGCTTGAATAACAACAGGCCGCTGAGGTGATGCTGTAAGATATCCACCTGTGTGCTGTACAATACCGTTTGATTGGTCTTCGGCTGAAAGCGTTTGATACAGGCGGCATCTCCTTCTGTTCGCTGTAAGGAACGGTAGGCGGAACTGCAGCTGCAAAAGAACAACCACGCTATTAAGCTATTTAAGTGCAAAGATCTCATCTGATATGGGTACGTTCAATTCACGCTGGGTGAAACTAATATTGGTATCGTCTCCGGAACGCTCATGCATAACTATCTTCACTACCGCCAGGTCTTTTTTCTCCACCAGCAGGTCTATGGAATTGAAGAAGTCCTTCAGTCCTTTCGCTACCGGTGTCATTTGTACCTGGTAGTACTGGGCATTTTCCAGCACTTTGGTGGAAAAGTCTTTATTGTTCAGCACGTTTCCCTGCACACAGTCCGCCGTTACTTTACTGATCTGTTCAAAGAGTTTGCTGCCGCTGGTGGATATGTTCCTGTCCGTCTTCGCATCCTTGATGCGGAAAGACTTGCCATTGATCACCATCAGGTAATAACTGGGTGCGGAATATTCCATCCTTACTTTATTCTCTTTCTTGAACCAGAACTTTCCTTTGCTCACAATCTTTTCAGACAGCATGCTCAGATTCTTTTCCTGCACAAAGTCACTCTTGATGGTATTGGTGCTCTGGGCAGTTTTCATGAACTGCTGTTTGAACAGTTCTAAGTTCGCAACCGGCTTAAAGCCTGTTTGTGCACTGGTGTTCAGCGCAACAAAACAGCAACATAACAAGATCCAACTACGCATAAGCGGGTACATTTAATAGTTCATCAATCCGTTTAAAGGCAAAACCTTTTTCTTTCAATTGCTTTATTAATGCCGGCAGTATTTTTACGGTAACGGCACAGGTATCATGAAAGAGGAAGATATCTCCGGGTTGCACATCTTTCGTCACTTTTGCCAGTAATTTATCTGCATCTTTCGTTACCGTATCCATGGAACGGATACTCCAGCCTACGGGAATGTATTTCTTTCTTTTAATGGCTTTTGCCAGCATGGGATTGGTTACACCATACGGCGGCCTGAACAAACGGGGTTTTAATCCAATGGCTTCATCGATGGTAATATCTGCCATATCCAGGTCATTCTCCATATTCCGGGTTGTATTCAGATCAAACAGGGTGGAATGAGAATAACTGTGATTGCCGATCAGGTGGCCAGCCTCATGTATTTTCACAAGCAGCTCCGGTGTTTTTTCCACGCGTTGGCCAATGCAAAAAAAAGCAGCCGGCACTTTGTGCTGCTGCAGGATCTCTAATATCTGCGGGGTATAATTTTCAGCAGGGCCATCGTCAAAAGACAGGGCTACTATTTTTTCCTTTGTTTGTGCTTTACAGATCACATCAATAAAAAAATTGGAACTCACCTGCGAAGCACCCCATGCCATAAAACCAATACATACTGCCAGCGTCAGGAACACCGGCCATAGCGGAAAGCCTGGGATAAGCAGCATTGCTATCATCAGCACAAGGCTTATGGGCCATATGACGCGCGACTTTAGCATGCGCTCAGCAGTATTAAAGAATGATGGGTGGTATTGTGATGATTCCAGATCAATATCCTCTTTACTTTCTCCGGTGCAGCTCCTTTCACCATAATAGCTTGCGGCACTTCCTGTTTTTTCAGGATCCCCGTTGCCATCCATAAAGCAAAAGCGGCAGCAGTAGGGAATTCTCCAAAGAGGTGTTTGAATTTAGCTACAGGTTGCGTGGCAAAAAGATCGGCTTCTATCGCTTCATAATAACTATCATCTCCTCCGTTCCTTCCTGTGATCAGCAGATCAATATCGGAAGGCTGCAGGCCATTCCTGTTCAGGAACTTCTCTATATGTGAACCTGTTTCTTCTTTGGAAGCAGGTTTATACAACATTTCAACTGCTGTTAATTCGGCCTGTGAGGCGGCGTCCTTCTCTGCACTTAACACAAAAAATGCAGCACCTTCTCCGGCGGCTACACCGTTTTTATATAAACCAAACCTTGAAAGGATGGCATGACTGTAATCTGTTATCTCTTCTACAGCACCTGTCAGTACTTTGCGGGAAGTATCTTCCTGCAGAAAGAGCAGGCTGTCCTGCAGGGCATTCTCTAAAGAGAAAGCGCCATGCACAAAAGTATTATTATAAGCGTGGCAGCCCAGCAGCAAAGCTATCTGGCCACCAACGGTATTATGCGTACTTTGAATAAAGGCAGTGGGTGTAAGCATATCCTCCTGCTGTGTGACCAGCTTATTGAGGAATACACCTGTATCCGCGAGGCAGCCATAAGCTGTGCCCATGATAATGGCATCCGGCATTTTCAGTTCCGCATCCTGCAAAGAGATATGCGAAGCAGCTACGCCCATCTTAATCACACGGCCCATGCGGCGGATCTGTTTGATATCGATCCATTGCTTATAATCAGGGTCTGCTACAGGCAAACGGTCTCCTTCATATTCCCGGATAGTTTCCGGAAATACGCTGCTATCCTGAGCGGATACACAACCGGTGCCCTGTATATATGCTTTCATTTGTTCGCTACTTTGAAAAAACAAGGCTGGAACAATTCCCGCCAAAACCGAATGAATTAGACATCACATGCGTAAGTGCATTACCCCGGGAGAAAGTAGTAGCCGGTTTAAACGGCAGTTCTTTCATCTGTGTAGTGAACTGTGCATTCGGATAAATAATGCCTTCTTTTACAGCTAATGCTGCAAACACAGCTTCAATTCCACCGCTTGCACCAAGTGTATGTCCTGTAAAACTCTTGGTAGAGCTTAGCGGAGGAAATGCCGGTGCAAATAACCGTTCTATAGCCAGTCCTTCCGAACTATCATTATTCTGTGTACCGGTACCATGCAGGTTGATGTAATCAATATCCGCAGGTTCCAGTGCAGCCATTTGCAGTGCTCCCTGCATGGCTTTGTAATTCCCTATCCCTTCAGGTGATGAAGCCGTTTGGTGATAGGCATCGTTGGCATTGGCGAAACCACTGAGTTTACACCAGGGTTTCACTTTCTCTGCAATGGCATCAGATACCAGTACCACATACCCTGCGCCTTCACCAAGGTTCAGACCGGTACGTGTATCATCAAAAGGCCGGCACTTCTGCTGGTCCAGGATCATGAGAGTATTGAAACCATTGAGCGTAAAACGCGTGAGGGCATCCGTACCGCCGGCAATCACTACATCCAGCATACCGTTGCGTATCATACGTGCGCCATACATCAATGCATTGGCGCCGGAAGAACAGGCTGTGCTGATAGTGGATACATGGTGGCGGATACCTAAAGCATCAGCTACGAGTTCTGTGATGCTACCACATTCATGATGCACCACTTCTTTCAAACGGCCCTTGCTTTGATCTGTAAGGAACGCTTCCATGAAGTGTTCCGTTTTGTCCATCCCCCCTACGGTATTGGCTGAAACCAATCCTGTACGGTATTGCTTCAGATCACCGATACCCGCAGCTTCAAGCGCTTCTTTTGCTGCGATCATGCTTAACAATGCAGTCCTGCTCCAATGTGCAGGCATGCCAGCACGTTCAGCTAAGGTGGCATTGCTTGCCTTTACTTCCACTACCGGGAAGGTTTGGGCATGCACAGAATGCAGGTGTTGCATAGTGGCCATTCCCGGTTGCATTTTTTCAAATGCATCCAGGCAGGCACCGAGGTTTTCCCCAATGCCACAGATCACGCCGCCGCCTGCTATCCATACACCTTTACTCATGCGGTCTTAGCTTTTTCAGCAGTGATGTATTCTGCCATGGTGCGCACGGAATAAAAGATATTCGGACCATCTTCAGGATTCGCGATACGGATACCATGGTGTTGTTGTAATAACACGATCAGTTCCAAAGCATCAATCGAATCCAGTCCCAGTCCCTCTTTGAACAAAGGCTGGTCATTCCCGATATCTTCCGGTTTTACTTCCTGCAAATTCAATTGCTGAATGATCTGGGCTTTCAGATCTGCCATCAACTTTTCCATATAAATTATAAGTACAATTTTCTAATGCTCTCCGCAGTGAATGGCATTGCCATACCACGGCTGTTCTTTTCAATGAGATACAATGCAGCATCGTATGCAGTGTGGTATTGTTCTACCCAGCCGCAGATACAGGCATTAATAGCGCCGGTATCCAGTAATTGCTGCACGTACCCTGTTATAAATTCAATATCAAATTCCTCCGTTATAAAAAATGCGTTCTCCCCTTTCAGCTTATGCCGGATACTGATCTCTCCTATCACAATGTTAGGGAGGGTGTATACGAACAAAGCAGGGCTAGCAATTTCCTGAACGGTTTCATAATAACGTTCGTCTGTATCCAGGCTGCTGCTGGTATTTGCCAGGATCACGCCGGTATCTTCCGGGGTGTATTGATCCATGGGCAGATCCTGCAGTAATACTTCCGTAGCAACCCAGCCCAGTTTGCTGAGCAGGTCCATCTTGTGAAACTTCGGGTACTGGCCACTGAAACGGTCGTACCCGCTGCGCAGGAATTCCGGCAATGCGGAACCGGTTTCTTCCAGTACCACAGCACCATTTTTCACTACCGTATTGTTACGGATAATGCAACTGGAGGTGATATATGCGTTTGTGTTACTCACCGGATGTATTTAGCTTCTCCGTCAGTTCAATCAGGCGGGCCAGTCTTTTCAGCGCCTCCTCATGATTCTTCACATAAGGGTTGCTTTGGTCCCAGACGTAACCTGCCAGTACGGAACAGATCTGTTGTTTGATCACGGGATCAGGGTTCTTGCTGAAGAAAATAGTATCCAGCGTACCCTCATACCATGCCATCACGTAGGAGCGGAATACATTCACGCCCTGCATAGTGGGTTCCATATAATCTTTCTCCCAATCCACTTCTTCGCCCTGTAATTTTTTGATCACCAGTTTAGCAGCCGTCTGGCTGGAAACTGTAGCCAAAGTTACGCCGGAAGAAAAGATCGGGTCCAGGAATTCTGTTACGTTGCCGGTGAGCACAAATCCATCTCCATAGAATTTATCTGTGGTGGCAGACCATGCTTCGAGCACTCTTGGTTCAAACACAAAATCCACATCCCTGAAACGCTCACGGGTGTGAGGTTCAGCTTCCAGCATAGCGCGGAACTGTTCTTCATTTGTGCCCGGGTATTCATTATGGAAACCATGTTCTCCTACAAAACCTACGGAGGTGATGCCGGTAGAGAATGGGATGATCCAGATCCATACCCCTTTTTTATGCACAACAGCTGTAATACGGTTGGGTTCATCTGCCATGGAACGGCGAACGTCCATCGTATGCGCGAACAACGCTTTGCGGGATTGCAGTACGGAAGGTTTATCCAAACCAAAGAGTTTGGGGATCACTCTGCCATAACCACTTCCATCTACAATAAAACGTGCTTCGATCTGTTTTTTATTGCCATGGATATCTTCTACCGTTGTTACGGAATCAGATCCGGAAAATTTAATATCAGTTACAGTTGTTTCGTATTCTACGGGAACACCCATTTTTTCTACGGTGTCAGCCAGCGTTTTATCAAAATCCGCTCGTTGTACCTGCCAGGTCCAGGTCCAGCCTGGTGTATGTTGTTCTTCAAAAGTGAAGTCGCACACCGAGCCGTTCTTTACGAACTTGGCACCGAACTTCTTCTGAAAACCTCTTTCGGAAATAGCATCGATGAAACCGGCTTCCGTAAGGGCATCCATACAACGTGGCAACAGGCTTTCGCCGATCACAAAGCGGGGGAATTTCAGTTTTTCCACCACTTTTACAGAATAGCCCGCCTTTTTAATAATGGATGCGGCAACAGATCCGGAAGGGCCAGCGCCGATTACAAGCACATCCACTTTTTCAGTTTGCATACTATGGGATTTTGAATTATTCTTTATGCTTTAGTACATCTTAACAAGGTATAACTCAAGCCTACTTTGTGATTTTCCATCACTACATCCAGCCCTGCAGCGCGGATACAGTTGTAGAAATCATCGGTATGATACATCTGGCTGTTACCATTTGCTATCGCCGTAAAGTAGAGAGAGGTTTGCTGCAGGCAGAAAGCAGCAGATTTAAACTGTTGTTTATTCCAGAAAGGTTCCAGGATAAAGATGCTGCCGCCATCATTCAATGCCTCCCTGCAACGGCGCAGGATGCTGATGATCTCTGCTTCTGAGAAACAATCCAGGAACTGGCTCATCCAGATCACGTCAAAACCTTTCGCAAACGGCAGGCTTTCGTCCAGGATATTTGTTTCGAAGAAAGAGATGCGGTCGCTCAGGCCGGCTTCTGTGATGTTCTTTTTGGCTAAGCCTACCTGGCCGGGAAGGTCCATGATGGTAACATGTACATCCGGGTTGTACTTGGCGCAGGCCATAGACCATTTGCCGGTGTTGCCGCCAATATCCAGCAGGTTTTTAGGCTGCTGTTCAAAAACGATGGGTAATACGGAAGGGAAAGCCAGGTCTGAATAATAATGGTCAAAGTTGAACCAGCTGGTACCGGCGGGTTCCGGTAAAATGGAAAGCCCTTCGTAAATGGTGTTCCAGGGACCCAATTCTTTCAATCCGGCAGGTTTGCCTTCTGTTAAACTATCCTGCAGGTGATACATGGCTTTGTAGCATACATCATGCGAGAAGTCCATATTTATACGGGTAAGCGTATCGTGCAAAACGAAGTACCCTGTTTTGGTAAGGGTGTATTTTTTATCATTCACGATCAGCATTTCCAGTCCAAGACCTGCTTCGAGTAATACTCTCGCAGAATAACGGGAGAGTTTTACCTTTTCCAGTATCTCTTCAATTGTTACGCCCTGCTGGCCACTTTTGTCCACCACATCCAGTATACCCAGGTCGCGGAGGGCCTTAGATGCCTGGAAGGCGATGGGTGCAAATGCAAGCCACAGTGCCTGTTCTTTTGCCTGTAATGCGGTTTTCGTTTCCTTGTTAAAAAAATCCATTGCTGATCTCGCTTTTAAAAATTTACAATTTCACTTTACTAAACACCATGGCGGCATTACAACCTCCAAAACCGGAAGTGGTTTTCAGGTAGTGCGTCATAGGCTTTTGTGCTAACTGACTGCTCAACACCAAAGGCACGCTTACCCCGGAGGATTCAAATCCTGCGGTGGGGAGCACTACGCCTGCCAGCATGCTGTGCATGCCGATGATGGCTTCTATCAAACCAGCCGCACCTAAGGTGTGGCCGTAATAACCTTTCAGACTGTTCACGGGTACATCCTGTAAACCGGAAAGATGGAATGCTTTCGCTTCCATCTCATCGTTATACAAAGTGGCGGTACCGTGTGCAGAAACAAAACCAATGTCCTGCGGTTGCAGGCCGCTTTGCCGGATAGCCTTTGTAATGGCGCCGGACAATTCTTCTCCTGTACGGGAAGGGCCTGAAATATGATTGGCATCATTGCTGGAGGCGCCTTCGCCTAAACGAATAACTTCACCTTCCGGCAATAATGATGTATCCTTTGTTAAAACTACAGTGGCTGCGCCCTCTCCTAACGTGATCCCTTTACGGTTGGCATCAAAGGGTTTGCAGGGAGCATCGCTCACTGCCTGGAACGACTGGAAGCCGGATAATACAAACTGTGTGAGTTCATCCGCTCCGCATACTACTGCATGATCATAATGGCCTGAACGGATCATTCTCTGACCGATCAGCAAAGCCAGTAATCCGGAAATGCAGGCATTGCTGACTACCACCGGCCTGCTTATTGCAGAGAAATATTCTCCTACTTTATCTGCCGTAGCATATAATTGCAGTGGCCGCAGTTTTTCCGCCTGCCCCTGTTCCATCAAAGCAATATTACCTTTGGTAGTGGAAACAATAAAAGCAGTGCGGTTATTCAGGAGACTGATCTTTGTTCTGGATAAAGCATCTTTTATGCTGCTGATGAGCAGCTGTTCAAATTTCGTATATCCCTGTTGTTGAAACTGATCGACGGGGATGGCAGCTGCAAAATAACCTTCCGGCTGACGGCTGATGCCGCTCTCGCCTTTCAGCAAACGATCAAAATTCGTTTTCGAATCCGCACCGAGTGGTGAAATGATATTATCTGCCGCTACAAATACGTTCATCATATCAGTCCCCACTGTTTTTTCCATTCATTAAAGAAGGAAGGTACTGTTAATTGCAGCGCTGACTCCTGTTTATCGAGGAAAACCTGTACAGAGGAACCTGTACATACTACTTCTTTAGTGGCAGCATTGTAGAGGGTATATTCAAACCGCATCTTGGCAGCTTCGCAGGGTACGTAGCGGGTTTCAATCACTACTGTATCCCCGTAACGCAGTGAGCGTTTGTAATTACATTCCACATTCACAATGGGCACGGTGTACCCATGTTCAAAAATATCGAGATAACGCAACCTGTATTTACTGCCAAAGGCTTCTCTGCCGTCTTCAAAATACCGGATATAATGGCCGTGCCATACTATTCCCAAAGGATCTGCTTCATTAAACCGGATCAGCACTTCAGCACTTTCGCTCAATACAGGTTGCATGTAAAATTTTATACTAATGATGAATTATTCCCCGTAGGAGGACTTCCACTCTTTATATTTCTTCTTTTCTATGTTGTCAATGGCGTTCGCAATACCGCCCAGCCATGTGTTCTCAAAACCGAAAGCGATCTTATTGAAAGGGCCAGTTACGCGGTCTGTGAACAATACTTTTTTGGCTTTCATATCTATCAGTGTTACGAACATGGATACTTCCTTCTTCGTTTTGTTCACACCTTCCATTACGAACAGGAGGCCAATGCCGGTTTTACCACCAAAGTCAAAACCTTTCACCAGGGCAGTTACATCTTCCGGTTTCAGGGCCTGGTAATCGTCTGAGTTGTCAGACAGGATCTTATCAGGATCTATCTTATCGTTACGTTTATTTACAGGGCCGATATCAGTAGACACTTCATCTCTCTTGAAAGCGCCGGCGATATCGAACTTTTTGCTTTCGTTCACCACTTTCTGATTAATACTTTTCAGGTTATGGTCAACGATCTGGTCTGTTTTAGCGGCAGCATCGCCGATCAGTTTGGTTTTGGTAAAATCAATCCCCAGATAGGTGATCTTTTGGGTTTTGTCAAACACATCTTTCGCTGTTTGTGCATTTACGGCCGAAACGCTCAAAACCATTGCCAGCAGGGGCATTACTACTTGCTTCATATTCATTTGTTTTATTTATTTTGGGACACAAAAATCTTCATATCGCATTCCGCCATCAGTTTACCGTTCTGTTTCACAGTGCCTTTTATGACGGTGGCATTAAATACTTCATGTTCGATCACTATTTCAGATTCCACGGTGGTACCGGCTGCGGGTAACTCTATAACGTGTAAATTCTGAATAGCCCCTATAAACCCTAAAGGAACAGGTACATTATGTTTTTTGGCCAGATATCCTATGCGTGCGGCAGCAGTCTGCGCAATATTCTCTACCAACCCGGGTGCCATGAACAGGCCATTTTCCACAAATACATTATCCACCGCAATATCCAGTTCTGTGCGGATGTTCTTTTCACCAGCTTCCATCAAACGGCTGATCATCACGATCGGCGGACGTTGCGGAATGTATTCTGTAATATCTCCAGTATTGATCAATGTTCGGGTTGTTATCAGGTTAAAGGAATATTAATCTTTGGACCAAAAATCGTAATAATTAAACCATTGCAGCGGGTACTTTCTCACTTTCTCTTCCATCACCTGCACAAAGTCCTGAATAGCTTTTTCCACTCCGCCCTGCCTTGCACTCTGGTAAACCGTAGGTTCCGTGGCATAGAGGTGGTAGTGGTTAGTGGTTTCCTTAAATGCGAATACCAGCGATACAGGTACCCTGAAAGTACATGCTAACAGGAATGGACCAATGGGAAAGCGTGCGGGCTCTCCCAGGAAGTTCATTTCCATGGTTTTGTTCCCTTCCAGGAAACGATCTGCATGCATACATACGAGCTCCTGTTTGCTCAGCGCATCGTGGATGGCGTAAATATGCGATAAATCGTCTTTTAAAACAATGACATTCACATTTCTTCCCCCGGTAATGCCTTCCAGGTAGCTTTTGATCCGCTGGTGCTCTCCATCGAACATCACAATATTGATGCGGGTCTGCAACCGGCTGAACAAATGCCCTGCTACCTCCCAGTTCCCGAGATGGGCACTTAGCAAAATTCCTCCCTTTCCGCCGGATACGATATCATGCAAGTGAGGTTCCCCGTCAAATTCAAATGTGAAAGGGTTTGGAAGTTCTGCCATTACCACCACCTTATCCAGCAACGTTTGCCCGAAAACATAATAATTCCGGTACACACTGATGAGGGCGCGGAAGCGGCCATAGCCAATTTTACGGTGAAAATACTGAAAAATGGATCGGGAAGAGCGGTAGGAGAACAAGCAGTAGTAAAATGCAACAAATCTCAGGAGAAAATAAGCCGGCTGCACTCCTCCATAACGCAATACACCAATAAAGATCCTGTACCCCAGCTTATTTCCTTTGGACTTACCTTGCCAGGAAGGCATTATACCAGTTCTTTTTGTTTAACACGGGCTACTACGTAATCATAGAAATCCTGGAAGGTAACAATGCCCTGAAAGTCTTCGGGTTTAACCTTAAATCCAAAGTTGCTTTCAATGGCCACTACCAGGTCTATGTAGTCCAGGCTGTCCAATTCCAACGTGGCTTTTAAATCAGCCTCGGGGGTAATGCTTTCGGGAGCGACTTCAAATTCCTCCACTAAAAAAGCGTTCGTTTGTGTGATGATCTCGTTAATTTCCATAAATCTTGTGTTCCAGATATAGGTTGATTAGGCAATACTAGCAGCGTTCCGTTATATTCTTTTGTGGGGAAGCTTCTACAAAATTAGATAAATTCCCTTTCCCACCCCTTTCTTTGTTAATTATTGCCATTTCCTGACAACCAAAGAGGAGTTGGTGCCCCCAAAACCAAAAGAATTAGACAAAAATATATTAAAGTTTTTATTAATTGTATCCGTAACGATATTTAATTTGGCGGAATCCTCATCCGGGTTCTCAAAATTGATATTTGGGGCAATGAAGTCGTTCTGCATCATCAACATAGAGTAAACGATCTCGCTGGCACCTGCCATCCAGCACTCATGACCTGTCATGCTTTTGGTGGAGCTGATGGGTGTTCTGCAGCTGCCGAATACCGCATCGAGGGCTTTGGCCTCACTGGCATCTCCTGCCGGCGTAGAAGTAGCATGGGCGTTGATATAGCCAATATCTGAAGCCATCAGTCCGGATTCCCGGAGGGCCATTTCCAGGGAACGCATAGGGCCTTCCACGCTGGGATTGGAAATATGGGCACCATTGCTGGAGAAGCCATAACCCAGGATCTCACCCAGGATGGTGGCACCACGGCGTTTGGCAGATTCCAGGCTTTCCAGGATCACAGTGGCTGCTCCGCCGCTGGGCACTAACCCATCACGGTCACGATCAAACGGACGGGAAGCTTTGGCCGGCTGGTCTTCTCTTACAGAAAAAGCAGCGATGGCATCAAAATTCCCCATGGCATATAAGTTCACTTCCTGTGCGCCGCCACAGATCACGGCATCCTGCATGCCATTGCGGATGAACATAGCGCCGAGTCCAATAGCATGAGAGCCGCTGGCGCAGGCTGCGCTCACACTGAAGTTGATCCCTTTTAATTTGAAAATAGTGGCCAGGTTCATGTTCACTGTGGAGTTCATGGTCTGAAACACAGAACCGGAGCCTACCAGCATGGTATCTCCTTTTGCACGCATAATATCTGTGGCTTCGATGATGGGTTTGGCAGAACTATCGTTGCCGAAGAGGATGCCCACCTCGTTCTTATCCAGGTAATCCTGGTCCATACCAGCCTGGGCTAATGCTTCCCGGGTAGAGATATAGGCATATTCCGCCTGCTCCGGCATCATCATCCGGGCCCTGCGGTCCAGCAGACTTTTTAATTCAGGACGGGACATATTACCTGTGAGGCCGGAACGGTATCCGAAACGCTTGCGCTCTTCGTCCAGCACAATGCCGGAACGTCCGTGGAATAAAGATTCCCGAACTTCCTCCAGGTTTTTACCAATGCAGGAGTAAATACCTGTACCTGTAATCACGACTCTGTTCATGCGTTATAGTCTTAAAAGCCGCCAAATTGCTGCGGGCCAACGTAATTTATGATATTAAGATGATCAGGAGTAGAGGCCACCGTTAATGTTCATGACCTCTCCCGTTACATATGATGCGCCACGTGATGCAAAAAATGCCACTGCTTCCGCTACTTCTTCTGCTGTGCCAAAACGTTGCATGGGCACCATGGCAGACAACTCTTTCTCGGGCAAACCCTCTGTCATATCCGTTTTAATGAAACCGGGTGCAATGGCGTTCACGGTTACATTCCTTTTTGCGATCTCCTGTGCCAGGGCTTTGGTGGCTCCTATCAGGCCTGCTTTTGCAGCACTGTAGTTCACCTGGCCGGGTGTTCCTTTCAAACCAGACAGGGATACCATGTTTATGATCCTGCCGTAACGTTTGATCAGCATACCGGTGAGCACTTGTTTGGTAACATAGAAAAATCCGTCCAAACTGGCATCCAGTACACCTTTCCATTGGGCATTGCTCATCTGGAACATCATCATGTCTTCCCGGATACCGGCATTATTTACCAGTACTTCTATCTGTTTTTCCTTGTTATTCTCTATCCAGCCGCCTAATACGGTTTGCACTTCGTCAAAATTCCCTACATCGAACTTCAGCAGTTCTCCTTCCACGCCTTTCGCTTTCACAGCTGCGAGGGTTTCTTCTGCCGCCGCTGTGTTACCTTTATAATTGATCAGGATATTGTATCCCTGTTCCGCCAGTTTAATACATACTGCTCTTCCTATACCCCGGGAACCTCCTGTTATCAAAGCAAATTTCATCTTATTATTCTTTTCGTTTAGGCTTACACGGATGTTTTATGTCTTTTTTCTGTTACCGGTTCCACGGCCACCATGGGTTCGTTGCGCATCAGGTATGCTTTGATGCGTTGTACATCTGCATAACGGGGAGCGTCCTCAATAAATTTAGGGAAAATAGCCCTGATGTCCTGGTAGATCCGGGAAGAGAAAGCTCCCAGCCTGTCCTGGCAATTCAGGTAATCCACTGCCTGCAAAAGGGTCATCACCTGTACGGTGAGTACTTCGAAAGTATTTTCGATCACTTTGTAGGTCATCTGCGCAGCATTGCAACCCATGCTCACAATATCCTGGTTGTCGTTATTATTCGGAATGCTGTGTACATACATGGGGAAGCTCAGCGTTTGGTTCTCCGCAACTGTGGAAGTGGCGGTGAACTGTACACCCTGCATACCAAAGTTGAAGCCCAGTTTGCCGAGGTTCATGAACGGCGGAAACTTGTGGTTCAGCTTATCGTTCAGGAGATAGTTCAGCTGGCGTTCGCTGAGCATAGACAGTTTGGTGATGGCAATCTTCACTTTGTCCATTTCCAGGGAGATGTAATCACCGTGGAAGTTACCGCCATGGTACACATTCTGGTGGCGATGGTCCACTACAGGGTTATCACTCACGGAATTCAGCTCTCCTACCACCACCGTTTCTGCATGTGTGAGGGTATCGTAGATGGGGCCCAGGATCTGGGGCACACATCTCAGCGAGTAATATTCCTGTACTTTATCTTTAAAGATCTCTTCTTCCAGTTCTTTATACAGGTGATCAGGCCTGTGGCGGATCATCTTGCTACCCTTAAGCATGCCGCGCATCATTTCCGCGATCTTGTTCTGGCCTACGTGTTTTTTCACTACGTTCAGCTCATAACTCAGGTGATCGTCAAAGGCTTCCACCACTTCATTGATCATGGCGGACAGGGCGCAACTCCAGAGGAGGAGTTTGCGTGCCTCGATGATGTTCACCAGGCCAATACCCGTCATGGCAGAGGTGCCGTTGATGATGGCCAGGCCTTCCCGCACGTGTATATTAATCGGTTTCAGACCTAGTTGTGCGTATACTTCTGCCGCAGGGCGGATCTCTTCTTCATATAATACATTGCCTTCGCCGATCAATGCATGGGCCAGGTGAGCCAGTTGCACGAGGTCGCCGGAAGCTCCTACTCCCCCATGTTCGTAAATGCAGGGGTAGATATTATGATTGATCAGGTCTTTCAGCAGGTGAACTGCATCTGTATGTACGCCGGAAAAACCCTGCATGAAACTGCTCAAACGGGCAATCATGAGGCTTTTGGTGAGCACAGGGGCCAGGCATTTGCCGGCTCCGGAGCTATGGCTGCGGATCAGGTTATATTGCAGTTGGTGGGTATCGTCTTCACTGATACGGTATTGTGCCATGGGCCCAAAGCCCGTGTTGATACCGTAAATAAGTTTTTTAGAGGAGAATTTTTTAAGAAATTCAAAGTTGTCATTCACATTTTGTACGGCTGCTTTATCCAAAACCAGCTCCTCCCCATCAAACAAAACCCTATGCACCTCTTCCAAAGAAAGCACCTTACTTCCTAGTACGACCATTATTTTAGATTATATAATTTGTTTATGTAAAAAAGTGCTCAAAAATAATATAAAGATGGATCACTTAAAATATCCCTTATAAAATTTTTATAACATACGTTTTAGAGATACTCACTTGGCATTCAACTAGTTCATTCTGCTGTTATAGGTTCCCGGTCTGTCGTGAAAATAGTTAGCTTTTAACATAGGTATGCCGCATGGTGCGCTCACCTGCGAATTTAATATGTAAATGTATTAATCTTCTTCAATATTTTCAGGGGGAGTCACCAATATTTTATCAATACGGTGGGCATCCATATCAACAATTTCAAAAGTAAAATGCTTCCAGGTAAGCTTTTCGCCCGTTACGGGGATATGTTCGAGGTGATGGAGTATAAAACCGGCCAGGGTATCGAATTCCTGTTCAAATTCCGCCATCAGGTCCTCCATTTCAAACTCGCTGAGGAAATCGTAAAAGGGGATCTGGGCATCAATGAGATAAGTGCCATCATCCCTTTTCACCATATCATAATCATCTGCTCCCACTTCCGGCATGTCTCCCACGATGGCTTCCAGGATGTCGTTGAGGGTGATCATTCCCAGGAAAGTGCCATATTCATCTACGATAAACGCAGCATGTACCTGGGTTTCCTTAAATTTCTCCAATACCTGGTAAGCAGAATTGTTATCCGGGATAAAAAGGGGCTTTTTCATTACATCTTTCAGAACGGCCAGGTTACCGGCGGCATAGAGGTCTTTGATGGTGATGATCCCTTTAATATGGTCTATCTGCTCCTCGCAAACCGGGTAAACGGAGTGCGGGGACTGCCTGATCTTGCGTTTGTAACTTTCTCCTTCCTCTGAAATGTCCAGCCATATAATGTCTGTACGGTGGGTCATAAGGGAGGTGATATTCCGGTCTCCGAGGTGGAAAACCCTTTCGATGATCTCCTGCTCTGTTTCTTCAATGGCCCCGGAGCTGGTGCCTTCGCTGATAATGGCCTTTATTTCTTCTTCCGTTACATTATTATCTGAGCGGCGTTTTAAACCAAAAAGCTTTACCAGGGTAGCGGTAGAGCGGCTGAGCAACCAGATAAAAGGAAAAGTGACACGGGAAATGAAATACATGGGCTGGGCCAGGGCTTTCGCAATGACCTCCGGATTGGCAAGGCCGATCCTTTTGGGTAACAATTCCCCGAGTACTAATGTAAAGTAGGTAACACCAATTACGATAATAGTAGTTGCCAATGCATTGCTGTAGGGTGCCAGAAAAGGAATAGTATTGAGATATACCCGGATATCATCTTCCAGGTTCTTACCAGAGTACAAACCGGTTAAGATACCTATGAGTGTGATGCCGATCTGTACGGTAGACAAAAAGGTATCCGGATTATTAGACAGTTTGAGTGCTACTTTGGCCTTTTCGTCCCCTTGCTTCGCTGCGTTTTCAAGACGTGCTTTGCGCGCAGAAACCAGGGCAATCTCCGCCATGGAAAACACACCGTTGAGCAAAATAAGGACGAGGATAATGACGACTTCCATAATATAAGCCTAAAAATAAAGAATTATTCAAATATCAGTGTAATAAATGCCAAACCAATACCAACAGCAATGGCCAGCACCTTCTGGCGGCTTAGTTCATGATGTTTAGTGCCACTCTCATAAAAAATGGTGGTGGAAATATGTAAAAAGGCGCCCACAACAAGGGCAACCAGGTAAACCAGTGAATTAGTGACCACTTCAAACTCCTGCCCTAACTGTGCAGCCAGGATAGCAGATAAAGGCGTGATCAGGGAGAAAATGATGAGGATGCGCCATAATTTGGCTTTCCCCTGGTGTGCATGCATCATTACGGTGATGAGAGTAAGTGCTTCCGGAACTTTATGCGCCATCACACCCAGCATAAGGGATGGCAGGGCAGACTGGTCTTCATAATGAAAACCCAAGGGGATACCTTCCATGAAAGCATGGATGGATAAACCTATCAGCAATGGGAAAACAGCTACATGATGATGGCCGGCACCGGGCAGATGGGTATGCCCGTGTTCCATTCCATGGCTCAGTTGCTGCAGGAACACCTGGATGAAAAATCCCAATACTATATAGATACCTGCGGAATGCCCCAGTTCATGGTACACTTCAGGAAGCAGGTGCATGATGGTGATGCCGAAAAGGAAAGCGCCGGTAAATGCCAGCAAATAGATAGGCAGGTTAGGATGAATCCTTTTAAATAACATGGGAATCATGCCCCCGCCAATAGTGGCAGCCAGTATAAATATCAGGTATGTTAAGTTCATGTTGTTTGTTCCAGTTCCAGTCTTATCCTTCTTTGAAAAAATCCACCACTCAATGTGCCGGCGAGTATTCCCAGTAAAGCGCCTCCCAGGATATCAAGGGGATAATGAACGCCTACATAGATCTGGGAATAACCAATAACAGCTGCCCATAAGAAGAACAACCAGGCCCATTTGCCGATCTGCGACCTTAAAGTTAAGAAAGAAAACATCGCTAAGCCAAAATGGTTGGCGGCATGAGAGGAAGTGAAGCTACCGCTTGAGGGGCAATACACCACTAATACACGTACATATTGCGAGATCAGCGGGTCTCTGCAGGGCCGTAACCTGTCCACCGCATCCTTAATAAACATGCTGCACTGATCGGTTAAAGCAAAGGTGATGATGAAAAAAGCCATCCAGAAAAATCCGCGCCATTTATAATTATAAATGATGAACACTGCCAGGAAGAGATACAGCGGCGCCCACAAATAAGGCTCCCGCATCCAGGGTAACAGGAAGTCCAGAAATCCATTGATCCACTGACCATTGATCTTAAAGAAAAGCCGCAGGTCCCATGTAAGCAGTTTCTCCATTAACTGATTGGTTTTTGAGCAATGATGATCAGCCGCGGAGATTGCTGTTCGTCAAAGATATTGAAATGATAATCTCCGAAAATATCTGTAATAACAAGGCGCTGCCGGGCAAACATCTCTTCAAAATCCTTTTTGTGGAAAGCGCTGACGCTTTCTGTGTAGGATGCCCGCTGGAATTGTTTTTTATCGAGGATATTGATCTGCTTCAGGAACTTGCCGTTCTTTACCTCCCGCTGGATATCAAATACCACCTGGTCTTTTTCTATCACTTCATCATGTACCAGGTGATTCTCCACATAAGTGCTGTTGAGGTAATCCAGTACAAGGCGGCCGCCCGGTCTGAGGGAATTGGCCAGTGTGCGGAGTGCATTATCGTTTTCATGACGGGTTTCAAAGTAACCAAAGCTGGTAAAGAAATTGAACACGACATTAAAGTAGTTGACCCGGAAAGGCAGGCGCATATCATGCTGAAAGAAGCTGAGGTGCTCGTTCTCCAGTTTTCGTGCAATGGCAATACTTTCTCCTGAAAGATCAATGCCGGTAACACTAAAGCCCTTATCTGCAAGGTATTTGGCATGCCGGCCCCTGCCACATGCCACATCCAGCATCAGTGCGTTGGGTGCAGGATGCAGGTATTCCACCAATTTGTCTATAAACGCAGCGGCCTCCCTCTCATCCCGGTTGCTATATAGCAAATGATAATAAGGAGAATTAAACCAGTCTTTGAACCATTGTTTCGCTACTTCCATTCTCAACGCTTGTAAAACAAATCTACTTCTTATTATTAAACATCAAATATCGGGTGCTTTCGTAGAACCCGCGTGTTAATTTATCCAGATCGCCCGTTTGTTGCGGGTTTTGCTGCTTTACATCCTTCAATGCATCGGCCTTCAGATCATACAGACTGGCAGCATTTGTTTTGGTATCTATCTCATAGAGGTATTGCCCATTGATCATACCCATACACCAGTTAAGGTTTTTGGAGTACTGAATGAAAGCATACCTTCCTGCACCACGGGTAGTATCCATCAGGTCTATTCCCAGGGTGTAGTTCTTAAATGGTATACCGGTAAGTTTAGCCACGGTGGGGTATATATCCAACAGGCTGCCGGCATGGCTGACCCTTTGCGGTTGCAGCAGCCGGGGATTGTAAATGATGCAGGGTACATGGTCTACGTAGGTGGACATCTCGTATTCAGGGATCGGCATAAAATGGAAAGGGTTCAGTTTGGCGCTGTGGTCTCCGAAGAAAACAAAAATGGTATTGTCCAGGTAACCGGAAGCTTTTGCCAGCTTCATCAGGTGACCTATATTATAGTCCAGGTAACGCAGGGCATTGAACTGGTCCAGGTTTACGAAGCCGGATGTTTTGAACAACTTCATATCCACATCCTTTGCCGTTAGTTTTTTAAAATCACCTGCACCTGCTGTAGTGGTATAGGGTTCATGGTTATCTGCCGTTTGCAGGAAAGCGATGAAGGGCTGCTTTTTGTCGTGCGCCTTTTTGAAGATCTCATCAGATTCCGTGATCAGGTCAAAGTCTGAAACACCCCATACATCTGCTTTGGGGGATTTGAAATAACCTTCCTCAAAGATCTCTATCCCTTCCACATTATTGGTAAATACCGCGCGGATATTAGCCCAGTTGGTGTTTCCGCCCAGGAGGTAATATTTTTCATATCCGGCAAACTGGTCCATTATCACCCGCTGGTCTACAATACCCGGATGCCGGGAGGCTGTTTTGGAGCGTACCACATCCGGCAAACCTGTAGTGATGGCGAATACGGAGCGGGCCGTGCTCATGGCAGGCACGTAAAAGTTTTCGAACAACACCCCATTATCTGCCAGTTGTTGCAGGTTGGGCGTTGCTTTCATGGGATTGTTGAACATGCTGGTCATGGCCGCCCCGCCGGATTCCATCATCACAATGATCACGTTCTGCCTGGGTTTGGAGGAATCTCCCGGATCTGTTCTTACAAAGTTGAGTTGATTGGGTACCGGTTTTTCCACCCCTAAATATTGCGCAATAAGGGGAAAGTATTTATGGGTTTCCCTGTCATCGAAAGTATCGTTCTGTACGGTGAAATTGGAAACGAAGTATAATACGGGATTCAGGGCAAGGCTGGTAACGGCATTGTCTCTTGTGAACATGGCCTGGCTCCAGCGTAAAGGGAAATATGCCAAATTGCCATAAATGCCTGCTCCGAAAAGGATCACCAGCGTTACCACATAAGCTGCATAACCCCATGGCCGTACCGGCGTACCTTCTTTTTGTGCATACCTGCGGAAGATCTTACGGTAGCCATAACGGAGGAGGATCATTACCAGGACCATTCCCAGCAGCCCCCACACAACGGGGTAACTTTCCCACAGCATCCTGGCGTTAGTAGCTTTTTCTCCATAGGCCAGGAAGCGGGTAACGGAAGGATCCAGGCGCAGGCCCAGGTAACTGTAATGCCCCAGGTCCAGCACGTAAAATATGGACAATAACAAATAGATAAGAAATAAATAGCCGAAATTGATCCTCCTGAGCAGCCCGGTACCAAAGAGCCGGTCCTTTGCTATCACGGCTAAGAGGCCAACAGGGATCATCAGGATCAGTGCCAGGCGCATATCGAACCGCAGGCCCAGATGCCAGGCCCGGGCAATAATGCCAGCATCTTTTATAGTGCTTGAAAAGAAGAAAAAGTAGAAGACCGCTCTAAATACAACCAGGTAACCAAAAAGGAACAAGGTTTGCATGAAAATATACCGGATGTATCTGGGAATGCGCGACCAAATATGAATCATTATATTCTCTTAAAAATTTATACGTAGCTGCAAATATAGTCTAATTGACATAATCTCTCCGTTGATCCTTCCCGGCAAGCCAAATTAACAGGTAGATTAAAATTCTAATCGATTATCTTTGCACTCCAAAAAAAATCAACAATTGTGGCACTGATTAAATCAATTTCGGGTATTCGTGGAACGATCGGCGGCAGGCCCGGGGAAGGACTTTCTCCCCTGGATGTTGTGAAATTCACCGCTGCTTATGGTACATGGCTGTTAAAACAGAACGCTGAAAACAAGAAAGTAGTGATCGGCAGAGATGCACGCATATCCGGAGAAATGGTCAGGAACCTGGTAGTATCCACATTGAACGGTTTAGGCATTGATGTGGTGGATCTGGACCTGAGCACTACGCCAACGGTAGAGCTTGCTGTTACCATGGAAAATGCAGCAGGCGGTATTATCCTTACTGCCAGCCATAATCCCCGGGAATGGAATGCACTCAAACTGCTCAATGCAAAAGGTGAGTTCATCTCCGGTGCAGATGGCGCAGAATTGTTAGACATTGCGGCGAAAGAAGATTTTGTATTTGCGGATGTATCCAAACTGGGTACTTACCAAAGGAACGATTCTTACCTGCAGAAACATGTGGACCTGGTTGTGAACTATCCCCTCGTAGATGTTCCGGCGATCAAGGCTGCTAACTTTAAAATAGTGGTAGATGCCGTAAACTCCACCGGCGCCACTTACATCCCTGCATTATTAAAAGCACTGGGCGTGGAAGAAGTAACCGTACTCTTCGGGGAAGTGAACGGTAAGTTTTCCCATAACCCTGAGCCATTACCGGAAAACCTGACGGCACTTTCCAACGAAGTGAACAAATCCCAGGCAGACCTGGGTATCGCGGTAGATCCGGATGTAGACAGGCTTTGCTTTGTTTGCGAAGATGGCAGCATGTTCGGGGAAGAATATACCCTGGTGGCTGTGGCCGATTACGTGCTGAAACACCGGAAAGGCAATACCGTATCCAATATGAGTTCTACCCAGGCGCTGAAAGATATTACCCTGAAGAACGGTGGTGAATATCATCCATCTGCTGTGGGAGAAGTGAACGTAGTGACCAAAATGAAAGCCGTAAATGCGGTGATCGGCGGAGAAGGGAATGGCGGAATTATTGTTCCGGACCTGCATTATGGCCGGGATGCCCTAATCGGTATCGGTTTATTCCTGAGCCACCTGGCACAGAGCAAAAAGACCATCAAGGCGCTCCGTAACTCCTACCCCGACTATTTCATCTCCAAAAACAAGATAGAACTGGACAAAGGGATCGATGTGAAGGTGATCTTTGAGAAGATCAAAGGCAAGTATAAGAACCAGCCCCTGAATACGGAAGATGGCCTGAAGATAGAGTTCGACAAGGATTGGGTGCATTTGCGTACATCCAACACAGAACCCATTATCCGCATCTACGCAGAAAGCCAGAACGAAACAACGGCGGACAATATTGCCCGTAAGATCATGCAGGATATCAAGGAATTCATATAATTCCATATAAAAATAAGGATGAACGGATGGCAGATTTGATCTGCCATCCGTTTTTCTATAGGGTAATTCCGTAAATTTGTGGCGCTTTTAATCAAAAACCACCACCACCTTGGAAAGAATTTATTTCGACAACGCGGCCACCACTCCGCTTGACAAAGCAGTATTGGATACCATGCTGCCCTATATGACCGATAAATTCGGCAACCCTTCGTCTATTTACTCATATGGCCGGGAATCCAGACTGGGCATTGAAAGTGCGCGCAAAACCGTAGCCAAGATCCTGAATGCACATCCGGGAGAGATCTTCTTTACTTCCGGCGGTACCGAAAGCAGCAATACAGCTATTCATGCCGCTATCAACGATCTGGGCTGCAGGCACATCATCAGCTCCCCTATTGAGCACCATGCCACCCTCCATACCGTAGAACATGCACACGCTAAGGAGAATATCAAACTCTCCTGGGTGAAACTGCAGCCGGATGGGCATGTGGATATGGAAGATCTCCGCAGGCTGCTGTCTGAATCAAAAGAAAGATGCCTGGTGAGCCTGATGCATGCGAATAATGAAATAGGCAACCTCCTGGACCTGCATGCGGTAGGTAACCTCTGCAAGGAGTTTGATGCCATCTTTCATTCTGATACCGTGCAAACAGTAGGTCACTATCCTTTCGACCTCCGCAACACGCCGGTACATTTCATTAACGGAGCGGCACATAAATTCCATGGCCCTAAAGGCGTGGGGATCCTCTACATTAATGAAAATGTGAAGATCACACCTTTTGTACAGGGTGGGTCCCAGGAACGTAACATGCGTGCGGGTACTGAAAACCTGTATGGCATCGTAGGATTTGCCAAAGCACTGGAACTGGCAACGGCTAATTACGAAGAGCATAGCAATTACATCAACAGCATCCGCCAGTATATGGCAGATCAACTGGAAAAACATATTCCGGGCGTAGGTTTCAATGGCGATCTGCGTGGCCGTAGTTTATATACTGTGTTAAATGCATCGTTCCCTAAATCTGAGAAGAGTGAAATGCTGCTTTTCAATTTAGATATCAATGGCATCTGCGCATCTGGCGGAAGTGCCTGTACATCCGGAGCGGATGCAGGCTCTCACGTGATCCGTTCCATCAATAACGATCCGAATAAAGTAGCAGTACGTTTCTCTTTCTCCAGGGATAATACAAAAGAAGAAGTGGATAAAGTGGTGGAGAAACTGAAGGAATTAATATAATGGCTAAGCCGGTACATGCTGTACCGGCTTTTTTTTATGCTAAGAATATTTCGTGATCACATCATAGAACTTATCCCTGTACCCTTCGCTGATGGGTATCGGCTGGTTGGCGATCATCACGGTATTCCGTTCTACTGAATTGATCTTATTCATGGCCACCAGGTAGGAGCGGTGCACGCGGATAAATTTGTCTTTAGGTAACCTGCTTTCAAAAGCTTTCAGGCTTTTCAGTGTCAGTACCGGTTGATTGGGAGTATAAATCTTTATATAGTCTTTCAGTGCTTCGATGTAAAGAATGTCTTCGAGATTGATCTTAATGATCTTGTATTCTGTTTTCACGAAGATGTAATCATTATCCATGCTCTTAGGGCTGGAATTAGACAGGTATTCCTGCGCTTTGGTAACGGCTTTGATGAACCGCTCAAAGGGAATGGGCTTCAGGAGATAATCCACCACATCCATGTTGAATCCATCCACGGCATACTCCTGGTAAGCGGTAGTGAAGATCACCATGGGAGGATGCTTCAATGCTTTCAGGAATTGTATGCCTGTGATATCAGGCATTTTGATATCAAGGAAGATCAGGTCTACATGTTCCTCCTGCATGTAACGAAGGGCCAGTGCGGCGTTTTCGAATGTTTTTACCTGCATGGGAAACGGCGCCTTAGCGGCAAAATCTGCGATGATCTCCAGAGCCAATGGCTCATCATCAAGAGCTAAACACTTCATCATGTTTCAGCGCAATTTTAAGGTCAGCAATAAATTCATCTCCATGCTCTCTGACAGTTATGGTATGTGCATCTGTATATAACAAACTCAAACGTTTGAGTACATTGTTCAATCCTACGCCGCCCTTTTCTGAAACGCGCTGCTTAAATAAACTGTTGCGCACTATCAAGTGTAATGTGCCGTTCTTTCCTATCTCCAGGCTGATGTTGATGAAAGCGCTCTCTGTATAACTGATCCCGTGTTTGAAAGCATTTTCCACAAAAGGGATCAGTAACATCGGTGCAATTTCAAGGCCGGAAGGATCACCTTCCACTTTAAATTCAACCGGAATATTGCGTGCCATCCGGAGGCGTTGTATATCTATATAATCCTGTAAATACCGCAGCTCATTTTCCAGCATCACTTTATCGCCATTACTCTGGTAGATCATGTAACGCAATATGGTGGACAGTTTCACCAATGCGTGCTCGGTTTCCGGTGAGCGGCGGTGTGCCAGTGAATAAATAGTGTTCAGGCTGTTAAACAAAAAATGCGGATTGATCTGCGACTTCAGGAACTTTAGTTCCGCATTCAGGTTCGCCACTTTCAGGGCCTCCTTTTGTTTCTCACTCTTAAACCATTCCAGCGCAATCTTTATAAACCCGCTCATGAATAACATCAGCAATGCAAACGTAGCGGACTTCCTTAGCACCTCCGGGAAAAAGAAATGCCGCAGAAAGATGCCATCTTCAAAAGGCCGCGCAGCTGTAAGACTGGCCACGCCTGCTGAAGGAAAGGAATCTCTGTATTCCACTATCCTCGGGCGCTGGTTATGCCAGTTGGTGTATAAACGTTTTCGCCATGGCACCAGTGAAGGCTGATCTGCTGAATCAAACATCCTGTCCCTGAAGATCATTCTGCCATATCTATGATGTGGATGTGGTACAGAATCTGCTGCTATAAAAGCTACATTCTGTGGTGCGGTGGTTATTGCCATGCTGCCGCCATACCCTGTATTGATCGCTATCGCAGGGCCCGGCGCAGCATGCAATGTATTCGCAGGCATGGTTACACCATAAAATCCCGCGGGCGTCCGGCTCATCATGTACGACATGAACTTGTATTCCACCAGGGCCTGCTGCCCTGCCAGTAAAACAAGTACCAGTACCACACAACCGATATAGATCCCGATCTTTTTTAAAGTAAAGAACTTCGGGATCAGCACGTATACATTCAGATAAAATAATCCTATCAGGAATAAAGTATTGATCGCCTCTTTAATGTAAAAAGAATGATCCTGCACCCTGATACGATATACAAAGAATGGGAACAGGAAAAGGCATGACCAGGCTGCGAGATGCAAACCTATTATTACGAGACGATTCCTGAATATATTTCTTAAATTAAACATAGGTGCTAATCCGGGTTAAACATACACCACATTACTCTTAAGCAAGTGTTAAAACACATTGTCTTAGTCTTAAGTAAGTGTTAAAGTTGAATGTGAGCCTTTTTTCCTGTCTTCTATAAAGGAAACGGCACTAACCAGTGTAATGTTACAGACCTTTATTTCATCCTGACAATGAACTGATAGTAGTCCGAACATCCACCGTTAGTGCCTTCCATATTCCTCAAGCGACGGGAATGCCTTTAATCGTTCTTATTATACGTTGCGTTAGGTGTGAACTGGAACATATTATCCAATTGCAGTCCAGCTGAACGGCCGGACAATACATAGCCTTTTCCTCCCAGTGTAAAAGCTACTGCACCTTCCCGGGCAACACCTTCAAAATCGCGTTTCTTGGCCCACAGGTCTGTGATGGGATCGTACTCCCAGTTCTCTGTTGAAAGACCTGGCTTGGAACCTGTGGTCAGGTATGCTTTGTTACCCGCTACAAACACAACGGCATTGCTGCGTATCACTGCATAGTCATTATCATAATCCTCATCTTCGTTGGAGTTGTCTATCTTACGTTTGGCCGTCCACTCATCTGTAAGTGCATCGTACATATAGAAGTCTGTTTTCAACTCACTGTTATTAGTACCCGTTACCACGTAAGCTTTATCACCGATCACAAATGATACCGCATCCCTGCGTTTTTCTCCTCTGAAGGAGCGTTTGGGCGACCAGCTGTTTGCTACCGGATCATATTCCCATACATCATTTAATGCACCGCCATCGTATCCTGAAACCACATAACCTTTGCCGTTCAGCGCAAAGCTTACCGCATCCCTGCGGGCGAGGCTCACTGAAGGATCAGTACCTTTCAGTTTGGCACATTCTTTCCATTGACCGGTAGCTGGTGTATAAGACCAAAAATCATCCAGGTATCTTTTTCCGTCAAAGCCGGTACCTACATACGCAACACCATTCACTACAAATGCCGTGGCACTGATGCGCCCAACAGCCAGTGCAGGAAAGTCCACTGCCTTTTCCCAGCCACGGCCAAGGCTGTATTTCCAGAAATCATACTTATACTCTCCTTCTGTTTCATTTCCTAACCCTGTTCCGATATACACAGTATCCCCGATAGTAAAGGACACCGCTTCTGAACGTGGCTTGCCGGACATTTCGCCCATCCTTACCCAGTTACCATTATTCTCATCTTCTGAGTCATCATTCTTTGAACATGCTGCCAGCAGGCCCGCCAGTATCCAGCACAAGTGTTTTGCATTCCGCATACAGATATTTTTTTAATCAAGCCAAAATTATCCGGGGAACTGTTACAGGTAATATAAAATAGACGGATACGGAGCAATAGCGGACGAATATTCCATTTTTATCTGCCAATGGGCCCTTTCCCTCAACCAGCACAAAACAGCCCTATACGGCCTTAAAATGGCAACTAACGGCATGATGCAATTACTCATCGATAAATACCCGTCATTGGCATAATACCCTTAAAACAGGCAAGGCTTCCTGATTATCATTGCGCATCTATGCTAGTTTAAAACCATTGCTTAATGTTCAGGACGAGATTTATTGGAGTAATAGCGGTGTTGTTCTTTTCCGCCTGTGAAAAGAGCGGCTTCAGTTATGAAGATGTACCTAAAGACGGTGATCTGCAACAGACCTTGCTGGATACTGTGAGCATCACCATGCGTACCGTGCAGATGGATTCTGTTATCACTTCCGGTACCGGCGTTGCGCTGATAGGAGGATATAATGATCCTTTCTTCGGAAGGATAGATGCCGGCACTTATTTCAGGGTTGGATTACCAATGGATAAAACTGTACCGGACCGTGCAGTGTATGATTCCATTGAGATCATTATGAGACCAACGGGATATTATTACGGCGATACCACAAAGCCGCAACGCATCATGGTTCATCAGCTTACACAGGAACTTAAATTGCCGGATGATTTCAATGCTTTTTATGCACATCAGTCCTTCCCTGTAAAAGCTGCAACACTTGGTGATCAGCAACTGGAGATCCTGCCTACTTCCGGTAAACTGGTAAGGTTCCGGCTGGATGATGTGAAGGGCCGTGAGATGTTTGACCTGCTCAAAACAAAAGCACAGGAGGTTTCCTCGGAAGACCTTTTCCTGGAATACATGAAAGGACTGGCCATCAGGGGCAGTAATAATTCTGCCGCATTGGGCTTCCAGGCAAAAGACAGTTCTCTTTTCATTCGTGTGCATTACCATGTTACCACTACAGAAATTGAGAAAAAGTATTTCGACTTCTTCCTGAGCAGACCTGATCTGCAATTCAACGGAATAAAGAAAGACCGCACGGGAACTCCGCTCGCAGCTTTACCACGTGGTGCCAACGGACTTTTAACCGGTGATACGGATAAGCAGGCATTTTTACAAAGCCTTACTGGTACTGCCATCCGCATGGACTTCTTCTCCCTGCCGGAACTGGTGAAACTAGGGCGTTACGGAAGGATCATGCGGGCACAACTGGTCATTAAACCTGTGAATGGCACTTTCAAAGATTATGCACTGCCACCTAAAATAACGATCTGCCTAGCAGATTATAAAAATGTGGTTGCACCGGGAGACACAGTACCCAACAGCAATTCAGCCATCCAATATGGCGACCTGGTGGTAGACAAACTCAATCCTGAAAACACCAATTACACTTATGATGTTACGGCTTACTGCAAGGCAGTAATAGCCAGTGATCTATATTCCTACAGAGGTTTACTGCTGGTACCTACAGCCGGGGATTACCGGACGCAATTCAACCGCCTGATCATAGGTGATGGAAAGAACACCAGCTACCGTGCACAATTGAGGATCTATTATCTGTTATACCAATAATACCGTGATGCGAAAAATTATACTGGGATGTTTATTATTACTGGCCGCAGAACATGTACAGGCACAGAAAGGTGTGAATTCATTATACTCTGCTTTTGGCATTGGCGACCTGGAGGAGAAAGATTACAGCCGGAGCTTTGGAATGGGCAGTGCAGGTATTGCTCGTCCATCCGGCAGTTTCCTGAACGAACTGAATCCTGCTTCCTATGGCCGTATACCTATGGAAACGTTCCTGTTTGAAGTATCCCTGGCAGCCAAGGCTTTGCAATACAACACGTCTACAGAAAGCCAGCCGGCCGGCGATGTTAATTTCAAACGGGTGGCCATGGGTTTTAAACCGCACAAAATATGGGGTGTTGGTATAGGATTGATGCCCTACAGCCGTGTGGATTATAAAATGCTGAACACAAAGTTCATTGAAGGTACCAACACCGGCATCCGCAATGCGGTTGAAGGAAGTGGCGGTATTAACCGTTTGTATCTTTCCAATGCGCTCCAGATCAGCAAGAACTTCTCTGTTGGGGTGTCCACTGCTTTCCTGTTCGGGCCGGTCACTACTACAGATAGTCTTGGCAGCAGCGGATCAGATGAGGATATCTATTCTGAACAACGCCGTGCCTACCGCAGCTTTAATCTTACCACAGGTTTACAATACAGTGGCAAGATCGGGGAATGGCAATTAGGCCTGGGAGCCACTTACCGTTTTAAAAGTACCCTCTCAACAGATGACGATTTTTCTATTCACAGCAAAGATGCCACTGTACTGTATGAAGAGAAACGCAGCTCCAGCGATTATGTGCTGCCTGAGCAGATCGGTGCAGGGCTTTCTTTGACGAACGGGGCTATTACCTGGGTAGCAGATTACCGCCAGCAGAACTGGAAAGGTTCTAATCCCAATCTTCAGGATTATAAATATGTGAACTCCCGGCGGTACGCGGCCGGTGTGGAATATTCTTTCTATAAATATTACTTCGATTCACGGGTAGAGGGGCTTTCGCTGCAGGCAGGCTTTAATTATCATACTGGCTATATGCAGATTAAAGGACAGCAGATCAATGATCTGGGGTTCAGCCTGGGCGGCTCCCTTCCCAGTAAAACAGGGCACCTGCGTTATTATTTAGGCGTGGAAGCAGGGCAACGCGGAACAGCATTGCAGGGCCTGGTAAAAGAGAATTACGTCAATTTTGTATTACATCTTTCCATGCGGGACAACTGGTTCTTCAAACGCAGGGAATATTAACGGCCCGGCGGGTAAAAGTCATCTCCTGGAAAATACGGCAAACCTTTATACATTCTCCCCCAAAACCAGGACCCTTTTGCCCGCCGGCGCTTATCTGCCGACACTTTCAGGTTGCAGCAGCAATTGCCGGAACCAGTGGCCGGAAGCTTTTATTGTTCTTTGCTGGGTAGCAAAATCTACATGCACAAGGCCAAACCTTGCTTTGTATCCTTCAGCCCATTCAAAATTATCTGTTAAGGTCCAGGCGAAATAACCCGTTACGGGCACCCCTTCTTTTTTTGCTTTCAACACCGCCTCCAGGTATTCTTTAAAGTAAGCGATGCGGTTTTCATCTGCCACATTGCCCCCCAGCAGGTTATCATCAAAAGCGGCACCACTTTCCGTAACCATGAGTTCCTTTACACCTTCGTAAGCACCAAACTGTTTCAGAATATTGTACATGCCTGTTCCGCTGATCTCCCAACCCAGGGAAGTGAGTGGCACACTGCGGTAGCGGGCTTTCACTTCAGATACCTGCACATAGGGCATAAAGGGATTATAGCGTACTACTAAAGGAAAGTAGTTCTGAATACCTATAAAGTCAAAATCAAAAGGCAGTTTATCCCAATCACGCCAGAGGGCGTAACGGCGTTCAATCCTTTTAAGCAGCGGGAAAGCATCAGAAGGATAACCCATACCCAGGGCGGGTTCTATAAAAAGGCGATTAAACAATGCATCTGCTCTTGCAGCAGCACGTACATCCTGTTCACTCTGTGTATAGGGAATGATATGAGAGCAGGAATAAGTGGTGCCTATCCTGGCATTCGGTACTTCCGCTCTGATCACCCTTGCTCCTTCTGCCTGGGCAAGTGCCACATGATGTACAGCGGGCAGAAAATAGGAAAGGCCGAATTTTCCGGGTGCATGTACACCCAGCATATAACCCAGGGACGTAAAGCCAAAGGGTTCGTTGAGGATGATCCAGTTCTTCACTTTATGGCCAAATGCCTGTGCGCAGATGGTAGCAAAGTTTTCAAAAGCATGTACCGTACCTCGGTGGCACCATCCCCCCTTTTGTTCCAAGGCGTGCGGAAGGTCCCAGTGATAAAGGGTTACATAAGGTTCCAAACCCAGCTCCAGGCAATAGTCTATTACCCGGTGGTAGAAGTCAATGCCCGCCCGGTTCACAGCTCCCGTGCCCTCTGGTATGATGCGCGGCCAGGCAAGCGAGAACCGGAATACGTTAAACCCCATTTGTTTTGCCAGCAGGATATCCTCCCGGTAGCGATTGTAGAAATCGCAGGCATGGCGGGCATCCGTTTTGTCCCTGATCTTTCCTTTACGGGTGGTGAAGGTATCCCAGATGGAAAGTCCTTTACCATCGGCATCGTGCGCTCCTTCATTCTGAAAGGCAGAGATCACAACTCCCCATTTGAAATCATCCCCGAAATCATCACGACTAATGGACATGTAGATCCGATTATAATTTATAAATATTGCACGCTCGCTGTAATATGTAATTCGTATTTGATATTTCCATCTTTTACCAACAATTTAACAATTTCACAATCAGGGTTGTACATTTGCAACCGTATGAAGCGGAATACTTTCTATTCAATTATCACTACAGCTGTTCTACTCTCAGCCTGCAGTACCCCCACTACCAAACAGGAGCAACATAAAATACCGGAAGTAGTGGAAAAGCTCAACCCGATGGTGCTCATTCCCGGCGCGTCTTATAAAATGGGCGCGGATGACGATACGGGCATGCCGGATGAATATCCGCTGCATCCGGTAAAAGTGGATTCTTTCTGGATAGATGAACATGAAGTAACGAATGCGGAGTTTAAAGCCTTTGTACAGGCAACGGGGTATGTGACCACTGCCGAGATCCCCATTTCCAAAGAAGAATACATGCAGGCGGCAGGGCCTGGCGCCCCGGCTCCGGACAGTGCCATGCTGCTTCCCGGCTCGCTGGTGTTTGTACCTACCAAAGCAGCGGTGGACCTCAATGATGTATCCCAGTGGTGGAGCTTTGAACGTGGCGCCAGCTGGAAACATCCTGAAGGGCCGGAAAGTAATATTGAGGGGAAGGACCAATACCCTGTAGTACATATTTCCTGGGACGATGCACAGGCATTTGCCAGCTGGGCCGGCAAACGGTTACCTACAGAAGCAGAATGGGAACTGGCGGCCAGGGGCAAACTGACCGGTAAACCTTTCCCCTGGGGAGATGAAATACCGCAAACCGGGAAAGCCAAAGCCAATATCTGGAACGGACATTTCCCGTATGAGAATACACAAACAGACGGTTTCTATAACATAGCGCCTGTTAAATCCTTTGCACCTAATGGCTACCAGCTGTTTGACATGGCGGGCAACGTATGGGAATGGACGGCAGACTGGTATGATAATTCCTGGTACACGAAAGAGAAACCGGATGCAGTAAACCCCCAGGGACCTAATACTCCTTTTGACGCTATGGACCCCCAATCTCCCAAACGCGTGATCCGCGGCGGTTCTTTTATGTGCAGTGATGAATATTGCAGGGGTTACCGGGTATCAGCCAGGATGAAAACTACGCCCAGTTCAGGATTATCCAACCTTGGTTTTCGTTGTGCAAGAACTTTCCGTTACTAAAATGAAAAATGGATAGCGCAGGGGAAGCGGCTATCCATCTACTTTTCATTTTTATACTTTATCAGGTTTTAGAGAGCCTTGAAGTTATTTTCACGCCGGATGCGGAAAGCGTAAGGATGTACACCCCGGCAGGGAAACGGCTGAGATCTATTTTCTCATTAAAGCTCCCCGGGCCGGATATCTGTTTATTGTAAACAGGTCTGCCGCTCATATCCTTCACTTCGATATATCCTTTTCCTTCTTTCGCAAGCGTATACGCCAGGTTGAATATGCCAGTACCCGGATTAGGGGATACCGTTGCGGAAGCCCCGTTATTATCGTTCTCGTAATTTTTACCCTTTGTGGCGCTCAGCGTGAGCCCGCTGACTTTACCTGTTGTGGTACGGGGAGTTGCATACCCGGTAACCACTACTTCTTCCACATTTCCTCCACCCACTTTGCTTGTGGTACGGGGAGTTGCATACCCTGTCACTACTACTTCTTCCACTTTGCCTGTTGTGGCACGGGGACTTGCATACCCGGTAACTACTACTTCTTCCACTTTGCCTGTTGTGGTACGGGGTCTTGCATACCCGGTAACTACTACTTCTTCCACTTTGCCTGTTGTGGTACGGGGAGTTGCATACCCGGTAACTACTACTTCTTCCGTATTTCCTCCACCCGCTTTGCTCACCCGCGTGGAATCCGCCACTACTACAAGACCTTTGAGCGTTTGTGCTCCTTCCGGATCCGGACTCCTTGTGCCATAGCCTACTACCACGACTTCATTCAGATCTGGTTTTGATGCTGCCCTCATCTCTTTCACCTGGGCTGCTTTTTTCTTGGTAGTGATAATGATCACACCATGATTTCCGGCAGGGCCATAAATGGCAGCAGCAGATTGATCTTTCAATACAGAAATGGATTCGATCTCATTGGGATTAACATGCTGCAGCGCGTTCTCGCCTGGTGCAGGTTTCATTGGTTCGCCATCCAATATAAATAAAGGAGGTGTTGAGAACCGGTCCCTTCCGCCAAGACGCAGGCGTACAGTAGTATCCCTGGAAATGGCAAAACCTGTTACCGTCTTCGTGTTGTACACTTTCAACATTTTCCTGGCAATTCCGGTATCTGCTTTTGCATCTCTTTCTACTACTGTGCGTTCCACTACAGAATCTTTCCCGTTCTCTGCCAATCTGATGATCACAGGCTCGGAGCTGGTGTTTTTCTTCTTTATTTTTTCTATGATCACTGATTTAACGGGAACTGTATCCTTCGGCTCTTCGATCAGTACACCTTTCACTTCTTTCACTACATTATGCATTACAGTGGTACCTGCTTTCGTAAAGTTTAGGGATAAAAGGACTCCGCATGTGAGGCAACCCAATAGCGCATATCTGTAGATATGCAGGCGGGATGATTTTTGTTTATTCATCATTTTAATGCGGTTTTTTAAGTGAGAAAAATTGAAGTTGTTGGCAATCCCTGCTGCATACTGAGCAGCATTCACCTGCACCAGGCTGTATTGATAAGATTTCTTATCCACGCCTGTGCGCAGCATTTTACGGTCTGTCAGGAATTCAAGGTTTTCCTTAATAGCCGTTTTCATCAGCCATGCGCCGGGATTAAACCAATAGAAGATATTATTTACTTCACCCATCAATACATCCGCGGAGTGCCACTCTTTTACGTGGATGGATTCATGCTGCAGGATAGCCTGCAATTCCTCCGGTGAATGGAGGCTGGGGTTAATGTATATATGGCGGAAAAAGGAGAATGGGTTCATGGCTTTATTCATCACCCGTACAGGGCGCTCCTGGATATTAACGGTGCCTGTTTTCCTGTGCAGGAAAAAGAGGGATATCAATTGTATCACTAAACGCAGGAACATCACAGCTACACCAGCCCAGAACACCCAGGCCAGGAAAGTCCATACTGTAAAGACCTCTGCCTCTGCAGGTTTCCATGCTGCAAGATCCGGTACATAAGTAACCACCTGCTGCGCCAGTTTTTCATTGCGGTTAAAGAAATCGTTTACATCCACCAATGGAAACAGGGATGAAAATACAATGCCGGTTAAAAGGAAAAAGCGGTTGAGCGTATAGAACGTTAGTCTACGCAGTCCCAGCCTGTATGCCAGGTAGAACAGGCACAATGCGATATTAGCTTTGATCAGGTATATGAACAGTTCAGACATGCCTTTGTGTTTGAGCGTAAATAAAATAGCAGCCGGTACCGATAAATGTGGAATCTATAAAAGTTTATTTCTTTTCGATCATGTTGATGATCTCTTTTAATTCTTCCGGGCTGATCTTCTTATCTTTTGCAAAGAAGGTGACCAGTTCTTTATAAGAGTTTTCAAAATAATCTTTCACAAATCCGTTCATGAATTTCTTCTTATACTCCCCTTCTTCAATGGTTGGTGTATACTCATATACATTTCCCATTTTACGGGCATCTACATATCCTTTTTTCTCGAGGTTCTTAATGGTAGAAGCCAGTGTGGTATAAGGAGGCACAGGTGCAATGTGCGCTTCCAGAAAATCTTTTACAAAGCCCTTTCCAACTTTCCAGATAGCCTGCATCGCAGCTTCTTCTTGTTTGGTAAGTTTTTCCATTTTATTTTTTTGAGTTTGTATTGATAATTTTAAAATCGAGTGGCAACATTTCCGCCATTTTTTCCCATCCCCAGTATTGTTCTACGATCAGGTCCGTGGGAGATTCCACATTTCCATTCCCGTCTACATTTACTGCCGGCGCCAGTAATCGCAGGTAAGAGATCTGCGGGCCTGGTTTTGCGTTTGCCGGGTAATTGTTGTATTCCATGTATTTCCTTTCTTCCTTTTCCTTTGTATAAGTGATAAACAGGTAGTTCCCAAAGATCAGTGACTTTATTCCGCTGCTGTCCCTCATCAGGCTATCGTATGGTACCTGGCCGGGGTACAGATAATTCACATACTTTGAAAACATGCCGTCCGATTTGATCTTTATATCCTTTGTTGTGTCTATGCCTGTGGGCGCAACAAAATCTCTCTTCTTTTCTTTCCTTACCATCTTCTGTACTAAAAACCCATCTTCCTTCAGTGTTTTATTGACCAGGCTACGGTAAAAATGCATGGAAGAGCCATTGTACGCTTCTATCCGTTTCTTCTCCCAGTTCCTTTGCTGCCTTGCATTACGGGGTTTCATCAGTTCAAACAGCGGATTGCCGTAGTACAATGAATAACCGGAGTAACGCTGGTATTCAAAATGCATGAGCAAGAACTTCACCCGGTAACCCAATGCCCTGTTCTCTAATACAATGAAATCGTCCGAAGTGGCTTTGAGTATTCCTTTGTTCTCATCGTTCACCAGGTCTATCACTTCATCATTCAGAATGGTACATTGTTCTGCGTTTCCGCTATTTCCTACCCAGATTGATTTAAAGATATTCATCAACCTGTCCCGCTCCGCATTCCTCCTTACCACTACTTCCTTCAGGATGCCCGCTTTGGGCTTTAATACGGCCACCACACCTGCGAGGTCATTCGTTACTGTTACTGGTACTAATAATGGCTCATATCCCAGATAAGACACGATGAGATCATATTTCCCCGGTGGTACCCCCTTGATGGTAAACCCTCCGGTTTCTGTAGTTCTGTCTCCCAAAGTTGTCTGGCTCAGAAAGGCGCTGGCAAACGGTAAAGGCTTTCCCTTTTCATCCTGCACCTGTCCGGTGATCTTATAAGTTTGTGCTATTGCCGGACTGAACCACCCTATGCAAAACACCATTGTTGCCAATACGATCTTCATTAGTACGAGTCTGTCGTAAATCTACGAACTGTTCGTAACTAATCCAAATTTTATTTTTGGCGGGGGATATTTTTCCGTTAAAAGGGGGAAGGCTGATTAAAGGCCGATAAAGGCCGTCTCAAGGCCGATTAAAGGCCAGTTAGAGGCCGACTAGAGGCCATTCAAGGCCAATCCAAGGCCGTAAAAAGGCCAGTACGAGGCCGTAATCCCACTTATTTCAGCAATTCTTCCAGCTTAGCTTCCAAAGCCTCAGCGCGGAGATTTTTAGCGATGATCTTCCCCTGGGGGTCCAGCAGGAGGTTTTGAGGGATAGCGCGGATACCATATAACTGGCCTACTGCATTTCCCCAACCTTTGAGGTCAGATACCTGCGTCCAGGCCAGTTGATCATCCTGCACCGCCTGCAGCCATTTCTCTTTGTTTTCATCAAAAGAAACACCGAGGATGGTGAATCCTTTCTCTTTATACTTATGGTAGGCTTTCACCACATTAGGGTTCTCTGCACGGCAGGGACCACACCAGCTGGCCCAGAAATCAACGAGTACATATTTGCCTTTGAAAGAACTCAGGCTCACCGGTTTACCGGCTGCATCATTCTGGCTGAACTCAATGGCCGGATTACCAACAGTGAGTTTCTTTGCCAGTTCAAGGCGGTATTCAAACTGTTTACCGGAAGGATAATTACGTACTGTTTTAGAGAGTGTATTGAAAACGGGATAGAATTCATCCGCATTCAGCTCATATCCTGCCACCTGGTTGATCACATACATACCAATAGGGGTATGCGGATTATCTTTCAGGTATTTGCTCATTACGGCCAGGCGGCTGGCATTTAATTCATCGAGGCGGGACTCGTATTTTCTGACCAGTGCATCATCTTTTGCCCTCGCAGCTTTCATGTATTTGCCATATATCTCATCTGCTTCTTTGGTGAAGGGCCAGGTAAGACTGTTCAGCTGGTTAAAAGCTTCCTGCTCCGGCGTGCCGGTGGCCGTGCCGCGGCTGTTAATATCTTTTATATCAACGGTGGTAGCGCCCTGCCCCAGGAATAACATGACCACTTCTTTGCGGCCAACGGGATTTTCCGGTGTGGGTGTTACCTGTGTGAATAATTGAGCGGTTTGCGGTTCGGGGATATTACCGAGGAAGAGGAATCTGCCATCCGGCGTGATCACACTGTCTATGATCATTTTCCCTTCTGTTTTTCTACGGAGATAGATCTTAGTGGGTTTGTCCTGCTTAGCGATATTCCCTTCCACCTGGAAGGAATATACTTTCTCTTTCCTCCCTCTCTCCTGCGCAAGCAGCATTACAGCCGGACATAACAGTACAGCTGTAAATATCAATATCTTCATAGTAACTAGCAGTTTTTGATCTTATTACAACAAAATTGCTGATTCCGCTACGGAATAGCAAATTCATAGTGATAAGCGGTTACTGCAATACTTCTGCCAGTTTTCTCTCCAGGGCGCCGCCACGGAGATCTTTAGCGATAATGTTGCCGGAAGGGTCTACGAGGTAATTCTGCGGGATGCCCCTCACGCCATATAATGCGGCTGCCGCATTACCCCAGCCCTGAAGGTCAGATACCTGGGTCCAGACGAGTTTGTCTTTTTCAATGGCATCCAGCCATTCTCTTTTGTTCTTATCAAGGGAAACACCTAAAACGGTGAAGTTCTTGTCTTTAAATTTATGGTAGGCCGCTACCACGTGCGGATTTTCTACTCTGCAGGGTCCGCACCAGCTGGCCCAGAAATCGATCAGTACATATTTACCACGGAAAGAGGAGAGCTTTACCATTTTACCGTTAGGGTCTTCCTGCTCAAAGTCCTTTGCCTTGATGCCGGTCATTGCAGCATTGCCACCGGAACCGGATACTTCAGCAATTTGCTCTCCTATCTTTTTACCAAATTTGGTGTTCTTTACGCTTGCATCGAGGGAATTGAACTGCTTTGCAAAATCTTCCTCCGAGAGGCGGCTCCGCAGTTCTCCCATGAGCAGGAACAGGCTGGCCTGTGCTTTGGGATGGGTTTTAATGAAATCCGTTCCTGTTTTCAGCACTTCGTCTTCAAATACTTTCGCCTTTTCGCGGAAAGCGGCTTTTGCATCCTCATCCGTTCCGCTGATGCCTGCAGCTTCTGCATTCAGCGCAGCAGCTTTGCTGATCACAGGTTTGAAAGTACGGTGATATTCCTGCATCCATTGCGCCTGCTGCCCTCCTTTGAAAGTAGTGGCTACAGGGAAAATGCTTTGCTCGGATTGTATCGCTACTTCCGGTTTATCTGCCACCAGGATCATGGGATACGGATGCCCTTTCAGGATCAGTGCAAACATATCTTCACTGGTAGTTTTATGAGGTGTGCTGAAAGAAAACTCCCCGTTCGTTAAAACAGCGGAATCTGCCGTACGTCCGTCCTCACTAAAAAAGAAGAGTTTAGTACCTTCCTCTGTACCGGCAATCTTTCCGTTTACTTTAAACTGCGCATGTGCAGCTGTTGTGATAGCTGCAAAACAAATGATCAGGGATGAAATACGTTTCATTTATGACGGTCTTTTAAAATGTTCACTACATCTTCCAGTGTAAAGCCTTTGGCCTGTAACAGGATCAGGTAGTGAAAAAGCAGGTCTGCTGCTTCGTTTATAAAAAGGTGATCGTTATTATCTTTTGCTTCTATTACCAGTTCTACTGCCTCCTCTCCTACTTTCTGCGCTACCTTATTGATACCTTTGGCAAACAGGGAAGCGGTGTAGGATTTATCAGTCGGATTTTGCTTCCTGTCCCTGATCACCTGCTCCAGGTTACCCAGGAAAGAAGTGGCATCTTTATTCACCTCATTCCAGCAGGTGTCTGCTCCCGTGTGGCAGGTAGGGCCTTCAGGATGAACTTTCAGTAGTAACGTATCCGCATCGCAATCTATTGCCGCATGTTTCAACTGAAGGAAGTTACCGCTCTCTTCTCCTTTGGTCCACAGCCTGTTTTTGGAACGGCTGAAAAAGGTCACTTTCCCTTCGGCCAGTGTTTTATCCAGCGCCTCCTGGTTCATGTACCCCAGCATCAATACTTTATTCGTAATGGCATCCTGTATAATAGCTGGCACCAGGCCGTCCGGTGACTTTGAAAAATCTACCTGCATCGGTATTAAAATTAAATATAATAAATATTCATCAATTAAAATCGTATTTGCACACCTCTTTTGTAGAGGTACGTTTTCAGGTCCGGTATCTCCATTTCCTTATAATGGAAAATACTGGCTGCCAGGGCTGCATCTGCCTGTGCTTTTTCAAATACATCCGCAAAATGCTCCATGGTACCTGCGCCGCCGGAGGCAATTACGGGTACATGCAGGTTTTGCGATAAGCGGGATGTGATATCCAGCGCAAAACCCTGTTTGGTACCATCGTTATTCATGGAAGTAAGCAGTATCTCTCCTGCTCCGCGTTCCACGGCTTCCCTGGCCCAATCCGTTGTTTTTGTTGCTGTTTTTACCCGGCCGCCATTGAGGTATACGTACCAGTCTCCTTCCTCAAAACGGGTATCGATGGCCAATACAATACACTGGCTGCCGAACTCGCGGGAAAGGCCGTTCAGTAATTCCGGGTTGCGGAAGGCGGCTGTGTTTACGGATACTTTGTCTGCACCGGCGTTCAGCAGCACGCTTACATCTTCCACAGAAGAAATACCTCCACCTACCGTGAAGGGAATGTTTACGTGACGGGCAATGCGGGTAACCAGTTCAGAAAGGGTTTTCCTTCTTTCGTTGGTAGCCGTAATATCCAGGAACACCAGTTCGTCTGCTCCCTGCTGGGCATAGAGTGCGCCGAGTTCAATGGGATCACCTGCATCGCGGATGTTTTCAAAGTTCACACCTTTTACAGTGCGGCCGTCTTTAATATCCAGGCAGGGTATGATGCGTTTTGTAAGCATTATAAAAATTTCTTTAATTCAGCGAGTGTGATCAAACCTTCGTAAATGGCTTTGCCGATGATCACACCGGCCAGCCCTGCTTCCTGCAGTTCGTATACATCTTCTATCTTACTTACGCCGCCACTGGCAGTCAGTTGAATGCCGGGCAGTTCTTTGATGATCTTTTTATACAGTTCAGTGGACGGTCCTTGCAGCAGGCCATCCTTCGCAATATCTGTACAGAATATTTCCTGCACGCCTCTTGCCATATTACTTTTCAGGAAATCGTAAACACTCAGCTCTGTGGTTTCCAGCCAGCCGCCTACTGCAATTTTTTCTTCCTTCACATCTGCACCCAGGAACATTTTATCTGCGCCATACTGTTGCAGCCAGCTAAAGAAAAGTTCCGGCTGTTTCACGGCCACACTTCCGATAGTGGCCATAGCAGCTCCTGCTTCAAATACGATCCTTACATCCGCATCACTTTTGATGCCTCCGCCAAAATCCACTATCATACTGGTTTTACCGGCGATGGCTTCCAGTACTTTCCAGTTCACAACGGCTCCTTTTTTAGCGCCGTCCAGGTCTACCAGGTGCAGGCGGGTGATACCACTTTCTTCAAACTCCTTTGCTACTTCCAGCGGATGTTCGTTGTATACTTTCTTCTGCTCGTAATCTCCCTGTGTGAGGCGTACACATTTTCCACCAATGATATCAATGGCAGGAATGATGGTAAAATTCTTCTTGGCAGCTGGTTCCAGGCTGATCTCCATTTTGTAATAAGCAATATTGTCTTTATAAAATAATTCGCTGCTGCGTTTAAAACCGAGTTGCTGATAGAAAGATTCCGCTGTTGTGCGTGCGTTGCACCAAAGGCTTTCCATCTGGCGCTGACGGCATTCTTCCATCAGGTGTTTCAGTAGTAAAGAGCCATAACCTTTCCGCTGGCGATTGGTAACAGTGGCCAGTTTGCGAAACTGTGCCCTTTTACCTTTAAAGAACAGGGACACCACGGTGACCAGGTCTTTTTCCTCGAACACGCCAAAGTGCAGGCCTTCCGCATCATCGCTGATCCTCACATCATCCAGCCCCCAACCGGGATATAACATATCCCTGCGCAAATGCAGTGTTTCTTCTGCAGTTATGTATCGGATATTCACACTCATAATTTCAGGAAACTCTCCAGTATACGCTGACCTCCATCGGCGGATTTCTCCGGGTGGAACTGAACTGCATAGAAATTATCCTTTTGCAGCGCAGCGCTGTAATTGATCACATAATTGGCGATAGCCGTTGTTTCAGGGCCAAGGGCCACAAAGTAACTGTGCACAAAGTACATGTAGGAATTCTCCGGTACATGTTCAAAGATCACACTGTGCAGGCCGGCAATATTGTTCCAGCCAATCTGCGGGATCTTCAGCAGGTTCTCTACCGGGGATTCAAATTTCTTCACCGGCAGGTCAAAGATGCCCATGCATTCCGTGTTGTTCTCTTCTGAATGTTTACATAACAACTGCATACCGAGGCAAATACCTAAAACGGGTTGTTTGAGGTCTTTGATCAGCAGGTCCAGTTTACGTTCTTTCAGGTAATTCATGGCAGTGCTGGCCTCGCCCACACCGGGAAAGATCACTTTATCCGCAGCACGCAGTTCTTCCGGATCATCGGTAACTGTGGCTTCCACCCCCAGGCGTTCCAGGGCAAAGAGCACAGAGCGGATGTTACCGGCGTTGTATTTAATGATGGCTGTTTTCATGTTTGATCAACCTTTTATGCCTTGCACAAAACTTTGTATTGAAGACTGCAAGTTAGTACTGTTTTCGATGGCTTTTACAAAAGCGCTCCCAATTATGGCGCCATTGCTGTTGGCGCAGGCGGCCTGGAATGTTTGTTTATCCTTGATCCCAAATCCTATCAGCACCGGGTTCTTTAATTTCATGTTTTTCAGGCGGGCAAAATAAGCCTGCTGATCACCCATATCCTTATCCTTTCCGGTGGTAGAGGAAGAAGAAACGGCATATACAAATCCTTTGCTCAGGCTATCGATCTTACGGATGCGCGCTTCGCTGGTTTCTGGTGTTACCAGGAAGATCAGGTGCAGTCCGTATTTTTCAAAGACCGGGCGGTATTCTGTTTCGAATTCATCCATCGGCAGGTCTGGCAGAATGATACCATCCACCCCTGTTTCTGCGCATTGCTTACAGAAGTTTTCCACGCCGAACTGCAGCACCGGGTTCATATATCCCATCAGGATAACGGGCAGGGAAATACGATCGCGGAATCCTTTCAGCTGCTCAAACAACACACTGATGCGCATGCCATTGGCAATGGCGCGGGTGCTGCTTTCCTGGATCACCGGGCCATCCGCCAGGGGATCGGAAAAGGGCATGCCCAGTTCTACCATATCCGCACCGCTTTGCTGCAGTGTTTCCATGATGGTGAGGGTATCGTTGAGGGCCGGGAAACCGGCAGTGCAATATATATTGAGTATCTCCTGCGGTTTATTGAGAAACAATTGATCTATGCGGTTCATTGCCTTTTACTTTAAATGTTTGATATAGGTTTCCAGGTCTTTATCCCCACGGCCGCTCAGGCATACTACCACTACATCTTCCGGTTTCAGCGGCAGGTCTTTCAGTTTGGCCAGTGCATGTGCTGATTCCAGTGCGGGAATAATACCTTCCAGCAGGCTCAGTTCATAAGCGGCTGCCAGTGCCTCATCATCTGTAGCATTCAGGAATTGTGCACGGCCCGTTTCGTAGAGATGTGCATGCAATGGTCCTACGCCGGGATAATCCAGCCCTGCAGAAATGGAATGCGGCTCTACGATCTGGCCATCTTCCGTTTGCATGAGCAAAGTTTTACTGGCGTGAATGATCCCCATCTTCCCTAATTGAGAAGTAGCTGCTGAAAAACCACTGTTAACACCTTTTCCGGCTGCTTCCACGGCAACGAGTTTCACTTTTTCTTCATCCAGGTAATGGAAGAAAGCCCCGGCGGCATTACTGCCTCCACCCACGCAGGCGATCACATAATCAGGATTGGTATTACCTGTTTTCTCCTCCAGCTGTTTGCGCATTTCTTCACTCACTACAGATTGAAAACGTGCCACCATATCCGGATAAGGATGCGGGCCTACTACGGAACCAATGATGTAATGTGTATCTACGGGATGATTGATCCAGTGGCGGATGGCTTCATTGGTAGCATCTTTCAGTGTTTTGCTTCCACTGGTTGCGGCTACCACTGTGGCACCCAGCATTTTCATACGGGCTACGTTAGGCGCCTGCCTTTCTATATCTATGCTTCCCATATACACCACACATTCCAGTCCCATGAGTGCACATACGGTAGCTGTTGCCACACCGTGCTGCCCTGCACCTGTTTCTGCAATGATCTTTTTCTTGCCGAGGCGTTGCGCCAGCAGGATCTGGCCAATGGTATTGTTCACTTTGTGGGCACCTGTATGGTTCAGGTCTTCCCGCTTCAGGTATATGTTCGCTTTATATTTTTCGGATAAACGTTTGGCAAAGAACAAAGGGGAAGGACGGCCTACATAGTCTTTTAACAACTGCTCAAACTCTGCCTGGAAAGCAGGTTCACCGATGATCTGCAGGTACTGTTCTTTTAATTCCTCTACGTTGGGATAGAGCATTTCCGGTATGTATGCCCCGCCAAACCGGCCATAATAGCCTTTATCGTTTACATGATATTTAGAATGTGATGTGTTCACGGCTATGTCCATGATGCGTCTTATTTTACGAGTTCTTTTTTAATTGCTTTCAGAAAGATGGCTACTTTCTCCATGTCTTTTACACCGGGTGAAATTTCAAACCGGCTGTTCACATCCAGTGCGAACAATGATGGGTGGTGCCATCGCTGTATGGCTTCCACATCATCCGGACCAATTCCCCCGCTCAGGAAGAAGGGTTTATCCAGGTTGTAATTATCCAGCAGTTCCCAGTTGAATTGTTTGCCTGTGCCACCGTATTCTTTACCCGCGGTATCGAACAGGAAGTAGTCACTATGTGGCAGATAAGGTGCTGCATTCTGAAAACCATTTGCGTCAACAGGGAACACTTTAATCACAGGCACCGTCAATCTAACCTGCTGGCAGAAGGCAATGGATTCATCACCATGCAGCTGTACGGCATCCAGACCATAGTCTTTCACCGTTTGCAATACCTGCTGTACATCCGCATTTACAAATACCCCTACTTTGCCAATGTTCTTACCGGCTTCCCGCACAGTGCGGCCATCCAGTTTGTTACCTACAAAACGTGGCGACCTGTTATAGAAAATAAAACCGGCATAGTCCGCACCCAGTTCCACGAGGGTTTCCAGGTCACTTCGTTTAGTGATGCCACATACTTTTATTTTCATAAGGCTGCGAGTTTTGTTTTAAGTACTTCTGCAAATGATTCAAATGCACTGCCCGGGTTTTCATCTCTCATGAAATGTTCCCCGATCAGGAAACCGTCAAAGCCTGCTTTCTTCAGGGTGATGATAGTGTCTGTATCATCCATGCCGCTTTCTGCTACTTTGCTGTGCCCGGCAGGTATTTGTTTGAGTAGCTCCATGGAACGGTGAATATCTACTTTGAATGTTTTCAGATCGCGGTTGTTGATGCCTACTAAATGTGTGTGCGGCGTGATCTTTTCCAGTTGCTCTCCGCTGTGTACTTCCAGCAGTACTTCCAATCCCAGATTATGGGCAAAAGCAGCGAGATGTTTCACTTCTTCTTTGCTGAGGCATTCTGCGATGAGCAGGATCACATCTGCACCGATCGCTTTGGCTTCTACGATCTGGTATTCATCTATCACAAAATCTTTGCGGAGGATGGGAATATTATTCACAGCGCGGGCTTGCTGGAGATCATCCATAGAGCCGCCGAAATAGATCTGGTCAGTAAGTATACTCAGGCCGGATGCACCGCTCCTTGCATAAGCAGTGGTAACATCCTGAACCAGGGCTGTACCATTGATGATGCCTTTGGAGGGTGACTGCCTTTTGAACTCGGCAATAATGCCGGTACGGTCAGGCAGGGTGAGGAAACTGCGGAGAGAAAGTGGTTCGCGGCTGAACATGGAAGCACCTTCCAGTTCCTCCACAGGTCTTACTTTCTTGCGGTCGGCCACTTCCGTAATTTTACTGGCCACTATTTCAGCTAAGATATCCTTCATAATAATTATTGTAACGCGATCAGTTTCTGGAACGATTTATAAGCAGCGCCGGATTCCAGTGATTCCACCGCAGCCTGGAAACAGTCATCGTAGGTAGGATATTTCTCCAGGCAGAACAATCCCATAGCGGCATTGGCCATTACTACGGAATGTTGCGCCCAGCTTCCTTCTCCCTTCAATACTTTCATAAATATCTTTGCAGCTTCCTCTATGGAGTTACCGCCGTAAATATCTTCAGGATGTACTTTGCGTTTGCCTAATGCTTCGGGCGTCCAGTCCTGTTCTCCTTTGTTGGTGATGATGCGGGTATCGCCGGTGAGGGAGATCTCATCATAACCATCCAGGCTGTGAACAATCGCAAAACGTTTGTCCGTTTGCTGGAACAGGTAATTGTAAATACGTGCCATTTCCAGGCTGTACACACCAATCAGCTGATGGTCCGCAAATGCAGGATTCACCAGGGGGCCCAGCATATTAAAGAAAGTACGAACACCTAACTGGCGGCGGACAGGGGCAACATTTTTCAGGGCCGGGTGAAAGAGCGGGGCGTGTAAGAAACAGATACCTGCCTCTTCCACTTCCTGCGTTAATTTGCCCTGGTCTGCCTTGAACTTGTATCCTACAGATTCCATTACGTTGGAAGCGCCGCTGATCGAAGATACGCCATAGTTACCGTGTTTCGCTACCTTTCCGCCGGCACCGGCTACAATGAAGCAGGACAGCGTGGATACGTTGAAAGTATTCTTCCCGTCCCCGCCTGTACCTACAATATCCAGTACGGCATGGCCATTCAGGTTAATGGGTACGCAGAGTTCCAGCAAGGCATCGCGGAAACCCAGCAGTTCTTCGATAGTGATGCTGCGCATGAGGAATACCGTCATGAAAGCAGCCAGCTCACTTTCGTTATACACGCCTTTGGAGATATTTGTCAGGATCTCTTTGGCCCCCTCCCGGCTGAAGGTTTTATGTTCGAACAGATAGTTGAGTATCTTTTTCATCTTTTATGATTTAAAGGGCTAACCAGTTGCGTAAAATTTGTTCTCCTTCCGGCGTCAGCACACTTTCCGGGTGGAACTGCACACCGCTTACATCATACTTTTTATGCTGCAAAGCCATGATATAACCGTGTTCATCCCTTGCCGTTACTTCCAGTTCCGCGGGTAATGTGGATTCATCCACTACCCAGGAATGATACCGCCCTACTTCCAGTTCATCCGGCAGGTTGTTAAAGATCCTTCCGCTGCGGGAAGTTACTTTCACCGGGGTGGCTATGCCATGATACACTTCTTTCAGGTTGGTGAGTTTTGCACCAAATGCTTCGCCAATAGCCTGCTGGCCAAGGCATACACCAAAGATGGATTTGGTAGCAGCATATTGTTTGATCAAAGGCAACAGCAAACCTGCTTCTACCGGGATACCGGGACCAGGGGAAAGGATGATCTTATCGTACTGATCTACTTCTTCCAGTTTGATCTCATCATTCCTCACTACTGTTACTTTATCATTGATGATCTTTTCAACAAGGTGTACCAGGTTGTAAGTGAATGAATCGTAATTATCGAACACCAGGATCTTCATATCAAATATTTTGCGCCAGGATAATGGCCTGTTTTAATGCGTTGAGTTTATTGTTCACTTCCTCCAGTTCTGAACTGGCCACTGATTTAGCCACAATACCTGCTCCCGCCTGGTAGTATAAAGTATTATTCCTGCTCAGGATAGAACGGATCATAATAGCATGATTGAAGTTGCCGTTGAATCCTACAAAACCTACACAGCCGCCGTAGAAACCTCTTGCAGTAGGTTCATAACTATCGATCAGTTCCATGGCTTTGTACTTGGGTGCGCCGGACAAAGTGCCTGCGGGGAAAGTAGCGGCCAGTATTTCAAAGGGATTGCTGTTCTCCGGCAATTGCCCTGTTACTTCACTTACGAGGTGGATCACATGTGAGTAGTATTTGATCTGGCGATAGGTTTCTACTTCTACTTCCGATGCCTTCCTGCTGAGGTCATTTCTTGCAAGGTCCACCAGCATCACATGTTCTGCATTTTCTTTTGGATCTTCCAGTAGCTGTGCTGCCAGTTCCTTATCCTGCTCATCGTTGCCGGTACGTTTGAAAGTACCTGCTATAGGGTGGATCACTGCTTTGCGATCTTTGATGATCAGTTGTGCTTCCGGAGAAGAACCCATTAATTTATAATCGCCGTAATCAAAATAGAAGAGATAGGGAGAAGGGTTGATGGAACGCAACGCACGGTATACATTGAATTCATCTCCGGAGAATTCACGGCTGAATGCACGGGAGAGTACTATCTGGAATACATCTCCGCGGAAGCAGTGTTGTTTGCCTTTCTCCACCATTTCCATGTATTGCTCATTGGTGAGATTGCTTTTTTCTTCGCCTTTTCCGGCGAAGGTATAACCGGGGAAATCCTTATTGCGGATGAGGGATTCGAGGTATTCAAACTCGCTTTCCTGGCCATCTACCTGGTTCTCTATGAGGTGGAGTTCATCTTTGAAATGGTTGATGGCAATTACATACTGGTAAAAACGGTAGCGCATCAGGGGAATGGTATTGCCTGCTTTCTCCCGTTTTTTAAACACGATCTTCTCAAAGAATTGCACGGAGTCGTAGGTACTGTAGCCGAAGAGGCCTTCTGCATATGGCACCGGGGACTTTTCACTGAATGAAAAACTCTTCAGGAAAGCATCCATTTCTTTCACCACTTCCTTGCTGCTCTTCAACTGCTTTCTCTCTACGGGCTGGCCGGGGTACTTGAATTCGAAGATATCCGTGGAGGTTACTTCAATCCCTGCAATAGGTTTGATACCTATAAACGAGAAGCTGTTCTCACTGGCGTGAGAGTCAGTGCTCTCCAGGAGGATGGAGCCGGGGAATTTGTCCCGGATGCGGAGGTAGATGCTTACAGGTGTGAATACATCTGCCAGCATTTGTTTGGATCGTGTTTTTACCTGAATTTTTTTCATCCGATATTGTTATTTAAAGCAGCCCTATGGGGCAAAAACGAAGAAGGCCCGCTGTGTACAGCGAGCCTTCTTAAAGTATTTGAAATACGAACATGGCAGCGTTACACAGCGAAGAGAGTCGTTGCGTGCCACCAAAGTTTGTATGTATTGTTCATTTGCATTATGAGGGCAAATATGGGGGGATTTCTCCAAATATGCAAATTTTATTTCGCTCATCTTATAAAACCCCTTTTGTGCTTGGTAACTGCATATTGTCAGGATTCCGCTTCACGGCCATCTTGATAGCCTTTGCAAAGGCTTTGAAGATCGCTTCTATCTTATGGTGCTCATTCTCCCCTTCCGCTTTGATGTTCAGGTTACATTTAGCCGCGTCTGAGAAGGATTTGAAGAAGTGGAAGAACATTTCCGTGGGCATATCCCCTACTTTCTCCCTTTTGAATTCTGCGTCCCAAACGATCCAGTTGCGGCCGCCGAAATCAATCCCTACCTGTGCCAGGCAATCATCCATGGGCAGGCAGAAGCCATATCTTTCCATGCCTTTTTTGTCTGCCAGACCTAAGGCAAAAGCCTCTCCCAGTGCGATGCCGGTATCTTCTATAGTATGGTGTTCATCGATATGCAGGTCTCCTTTGGCGGTGATGTCCAGATCAATGCTGCCGTGGCGGGCTATCTGGTCCAGCATATGGTCAAAGAAGGCCAGGCCTGTGTGGATATTGGCTTTGCCAGTACCATCCAGGTTCAGTTCGATACGGATATCCGTTTCCTTGGTGGCTCTTACATGGCTTACCTTTCTGAGGCCGATCTTGAGGAACTCGTAGATCTTTGCCCAGTCCGTAGACTCCAGGGCGATAACGCCACTCAGGTCTGCGTTGTCTACTTCCGCTCCGCCGAGGCCGGTTCCTTCATTCAGCCAGATGGCTTTGGCACCCAGGTTCTGCGCCAGTTTCACATCTGTGATCCTGTCGCCGATCACAAAGGAGTTGGCGAGGTCGTAGTCTTTGGAGAAGTATTTGGTGAGCATGCCTGTGCCGGGTTTCCGGGTGGGGGCATTATCAGCAGGGAAGCTCCTGTCTATATATTCTGCTGCGAAATGAATGCCTTCATTTGCGAAGCTTTGCATGATGTGTTTGTGCGGGGCGGTGAAGGTTTCTTCAGGAAAGGAGGCTGTGCCTAATCCATCCTGGTTGGTTACCAGTACCAGTTCGTAGTCCAGCTCTGCGGCTATTTTGCCGAGGTAAGTGAATACTTTGGGATAGAACTCCACTTTTTCCAGACTGTCTATCTGGTAGGTTGGTGGTTGTTCTTTGATCATGGTGCCATCCCGGTCTATGAATAGGACTCTTTTCATCAGTAGTTGTTTGTCTTTTTTATTTGTCTGATGGGATCTCGCGAACTCATCAGTAGTTGTTTGTCTTTTTTATTTGTCTGATGGGATCTCGCGAACTCATCAGTAGTTGTTTGTCTTTTTTATTTGTCTGATGGGATCTCGCGAACTCATCAGTAGTTGTTTGTCTTTTTTATTTGTCTGATGGGATCTCGCGAACTCATCAGTAGTTGTTTGTCTTTTTTATTTGCCTGATGGGATCTTGCGATCTCATCAGTAGTTTTTTTGCCCTCTGATGAATCCTTCGGATTCATCAGAGGGGGATGATTATTTTTTATAGATCTTACGATTTCATCAGGTATTGTTTGCCTGTATTTAATTTTTAGCGGCGGCGAAAGTCTGTAAAGTGTTAATTAATTCAACATTCTCAGCCGGTGTACCTACCGTTATACGAAGGCATCCCACACAAAGCTCCACTTTAGAACGATCCCGCACCACAATGCCTTTTTCTATGAGATGATTGTAAATCCCTTTTGCATCTGTTGTTTTAGCCAGCAGGAAGTTAGCATCACTGGGGTAAACTTTCTCTACGATCGGCAATGCTTTCAATGCAAACTCCAGCTTATCCCGCTCCAGTACTGTTTCCCTGATCCAGGCATTCACCTGGTCTATGTTGTTCAACGCTTCCAATGCCAGTTCCTGTGAGGCCTGGTTGATATTGTAAGGCGGTTTTACTTTATTGAACACATTGATGATATCCTCGCTTGCAAAAGCCATCCCTACCCGCAATGCAGCCAGGCCCCACGCTTTGGAAAGGGTTTGCAGGATCACGAGGTTAGGATACTCCGTGAGTTCCTGGATCAATGTTTTTTGTTTGGAGAAGTTAATGTATGCTTCATCCACTACTACGATGCCGTGGAAGTTATTCAGTACTACTTCAATGTCCTGCCGGTTGATGGCATTCGCCGTGGGGTTGTTGGGAGAACAGATGAAGATCAGTTTGGTATTGTCGTCAATGGCTGCTTCAATAGCTGGGAGGTCCAGCTGGAAATTTTCGGTGAGTGTGGCTTTGCGGATAGTCACATCATTGATGTTTGCGCTCACTTCATACATACCGTATGTGGGCGGGCACAATACCACGTTATCAATGCCGGGGCGACAAAATGCGCGGAATAATACATCAATGGCTTCATCACTGCCGTTACCGAGGAAAATATTCTGTGGCGGTACCCCTTTGATATCAGCCAGGCGGTATTTCACCTTCCATTGCAGAGGATCCGGATAACGGTTGTAATCTGTGGCTAAGGGAGAGCCGTAGCTGTTTTCATTGGCATCAAGGAATACAGATGCTTCTCCTTTGAACTCATCGCGTGCGGAAGAGTAAGGGACCAGTCTTTTGATATTATCTCTTAAGAGACTATTAAGATCGAACATAGCAATTAATTAGATTTTATACGAATACTTACCGCGTTCTTGTGTGCGTCCAGTCCTTCTGCAGCAGCCATGGCTTCAATGGAAGGGGCTAATGCCAGCAGGCCTTCGCGGGTGAGGCGCTGGAAAGTGATCTTCTTCACAAAACTATCTACACTCACACCACTGTAGGCAGTGGCATAACCATTGGTAGGTAAAGTATGATTGGTTCCGGAAGCATAATCCCCAGCGCTTTCCGGAGAATAATTCCCCAGGAATACGGAACCTGCATTTATTACACGGGTAGCTAGAGCTTCATCATTTTCACAGGCCATGATCAGGTGTTCCGGTGCATAAGCGTTGAGCATATCCATGGCTTCATCCCTGTCTTTCACAAGGATCAGTTTGCTATTGTCCAGTGCTTTAGCGGCCAGGTCTTTACGCGGCAGCAAAGCCAGTTGCGCTGCTACTTCTTTCTCCACTTCCACGATCACCTTTTCAGAGGTGGTCACCAGCAATACCTGGCTATCCGCACCATGTTCTGCCTGGGATAATAAGTCTGCCGCTACAAATGCGGGCACACATGCATCGTCTGCAAATACCGCTACTTCAGAAGGTCCTGCCGGCATATCGATGGCAGTGCCGGCACTGTTCACCAATTGTTTGGCACAGGTCACATACTGATTGCCCGGTCCGAAGATCTTATAGACTTTCGGTACGCTTTCTGTACCATAGGCCATTGCGCCAATAGCCTGTACCCCGCCGGTTTTGAATACCTGTGTGATACCCGTGAAATGTGCAGCCCACAATACTGCAGGATGGACGAGGCCATCTTTGCCGGGAGGAGTGCAAAGCACTATTTCATTACAACCGGCCAGTCTTGCAGGAATCGCCAGCATCAGGATGGTAGAGAATAAAGGAGCAGTACCGCCCGGGATATATAAACCCACCTTTTCAATACCTACGGGCTTGCGCCAGCATTGCACTCCCGGCATGGTTTCTATGAGGGTAACAGATTCTACCTGCGCCCGGTGAAAAGCTTCTATGTTCAGCGCAGCCTGCCGGATAGCGTTTTTCAGTGATTCATCCAGGATGGCATCTGCTGCTTCAAATTCAGCTGTGGTTACGCGGATGTCCGTCAGCGTTACTTTGTCGAACTGCAGTGTGTACTTGCGCAAAGCAGCATCGCCAGTAGCTTTTACATCGGCGAGGATGGCAGACACGGTGGCTTCCAGCTCGCGTGTATCAAAAACCGGGCGTTGCAGCAATGTGTTCCATGTATTCTTTTCCGGATAGCGGATGACTTGCATATAGTAATCTTTAAACAACCATTTTCTCGATCGGTACCACCAGGATGCCTTGTGCACCGGCATCTTTGAGGCTTTCAATGATATCCCAGAATTCGTTTTCATTCAGTACGGAGTGTACAGAACTCCAGCCGGCTTCTGCCAAAGGCAGTACAGTGGGACTTTTCATACCCGGCAGCAGGCCAATGATCTCAGAGAGTTTATCATTGGGTGCGTTAAGCAGGATGTATTTGTTGTTCTTGGCTTTCTTCACCGCCTGGATGCGGAAGATCAGTTTGGCCAGGATCTGCTGCTGTTCGGCAGTGAGTTTGTCGTTTGCCACCAGGATGGCTTCAGACCTTAAAACTGTTTCCACTTCTTTCAGGCCATTCATAAACAGGGTGGAACCGCTGCTCACGAGGTCGCAGATAGCATCTGCCAAACCAATACCAGGCGCTATTTCCACAGAACCGCTGATCTCGTGGATCTCAGCTGTAATGCCCATTTTGGTGAGGAAATCGCCCAGGATGCCGGGATAGCTGGTTGCAATACGCTGGCCATCCAGGTCTTTGATAGAGTTGTACTCCATGGATTTGGGAACTGCCATGGCTAAACGGCATTTGCCGAAGCCCAGTTTTTCCACCGTACGAATAGGCGGACGGCTCTTTTCCAGCACTACGTTCTCTCCCACGATACCGATGTCCGCTACGCCGTCTTCCACGTATTGCGGAATATCATCGTCCCGCAGGAAGAATACTTCCAGCGGAAAGTTAGTGGCTTCCGTTTTGAGTTTGTTCACGCCGTTATTGATGTCTATCCCGCATTCTTTCAGCAGTTTGATAGAATCTTCGTGCAGGCGACCTGATTTCTGAATGGCAATACGCAGTTTCATAATTTTCTGATTGAAACAAAAAAAGGCTTACCGGAATGCGGTAAGCCTTTGATGGTGAATATCTGTGTGTACATTACAGCATTCCCTGCCTACCGGTCTGGTAAGTATGGTGATGATGTATGTGTACGTTGTTGATCATGTTTTAAAAATCTGGTGCAAAAATAGGAAGTAATCTGAATAATCAAATCATGTTTGTCTTTTATAGATAATTTACCAGAAAATACGGCTTTTGTTAGATAAAATCTAACTGCCTGGCCTTATAAGGCACAGGCAGTCAGGAATTAATGGTGAAAACAAACACTGAACCAGGTTAAAATGGCGGAAAACAGTTTAATCTGATGCAAAGCTGCATCATGATAAGTTAGTGCCAAAATCCGATTGATCAACCGGCTACTACAAGTGATGAACGCCGTACATCAGAAAATCCCCGAACTTTGAGACCGATCGTGCTAAATTGCTTGCTGTATGGCTCAGAAAAATATACTTAATAACAGCTGGGTGGTGAATACGCTCTTCCTGATCGTGCTCCTTACCGTGATGGTGCTGGTGAACATGCAGTACGAGCCCATCAATAATGTGCGGTTGTACCTGAACAACGGAGTGTCTGTTATTTTCATTTATGTGATGTGCGCGGTCCACAATAAATACATGCTGAACATGCTGATCATGAAACGGCTGTACTGGCAGTATTTAGGACTATTGGTTGGCTGGCTGGCCTTTACCACCTGGGGCTCTTATACTTTAAGGGTAAATATCTTCCGCACGGATATGGACATGATCTGGGTGAGCGACCTGGTATTTTCCCTGGCCTGCCTGCTGATCGGCATCGGGTTATGGTTCCTTTACCGGCAGGCTACCTGGCATACCCTGGAATTAAGGAATTCGCTGCTGATGCGGGATAAGGAGATCCAATACCTGCAAAGCCAGCTGAACCCGCATTTCTTCTTCAATACCCTCAACAACCTGTATGGCGTAAGTCTCCGTTATCCCAATAAAACGCCGGAACTGATCCTCAGCATTTCCGAACTGCTGCGTTACCAGTTACAAAGCTCCCGCAAGCAATTGGTGCCACTGGAAGATGAGTTGCAGTTTGTGCGGAACTATGTACACCTGGAAAGAGCGAGGGTAAGGCAAAGATGCCAGGTGAGCTTTAAAAAGAAAGGGAGTGAAAAAGACCTGCTGATCACGCCGCTGATCCTGATCACTTTTGTGGAGAATGCATTCAAATATGCGCCTTCCAGTATCCAGGCCTCCTACATCAAAGTAGAACTGGAGATCAAAGGGGAAACTTTGCTGCTCAAGATCCGCAACACCGTTCCGGAAAATAAACAATCCGTATCTTCGACCGGCGTAGGATTGAACAATGTGAAACAGCGGCTTGCCCTTGCCTATGCGAAACGGCATACGCTGGTCACCCATGAAGAGAACAACATTTATTACACAGAACTGCTTTTAACTTTAGAACGCCATGCAAGTACTCCGTTGCCTGATCGTAGATGACGAACCCGGGGCACATTATGTGCTGGAAGCGCATATTGAAAAAGTGCAGGCCTTACAGATAGTAGGGCATTGCTACAATGCCATGGAAACCGCCAACTTCCTGCATCGCGAGAAAGTGGATGTGGTATTTCTGGATATCAATATGCCGGAACTAAGCGGGCTGGACCTTCTCAAAACACTGAACAATAATCACCCTAAGATCATTCTTTGTAGCGCCTACAGCGAGTTTGCACTGGAAAGTTATGAATATGATGTAGTGGATTATATCCTGAAACCTATCAGTTTCCCCCGTTTCCTGAAAGCGGTGAATAAAATACTGCAACAGGAAGCGCCGGCCGTTAATCCGCCGGAAGAACCCCTGCTGCTGAAAACCGGCAGTACCCAAACGTCTGTAGATCCCGGAGATATCTACTACGTGCAGAGTATGGGCAACTACGTGAAAGTATACCTCGAAAATAAATGCCTCATCGTGAACGCTACCACAGCAGAAATGGAAAAGCTGCTGCCTGTTTGCAATTTCGTGCGCATTCACAAATCCTACATTATCGCTGCGGATAAAGTGGACGAATGGGGGCCACGCCATGTGGTGATCCTGGATGAAAGTCTGCCTGTTGGCCAAACCTTCAAGATTAACCTGAATAAGCTGAAAGAAAGATAAGGCCTGCTTTGATCCCAGCAGAAATGGAAGTATTTTCACGATCAAAATTCCACATTGTGAAAAGTATCTTCTTATTACTGGCATCCGTGTTCCTTCTCGTCACCGTTTCCGCGCAGGATCACAAGGACCTGCTCACCAGCCGCTACAGCGAAACACAGCTGGGCACTATCCTTACTAAAAACCAGGATTGGGTAACGCTGCCCTCCTACACACAACGTGATTTCTGGGATGGTCTCCCTTCCGGTATCCGCACCGCCCTAATCAAACAGGGCGAAACATCCCTGTCTTTCAAATGGGATGTGGTAAAAGCTACAGACATCATGGAGTTTACCCGTACAGGTAACCGCAATACCATGCAGCACCCTAATTCTGCGCGCAAGAGTGCGTTGCAGAACCTTGTGCTCGCAGAACTGGCAGAAGGGAAAGGCAGATTCATCGATCAGATCATCAACGGCAGCTGGGCCATCTGTGAACAAAGTTCCTGGGTGCTTTCTGCGCATCTGCCTGTTACCAAGGGTTTCGAGCTATTGCCGGATATCACCAAACCTGTAATAGACCTGGGTTCTGCAGATGCTGCTGCTTTGTTGTCCTGGGTGCATTACTTCCTCAAAGCGCCCCTGGATAAAGTGAATCCGCTGATCGCGGAAAGGATCAAATACGAAGTGCGTAAAAATGTATTGACCCCTTATTATACCCGCAATGATTTCTGGTGGATGGGTTTTAATGAACGCCCCCAGAATAACTGGAATCCCTGGATCAATTACAACATGCTGCAATGTATGTTACTCATGGAAGATGATCAGGCGGTGAAGGTGAAGAACGTTTACAAGGCCCTGCAATCCATCGATAAATTCACGAACTCTTATAAGCCGGATGGCGGCTGCGATGAAGGCCCTTCTTATTGGAGCCATGCGGGTGGCAAATACTTTGAATGCCTGGAGTTGTTGCACCGTGCCACACATGGCAAACTGGATGTATTCTCTCATCCCCTGATCAAAAATATGGGCAACTACATTTGCAATATGTATATCAACAGTCCCTACTTCGTGAACTTTGCCGATGCCAGTGCTAAAGGTGGCATCAATGCAGGGATGGTATACAGATTTGGCAGAGCGATCAAAGATTCAACTATGAGCGGCTTTGGTGCCTTCTATGCGCAAAAAGGTAAAATGCCTGGAGGCGGTACTATAGAAGCAGTGATCACAGACCTCACCACGATGAATGAGATACTGGCTTATCCGGCCAAAGAACCGCTGATTGGCTCCTACTGGTACCCTGACAATCAAATTGCGATTGCACGTGAATACCCCGGCACTAAGCAGGGTTTTTATTTTGCAGGCAAAGGCGGGCATAATGCAGAATCACATAACCATAATGATGTAGGTACTTTCATTCTCTATTATAACGGCTTGCCTTGCCTGGTAGATGCGGGGGTAGGTACCTATGTGCGGCAGACTTTCAGTCCTGACCGTTACAAGATATGGACGATGCAATCTGCTTATCATAACCTGCCTATCATCAATGGCGTGCAACAACAGAATGGAGCGGAATTTAAAGCAGCTTCTGCTGCGTTTGCGTCTAACACTAAGCAGGTTTCTTTTACGGCCGATATTGCTACGGCGTACCCTGCTGCCGCTAAAGTAAAAACATGGAAGAGAGGTTACAAGTTAAACAGAGGCGGTGCGTTTGTGATCACAGATGACTATGCACTGAATGAATTTGTAGCAGCCCAGCAGCTGAATTTTCTCACGTTCTGCAAAGTGGTGGAAACGGCACCGGGGCAGCTGAAATTAACGGGAGAGAACTTTGTATTGATCATGCAGTATGATGCGAAGCAGTTTGATGCGGAGATCACGCATATTGATAACAATGACCCGCGGCTGGAGAGCATTTGGCCGGGTGGGTTGGAAAGGATATTGCTGAAGGGGAAGAATACCGGGTTGAAAGGAAGTGCCAAGATTGAAATAAAGAAGGGCTGAAGGCTTTGAAAAGTAGCTTTATCATTGCTTCATCCTTGCTTCATCCTAGCTTTATCCTAGCTTCATGTCCTTATCTGGAGCAGGTTTGCACAAGGATGAAGCAAGGATGAAGCAAGGATTATACAACCATTAGGCTAATTTCAGATTACTTTTGCACAATTCTGTAAAGGATTTCCTACTTATTTGTCACTACAAAATTAAACCTTCCCCCCGGGGCTGCATCTCCATTCACGTACCAATCCAGCGGATTATCCTCCTGCATATTATCAGACCATTTGAATTCAAAGTTGATATTGTTGCTCTTTATACCTATGCGTGATAAAGGTATACTGATCATCAGCTCTTTTCCTTTCATCCGATATGCCACTTTTGCCAGATCGCTCCATGTACCATCTTTATTAAACTGCAATTGATCTCCTCCTACAATACGGTAGTCATATTTCCCCGAGCGGTCCATATCTAACCATAATGTCATCCAGTTCTTACCCGTATTAGGGGTTATAGCTGCAACCGTACTTGCATAAAAATATACATACTGTTTATCACGGGCTACTTTCATTACAGAGAGATCATTCCTGCCGGTCGTATTCTCATATATTACTTTGGGTTCTGATTGGGCACCCGGGTATTTCCTATGCAATACATCCCCGGTATAATCCCTGTACACCGGCAATACATGTACCCAATCTCCCCAGCCTTTTATTGATTTCTCCGGCCCCAGTAAGGGAATGGCTCCATACCCCTTATACCGCCTGATATTGCTCACCATCTGCATGTAATAATGATCTTCCAAGCCGGCAGTCAGTGAAGGTTCTATATCCCTGCTATACTCCGGGCTGGCCTGATCTACAAAGACCGCAGTGTCTTTACTTTTCTTGTATCTCCATTTCCCGGCAATCCATTCATTCCACCCTGTTATAAATATAAACGGCACATCCTGCTTCAATGCAAACTCCCACTGTTCCTGTATATTATAACCGTAAGGCAGATCTGCTGCATTACCTTCCGCACCATTCCGATAACTTCTGCCCCAATTGCCGGGCCGTTTATAAAAAGCTGAATGCCCCATAGGAACAACAGGATGTTGTGCAGTGGAAACATTTACAATCTCTCTTTCACCTTTATTATTGAGGTATACATGTTGCAGGCGCTGGAATTCTATCCAGGGCCAGGCGTTGTTTTTGAAAGCTTCCGTAGGCCACTGGGATTCACGTATTGTAAAAAAGGAATTCCTCGCTTCTTTGGAAATACCAATGATCAGGGGTTTTCCTTCCAGATAAAACCAATTTTCCGGATAGCGGTATGGAGCACCTACTTTGTAACAGCTGTCATATAGTTCCTGCATGGTTTCCCCGGATTTCGTATTGGTGTAGAATACCACTTTAGGCGTTTTCCTCCCCTGTTTGCGGACGGTTTCCAGGGCACGCATCAAGGCATCTGTTTGTTTCAGATAGGTAAGGCGGTTGGTGGCATCAAGGATTAGAATATCCACACCTGCATCTGTTAGCAGTTGTACATTTTTCAAATGCACCCAATAATCCCCGCCCTGGTAATAGCCATAAATGGGTTGCCCCCAGAAATAGTATTTGCCTGCTACGCCGGCACCGCCACCCCAGCCGGGATGGTTGAAATCATTAAATACAGAAGAATCCCGCTGCCACATTTCGGTGAGATCCCAATATTTCTCGGAGGTAGGGGAATCCCCCTGCCATAGAAAATAAAACAGGGCAACGTGTTTATTAGCTTTGGGTGCGCCTACCTCTTTTTGCTGCGGCAGTACGCGGCCCAGTCCGTCTGTAGCTGCTAAGGTTTGGGCAGATCCCATAATCGGGATGAATAAAAGCATGGTAAATAGGAACCTCATGCTTACAACTTACAGGATTTTGACGATAGGGGCATCCTGCACCATCCTAACATAAAAAAAAGCGTACCATCCTGAACAGATGATACGCCTCTAATATACACTAAATCAGATTTACAGCTTTACCTCCTTCGCCCCCAACTCTTCCCCCTTCACTACCGCTTTCATAAATCCATCCATCTTCTCAAACTCCCTGAACATAAAGTTAGCCACTTCATGTCCCTTCCCTTCATAAGTATATAACACCACCGGCTTCTTCCATGCCTTTGCCTGTTCGTAGATCGTCTTAGCCCCGAACAGCATCATCCAACCCGGTGTATTCGCTTTACAGAAATGATGCGCGGCTGTGCCAAAAGGTACCAGCTGGTCCTTTGTGCCATGCATGAATAAAGTGGGGATCCAGTTATCCGGGGTAACGGTATTGATATCCAGCAAGGCACCGGAAAACACCATGGCACCACGGAAACGGATAGTATTTACAGTACCAAAAGGATTATATAACAATTGCAGGATAGTCTCCGCACCGGCACTGCTGCCTGCAATGAAAAACTTATCCTTATCAATGTGCAAACTATCGAGGATAAAACGGGCAGCATCTCCGGCATCCTCCACAGCAAGACGGATGGCTTTCAGTTTTTCCGTAGTAGTAGTATTACAGCCAAAATTGCTCCCTTTCAGGTACAGGCGATAAGAGATCACATATACATTGTACCCCAGTTTACCCAAACCATCTGCCATCGGCTTCTGGTTAGCAGGATCTCCACCGGTAAAGCCACCACCGTGTACAAACATTACAGACATGCCGTTGGGTTCAACAGATGGTTTGTAATGATCGATGTATAAAGACTGTTTGTCTTTTACGGCGTAAGTGATCCTTGTTTGCGCCTGCGTACAGCTGGCAAAAAACAGCAAAAATATCAGCGTTCTCATGCTTCAAGATAACTAAATGCGGGCGCTTTTTCAAGCGTTTGCCATACCTGGTATAAAGCACGGGGCACATGGAAACAACCCTTCCATTTACCACCTTTCAATTGCAATAAAGGCTCTCCCTGGCGGTTCAGGTAACCGAACCATTCAGGATGTTCCGCATCTTTAAAATGTTTCCAGGTGTAGGCATGTACTTTTTCAAACCAGTTCTTACAGGCTTCGCTGCCAGTGAGCTGCCAGCCTTTAGCGAGGAACACCAGGGTTTCCATGTGTACCCACCATAACTTCTGGTCCCACTCCAGCTGCTGCGGAGGTTTGTTATGTACATCCATAAAATAGAAGATACCACCGTATTGATGGTCCCATCCAAACTCCAGCATGCGCAATCCTATTTCCATGGCTTTGTTGGCCAGGGTCATATCATTCAGGCGTACCGACAGGTCCATGATAAACCACATGGCTTCGATTGCATGACCGGGATTTAATAAGCGGCCTTCAAAGGAATCAGAGAAACTGCCATCTTCCAGCACATTTTCCAGGATGAGCCCTTTGCCTTCCAGGTAAAAAACATGCATCACTTCTTCCAGCACTTCGGGAATGAACTCATTCACCTTCTCACTGCCCAGGATATGTTCCAGTTCCAGTGAGAGATTACAGAGGATCATGGGCAATGCGAAGTTCTTCAGGTTGCGTGTGCCCGGAACGTTTTTGGTGTAATGTCCTTTGGGATTCTTTCTGCGGTGCAGGATGTTCTCGAATGTATCCTTTGCGATCGCATGGTATTCCGGCTTCGGATCTATTTTGTACAATGCACCAAAGCCCATGGCTGCGAAGCAATCCGAAAAGATATTATAGGGCTGGATGAGGGGCTGGCCTTCCTGTGTGGTAGAAAAGTACCAATTGCCCTGTTCATCCCTCCCGTATTTTTCCATGAAAGTGGCACCATGTAAGGCCATCTCCTTCCATAGGGGGTTCTGATCTACTTTGTCGTACAGCATGGAGAACATCCATACTTCCCTTCCCTGCAGCCACATGAATTTATCTGTGTCAAATACTTTTCCGTAACGGTCCAGGCAGGTAAAAAAACCACCATGCTGCTCATCCCTGGAGTTGCTCGTCCAAAAGGGTAACACGTTCTCCAATAACTCCTTCTTATAAAGTGTGGCTAGATGTTTCATTAAAAATTGGCTAAATATTCTTTGTATCGGTTATATAAATGGCCTGCCTGCAAGTAGGCAGACTGTGGGCTCATAAAATGAGAAAATTCAAAAGTGATGGCTTTATCATATCCTGCCAGCCTTGCTGCTTCCAGCTTTAACCGCAACTTCTCGAATTTGATGGGCAGGAACTTAATGGGCATGTCCCGGTCAAAAGATTCCGCATTGGTCCAGCATTGCATGCCGAATTTATCTGCCATTCTTTTATTCACGGCAAAGAATTCCGGGAGTTCATGATAATCGATATGACCATCCTGGAAGGCAATAGCATCCACTGCGCCACGTACACCATCAAATATTTCACTCCATTCTTTTTCATGCTCCTGTATGGAAACGGCATCTTCTTTAGTAAGACCGGCAGAAGCGGCCATTACCGCTTTTTTGCCATCTATCCAGGGAGAGATGAAAGTGGGCAGGCCATTGCTTACAGCTTTACATTGTTTGCCTAAAGTAGAAAAGGCTTCCACTGCCCCTTTCGTACGGCGGCTGATCTCCATACTCAGGTACCAGCCTTTAAAGCTTCTATAGTGGCCATATTGTTGCCACACTTCATCTATCACATAGCGGTTGGCATCTATCTCTGATTGCATGTTACCGGTATCCCAGTAATGGCCGCTATCATAGAGGCCAAAGTAAAACTGCATGCCATGTTTATCTGCCAGCTCCAGGTACATTTTCACCAGGTCTACCGGCGGTACGTAACATCCATGCTGCTTTTGCAGGTACGCAGAGGGGTAAGTGATAAAACGGCGATAACCGCTGCGGATAAGGATCACCGTGTCGATACCAATGGCTTTCATGTGACCGAAATCACGGTCCCATTCCTCATATCCCCAGTTCTGATGCGGGATATCATGACTGATCTCATCCAGGAAAGTGCCTGTTATCTTCATGTTATAACTGTTTTTTCTGTTTTAACCAATTCACCCAATCCACATAAGCAGCCGGCTCCAGGTGAATGCCATCTTTCGTATAAGCGGCTTTCAATTCTCCCTTTTCATCTGCAAACAATTCATGCAGGTTCAGGTAGGGGAGCTTGAATTCTTTTGCAATGTTTACAAAGCCTTCATTCAGCGCCTTTATTTTTGCTGCTTTTCCTTTGAGGTAATCATAAGGCAGCTTCCCTTCGTTCATGGGCAATACACTCTGAATGATCAGCTTTGTTCCAGGCAAACCTTGTGTGAGTTTTGTAACGATGCGGTGGTAATTGTTCAGGATCACCTCAGTGGGTAATCCTCTTCCGATGTCGTTGATGCCGATCAGTAAAAAGATCTTTCGGGGCTGTTGTTTGATCACGCCATCCAGGCGGGCCAGCACACCAAAAGTATTATCCCCGCCGATTCCCCTGTTAGCGATCCTCCTGCCTGGCAACAGTTCTGCCCACTCCCCTCTTTCTGTAATACTGTTACCCAGGAACAGGATATCCGCCGGTTGGTTATTGAGTTGATTGTAAAGGTCCATGCGGCCTTCGTAATACCAGTTATTGTAACTGCTGTCTATCTTCTGCTGTGCAGATCCGAGCAGTGGCAAAAGGCAGGCAGCTAATAGTAATTGCTTCTTCATTATAAATATTTTTTACTGCGCAGGTAATTCACCCATGCCGGATAAGAACTCACTTTCAGGTGCAGGCCATCCGGTGTTTCTGCTCTTTTCAATTGCCCTTTTGCATCTGCAAATGGTTCATGCAGGTTCACGAAGTAGTATCCATGTTGTTTGGCCAGTTGTTCATAAGCTTTGTTCACCAATGCCACATTTGCATTCGTTACTTTTTTGAATGGTTCTATCAGGATCGTATCGTTCACCGGCAGGATGCTTTGCACATACACTTTGGTACGGGGAGATCCGGCTTTGATCATAGACAACATCCGTTCGCAGTTATTGATGATCACATTCGCAGGTACTTCCCTCTTAAGATCATTGACCCCGATCAGCAGGAAGATCTTTGCAGGTTTAGCCTGTACGATCTGTGGCAGGCGGGCCAGTACACCAAATGAATTATCACCGCTGATGCCTCTGTTCTGTACAGGAAGCCCTGGTAATATCTCATTCCATTTACCGGCTTCTGTAATACTGTTGCCCAGGAAAACGATCGCATTTTTCTGCTGCGGCAGGCTGGCGAATAATGCCTGCCTGTCTTTATAATGACCGTTATCGTAAGTACTGTCTATTGTTTGCGCCATAGCGGACAAGCCCATAGCCATCAACAGTACCGTTCCTTTCAGTTGCTTTATCATTGTTTATATTTTTCGTCTGCTTTACCAAGATGGTTCCACCAGTTCTTTTTCAGGATCCAGGTAGTAGCGATGAAGATGATCGTCCAGCCCAGCAACTGCCAGTTTTCCCTGATCATGAAGTAGATCGGGATCACTACCTGTGCCATCTGCCATATTATACCGATCAGGATATTGAACATATCCCGTTTGAATTCACCATTAGGTTTGAAAGTTGGATCTTCTGCCATTACTTCCTTTTTGATCGGCCCCCAGAAACCCCATGGGTTTGTTTGCTTATAGAACGCTTTCACGGCCTCGCGGTTCACCAGCGGAGAAACATAGGTACCCAGGATACAACCAGCGAAAGAAAACACAAGGATGATCGGGAACACATAGATGTCTACTATCTCCGGGAAGAAGAACAACTTGATGGTAGAACCGATTAATCCGAACAGCATACCATAGAAGTAACCGTAACCCGTGAATCTCCACCACAGCCATTTCAGGAAGTTGGAAGCAGCATAACCACCATAGAGCGCAGACGTGATCCAAAGGGTGAGTTTATTCAGGGAAGCGCCCATGAAGCCAAACATGATACCTACCATCACCAGTACAAGTGAAGAGATCACGCTGATACGGATGTATTTGGCATCGGAGGCGTTGGTATTAATATATTTCTTGTAGATATCGTTCACCACATATGCAGGCGCAGCATTCACAAAGGCGGCGAAAGTACCCATAAAGGAAGCGAGCAGGCCAGCCAGTAATAAACCTTTGAAACCTGCGGGAACAAACTTCGCGATAGCGAGTGGCGCTATCTTTTCAAAATCGATATGACCTCCCTGCTGGTTCAGTTCTGTTTGCATAAATACGAGCGCCAGCACTGCAAACGCGGCTACCATCAGGTAACGGGGAATGTACATTACCCAGATAGTAGTGAAGCTCATTTTAGCAGCATCACCGGGTGTACGGGTGGAGAGCACACGTTGCATATCATAACTGGGAACAGGCCCTGCAATAGAAGCAAAGATACCTTTGAACAACATCATCATTAAGAGAATGCCAAACAGGCCAAATCCATCTGAAGCGATCTTATTGTCCACTCCCGGGAAAGGCGTACCGCTCCAGTCAAGGCCCAGGTCCCATCCAAAAGACAGGTCTTTCCAACCTGCAGGGATAGCAGCGTTGATCTGTTCTGCGGTAACGGAAGTATAAGCAATGTACCCGATCACCAGGCAGGAGATGGTCATAATGATGAACTGCATCACTTCTGTAGCTACCACGCTATACATACCACCTTTGATGGTATAGAGCGTGGTCATGATACAAAGGATAAGTGCATAACTCCTTTCAGAAGAAAGATGAAATGATCCGATCTGTACGGAAAGGTCCCAGGGTAAAATAGAAGTGGAGAACTTACCGATGCCTTCAAAGAAATAAGCGATAAAACCGATCACGCTCACAATGGCAAAGATCACAATGATGATGTGTGATAACCGTGCGCCCTTTCCATCTCCGAAACGGAAGGTGATCCATTGTGCGCCTGTCATTACATTGGAGCGGCGCATCCAGATGGCGAGGTATACAAATACGAATACCTGGTTCCATACCGGCCATAGCCATGGAATAAAAGCACTCTTCAATCCATAGATGAAGAGGATGCTCACCGTCCACATGGTACCTGAAATATCAAACATGCCGGAAGCATTGCTCAGCCCCAGCATGTACCATTTCATTTTATTCCCTCCCAGGAAATAAGATTGCAGGTCCTTTGAGGCTTTCCTTGCTATGTAAAAACCCAGGAACAGGATGGCTATCACATAACCGATAATGATCCCTATATCCAATACACTTAACGACATCTATAATTTTTTATGTTTTCCAATACCATTTGCGCCGAACAAAAAAGATAGTGATGAGGGATACAATGCCGGTGAACACAAGTCCACGCAGTACCCCCAGCCACACATTATGCTCCATCGCACTTAACAGATCAATTGCTCCCGTGAGCTTTAACAAAGGCAGTAATAACAGGTTACCTGCTACATATGCTACCATCGGATTCCTGCCGTTAATGGCCAGGTAACCAATGATGCGTTGACAGTATCCATAATATTCCAACACCATAAAACCCAGTACTGTGAGGAAGGCAAGCCCTCCTGTCACAAAGTAATAACTATAATTAGAGGGATCTTTTTTAATGCCGCCCTGCGTACAATCAAAACATAAACCCAGCCATAGTAAATACACACCGGCCTGCAAATAGTTCTTCCAGGCCTGCACCTTTGTTGCCATCACCAGCATAAAGGTGCCTATCAAAACAGATAAAACGAGATTTAATACTACCTGCCTGCTAAAAAGGTATACCACATTCACGATCACCAGCAGGAATGCTCCTCCTGCGATCATCATCCATTTCCGTTTATCCCATGCAGGAATTTCGGGAACTGAGAGCAGTAGCCATTCCCCGGCAAAAGTGCCGGGGAGGATAATGAACAGGTATTTGAGATAATAGAACTTATACATCCAGGGAAGCGGAGACCAGTTGTAAATAGCCTCTGCCCAGCTGCCGGGCGTTTCGGCAGCTAAAAAAACGGCTGCAATAAAAGGTAATACTCCTAAGCGGAGCAGCGGCTGCTTAGCCGTGAGCCACCAGATAATACCTCCAAAGAAAGCCATATTCGCTAATACCAGGATGATGATATCGCTTTTGTAAACATCTACGCCTTTCCAGATCAGAAAAGTGACAGCTGCGGTTAACGCTATAATCCTAGGGATCTTAGATTCCATCCTGATGAACAGGAAACATAACAGCACAAATGCACCGATGGAGATAAACTGTTGGTTCCGTGTGTGCAGTGTAAATACAGCAAAAAATACCAGTAAGATGAAACGTTGCGCCAGCCCGCCTAAAACCTTCTCTTTGTTATGCAGGGCTAAGGGAATAGCCGCACCCATGCTGAACAAAAAGAAAGGGAATACTAAGTCCACCCAGGTAATACCGGGAACCGCAGGATTGAACTGATGAGATGGTGGTGGCGTTTGTGCATGATACATCCAGTCCGGCAGAATGCCGAATGCGATGCTGCTGGACAGGACCATGGCCAGTATAGCAAAACCGCGGAGTGCATCAAGACTATTGCTTCGTTTCATATTGATTTGTACACTTAGTAAGCTGCCGGCTTTCACCGGCAGCTTATGCTTCATTGTCCATTCTGTGATTCGTAACTATTTTTTCAACCCGTTCCTGACAGCTTCCCATAATGGTTGTTTCAACCTGTTATACTGCGGTGCGTAAATGTGCACCACATCAAACAACATCACACCACCACTGGCTTTCCCTAAAATGTATTGAATGGTTTTAGAGATATCCGCCTGTGATGCCCAATCCACATTCCCCATATCAATACTACCATACAACGGCATTTTATTACGGGTGATATACATCCCTCCTATCAGAGAACCTTCCACACTCCACCAATGGTATTTCAGTCCCGCGGTAGCGGGATTGTCTGCCAATTTGAGTTGTGTGAAATAATTACCTGTCATCAGGAGGTCCAGGTTTTCTGCATAACCGGTTTCACCGTATTTGGGATAAGCCCAGTCGAAACGCAGCTCCTGGTCGTTGAAAGGATCATAATCTTTACTGGCCCAGTTTACACCCACCTGGTAATAAGTAGTGTACCATGCGCCTACATAAGTACCGAACTTCATATCCGGCTTCACGGATTTTACCGCCTGCCTTGCTTTGATAAAGAATTGCTGGATAGTATGGCAACGGTACATCAGCCATTTCTTGTAATACTTTCCTAAAGTGTTAGGCAGTGTTTGCCCCGCGTTAGTTCTCCAGGTGGCAACGATATCCTGCGGGAACTTCATGTTCTTCGCATCATTGTCCTGGTAGTTTGCTTCCAGGTATTTGATGAACTCTGCTTTGGAGAAATCAGAGAAATCCGCGTCGATGTCTGTATAACGGCAATAATCCAGGATCAGGCCATCAAAGGTATATTTGGTACAGATCTCTTTGATGATATTGAGCGCACGGGTTTGTATTTCCGGTTGTGCAGGATTTACAAATGCATTCCTGCCGGTAGAAGTGATGGGAACACGATTGCCGTTAACATCACATACAATACTTTCGAACTTACTCCTGAAGTTGGCATCATCAAACACTGTTCCGGAGTTGCGGGCACCATCTCCTTCCACAAAGGTGACAATAGAGGCATATACCTTGAAGTTGCGTTTGCGCGCTTCCTGGATCATATAGCCAACATAATCCACGCCGGCAGTGATGGATTTGCCATCCTGCGTGGTCACCTGTTTAGTATAGGCACTGGGATACATGGTGTACCCGCTGCTGCCTTTTACATCAATTACCAGTCCGTTCACACCTACCTGTTGGAGGGTATCCAGTACGGTTTTGATATTAGCAGTATCGTTGAGGCGGCCGTATGTTCCAAATACATTGGAGCGTGCATCCACCCATGCAATCACATCCCTTTTGGGTGTGATAACAGTATCCCCTCCACCGGGAGCCGGTGGAGCAGGATCTGAATTTTTCTTACAGGCTACTGCAGAGATCATGATGATCGCCAGCAGGGCGCTTATAGTTCTTTTCATTGTTGCGTTTTTACTTTGCGTAAGTAGTGAACTCATGTGCTACAATGCCACCGTTGGTGAGCAATGTATACACCTGCATCCTTTCTTTGTTCTGAGAAAAACCTATACAGATATCTGCTGTACCGTTACCATTCAGTGTACCGTTCTGTTCTGCAGAAGTAAATACATTGAACGTAGCGTAGTTTGGATCTGCGGAAGAAGTACCTAACCTGGAAGTGTTGGTAACATCAAACAAGCAAGTATGTATGCGGTTCAGATCGTAGGAGGCTACATACTTCACAATAGCGAGATAATTTGCATTATTGAACCGGGTGTAAGCGGTAGGCATGTGGAAGATACCGAAGTTACCTACCTCATTTGCAAATGCTACTGTTCTGCCTTGTGTAGCTCCGTTCACCAATGCTATATCAAACTGGTAATTGATAAAGTAGTCTGCATTAGCTCCTGCAGAAACCGGTTGTGCTTCCGCATAGAATCCAAAGTTGGTTGCGCCGTTGGCAAGGCCGGTATAAGTTAATGTTTCAGGTGTTTGGCTCACCACTGCACCATTTTGTACCCTCCATCTGAAAATGATATTGGATTGACCAGCCGGTGCCATGATCACGGCATTACCATCCAGGTTACCATAGATATTCACCCTGCGGCCTACGCCACCATCCAGTGAAATAGCTGCGGGATTGTTGTTAGTCCACTCTATCAGTTTCACAGGCGCAGCATCTAATGCGTTCTTATACTTGTAGAGTATAAACTTGGCATTCTTGGGAGCCCAGGAGGCCGCCAGCAGGTTACCTACTGTATCTTCCACCATCTGGAAAGACAATTGAGATCCGAAAGGATTGTACATCTCCTGTACATATGCTGCCGTGAAGCGATTGTATACACTGAACTTGGAAGGGTTCGTTCTTCTTACCAGGATCAGGTGGTCTCCGCTTACTGCAATGCTTACTTCGTTATTTGCGGTAAAACCAAAATCGGAACCCGCTTTAGCCCAGAGCTGGCGATTGATACCAACGCCATAAGCCAGTTTGATGGGCTCTGCGGTTTTCAGGGTGTAGGTTTTAGTTACACCGTCTTTTCCTGTTATGGTTAAAGGAAGGGGTTGTGACAGATCAACTGCAGCATCATTTGCAATGGAAGCAGTGGAATGTTTGTTGATCTCATAAGATACCTTCGCATTATTCAGCACCGTTCCGGGTAATACATAGAACAATATTTCACCATTGGGTTGCTGAACACCATCCAATTCCTGTGCTGCACCGCTGCCATCTGTATATTTTACTTTCACATTGGATAAAACGAGGTTACCCACTTTCTTTGCTATCACCACATACTTCTTTACTTCACCGGTACCTGCAACAACAGAGAAGCTGTAAGGTTTGGAGAGATCAGTAAATACACCAATAGCAGGTGTGATGTATGAATCAGAAGGAACAGATCCGCGCAGGATGATCTTTGTGAGATCCATCTCATTATCGGAATCTTCCGGGAAGTAATAAGGGATGTCGAAATAGATGGTATCGTTGCTATAACGGGGATTAAATAAACGGTCGCGGCCATTGCCATCTTTGGTGGCGTAAATATCGCTGAGGGTATTTGCCGGATTACGTTTGATCTCATCCGCTTTGCGGCAGGCAGTAAATAAACTGCCGGCAGCCATGGTGAATATGATAAATGAACTGATACGTTTCATAGTTTGCATTTTTGTGTGAACAGGTAAAACCTTACCAACCCTGGATTTGTTTCATGGCGGCATTACGTTGGATCTCGTCTACCGGAATGGGGATGTAATACAAAGCAGGTGTAAACTGGCGATTAACATTATCTGCCGGTACTACTTCATATTTCCAGCCTGCACCTTGTGGCGTGATCCTGTGGCCGGTGAATTTCACACCGTTCAATACAGTGTGTGCTTTACGCCAGCGGCGAAGGTCCCAGTAACGATGTCCTTCAAATGCCAGTTCTACTTTACGCTCATGTTCAATAGCTGTCATCAGTTGTGCAGCATCGCCGGCTGTTGTGCCAGGCAAACCACGTTTGTTCCTCAGCGCATCCAGTGCTGTAGTAGCACCTGAGAGATCATTGATCTTTGTTCTGGCTTCTGCAGCAATCAGCAATACTTCTGCATAGCGCATTTCGATAGCGCTTTGTGTGCTCTTGTTCACCACAAAATTTGTATTAGTGGAATCCAGCATCTTTTTGATGTAGTAGCCCGTCACTGTTCTTTTTGGTTCAGGGGAAGCAGCATATTCTATAAAGTTTTCCACACCGGTACCAGCCTGTGAATTGATGGTCCTGCTTTTCCAGGGAGCGCCATTATAAAGGATAGTGGCATAGAACCTGGGTTCACGGCCAACATAGGGATTGGCAGCCTGGGTGGCATTGCTCCAGGAGAATTTGGAACCATCTGCCATTTCAAATTCGTTCACCAATTCTGCGGTAGGCACACCATACACCAATCCCTGACCAGGAATATCACCCGGAGGTGCAAAACCCAGATCAAACTGATGCGTGAATTGCGGTGCGATGTAATCCAGTTTGAAGAGGGATTCTTTGGAATCCTTTTTCAGGAAGATAGCGGCAAAATTGCTTTCCAGCGCATAAGTGCCCTGGTCTGCCAGTTTGATCACTTCCGCAGCGGCATCTGCTGCATTCTTGTAATAAGCAGGAGCGTTGGCAGCAGGCACACCGGTTAAGGGGTCCTGGTTGTATAATTTCTTATCGTATTCTGCAATGGAAGCAGCATATAACCATGTGCGGGCCAGCATACCATAAGCAGCGCCTTTTGTAGCGCGGCCTGCACGTGCAGCCGGTTGTGTAACAGGCAGCTTTTCTGCGGCATAAGCAAAATCTGCTGCAATGTATTTCCAGCAATCATCTTCACTGGAACGGGCATTGTCCTTATTGCTATAACCATCCAGTTCAGGCATGATCACCACACTGCCATGTAATTTCACCAGCCAGAAGTATACGTATCCACGGATAAAACGGGCTTCTGCTTCATACAAAGCTTTCTCTTCCTCACTCACCTTTGCATATTTGTAAAGGCCGTAAATAAATTCATTGAGTTTGCGGATACGGGAATAACCAGCACTCCAGTAATTCAGTTGCGGGCCGGCAGCATCTACACGGCTGGCATCCATGGCAAGGATATTCACCGTTCCGTTACCGGAAGTGGTGGAAGTATATTTCATCACATCTGTAAGTGCGTCCGTTGCATTACTGTAACCAATAGGGAACTGGCCGAACTGGAAAGTATTGAACTCCGAATACATGCCGCCGATGTACAGTTCCATATTCGCCGGGTTCTTGTAGATGGCTTCTTCCGTATATTTATTGGTAAGCGGTATATCAATTTTACAGCCATGCGCCAGTACCACAATGCCGGCCAGTAAAAACGATCTCTTTATTGTTGAAAATATTATACTCATCGCTGTACTTTTTAGAATGAAAGGTTTACACCTGCTGATAAAATGCGTTGTTGCGGATAGAAACCGTTGTTAACGTTCGGCATCTCAGGATCCAGGTATTTGAGCTTGTCAAATGTGAACAGGTTGAAGCCTGAAACATAGACACGGAACTGCTGGATCTTTGCCTGTTTCATCCAGCTAACAGGAATGGTATATCCGAGTTGCATGGATTTTACACGCAGATAACCACCATCACGGATCCAGCCTGAGTTGATGTGTGCATTGTGAGCAGTCAATGGTGCTTTATAAGCAGAAAGACGCGGGAATTCAGCATTCGGATTATCAGGCGTCCACGCTCCTTCTACCAGGAAGTAGGGAGAATTACCATATCCGTAGAAAGATCTTGTGAAAGGTGTGTTATCATCTACACCGGAAGTTCCACTGGAACCTTCATAAGTACCCGCCAGGTTCACACTGCTGAGCGCAGCACCCTGTAATAAGGCAGAGAAATCAAAACCACCATATTTCAGGTAGATGTTGAGGCCATACATGATCTCCGGCAGATTGCTGCGGCCGATAGCCACGAAATCATCTGTACGGGTGATACGGCCATCGCCATTAATATCTTTATACCTGAAGAAACCCGGCGCCACTACACCAGCACTTGGTGAAGGTGCATTGGCTGCTTCCTCCCAGTTCTGATACATACCTTCTGCCACAAAACCGAATTTGGTACCCAGCGGTTTACCTACACGGCGCAGCCACTCAGGCGTGGAAGCGTTTTCATCCATACGGATGATCTTATTCCTTGCCCAATTGAAGTTACCGGTAACACCATATTCCAGTTTACCAACATGGTTATTGTAACGGATCTGCAGATCAAATCCGCGGTTATCCATAATACCTGAATTTACGGTAGCAGGATAATAGCCGCCGATGGTTGGTGGGAATAAACCTGCCTGGCCCGCCAGGATATTGGTGGTGAGCTTATAGAAATATTCAAAGTCAAATCCGAGTTTACCATCCAGCCATAAAGACTCAAAACCCACATTGGTTACTTTAGCTGTTTCCCAGGTAATAGAAGGGTTAGGAGGTGCACTGGTATAAATAGCAGCAGTTGGTTTGCCCCCCAGCACGATCACCGGATCGGTAGTCAGCTGGTAAGTTTGCAGATATTGGAAGGAAGAGATAGACTCATTACCCAAACGCCCTAAAGAGGCTTTCAGTTTCAGGAAGTCCACCACTCCTTTTGCTTTTTCAAAGAAAGGTTCTTTACTCACGATCCAACCCACTGCCGCTGCAGGGAAATAATCCCAGCGGTAATCGGGATGGAAGTTGATAGAGGCATCATAACGGGTAGCTAATTCTACCAGGTATTTTCCCTTATATACGTAGTTGATACGGCCAACATAACCAGCCCTTGAATCCAGTCCGCTGCTGCCTGTAGGTGTAATGATATCCAGCGGGCCCTGGCCGCCGTAGTCGATCTCATGAATATCCGTCAAAGGGAAATTGCTCGCGCCTGTAGAGAACACGTTATTCCTGCCCTGGCCAAATTCATACAACGCCAATGCACTGATCTCATGGTCACCAAAGGTTTGATTATAGGTGATGCTGGGCTGGAATGTTTTACGGAAGTTTTGGCTGTAAGACTGGCGCAGGGTAGTTCTTGTGATACCCGGTAAAGTGTTCAGCATTACAAAATCGCCTGTAGTCTGATCCCTTGCGCGGCCCATCAAAGTATAAGGTGTGAGCCAGCTTTTATTTTCTGTACTGGTCTTATCATACGCAGCCAGCACTTTTGCTTCCAGGCCTTTTACCCATGGTATCTTTGCACGGAAAGTGATATTACCCTGGAAGATATTGGATTGGCCGTTCTGATAACCGGATTGTTGTACAGATGCAATTGGATTCACCCAGCCCGCATTACTGTTATAAGCAACCGGCAAACCATTCGGTGCATACTCCGGCATGTTAGGGAGCATACGCACTGCCTGGTAGAATGGGTTCAGGTAAGCCGTATTATCCGGAGAAATACCAGGTGTACGGGTGTTAGTCTGACGAACACCGAGGTCTACTGACACAGAGAAGATATCATTCAATTCCGCATCAATATTGGACCGAACATTATAACGTTTAAAACCGGTGTTTTCAATCACCCCGTTCTGATCCAGGAAACCGGCACTGGTGAAATACTTCACTTTATCTGTACCACCTCTTACTGTTACGTTATGCTGATGTGAAATGGCGGTGTTGTCTGCCAGTTTACCTACCCAGTCAGTATTACCCAGCAACGGATTGGTATTGGTACCATTGCGTACCGCCTCTATCTGTTCTTTTGTATACACGTAAGGAACAGGGAATGCGCCGGTATGGTCCAGGTAATCATTATCCATATCCGTTCCTTTATTGTACCAGTACATATAGTCCGGGCCATCGAGGAATTTAGGGAAACGCGTATTGGAAGTTACCTGTAAACCGCCATCATAGGTGATCTGTGGTTTACCGCTTTTACCACGTTTAGTGGTAACGAGGATAATACCATTCGCTGCCTGCAAACCATATACTGCGGTAGACACAGCATCCTTCAGCAATGTAACGGATTCCACCTCAGCAGGGTCCAGCGTACCGAAAGAAGAACGCGGCACCCCGTCAATGATCACCAGCGGAGCCTGGTTGCCATTATACGTAGCCACACCACGGATGCGCAAAGTTGCATCATCCGCACCCGGGCGGCCGGATTGCTGTAAAGTGGTAAGACCAGGTAAACGGCCGGCCAAAGCATTCGTAAGATTCATGGTGGGCGCTTGTTTCAGCTGATCACCACTGATCTGTACAGCAGAACCGATTACGTTCTGTCTCTTTTGTTTACCATACCCTACTATGATCACTTCATTCAAACCACTCGCAGATTCTGCCAGTGTTACTTTAAGATCGGCCGCAGGGCCTGTTGTAATTTCTTTTGTCTGAAAGCCGATAAAGCTAAATACTAACGTGGCTGATGCTGATTTCAACGGTAAAGAGAACTTACCGGTCACATCTGTTTTGGTGCCAAGTGAGGTGCCTTTGATCTGCACCGTAACACCTGGTATGGAACCTCCTTTTTCATCCGTAACCGTTCCGCTAACATTGCCTGTCTGTGCGTAGGTGTGGATGGATGGCGCTATCAGAATAGCGAGGCATAGCAACCATCTGACCATACTTCTTTTGGTAGATAAAACATCCATAATAATCGTTGATTAGGTGAGTAGGAATTAATTGAATTGTCCGCTAAAGTCCACGCCCTTTTGGAATGGCTTCAAATAATAGTCTATTAATACAGCTGTAGTGCTTCTGTTGAGTTCCAGTGTGGCAACAGGTTTTCCGGCAAGCGCCAGTTTATTCCAATCCGCTTCCACTTGTTGCAATGTTACTTTAGTACCTGCTTTATCAAAAAGTTCCAGCAGGAATTGCAGTGTTAAAGGATCGCCGGATGCGCCCCAGTAATTCAACAGGGAAGTATAATAAGAGCGAAGGCCTTCTGTAAGTTCATAACGTGTAATGATCTTCTCCGGGTAGAACCATGTTTGGTTGGCCCATTGATAAGGAACACCTGTTCCTTTTAGAATACCGGTAGCGCCAATGCGCTGGATAGCAGCAAAATGCGTACTCTCCGCAGGTACATCAATAAAAGGCATGATGTAAGCTTTAGCATCCAGCAGTGCCTGTTGTACTGATCTGATCACTACCTGGCGAGGTGCCATATTTTGCTGAAGGGAAATGGCTGCAAGGGCACCTGCGGCCTGGCCAATGCCTAATACCACAGGTTGCAAACGGGTAGCGCCGTTTACGATATTCGTAACACTGATGCTCTTTTCCGCTACGATCAATCCTTCCACTCCTTTTGGTATGAGACTGCCTAAAGGAACATTATAAGAAGGCACACGGATCTTTACGAAATCAATCTTTGGTGCTGCCTGGTTCTTTTCATGATGATGATCTATGGTGTAATCCCCTACAGCCACGCCCGTACGATACAAGGTCTTTTCATAAGGCCTGGACACTTCATTCACTGTTAACACAGCCTCTCCTTTTACACGGCGGGACTCCCGGTGATAAGGGATCATGGGTAATTTATCAGTTGTAGGAAATTCATCGTCCGCAATGCCCAAATGTTTGTAGCCGAGCGCGGTCTGCAGGTAATAGATAAAGCGCAAACTGTGCAGTTTCGCAGCTTTCAGGGCTTGCTCCCTTTCTGTAGGTGTATGCTCAATAATATTGAGATAAAAATCATTGCCGGATTTCGGCCAGTTGATCATGTATTTATTATTCGGCAAGCGGCCGTACTGCATCATATGATGGCAGTTATTATCCGGAGAATCAAAAGAAGCAGGATCAGATACATCGCAGCTTTTGGCAAACTCAGCCGCATTGTATCCTTCCGGTTTGGGAATGGTTTTGTTGGCGCCTTTGCCATAATCTTTCAGTACCACTACATAAGTAAGGTCCTGTATAATATCGTTGGCTTTTTCGGGCGCCTGCAGTTCTCCTGTTTCATCACGGCTATCCATCCCGATATCATACTTTGCACCTGCGGCTGCCATTACATCTCCCAGCTCAGTGGCATCTATCACCAGCTTTGCTTCTATGGTGCTTTTCTTCTTTCCCTGCAGGATGGTTACTTCCCAACGATCATTCAGGCGGCGGATGGATTGCCATTTGGTTTGATAAGCGATCTGCAGTTTGGGTTCGGCAGCCACCATCTTCTTTAATATATCATTGCCTACATGCGGTTCAAATAAACAGTTACTCACCCAACCGGTGTATACTGCAGCAGGACCACCATAATAAGTATAAAGATGAGAACGGAACTCTCCCCATAAACCAGAAGGCATCCTGTTATTACCATCAATGGCAGATACCCCTGCGGAAGTAAGCATGCCTCCAAGCCAGGTAGTTTCTTCTATGATCAGTGTATTAGTGCCCATACGGGCGGCCTGAATTCCAGCCATTGTACCACTTGCACCGCCACCGATCACCAACAGATCAGTTTTCGTTTGTGCGTTCACAGTAGTATAAATAAAGCTGAATACCAGTATTAATAGCTGAGTACAGTTGCGCATCCTTCTAGTCGATTATATATTGTTAAAGTCCCCTGCCTGTTGAATAATATTCAGATCTGGTTGGCATCTAAATATTTAAAATGATTCCTCTAAATAAGAATAAATTTTATTAAAAGACAAGTACTTTTTAATATTATTTTTTAACTAGAGTATTATTAACCTCATAAATAAGAAAAGTAGCCTCAAAAATGAATATAGTATCATCGTTTTCCGGGATATGGCCGGAATAAGAAGAATTTTGCCTAAAACGGGCATATTATGAAGATTTGTTTTTAATTTTTTTTAAAAAGAATATCTTTGCGTAGATTGTACATTTATAAGATGTGGCAAATGCTGTAAAACTTTTTAAAAAAACTATCTCCCCAACTCACATGAGTCAAACATTCTTTGAAGAATTAAATAATGAAACCCTGGGTGGTGTCGCCTATAAGAATCTAAGTCTGAAGAAAAAGATGATCGCCTATTTTGCCAATATCAATAATGCGACCATTGCAGACCTGGCCAAAGAACTGAATGCCAGCACCCCTAAAGTGACCACGCTGTTGAACGAACTCCTGCAGGAAGGCCTTGTGCACGACTACGGGAAAGTGGACAGCACAGGAGGGAGAAGACCTAACTTATATGGCATGGCGCCGGACGCCGGCTTTTTTATTGGTGTGGAAGTAAAGCGGTACCATATTAATCTTGGCCTGCTGGACTTCAAAAAGAACCTTGTAAAGTTCGTAGAGAAGATCCCTTACGACCTGCAGAACACGGCTGCCTCATTAGATGATCTGTGTAAGATAGTCGTGAAGTTCATTGATGAGCTGCCTGTTGGCAGGGAAAAGATCCTGGGGGCAGGTGTGAACCTCTCCGGCCGTATTAACTATGCAACTGGTTACAGCTACAGCTTTTTCCATTTTGATGAAGAGCCGCTGAGCAAGGTGATCGAGGCCCGCATTGGCATCAGGACCTTCCTGGAGAATGATTCCCGCGCCATGGCTTACGGTGAGTTCAGCAGCGGCACAGTCAACAATGAAAAGAATGTACTGTTCGTGAACCTGGACCATGGTATTGGTTTGGGGATCCTCATCAACGGTCAGTTATATTATGGTAAATCCGGTTTTGCCGGGGAATTCGGGCATATCCCCTTCTTTAATAATGAGCTGATCTGCCATTGCGGTAAAAAGGGATGCCTGGAAACAGAAGCTTCCGGTGCTGCGCTGGTCCGCAAATTCCAGGAAAAACTGAAGGAAGGTTTTTCTACCGTGGTGATGCGCAAACACAAACAACCGGAGCAGATCACTTTAACAGATATCATACATGCTGCCAATAATGATGATATGCTGGCCATTGAACTGGTAGCAGAGATCGGCGAGAAACTCGGAAAAGGCATTGCCATGCTCATCAACCTCTTTAACCCTGAGCTGGTGATCCTGGGTGGCAGTATTTCCACCACGGGCGATTACATCCGCCTGCCCATCAAAAGTGCCATTAATAAATTCTCACTGAGCCTGGTTAATAATGATACACAGCTGATCCTCTCTCGCCTGGGCGAAAAAGCAGGGATCATTGGGGCCTGCCTGCTGGTGCGGAATAAATTATTATCCCTGGCATAGAAATAATTTGGCGGGATAGCGCAGGGCATGTACATTTATCGCCCAATTTAAAGGCTATCTCTATGACAACGGAACAAAGATCCATGCAGTATTATGTGCTGGATGTATTCACCCATGAAAGGTTTAAAGGCAATCAGCTGGCAGTAGTGGTGATCAATAAAGAACTGGACCTTAAACTATACCATGATATCTCCCGCGAATTTAATTATTCCGAGACCTCGTTCATTCATTATTCAAAAGAAGAAAAGGCATTAAAAGTCCGCTCCTTCACAGCCACCGGTGTGGAAATAAATGGTGCGGGGCATAACCTCCTTGGTGCTATCTGCCTCGCGGAACTGAAGGACATGAACATTTTCCGCCACCAGGAAAAAGCACCTTTTGTGATCATGAAAGATGAGCGCATCCCCATCTCTATTGAAAACAACGGGCACGACCTCCCCTATGTAGGTATGTTGCAAAAACCCGCCACCACCGGCAATACCGTTCCCATTGAAGACATGGCCGCCGCACTTTCCCTGCAACCGGAAGATCTCGTGGTGCGCGACTGGCAGCCTACTGTTGTTAGAACAGAAGTAGCTCATCTGATGATCCCCATTAAAAACATGGAAGCATTGAACAGGGCTGTACCTGTAAAATCCAGCCTGAAGAACCTGGCCACCGGTTATGGCTTTGAAGGTTGTTACTGCTTTACCATAACGGACAAGGATACCCCACAGATTGCGCAGGCACGTTTCTTCAATCCGGGCATCGGTATTGATGAAGACGCAGCTACCGGCAGTGCTGCCGGGCCTCTTGGCGGTTTCCTCTTCTTAAAAGGATACATTCACCAGCATACGGATTACAGTATACTGCAGGGTGTTAAAATGAACCAGCCCTCCGTGCTGCGTTTTCGCATAACACCTGAAGGCATCTGGCTCAGCGGCTCTTCCATCATTGTGATGGAGGGGATATTGCATGTGTAATTGCGTATATTTAAGGTATGGCCACTTCCTTCTTACAAGTACTGCTGTCTCTCGCAGCAGGTATTGGATTGATCGTACTACTCACGGTAAAGTTCCGGGTGCATGCTTTCTTCGCTTTATTCCTCGCGTGTTTTGTGGTGGGCTTAGGCGTGCAGTTGTCTGTTGCTGAAATTGTAACAGCCATGAAAGAAGGTTTCGGGCATATCCTGAAAAACCTTGGTTTTGTGATCATGCTGGGTACCATGCTGGGTGTGATACTGGAACATACAGGCAGTACGCGTGTGATGGCGGCATTCATTTTAAAGTTAGTGGGAGAAAAGAATGCAGCAGCTGCCATGGGTATTACAGGATTCATTGTAGGACTTCCCATCTTCTGCGACTCCGGTTATATTGTTTTAAGCGGATTAAATAAATCTGTAGCAAGAAGAAGTGGTATCTCCATTCTTGTAATGTCTGTTTCACTGGCATCCGGCTTGTACGCTGTGCATTGTTTAATTCCTCCCCACCCTGGCGCTACGGCTGCTGCAGGTATTATTGGCGCGGACATTGGCAAACTTATTCTGATAGGTATACTCGTTGCCGTTCCTGCTGCTGTGGTAGGTTGCTGGTGGGCAGCTTACATGGGCAAAAAGATCCCGGTAACAGCCATGGATGAAGAAGAAGAAACACAGGTGTTGCCAGATATTCCTGTCTGGAAAGCCTTCCTTCCTGTTATTGTTCCTATTATTTTAATTGGCGTTGGTGCATTCAGTGATCTGCAAAAAGGCGCCGCCATCCTGCACGTATTAGGTGATCCTATCATTGCTTTATCCATTGGTGTGATACTTGCCTTCTTCACCAGTACCAAATGGCACAGGGATGCAGTGAGTAATTTAATGCAGGAAGCCGCAGAGAAAGCCGGGAGTATACTGGTGATCATTGGTGCAGGTGGAGCTTTTGGCGCTGTACTTGCCACCACCAAACTTGGCGATCATTTTAACAGCTCCTTATCACTGGGCAACCTGGGGATCATCTTCCCCTTTTTGCTCGCGTTCTTATTGAAAACAGCTCAGGGTTCTTCTACCGTAGCTATTATTACGGCCGCTTCCATCATTCATCCTTTATTGCCTGCACTGGGGCTGGATAGTGATATGGGTAAACTACTCTGCATGCTGGCTTTGGGGGGCGGCTCCATGATGATCTCTCATGCCAATGATGCCTACTTCTGGGTGATCAGCAAATTCTCCGGGCTGGAGATGAAACCCATGTTAAAGGTATATTCCGTGGCTAGCTTATTCATGGGCTTAACAACATTGGTGATCGTGTACATCCTATCGTTGTTTTTACTGTAATGGCCTGAATATTGTGTTTTAACCCACATGCCAGAAGGACCATCAATTGTTATATTAAAAGAAGCGCTTGCGCCATTTATCGGCAAGAAAGTAACGGCTGTTTCCGGTAATGCAAAGATTGCACTGGAGCGCATGGAAAAGAAAAAGATCACAGACATCAAAAGCTGGGGTAAACATTTACTGATCTGCTTCTCTGGCTTTACCGTACGTATACATTTCCTTCTTTTCGGCACTTACCGTATCAATGAAACCAAAGATTCCCCACCCCGTTTACACCTGCAATTCAGCAAAGGAGAGATTAATTTCTACACCTGCTCTGTTGTTATCATAGATGAACCACTGGATGAACGTTATGACTGGAGCAGGGATGTAATGAGTGAAACCTGGGATGCAAAGAAAGCGATGGCGAGCCTTAATGAGATCCCTAAAACCCTTGTATGTGATGCATTGCTGAACCAGGACATCTTTGCAGGCGCCGGGAATATCATTAAAAATGAAGTGCTGTTCAGAATAAAGGTACACCCTGCCAGTAAAGTAGGTAAGCTGCCGCTTAAGCAAAAGAAAGACCTGATCAAAGAGGCTGTTAAGTATAGTTTTGATTTCCTGGAATGGAAGAAGGCCTATGTTTTGAAGAAACACTGGAAAGTGCATACCAAAAAGACCTGCCCGCGCTGCCATATTCCATTAATAAAAGAATACCTGGGCAAAACAAACCGCAGAACATTCTTCTGTGAAAACTGCCAGGTACTGTATAAATAAAAAACCGCCTCAGCAATTGAGACGGTCTTTTAAGGTTTCCGAAAATATTATTCTTTATAGATCAATATCTCAATTTTACCATCTTTGGTAACAGCCCCCCTGTACATCCCTTCTGTATTGAAAGGCATGGCCATATTACCATCTTTATCCAGTGCAATCAATCCACCATCTCCACCAAGGTCACCTACTTTTTTGATCACTGTTTTACCAGCCACCTGTACAGACAGGCCCTTGTATTCCATGAGTGCAGAGAGATCATGTGCTACCACACTGCGGATGTAGAACTCACCCCATCCTGTGCAGGATACAGCCACTGTTTTATTGTTGGCATAAGTACCGGCACCAATGATAGGTGCATCCCCCACACGTCCGTATTTCTTATTGGTCATGCCACCCGTGGAAGTACCTGCGGCAAGATTGCCACTATGATCTAATGCCACGCAACCAACAGTACCGAATTTATTATCGCGGTTAATGGTGCCTGCTTTTTGTGGTGTGAGGAAGCTATGGTCCAGCTTTGCTTTAATAGAATCTTCTTTTAAGGCATTCTGTAATCCCTGCCAGCGTTCTTCTGTTCTGAAATAGGAAGTGTCTACTATTTCCACACCTACTTCTGCTGCGAACTGTTCTGCCCCATTACCCACCATCATCACATGCTCTGATTTTTCCATCACTGCCCTTGCCAGGGTGATAGGATTTTTGATGGTACGCACACCTGCCACAGAACCTGCTGCCAGTGTTTTACCATCCATGATAGCGGCATCCAGTTCGTTCCGTCCATCATGCGTGAATACGGCACCTTTACCAGCATTGAACAAAGGATTATCTTCCAGTATATGAATAGTAGCTTCTACCGCATCCAGGCTGGTACCGCCTGCTTCCAGAACGGAATACCCTTTCTTCAGCGCTTCTTCCAGACCGGCTTTGTAACGGGCTTCCTTTTCAGGCGTCATGTTCTTTTTGAGGATGGTACCCGCGCCGCCATGGATCACTAATACATAGTTCCCCATGTTCCGTTGTTGTGTATTCTTGCAGGCGCTTATCAGCAGAACGAGCAAAAAGAGCAGTAGTTTTCTCATAAACAGATAATAGATTTTATTGTAACCTTTCCTTTAAGAGTCCGTTTTCAACCCACCAAAAATACCACTTTCCTCCTTTCGCTTTGTTTACAGAAAAATCAGCTACGGAGAAGTGGCCATTCCCCTGCGGAGTGCCTTGCAACTCATACACTTTCACTGCCTGTTGGTTGGCTTTCCATTCTACTGGTTTACCAGGCGCACATTGCTCAGGTGGATCTTTTGTGATCAGGAAGTAAGCCTTCCCTTCTCCATACACCTGCGCCTGCCCTTTCTCGTCAATGCAAACCGCTGTTCTTTCATCCGGCGCGATCCCTTTCGGATAGATCTTCCAGTCCGTGATAATACGTGCCATAAAAGCCATATGCCTGCCCTGTCTTTTTCTTGCCACATAATGCTGGTCACTGATCACATGTTTTAAGAAAGGCGGATGCAGGAGATCATTGTTATATAAGGTCACCAGTGAATCATATGGGTTCTTCAATGCTGCTGCCGTAGCGCTGCCTGTTTCCCCGCTGTAATAAAGACCGGTGAGGATAGCACAGCCTGCGCTGGTTCCGCCTACAGGTACTTTCTTTACATTCAGCAGGTAATTGATAGCATCCGCTGTTTTAGTAGCCCGCCAGAAGTTCATGTAATTGGATTGATCGCCTCCGGTAATGAAAAGCATTTCTGCATTCCTGATCACTCTTTCCACTTCCGGATTATTTGCCAGTTCACGGGAATCGATCAGCAGTGTTTCCACGGAAGCCACTTTACCCAAACTGTCTATCGTACGGTTGTATAAATAATTGCTGGACGCGCGGATCACCACTACATTGCCACCACCACTCTTTTTGATCATCCATTTAAAAGCACCGGGAACATCTCCGCCGCCACCGATCAATGCCACGCCACCACTTGTTTTTGTCTGAACATCTGTTGTATCACCGATTACACCCAGTGATGCGACTCTCTTCTGTGCCTGTACATAAACAGCTATGCTTATGAAGAACAGGATCATATATCCTTTCATACTTAGTATCCCGGGTTTGGTTTCATATTTGGATTGGCCCTTAACTCGCTGTTAGGGATGGGAAATACATACTGCGCGTCTGTAGGTTTTAACAATACAGCACCCAGGGCATTCACGGCATCTTCCGGGTTACGGGAGATACTCCAATTCCTTCTGCGCAGGTCAAAATGACGATGTCCTTCAAAAGCCAGTTCTTTAAAACGTTCTGTGATGATGTTATCGATCATGATGTCCTTATCCACGATCGTCACCGGTGTATATCCTGTGATGCGGGCTGCACGCAGATCATTCAGGTCATCTCCTGCTTTGGGGAGATTGTTCTTTTCTGCATAGGCCTCTGCACGGATCAGGTACATTTCTCCTGTTCTCAGCAATTTCACATCCGTGAGATTGGAGCCATCTGCTTTGATATATTTCACCACCACGTTCGGCACTTTATTATCCGCCAAACGGCCCGGCTCTATCATGATATAAGCACCGAAACGCACATCATTTACTTTATCGAAGAGATTGGTAAGTTTATAAGAAGCGGCATAATAGATCCTTGATCCGGCAGGATCATCCAGGAAACCGGCTTGTGTATAGAGGTTACCGATAATCTCATCTCCTTCTACCCTTTTCAGTTTCCAGATCACTTCTGCATTGGAATTATCCTTCCAGATCTGCGGGAAGGCAGTTTTGGAAGCCAATGGCAAAGCATTGATCACTTCGGTAGCATACGCAATGGCATTATCCCAGTTCTTTTCGTACAGGGCTGCACGTGCCTGTAATGCAGATACAGCGACTGATGTGATCCTGATCCTGTCGTCAAAACCAGCAGGTATCAGGTTTTTGGCATTGGTAAGATCTGTATTGATCCTGGCCATTGTTTGTGCAAAAGTGAGGCGGGCGGGTTTGCTGTTCATGGAGCTGTCCATATAAGGAACACCCAATGCATCCGGTTCATATCTCGCAGCAAAGTTCCTGATCAGTTCCAGATGGCAGTAGGCACGCAGGGCCAGCAATTCTCCCCTGTACTGACTGATAGCTTCCTGCTCTGAGGGTTTTACCGGAATTTTCCAGGAAGCACTCAAAGCCCTGTTCAAACGATCGATGGCAACATAGTTATCCTTAAAGGCCGGGTGCAGGAAACTACCATCATATTGCCAGCGGTGTGTGGCAAAACCTGATCCGGTGCTGTTTTCGGAAGGCAGCATGTTCTCATCCGTGATGATGGAAGTGTAATACATGCTGGAACGGAAATCGAGTGTGGAATAAGCTCCCAGCAATCCTTTATTGATATCGTCCACTTTCTGGTAAGCGCCCTCCGGGTCTATGAAATCGGAAGGGCGCAGGTCTATCTGCTTATTGCAGGCAGTTGTGGCAAAGGCTATGAGGAGTGTATATAGAGAATATTTTCTGATGCGCATAATGAAGGATTAAAAGTTAACATTTAAACCAACCACGTAAGTTCTCGGAGCAGGATAACTGAAACGGGCATATTCGTTACCATTTTCAGGATCGAAACCTCTCCATTTTGTCCAGGTGAAAAGGTTTTGCCCCTGTACATAGATCTGTAATCCTTTTATGTATTTCATGTTACCCAATGCACTCTTCGGAAGATTGTACCCGATGTTTGCATTCCTTAAGCGCAGGAAAGAAGCATCCTGTATATCCCTGGAAGTGTAATTACGATCTGCATCTATGCGAGGCAGGATAGCATTATCACCTGGTTTCTTCCAGCGGTTGTACAACAAGCGGGTGGATTGATTACTGGTGATGAAGCTGGGATTCTCATTAAAATAATCCTCATTATTATACCGCATCACTCTTGCATTAAAGCTCAGTAAAGCATTGGCATAAAAGTTCTTCCAGGTGAGGGAAGTATTGAAACCACCGGTTATTTCAGGAATGTAGGTACCAAATTCTGCTACACTCATGGTAGCTGCATTGTAGTCTGTGGTGATCTCTCCTGTTGCTGTATAATACTGCGGATCTCCGTTAGCAGGATTCACGCCTGCCCATTTAGGTGCATAGTGTGCGCCAAAAGGAAGGCCCACACGGATGATACCGGTATAACCATTTTCAAATTCTTCCGCACCACCCAGGTCCAGCACTTTGTTTTTGTTGTAAGCCATGTTCACACCCACCGTCCAGGTTAGGTCGTTCTTTCGTACGATATCTCCCTGCAGATCTATCTCCACGCCCCTGTTCCTCATTTTACCGGAACTGATCGGTAATGTTTCATCCGGTACACCGGCAGTGAAAGACAATCGCTGATCTATGAACAGGTTACTGGTGATCCTGTTGTAATACTCCATCGTCAGGCGGATGCGGTTGCTTTTTGTGAGCCCGATATCGAAACCTGCGTTGAACTCTTTTGCATATTCCCAATCATACTCAGGGTTACCGGGCTGGCTGGGAACAATAGCGGCATTACCTCCATAAGAAGCCCTGGCAAAAGTGGCCAGGTAAGCAAAGTCGCTACCAAACTGGCTGGCAGTGGTACCATAGCTGGCCCTGAAACGCAGTGTAGCAATAAAGCTGACATCTTCCAGGAACTGTTCGCGCTTAGCTTCCCAGGCTACCCCTGCAGAATAGAAACCATGCCACCTGTTAGTGGGCGGCACCATGGAAGAACCATCCCTTCTGTAACTTCCGTTGAAGGTATACTTATTGTTGTAGGTGTAACGCAGCAAACCGATGTAAGAAGCGGTAGCATTCTTAGACTTGCCCCCGGTAAGCAGCGGCGTATATGTTCCCGGGTCTCCCACACCAGCAGGTGTTTCAGGTAATCTCGGATCTAATCCGTAACCGGTAAAACCGAAAGTGCTGTACCTGTTCTGCAGGTATTCAAAATAACCGGAGACCTCCAGTTCATGTTTTGAATTGAATGTAGTATTATAAGTAAGCCCGGAAGTGGAGATCAGGGAAGAATTCTTTACAGAACCTTCATTATAACTACCAAGTCTTCCGTTAGATACCCTGCGGCCTGCATAAGAATCCGGGTTGATCCATTCTTCATTCACCTGATCGCGGTAATCGATACCCAATCTTGTTTTAGCCACGAGTCCTTTTACGATCTCATAACTGAGCGAAGTGCTCACAATCAGTTTCAGTTGGTTCTGTTTCCTGGTAGTGTTCAGCATCCTTTCATAGGAATCACTTCCTTCCCTTAAGTCCAGCACCGGATAATTGGAACCATCGCCTGTGGTAACCAATTTGCCATCAGGCGCAAAAGGGTATTCATAGGGCAACGCATAGTACACGGCAGATAAAGGGTTATTAGCCCCTGAACCACCTTCGTTCTGAATGAGATTACCCTTTGAATACCCTGCGTTCACGTTTAAGTTGGCAGTTAATTTACCTGCCGTGAAGTCCAGATTGTTTTTTAGTGTGTAACGTTTAAGGTCTGATACTCTTACCAATCCCTGCTGATCAAAGTAATTGAGGGAGGAGTAAAAGCGGATATTTTCATTACCGCCGCTGGCGCTAACCTGTTGTTCCATATAACGGCCGTTGCGCATGAACAGGTCTCTCCAGTCTGTATCCAGGTGGAGAAGACTATCTACAATACGGTCTGCTTCAGCTTTTTCAGCAGGAGATTTACCTGCATAATCCGGGTTCAGTTTGGAATAGATCCAGAAAGGACCCGCTTCCGCGCCGGTTTCCACACCAATGCCCTCTTCAAATTCTTTCCGCTGTGCGGAGTTCATCATATCGAAACGGGGAGTGGTTAATGTAGAAACTCCATATTGTGACCTGTATTCCACGGCTACTTTTCCTGACTTCCCTTTTTTGGTAGTGATCACGATCACGCCATTGGAACCTCTTGAACCATACAGTGCTTTTGCAGAAGCATCTTTCAACACGGTTACAGATTCAATATCTCCGGGGTTAATAGACTGAAAAGTACCTGCTTCAATAGGCACACCATCCATCACATACAATACAGAGGTATTACCGGCAATGGTACCCACACCACGCAAAGTAACTTTAGCACTGGTACCCGGCTGACCGGATACAGCGTTTACCTGTAAACCGGGAACGCGGCCCTGCAGGGCCTGTTCAAAAGTGGCGGAAGGGACATCATTGATCTTATCACCACCGATAGTAGTGGCAGCAGAAACAGATTTACTTCTGTTATAACCGGTGTAACCTGTTACCACTACTTCACCAAGACTGGTGGTAGAAGGTTGCAGTACTACATTGATCTCTTCCCGGTCACCTATCGTTACCTGCTGGGCAATGAAGCCCAGGAGAGAGAAGTCCAGTGTTTTAGCGCCATCCGGCACAGCTACTGCAAAGCGGCCAGTCGCATCTGTTACGGTGCCGGTAGCGGTTCCGGTCACCTGGATGGTTACGCCCGGCAGGGCTTCATTAGAAGAACCTGTTACGCGCCCTTTCACTACTTTATCTACCGGGGCATTTTTGTTGGAAGGCATGATCACCACCAGGTTATCTTCCTTCACCACATAACCCAATCCCAGTCCTGCAAAAGCGCGGGAAAGTACCTGGGCCAGGTTGGCATTCTGTACAGAAATACTCACCCGCTGGTTATCCGGCAAAGTGCCTGTGTGGTATACAAAACGGTAGTCCGTTTGTTTTTCCACCTCGTTCAGGATCTGCCGGATGCTGCTTTTCCGCAGGTCCAAGCTGATCTTATCCTGCCCTGCACCGTTCACGGCATAAACCTGCAGGCCTAAAAGAAGCAGTAGCGTAATTAGTTTCATAGCTAATATTAGCGCGCGTTTAGATGGAAACGGGCATATAAAACCCGGCTCCAACACATTTTTTCTCATAACTTTGTTATGGTTTAGTGAATGAATACCCTAATTCTTTTAACTAACCGCCGGGAAGTGCGCCAACACTTCCCACTTTATTTTTATTTACTGATTACGATCCTGCTCTGCTCCATCTGAAAACTGAAGGGATAAGATAACTGTAGTGCTTCCAATGCTTTGATCACTGTTTCACTTTCAAAAGTGCCCGAATAGCTGTATTGCTTCACGGCTTCGTCTGTGATAACGATCTGTATGCCATACCATTTCTGCAAACGGATGGCGATCTGCTCTAATGATTCATCCTGGATCTTCAGCCTGCTTCTTACCCATGCAATTTCCTTTGCTTTATGGTCCTGGGGGTCTACCGCCAGGGAGCGTACTTTTAATGCAGCAGTATCTTTTGCCTTACCGGCATAGACTACGAGTTTTTGATTTGGTGTAAGGATGGTTTTGTGCTCCGGGTTTGTTTTAGAGGTAACGGATACCTTTCCCCTGAAAAGGGCTGTTTCTGTATATACGTTCTCCGGATAGGCGCTCACGTTGAATACGGTGCCTAATACTTCTATACTAACGTCTTTTGTATGTACGATGAAGGGATGTGCAGGATCTGGTTTTACATCAAAAAAGGCTTCACCGGAAAGGGTGAGAATCCGGTTGCTTTTTCCAAATCCTTCTGAGAGAGAGACGGTACTGTTGTTCCTCATGGTCAGTACGGAACCATCTGAAAGCACCAGTGTTTTCCTGGGTTCGGTGCCGGACTGGATGGTTGCGGCCAGTGCGGGCATCTTATCTTTATCAGTGGTGTATTTCCAGATCAGCGGAAGGCTGAGTAATACCACAAAAGCGGCGGCGATGGAGATGTAGCGGAATTTGCGTCTAGGTGTTTCTTCCAATGCTTCTTTCAGTAAGATAGAACGGTCCATCCCATCCTGCAGCTGGGCAGCCTGCTCCTGCAGGTTTCCCTGGTTGGCATTCAGGATAGCAAAGATCTTTTTGGCTTCTGCTATATCCGCAGCGGCTTCCGGATGCGCTTCCATCCATTCCTCCCACTGTGCAGTGGCAGATGGGTCTGTACCCAGGCAATAACGTTGAAAGGATTCATCACAGAGGAAATCCTCTGCGTTACGGTAATTTTGGTCCATCTACATACACCTTTCTACTACTGACGGCAGAAAGGTGCGTTTTACCCAAAGAAAATTTAAATTTTTTATTTGAGGAGCTGCCGGAGCAGGTGGATGGCATTATAGATGGTATTATATACCGTTTTTACACTTTGAGAAGTATGCTCTGCGATCTGCTGATAAGAATATCCTTCAAAAAACATCAGCCCGATCAATTCTTTCTGGCGGGGAGTTAACTGCTGCAGGGCATGATACAGTTTGCGTTTCAACTCTTCATCCTGCTGCACACGTACAATTATCTCTTCATAGGGCAGTTCTGTTGTTACCTCCTGCTGAGCCATCCGCTCAATAGCCGTGTCTATCTTTGCATGGTATTCCAGCTGATCTATCAGCATCCTGCGCAGGGAGGTGAACAGGTAAGCCCTTACCTGCGTTACTTCATTTAGCCTGTGCCGCTTTTCCCAGAGCTGCAGAAAGAGCTGCGTAACCGTATCTTTCACCAATTCATCATTGGCCGTGACTTTCAACCCAAACCGCACCAGGTGGAAATAGGTATTGTTATAGAGATCAAAAAAGGATTGTTTATTTCCTTTCCTGATGCCTTCCCAATAAGCGCTATTGTTTTCTTCCCCTGTCACTTCAGATCTTTTATCAGTTCCCGGATGGCTGCCTGCAGTTGCTGGTCCTCTCCTTTGGCCACTTTATCAAATTCATTCATCACCTCAACGTCCGGTTGTGTACTTACATTTTCAAGATATCTTCCCTGCAGGTCTTTTACTCCTACAGTGGGTACACTGAAGTGCATGGTATTGTCCATCATCGTTTGCCCCGTCATCCAGGTACAGCTTCCGGGAACAGGCATGCCTACCAGTTTGCCCATTTTCAATACCTGGTAATCATGTGCAAAACATTGGCCATCGCTGTAATTCGCTTCGCAGGCCAGTACGATGGAAGGTTTCGCCCACCTGAAAGAAGGCTCGCTGTTCACCAGGAAATGGTCTGTGGTGTTATCCCTTACCTTTTTACCACCGAGGAACATGATCAGTTCCGATGCCAGGTCCCCACCCCTGTTGAAGCGCGTATCCACCACAATGCCTTTCCTGCCGGGATATTTGCCCAGTACTTCTTCATAGGTCTGACGGTAAGCATTATCATTCATACGATAGAGATGCACGTATCCCAATGTGCCATGGCTGAGTTTACTCACTTCTTCCTCATTACGTTTCACCCACCGTTCATATACAAGATCAAATTCTGCTGCCGGATTGATGGGCTTTACTTTGATCTGCCTCCCTGATACGGTAAGTACGATCTCTTTCCCGGCTTTGCGGTTAAGGTAGGCTGCAAAGTCTTTGTCTGGTTGGTTTTTTTCTCCATCTATTGCTTCTATCACCTCACCGGGTTTCACTAAACCTTCCAGCGGGCCGCCCTTCATGATCTCCTTGATGGTTGTGCCCTGATAGAATACGCCCAAAGAAGCTGTGATATCCCCGTCCTTTCTGTCAGGGCGATAGGTAGCTCCAGTATGGCTTACATTTAATTCACCTAACAACTCATTGAGCATTTCAGCCATGTCATAATTATTATCGATGAAAGGAAGGAATTTTCCATAGCTTACTTTCAGTGCATCCCAATTTACACCATGCATGCCGGCAGTATAGAAGGTCTTTTTAGTTTTGTTCCAGATGTAATCAAACATCTCTTTTCTTTCTTCTCTTACATTTACAGGAAAGGTGCCTGTGAATACTATCTCCTCTTTCTTTCCGGCAAGGGGATCTACTTTTAGTATCTTTCCATCTGCCAGCATATAGATCAATTTCTTCTCTTTATCCCATTGCATGACTGTTTCCTCTATATTCAGCGACAGCAGCATTTTCGTTTCTTTTGTACGGAGGTTGCAGGACCAGAGGTCATAATTCTTTCCCTGTTTAGCCAGGTAATACAGCATTTCCCCGTTACCACTTACCAATGCACCGGCCAGCAGGGATGGATAATTTGTTAGCCTTATCTTCTTATTTGCGGGTAGTTCCAAAGCATACACATCATTCTGGCGGGTACTGCTATTTGCATAGCTATGTAAACCATTCCGGTCTGTGAACCAAACGATCATTTTCCCATTCATCGCCCAGTGCGGTTCCGTATCGCTGTATCCGCTTTGCGTGAGATTGATCAGTTTTCCTTTTCCCGATGTGCTGATCATACCTACTTCATCATTTCCGGCTCCCGGTTCATTGAATTTCACCAGCAGCCAGTTGCCGTCGGGGCTCCATTCAAAATACTGATCATGTTCCTTCCGGCTGGTGAGTTGATCAGGGCCAAGGATAGTGCGGAATTTCCCCGATGCTATATTGTAGATCTTCAGCGTTGTTCTGTCTTCAATAAAAGCAATCTCCTTTCCATCCGGGGAATATACCGGCTGGTAACAATCATGCTCACTGGCTATCACTGCAGACGAAGAAGTGATCCTCCATTTGCCCTCCATAAAACTGGCAAACAACAGATCTTTCCCATCCGGGGAAAAGCTGATGCCTGTTACCTGGTTACCTGCATAAACAGAACGCTTCCATGTTTTACCCGATGTACTACCGGTGAAAATATAACCTCGCGCAGTAAAAGCCAGTTCTTTACCGGAAGGTATAGCCAGTTCTGTTATATCCCTGAGTGGCACATTTATTTCATCTGTATGTTTTGCAGGTGCTACTATATCAATGGCTACCTTAACAGGCTTTTTGTTCTTAGCCTGCAGATATATATCACCGTCATAACCAAAACAAAGTGTGGCATCCTGCGATATGCTGAGGAAGCGGACAGGATGTTCTTTGAAGAAGGTCACCTGCTGTATGTTATTTCCCATATCAGTAGTGAATACATTAAAGCTGCCTCCTCTCTCACTCAGATAATAAATATTCTTTTCACCCGCCCATACGGGATTTCGATCTTCTCCTTCAAAAGAAGTGATCTTTTTATGTGTGCCTGTCTGGTTGTCGTACAACCAGATATCCCGTGCAATGGAAGATACCTGGTGTTTCCGCCAGATGTTTTCCCGGCCTTTTCTGTCGTGGTAGATGATATAACGGCCTGCCGGACTCACCTTTGCATCTTCAGCCGGTGTAGTAAGTAATTGCGTGACAGGGCCTCCATTTGCCGGCACTTCATATAGTTCCTGCAAAGCATCTGAAGGGAATTGACGGTTATCGGGATCATCGAGCCTTACTGCACCGAAGATCACTTTGCCGTTCTTTATATCATAAGGGTATTCATCCACAGAATGCCAGGTGAGGCGTTTAGGTGCTCCTCCTGTGGTAGGGATAATGTATATATCAAAGTTACCGTTCCTGTCACTTGCAAAAGCTATAGACTGTCCATCCGTGCTCCACACCGGCATGAATTCATAAGTCTTATCTGTAGTGAGTTGGGTAGCAGATCCCCCTGCTGCGGGCACCTTATAAAGATCTCCCCGGTATGTAAAAACAATGGTCTTCCCATCTGGTGAAATAGCGGGATAGCGTAGCCATGAGGGAATCTCAAAAGCAGACACGCTGTGGCATAGCAGGATAAAACATAGCAACGGGAAGATGCGTTTCATCCGAGAAAAGTACAAAAGATTTATGGAACCTGCTGATTTTAACTATTCATACCGCAAAGCCTCAATAGGATCCAGCCGGGAAGCGGCCTGTGCAGGATAATATCCAAAAAACACCCCAGTCAGCGCACACACCATAAAGGATAATACAATGGAGGATTCAGACACCAGCGTAGGCCATCCTAATGTGAGCGTGATCACCTGTGCTGCAGTGATACCCAATAATACCCCAATAATACCACCGGTGATGCTGATAATGATAGCTTCTACCAGGAACTGTAGTAGTATATCTACTCCCCTTGCCCCGATGGACATACGCAAGCCTATTTCCTTCGTTCGTTCCGTTACAGAAACATACATGATATTCATGATACCGATCCCTCCTATCACCAGGGAGATCCCTGCAATAGCAGTGAGCAGCACAGTTAACAAACTACTGGTGGAACCAAGTGTTTTGATCAGTTCCTCCATTGTTCTTACCTGGAAGTTATTTTCATCCGCTGGCCGCAGCCGGTGTGTTTCCCGAAGGATGGCAGTGATCTCATTTGTAGCCGGTACAGAGGAATTCTCATTGATAGCAGAAGCATAGATACTCTGAAAGTAGGTAGTGGCGAGTATTCTTTTCTGTACGGTTGTATATGGTGTGAGAATAATATCATCCTGATCCTGCCCGAAGGAACTTTGCCCCTTGGGTGCCAATGTACCTATTACCTGCAGGGGAATTGAGTTGAGGCGGATCACCTTGCCTACAGGGCTTTCACCACTGGGGAACAGATTGCTGATCACCGTTTGCCCCAATACACATACTTTAGCCGAGCTGACTACATCAGCATCCGTAAAACTCACGCCATCCTGTACCACCAGCTTGCGGATATCAAAATAGGAAGGTGCTACCCCCTGCAGACTGGTAGGCCAGTTCAATGCACCATAAATAGCCTGCCCTCTTGTAGAAGATACCGGCGATACTTCACTCACATATTCCGCATCCCGTTGTATGGCTTTTACATCTTCAATAGTAAGACTTTGAAAGCTGGTTCCTTCTATCCTTACACCACCGCTTACATTACTGCTGGGCAGGATAGTGATCATATTGGATCCCATACTGCTCAACTGCGACTGAATACTTTGCCTGGAACCCTCACCAATAGCTACCATGGCAATCACGGCGGCCACCCCAATGATGATACCCAGCATGGTGAGGAATGCCCGCAGCTTATTACGCTGCAGTGCTTTTAATGCGATCCGTATGAGGTTCATTGCATGCATACCCTCAGATTAATAGTCGTCCGTTACAGGTAATGCAGCCAGCGCTTCCTTTGCCGAACGTACGTTTTCATTCATACTGTCTTTTACCACTTTGCCATCCCGCAACATCACCGTTCTGCTGCTGAATGCGGCAATATCCGGTTCGTGCGTAACGAATACGATGGTCTTTCCCTGTTGCTGATTCAGTTCCTGCATCAGCAGCATGATCTCATAGGATGTGCGTGTATCCAGGTTACCGGTTGCTTCATCTGCTAAGATCATCACTGGTTCGTTCACTAATGCACGCGCAATGGCCACCCTTTGCTGCTGTCCGCCGGAAAGTTGATTGGGCATATGATCCAGCCGGTCTCCCAACTTTACGGACTGCAATGCTTTCACTGCTCTTGCTTTTCTTTCCTGCGTGCTTAGTGAAGGATTATAAAACAAAGGCAACTCTACATTTTCCAATGCAGAGGTACGCGGCAACAAGTTATATGCCTGGAACACAAAACCTATTTTATGATTGCGCAACCTTGCCAGTTCATTACGCGACAAGTCTTTTATATTCACACTATCCAGCAGGTAATTGCCGGATGTGGGCTTATCCAGGCAGCCCAGCAAATTCAACAGGGTTGTTTTGCCGGAGCCGCTGCTCCCCATGATGGTAACGAATTCACCAGCATGCACGTCAAAGGAAACACCCTTGAGCGCGCGCACTACTTCAGTGCCCATCACGAACTCACGCCGGATCTCCTGTAGTTCAAGTATTTTGTTGTTCATCGTCTGCGCCCTCCCATTCTTGGTAAAAAAGGACTGCCCGTGCCACTTGCCGCTATTGGGCCACTGCTGCCATTCATGGCCATCACCACCACGTCCTGAGGTGTTAAGCCAGACAGTACTTCAATATGTGTGTTATCATTTAAACCGGTGCGGATATGTTTCTGCTGCAGTGTATCGCCCCGCATCACCCAAACGTAATTGGATGAACCAACCCGTTGCTTTGGTTTGTCTTTAGTTGGATTCTTATGTACTGCACTCAGGATCACATAATCTTTCAAACCTGTGGAATCAGGACGGAACTTCAGCGCCTTTACCGGCAACAGTAAGGCAGTATCTTTTTCCGCGGTGAAGATGGTAACGTTGGCAGTCATGCCCGGTTTCAGCTTCATCGCTGAGTTGGTGGCATTGATAATAGTGTTGTAGGTAACTACGTTGGATGATACATACGGGGACAACCTGATCTCCTGCACCTTTCCATCAAACACATCATCGAGGTATGCATCTACTGTGAAGGTCACCCGCTGTGAATCTGCTACGTTGCCAATGTCTGCTTCATCCACACTCGTTTCCACCTGCATGTGTGCAATGTCTTTTGCGATCACAAACAAGGTGGGCGTATTAAAACTGGCGGCTACTGTTTGGCCCAGGCTCACATTTCTGTTGAGTACCACACCATCTATCGGGGAATATATTTCAGTGAAGGAAAAGTTCTTTAACGCCGTTTGCAGTTGTGCATTTACACTTGCCAGATTTGCCTTAGCCTGGTTGATCTGATTGTAGGCTATATCATAATCTGCTTTGGCAATTACGCCTTGTTTATATAACATTTCCTGTCTTGAAAAATTATTCTGCTGATATTCCAGGTTACTTTTCATTACCTGCAGGTTAGCCCTGAACTGGTCTACCTGTGCCTGGAACAAAGATTTATCCAGCTCCGCCAACAGTTGCCCCTTCTTTACCTGTGTATTATAATCCACATAAAGGTGCTTGATGGTACCGGATACCTGTGTACCTACTGCCACTGTATCTACAGGCCTGAGTGTGCCCGTTGCCGTGACCGTGGTGGCGATGTGCCCATATTCCGGCTGTGCGGTTTCAAAGCTCACAGGCACCTCCTTTTTCCTGATAAAGAAATACCAGATGGCCACCACTGCAACAAGGATCAGTATAATTGAAATAATACCCTTTCTATACTTTTTCATCTGTCATACCCATTAATGTTATCAATGACTACAAAGCTGGCAATAGGGTTTAAATAGATAATGTTATTTAACAAATATTATACAGATTATGCTGGTCCTAACGACAATGGTCCGCCGGCCATGTTTTCACATAACCGGCGGACCATTATCTTTCTTTTAAAGAGTTATTTCAGGTTATACAAGATCACAAACTCCACCCGGCGGTTCTTTGCTTTTCCGGCTTCCGTGGTATTATCCCCGATAGGATCACGATCTGCAAGGCCCCAGGTGAACATACGTTCATTATCTACCTTGTTATTATTGAGTAATTGTTTGGCACTTACCGCGCGTCTTTCAGACAGGTCCCTGTTATAAGACGCAACACCGGTATTATCTGTATGCCCGGTGATCATGATCTTTGTTTTATCATACTTATTCAGCACACCCGCAAAACGTTCAAACGTGGGTTTGATATCATCTTTTAACTGGTCAGATGCGGTAGCAAACAATATATGATCCGGGAAGATCACTTTCAGACTGTCGTTGAGGATACTTACTTCTGCTTCATTCAATGCCGTCTTTAGTTCTTTGTATTGCTTATTCATGTACTGCTGTTCAGCTGTTAGTTTTTTAGAAGCAGCGCAGGAGGTTAATACAATCAATGCGGTAATTACCGGGAGTAACATCTTTTTCATTATGCATAATTTTGCTGCGAAGATATCTAAAATATAGATTATCAGCGTTTTATGCGGTTTTAGTTTAATATTTTGGATTTGGATGATATGAGTTTCTCCAGGTTACGCCTGGCGCCGGCATTACTGGGATCTAATTGGAGGGACTTTTTGTACATGGCTATTGCCTGTGCATTCAGCCCACCATTCATCAAAGCTTCTGCATAGCTATCATATGCATTGGTACTTCCCGGGAACAGCAGCGTGTTCAGCTTAAAGACTTCCAGTGCTAATTCCACCCGGTTTTCGAAGTCGGACTTTAACAGCAGATGATACCCCAGTTCATTCATTTCGTGCTCATAAAAATACCATCCCGTATCTGCTTTTAACTCGTTAAACCTGCATGCGGCAGGATGAGGCCCGTACTTTACGAGCGTGGCTCCATATTCTCTTACAAGGGACTTTTGCAGCGAAACAGGAGCAGGTTTCCTGCCATCCATTATATTTTGAATAGCCAGGTACCTGCGGAAAAAGTTGGGAACATTGCGGTTTTCATACATCATATAAGTGATGCTGTCTGTGAGGTTCCTGAAAAATATAGTGGTGAGGCCAACGAGGCTGCCATCGTGCCAGACAGCGAACTTACCTGAAGCATCTTTTTCATTAACATTCCAGCCCAGCGTATATGTTTTTGAGCCGCCCATGAAAAAATTCTTCCCGTTTGCCAGCTTCACCGGTTGATACATGAGTTTGACCAGGTGAGATGGTAGCAGTTTTCCATTGTTCAGGGCTTTGTCGAACATTACCATATCCTGCAGGGTGGTGATCACATTATTATCTCCCTGTGTGCCACCCAGCGGATAGTCTGTATAAATCTTACGATTGGTTACCGAATCAACATGCTGAAATGCGGTATCATAAAAAGTGGGTAGAAAGTAACGTGCAGTGTTGGGGCTATTAGTACCACGAACATAAGTGTCCTTCATACCTGCTTTCCTGAAAATATTCCGTTGCATGTAGGCCTCAAACGGCGTCTTTGTAATTTTCTCTACTAGCACTGCCAATAAGATGAAGTTAAGATTGTTATAGAAGTGTTTCTCCCCTGCAGCTGCTAATGGCGGAGGTTTCAATTGTACCAGGTGTGCATAGATCTTCCTGTTAGAAAGTATTTCAGCGAAATAAGGTTTTTCAAACTGGTCTGCTTCCGGAAGACCTGATGTATGTGAAAGCAACTGCTCAATAGTAACAGCAGGATAAGGGAAGTCTGGTAAATATTGTGCGAGTGCATCATTCAGCTTCAGCTTGTTCTTGTGAACCAGCTGAAGGATCGCAATGGCAGTGAATGGTTTGGATACAGAGGCCAGGTTGAAAGGAGTTGTTTCAGTATTTCGAGCGCCTGTTTCAAAGTTGGCATAACCGGCGGACCGTTGGTAAACAACATGACCTTTTTGTACGATGATAACTCCGCCATTGAAAATGCCATGAGCGTTCCAGGTATTGATCATACTGTCTATAGACTGTGCCCGGCAGGGCAGGTATAATACCAGCAGCAATATGGCTAAAACTACATGTTTCATATGGATATAAATTTATCCGTATGGTGGGTATAAATGGGGGAAATGGTATGAACCGGATTGAAAATGGGGTAAACTGAACGTCTTGTGTGATGGTGTTATATGGGATGCCCGGCAGCAGTCTTACTACCGGGCATTGGCATAAAAAAATTGTGCATTTTCTATTTTATAACAATAGCATACATCATATAGCTTTTTTTATCCTCCGCAGGTTCTCTATATGCAGCAGGGGGCATTGTGGATCCAACCCTCACGCCTTCTACGTTGATGTTAGCAGAAGGAATGTCAATCCTGATACCAGAGATCTTGCTGGCAGTACGCCTGAATATTATGTAACCACCATATCGCTCTACCTTAAAAGTATCTGCTACCTGACGGCTCAGGTCTGCAGTACCAGCATGACTGCTGGCAGTAAGGATACCATCTTTCAAAATTACTTTCACTTCATCCTCATCATAGCCAGTGCCCACTTTATAGGTACCTACATATTCCATCATATCGTCTACACGAATACCTTCCACATCTATATTGGCTGCAGGAATGTTTACTTTGATACCGGAGATCTGTTTGGCGGGGTTACGAAGGAAGATGACTTCGCCACCATATTCATCAACAGAGAAGGTATCAGATTTCAGCATGCTGAGATTAGCACTCCCCCTGCTACCGCTGATAGTCAATTTGTCTTCTCTCAACTCCACCTTCGTATCTTGTGCGGCTTCACCTGTACCCAATTTGTAAGTACCCGGATATTCCGTTAATGAACTTTTCTGTGCATGCACCGCAAGCGTCATAAAAAGCGCTGTGGCCAATAAAACATGTTTCATAAAATGAATAGTTTAGGCAGGGAAATTAGTCTGGTTGCATGGGCCAAACAACAAAACAGGTATGAAATAATTGTTATAAAGTAAATGAGGCCCGGGGAGAGGTAATAAAAAAAGAGAAGACCTGTGAAGATCTTCTCTAACCCTTTGTTGTCCCACCTGGATTCGAACCAAGACAAACAGAACCAAAATCTGTCGTACTACCATTATACTATGGGACATCGTTGATTGGGATTGCAAAAGTATACTTTTTTTTATTTCTGCAAAAAAAACTTCCGCTTTTTTTGAAAAAAACCTTGGAATCCTTGTCCCCACAAGCATTTCATCAAATCAACATCCATATTTTTTCAACAATCCGTTCCGGGGATAATTGTTCCATACAAGCATGATCTCCTCTGAAACAGGGCTTATTTCCGAAAACAGAACATGGTCTGCAATACAGGTCGATCTGTGCCGCAAACTCCTCTTTTTGGCCATACCCCATAAACCCTGCATAAGGATGCGTAGCCCCCCAGACAGATACTACGGGTACGCCAAACAGGGAGGCCAGGTGCATATTAGCGGAATCCATACTTACCATCAGTTTTAACCTGCTGATAATGGATAATTCTTCTTTCAGGCTGAAATTCCCTGCCATTACCTGCACACGGCTAAACCTGGCAGCCAGTGCATTTAATTGTGCCACTTCCTGTGCTCCGCCGCCAAACAACAACACTTCCACCTCTTCTCTTGCAGTGAGCTGCCGGATCACCTCTTCCATTTTTTCAACGGGATAGGTCTTTTCCTTATATGTGGCAAAGGGGGCAATACCGATCTGGAGTTTATCATTGGCCTGCCGGGGTAATGTTCCTGAACCCGGTATTCCTGGTTCCAGCCCCAGCTCCCTGAAAACCTGCCGGTATCGTTCAATGGTAGTGGTCAGTGGCTGCAGCACCTTCCCTTCCTTCCTGGTCAGCCGTTTTTTCCCTTCCCGCCCTTTATCGATCACCGCCACCGGAATTCCCCCGAGCCGGAAAAAGGTTCTCACAATACGGGAACGCAGTACCTGGTGCAGGTCTGCTACCGCACTGATCTCCGGAAAGGCTTTACGCAGGGAAGAAAAGAGCCGGTACAGGCCCGGAATCCCTTTATGCACCCCTTTCAGATCAGCCGGCACAAATACCAGCCGGGGAATCCCCTCGCAAAGTGGCCCCCAGTTCTTATTGGTCACGAAAATGATGGTAAGTTCCGGATGCGCATCCAGCACCTCTTTCATCACGGGAATGGTCATAGCCACGTCTCCCATGGCAGAAAACCGTATAGCCAGGATACTACGGCTTTTGGCCATATAATACAGGATTGAGGGAAGGATCGTTGTACATCTTCATCTGTTTGTACACTTTCATGTATTTGCGGCCCTTGCTGATATCTTCCAGCAACTCCTCGATGGCGGTAGAAAGGTCTTTTTGCTGTTCCAGCAGGATGTCCAGCTTCCGCTGGCAGGTTTTGCGATGCTCTTCACTGGCATCCGGGCGGGTAGCTTCCTCCTGCATGTGGTAGATCTTGAGCCCCAGGATGGAGAGGCGGTCTATTGCCCAGGCGGGGCTTTCCGTGTTAATGGTAGCCTTCGGCTGGGGGATCGCGTCCTTATATTTATCAAGAAAGTAGCTGTCTATGTATTCCACCATATCTGTCCGTTCCTGGTTGGAGCGGTCGATCCAGCGTTTCAGGTCCAGGGCTTTTACCGGATCGATATGCGGGTCCCGTACCACATCTTCCAGGTGCCACTGAACAGTATCTATCCAGTTTTTCCCGTATAACAGGTGTTCCACGGTAGTTTTTCCGTATGGGTTCTCCACTTTCCGGTAAATATCATTGTGAACATGGTAATCCCGGATACTCTGGTCAAAAATGCCAATACAAAGTTCAGTAAACATGCAGCAAATGTAGTCTGGAATTTTGAAAATCCCATACCCGGCATCCCCCGGGCCAGGCAGGGGCTAACGCAGAACCCTACACGTTACCCACAAAAAAAAGCACACTGTAGATACAATGTGCCGGGCATAAATCATGTGAATGTTCGAGAATGCAATTGTGTAGGCTCTTAATGGTTCTCTAAAGAGGGCTTTTCAAAAAGCTCGCGCCATTGCAATCAGTTGAATACACATGCTGTTTATTAGCAAGTTGGTGACGACAGCAACAATGCTAATAACAGCATGGTAAATATCTTATCTGTGAGGAGGACCTTTTGGGGAGATCGTCCGTGTCTTTATCTGGTTATATTTCTAATTCAGGTATTGTTGGGTTATCAAGTTGACTGTTCACTTATTTGTCAGGCTAAACTGGTAAATCTGTCTTAAGTCTTTTGCTTGAGTGCACTACTAAATTACAACGCCCCGCTGTGATAATATTGCAGTGGTTAATTTTTTAACGAATGAAAAAAAGGACTTCGCAACGCATTGAAAACTGCGATGTTAGTGATCAGCACAAGGCTGAAACTTAATATTAATTTTACCCGGATTACTTGGTAGCGCTGAATTAGCGCGGTAGATTTATTCTACAATCAATCCCCGTGAAACCATTTTTTTGTTATATCCTTTGCCTTTTGCTGTTAACCGCTTGCCGCAAAAATGACACAACCCCGCCGCCTGAACGAAGAGACAGTCTGGGCCGCGTTAATCAATGGATACTGGATAGTATGCGGCGGTTCTATTACTGGCAGGATGAGATACCGGCCCAACCGGATTTTTCACTTCCTTCTGACCAGTTCTTTACCAGCCTGTTATCCAAAAAAGACCGTTTTTCCTACCTCAGCGGAAATGGTATCGCTCCATCTTCCAACAGCTATTTCATATTTGGTTTTCACTACATTATCACCCAGGTACGTAGCCAGGTTATTGGTGTGGTTACTTTTGTGAATACAAACGGCGCCGCCTACAATGCAGGATTGAGAAGAGGCAGTTACTTCATGGCAGTGAACGGGCAAACCATTACTGCGGAAAATATGAACACCATTAATAAAGTATTGAATAAAGCAGGGTCACTCACCATCGCAGCTGCTGTATATAAGAATGAGGTGTTTATGCAGGAAGGGGGCAACATCCAGCTCTCCCCCGGTTATGCCAATGAGAATGCTGTTCACTATACCCGTGTATTTCAGCAGGACGGGAAAAAAACAGGTTATCTCTATTATTCATCTTTCGATGAAAATTATGATGCCGCCCTCCTGACCGCTTTTAATAAATTCAAGCAGGCCGGTATTACAGAGCTGATCCTGGACCTGCGGTATAATGCGGGCGGCAGTGTAGCCAGCAGTGCAAAATTAGGTACGCTGATAGCTGATAAATTAACCCAGCAGGAAGTATATGTTATTTATCAGGGTAATAAATATGAAGGAAGAAAAACACAAACCCTGCAGGCAGCATTGCAAACATCCGCTTCCAATGCCGGAAAACAATATACAGAACTGGCCAGCGCCGGTATACATATAAATAAAGTATACATTCTTACCACAGGGGGTACCGGGTCCGCATCAGAATTATTGGTGAACAACCTTCCTCCCTTCCTGGAAGTGGTTCAGATAGGCAGTAATACCCATGGAAAGGACGAAGCCTCCTTTTCTCTAAGGGATCTCCGGAGCCCCAGGCAGGTGAACTGGGTACTTACACCTATTATATATAAGCTGCAAAATAAACTGGGGCAAGGAAGCTATGCAAACGGCATCCTGCCCAAATACCCGATAGATGAAACAGCTACCCTGCCGCTCAGCGAAGTGGGGGCTACACAGGATGTATTGTTACGCAAAGCGCTGGAACTGATCTATGGAGCCACAATCCCTTCAAACCCTGTGAACCTGCGCCTGGCGCATCCGGCTATACCCGCCAGAACCCTGTACCGTTCCAGCGACAATATTACCAAATTGTAAACTCCGTTTTCCGGTTGGTACATCGCTTAGTTGCTAACGTACTCTTTATATGGACCAGCAATTGATCGAAAAGTACTTTAAAGGAAACTGCACGGCGGAAGAAGTGGAGCGCGTGGAAGCGTATCTGCAAAAAGGGGAAACGGAGGAAATGGACGCTTACCTGCATGAAGTATGGTCTGCTACGGCAGAAGAAGAAGTAATTGTTCCGGTAAAAAAAATAAGCCGCTGGTACGGTATTGCTGCAACAGTAACTATGCTGATACTGGGGGGCACATGGCTATGGCAGTCTGAAAGGAAAGATACCGGCAGAGCCGCAACCGTTCATAATGATACCGTTGTTAACAAAAGCGACCATGTACAGTTGCTGACCCTTACAGACGGATCTAAAGTATTCATGGGACCATTTTCATCCATTATTTATACATCGCAGTACAATGACACCAGCAGAGAGTTGTGGCTGAACGGAGAAGCTTATTTTGAAGTGGCGAAGGACAGTCGCCGCGCATTTAAAGTACATACAGACGGGCTGGTTACTACTGCCCTGGGAACCGCTTTCAATATTGCTACCGGTAATCAGGCAGATGGAAGTATACAGGTGAGCCTTACTGCCGGAAAGGTGTCTGTATCTACAGTCTCCGAAAGCTACCTGTTAGAGCCGGGCCAAATGGTACGGTACAGGAAAGGTAAATCACTGGAACTACCTGCAGCATTTAATGTAGCAACAGTGCTGGATTGGAAGAACGGGAAGGTGGTCTTTGAAGGTACTTCGCTTGAGGATGCTTTTGCCAAATTACAAAGCCGCTATGGATGCACCATCATATTCGACAATGCCCAGTTAGGGAAACGGAAAGTAACCGGAGTATTTAACAGGAACGAAGGAGCCATACATATTCTGAACGTTTTACGGTATGTTCATAATTTTTCTTATCGCTTATCAGGAACTAATCATTTTATCATTACCGGGGATGAGCGCAAGCAATAAAACCTGTTTCCCACTTTCTTAACAATAAAAACAATTCAATCGCGTATGCAAAAATCTACACAAAGATTTTGTAAAGGGACCACTATGTTCTTTTGTGTGATCCTCCCGTCCTCTTTATTTGCACAATCTTATAAAGGACTGGCAGATAAGGTATCCCTTAATATGGAACATGCTACTGCCGTTCAGGTGGTAAAATCACTGGAAAAACAAACGAAGTACTCTTTTACCTATGACCCTGAATACCTGCAGGCCTGTACTTTAAGCAACCTTCGCTTTAAAGACAGTAAACTGGAAGATGTTCTGAGTTATATGGATATCTACGCACCATTGGATATTGAATTTTCAAACAATGCCATTGCACTACGCAAGGGCCGTCAGGAAAAAAAACCTGTGGAAGAAAAAGGCCGCATCAGCGGGAAAGTAGTGGACAACAAAAATGAACCGCTGCCAGGTGTAACTATCATAGCCGAGAATGGCCCCGGTGTTGTAAGTAATGTGGATGGAACATATGAATTAAACCTCTCTCCCGGCATATACAACCTTACCTTCAGCTATATCTCCTACGAAACACGCAAAGTAACAGAGATCACTGTAAAAAATAAAGAGAACGTTCCGCTGGATATCGTATTAAAAAGCGAGGGGTCACGTCTGAAAGGAGTAACTGTAACAGCCAATTACAAACGTGCTTCCGTAGAAGGTTTATACGCTATACAAAAGAATAACTCAGCTATTACAGATGGTATAAGTGCTGAACAGATCAGCCGCACACCGGATAAAAATATCGGGGAGGTATTAAAAAGAGTTAGCGGTTTGGCCACTGTGGATAATAAATATGTGGTAGTACGCGGATTAAGTGAGCGTTACAACCAGGCTGTACTGAATGGCCAGGTTATGCCCAGCACAGAACTGAACCGTAAAAACTTCAGCTTCGACCTGATCCCTTCTAACATTGTAGACAACGTAACGGTAGTAAAAACGTTAACTCCTGACAGGAATGCAGAATTTGGTGGCGGCCTGGTAGAAGTAAATACGCTGGACATTCCAGTCAATAACTTTTTAAACATCGGTGTTGGCGGTAGTGTAAACTCTAACACTACAAATAAGAACTTTCGCAGTCTTGAATTAGACGGAAGTGAATACCGGGCACAAGCAGCTCCCCACCGGAACCTTTTAGGTAAACTGGATTGGAGTAATACAAAGGATGTAATAGCTGCATATAATGCCGGTGGCAAAAATCCCCGGATGTTCAGCAACAACTGGGGCCTCTATGATATGAATGCCAGTCCTTCGCAGAACTATCAGCTCTCTGCAGGCCGCGCTATCCGTTTATCTGCAAAAGATCAGCTGGGTGTGATACTGGCACTGAGCTACAGGAATACCTTCGCTACCCAGGATATCCGCATGAGCCGTGATGGATTTGAAGGCAGTTCCGAAGGCGAGCAGGTTAGCTTTAATGGTAAAAGATATGGTTTCACCACCAACCTGGGAGGAATGTTCGGTATCGGTTACCGTAATGAAAAGCTACGGCTTTCTTACCAGGCTATGTACCTGCGTATGTACGACCAGCAACTTGTATTTGGTAAAGGTGCACACGCAAATCCTTCTGCAACGCTGTTAGGTTATTACGACCTTACCACGCAAACAGCGCTCACTCAGCACCAGCTGAAAGGAGAATACGCACTGGGTAACAAAGGTGTTAAACTTAAATGGCTGGGTGCTTATATTAACCTGGACCGTAATAAGCCAGACAATCATCAGTTTAAGGCTGACATTATTGAAAGCGACTACCTGGCAACAAATGATATGAACATCTCCAACCCATTTAGCAATGGGATCAATGCCGGGGCGCTGCGTTTATGGAGCCGTGCTTTCGAAAAGAACTATACATGGGATGTTTCTGCCTCCATACCGTTTAAACTGTTCAATTGGGACCATACATTTAAAACCGGCTACGGCGGATGGTCGAAAGATCGTTTGTTCTATGTACTGAATACCGGATCACAACAGTACAACACCCAGGATTTTCCACCCATTTCAAAAACATTTATACCGGAAAGAGGAGGACAGATAGTAGTAAGCCAGTTCGCAGATGACTTTGATAAAACCGCAAACCTGCACGCCGTATATGGTATGTTCGACAATAAATTTGGTGAGAAATTACGCCTCGTATGGGGTCTGAGAGCTGAGTATTATAACATGAACAATGTAAACGCATTACTGGACAGCACCTATAGTGACGCAGTAAAAGACAGAGACCCAAACTGGCGCCTCTTCCCTTCTGCTAATCTTACCTATAGCCTCACTTCAAAAATGAACCTCCGCCTGGCCTATGCCAATAGTATCATCCGTCCCGATCTGCGTGAATTATCCTATTTCAGTGAGTATGATTTTGAACTGGGAGGCCAATACCATAGCGCACTTGTAAGATCTACACTGGTAAGGCACCTCGATTTCAGATACGAATACTATCCAGGCCCCGGAGAGATACTTTCGCTCTCTCTCTTCCACAAAGAGTTTAAACACCCAATGGAAATATATAAAGAAGGAGATAACAGGAGTTACAAACTAGCCAATAACGCCAGCGCCACTAACCTTGGATTGGAAATAGAAATGCGGAAAACGTTGGCTTTCACAAAAGTACCGGTGTTGAAGAACGTCACTTTATATGGCAACTTTACGGCCCTGGATGCAAAAGTGAAACAAGGATACTCCAAGACTTTCACAGATCCGGCTACCAGCAAACTGATCATCATAGATTCTGTTGGCAGAACAGAAAAACGCCCACAAACAGGAGCCAGCAACTATATGGTGAACGCAGGTATTTATTATGATACCAAACCGTTCTCTCTCAGCCTTGTATACAATTATGTTACTAACAGGATGTTCCGCCCCTCTGAATTCTACAGGGAGTCGCTATTTGAAAGGCCAATACAGGCCCTGGATGGACAGGTTGCTTTCCGTTTCCTGAAACAAAAAGCGGAGGTGAGACTAGCCATTGCTAACCTGTTAGACAGCTACAACATTGTATACCGGAACTTTTATGCAGACGGGGAAATCACAAATGGAAGAAAGGACCCTTCCATAAAAGACTTACTCTATCAGAAAGGAAAAGACCAGATTGATTATGAAGCAAGACCAGGCCGCACATACAGCGCCACCCTTTCTTATAGTTTTTAACATGCACATATGTACGTACTATGTATAGCCCTGATCAGGCACTCATTGTTAACTTAAATCAGAAATCAAAATTTTATGAAAACGACAACCCTAATTCTCACAGTTGCAGCCGGTCTGATGGTACTCGGAACTGCATGTAAGAAGGAAAACAAAGTACAACAACAAGGTGATTTCCGTGCTCTGAATGCCGGCCCCACGCCATTGTCTCCGTGCACTGATACATTAGGCCCTGTAATTTTAAGTGGTAAGATCTCTACCAACACTACTTTAAACAGCAACACCCTTTATTATCTGGATGGTGTGGTAGCTGTTGAAGGTGCTACACTCACTATTCAGCCTGGTACTATCATCCGCGGTTTAGCTGGTACTCCTGCATCAGGTGGTAATCCTGGTACTCCAGGTGGTGTTCTCGTGATCACCAAAACAGGTTTTATTGATGCTCAGGGAACTGCATCATGCCCTATCGTATTCACTTCTTACAGAGAAAGGTCAGGAATTCCTGCTCCCGGAGATTGGGGTGGCATTGTGATCCTGGGTGAAGCGCCTACCAACAGATCAACTTCTTCTGTTGTTGAAGGCATTCCCAATAACCTCGCTGGCGGTGTTACTTATGATAACACCTATGGTGGTAGCTCAACAGGTGATAATTCCGGTATCCTCACGCACGTTCGTATTGAATATGCTGGTTGGGAACTGGCTGTTGACAATGAGCTCAATGGTTTAACCCTGGGTGGCGTTGGTAACGGTACTGTGATCAGGAATGTAGAAGTATTCAAATCAAATGATGATGGCTTCGAATTCTTTGGTGGTACTGTAAATGCTTCTCACCTTGTATCTATCGATGCACTGGATGATGCACTGGATTTTGACAATGGTTATGTAGGTACAATTGATACTGCTTTGGTTGTTGTTGACCCTGCCCGTGCAGATAAGAGCCAATCTAACGGTATCGAAAGTGATAACAACGCTGCAGGAGATTCTACTGCAACTCCTATCACTAAACCTGTACTCAGCCACATTACCCTGGTAGGTGTTTCTTCCGCTGCAGCAGCTTCCATTACTAATGGCGCTCCTTCAGGAACAGGTAGATATGGCCGTTCTGCACACATCCGCAGATCTTCTCAAACTACGCTTTCTAAAAGCATCTTTATCGGTTTCAACAACGGTATTGTTTTTGATCAGACCCCGATCATCAGCAATAGCTACAATGCATACAATAATGGTCAAACTGTTCTGACCAGCGTATTGTCTAATGCATTTGTTCGTCCGTACGCGCAAGAGGTAAGTGGTGTGTTCACTCCCCTGACTACGCCTTCAGGTAACCTGGGCTACACTGCTGCACAATCACTGAATGTAAGACTGGTGAATCCTTTTGTTCGCCCTTCTGAATTCGGTGGCGCAGCTAACTACTTCCCACAAGCCAGCAGCCCTGCAAATTCTCCGGTTGATGCTGGTGCATTTGTTTTCGGTGGTACAGACTGGACCGGATCATGGGTTAGATTCCAATAATCGGTATTCTTCAATTTCTAATTTTTGTAAGTGTGGAAAGGAAAGCTTTCCACACTTACTTTCAAATCAGAAAATATGTCACGGCTTTTCTATTACATCATTGCTGCAGTGCTATCCGTAGAAAATACTTCAGGCACAACAACCCTTACCATCGAATCCGGAACCCTTATTCGTGGCATACCTGGCATACTTCCTTCGGGCGGTAACCCAGGTACACCAGAGGGTGTAACAGATGCACAAGGCATTGCCAGTTGCCCGATCGTATTTACCTCCTGATAAGCCAACCACACAACAGTAGAAGGCGTTACCGGAACTAATGGTCATTCTCACTTACATTAAAATATATAAATCAACGAAAAGTATGCTAAGAACATTTACATTTTTGAGCGCTGCATTCCTCTTATTAACAATGGCCTGTAAAAAAGGTAATCCAGTGGAAGAACAATCCTTTGGGTTATTGGAACTGGAGTTGATACAACTACCAGGCACACCAGCATTGCAGGTATATATGGAAAGCAGCATGCTGAAAGATTCGCTGGTTGCAGGTCCTGCCGGGAGTTACAAAGCACAGATCCTGGCAGCTGACAAAAAAACAAAGGTCACTTTCCGCAAGAAGGGGTCAAATGAAGTATTGCTGGACACGAACGTACTGGTAAAGAGTGGAGAAAAAATGAATTTACGCCTGGCCTTCAGTGAAGATCTTGGCATTAAAAGTTTCCTGAAAGGTAAATCAGGCTTTGGTAACGATTCTGCATCCTTTCAGTTATTCAATAAACTGCCCACAGCCATACAGAGTAATACGTTAAAGGTAGATGTTGTGTTATATAAACTCAATAATACAACCGGTGAATTTGACGAATTAACCGTATTTGAAAATTATCAACGCCTGAAACTGCACCCAAAAGTGGTTATAGTGCCCATGAAAGACAGTGACCAAATGGATATTACCTATTTTATACGGTATAAAAATGCGGATACAGGTGAATTTATATTAGATACCAGTGGCAATGATCTGGCTGTACTGGGCTTTACTGCCGGAAAAGAACATATTATCAGCACCACAGCAGATGAATTAGATCTGGGAGGCGGAACAGTTATGTATTTCTATAGTGTGCAGCCAATTGAGCTCTAAAGTGATTTACCGGAAACCCGGCTTTGAAAACAGTGTTCAAATTTTTCGTGCATTCAGAAATGCATTCTCCACAAGTTCATTTATCAGATAGCAGATCACGCTGTTTTTACAGCGTGATCTTTTCCATATCATAACGAGCCATCAGCTCTCTTCGAATGAATTGTGCCGCCAGTTGCAGATGATTCCTGACGGTCATAGGTGATAGGGACAATTGGGCAGCAATTTCTTTGTGGGTATGCCCCTGATCCCGGCTCAACAGGTAAATATTCCTTCGCTGTTCCGGCAACCGGGCTATGAGTTGCTGCATTTCTTTACGCAACTCTTTGTACAATAAGGTATTCTCAGCAGATCCCTCTTCGCGGACCTCCTTTTTATGAAGGGTTAACTCACCAAGGTTTTTCTTTTCCCGGTATAACCTGCGGGTTTCATCAATGATGATATTCTTTACGTACACAAACAATAAAGGGAAAATATCCTGCCCTGGCTGCACTTTATCAATATTCTCCCATAACCTGATAAAGCATTGCTGCGTAACTTCTTCTGCTCTTGCGGCATCATTGGTTAGCTTGAACGCAAAGCGGTAGATCTTGTCCCGGTTTGTGACAAACAACTCGTCAAAAAGCACTTTAGCTGGGATTTCAGGCATTGCGGAACAATTGAAATTAACGTGGATAAATGTAAGCGTTACATGTTACTTGAATGTTAACATACTAAAAGCAAAAACCCCAAAGTGACGGATCACTTTGGGGCCTGCATACACATGGTTCTTTATTATTTTTTAGTCATCTGCAAAATAGCCACCAGCGGTAAATGGTCTGAGGCCAGCTTTCCGGTGACCGGGCCATAACTGATCACCCTGAAATGATTTCCGGGTTTATACATAATATAATCGATCGTTCTGTCCGGCTTATCCGAAGGAAAAGTATAAGCACAATTCAAACATCCCATGGTGAACTGCTGTTTTAAGATGCCAATCGTCTGGCTCGTTGGCAAAGCATTCAGGTCACCTGCCAGGATCAAAGGAGTTTGCGTGAGATCCTTCACCAACCTGTTTGCCTGGAGAATGCGGTTATCTTCTGCTCCCAGGTGATCCAGGTGCGTAGCAGCGAAGTTGAACTTCATACCTTCTGCTTCTACGGTGATCATAGCCACAGACCTTGGTTCAGAACCTGCCAGCGCGATCGGTAATTCCAGCCGCAGGGAATCCAGGATAGGGAAACGGGAAAGCACGGCATCTCCATACTCACCACCATCATATGCCATGGCTTTGGTGAAGTAATGATACATACCGGTTAACCTGCCCAATTCTTTTGCCTGATCTACTGTAGCACCACTGCGTTTTGTATAGCGGTCCACTTCAGAAAGGGCTACCAGGTCCGGCTGAATAGATTTGATCACATCTGCGGTTCCCTGCAAATCTATCGCAGTGCCGGTCATGGGAATACCCCTGCGGATATTATAACTCAGCACTTTAACACGCACCTTTACGGAAGTATCCACCGGTACCGGAGGATTGGTACCGCCATTACTTTTACCACAGGAGAGCGCCAGAAAGGACAATAAAATCAATCTTATCATACTACTAATAATAAACCTGCATTTGAGAAATTACAGGAAGGTGATCACTGGTGGAAACAGTTCCTACTCTATTCTCTACTACCCTGAAACGGTTAGCAGGTGAATAGATAATATAGTCTGTGTTACTGGCAGGGTTGGTAGCCGGGTAGTTGAAAGCGCAACCTTCTGTACAGATCAGCGTAAAGCGTGTTTTTAAGGCCAGGTAGGTATCTCCTGCCAATTGATCATTGAAGTTACCGCCAACAATAACCGGCCCGTCATAAGGCTGTAAGAACTCCAGTAACTTAGCCGGCTGGCCAGCTCTTAAAGTAACGTTCGCATTGAAATGTGTACCGGCAAATGTGAGGATCTGCCCTTCTTTTACTTTCACTTTGATCACAGCCAGCGGACCGGGTTCGCCGGAAGGTGTGGGCAGTATAAATGCCGCACTGTCTGTGATCGGGAATTTGGATAACACGGCGGTACCATATTCTCCGCCATCATGATTAATAGCTTTGGCAAAGTAGCTGAACATACCCAGCTTCTTCGCGATCTCCGCAGGCATATCTACGTAACCGCTGCGTTTAGTATTCTTGTCTATCTCCCTGATCACGATCAGATCTCCACCTAATGGACGTAAAACATCTGCCACCGCATTCACATCAAATACGGTTGACTTCTTACCATAAGAGATCACTTTCAGGTTCAGGCCGTCTCTTTGTGCTTCCACTAAAAAGTAGGCGGTGCGCAGGTTCTCATTCACCGGTAGATTTCCTGTTACCTGCTCTATCGTAACCGGTAAAAGATATTTCTTCAGTGATTCCAGTACACCCGCTGTTTTAATCTGCAACTTCAGCGGTGCAGTACTTTGCTGCCCTTTGGCAATGATACCGCTGGTTTGCAACAGTTCATAACTGCCGGCCGGCATCACTTCGTAGGCAGTGCCGTTCAATTGATTGTAAGCTGCTACAAGCGATGCATCTACCTTGAACTTTACTTCCAGGTTATTGCTGTTATTACGCGGCCCGCCAAAGGCAGCGCCGAAGATGATGGTCTGTGGTGTATCTGCCATCACCAGGTTCACGATGGAAGGCAGGTTCACGGCCTGTGGCATATATACCTTTTCATACAATTCCGGATGAGGGATATCCTTATCGTACTTACAGGCGGAAATGAGAATAATTGATAGTATACTGAGTAAATACTTCATATCGAATAATGTTAAACGTGATCAATTACCATCCCGGGTTCTGCACAATGTTCTTGTCAATGTCTATTTCAGATTGCGGTACCGGGAAGAGATAATAGTTCTTCCTGAACACTCTTGTTTCAAATACCGACCTGCGATAGAATGCCGGTGGATCTGCATCTACGTTCATACCATAAAATGCACCACCTTCTGTTTGTTCTGCGATCTTCCAGCGGCGGGTATCAAAATACCGGAGGTATTCAAATGCCAGTTCTACCTGCCGTTCATGACGGATGGCTTCTCTCATTGCTACCTGTCCATTGGGCACAGGCAAAGGATTGGCGCCCTGGCCGTATTGCGGCACACCTGCCCTGTCCCGGATCATGTTCAGGTACAAGAGGATATCGCTATGCCCGGGTTCTGCTTCATTCAATGCTTCTACATAATTCAGCAGCACTTCTCCGAAACGGAACATGAGATAGGCCCGGTCCTGGTATTTACTGAGACGTGGATTGGTTAAAGGCGATACATTTTTACGGTTCAGGTAACCAGTGCGGGAATGGTCCCAGGAGCCTTTCTTACCTGATTCTCCGGAGAACCAGGTCTGGATCACTTTATTCCCTTCTGAAGGATTGATCCAGTAGCTGCCCGGATAAGATACGGCTACATAAAAGCGGGGCTCTCTTCCCACATACATATTGTAGGTACCAACAGTCGTGTATTTGGTTGCTGCGGTAGACATGCCTGTTTCCTTATAACCGGAAGCTGTATTGATGACAGGAGAACCATCTGCATTATAGCCGGTAATGGGCCGCATACCATTTTCCATTTCATAGGCATCTACCTGTTTTTGTGTAGGGCCTGTTGCAGAATATCCTGCAGCAATACCTCTCGGTGTAGCGGTACGCTCCCAGGCAGAGATGGAACTTTTTGCACGTGCAAAGATCCATTCGCTGTTCCAGGTATCTAAGAAAAGATCACGCAGGGAAATGATGGGATCGCTCTTTTTATACAAAGAGAAAAGCCCTTCATCTATGATTGCCTTGGAGGCATCTGCTGCCCTGCGCCATTTGGTGATATCTTCTGTTTGGTTGATCAGTTGTTTACCATCTGTGTTCTTAAAATTTGCATAGTCTTTATTCCCGTTGAATAAAGGACTCGCCGCATACAGCAGCAGGCGTGCCTTCACAGCCATGCAGGCTGCTTTGGTAGCACGGCCATAATCCATTTCACTTTGTACAGTGAAATGCAGCGGTAATTCCGTAGCTGCTTTATCCAGTTCTTCCACTACATAATTCACACATTCATCAAAAGAACTGCGCGGCAGATTGAGCCGCGGATCACTGATCGGTAAGTCAACAGGAATAGCATCATCCCCTACCAATACTGCAGGACCATATTGCTCCATGATCAGGAAGTAACAGTAAGCCCTGAGGAACCTGGCTTCTCCTGTATATTGTTTGATCAGTTCTGCACCGTTCGGTTCAAGGAGCAATTGCTCATTCTTACCTATGCGGGATATAAAGTAAGTAGCAGAACGGATACCCTGGTAGTATCCCTGCCAGAAGTTGTAGTAATTGGACAATGCATTCCAGTTACCGATATTGATCTTGAAAGAATAGTAATCAACACGGTCGTAGGACACATCTCCTTCATCAGAGCAACCAATCCAGGGAATACCTGCGGTAACGCCTGCATGGTCCCTGATAGCAGTGTTGTAAATATTGGCCAGGTATTGTTCAGAGAGGTCTCTGCGGTTAAACACCTGGTCTATGGTAATACGGTCATCCGGCACCTGGTCCAGGAAATTCTTCTGGCAGGCAGTTAAGGAAAATATCGTCAGCAGAAAAAGAGCGATTCCTGATCTGTACATGAGTTTGTGATTTTAGAAAGTAAAGTCAATACCGGCGCTAAATGTTTTGATCAGCGGGAAGGCAGCACCACTGCCATTACCCAGTTCAACATCCCATAGTTTGAATGGAGAGAACGTAAGGATGTTCACACCCTCTACGAATACAGACGCACTCTTCACCTTTGCCCTGTTGAGGAAAGCTTTGGGCATACTGTAAGCCAGCTGTGCATTCCTTAAACGGATGTAGCGGCCATTCTGTAACCACCAGGTACTTTCTGCATAGTTATCATTTACGGTACCGGGCGCTAAGCGCGGATAGAATGCTTTGGGATTTGGGTTCTCTTCCGTCCACCGGTCCCCGATATTACTGAAGAGGTTGCCATTGGCCATACCTTGCTGGAAGGGGATCATACCCTGACCGGTGAGATAGATATCTACATTCCCAATACCCTGGAACAAACCAGAGAGGGTGAAGTTTTTATAAGAGAGCGTTAACCCTACGCCATATACAATCTCCGGAATAGGACCGTAACCGATCGCTGTTTTATCATTTGCATCGATCACACCATCAGCATTCAGATCCTTGTATTTAATATCACCTCTGCGGGTATCACCTGTTTGCCTTGGGCTGTTGGCTACTTCATGATCACTTTCAAAGATCCCCAAAGCAATGTATCCAAACTTCTGCTGCACTTTCAAACCACGCTCTTCCAGCCATGGATAACGGCGTGCTGGTTCATCATTTTCAATCACCTTGTTGCGGGTGAAAGTGAAGTTGCCCAATAGCTGGAACTTAATATCCTTGCCTATTTTGCCGGACCAGGTAACGGAACCATCCACACCTTTGTTCTCAATGATCCCTACGTTGCCGAAAGGTACTCTCCGCAAACCGGCATAAGCAGGCACAGATTCTTTACGCAGGAAGATGCCTTCTCTTCTTTCTTTAAACAGGTCCACCTGTACATTAATACCTTGCAGGATCTGCAGGTCAAAACCCAGGTTGGATTTCTCTGATGTTTCCCAGGTTACATCTGACGCATATTCTCCCAGTTCCCTTCCTATATAGTTATTGTTCATGTTCTTACCGAAGGTATAGGCATTGCCACTGGCAGGAATAGTTTCTACTGTAGCGATGTACGCAAACCTTCTGCCGGTGATGTTGCTGCTGCCCACAATACCATGTGAGAAACGTATTTTGGCCACCTGTACAACCTGTTTCAGCGGTTCAAAGAATTTCTCTTCAGATAACAGCCATCCTACACCACCTGAAGGGAAAAATCCATAACGGTTCTTCGGTGTAAAGTTTTCAGAACCATTATAACCAAAGTTCAACTCCAGGAAGTATTTGGAGTTATAGCCATAGGTAGCACGGCCGGATACTCCTCTGAAACGGGTAGGCAGGGAGAGGATGAGGTCTTCTGTCTGCGTGTCTATCTTATCGCTTTGGTTATAGATCAGCATAGCACCTATGCTGTGTTTACCAAATTCATTCACATAGTTCAGTGACGCTTCATTATACAGAGAACGGTTACCTTGCCTTGCATTGGAATAACCGAGGAAATCATCTCCGCGCAATACTTCCTGGTAGATCAGCTTGCCATCAGCATCTCTTCCGGTAGCGCGGTAGGTGCTTGGTTTTTTTGTACGGCGCTGGCTGGTGTAATTGTAAGCATCAAAAGCAAACATGGCATTAATGGAAAGGCCTTTCACAAGAAAATCCAGGTCCTGCCTTACCTGTAAGTTTGAATATAACTGATTGCGCCACTGATTCGCATAACCGGAGTGTGCCAGCAATGCCCAGGGGTTCTGTACGGCGGCACCTGCAGGGATATCAGGTATCTTTCCATCTTTGTACATGGTAGGATACATGATGGGCGTTACAAAGTAGGCTTTCGCAAAAATGTCCGCAGCATTGGAGCCGGGGTAATTCACATTCGCGAGCCAACCCTGTAAACCTAACTTAACATTCGTAGTGCGTGTAGGTTGTAAAGTGATGTTAGTGGTAACGTTGTATCGCTTCATAGCGATTTCACTATTATAGCTATTGAGTGCATCTTTTTTGTACATACCCACTTCATCAAAATAACCGGCGCCTACATAGTAGCTGGCTTTTTCCGCACCGCCATTGATATTGAGGTTCACGCGGCGGCTACGGCCATATTTATCGAACAGTTCTTTAAACCAGTTCACATCAGGATATAATTCAGGGTCCGTTTGGTTACGCGTCATTTCTATCATTTCATCCGAATACATAGGAGCACCGCCTCTTGTGGTCAGCGCTTCGTTGGAAGCTTTCATATAGGTAACGCCGTCTGCAAAGTCAGGGATCTTGGTGAGCTGTGTGATCCCTTCATTGTACCTTAAACGTACCACTGGTTTTCCGATCTTACCGGTTTTGGTGGTGATCAGTATTACACCGTTTGCACCACGCACACCATACACTGCAGTAGCAGATGCATCTTTCAGCACAGTAAAACTGGCAATGTCTTCAGGGTCCAGGCTGCCCATATCACGAGGCACCCCATCTACAAGGATCAATGGTTTACTCAGTGCATTATCGAAAGTAGATACACCCCTGATCCATACATCGGCGCCGGCGCCGATCTCACCATTACGCTGTACGGAAATAACACCGGAGAGGCGGCCACCCAGCACAGTACTTAAGTTAGAAGCCGGGATCTGCAGCTCCGAGGGTTTTACGGAAGATTGTGCGCCAACAAGACTGATCTTTTTCTGTTGCCCGAAACCGATCACCACTACTTCATTCAAACCACCTTCCAGCGCTTCCATCACTACATTGATCTCATCCCTGTTGCGCACGGCTATGGTTTGTATTTTGAAACCGATGTAGCTGAACTCCAGGGAGTCTTTGGGATCTGCATTGATCTTGTATACCCCTTTTTCGTCCGTGATGGTACCGCCGGATTTTGCTTTTACGCGTATCGTAACACCTGGCAGCGCATTGCCTAAACCATCTTTCACGAAACCCGTGATCTCAAGGTCTATGCGTTTTACAGCAGCAACAGGAGCTGGAGCTGCCGCACTGCGGATCACTACACTCCGGCCTACCAGTTCCCAGTTCAGCCTGGCCGGCAGTAATAACTGGTTGAGCAGGTCGCTCAGCTTCTGGTCTGTAACCTTTAAGTTCACAGGCTGAGACAGGGAGGCATGTGTGCTGTAGATAAAAGCCACATCGGCCCGCTCGCCCAGTAATTTCAGCGCAGTTTCGAGCGATTCGTTCCTTAGCTGCAAACTGACCTTTTTGTCTAATACAGTCTGACCTTCCGCACTGCGTGAAAATGCCATTTGCAGTGAAAATAACAGGAAGGCAAACCCAATAACTGACCCTCTCATAATGACAAGGATTGTGTGTTTAGAGAACCGGTAAAAATCCATACATTTGATCGTTTTTAGGAACATTAAACATGGCCCCCATGTGCAGGTTGGCGCTCGCACGGGGGGCTTTTTCTTTATAGCTACAGGAATCCCGTTCAGGCTTGTTGCCAAACCTGTCAGGTATTTTTAAACTTCCGGGAAATAATAATTTCTAGTCTTTAATGATGACAGCCGTTCTCTGCGTGGATAATGACCCTTTTTCCATCTGCTTTATACGTGGCATCAATTGTTTTACATATTAATTGCAATACTTCATCTATCGTTTGGTTGACATGGAACCTGCCTGTTATTTCACATTGTTTTGAACTATTATTACTGATCTCTATGCTGACATCATAATGGCGTTGCAATACCACCGTAACTTCTGACAGCGGCATATGGAAAAAGTTGAGCTCTCCTTTCACCCATGCTTCCGGCTCCTTCTGAAACACCCCATGGCTCAGCTTTCCCTGCTGTTTATCAAACACACCGGCTTCTCCTTTTTCCAGTATTATTTTTTCTGCGGCTTTACTCATTTCCACTTTCCCGGTGATCACACCTACACTGATCTTTCCATCTTTGGGATAAGCCTGGATGTTAAAACTCGTACCCAATACCCGCGTACGCACTTCACCGCTGGTGATCACAAAAGGCAATTCGCTGCTGGCCTTTACATCAAAGAAAGCTTCCCCTTCCAGGATCACTTCCCTTGTTTCCCAGTCTGCCATATAGTGCAGTTTACTTGCTGCATTCAGCACCACCACAGAACCATCGGGCAGCTGGATCCTTTTGGTGCCTGCAAGGCTCTCTATGGTTTCCATCTGCTCAGGCCTGTTCATCAATATATACATCAATGCAGCACCCAATACCACTACGGCAATGGCTGCTACGCGCAGGATCATACGCAGCGGCTGCCGGCGGGCCGGTATTTTAATTGACTGGCGAACATCCTTGTACAGCGCATCCAGGTATGCCTGCTGCGCCGTAGCCGTCATGTTATGCCATTCACCCTGATCTGTATTCCTGCTGTTTAACCAGTTCAGCACCTGCTCTTCCTCTTCAGGAGTACAGGTGCCGGCCTGGTATTTATCCAGTAGTTTGCTTAATTGCTCTTGATCCATCGTTGGACTTTACATCTATATTGTCGAATGAAAAAATACGGTGGTACTATAAGGGGCAAAAATATTTTCAGAGAAAGAAAAAGAACATCCGCTTCAGGGAAAAGCGCAATTGCTTCAAAACCATGGTGAGTTGATTCTTTACGGTTTGATTGGAGATATTGAGGGTGCTGGCAATCTCATTCACACTCATGTGCTGTTGCCTGCTGAGGCGGTAAATTTCACGGGCCCGGGGCGGCAAACGGTCCAGCTCTGCTGAAACCGCATTGTCAAGGTCTTTATAGATCAGGGTATTACCGGTGCTGTTATCTACATCATTATCCGATGTTTCTACTGCTGCCAGATAGTTTTCGTGTAACATATTACGGCGTAAATGATCGATCACCCTGAAACGCACGGCTTTCATCAGGTAAGCACGAAGGGATTGTTCAATGTGAAGCTGCGCACGTTTTCCCCAGAGTTCTACCAACAGGTCGTGAATGATATCTCTTGCCTCTTCCAGGGAAACCAGTTTCCCTGCAGCAACATCCATCATTTCCTTTGCATATTGATGGTATAACCATTCAAACGCAAGAAGATCACCTTCCCTGAAACGGCGCACCCATTCGGCTTCTTCTATGTTGGTCATTCCGCTCATGAATTGTTAAAATACCCAAAAATAACTAAGAATCAAATTAACAGTTAACCGCTGCCCTTTAGTTTATTGTTAAGAAAAAAGGCCCGATGGATCACCGGGCCTTTTCTTTATTTTTTACTGCGTTGTGCAATGAAGTATAGTGGTATACCTAACAGGATGATACCCAATCCCGGAATAGCGTAATTAGGCTCATAGATCAGGAGCAGAATAGCCAGTGACAATGCAATCAGGATGTACAATGCCGGCAATACAGGATACCCGAAAGCTTTGTAACTACGGGGAACATCCGGCCGTGTTTTACGCAGGATGAAGATCCCCAGGATGGTGATCACATAGAATACCAGTACACCAAATATCACCATGGCCAGCAGGTCGTTATACTTACCGCTGAGGCAAAGTACACAGGTCCAGGCACATTGGATCCAAAGGCCAAAACCCGGTACATCATCTTTATTCAGTTCACCGGCCTGTTTGAAGAACAGTCCGTCTTTAGCCATGGTATAATAGATGCGCGCACCGGATAAGATCAATCCGTTATTACAACCAAAAGTAGAGATGATGATCATCACTGCAATGGTTGCAGCACCAACCCCCGCTCCGAAAATGCGTTCTGCTGCTGCTACACCCACCCTGTCTGAAGGCGCAAAAGCAATCTCGTTGAAAGGCAGTACAGCCAGGTACATGAAGTTGGCGGCTACATAAATAATGGTTACAATAAAAGTACCCAGGAACAATGCCCTGCCAATGTTCTTCTGCGGATTTTTGATCTCTCCGGCAATGAAGGTTACATTATTCCAGGCATCGCTGGAAAACAGAGTACCTTTCATGGAAACAGCCACTGCACCAAAGAAAGCCATAGTGGTTAAACCGGTGGTCACCAGCTGGCCATCCGCCATACTGAGACTGTTCAGCTCCCAGGCATTTGCCCAGTTGGCATTCCAGATCTCTGCTTTGGCGCCGATGATCAATCCGAAGATGATTAATCCAAAAAGAGAGAACAGTTTGGTAAAGGTGAAAACAGTTTGAATGATCTTACCATTTTTCACTCCCTTTGTATTAATAAAAGTGAGCAGGATAACAGAGAGCATGGCCACCACCTGTGCTACAGACACATGAAAGCTGCCTATTTCAAAGAGATAATTCTTCTCCCCCAGTTCCGGCGCCAGGTAACCTACATACTTGGCAAAAGCCATGGCCACCGCAGCAATGGTACCCGTTTGGATCACCCCGAACTGCGTCCATCCAAAGAGGAAGGCGATGAATGGATTGTAAGCTTCCCGCAGGTACACATATTGCCCACCTGCTTTAGGGAACATGCCGGACAGTTCTCCATAACTGAGCGCAGCAATCAGGGTTACAATACCCGCCAATACCCACATGGCCATCATCCATCCGGAAGAGCCCATGGAGCGTGCTACCTCCGCGGATACAATAAAAATACCGGATCCTATCATGGAACCGGCTACGATCATGGTGGCATCCACCAGACTTAGACTTGGTTTGAAAGAGTTTTCCTGGTTGATTGACATGTGAGGTTGATAAGGTGGTTTATAAAAAAATCCCGGTGTAATATACCGGGATTAAATTTAATATATTTCAGGATTACATCCTGCGACTTATTTTTTAGCGGCTGCGTTCAACTCCTTGATCACCTCGGTGGTCACATTGTAAGCCTCATCCTTGTACAGGATATTGGTAGCTCCGCTGCGATAGGAGAAAATGAAAGCATAACGATTGTCTGCATTGAATTTCTTCACGCTTTCATCCAGGCGTTTTTGCAGGTCTTCATTGAACTGTGCTTCTTTGGTTTGCAGTTGTGCATACAGGTTCTGGCGATTTTGTTCATGCTGCTGGGCTTTCTTCTGAAGGCCCATTTGCGCTGCTTCACCTTCTGCCTGCGTCATAGTAGGCGCTTTTTGCTGCAATACCTGTAATTCGTTCTGTAATTGCCTTTCGCGGGCACTGATCTCATTCTGGGCTTGCTCTTTTTCTTTTTCAAGTGCCGCCTTTTTTTCTTTAAAGTAGTCGTAGTGTGCTTCCAGGGAATCAATATCTACATACGCCAGCTTTAGAACTGCGCCCGAGGCGGGTTGTTGTACAGAAGAATTATTAGCTGCGGCGTTCTTTTGATTAGCTTGTTGGCAGGATGCGAATACACCGGCTACCGCCGCCAGGAATAATCCATTTTTCACAAAAAGTTGACGAGTGTACATGTTGATCGGTAGATTTTTAACCCTTATAATATGAAATAGAAATCTTGAGGCGGCTAAAATAAGGTTTTTGGGATATAAAAAAACGTTAAAATGGATTTTTATAAAGATGTGCAATTAATCTTGTGAGGCCACCTGCCTGTTATATACAAAAGGCCGCCCCCATAAGGAAACGGCCTCTTAGTTGGCATATTAATGTCTTATTTAACTTTTTCCAGCAATATCTCGGGTTCATCGGTAGTCAGGTAATCCACACCTGCTTTCAGGTAAGCATCCATTTGCTCGGGTTTGTTCACCGTCCAGATATTCACGTTGATGCCGTTTTTCTTCGCATCCTTAATGATATTGATGTCTTTATCTATCACCTTGAAGTTGTAGTCAAAACCCCAGATCTTGTCTGCTTTCAGCTCTGCGGGTGTTTTATCTCCATTCAGGTAAGCCACCTTGGCAAAAGGGTTCAGTTCCACGATCTTTTTGCAGATATTATAGTCGAAGCTGATGTACAGCATCCAGGCCTCACATTGATGTTTGCGGATCAGTTCCACACATTTGGTGGCCAATTCCTCTCCCCTTACCTTGCCTAAACCGGAAGGTTTCAGCTCCAGTACCAGGTGGGTAGTATTCTGTTTCATGCCTTCGAGGATGTAATCTTCAAATAAAGGAACATGATCACCTTTATTTAATGGTATGGTGGTAAGATCTGCCACTAATGTTTCCTCGACCTTTTTACCCCCGATATGGTTATCATGAGAAAGTACGGGTATGCCGTCCTTTGACAGCCATACATCGAATTCAGTACCTTCTGCACCAATGCGGATAGCATCTTTCAGGGAGCTGAGGGAGTTCTGGCTGGAGCCTGTATTTTTCCAAGCACCGCGGTGAGCTACCACTTTATTACGGTGAAAATCATCTCTTACAAGGATAAAAGTTTCGCGCGCATCGCCACTCTGAACGGTTACGGCATATTTGAAGGAAGGCACATTCGCCGCCACACTGTTTTTCTTATTCAGGCGTAATTCCCCTTTTTTGCTGATGATGAAGAGGCCTGAGGTATCTTCCACCAGTTTAGCTGCCTGGGCAACACCCTGAGCATTAAACACCTGTCCCACCAGGGCACCTTTTTTAGCCGCGGGGATCTTGTAATTGTTCAACAGCAGGGAAGGCACCTGCCCATGAACCGCAACTGCTGCCATCAATGCAGGGATCATAATCAGACTTTTGCTCAGTCTATAACGTAGACGCATGGTATTGTGTTTTTATCTTTCAAATAGTTACTTTTCGGCTTACAATATACTTTTATATTGTTGTATTTTACTTACAATTTAATTTCTCGCCAAGGTAATATGAATCTCTTGTAAACGTGAATGGTTTTGATTAAATTACCATTAAAGAATAAAAACCGCCAAAACATTAACCATATACCATCGCATGCCCCTTCATATCCATGTAAAAATGATAATCCATGTGGCTTAAGCTCCAGATCCGCTCCATCCTGTATGCAGGCACCGCTAACATTACAGACGATGATCAGCGTGCCCGGATACTACGCAACAATGCTGTTGCGCTCTTCACCGGCATGCTGGCATTGATCTTTGGCCTCTATTATTATTTTATATCCAAAGAGGAAGGGATCCTCTATGGTGTACTCACAGAAGCTGCCTGTTTTTTTACGGGTATTTTATGTAACAGATTAAGGCTGTATACCGCAGCTACCATCATTGTTCAGTTCACCAACCTGCTGGCAGTGGTCTATTTCGGCTGCCTGCTCAGCCTGAATATGGAAGCCAGCCTGCTGGCCATCTTTATTGTTGGTACATCCTTCCTGATCCTGAAGGACATCAGCTCCCGGGTTATTTCCATTACCGCCACCTTTGTGGCCCTGGCTTTAATGGAACTTAACCGGCATTATCCGGTGATCATTCCTATTGTTTTTGAACCAGCCACTGCACTGATGGTGCATTATACAGCCCTGTTCGTGATTGTACTGCTTAGCTGCCTCACCATTGTATTATACGTCTGGCAGAACGACCGGCTGCTGCTTAAAATAAAAAGCACTACGCATAACCTTGAGCAGCATGCTGTGGAACTGGAACGCACGAATGAAGCTTTGGCAAAAGCCAATCTCACCAAAAGTATTTTCCTTCGGGAAACCAGCCACGAGATCCGCAATCCGCTGAATGCCATTTACGGGATCAGCCAGTTACTGATGATGGAAATGGATAAAACAGACCAGTTAAAGTCCATCTCCAAACTGATCATCCATCTTCATTCCGCCAGCTACAATGTTACCCAGATCATCAATAATGTGCTGGAATTATCCAAGCTGGAAGCCGGTGTGCTGGACGATGTGCGGAAGGATCATTTCAATATGCAGGAATGGATCAGCAACATTATCCATATCTACCAATATGTGGCTGACCTGAAGGGTGTAAAAATTGAACTGGAAATAGACCTGGATATGCCGGAAAGGATGATCAGCGATAAAGTAAAACTTACACAGGTTGCCAACAACCTGCTGATCAATGCTATTAAGTTCACCGCTGACAACAGCGTAATTAATGTTCACCTGTACCCGGAAAATGATCAGTGGGCTTTGGCCGTGAGTGACCAGGGCGCAGGCATTCCGGAAGAAATGGTGCAGGCCATCTTTGATCCTTTTATCACAAAGCAGGATGCCTTTATTGATGGCACCGGCCTTGGCCTGCCCATCGCCAAACGGCTGACGCAGTTACTGTATGGAGAGATCAAAGTGCGGCGTAATGAAGATGGCGGCAGCACTTTCATTGCCGCCTTCCCTAAGGAAGAACATGTGCTCCCTCCTGCCGCGGCTGAAACTAATTTCCTGCCAGATGATGTGGATTACAGCGATAAAGTAATATTAGTGGTGGAAGATAATATGATGAACCAGATGGTGTTCTCTAACTTCCTTTCCCGTTCCCGCTGCAAACTGATCCTGGCAGATAACGGCCTGCAGGCATTGGAAAAAGCCAGGGTCCAGGTACCGGACCTCATACTGCTGGATATGCATATGCCCGTGATGGATGGATATGAAACACTCCTTGAGCTGAAGAAAGACCCCAGGTTAAAAGATATTCCGGTGGTAGCTATCTCAGCAGATTCATTCAAAGAAGCGGTGGAAGAAGTGATGCAGGCCGGTGCGAATGACTATGTATTGAAACCTGTTCAGTTCAGGCCTTTGTATGAAGTGGTGGGGAAATACCTGAAACCACAACCCGTGGTTATCTGAAACCCGAACCGACAACAGCCTGCTTGCCTGCAATAATCTAAAAATCCTTTCCTATAAAAAAAGGGAGCACTTGTGGTGCCCCCTTTATTCTCTATCATTAACTACGTTCGAAGTTGTAACTATTCCTCTTCGTCAAACTGGAACACTTCTTTAGAAGATGCCAGGATATCATACTCTTCTTTAGAACCTACGATCATATTTTCAAACTCTCTCAAACCAGTACCGGCCGGGATCAGGTGACCAGTGATCACATTCTCTTTCAGGCCAAGCATGTCGTCTGTTTTACCGTTGATGGCTGCAGAAGACAGTACTTTGGTAGTTTCCTGGAAGGATGCGGCAGAGATCCAGCTGTGTGTACCCAGAGATGCTTTGGTGATACCAAGCAACAGCGGGCTGGACGTTGCAGATTCCGCATCGCGGTATTCCACAAGCTTTTTGTCCGCACGGCGCAGTACAGAGTTCTCTTCACGAACCTGGCGCAGGGAAACGATCTGACCAGCTTTCATGGTACTGGAATCACCTGCTTCGGTTACTACTTTCTTATCGTATATCTGATCGTTCTCTTCAAAGAATTCAAACTTATCGGTAGTATCGCCTTCCAGGAAGCGGGTATCTCCCGGATCCTCGATGGTTACTTTACGCATCATCTGACGCACGATCACCTCAATGTGTTTGTCGTTGATCTTCACACCCTGTAAGCGGTATACCTCCTGAATTTCATTCACCAGGTATTCCTGAACAGCAAACGGTCCTTTAATAGACAGGATGTCTGCAGGTGTGATAGAACCATCGGACAATGCGGTACCGGCTTTCACGAAGTCACCATCCTGTACAAGGATGTGGCGTGTCAACGGAACGAGGTACTTCTTGATATGTGATTCGCGGCTTTCGATGATGATCTCACGGTTACCACGTTTGATGTTACCAAATGCTACCACACCATCAATTTCAGAAACGATGGCAGGGTTGCTCGGGTTACGTGCTTCAAAGAGCTCCGTAACACGTGGCAGACCACCCGTGATATCCCTCAGCTTACCGATCACGCGTGGGATCTTCACGATCACCTGACCCGCTTTTACGGAAGCACCTTCTTCGAGTATTACGTGAGAACCTACAGGTAAGTTGTAAGATTTGCTTTCCTTGTTGCCATCAACGATGAGGGAAGGGATCTTATTCTTATCCTTAGTTTCGATAACCACTTTTTCACGGTGACCTGTTTGCTCATCCGCTTCTTCGCGGTAAGTGATACCATCGATGATGCTATCAAAACGGATCTTACCGGCAATTTCAGAAACGATAACGGCGTTGAACGGATCCCAGAAGCAGATCACATCACCTTTCACTACTTTCTGACCATCTTTCACTACCAGGGTAGATCCATAAGGTACGTTGTTAGTGATCAGGAGACGGTCGTTCTTCACATCCATGATCCTCAATTCACCGGTACGGCCGATAACCACCTGTACTTTCTCACCTTCGCTGTTTTCGAATGTGGTAGTACGCAGACCATCGAACTGAACAGTACCATCAAATTTAGCGGCGAGGGTAGACTCTACTGATGCAGAGCCGGCCACGCCACCCACGTGGAAGGTACGGAGTGTCAACTGTGTACCTGGTTCACCGATGGACTGTGCTGCGATGATACCAACGGCATCCCCACGTTGTGTGGTGTAACCGGTGGCAAGGTTTTTACCATAACATTTCACGCACACTCCTCTGCGGCTTTCGCAGGTAAGTACGGAACGGATCTCCACTGTTTCAATGGTGCTATCTTCAATATGTTTGGCAATTTCTTCTGTGATTTCCTGACCTGTAGATACGATCAGCTCTTCAGTGATCGGATCAAACACATCGTGCAGGGAAGTACGGCCCAGGATACGATCGTACAGTGGTTCTACCACCTCTTCGTTATCTTTCAGGGCAGATGTTGCAATACCACGCAGGGTACCGCAATCTTCTTCCGTGATCACCACATCCTGTGCAACGTCTACCAGACGGCGGGTCAGGTAACCCGCATCCGCCGTTTTCAACGCTGTATCCGCAAGACCCTTACGGGCACCGTGCGTAGAGATGAAGTACTCCAATACGTTCAGACCATCTTTGAAGTTGGAAAGGATCGGGTTCTCGATGATCTCGGAACCGGAAGAACCACTCTTACGTGGTTTTGCCATCAATCCTCTCAAACCAGCCAGCTGTTTGATCTGTTGTTTAGAACCACGCGCACCGGAATCCAACATCATGTATACTGAGTTGAAACCTTGCTTATCATTGGCGAGCTCACGGATCAGTGTTTCGGTCACTTTCGTGTCCACACGGCTCCAGATGTCAATGATCTGGTTGTAACGTTCGTTGTTGGTGATCAGACCTGTGTTGTAGTTATCCCACACTTCATCCACCTCGCCGGCCGCCCCATCGATCATGAGTTGTTTGGCTTCAGGGATGATCAGGTCATTGATATTAAAGGACAGTCCGCCACGGAATGCTGTACGGAAACCAAGGGTCTTGATATCGTCCAGGAATTTCGCGGTTTTTGGAATGTCTGTTGCTTTAATGATATCACCGATGATCTCGCGCAGTGATTTCTTGGTGAGCAGGGCATTTACGAAGCCTGCTTCACGCGGAACGAACTGGTTAAAGATCACACGGCCTACTGTAGTTTCGATCAGCTTTCTTTCCAGCGTGCCGTCCGCTTTACGCAGATCTGCTTTTACGCGGATATTAGCGTGAAGGTCAACACGGCCTTCGTTGTAAGCAATGATCACTTCTTCAGCAGAGTAGAAGGCTTTACCTTCTCCTTTGATCACTTCTTCAGCCGTAGTTTTCTTACCCTTGGAAATGTAGTACAGTCCGAGTACCATGTCCTGTGAAGGCAGGGTGATGGGCGTACCGTTCTGCGGGTTAAGGATATTGTGGCTGGAGAGCATCAGTAACTGGGCTTCCAGGATAGCAGCGTTGCTCAATGGAACGTGTACCGCCATCTGGTCACCGTCAAAGTCAGCGTTGAACGCAGAACACACCAGCGGGTGAAGCTGAATGGCTTTACCTTCCACCAGTTTGGGCTGGAATGCCTGGATAGACAAACGGTGAAGGGTTGGAGCACGGTTGAGCATCACCGGGTGACCTTTCAGTACATTCTCCAGGATATCCCAAACCACTGCTTCTTTTCTATCTACGAGCTTTTTAGCTGATTTAACTGTTTTTACGATACCTCTTTCGATGAGCTTACGGATAATGAACGGTTTAAACAGTTCAGCAGCCATATCTTTCGGTAAACCACATTCATGCAGTTTCAGTTCAGGCCCTACCACGATAACGGAACGACCGGAATAGTCAACACGTTTACCAAGCAGGTTCTGACGGAAACGGCCTTGTTTACCTTTCAGTACATCGGAGAGAGATTTCAGTGCACGTCCGCCTTCTGCTTTAACGGCATTGGATTTCCTGGAGTTATCGAACAGGGAATCCACGGCTTCCTGCAACATCCGTTTTTCGTTCCGTAAGATCACCTCTGGTGCCTTGATCTCGATCAGGCGTTTGAGACGATTGTTACGGATGATCACACGGCGATACAGGTCGTTCAGGTCAGAAGAAGCAAAACGGCCACCATCCAATGGTACAAGCGGACGTAATTCCGGTGGTACAACTGGAATGTATTGCATCACCATCCATTCAGGACGGTTATCAACACGGCCATTGGCATCACGGAAAGCTTCTACCACACTCAAACGTTTCAGCGCTTCCGCTTTACGTTGCTGGGAAGTTTCAGTGGCAGCCTGGTTACGGAGTTGGTAAGAAAGACCATCCAGATCTATGCGGGACAGCATCATTTCTACCGCTTCAGCACCCATTTTGGCGATGAATTTATTCGGATCTTCATCCGGCAGCATCTGGTTGTCTTTCGGAAGGGTATCCAGGATATCCAGGTACTCTTCTTCAGTCAGCAGATCGCTGTAGTTCAGTCCTTTCTCTTGTTTCACTCCGCTTTGGATGATCACGTATCTTTCATAATACACGATCGTTTCCAGTTTCTTGGAGCTCATACCGAGCAGGTAACCGATCTTATTAGGTAATGATTTGAAATACCAGATATGAACAACAGGCACTACTAAACGAATATGACCCATTCTTTCACGACGTACTTTCTTCTCTGTCACTTCAACACCACAACGGTCGCACACAATGCCTTTATAACGGATACGCTTATATTTTCCGCAATAACATTCGTAATCCTTTACAGGTCCGAATATCCTTTCGCAGAACAAACCATCACGCTCGGGCTTGTAAGTACGGTAGTTGATGGTTTCGGGTTTCAGCACCTCTCCATAAGAACGCTCCAGGATGGTATCCGGAGAAGCGAGACTAATGGTGATGTTACTGAAATTTGATTTAGGACGATTTTCTTTTTTGATGGCCATTATATGTTATTTAAAGAAAACTCATTGGAAATGCATGGTCTGAGATGCCATGGCCTGTTTGTCTTCACATGATTATACGACAGCTCCCGCTTGTGCGGGAACTGCCTATATATAATAATCTTAATCAAACTTCAGGTCCAGACCGAGACCACGTAACTCATGGATCAATACGTTGAAGGACTCTGGTACACCGGCTTTCGGTATATTGTCTCCCTTCACGATTGCTTCATAAGCTTTCGCACGGCCTACGATATCATCGGACTTAATTGTGAGCAACTCTTGCAGGATGTTGGCGGCACCGTATGCTTCCAGGGCCCATACCTCCATCTCACCAAAACGCTGACCACCGAACTGGGCTTTACCACCCAGGGGCTGTTGCGTAATGAGACTGTATGGTCCGATAGAACGGGCGTGCATCTTGTCGTCCACCATGTGGCTCAGTTTAAGCATGTAGATAATACCTACTGTTGCTTTCTGGTGGAAGCGCTCGCCGGTTTCTCCATCACTCAGGTAAGTGTGGCCGAAGCTTGGCAATTTAGCTTCAGTGATGTATTCTGCGATCTCTTCCACGCTCGCACCATCGAAGATAGGCGTGGCGAATCTTACACCCAGTTTCTGACCGGCCCATCCAAGAACGGTTTCATAGATCTGGCCAAGGTTCATCCGTGAAGGTACCCCAAGTGGGTTCAACACGATATCAACCGGGCTTCCATCTTCCAGGAATGGCATATCCTCATCGCGTACGATCTTGGCCACGATACCCTTGTTACCGTGACGGCCTGCCATCTTATCCCCTACTTTCAGCTTACGTTTGCTGGCCAGGTAAACCTTTGCCAGTTTCAGTACGCCCGCTGGCAGTTCATCACCGATAGAGATGTTGAACTTCTCACGTTTGTAGCGGCCCAGCTCCTCGTTGTACTTAATGTTAAAGTTGTGGAGGAGGAAGTTGATCTGGTCGTTTGTTTCCTGATCAGTTGTCCAACCCAATGGGTTTACAAACTGGAAGTCAACATTCGCCAGGTTCTTGTTGGAGAATTTAGAGCCTTTGGAGATCAGTACTTCACCGTAAGTGTTGGTGATACCTGCAGACGTTTTGTCTTTCAGCAGCAGCAACAGTTTACCCATCAGCACTTCCATCAGGTCTTCTTCATTCTTCTGATGTATTTTTTCCAATTTCTCCAATGCCGCTTTTTCACGGGTCTTGGAGTTCTTGTCTTTCTTAGCGCGGGAGAACAGCTTCTTGTCGATCACCACACCTTCTGTAGATGGTGGTGCCTTCAGGGAAGCATCTTTCGCATCGGAAGCTTTATCACCGAAGATCGCTCTTAAGAGTTTTTCTTCAGGAGAAGGGTCAGATTCACCACGTGGGGTGATCTTACCGATCAGGATATCTCCTTCTTTAATATGCGCACCTACACGGATGATACCGTTCTGATCCAGGTCCTTGGTGGCTTCTTCGCTCACGTTCGGAATATCCGGAGTCAGTTCTTCTTCACCCAGTTTGGTATCACGTACTTCCAGTTCGTATTCATCGATATGAATAGAGGTGAACCAATCTTCTTTGGCAACACGCTCAGAGATCACGATCGCATCCTCAAAGTTGTATCCTTTCCATGGCATGAAGGCCACTTTCAGGTTACGGCCGAGGGCCAGCTCACCTGCACGGGTAGCGTATCCTTCTGTTAAGAAGTCTCCTTCTACCACTCTTTGTCCTTTCTTCACGGCAGGACGGAGGTTGATACAGGTGCTTTGGTTGGTTTTAACGAACTTGGTCAGTTGGTAGATGATCAGATCATCTTCAAAGCTTACCAATTTCTGCATTTCGTCACGCTCATAGCGAACATGGATCTCATTTGCATCCACGAACTCTACCACACCCTTACCATTTGCAGTGATCTGCAGACGGGAGTCGCGTGCTGCTTTTCCTTCCAGGCCGGTACCTACGATAGGCACCTGTGGATTGATCAGCGGTACAGCCTGACGTTGCATGTTTGATCCCATCAACGCACGGTTGGCGTCATCATGTTCCAGGAACGGGATCAGGGAAGCACTCAAACCAACGATCTGGTTTGGAGCCACGTCCATATATTCTACTTCTCCACGGTCCAGGATCGGGAAGTCGCCGGTTTCGCGGGACTTCACTTTCTCGTTGGTGAAGGAGCCTTTATCGTCCAACGGAGCGTTGGCCTGGGCTATTTTAACAGAATCTTCTTCTTCAGCGCTCAGGTATTCGATCTTGCTCATATCCACTTTACCGTCTTTTACTTTACGGTAAGGCGTTTCAATGAATCCCATTTCATTCACCATGGCGTGTACGCACAGGGTGGAGATCAGACCGATGTTTGGTCCTTCAGGGGTTTCGATCGTACAGAGACGGCCGTAGTGGGAATAGTGTACGTCACGTACCTCAAAGCCTGCTCTTTCCCTGCTCAAACCGCCGGGCCCGAGTGCGGAGATCCTGCGTTTGTGCGTGATCTCAGACAGTGGGTTGGTCTGATCCAGGAATTGAGACAATTGAGAAGTACCGAAGAAGGAGTTGATCACGGAGGACAATGTTCTCGCATTGATCAGGTCCACTGGTGTGAACACCTCGTTATCCCTTACGTTCATTCTTTCACGGATGGTACGGGCCATACGAGCCAGACCTACGCCGAATTGTGCATAGAGCTGTTCTCCCACGGTACGTACACGGCGGTTGCTCAGGTGATCGATATCATCGATATCAGCTTTACCGTTGGTCAGTTGAACCAGGTATTTGATGATGGCGATAATATCCAGCTTGGTGAGCACCTTCATGTCCAGCGGAGTAGGCAGGCCCAACTTACGGTTGATCTTGTAACGGCCTACATCTCCGAGGTCATAACGTTTATCAGAGAAGAATAATTTATCAATGATACCCCTTGCTGTTTCATCATCCGGCGCATCGGCACCACGCAATTGGCGGTAGATGTGCTGAACGGCTTCCAGCTCGGAGTTAGATGTATCTTTGTTGAGGGTGTTGTAGATGATGGCAAAGTCGCCGCTCACCTCTTCTTTCTGTACAAATACAGATTTCACGCCCATGTCTGTGATCAGCTCGATATTGGTTTCATCCAGGAAACTGTCGCGTTCCAGAACGATCTCATTTCTTTCGATGCTCACCACCTCACCGGTGTCCTCATCCACGAAATCTTCCACCCAGCTACGTAAAACGCGGGCAGCCAGCTTTTTGCCGGTGTACTTTTCCAGGTTCTTGCGGTCTGCTTTAACTTCGTCAGCCATACCAAACAGCTCCAGGATATCCTTGTCTGTTTCGTAGCCGATGGCACGCAACAGGGTGGTTACCGGGAATTTCTTCTTACGGTCGATGTACGCGTACATCACATTATTGATGTCCGTTGCAAACTCCATCCAGGCTCCTTTGAAGGGGATTACCCTTGCAGAGTAGATCTTGGTACCGTTTGGATGTACAGATTGACCAAAGAATACACCAGGAGAACGATGGAGTTGAGATACAACTACCCGTTCAGCACCGTTGATCACGAAAGTGCCCCTTGGGGTCATGTAAGGGATATTCCCGAGGAATACGTCCTGTACAATTGTCTGGAAATCTACGTGCTCCTCGTCGTTACAGCTCAGACGGAGTTTTGCTTTGAGCGGCACGGAGTACGTAAGCCCCCGCTCAATACACTCTTCGATGGTATAACGCGGAGGGTCTACGAAATAATCAAGGAACTCCAGATTGAAGATATTTCTCGTATCTGTGATCGGGAAGTTTTCCTTGAATACTTTAAAAAGGCCTTCGTTGTTTCGCTTGTCTGGTGTGGTTTCTAATTGGAAGAAATCCTTGAAAGATTGAATTTGGATAGCCAACAGATCCGGTGTCTCAGCAACTTGTTTGATCTTTCCAAAATTAATTCTTTCGTTAGTTTGGGCTTTTTTTAGAGACATATTCGAAGTTAGCAGTTAATATAACTTGTATGAATAAGGGAAATTAATGATTCTTTGTCAAATACATCAAAATTCTTGTCTTTTGAAGGACACTTTCCCAAAGGGGTAAGGTCAAAAGTGCAAAAGCACTTTTGACCTCAAAAAGATGTATCTAAAACAAAGAATTACTGAATTTCAACTTCAGCGCCAGCTTCAGTCAGCTTCGCTTTCAGATCTTCTGCTTCAGCCTTGGCTACGCCTTCTTTGATAGCTTTAGGAGCACCGTCTACCAGTTCCTTAGCTTCTTTCAGACCAAGACCGGTCAGATCTTTAACGATCTTCACTACGTTCAGCTTGCTAGCGCCAGCAGATTTCAGGATTACGTTAAAGGCAGTTTTTTCCTCTACAGCAGCGGCTCCACCACCACCATCAGCAGCTACAACAACTGCAGCAGCAGCTGGTTCGATACCGTATTCGCTTTTCAGTACGTCTGCGAGTTCTTGAACTTCTTTAACAGTAAGACCTACTAATTGTTCAGCTAATGCTTTTACGTCTGCCATTGTATGATATTTTTGAAATTGTTTTTTAAAATTTGTTGTTGTTTATATTGTGACTTGGAAGCCATGTTAATTGGGCCACTGTAGCTTATTCAGCTGCAGGTGCTTCTGGTGCTGCATCAGCTGCGGGAGCTTCAGGAGCAGATGGTGCGGAAGCTTCGGGAGCTGCAGCAACTGCTTCTCCTTCTTTCTTTCCTTTCTCGAGCAAAGCAGCGATAACGCGTTTTGCAGGAGACTGCAACAGACCGATAACTTCGCCGATGAGTTCGTTCTTGGTTTTGATCTTCACCAGGCTAGCCAGCTGGTTGTCGCCCAGGTACAGTTCGTCAGCGATGAAAGCTGCTTTCAGTACTGGTTTTTCCAGTTTAGCGTTTTCCTTACGGAAAGTGGAGATGATCAGCGCAGGCTCTTTCGGGCTGTCTGAGAACATGAGGGCAGTTACGCCATGCAGTGCTTCGTAAACACCAGCATATTTCTCATTGTCCAGGCTTTCCAAAGCTTTTCTGATGAGGGTGTTTTTAGCCACCTTCATTTCTACCTTCTTATCGAAGCACACCTTTCTGAGGTGGTTCACCTGCTCAACGCTCAGTGACTCAGTATTGGTGATGTAGAAGTTGCTATATTGAGAGAACTTACCTTTCAGCAGCTCTATTGCCTCTGTTTTTTGATCTTTCGTCATTACTCAATAATTAGTTTTGAACAGATTTGGTGTCAATTACAATACCAGGGCTCATGGTGCTCGCCATGGATAAGCCTCTCAGGTAAGTACCTTTTGCAGTAGCCGGTTTCAGCTTGATGATCGCATTGATCAACTCCTGGGAGTTTTGCTCGATCTTATCAGGTGCAAATGAAATACGGCCGATAGAAGCGTGGATGATACCAGCTTTATCTACTTTAAAGGTGATCTTACCGCCTTTAACCTCGTTAACAGCAGCTGCTACATCGTTGGTAACAGTTCCTGTCTTAGGGTTCGGCATCAGGTTACGTGGACCGAGGATCTTACCCAGTTTACCGATCTTAGGCATCACGGAAGGAGTAGCGATGATTACATCGATATCCGTCCAGCCAGCTTCGATCTTTTGGATAAATTCATCCAGACCAACGAAATCTGCACCCGCTTCTTTAGCAGAAGCTTCTTTATCAGGTGTGCAAAGAACCAATACTTTCTTAGTCTTACCAGTACCGTGTGGAAGCGTAACAGAGCCACGGATCGCCTGGTCAGCTTTCTTAGGATCAACGCCTAAGCGGATATGTAAATCGACGGAAGAGTCGAATTTAGTACAGTTAATGTCTTTAACGAGCGTGGATGCCTCTTTCAGGCTGTATGATTTATTCTTGTCCACCTTCACGTCAGCCACTTTTCTTTTCTTCGTTGCCATTGCAGAATGATTTAAAAAAAGTTAAGATTAGTTTTCCCAGGGGGCTTTACCGTCTACAGTAATACCCATGCTACGTGCTGTACCGGCAACCATTTTCATAGCGCTTTCCAGGGTGAAGCAATTCAGGTCAGGCATCTTGTCTTGAGCAATAGCCTCAACTTGTGACCAGGATACTTTGCCTACCTTGTTACGGTTAGGCTCTTTAGAACCACTTTGCAGTTTGGCAGCTTCCAGCAGCTGTACAGGTGCAGGAGGCGTCTTAATTACGAAGTCGAATGATTTGTCAGTGTAAACTGTCAGCAAAACCGGCAATACCTTACCCATTTTATCCTGGGTACGGGCATTGAACTGTTTGCAGAACTCCATGATGTTCACACCTTTGGAACCCAAAGCGGGACCAATCGGAGGTGCAGGGTTGGCTTGGCCGCCTTTCACCTGCAATTTCACGTACGTTGCGATCTCTTTTGCCATTGATGTCTGTTTTAATTTGGTTAAACGTCCTCCTCCTCGTTTTACCGGGAAGAAAACTCCCAAAACTCAAAAGTCTTTAAAAGACCTTTCAAGGGGGATGCAAAGGTAGGTATTAATTAAATAAATAGCAAAAATTGTTTGGAGTTCGGCATTTTTTTTGCTATTATCCGGAGATTGGGAATAAAATTAATAGCTAAAGCCCTATTCATCAATATATTAGGTTTCTAATACAGCTTACAAAGATACGGATTTATATTGTATTTTATGCCACAAATACCTCGTATGCGTCTTTTGATCTCCCTTTTTAGTCTATTACCAGTTATTACCATGGCCCAGGCTCCTAAAGAATACCGCTTTCTCGTTGGCACCTACACAAAAGCAATGCATGTTTGCAGCTTTAATCCCGCCACCGGCAACATTTCACTGATAAATACAGTGGAAGGATTAAATAATCCCTCTTTCCTCACCATATCTGCCGATGGGCAACATGTATACGCCGTCAGCGAAGCAGGGAAAACGGAAGGCGGGGTCTATGCCTTTACATTCGAGAAAACCAGCAGTAAGCTAACGCTCCTCAATACCCAGCCTTCCGGGGGTACCAGCCCCTGCCATATCAGTATAGATAAAGCCGGGCGAAATGCGATTGTTTCCAATTACGGAAACGGCAGTGTAACCGTACTGCCCATCCTGGAAGACGGCAGCCTCGGCGCTCCGGTACAAACCATTCAGCATACAGGCTCGGGCCCTGTAGAAGGCCGGCAGGAAGGGCCGCATGCACATTCTGCCACTTTCTCCCCGGATGAGAAACAGGTGTTTGTAGCAGATCTGGGTATAGATAAGATCATGGTGTACGATTATCACCCGGAAAATAAACAGGCTCCCCTCACTCCTGCCGCCATTCCTTTTATTGTTACACCGCAGGGTATGGGCCCCCGTCACTTTACCTTCCACCCCAACGGCAAATATGCTTATGTGGTGGGAGAGCTCAGAGGGAATGTAGTATCCTACGCTTATGAGAACAAAACACTGAGACTACTCCAGTCCGTTTCCACCTCCCCCTGGGCAAGTCCCAAATTTGGCCTGGCGGATGTGCATATCTCCGCGGACGGCGATTTTCTTTATGTGAGCGACAGGGAGCGGCAGAATTACCTGGTTATCTTTACGATCGACAGCAGCAACGGGGAGATACGCTATTTCAAACGGGAACCCACTTTAGGCGAAACCCCACGGAACTTCCTCATAGGCCCTTCCGGTAAATTTGTGCTGGTGGCCAACCAAAACTCTGATAATATCGTTGCTTTTAAGAGGGATACCGCCACAGGCCTGCTCAGCCGACCTACCAATCAACAGTTCAGTATAAAGGCACCGGTCTGCCTGCAAATGATCCCGTAAAATAGGTGTGGCACCATGCATAAAGTTGTCAAAACAAGTATTTTGTAACTTTAGTGCCCTAAAAACCACCCCTTTATGAAACGCACATTGTTAATTCTCATCACCTGCTTTATTGCTTTTTCTGTGAATGCTCAGGATGAAGCTGCACAAAAGAACTGGATGGAATATGCTACTCCCGGTTCCATGCAAAAAATGATCGCCATGTCTGACGGAACATGGGCTACGGACATGACCTTCTGGATGGCCCCCGGTGCCCCTCCTTCCAAATCAAGCGGCACCTGTACCAACAAAATGATCCTTGGAGGCCGGTTCCAGGAATCCAAACACACCGCCTCCTTTGCCGGTCAGCCTTTTGAAGGCATTGGCACAATGGGGTACGACAATCTGAAAAAGGTATTCCAAAGCTCATGGGTGGATAACATGAGTACCGGTATTATGTACATGGAAGGCAAATGGGACGATGCCACCCGTTCCGTTACCTTTACGGGCAAATGCACCAATCCTGCCACAGGCAAGGAAATGACCGTTAGGGAGGTGTACAAGGTCATAGACGACAACACCCACCAGATGGAGATGTTCCAGATGGAAAACGGAACAGAATACAAGTCTATGGAAATGAAGATGACCCGTAAATAAGCTGATACTAAACAACATTTAAGCAAAAAAGCCTCCCGGAGTACCGGGAGGCTTTTTAAATATAATGAGCAGCTTAGCTGATCTTTTCTACCTGCATGAAGTTCAGTTCCACTGGTGTAGCACGGCCGAAGATCTTCACCGTTACTTTCAGTTTCTTCTTGTCTTCCAGTACTTCTTCGATCACGCCATTGAAATCGTTGAATGGTCCATCGATGATCTTGATGGTTTCTCCCACGATGTATGGTTCGCTCATGGTGAGGCCCTGATCGGAGATCTCATCCACTTTACCCAGCATTTTGTTTACTTCTGATTTGCGGAGTGCGATGGGTTTTTCTTTTCCGAGGAAGTGGATCACACCTGAAACGTTGCGGATAGCCTGGATCACTTCATCCGTCATCCTGCCTTCCATGGCTTCGATCATGATGTAGCCCGGATAGAAGTTCTTTTCGCGCATCACTTTTTTACCAGCCTGCACTTTATAGACTTTTTCCACGGGCAGGAAGATCTGGAAGATCACATTGCCCCAGTCGCTGCGGCGCACTTCGATATCGAGGTATTCTTTTACTTTCCGTTCTTTACCGCTAACTACGCGCAGCACGTACCATTTGGTTTCGTGAGCGGGAGCCTGCGGTGTTTCCACCTTTGGCTTTTCCGGTGCAGGGCTTTGTTCCTGTGGCGTTTCGTCCAGTGGGGTATCTTCTAATTGGATATCATCCATTATTGAAACAGTTTATAGTATTGCGATAAAACGAGGTGAGAGGCTGAATCCATTCCCCAAACCATCAGGGTGATGATGATAGTGGCGATCAGAACGATCATGGTAGAGGATTGCAGTTCCCGCCAGGTTGGCCAGGATACTTTATGAACCAGTTCGTGGTATGATTCTCTGAAGTAGTTGGTGATTTTGTTCATGGTAATAAGTTATCCTGATATGAACGATAAAATTGCCGAGGAGTAAAATTGTTTGTTTTCTTTCAAAACCAATCAATTTAACTATCCGGCAATTCAATTCTTAAGCACGGGTACTAGGATTCGAACCCAGATCAAAGGTTTTGGAGACCCGTATGCTACCGTTGCACCATACCCGTTTGTGAAAAAGCCATTAGCCGCAATTCTCTCTGCTCAGCAAATATAATCCGCTAATGAAAGCAAATTACAACTAATGGCCTTTTTATTATACAGTATTGCTACTGATATGATTATTTCAGGATTTCTGTAACCTGACCAGCACCTACGGTACGTCCGCCTTCGCGGATAGCGAATTTCAGACCTTTTTCCATAGCGATAGGCTGGATCAGTTTAACAACCAGACCGATGTTATCACCGGGCATAACCATTTCAACACCTGCTGGTAATTCAACCTCACCAGTTACGTCAGTTGTACGGAAGTAGAACTGAGGACGGTATTTTTGGAAGAATGGAGTGTGACGGCCACCTTCTTCTTTGCTCAGTACGTATACTTCGCATTTGAAGTCAGTGTGCGGAGTGATAGAACCTGGCTGGCAGATAACCATACCACGACGGATCTGAGTTTTCTCAATACCGCGGAGCAGCAGACCGGCGTTGTCACCAGCTTCACCTTCATCCAACAGTTTTTTGAACATCTCAACACCGGTGCAGGTAGATTTCAGAGACTCAGGGATCAGACCTACGATCTCAACGTTCTCACCAACTTTGATACGACCGCGTTCGATACGACCAGTAGCAACGGTACCACGACCAGTGATAGAGAATACGTCTTCTACAGACATCAGGAACGGTTGATCAACCGGACGAGGAGGCAGCGGAATGTAAGTATCTACAGCTTCCATCAGTTCATCGATCTTAGATACCCAGTTAGCATCGCCAGCGAGAGCGCCGGTTGCAGAACCTTGGATGATGGGCACATTATCGCCATCAAAACCGTATGAAGACAACAGGTCGCGGATCTCGATCTCAACCAGTTCCAGCAATTCCGGATCATCAACCAGGTCAACTTTGTTCATGAATACTACGATACGGGGAACACCTACCTGACGAGCGAGGAGGATGTGTTCTTTCGTTTGTGGCATTGGACCATCTGTAGCGGCTACCACGAGGATTGCACCATCCATCTGAGCTGCACCGGTGATCATGTTCTTCACATAGTCGGCGTGGCCTGGACAGTCAACGTGTGCGTAGTGACGGTTTACAGTCTGATACTCAACGTGTGCTGTATTGATGGTAATACCTCTTTCTTTTTCTTCAGGCGCTGCATCGATCTCATCATATCCTTTCTTCTCAGCCAGACCCTTGTTTGCCAGAATTGTAGTAATGGCAGCAGTCAAGGTAGTTTTACCGTGGTCCACGTGACCGATGGTACCAATGTTAACGTGGGGTTTATCCCGCTTAAAGGTTTCTTTTGCCATTGTATTTTTTTTTAAGATGGTTTGTAAAGTTGTATTATGTTGTTTTTTAAAAACTGTTTTTACAAACTTGAGCCAATGACGGGGATTGAACCCGCTCCTTTCTCTTTTCCCGGAGAACGCTCATCCATTGAGCTTATCGGCTTAGTTAAACTTCGAAATTCCGGATACTGATCTCCTGAACCTTCCCGAAGGATAATCCGTTGACCTGCTATCCGAAACTTATTTGATTTGATGATGAGGGTTACTCTTCAAAAATTCAAAAATATCTAGAGTAGATGTTGTGAATTGAACTTACGACCTTCCCGATTACATCGGGATTGCTCTATCGTAATCCCGTTCGCTTCAATCCCTTCTAAATTTCTAGAGCTGTTGATGAGAATTGAACTCACGACCTTCCCGATTACATCGGGATTGCTCTATCGTGAATCCTTTTCCTTTCAATAATCCTATAGAGCTGTTGATGAGAATTGAACTCACGACCTCTTCCTTACCAAGGAAGTGCTCTACCCCTGAGCTACAACAGCGAATTCAAAAACGAATTACGAATCTCTATTAAAAATTATCAACCCGTAATTCGTAATTGATAATCCGTATTGACTCAGAGCGGGAGACGAGGTTCGAACCCGCGACCTACAGCTTGGAAGGCTGTCGCTCTACCAACTGAGCTACTCCCGCATATATTGGTATCCTTATATCAATCACTCTATTTCCTTGCACAACTTTGTTCCGCCCCTGATTGCACAAAAGCGGAACAAAATAAAGCGTGGGCAGGATAGGATTCGAACCTATGAAGTCGAAAGACAGCGGATTTACAGTCCGCCCCATTTGGCCGCTCTGGAACCTGCCCAACTTACAAACTTTGCCCGGAGCCATCCGGTAAATCTGAGCCAGCAGAGGGATTCGAACCCCCGACCCACTGATTACAAATCAGTAGCTCTGGCCAACTGAGCTATGCTGGCATGTTTTGTCAAGAAAAAGATTCACACTCTTCTTAAAAGGAAGCGCAAAATAAATGGTTTACTTCTTAAGAAACAAATATTTTTTTCAGCTTCCGAGTGCCCATCAATTCCCTGATGTAAGTCGGCTAAAATGCCCTACAGTAAAGAACTTTACTACCCTTGCGGATCCCTTTTTGATTCGGGATGGCAAAGGTAGTAAAGAGAAAACTAACTTCAAAATATTTTTGGGAAATTAATGTAAATTCTTCTCCTTCTGGCGTTTGATCTGATTTACAAGCGCTTCGAAAGCAAGATCGACGGACTCTTCGAAAGATTTAGACTCGTGTTTCACGAAGAAATCGTGGCGGGGGATGTGTACTTTAATCTCGGCTATCTTATCTTTTACCTGGTGGGCTAACTGATCAAGTTTGAGGAACACTTCAACATTTACGATACGGTCATAAAAGGTGGTGAGTTTTTGAATACGTTTGTTCACATGATCAATAAGTTTTGCGTCAGCATCGAAACGCACAGTTTGAATTTGAACATTCATAGCACTAAAATTTAACATTTAACAATCTAATTTCAAGCAAGTAATCATCTTTTCATAGGCTGCTTTTTTGTGAGGAACTCTGTATTACTAATTTACTGAACTTTCAATGGCTTTCCAGTTTTTGTGCAAAAATTTTTGTTAAAATCAGTATACAGCAATAATAACTTCCCTCACAACAATAACAGCTGATCCGCATCAACTGTGTTTATGATCTTAGTGCATATAAAAAAATGTTGATAGCTGTGCTAGGCTTTGGGATGTGCCTGACGATATGCCTTTTTCAGACTTTCAATGGTATTATGGGTATATACCTGGGTGGAAGCAAGACTGGAGTGCCCCAGCAGATCCTTTACTGCATTGAGTTGTGCCCCGTTGTTCACCAGGTGGGTGGCAAAGGTATGCCGCAGTACATGGGGACTTCTTTTTGAAATGGTGGTCACCTGGCTAAGCGCAGCTTTTACCAGTCTGTACACATATCCTTTGCTGACCCTGCTTCCCTTTTCGTTCACCAACAGGTATTCCAGCTCAGGATTTTCCAGTTCCTGCCGTTTACGGGCATCGTAGGCCTGAATGTGATGAACCAGTTCATTGCTGAGGGGTATGATGCGTTCTTTATTGCCTTTTCCCAATACTTTGATCTGGCTGTTGCTTACATCTACATCATAAAGTTTAATGCCCAGCAGCTCTGCCTGCCGGATACCGGTTTGGTACAATAAGGCAATAATGAGTTGAGCAGTAGCTCCTTTGAAATCATCCCCAAAGATCTCCTCTCCTTCTACTGAATTCTGCTCCAGCTGCTCCATGCCCTTCTGTTCCACAAATACGGGCAGGCGTTTCCGCAGTTTTGGGCTGACTACTTTCACCATAGGACTCTGGCCGATCACCTGCTGGCGAACGGCGTATTTGAAAAACGACCTTAAGGTGGATATTTTATGACGGATGGTACCGGGGGCAATGGTATCAGGGCTTTCCGGCCTGCCTTTTAAGCCGTCTACTAACCAGGATTGGATGTGAAGGGAACGAATATCCTTTAAAGGGATTCCATCGTACTGAAGGGCCAGGTATTCGAAAAACTGGGAAAGGTTCACCGTGTACAGTTCCACTGTTCTCGGTGATTTCCGCTTAACGCCTGCATAGTAGGCGAGGAACTCTTTTGCCAGTGGTATCAGATGGTCTTCCTTCATGCCAACACAAAAAAATTGATGACTGTAAAGTTATAGAAAACCTTACAATCATCAATCTTATGTATTAGAAATTAATTTCTGATCTTAATTTACCAGATTACTCGAATTTACCGGAAGCTACCTGCAGTTTGTAAACAGCTTTCAGCACTTCAGTCCTGCGACGGATAGAAGGCTTGGTAAATGACTGACGCTCTCTGAGTTGCAGCAAAATCTTCGCTTTCTCAAATTTCTTCTTATACTTTTTAAGCGCTTTGTCTATGTTTTCGCAATCTTTAGAATCGATGATTAACATATTTCTCCTTTATTTTTACGGACAGCAAAGGTACTGCAAGTTTTTTATTTTCCAAAATTAAATCAGCTCCATTTTCCTCCCCCATCATGTTAGTGTGTAATTGCCTAATTTTGTGGTCCAATATTAAGACTATTTATGTTTACAGGCATTATTGAAACCATGGGTACGGTTACTTCGGCCGTAAAGGAAGGAGCAAACCTGGAATTAACCATCAGCTCGGCATTGGCACCTGAATTAAAGGTGGATCAAAGTATCTCTCATAACGGCGTTTGCCTCACTGTTACCGCTATTGCAGCGGACCAATATACAACTACCGCGGTGGCGGAAACTTTGTTAAAAAGCAACCTGGGCAGCCTGCAGACGGGCCAGACGGTGAACCTGGAAAGGGCTATGATCTTCAACAGCCGTATAGACGGGCATATTGTACAGGGGCATGTGGACAGTACCGGCACCTGCCTTTCCGTTGAAGAACAGAACGGCAGCTGGTTATACCGCATTGGCTTCCCTCCGCAATTTGCCTCCCTGATCGTGGAAAAGGGTTCTATCTGCATGAACGGCATCAGCCTTACGGTATTTGACATCACCAATGATGCTTTTTCAGTAGCCATCATCCCTTATACTTACGAGCACACTAATATTCAGCATCTTACGCCCGGTGCCTCCGTGAACCTGGAATTTGACATCCTTGGTAAATACGTGGCCCGGCAATTACAAATCAACAAATGAACCATCCTCTTTCCCGGGAACTGGGTATGAAATATCCGCTGATCATGGCGCCCATGTTCCTTGTGAGTAATGAACCCATGATAAAAGCAGCCATCCGTGCAGGTATTGCAGGCACTTTCCCTTCCCTCAACTATCGTAAGGAAGGAGAGCTCCAGGCTTTGCTGGAGAGGTTGAATGAAACCAGGGCACAGCACCAGCAAGGCACTTATGGTGTAAACCTGATTGTACAGAAAACAAACCCGCTCTATAAAAAACACCTGGATGCCAGTGTGGCGGCCAAAGTTCCTTTTTACATCACTTCCCTGGGAAATCCCAAAGAGGTGATAGAGGCCGCTCATGCTTATGGCGGCAAAGTGATCTGTGATGTAACGAACATGGAGCATGCGCAAAAAGCTGTGCAGTATGGAGCGGATGGCCTTATTGCCGTATGCTCGGGTGCAGGCGGCCATGCAGGCCCCTACCCTATGCATGTATTAATCCCGGCGCTTAAAAAAGCATTCCCGCATATTCCGATCATTGCCGCCGGTGGTATTGCTACGGGTCAGCAAATGGCCAGTGCTTTGGTATTGGGGGCAGATATGGTATCCATAGGCACCCGTTTTATTGCCAGCCTGGAAGCTACGGTAAGTGAGGAATACAAACAGGCGATTGTGGACCATGGCATGGAAGATATTGTACTCACGGAACGCCTTTCCGGCACTCCCTGCAACATCATCAATACACCTGAAGCAAAGAAGATGGGATATAAACAAACTGCCTGGGAGAAATGGCTTTCCCGTAATCCACGCACCAAGAAGTATTACAAAATGATGGTGCAGCTGAAGGGAATGAAGAAACTGCAAAAGGCCGTGAAACCCGGTAACTATGCGCATCTCTGGAGCGCAGGGCAGAGTGTGGAAATGGTGGATGATATCATTGGTGTGGAAGAGATCGTTGCACGCCTGATACATGAATATGATCAAAGCCTGCTGGCCTTCAAATCTTAATTATCTTTGCAAAATGTCCGAACCAATTAATTACCAGGAAGGCGCTGTGCTGTTGTTCAATAAACCGTTAACCTGGACCTCCTTTGATGTAGTAAGGAAGGTTAGAAATACCACCAAAGCCAAGATAGGCCATGCCGGCACTTTAGATCCCCTCGCAACGGGACTGCTGATCTGCTGCACAGGTAAAATGACCAAAAAGATCAACGAATACCAGGCACAGGAAAAAGAGTACACGGGCACTTTCACACTTGGCGCCACCACCCCTACTTTCGATCTGGAATCTGCGCCGGAAAACCAGCAACCTGTTCCCGCATTGGACCAGGCAGGGTTACAGGCTTTTGCGGATAAATTCGTGGGCGCCATTCAACAACTTCCTCCCATTCATTCCGCCATCAAACAAAATGGCACGCCTATTTACCACCTGGCCCGCAAAGGCGTGGATGTAAAAGTGGAGCCCCGGAATATTACGATCTATGCTTTTGAGATAACGAAAGTGGCTTTGCCTGTGGTGCATTTCAGGGTACAGTGCAGTACGGGTACTTATATCCGTTCACTGGCCAATGATTTTGGTGCTGCTATCGGCTGCGGAGGTTACCTGAGCAGTTTATGCCGTACGAAGATCGGTGCCTTTAAACTGGAAGATGCGATGGAGGTAGCTGATTTCATTGAGCAGTATAAACAGGCACATCAGAACGGATAACCGATCGCTACGTTCCAGGTTACGTTCTCCCGCCTCCAGCGGCTATCTCCCAATGTCCATTCACCAATATACCAGCCACTGTTATTTTTGGTGGGGTATGGCTTTTTGAGCGGGATACCAAAGTCCAGCCGGATCACGAAGTAACTGAAATCCACTCTCAGGCCCGCGCCTGTACCAATTGCAAGGTCTTTATACAAATTACCCACCTGGAACTCTGCACCAGGGCGGGAAGTATCTTTCCGCAACATCCAGATATTTCCGAGGTCCACAAAGGTGGCGCCTTTGAGGTTTATGCTGCCGCCAAATAAGCGGATCAGGTTAAAACGGTATTCTATGTTTCCTTCGAGTTTCATATCCCCCGTTTGATCCGGGAAGATCTGTGCTACCCTTGACGTGTCTGTATAAGAACCGGGGCCTAATGTACGTAACCGCCATGCGCGGATACTGTTAGGGCCACCAGCTGTGAACTGACGGATATAAGGCAATACGGAACTTTGCCCATAAGGAATACCCAGACCTACATAGGCACGGGTGGCAACAGCTGAACCCTCGTAATTCCAGTAGTGCCGGTAATCCAGCTCCAGCCTTACAAACTGGGAGATGTTCACCCTGGAAAGTGTTTCCAGGTTCTCTCCTTTACTGCTCAGTACATCCAGCGCGCCATTCACCCCTTTCAGCCAGAGACCGGATTCTTCGAAGTTAGCGCGGAAATAAGTGTTCTGCCGTTGATGGAACACATCGTTATTACTGAAAATGTAGGTGATATTCTCCCCTCCCACAAAGGCAGGCTCAAAGCTCCTTCGCAGGTATGGACTGGTGCTCACCACACTGTCTATGAATTCCTGGTTTAACACCACACCCACATACGTGAAAGTTAAAGGTTTTACATTCCAGCGTTTGTAAACAGATTCGTTCCATTCATATCCAAAAGAGCCGGTCACATTCCGGATATTGAACCTGTCGATACGCCGGAGATTATTGAAACCGGCAGAGATGCGTGTTTTAGCAGTGGAGCGGTTGTTCTGCCGCAAACGGAAAGGGGTCACAAAACGCGGCAGGATGAGGTCTGCCGTGATGCCATATTCCTGTGCCTGCAGATCGAACTTACTATCATTCTTCACTACTTCCACCCCTCCCTTTACATTTACATGCAGTTCATTGGCGGCGCGGTTCAGGTTGTAATGACGATAACCAAAAGACACGCCACTACCCACAAAGTAATCGCTACTGGTAGAGATATCGAAGTTGGTACTGATCTCCTGTTTTTTCCTGGGTGTCAGCTGAATGTAGGCATCCAGCTTCTGCACGGTGTCCGGGCTCTCCCTGTAAGTAAGCGTTACAAACTGCCAGAGATTGAGATCGTACAAACGATTTACAGTATTGTTATAGTTCTGGATAGAATACTTATCGTTGGTACGTAATTGAATGGCACGTGAAAGCACCCGCGGCCGGATAATATTCTCGTAGTACTTGATAGTGAGGAAGCGGCTTTGTGTAGTATGATAATTTGTATCATTCACATTTCCCTGCAGTTTGAAATCAGGGAACACATAGATCTTGTTCAGGTAAAAGAGTTTGGTAAGATCACTGGCGGAATCCTCCGGCAGCTTTATTTCCACGTCTATATCCAGTAAAGGCTTCTGGTCTGAACTCAATACCGTAGGCATGCTTTCAAAAGGGTTCAGCGGATCTACGAAGAGCGATTTGTTCAGCGTATCCACGGTAAAGGAGATCAGCTCCCGGTTGAACTTGTAATATCCTGCATCGCGGATCACCCTGGTGAGCCTTTCCCGCTCCCTGTCCAGGTTACCCGCTTTATAAGCATCGTTGGATTTTAGGAGGGAGAACTGCAGGTTGTCTTTTACGATCTTGGAAATGGCCGTGTCCGGTATATCGTAATTGATCTTTTTGATCACAAAGTTTTTGCCGGTGTTCACTTCATACTCCACGCTGGCTTTCTGGCGCCGGATGTTCTCTTTATAAGTAGCCGTGGCATAAAAGTATCCCTGGTTATTGAGATAAGAGATCATGCGGGTAACGGACTCCTTTGTTTTCAGGGAATCGTAAATAACAGGTTCCTGGAGGTTGCGCTCTGCCAGCATCAGGTTCCAGAACCAGTTACTTTTCTTTTCGTAATTCTTCTGATTGTACAGCCAGACCTTCAGGCGGGTGCCCAGTAATTTCTGGTTGGGCTGTTGCAGCATCAGGGATTTGGAGGAGAGATCGTTTTTCAGGTCCGTTTTTTCAGTTGAGCTGAGTTTACCCGTGATGTTCACATCCGTGCTGGTGAGCAGGTTCTGATCTTTCTGCAGGTACCGGGTGTTGGAACAGGCAGTCCATAACCCGCATACCATCAGCAGCACAGCCAGGTGAGGCATCTTTACATATAACGGGTATGTACTTCTCTTCAAGATATTCTGAATTAACGGGTATTGATACTTCCCGAAACTACGGGGCTGCTTGGCTGAATGCCGGAATTCCTGTAGGTTTGATCCTATGATTTCAAAGGCGCAAATTAAATATATTCAATCATTACAGCACAAAAAATACAGGCAAAAATTTGGCCAGTTTGTAGCGGAGGGCGATAAGATCGTGCAGGAACTGTTGCAGGGCACTTATGGTGTAAAAGCCGTATATGCTACTAAAACATGGCTGGAAGCACAGGCCCCGCTGGCCCAAAAGAGTATGGAAGTGCTGGAAGTGGATGAAGCGGTTTTGAAACAGCTCTCTTCTCTTTCCACCCCTAACCAGGCGGTGGCGCTGGTGGATATACCTTCTGCCCCGCAGCCTGTACTGCAGGGTAATATCACCCTGGCCCTGGAAGCCATCCGCGACCCCGGGAATATGGGTACCATTATTCGTATAGCCGACTGGTTTGGTGTGCGCCAGATCATCTGCACGCCGGATTGTGTGGATGCCTATAATGCTAAAACCATCCAGGCCACCATGGGCAGCATTATGCGGGTGCCCGTGATAGAAACGGACCTGGCGGCATTACTGAAAACTCCCGGCCAGGTGGCCAGCTACGCTGCTACCCTCCATGGACACAATATTGCCAACACCAAAAAGCTGCAGGAAGGAATTATCCTGATCGGTAACGAATCCCGCGGACTGAGCGAAGAAATTATAGCACTGAGCACTCACCAGATCACTATTCCAAGGATCGGACAGGCAGAATCGCTGAATGCTGCCGTGGCCACGGGGATTATCTGTGGCAGACTGCTTATTTGAACTGGATAGCTTTAACCGGGGTAATGGTGCGGATGAGTAAGGATGGAATGATCAGTATCAGTACGCAAATACCTAAGGTGCCCACGTTGATCATACCTACTTTCCACCATTCAATGGCAATGGGCGCCACGGCCATATAGTAAGATTCTTCCGGCAATTTAAAGAAACCCGTGTACTGCTGCAGCAGGGCTAAACCAATACCCAGCACATTACCGATAATGATCCCTGCCACTACAATATAGGCCGCCTGGTAAATGAACACCTGCTGGATGGTGAAATTAGGCATGCCTAATGCTTTGAGAATGCCCACCATATTGGTGCGTTCCAGGATAAGGATGAGGATGGCCGTGATCATGTTGATAACAGCCACGATGGTCATGATCACCAGGATAATGGTTTCGTTCTTATTCTGTAAACCCAGCCAGTCGAAGATATTAGGGTATACCTCTTCCATACTGCGGATGTTGAGCTCGTCAGACATCAATTCACCGATAGCGCTGCGGGCACTGTCTATCCTCCGGTAATCCTTCAGGTATATTTCGTAACCGCCGATCTCACTGGGTGCCCAGTCGTTCAGCCGGCGGATCAGGTCAATATCCCCGATCAGGTAAGCTTTATCATATTCTTCAATGCCGGTTTTGTAGATGCCGCAGATAGTGAGTTTCCTGGCGCGGGGTGGCAAACCGTCTCCCCTAACAAAGTAGACCACCACTGCATCGTTGAGTTTTAACTGTAACAGGGCCGCAGTGTTGGCGGATACAATGATCTCGGGCGCATAACCACTGTCCTGGAACCGGATATTGCGGCCTTCCGTAATAAAAGGCAGCTCGTTGTTCCGGTCTATCCCTTTGAAGATCATACCTTCTGTTTCCCGGTCTTTTTTGATGATCACGGATTTGGTGGCAAAATCGTGGATGGCAGTAACATCGGGGAGCGCGCGGATACCGGCTTCCAGCGAGGAATCTGCTTTAAAGGGAATTTGTTCTGTTAAAGGACCGGCATTGGCCTGATATTGGGTAATATGCATATGCCCCCAGAAACTGAAGATCTTTTCGGAGATCTTCTGCTGGAAACCGTTGATCATTGCTGTAGCCAGGATCATAACAGCCACACTGAAGGCTGTAGCGATCATCGCTATGTTGATGATGAATTTAGTAAAAGAGGAAAACCGGTTGAAGGCGATCCTCCGGGCAATGAACACTGATATGCGCATAGCGCTAATTTAATGGAATATTGTAAATTACAGTTATGAAGAAAGTAGCATCCACATGCTTCACCCTTATAGCGATCCTGGCAGGTTTCCACCTGAGTGCGCAGGAAAACAAGATCACGCCGGATCATGTTTACCATCAGAACATCAGAACAGTAAAGCTTAACCGTACAGGCGACCCGGTTAGTTTACCCCTGATAACACTGAACAGTGGTGAAAAACTTGAGTTGAACTTTGACGATCTTCAATACGAAGTTAAAAGTTATTACTATACTTTGGTATTATGTAATGCGGACTGGACGCCCGTACGCATGAACGCCATTGAATACCTCCGCGGATTTTCAGAGAACCAGATACAGGATTACCGTTTTTCCAGCGTGGCTTTGCAGAAGTATGTGCATTACCGCGTAGAGATCCCGAATAAGAACTGCACACCGGTTAAGTCAGGGAATTACCTGCTGAAAGTGTACCTGGACAGTGATACCAACAAACTCGCTTTCACGCGCAGGATGATGGTGATAGATAATAAAGCCAGTGTGGGCGGATTCGTTTCCCAGCCCATCAACCCTAAAGTATTCAGAACTTCGCAGAAGGTAAATGTTTCCATCAATACAAAAGGGCTGAACCTTCCCAATCCTTTCGATCAGTTAAAGGTGGTGATACAGCAGAACTTCCGCTGGGATAATGCCATCACCGGCATCAAACCACAGTTTATTAAAGGTGATGTACTGGAATACAACGCAGAGCAGAACATTATTTTTCCAGGTATGAAGGAATGGCGATGGATAGACCTGCGCAGCTTCCGGCTGCAGACAGAAAGAGTGGAGAAAACAGATTACCAGCGTACGGGCACCACCGTATTTGCCATGCCGGATTTCCCGCGGGATAACCAGGTGTACCAGTATATCAAAGACATCAACGGGCGTTATTTCCCCGCTACCATAGATGATTACAATCCCAACTTTGAAGGAGATTATGCACGGGTGAATTTTGTATTCCCTGCAAAAGAACCTTATGCCGGATACGATCTCTACATCTTTGGCGAGCTGACGGATTACGAATGTAACACTGCTAATAAGCTGGTTTATAACGGTGCCCGCAGGGCTTACGAAGGAGCCCTTTTTCTCAAACAGGGTTTTTATAACTATGTGTACGGCCTGATAGACAGAACTACTAACCAGTTCAGTACAGAATATACCGAAGGTGATTCCTGGGAAACAGAGAACGTTTATACCGTTCTGGTTTATTACAGGGCATTAGGCGGCCGGTACGATGAACTGATCGGCCAGCTTAACCTGAATTCCATTCAAAACCGCAGATGATCAGATATTGGAAGCCGTTGTCTGATCCATCGTTTTACCCAACTTCACAATATTTGCAGCTCCGCGTTTGATAATGATCCGCGTTCCGCGATCGTAGGTGAAATAGCGGTAGAACCAGTTGATGAACACTACCAGTTTATTCCGGAAACCTAAGAGGTTCAGTAAGTGTACTGCCATCCAGGCGATCCAGGCAATGTAACCGCTCAGGCGGAAGCCCGCAAATTCTGTTACTGCCCTGTTACGGCCAATGGTGGCCATACTGCCAAGGTCTTTATACCTGAAAGATTTCATCACCTTTCCACGCAAACTGTTTTTGATATTGGCACCCAATTGTGCACCCTGTTGTATAGCCACCTGCGCCACCATGGGGTATCCTTTCGGGAAACGTTCATCATTCAGCATTTGTGCCATATCCCCTATCGCATAGATATTGGAATATCCTTCCACGAGGTTCACTTCATTTACTTTCAAGCGGCCATTCGGTAAAATCACGCTATCCAGGAAACCTTCCAGCGGAAAGCCTTTCACACCTGCGGACCATAAGAGGGATTGTGTTTCAATGCTATCTCCATTACTCAGTTTCAGCGTAGTACCGTCATATTCCTTTACGGCAGTGTTCAGTAATACTTTCACGCCTAAGAAGTCCAGGCCCTTTAAGGTGTTAAGACTGGATGCTTCGGACATAGAGGCTAATACCCTTGGCCCTGCTTCTACCAGGTAGATGTTCATCATGTGGATGGGCAATTCAGGATAATCCTTAGGCAGAATGTACTTGCGCAATTCTGCAAAGGCGCCCGCCAACTCCACACCGGTGGGGCCACCGCCTACCATCACAAAATTCAGTTTCCGGCGGATAAGCTGTTCATCGTTCAGTAATAAACATTCTTCAAATTGTTTCAGCACATAGTTGCGGATCTGCACCGCTTCTATGAGCGATTTCATGCCAATGGCATTTTCCGCGATCTGGTTATTACCGAAGAAGTTGGTGTTACTGCCCGTGGCGATCACGAGGTAGTTATACCTGATCTCCCCGATATTGGTTTCCAGGATGTTTTCCTCAGAACGTACCGCTTTTACCTCGGCCATGCGGAAGTGCAGGTTCTTTTGGTTCTTGAAGATCCCCCTCAGCGGAAAGGCAATACTATCCGGTTCCAGGCCTGCGGTAGCTACCTGGTAAAGGAGGGGTTGAAAAAGATGATAATTGTTTCTGTCCAGCAACACTACTTGTACGGGCGCGTGTTTCAATGCCTTGGCCAGGTTAATGCCACCAAATCCACCTCCAACTATTACCACCCTGGGCCTGTCTGATTCCGGAATGTTCGGCTGTATCATGTCGTTTTTATTTTGCAGTATGGTCTTTCTAGGTTTCAAAAGCCATACCATCATATTACATATCAAAATTACAAAACTTTCAGTAAAAAATGAAAGATTAGTCTGAAAGGGATTGTTAAATTGTACAGTGCTGTGCAGAATTTATGCAATGGTAGTTTGATCTTTGCTTTATTCTTGTGTAAACCTTGCTTCATCCTAGCTTCATTGTTGTGCAAACCTGCTCCGGACAAGGGGATGAAGCTAGGATGAAGCATAGATAAAGCATAGATAAGGCAAGGATGAAGCAAGGGTGAAGCAAGGATGAAGCTAGGATGAAGCAAGGTTTAAGCATAGAAAAAGGGCTGCCTCTTTATGCGAGACAGCCCTTTTTGTGTATTGCAATTATTTTATTTCAGCGCCATGTGCAAGGCAGCAGCCAGCAATGCACCGATCACTGGTCCTACAACAGGGATCCATGCATATCCCCAATCGCTGTTCCGTTTGCCTTTGATAGGCAGGATGAAATGCGCGATCCTTGGGCCGAGGTCCCTTGCAGGATTGATGGCATACCCGGTAGGCCCGCCTAAAGAAAGGCCGATGGCTAATACCAGGAGTGCAACGGGCAAAGCATCTACAGCACCCAGCCCTACTTCTGACTTAGTAATGTAGAACACCCCGAAAATGAGTACGAAGGTGCCGATGATCTCTGTAACAAGGTTTGGAATGGTGCTTCTGATAGCCGGTGCTGTACAGAAACAGGCCAGGATACCATCTGCATCCGTAGTGGCATCAAAGTGCTGTTTGTAAGCAGCCCATACCAGGCTGGCTCCTATGATGGCACCGACCAGTTGGGCGAAGATATACACGGGCACGAGGTCCCAGGAAATACCGCCGGTAACAGCCAATGCCAGTGTTACGGCTGAATTGAGGTGAGCACCGCTGTAAGCACCTACTGTAAATACGCCTACAAAAACAGCCATGGCCCAGCCCATGGTGATCACCATCCACCCGCCGTTCTGACCTTTACTTTTATTCAATACGCAATTAGCTACTACCCCGTTCCCTAAAAGAATGAGCAATGCAGTGCCTAATATTTCTGCCAGGAAAATTGACATCGTTGGTTGTATTAAGGTGAGTGTTATTTTTCAGCCCAGGCTTTAGCTGCGCGGATAGCGCGCTGCCAGTCATTTGTGAGCGCCGTTCTTTTTTCTGCATCCATGGAGGGCGTGAACTTAGCATCTTCCTGCCACTGTTTGCGGATAGTTTCAATGCTATCCCAGAAACCGATAGCAAGGCCAGCGAGGTAAGCTGCACCCAGTGCGGTGGTTTCTGTTACTTTCGGGCGGATCACCTGGGTTTCCATGATATCTGCCTGGAACTGCATCAGCAGGTTATTGGCGGTAGCGCCGCCATCAACCCTTAATTCCCGGATCTTCATGCCGGCATCAGATTCCATGGCTTTGAGTACATCCATGGTCTGATAAGCGATACTGTCCAGTGCGGCGCGGGCAATGTGTGCGTCTTTTGTTCCGCGGGTCATACCAACGATAGTACCACGGGCATATTGATTCCAGTGTGGTGCACCCAGTCCTGCAAAAGCGGGGACCATATATACACCATCTGTGTCTTTTACAGAGGCGGCCAGTGCTTCCACATCTGCAGAATGGCGGATGATACCTAAACCATCACGCAGCCATTGAACAACGGCGCCGCCGATGAAAATGCTGCCTTCGAGGGCGTAATGAGTGGTATCACCGATCTTCCAGGCAATGGTGGTAAGGAGGTTATTGGCAGAGCTGATGGCTTTTTCGCCGGTGTTCAGCATCATGAAACAGCCGGTGCCGTAAGTGTTCTTCACCATACCTGGTTCTGTACACATCTGGCCGAAAAGGGCTGCCTGCTGGTCTCCTGCAATACCGGCAATGGGTATTTTGAAAGGTGTGAGTGTGGCTTCAGTTTCTCCATATACTTCGCTGGAAGCGCGTACTTCCGGAAGCATGGAGGCGGGAATATCCATCAGTTTCAGGAGGCTTTCGTCCCATGCCTGTTTGTGGATATTGTATAACATGGTGCGGGAGGCATTGCTTACATCTGTAACATGCAGTTTCCCTTTGGTGAAGTTCCAGATAAGCCAGGTGTCTACAGTACCGAATGCCAGTTCTCCGGCATTGGCTTTTGCACGGGCGCCTTCTACATTATCCAGGATCCATTTTACTTTGGTACCGGAGAAATAAGCGTCCAGGATAAGGCCCGTTTTGGAGCGGATATCTTCTGCCAGACCCTGTGCACGCAGTTCGTCACAGTAGGCGGAAGTCCGCCTGTCCTGCCAAACGATGGCGTTATACAAGGGTTTCCCTGTTTTACGATCCCATACGATAGTGGTTTCCCGTTGATTGGTGATGCCCATGGCTGCGATCTTGTCTCCTGTAGTGCCGGCTTTTGCGATCACTTCAGCAGCTACGCCTGCCTGGGTACTCCAGATCTCCTGCGGGTCATGTTCTACCCATCCTGGTTGCGGGTAGATCTGTGAAAATTCTTTCTGCGAAACGGCTACGATATCCCCTGCACGATTGAAGATGATAGCGCGAGAGCTGGTGGTTCCCTGATCCAGGGCCATAATGAATTGTGCTTCCATGCTTTTTAAGTATAGTTAAACGTGGTACCTTGGTTTACGAGGTAGTAAGATACTAGGAATAAATTAAAAGTAAAAAAAATTATCGGCGTGGGGAAAATGAGTGGGAGGAGGATGTGAGGGCTTGGCTAATGAGTGCAGGAAAAGGAAATGGTTGATGCTGCCAATAAGCCTGAGATGATGGAAGGCTGAGGGTTAATGTATGCAAGGGCAAGGAAATGATCACTGCCGCCTGAGGAATAAACCTGAGATGGGAGGCCTGGGTAATGTATGCAGGCAAGGAAATGATCACTGCCGCCTGAGGAATAAACCTGAGATAGGAGGCCTGGGTAATGTATGCAGGCAAGGAATTGATCGCTGCCGCCTGAGGAATAAACCTGAGATAGGAGGCCTGGGTAATGTATGCAGGCAAGGAAATGATCACTGCCGCCTGAGGAATAAACCTGAGATGGGAGGCCTGAGTAATGTATGCAGGCAAGGAAATGATCACTGCCGCCTGAGGAATAAACCTGAGATGATGGAAAGCTCAGGGCTATTGCCTGCAATGACGAGTTTTCTTTGAATCATCAACGAAGATAGGATCAACTGTTCTTTAGCCTTAGATAACCCATAGATAAGCCGTATCTATAAGGGACGGCTTATCTACGGGTTATATACGGGTTATATACGACTTATATACGGCTTATCCTATCTTAAACTCACTGTAGAGAAGACTTTAAGAATACCTCCAAAACGCAAAAAGGCCGCCCGAAGGCAGCCTTTTCTGAGAAATATCGTTAGTTCAGGAACTACATTTTCTTAGCATCTTCCAGGAACTTGGCGAGGCCAATGTCCGTGAGCGGGTGTTTCAGCAGTCCGAGGATGGAATCCAGCGGGCAGGTGCAAACATCAGCACCGCTTTCAGCACATTTCACAATGTGGAGGGCGTTACGGATAGACGCTGCCAGGATCTCAGTTTTGAATCCCTGAATGCTGTAGATCTGAGCGATCTGCGCAATCAGTTCAACACCATCCCAGCTGCTATCATCAATACGGCCGATGAAAGGAGATACATAAGCAGCACCGGCTTTTGCTGCCAGGATAGCCTGACCAGCGGAGAACACCAGGGTGCAGTTAGTACGGATACCGTTATCAGTGAACCATTTGATGGCTTTCACACCGTCTTTGATCATAGGCACTTTCACCACGATGTTCGGGTGAATAGCCGCCAGTTTCTTACCTTCTTCCACGATGGAAGCAAAGTCTGTAGATAAAACCTCCGCACTTACATCGCCGCCTTCCACGATCTCGCAGATAGCTTCATAGTGCTTAATGATGGCAGCCTCGCCTTTGATCCCTTCCTTAGCCATGAGCGAAGGATTGGTTGTTACACCGTCCAGGATACCTAAATCCTGTGCTTCTTGTATCTGTGCGAGATTTGCTGTATCAATAAAGAATTTCATAAAGTAATATTAATGTTGAATAGTTTAATGTCCAATATATGCATTTGTTCTCTGTTCCGAAATGTGTTCCGGGCAATTTCAACAAACCATCAAACTAATTTCGGAAAAAATGAAGAGAGAACTTTCTGCCAGGAGGAAAAAAAAATGGCAAGTTACTTATATCGCACCGCTACAACCACCTACCCTTGCTACATTCCTGTCCTGGGGGAGTTCAGCAGGAGCTGGTCGTATAAGACTTGCCGTTGCAAAGGTAACTGAAGGAGGGATAATATGCAAATTAAATTGCGGAAAGAAATGTTAACTGCTACTGTTTCTTCTTTTTTGAAGGCTTCTTAAAAACATCCTTTTCATTCTCTATAAGGCCTGTCTGATCCTCGGGGCCCTGTTTCACGGGAATATCTGAAGCAGCATTTATATCAGCATTGCCGCGGTAAACTGCTTTTACTGCGATGTGCTTTGTAATGCTGTCTGTGGCAGGAATTAACAGGTCCTGCCCTATTATCTGGCCGGTATTGGTATATAAACGAACGCGTGCGGTATCCAGGGGGTAGATCTTTCCGGTGTTGTAAATGCCTTCGACGTTCAGGTAAAAATGCAGGCCGCGCTTGAGACTGTCCGCATAATGATGAAAGCGGATACCTGTGAGATAAGGCAGTTGCAGGAAAACCTCATGTTGTTTGGAAGGGTTCTCGTGCAGGGTCACCAATAGTTTAATGCGGTAATTATCAGGGCGTATCCTGTTCCTGTTGAAATGCAGGATGCCGTTATTGCATTCGCCATCAGGGGATTCCACTTTGAGCTGGCTCCAGCGGTAATCTCCTTTGAGCAGGCCGGTGGTGCTGCGTTTGCTGCTATCCGCATAGGTGATCTCAAACCCTATGGGGGTGGTGCTGTATAACTCTGCCACAGCGCCGGAGTCAAATGCGGCGCGGATGTTTACTACCTCTTTTTGCTGTGCCATGGCGGGTAGCGCACATATTATCAATAGCAACGTTCTGAACATACTGTACATAGGCTAAAACCATTCCAAATTTAAGGATTGCGAAAGCAATGCACGACACTTGAAAAAATATTCTATTTTCACGCAATTTTAGAAAGCATGTCATTACCACAACATTCTGATGCCACTTTGCGCTACCAGCAGCAGGTAGATAATTCCAGGAATTACGTTTTGCCTTTTATAGCGCAGGAGTTTCCGGATATGAAAGGACTGCGTGTGATGGAGATCGGCTGTGGAGAAGGTGGTGTGCTCACCCCTTTCCTGGAGCAGGGTGCTCTATGCACGGGGGTTGATCTTTTCCCGGAAAGGATTGAACTGGCGAAGGGTTTCCTGGGGGATTATGTGGCCAGCGGGCAGTTGCAGCTGATTGCCAAGAATATTTACGATGTGGATTTCTTTGGTGAGTTCCAGCATGCTTTTGACCTCATTATCCTGAAAGACGCTATTGAACATATTCCTGATCAGGACAAACTGATCGAATACCTCAAACAATTGCTCAATCCACGCGGGCAGGTGTATTTTGGGTTTCCGCCCTGGTATATGCCGCATGGGGGGCATCAGCAGATCTGCCATAGCAAGGTGCTGAGTTTTCTGCCTTATATCCATTTACTGCCGAGGCCTTTGTATCGTGGTTTGCTGAAGGCGTTTGGAGAGCATGAGAATACGATCAAAGAATTAATGGAACTGGTGGATACCGGTATTTCCATTGAAAGGTTTGAGAAGATCGCTAAGGCTTCCGGGTTTGCTATTACGCAGCGGAAATACTACCTCATCAATCCTATCTATAAATACAAGTTTAATCTCAAGCCGAGGGAGCAGTTTGGCTGGATGAAGGGGATTCCTTTTGTGAGGAATTTCTTTACTACCTGCATGTATTACCTGATCAAGCCTGCGAAGTGATCTTTGTGTTCAAATAATTCCGCCGCTCCCAATAAGCATAAAAAAAATTCGACCGAAAAAACTAGCCCATTGGTTATCTGAGGCAATAGGGATCAGTTTTCGGTCGAATTTTTTTTATGCTTATTTCCGCTGGTGTTTTTTTTTGGATTAGTTTAAAGCTCAGTAGCGAACCCTTTGTACAAGCGTGCGACGCAACGGATGTTCAATTCTTTTTCTACTGCCGGGTCAATGAGCATTCCATATCTCCCAGGAGGCTTCTGCCTGCAGGATGAGCATTTCGTGGCCATTTTTTACAGTGGCTCCTTTTGCGGCGCCGTTCTGCATGAACCGGGTTTCTGCGGGATTGTAGATGAGATCGTATAGTAAATGTTGCGGTGTGATGAATTCGTAAAGGATGGGAGGTGCTTCCGTTATGTTGGGGTACATGCCTACGGGTGTGGTATTGATGATCAGTGTATGCTCCTGCATGATGGACTCGTTCAGGGATTCATACAGGATGGTGCCTGTAAAATATTTCCTGCTCACTTCTGTATAGGTTATACCTAACTGCTCCAGGCTGAACTTCACTGCTTTGGCTGCTCCGCCGGCACCTAATATCAATGCTTTGGTATGCTGTGGTTGCAATAAAGGTTCCAGGGAACGCTGGAAGCCGATCACATCTGTATTATGCCCTGTTAGTTTATTTCCCTGTTTGCGGATGCAATTCACGGCACCAATGGTTTTGGCGGCTTCGCTGAAATCGTCCAGGAAAGGGATCACGGCTTGTTTGTAAGGGATGGTTACGTTCAGCCCTTCCAGTTGCGGGTTGTTTTTCCAGAGATCGGGAAACTGATCTATATCGGGAATGGGAAAGTTTTCATAACTGCAACCGGTAATACCTTCCTGTGAGAACTTATCAGCGAAGAATCCTTTGGAAAAGGAATGGGAGAGCGGAAAACCAATAAGGCCGAATAAACGCATAATGATGTATATACGAATACGGATTGCCATGGGCTGACAATCCGTATCTGTTGCTATTCTTTATCTAAGAAGAGATGGAATGTGTCTCCACGGAGACCAACGCGCATAGCTTCCAAAGGAATCACTTCATTAGGAGCCAGGTTGCCGAGGTTGGCATTGCAACCTACGAGTTCCAGGAAATAGAGCTGCTGATCTTTCTGGGGTGCTTCCCAGATGATCTTTTCTGCCGGGATCTGTGTGAGGATCTCCTGCACCAGGCCTTCGCGCACTTCTCCTGAACCACGGTAAATCCCTACATTACCGCCTTCGCGGGCTTCTGCAATCACATAAGTGGCGCCGGCTTCTAATTCCGCACGCATCAGTTCAATCCATTTATAAGGAGGAATGATATGTTCTGCATCTTTGGAGCCTACTTCGCTGAGTACCAGGCCATGTTTGGTGAGTTGTTCAATATAACCGCACTTTTCTGCGTGGGGAATTGTGATGGATCCATCGGATACTTCCATCCAGGTGATACCGTAATCCTTGATTGTTTTCACATAATCATCAAACTGGTTACGGATCAGGAATGCTTCAAACAGCGTGCCGCCAAAATACACGGGAATGTTGGCTGCCTGGTATAGTTCAATCTTTGCGCGCAGGTTTGGCGTTACGAATGAGGTACCAAATCCTAACTTTACAACATCTACATGTGGTGCTGCTGCTGAGATAAAATGCTTTGCCTCCTCTACACTCAGGCCCTTGTCCATCACCATGGTTAACCCATAAGTACGTGGCTGTGTGGTTCTTTCAGGAATTTGCGTGAGATTAAAATTCATTTTTCACAATTTTATTCTTCTTAATGGTCATTCACCAAACGTTCATACGTAGCTCTTCCTACCTTGTAATTGGATTGGTTTTGGTTTTTTCAAAATGATGATCAAATTGTAAAACCGCGGCAAAAATAAGAAGTAATACAATATGTGAGGCAAAAAATAGACAAGCAGGCTAACGTTTCCGGCGATACCGGGCTATCAGCTCTACTACACTGTTATGCTGAAGGATGGAAGGGTCCAGTTCCGTGACCTTTTTAAATTGCCTTGGATGCAGCTGCAGAGCGGTTTCCAGCTGAATAAGGCCTTCTTTGGTCCTTCCCATAGAGATGAGGATCACGGCTTTATAATACAGGAATACGGGTTTGCGGCCGATCTTGCCTTCCGCGATCTCCAGCTGGGCATAGGCTTCTTCCACATGGCCAACAAGGTAAAGGCCGCGGATCAGTTCTTTCCAGGCTGCAGCACTGCCGGGGCGGATCCTGACAGCGTTGAGGAAATACACCAGGGCTTCTTTGTCGCTCCCGATCTGGAGCAGGCACTGGCCCAGGGTGATATTGTATTCCAGGTTCTGCTTATTCAGCCGGATAGCGGTCTGGAGGGACTTTATGGCATTTTCCCAGTTCTCTTCCGTCATGTACGCTTTGGCGATCTTGAGATAGAGCTTATCGTCGTTCGGGCTGAGGTGGGAGGCTTTCCGGTAGTAGTAACGGGCCTGCGTGAACTTGCGCATCTTTTCATAGCAATGGCCGATGGCTTCGTAGATCACGTCCTCCGGTTTGGCTACTTCCAGGTGTTTTTGCAGTACTTCAATGGCTTCGTTGAACTTACGCAGATGGATATACGCATCGCCCATGTTGCGGTAGGCGTAGTCGAAACGTTCGTCTATCACTACGGCATACTGGTATGCATCTACGGCCTTTTCATACAGCTTGAGGCCCTGGTAGGCGGTTCCCAGGTTGAACCAGGCGAGCTGGTTGTAAGGGTGCTCGTTGATGATGGAAGTGTGCAGGCGGATGCTTTCTTCGTTGCGGCCGGTGAACTCCGTCCAGAAGCAGATCTTGTGCAAGGCTTCTTCATTGGTGGGATCAAACTCCAGCAGCATCTTCAGGCAGTCGAACACTTTTTCGAACTCTTCCCAGTCGTCATACACATCGGCGAGTTCCAGCAGCAGGTCTGTACGATCTTCTCCATCGAACACTTTGATCTGTTCTTCGAGGAGTTTCGCGGCCTTTTCGTGCTGGTTCATGGCCAGGTAAACGTCTGTTTTGAGGATATAAAGGTTAATATCGTTACTATCCAGTACGGCGGCTTTCTCCAGCAGCTGCAGGGCTTCGCGGTATTTTTTGGTTTCGATAAGTAATGCAGATTTCTTGAGGAGCAGTGCAGAAGAAAAGGGGAACTGCTCTATAGCGATCTCAACGGCTTGCATGGCATTATTGAGTTCGTCATGCTCGTCATAATAGTCGATGATCTGTTCGAAAGAATCCTCGTCCAGAAAGGAGTGAGAACGCCCTTCTTTTAGATTTTCAAATTGCTGAAGCAAGTCCCTTAAATCTTCAAAATCCTCGTTAAACTCGTTAAATGATGGGAAATCGTGATTCATTAATACGAATATAGTGGAAATTCAAGCTGCCACCAAACCTGCCCAGCCTACCGTTTGTGTATATTTTTTAACATTTTATTAAGATAAAGGGTATCTTTGCTTTAAGATTCCGTTATGATAGATAGAAAATTCGTATATTTGTGGTACAATGAAGAAGATAAATAACATAATCAACAGATTCTCATTGTCTTGCCTCATGGTGAGTGCTTTATTCATGGTTGCACTTAACGTACAAGCCAATGATTCAGGCGGTAATTTCGATAACAACAACGATAAAGTTGTAAAAAAGACCGAAACTAAGTACACTTTAACCGCCATGCCTAAAACAAATCTGAGCCTCGATGCGGGATTCACTGCGAGTGGTATCCTGAGGACAGATTTTAAACTGAGCTCTGACAATACTGTGAATGTAAGATCTGTAGTGACTTACAAGCGCGGTAATGTTACCTATATAGTTCCTTACATTGTGCAGGTTCCGCCACCCAATGTGTCGACCCAGCATTATCATCAGCTGCAGGTGCAGGTTAAACTGCCTTTCAGGAAGAATTAAGGACAATTTGAAAAGAGATTTTACAGAAAGGGCTGCTCGGAAGAGTGGCCTTTTTTGTTTTGGGTGGGTTGAGAGCCTGCCGCGAGGTAGAGGGCGGAGTTTTTTTCTTTTTGGGGTGTTTTTAGAGAAAGAACAGGGTTGTTTCCTTTTGGGTGAGGGCGTTCTTTTGAGGGCGGGTAGAGAGCCTGCCGCGCAGTAGAGGACGGAGGTTTCTTTTTGAGTGAGGGTGTTTTTAGAGAAAGAACAGGGGTGTTTCCTTTTGGGTGAGGATGTTCTTGTGAGGGCGGGCAGAGAGCTTACCGCGCGGTAGAGGGCGGAGGTTTTTCTTTTTGGTGTGAGGGTGTTTTTTTTAGGGACGAACGGGTTGTTCCTTTTTGGGTGTTCTTTTGAGGAAGGAAAGGATGTTTTCTTTTAGAAGAAAGCGAGCTTTTTGCAGCAAACGGGCAGCGTCAGGCGAGTTGTTTTATTTAACAGAAAAACTTCTTTATACAACAAAGGCCATTCTTGCGAATGGCCTTTGTTTTTATGTTTCAGAGAGTTTTATTTTACCCCCTTATCTTCTTCAATTCATCCTGCGTGATCTCCTTATACCCTTTTGGTTCATCAAAAGTGGAGGCGGGTACGGGGCTGAGGTCTACTTTCGTAGCTACGGCCTTCATTTTGGAGCCGGCTTTGATGATGATCTCAAACTCCAGGGGAATACCTTTCAGGTTCATGAACCGGCGGTTATAGAACTTGTTCTCCGGCAGGATATCAATGGTGTAGAATACATCAAAGGTAGTACCGTCCTCATTTTTACCAATGGCTTTGCGGCATCTGTAACCGGCTATTTCCTTGGTTTCCTGCTGGTCTGTGAACTGGGTGCCCTGGTATTTCTTCAGGTCCTGTTCATAACCTTTCCTGTCTGTACGGATTAGGTATTTATCCCCATGATTATCCATGAGCGTCACTACCGTTTCATTCTGCGTATTGATCAGGTAGATGTAATTCACCACATTGAAGTTCATGTCTATACGGCTCTGATTACCCCGTATATACTGTGTCATGGAACTACCGGCAAACATAGCCTCCATCTGGAGCTGCTCGGGTGGCAATTCCACTTTATAGGTGATCCTGGCGTCCGATATGGTACGTTGTGCCAACAGCGGCGTTGCCAGGCCTGCGATGCAGCCTACCAGCAATCCCCCTATTTGTAACAATTTTCGCATAATGGTTCAATTAATTCATAGGTATAATGAAAATTCTATGCCAAAGGCAGCAGATCCGCTACCAGTCTGGTTTTAGCTTATTCAAAAATGCCCCTATCCCCTTTTGGCAATCCGGGTGCTGCCTGGTTTCCGCATTTGTGCGGGCCGCAGCTTCCAAAGCATCCTGAAGTGGCTTATCCAAAGCGGCACTTACCAGTTGCTTGGTGATCTTCAACGAGTTAGCGGAAGTTTCCACGCATAACTTTTCTGCTAAGGCCTGTACTTCCTCCTGAATTGATCCGGCAGCTATTACCCCATTGATCAGGCCATACTTTACAGCTTCTTCCGCACTGATCAGTCTGCCTGTTAAAAGCAATTCCCGGGCGCGGCCTTCTCCTATCTTCCTCACTAAAAACACACTCACCAAAGCGGGCACAAATCCTATCCTTACTTCTGTATAGCCAAATTTTGCATCCGGTACAGAATAACTCAGATCAGCTACAGAAGCCAATCCACATCCTCCTGCAATGGCATCTCCTTCTATCCGGGCAATCACCACCTTTTCCAGTGAGTAGATGTCCTGCATCAATTGCATGAGTTCCTTTGAATCGATTAAGTTCTCCTCAAAGCTGTTGCGTTGCAGCTGCTGCAGGTATTCCAGATCAGCTCCTGCACAGAACGCTTTTCCATTGCCTGCCAGTATCACCACCTTCACATTTTCATCTGCTTCTGCCTCTGCAAAAGCAGCCCTTAATTCCCGCACTACTTCCCCATTCAATGCATTCCGTTTGTCCGGGCGATTCAGTGTAATAGTAGCGATCCTGTTGCTGATATGATAGGTGATACCCTGCATGATCCAAATGTAAGGGAATTATTTTTAACGATTAAAGTGCATGTATAACATATTGTAAATTAAAAGCCTCTGTGGGAATTTACGTTCCAACAGAGGCTCTCTTTCCTGTTATTTTATACACCTATTGTGTTACTTCTTCTATCACTTTTCCTACATTACCATTTGGCATCTGGATGCGCAGGAGTGCTGCCAGGGTTGGCGCAATATCTGTCATCGCAGTTGTTCTGTTGGTTTTACCGTTACGAATACCCCATCCCATAAATACTAATGGAATATGTGCATCGTAAGGGTTCCATAGACCGTGGGTGGTTCCGGTTTTGATACCATCCAGCCAGCCGGGGAGCAGTGTGATCATGATGTCTCCACTTCTTTGTACATTGTAACCATTCACCACCATAGTTTTCAGTGGCTCAGGCAAAGCGGTGGTACCGAGTTTATGCAGGTCGAAAGCATTGGAAACACCGGGATACTTAATAGCATTTGCCAGGATCCAGCTCTTTACTGCTTCCAGTTTACCAGCTTTGGTTAACCCTTCATTATCCAGCGTGAACTGGTAGTTGTAAGTGGCAATAACCGCTTTTTTATATCCGAATTCAATGTCTATGGCGGTATTCATTGCTTTTAACATCGTAGCATCGTCCCACAAACCATTAGGCAGTTTATTCTCTTCCAGGAAACCGGGTACATGTGCCACACCGTGGTCTGCCGTGATAAAAAACAGCCATTGGCCTTTTCCTACTTTCTTATCCAGGTATTTGAAGAACTCTGCGAGGTCTTTATCCAAACGCAGGTAAGTATCTTCTGTTTCCACCGAGTTTGGTCCGTGCTGGTGACCAACGTAGTCAGGAGAAGAAAGGCTCACTGCCAGGAAATCCGTGGTGTTGCCATGGCCCAGCTTTTCGTTGTCAAGTGCTTTCTTGGCAAACTCCAGTGTGAAAGTGTTACCAAACGGTGTGGAAGATAATATGCCAAAGCTGTTACCCATCTGGCCTGCCAGTGCGTGCGGGAAAGAAGTATTGTTCTGACCTTTGAAACGGGCTTCATAAGGCTTTTCGTCAGCCGTACTTTGTACGTAAGTATCTACCGGGTACAAAGTGTTCCAGGGTTGTGCCAGGTATTTTGCAGGCAGTTTCTCATTATTGAAGGCATCTACCCAGGCAGGCAGTGCGTTCATGTAATAAGAGCTGGTCATAAAATTACCGGTAACGCCATCATACCAATAGGCTGCGTTTGCACTGTGCCCTGCGGGTAATATAGCTCCGCGGTCCTTAATAGCGATACCTATTGTTTTATTACGGAAGTTCTGCGCCAGGCGGAGTTCATCTGTAATGGTATTGGTGAGCATGTTCTTCGGGCTCATTCTTCCGGCTGCATTACTGCCGCCGATTGCGTTAACTGTCGTATCTTCCGTGCAGTACATACTGGTGTTGGAAGTCCTGTCGTTCCAGTTATTTCCGATAATGCCATGAATGGCAGGTACAGATCCGGTATAAGCACAGGTATGGCCACATGCAGTGATGGTTGGTGTGTAGGGAATAAGGGTGTTTTCACAGGAGAAACCCTCATTCAACAAACGTTTGAACCCATCATTGGAATAACGGTCATAATAACGGTACAGGAAGTCCCAGCGCATCTGGTCTACTACCATACCCACCACTAATTTAGGGCGGGCCACTTCTTTGGCTGTTTTTTTGCCATAGTTCGGCGGGAATCCGTGCGTAGGCGATGTGGCTTTTTGGCCAAATGTCACGGATGCCGTCAATAGTAATGCGACAGTTAAAAAAAATTTACGGCTCATATAAATCATTGATTGTTGCTAATTTACTCTCCGTTCAGACGTGGAAAAAATTGATTGGCAAAAGTAACCTAAGTTTACAAAAAATATAATTTTAATACCTTTGTAGGCAAATTTTAAACACTTTTTAATAATCGTCATGGATATATTCGAGAAACTGAAGCACATGGGGCCTATCGGAGAGCACTCTGAGAGAGCCCACGGTTATTTTGCTTTTCCCAAACTGGAAGGCGAAATAGGACCCCGCATGAAATTCCGGGGCAAGGAAAAGATTGTATGGAGCCTGAACAACTACCTGGGATTGGCTAACCACCCGGAAGTTCGTGCCACTGACGCAAAAGCTGCAGCTGATTTTGGATTGGCGGCCCCCATGGGTGCGCGGATGATGAGTGGAAACACTAATTATCATGAGCAACTGGAGAAAGAACTGAGCGATTACATGGGTAAAGAAGATACTACCCTGCTCAACTATGGCTACCAGGGTATCATGAGCGCTATCGATGCCATCTGTAACCGCCGTGATGTGATTGTGTATGATGCAGAATGCCACGCTTCCATTGTGGATGGTCTGCGTTTACACCAGGGACATCGTTATGTATTCAAACACAATGACATTGAAGATTGCGAAAAACAACTGAAACGTGCGGTGGAAATGTGCAAAACCACCGGTGGTGGTATCCTCGTGATCACGGAAGGTGTGTTCGGTATGGCCGGCGACCAGGGTAAACTGAAAGAGATCGTTGCTTTGAAAGAAACGTATGAATTCCGTTTAATGGTGGACGATGCCCATGGTTTTGGTACAATGGGTAAAACCGGTGCAGGTACTGGTGAAGAACAGAATGTACAGGATCAGATAGACCTGCTGTTCAACACTTTCGCCAAGTCTGGTGCTTCTATCGGTGCTTTTATGAGCGGCGACAAAGCGATCATCAACTACATCCGTTACAACAGCCGCTCGCAGATCTTTGCTAAATCCATTCCTTTACCACTCGTGATCGGGCACCTGAAACGCGTTCAAATGATGCGTCAGCAACCGGAACTGAAAGATAAACTGTGGAGCAATGTAAATAAACTGCAACAGGGCCTGCGTGAAAGAGGTTTCAATATCGGAAAAACCAATTCTCCTGTAACGCCTATCTACCTGCAGGGAGATATTCCTGAGGCAACCGCTATGTGCCTGGACCTGCGTGAGAATTATAACATTTTCTGTTCTATTGTAGTGTACCCGGTGATCCCGAAAGGCCAGATCATTTACCGCCTGATCCCCACTGCGGCACACTCTGATGAAGATATTGAACTAACGCTGAAGGCTTTCACTGAAACAAAGGCTAAGCTGGACCAGAAGGTGTATGCAGTAGCAGAAATTCCAATGGTATAAGTACGTATTTTACTGATATGTTAAGGGCATTCGCAAGGATGCCCTTTTCTATTTCAAACTATTAACAAAAGGGCAAAAAAAGAGGGCTGATGGTTAGTCAGCCCTGGCAAACAAATCGTTCTTTCACTAGGTGTAATACATGATCATAAGAATCGATCGTTCATGAGGACATGGTAATAAAAAAAGTTTGGTCATCATAGAATATGGATAACTATGAAGTAACCCATAAATATATTTTATGATAATTTTAGAACTTTAATGTCTTAAGGGGATTTTTTGAAAGCACGGCTCTATGCGCTTTTCTCGAACAAAACTAGCTGCTATCCAGCGTTTAACCAAAAATAACGTACTTCTACGGTATATCAATAACACTAACGTGGTATTTTGTTAACGCGCTGTTAAACTTCCGGTTTATTTTGTTAACGAGCTTTGTTTTTGCGTGCAAACGGACATAAAAAAGCTGGTCCGTTAACGAACCAGCTTTTCCTTTTTTTATTTCTTACAGGTGATTTTCCAAGGCTACATCGTACTTCACTTTCCAATCAGCTACCTTGCCCCAATCTTCTCCGTCTACTACAATCCCTTCTCCTTTCACCGTACCTATCTTCTCATAACGAACGGATTGATCAGAAGCATCTACCAGGCCATGCAGCAGGGCTTCAAACTTCTCTTTATCCGCAGGGCTCACACTCACTACCACACGGCTTTGTGATTCACCAAAGAGGTAAGCATCTTTACGGTATTTTTTATTGGTCACCACATCAAAGCCCAGCCCTCTTGCCATACCGCTTTCCAGCAATGTGGTAAAGAGGCCGCCTTCACTTACATCGTGGGCAGATTGGATCAATCCCGCCCCGATCAGTTTAGTGATGGCCTGTTGCAGTTTAAATTCTTCTTCCAGGTTAAAATGCGGAGCAGGGCTATGTTCAACACCTATCAGCTTGTGCAGGTATTCAGAGCTGCTGATATCATTATAGCTGCGGCCTACCAGGTAAACCAGGTCGCCGGCTTCTTTGAAATCCAGCGTCATCCGTTGCTCCATGGAATCCAGTACACCCAGCATACCTATAGTAGGGGTCGGGTAAACAGGGCCATCGGGAGACTGGTTGTAGAAGCTCACGTTACCACCTGTAACAGGGGTATTGAACTTACGGCAGGCTTCACCCATTCCTTTCAGTGCGTGTACGAACTGATAGTATACTTCCGGATCGTAAGGATTACCAAAGTTGAGACAGTTGGTGATGGCTACAGGTTCACCGCCACTGCAAACAATGTTACGGGCAGCTTCTGCCACTGCAATCTGACCACCTTTGTGCGGATCTGCATATACATAGCGGCTGTTACAGTCAGTAGTTACCGCCAGTGCTTTAGGTGTACCTTTTACGAGTACAATAGAAGCATCACTGGGGGCATTGGTGCTGGCATTGGCCGTACCTACCATGCTGTCATATTGCGTATATACCCAACGTTTGGATGCGATGTTAGGTAACTGGCTGATCTTTTCAGCTATTATTTTTGCGTTGGTGATATCCGGGATGTTCTGGATATCAAAAGCTTTGATCTTTTCAAAATACTTAGGCTCTACATAAGCGCGGTGGTATTGGGGAGCACCGCCACCCAGTACCATACTTTCTGCAGGTACTTCTGCTTCCAGTACACCATTCATATAGAAACGCAGCATAGGGTCCTTGGTTACTTCACCGATCTGTACGCAGTGGAGGTCCCATTTATCGAAGATGTCCAGTACTTCTTTTTCACGGCCTTTATGTACAACAATGAGCATGCGCTCCTGGCTTTCAGAAAGCAGCATTTCCCATCCTTTCATATTTTCCTGGCGGGTAGGTACTTTATCCAGGTGGATGATCATACCATGTTCGCCTTTTGCGCTCATTTCTGCAGTAGAGCAGGTGATACCGGCTGCGCCCATATCCTGCATACCTACCAATGCATTGGTTTTCACTACTTCCAGGCAGGCTTCCAGCAGTTTCTTTTCCTGGAAGGGGTCTCCAACCTGTACGGCAGGAAGGTCTTTGGCACTTTCTTCCGTGATATCTGCGGAAGCAAAGGAAGCACCGCCGATACCATCTTTACCGGTAGCGGAACCTACAATAAATACAGGGTTACCCGCTCCGTGAGAAGTGGCGGATACCATGGTACCTACTTTCAGTACACCCACGCTCATGGCATTCACGAGGGGGTTGGTACCGTAGCAGTCTTCAAAATATACTTCGCCACCTACTGTAGGTACGCCAAAGCAGTTGCCATAATGGCCAATGCCGTCTACCACACCTTTCAGTAAATGTTGTGTTTTCTTATCATTGATATTACCAAAACGCAGCGAGTTCAACGCAGCGATCGGGCGGGCGCCCATGGTAAATATATCGCGGTGGATACCACCTACCCCGGTTGCAGCTCCCTGGAATGGTTCCAGTGCAGAGGGGTGGTTATGGGATTCTATTTTAAATACGCAAGCCCAGCCATCTCCAATGTCTACCAGGCCGGCATTTTCTTCACCGGCTTTTACCAGCAGGCGGCCACCTTCCCTGGGGAGGCTTTTCAGCCATACAATAGAATTTTTATAGCTACAGTGTTCACTCCACATTACGGAGTACATGCTGAGTTCTGTAAAATTCGGTGTGCGGCCCAGGATGGATTTAATACGTTCAAATTCGTCAGCGGTGAGTCCTAACTGCTCGGCAGTTTCTACTGTGGTTTGCATGAATTGATGTAGATTTAGAAAAGAAGATGCAAAACTACATAGTTTTCCTGCAATTGACAAGAAGGAGTATTGATATACCTATATACACATAACATTATTTTTAATGTATCAGTTTTAGGATACCCGACCTTCAAATATTTGTTCAAATTTTAAAAATATATGCTTTTTTAGGGACAAATGCAATTTTTTGTTCGATAGAGCAGAAACAACTTGTAATTTCGACGATTCTGCCGTTCTTTTGTGGTAAAATAATTCTGACATCATGCAATCGTTACGCTTTCAAGCGCTGGAGAATCTGACCGGCGTAGATTTCAAAGTAAGTCCCGAACTGAATGGTAAGATCACAGACGTGTTCGGCACAAATGTTTTTACTGGTAAAGTAATGCGGGAACACCTGAGTGACGAGGCTTATAAGAGCCTGATGAACTCAATTAAAGGTGGTAATAAGATCGAGCGTAAGATGGCCGATCAGATTGCTTCAGGTCTCAAATCCTGGGCAATGAAAAAGGGCGTTACCCACTATACCCACTGGTTCCAACCCCTCACAGGTACAACTGCTGAAAAACATGACTCCTTCTTCACTATCAAAGGAGACGGTTCCAGCATCGAAACTTTCGATGGCGATGCACTGGTTCAACAAGAGCCTGACGCATCCAGCTTCCCTAACGGTGGTATCCGTGCTACATTCGAAGCACGCGGTTATACTGCATGGGATCCTTCCTCCCCTGCTTTCATCATTGATCAGGGCGCAGGTAAAACACTTTGCATCCCAACTATCTTCGTAGCTTATACCGGTGAATCACTGGATTACAAAGCGCCTTTGCTGAAAGCATTGTCTGCTCTGGATAAAGCTGCTGTTGACGTGTGCAACTACTTCGACAAAAACGTAACTAAAGTAACTGCTACCCTTGGCTGGGAACAGGAATATTTCATGATCGATGAAGGTCTGGCTAACGCCCGCCCTGACCTGGTGCTGACTGGCCGCACTGTTGTAGGCCACGCTCCTGCTAAAGGACAGCAACTGGAAGATCATTATTTCGGCGCTATTCCTGAGCGTGTATATGGCTTCATGCGCGATTTCGAACTGGAATCCTACAAACTGGGTATTCCTTTAAGAACCCGTCACAATGAAGTTGCACCTGCTCAGTTTGAGTGTGCTCCTATCTTTGAAGAAGTGAACATTGCAGTTGACCACAACTCCCTGCTGATGGACGTAATGAGCAAAGTTGCTAAACGTCACAAACTGAGAGTGTTACTGCACGAGAAACCATTTGCAGGTATCAACGGTTCAGGTAAACACAACAACTGGAGCCTTGCTACAGATACTGGTGTGAACCTGCTGGCTCCCGGTAAAACACCGAAGACCAACCTGATGTTCCTCACTTTCTTTGTGAACACTATTAAAGCCGTACATGATTATGATGATCTGTTACGTGCTGCCATCGCATCACCAAGCAACGACTTCCGTTTAGGTGCTAACGAAGCGCCTCCCGCAATCATCTCTGTATTCACCGGTAAATACCTCGCAGAAGTTCTGCAGGAAGTTAAGAGCCGCGTGAACAACAAGTTTGATGAGCAGGACGAAGCTATCCTGAAATTAGACCTTCACCGTCATATCCCTGAGCTGCTGCTCGATAACACAGACCGTAACCGTACTTCTCCGTTCGCCTTCACTGGTAACAAGTTCGAGTTCCGCGCTGTAGGTTCTTCCGCTAACTGCGCTTCTGCAATGACCGTGTTGAACACTATCATGGCTAAAACACTCGCTAACTTTAAAGTAGAGGTAGATGGCCTGATCGAAAAAGGTGAAAAGAAAGAGATCGCTATCATGCAAACCCTCCGCAAATACATTGTTGATTCTGAGAGGATCCTCTTCGAAGGCGATGGTTATAGCGATGAGTGGGCAGCTGAAGCTGAAAAACGTGGCTTAGCTAACGTTAAAACCACACCAAAAGCATTGGATGCAATGGTTACTCCTAAAGCTACCAAGCTGTATGTTGAAACCGGCGTTTACAATGAAAGAGAACTGCATGCCCGTCACGAGATCCTCCTGGAAGATTACGTGAAGAAAGTGCAGATCGAAGCCCGCGTGATCGGAGACCTGGCTACAAACCAGATCCTGCCTGCGGCTATCAATTACCTGAACTCGCTCCTTGCTAACATCAAGGGCCTGAAGGAAATTGGCCTGAAGGAAGATGCTTACAAAGCACAACTTCAGATTGCAACGAAAATATCTGAACACATAAATGTCATCAGTGAGAGTGTACAAGCGATGATCGAAGCACGTAAAGTAGCCAACAACCTGACTGACCAACGTCAGAAAGCAATTGACTACTGTGAGAAAATCAAAGAGAAATACTTTGACGTGATCCGCTACCACTCAGACAAACTGGAGTTTTTGGTAGATGACAAGATCTGGGGACTCCCCAAGTACAGAGAGCTGCTTTTCTTGCGATAAAAAACCGTAAGATTGTTTTGGTGTATGATGGCCCCCGGTATTTACCGGGGGTTTTTGTTTTGTTAAAATGGCTGGGTAGATTAAACCCGGGCCTTTTCCCATGGTCTATTCTCTAAATCGTCATCTATTATGAAGAAATTACTGTTATTAGCATTTCTCGCAGGTTCGGTGAGCCTGGGCTATGCACAAATCAAGCCTTCGAATGACCTGAAGCTGAGTGAACAACAAAGTCAGAAATTAAAAGACATCAATAAATCTTTCCTCGCCAGCACACAGGACATCCGCAAGAATGATGCACTGAGCAAAGAAGACAAAAAAGCGAAGTTGGAAAGCCTGCAGGCAGACCGCACCGGGCAGATCAAATCTGTGCTGGATGCCGGCCAGTTTGAGCAATGGCAGAAGAATCAATCCGCCAATAAAGAGAAAATGGCTGATCTGATGGAAAAACGGAAAGGAAAAGAAGGTAAAAAAGGTGCCGGCCGCATGAAGGATCACAGCGATGCTACCATCAAAGAACTGGGACTGACTGAAAAACAGGGTGCAGATCTGAAATCCATCAACATGGAGTATGCAGCTAAGGCAAAAGAGCTGAAGGATAAAACAGACCTTACCCAGGAACAAAAGAAGGAACAAGCGAAAGCCCTGAAAGCTGAAAGGTCCGCGAAGTTAAAAACATCTCTTGGCGATGCCCAGTATGAAAAGTATGAAGCACTGAGGAAAGAGGCTAAGGGAGAGAAAAGCAGGAAGAAGAAAACAGCACTATAATTTTCACAAGTGTATATATTTTTAAGGTTTTGAGGTTCAAGAAAAAAGGCCCCGCTTAATGCGGAGCCTTTTTCTTTTAAACTATCTTAAACGTTTCTGTGAACTTGGTAGTGAAGTTTCCTTTCCTGAAGTTCTCATCCTGCATTAACTGCTGATGGAACGGAATGGTTGTTTTAACCCCTTCGATCACGAATTCACTCAATGCCCTTTCCATTGTATTGATGGCCTCTTCCCGCGTTTGCGCAATGGCAATCACTTTAGATACCATGGAATCATAGTAAGGAGGAATTACGTAGCCTGCATAGATATGAGAATCCACCCGCACACCATGACCGCCTGGTGTATGTAACACCGTTATACGGCCAGGAGAAGGACGGAAATCATTATGTGGATCTTCCGCATTGATACGGCATTCGATCGCGTGCATTTGCGGCGTATAGTTCTTACCGGAAATTGGAATACCGGCTGCAATTTTGATCTGTTCTTTGATCAGGTCGAAATTGATCACCTCTTCCGTAACACCGTGCTCCACCTGGATACGGGTGTTCATTTCCATGAAGTAGAAATTGCGGTGTTTATCTACCAGGAACTCAATGGTACCTACACTTTCGTAATTGATGGCACTGGCAGCTTTAATAGCAGCCTCACCCATTTTCTCACGCAGTTCAGGTGTCATAAAAGGAGAAGGAGATTCTTCCACCAGTTTCTGGTGACGGCGCTGGATAGAGCAGTCGCGCTCACTGAGGTGGCACACTTTACCGTATTGGTCACCGGCAATCTGTATCTCAATGTGGCGGGGTTCTTCCACGAACTTTTCCATGTAAATGCCATCATTGCTGAAAGCAGCTTTTGCTTCTGCTTTAGCCATGGTGTAAGCATTTTCGATCTCATTTTCGTCCCAAACAACCCGCATCCCTTTACCACCGCCACCGGCAGTGGCTTTCATGATCACAGGGAGACCCATGGATTTGGCAATTGACTTTGCTTCTTCCACACTCTGCAGGAGTCCGTCTGATCCGGGAATAACCGGAACACCGGCTTTGATCATTGTTTCTTTAGCGGTTATCTTGTCTCCCATTTTACGGATCATCTCCGGTGTGGGGCCAATAAACTTAATACCGTGTTCTCCGCAGATCTCTGCAAAACGGGCATTCTCTGCTAAGAAACCATAACCGGGATGGATAGCATCTGCATTGGTGATCTCTGCAGCTGCCATCAGGTGAGGTATGTTAAGGTAAGAATCGCTGCTCTGTGGTTTTCCAATACATACGGCTTCGTCTGCAAATCTGACGTGCAGGCTGTCTTTATCCGCCGTTGAATATACTGCCACCGTTTTGATGCCCATTTCCTTACAGGTACGGATGATCCGCAGGGCAATTTCGCCACGGTTGGCGATCAGTATCTTTTTGAACATGTTTTTCTTATAGGTTATAAAAACTCAAAGGAAAAAGGTTGCAAGCAACCTTACAACCTTCCTTCCACTATCAAAGAGTTATGGTTCTACTAGGAACAAAGGCTGGTCGTATTCTACCGGAGAAGCATCGTCTACCAATACTTTCACGATCTTGCCACTTACTTCGCTTTCAATTTCATTGAACAGTTTCATGGCTTCGATGATGCACACTACCTTACCGGTGGTTACTTCATCTCCCACATTCACGAAAGCCGCTTTATCAGGCCCTGCACTACGGTAGAAAGTACCGATCATAGGAGATTTGATAGTGATCAGGTTACTGGCAGCAGGAGCTGTGGCAGCCGGAGCGCTGGCTGCAGGAGCCGTGGCAGCTGGTTGTGGGGCTACTGCTACAGGTTGTTGAACCGCTTGTATGGCAGGTACTGTTACAATCTGCTGTACTTCGTTATCCTTCTGTTTTATAGTTATTTTAAACTGGTCCTGCTCAATGCTCAGTTCGCTGATATTTGACTTATTGATCATTTTAATCAGCTCCTGAATCTGTTTAAAGTCCATGTAGACAGTTTTTGGTTTTAGTAATTTGCTGGTTCTCTGTGATAGAAATAGATAAGTATATGGCTATTCTTTTACTCTCTCGATATAGTCACCTGTTTTGGTGTTCACACGGATCAATTCTCCTTCATTCACAAATAATGGTACCATTACAGTAGCACCACCTTCAACAGTAGCTGGTTTCAGGGTACGGGTTGCAGTGTCCCCTTTCATGCCAGGCTCGGAATAAGTTACTTTCAGCACAATCTTGTCCGGTAACTCTACGCCCATGGGCAGTTCAGTTTCCGTGTTGATGGAGATAGACACTTCATCTCCGTCTTTCAGGAACTGGGGAGCGTCAATCATTGATTCATTTACAACTATCTGCTCAAAGGTTTCTTTATCCATGAAGTTGTAACCGCTCTCATCTTTGTATAAATACTGATAAGCTTTCTTTTCCACACGAACCGGGAAGATGTTATCTCCGGAGTTCCAGGTATGCTCAATTGAACGGTTGTTATCAACGCCTTTCAATTTAGCCCACACTTTTGCAGCTGCACGGGCGGTTTTGTTCTGACCAAACTCTACAACAGAATATAAGCTGTTATCCAGCTTAATGATTAATCCTGTTCTGATATCTGCGGTGGTAGCCATAAAAGGTCACTGATTTTAAAGTTAAAAATTTACGTTAGGATTGCAAAAGTAAAAATTTTCGCATATGAACAAACAAAACTTATCGGAAATTCCACAAAAGCGGTATAGTTTTGGTGCTGTTATAGCAGATTGATTATCACTTTAACAATATAAAAATATGAAAATGAGAAGATGGATGTTCCTGCTTTTATGCCTTCCTACCCTACTGAAAGCACAAACCAATACGAATACAACCACCAATATTTCTCCTTTTAAGCAATATTCGATCATTTCTCCCCTGCCGCTGACATTATATGATGGAAGCACCTTTTCCAAGAACGACCTCCCCAAAAACAAGCCGGTACTGGTATTTGTTTTCAGTGTGGAGTGCGATCACTGTGCCCATATGACGGAGGAGATCCTCAAAAACATCGGCAAGTTCGGAAAAACCCAGCTATTAATGATCACTCCTTTTAAATTGGAGCGGATGAAGGCCTGGTACGATGAATATAAGATCAAAAACTACCCCAGTATTATCATGGCAGCCGAGCCCACACGGCAGATCCTGTCTTATTACGACCTCCGCAACTTCCCCGGAACTTATATTTACAATAAGAAGCACCGGTTGGAAGCGGACTACGAAGGTACCGTTAAACTGGACACATTGTTAAAGCACTTATAAATTTCCCGTTTGGCCTGATCGAATTGGGAATTTTTAGGGGAATTGGCTGAAATTCACGTTTCGATGTCCTACTTTTGTTTTCCAAATTTATTCTTCACCTTTTTTAAAATACTCAGATACGATGAAAGTTACTGTTGTAGGAGCTGGTAATGTAGGCGCAACCTGTGCCAATGTGCTGGCCCACAGAGATTTCTTGCAGGAAGTTGTTTTGCTTGACATCAAGGAAGGCACTGCAGAAGGTAAGGCACTGGACACGTGGCAGCAAGCGCCTATTGATTATTACAGCACAAAGGTGACCGGTGTTACCAACGATTACACCAAGACCGCCAACAGCGATGTTGTAGTGATCACCTCCGGCCTCCCCCGCAAACCGGGTATGAGCAGGGACGATTTGATCTCCACCAATGCCAATATCGTAAAATCTGTGACAGAGAATGTTACCAAACACTCTCCTAACGCTATTATCATCATCGTATCCAATCCTTTGGATGTAATGACCTACTGCTCTTACCTGACTGCCAAGAAAGACAGCAGCAAGGTGTTCGGTATGGCCGGCATCCTGGATACAGCCCGTTACCGTGCCTTCCTGGCAGACGAGATCGGCTGTTCTCCTAAGGACATCCAGGCCATCCTGATGGGCGGCCACGGTGATACCATGGTTCCGCTGCCACGTTATACCACCGTTTCCGGTATTCCGGTAACTGAGCTGGTAGCAGCAGACAAACTGGAAGCTATCATTCAACGCACCAAAGTTGGTGGCGGTGAGATCGTGAACCTCCTGGGCACTTCTGCCTGGTATGCTCCCGGCGCTGCTGCTGCACAAATGGTGGAAGCCATCCTGAAAGATGAAAAACGCATCTTCCCCGTTTGCGCATGGCTCACCGGCGAATATGGCCTGAAAGATATCTACCTCGGCGTTCCGGTTGTACTGGGCAAGAATGGTATCGAAAAGATCATCGAACTGCAACTGAACGCAGAAGAGAAAGCATTGCTCTCCACTTCAGCCGTTCACGTGAAAGAAGTGATGGACGTACTGGACAATATGAAAACACCTGCGTAATCAGGGTTACCAGATACTTTATAAAGAGAGCATTCCGTTGCAAATGGGATGCTCTCTTTTTTTGTAGAACTACTACTACATATTTTGAGCGTTATAACAACTGATCTTCGTAACTTTAGGGCGCGTTTAGGGTTAACAGTTTGTCAGGTACACCAATAGCACGGCCAGAATCTATATTACATCTCATCCCAAAAAGACCATATCATGAAAAGGCTACTTTTTGTAGTGCTGATATGCAGCCCGCTAAGCATACTGGCACAGGCAGCAACATGGAAGGTAGACAGGGACCACTCTTCCGTTAATTTTTCTGTAGAACACCTGGTGATCTCTGAAGTAGACGGCAGTTTTAAAAGTTTCGATGGTGAATTGAAGGCCGCTAAGCCGGATTTTTCAGATGCACGGATCAACTTTACAGTAGATGTATCAAGCGTAAACACAGGCAATGAGCCAAGAGACAAACACCTCAGATCAAATGATTTTTTAAATGCAGAGCAGTATCCCAAAATGTCGTTTAAGAGTACTTCACTTACCAAGGTTTCAGAAGGCAAGTACTTACTGGAAGGGGATCTCACGATCCGTGACGTGACTAAACGGGTAAAATTCAACGTCAGCTACGGCGGCACTGTAAAAGATGCAGAAAACAGGCAACGGGCAGGATTCAAAGCAAATACTTACATTAACCGGTTTGATTATAACCTTAAATGGGATAAGCTCACCGAAGCAGGGGGAACAGTAGTGGACAAAATGGTGGACATAGAACTAAAACTGGAGTTTATTAAACAATAACTGTGTAGAATTTACACGTAAACCTAACTGGATGAAGGCGTTAGCAATTGCGCTTTGTATCTCCATATCATTTAAATTGCGCTATATTTTTTGCCACATATGTCCAATATCGAAAAGCTGATTTCAATCAAAACCTTTACCAGCGAACACCACAAGGGGTTAGTAAGTCTGATCTTCGTCGGAAACTGGATCATTTCAAAACACCAGCATTTTTTCAAGCAGTATGACATTACAATGCAGCAGTTCAACATCCTGCGTATCCTGCGCGGCCAACATCCAAAAGCAGCGAGCATCAATATGCTCAAAGAAAGGATGCTGGACAAAATGAGCGATGTTTCCCGCCTCGTGGAAAGATTGCGCAAAGCAGGTCTCGTAGAACGTAAAAGCTGTGAGCTCGACAGAAGAGCAGTAGACGTTATTATTTCACCTAAAGGCCTGCAGTTACTCAAGACCATCGATGGGGAAATAGGCTCGCTGGAGGATACATTGAAGTCGTCCCTCAACGAAAAGGAAGTTGTACAATTGAATAAGCTGCTGGATAAACTACTGAACGGCTATTAAACATCGTCCGCCAAAGGCTGTCCAAAATTAAGCACATACCCGTTGCAATCCCTGATCGCAAATTCACGCATGTTATAATCGAAATCCGCTAAGGGGTATACAACATCTGTGGAATCCTTTAATCGTTCCCAGAGCTGCGTTACATTGCCTGTACGGAAATACAAACTCCCCGTTAATGCGGGTGTTTGTTCATCCATATGGGCATTAAGCAACCGGAACATGATAACAGCTTCCCCATTACGCAAGGATGCCCAGCTAACAATCCCCTCTTCATCCCGAAGGGAGTTATCTAATACAAAGCCAAGAGTGTTAATGTAAAAGTCAATTGTTGCCTGCACATTACCCGTACTCAGCATGGGTGTTAGTGAACTGAACATAGTTATGTTTCTTCTACATAATCAAGGTCCTTACCAAACGTTTCCTGCATAGAAAATGCAAAAACAAAAGCCAGTGCAATACAAACAATACCGGTAATAAAACCGCTGTGCAGGTAACTGACACCTGCTGACTGTAAGCCCGTGAAAAGTAATGAGATCACCGGAAGCAATCCCCGTGCATAATTAGGAACCGTAGTGGCAGCCGTTGCACGCAGGTTGGTACCAAACTGCTCTGCAGCCACTGTTACAAATATCGCCCAGAACCCAACACTAAAGCCCATCAAACCACAGATGGTATAGAAGGCCGCAGCGGAGATCCCGTATGCGTTAAAGTATAAAATAACGCTGATCAGCGTAAGGGTGTAAAAGATATATAACACCTTCTTTCTGCTGCGCATCATCTGGCTGATAAAGCCGCTGGCAAAATCGCCGAAAGTAAGCGCAGCATAACAGATCATAATGGCCTTGCCCGGATCAATAGCTCCCTCCACGCCCATTTCTTTGGCAAATTTATTAGAGAACGTCATAAGGATCCCCACAACAAACCAGGTAGGCAACCCTATCATAATACATTTCAGGTAACGGAGGAAACGCTCCTTGCTGGTAAAGAATTTAAAGTAGTTACCACGACTTACATTTCCACTTTGCTTGATACTATTATACATACCGGACTCTACCACACTCACCCGCAGGATCAGTAAGGCCAGGCCCAACGATCCGCCGATATAATAACAAATGCGCCAGTTATCCCCGAAATACTCTGATACAAAATAAGCAACCACTGCACCGGAGATCCCAACACTGGCTACGATCATAGTACCCAGGCCACGTTTTTCCTTTGGCAGTATTTCAGACACCAGAGTGATGCCTGCTCCCAATTCACCAGCCAGGCCCAACCCGGCCACAAAACGCCAGATCATGTACCATGCAATGGCATGCTCTCCACCGATCATACCATTGGCAATATTAGCCACGGAATACAAAAGGATAGAACCGAACAGTACGGATAAACGCCCGCGTTTATCGCCCAGCACGCCCCATATGATACCACCAATAAGCATACCCACCATCTGAATATTGATGAGGTACATGCCTATCCTGTCTATATCATCACCCGTAACACCAAGGGACGTAAGGCTTTTAATACGAATAATACCAAATAAGAGAAGATCGTAGATGTCTACAAAGTAACCCAGGGATGCTACAATTACAGCTGCGTTGATCAGCTTAACGGGTTTGCCGGCGGAATTCATAAAGGTTGATATTTAATGGTATACCCTAAAAAAGAAAGAGACACAAAATAATTGTGTCTCTTCATATTATGAAATAATATTACGATTTTATTTCCTCTTTTTCTGCAGGTGTTTCTATTGGATTGCCAAATTCATCAAAATGCGCGTGAATAGTGGTTTTCCCAAATACCAGTTTAATGATCACAGGCAGGGTGGTGATCACTACTATAATGATAATGATCCATTCCAGGTGATCCTTCAGGTTCGGGAACGCTTTATTCAGGTAATGGCCTGCCAGCATCATGGAAAAAACCCAGGCAACAGAGCCTACCACATTCCAGAACATAAATTTCTTACGTTCCATATTTACGATCCCTGCTACTATAGGCGTGAACGTACGTACCACCGGCAGGAAGCGGGCAATGAAAACGGCTCCCGCACCATATTTATCAAACACTTCTTTGGCTTGCCAAAGGTGTTTCTTCTTAAATAAGAAAGTATCTTTTCTTTTAAATAAAAGCGGCCCTGATTTTTTACCAAACCAGAAACCTACCATATTTCCAAGGATACCCATGATCGCAATCAGGGCCATCACTACCACAAAGGGCATATTAAAAAAGCTCGCGCTTAATTCTTCTCCATAAATACCGGCAACAAAAAGCAACGAATCTCCCGGAAGGAAGAAACCTACAAACAGCCCTGTTTCAGCAAAAATAATTCCCAGGATCAGATACAATCCTCCATGTTGAATAATCCACTCCGGGCTAATTAAATGTTTAAAAAACTCAATGATCTGATCCATGCTAATGTTTAAAAATTGAATAGACGGCCAAAAATAGCCTATTATTTGTCAAGAGTAAGTTAATATTTTATGAAAAGCCGCACTAGGCTTTTGTTTCAGGCGGAAGCTTGGTAAAGTCCACCTCCCCTTCCCACCTGCCGATCACTGCAGTGGCCAGGCAATTTCCGATCACATTTACGGAAGTACGCGCCATGTCCATCAGTTCATCAATACCCAGGATCAGGAAAACGGGCCAGGTAGGCAGGTTAAAAGAATGTACCGTACCTAAGATTATTACCAGCGTAGCTCTGGGTACGCCAGCTACCCCTTTACTGGTCAGCATCAGGGTGAAAACCATCAGGATCTGCTGACCCCAGCTCAGTGGATGACCTGCAGCCTGGGCAACAAATATAGATGCAAGCGCCAGGTATAAGGTAGAACCGTCCAGGTTAAAACTATATCCTGTAGGCATTACAAAAGCAATCACTTTACGCGGCACCCCCATCCTTTCCATAGCCTCCATGGCTTTGGGCAGGGCAGACTCGGAGCTGGTGGTAGCAAAGGCTATAGATACCGGCTCTGAGATCTCCCGGATAAACCGGCCAATAGGCAGCTTGATGATCAGGGCTACCGGCACAAATACAATAAGCATGAAAGCCAGCAAGGCTACATATAATGTGGCCAGCAATTGTAAAAGATTACCCAATACTGCCAAACCTCCGTGCCCAACGGTAAAGGCTATTGCAGCCCCTACCCCTATCGGGGCATAGTACATCACAATATTGGTGAACTTGAACATTACTTCTGATAAGCTTTCACAGAAACTGAGCATAGGCCCGCGGAACTTCTCCTTCACCAGCAATAAAGAAATACCAAAGATCACACTGAACACTACTATAGGAAGAATGTCTCCATGGTAAATGGATTTGGCAATGTTTTCAGGGAATACATGGAGTATAACATCCTGCCAGTTCTGAGGTTTGGTTTCCGGAAGCTTTTCGTGTAAGGCATTGGGTGGCATATTGATCCCAACACCTGCCTGGCTGATATTGATAGCAGCAAGACCAATAAATAAAGCAATAGTGGTAACGATCTCAAAATAGAGCAGGGACTTCCAGCCCATCCTTCCCACCTGTTTGATATCCGAATGGCCGGCAATACCCACCACCAGTGTACCAAATAACAAAGGGGCAATAATGGTTTTGATCATGGAAAGGAAGATCTTACTCATCACCTGGAAGTTAACCGCAACCGTTGGCCAGTCGTGCCCCACTTCGGCACCCACAACCATACTTACCAGGATCCAGGTGGTCAGTGAACGCTTTTTGATAGCGAACCATATAATAGAAGCAATAGCGAGCCAACGGCTTACAGCCAAACCTATCCCGGGTATGCTGACCAGTTGCAAATGCACCAGCGTATGAAGGATAGCTACGATAGATATAAGGACCAATGCAATCAGGGCTGCCTGCTTCTTATTCATTAGAGGTGGTTTAGTTTAGTGTAATAACGCAAAAAAGATCACATGGAATACCAGCCCTGGTACCCAATGCAATAAAAATCGCCCAAAAATAAGGTTCTGGACTGAAAATCCCCATAAATGTTGACAGAAGGAGGCAGGAATAGATGGATTGCAAGCAAAATGCAATTGCATGCATTCATAAAATAAAAATACGGTGTTAGAGTTTTAGATACTATATTTGACGATCTGTAAAAAATCTAAACAAACAAAGCTTATATCAACCACCACAACTACTAAGTATGAGCATGCTCTTTGCTAAAAAACCTCTGTCAACTTTGCTCGCTGAAGCTTCCGATTCGGAAAAAGGTCTTAAACGTACATTGGGTGCCTGGGCACTGGTGGCCTTGGGTATCGGTGCTATCATCGGTGCGGGACTTTTTGTTAGAACAGCTGCTGCTGCCGGAGCGCATGCAGGTTCTGCGGTTACCATTTCCTTCATCATTGCTGCTATCGGATGTGCGCTGGCGGGTTTGTGTTACGCTGAATTTGCCTCCATGATCCCCATCGCGGGAAGTGCCTATACATATTCTTACGCCACCATGGGTGAGTTTGTTGCCTGGATCATCGGCTGGGACCTTGTATTGGAATATGCCCTGGGAGCGGCTACTGTAGCTATCGGCTGGAGTCAGTATCTCAACAAACTGCTATTCATTACATTCGGCCAGACTATACCTTATGAATGGAGCCACTCTCCCTTCCAGGTATCTGAAGCTGGTGTGAGCGGTATCGTGAACCTTCCGGCAATGTTTATCCTGCTGCTTATCTCCCTCCTGCTGGTAAGAGGTACGCAACAATCTGCCGTGGTAAATACCGTCATTGTAATAGTAAAGGTTTGTATCGTTATCCTTTTCATTGTACTTGGCTGGCAGTTCATTAACCCTGCTAACCACACTCCTTATATGATCCCTGAAACTGCAGGTGTAGTAAACCTAAGTGATGGGTCCACGGTGGATTATTCCAAGTTCTGGAACAATGGCTTTGCCGGGGTGATGACGGGCGCAGGTATCGTATTCTTTGCCTTCATTGGTTTTGATGCGGTTTCTACTGCGGCACAGGAAACAAAGAACCCTTCCAAGACTATGCCTTTCGGTATCCTTATTTCCCTCGCAGTTTGTACTATCCTGTACATCCTGTTCTCTCACGTACTCACCGGCGTTGCTCCCTATCAGGATTTCCTGAAATCAGGTAGTGAAGCATCCGTTGCATATGCTATTGACACTTACATGCCTGGTTACGGCTGGCTGTCTACCCTTATTACTGTAGCTATCCTCGCTGGTTTCAGCTCTGTGATACTGGTGATGTTACTGGGTCAGACGCGTGTATTCTACTCCATGTCTAAAGACGGATTAGTACCTAAGATATTCTCTGATCTGCATCCTAAATTCCGCACACCTTACAAATCCCAGTTGTTATTCCTGGTATTTGTATCCCTGTTCGCGGGCTTTATTCCGGATCATGTGGTAGGAAACATGACCAGTATCGGTACCTTGTTTGCCTTCGTGCTGGTTTGCATCGGCGTGATCGTAATGCGCAAAAGCAATCCGGAAGCAGTACGTACTTTCAAAACACCACTGGTTCCTTTTGTTCCCATCCTGGGAGCACTCGTTTGCCTGGCCATGATTGTGAGCCTCGGCAGAGAAAACTGGGAACGTTTAGGTGTTTGGCTGCTGATAGGTATGCTCATCTACTTTGGCTACAGCGTTAAGAACAGTAAAGTGCGCAAAAGCCTGAAATAAGAAATTACATTATAACGCAAAAAGCTGCCTTCTACTCAGAGGCAGCTTTTTGCTTTCAGGGCGCATAACTACAAATTTTTGCGCCACTACAAAGGAATTTAATAAATTTGCACCCACGTTACGCAATGCAGGATGCTCACCATTCATATTGCGTGATCTATAATTTGTAATTCTTTATGGGACGTATATTTGAAGTAAGAAAACATACCATGTTTGCCCGCTGGGACCGCATGGCCAAACAGTTTACCCGGATCGGCAAGGAAATAGCCATGGCAGTTAAGCAAGGCGGTCCTGACCCAGACAATAACCCTGCCCTCCGTCGCTGCTATGCGAATGCGAAAGGTGTGAATATGCCTAAAGACCGTGTGGAAGCTGCTATCAAGCGCGCCATGGGTAAGGATACAACCAATTATGATGAAGTTGTGTATGAGGGATATGCACCGCATGGCGTGGCCGTAATAGTAGAAACTGCTACAGACAACACCACCCGCACCGTTGCCAATGTAAGGATGCACTTCAATAAAGGCGGCGGAAGCCTCGGGAACAGTGGCTCCGTAGGATTTCTGTTCAACAGGATGGGCGTTTTCAAGATCAAGAATGAAGGACAGAACCTGGAAGAACTGGAGCTGGAACTGATAGATTTTGGGCTGGAAGACATCGGAGAGGATACAGAAGGTAATATTATCCTTCGTGCTGCCTTCAGCGAGTTCGGCAATATGTCCAAGGCACTGGAAGAAAGAGGCATGCCTGTTATCAGCGCTGAATTACACAGGATCCCAACCACACAGGTGGAATTAAATGAAGAACAAACAAAAGAAGTACTGGAAATGATTGACAGGCTGGAGCAGGATGAAGACGTGCAACAGGTGTTCTATAATCTCAAGTAAATTCTCTTTTATACTATACAACCCGGAATCAGGCGCAGTACGCCAGATTCCGGGTTCTTTTTTTAGCCTGTTACTATATTCTGAGCATTGCCTTGCTGAAAAGCCTGTACATTCTCCACCGTTTTATTCATCAGCCGCCTGCGGGCGTCCAGTGTGGCCCAGGCAATGTGCGGCGTGATCAGGCAATTCCGTGCAGAGAAAAGCGGATGATCTGCCGCAGGGGGTTCAACAGACAGTACATCCAATCCCGCCCCGGCAATAACACCATTATTTAGTGCGGCAGCCAGATCCGGTTCATTGATAAGCGGCCCCCTACTGGTATTGATCAGAAAAGCCGAAGGTTTCATGGTAGCCAGCAGACCTGCATTCACAAAACCCTTATTTTCTGCATTCAGCGGACAATGAAGGGATACAATATCTGCTTCCCGGAAGCAGGTGGCCTGGTCTTTAAAAGTAACACCGGCCATTTTATCCCTTTCCGGATGCTTATGACTAACGATCACCTCCATCCCAAATGCCAACGCAATGGTGGCAACCGCCCTGCCGATCTGCCCGAAGCCGATGATGGCGATGGTTTTATCCTGCAGTTCCATTAAGGGCATCTTCCAATAGCTAAAGTCTTTACTTTGCGCCCACTCTCCTTTTCTGACACTTTCCGCATGAACACCCACTCCCAGGCATAGTTCAAGAATAAGGGCAAAAGTAAGCTGAGCAACAGAAGCCGAGCCATATGCAGGTACATTGGCAACGATGATACCCTGCGCATGAGCAGCTTTGATATCCACCACATTATAACCTGTAGCCATTACGCCGATATACCGCAAACGGGTCAAACGCCTGATCGTATCTCCATCTACGATGGCTTTATTGGTGAGGATAATATCCGCCTGGCTGGCTCGTTCTGCCACCTGTTCAGGCAGCGATCTGTCATAGACTGTTACATTACCAAGAGCGTGAAGAGGATCCCAGCTTAAGTCTCCGGGATTGAGGGCATAGCCATCCAATACAACTATATTCATGAGAAAAAGTGCTGATCAGGGATAAATTTACGGGATAAATCAGCAAAAGGGCAGGCGCCGCCATTATTATATAAAAAGGCTCAACCAAAACCATACAAAAAGCCCTTTATATAACGCTGGCAGCGCCGGAGATTAACAATACAATTCTAATTTGCGGAGAAAAGAATCTTTATGGCATATTGATCTTTGTGAAAATGTTATTCACCTTGTCGATAATGAAATTACCATACACAGAACGATAAGTGCCGTAACATAGTTTACCATTAAGTTGGAGATTGTGTTCTTTGCCAAGTGGGTGCATACCTTCAATCAGCCGGATAAAACGCATCCTTTGCAGTTGGCCTCCGCATTTGCATCTGCTCTCTGAGATTTTTTTGTGTGACTGCACAATGTTGCTACACCTGATACATCTTGCTTCCATAAAACGTAGGTTTGAACGCTTTTAAATTAGACAATACAATTTTGATGCACTATTGTACTCAATTGTCTAATGGATACATATATCAGTGGCTTGAGCCCGGGCTGACAAACAGTAAAGACGATAATAAGCTAAATGGAATTTATGCAGGCTTAGATAGGAACGTAATGGTTGATTATAAACTACATTCCAATGTACAAAAAAAATAAAATCAGGGTAGGATAATTTTTAAAAGAACCTGGTCAGTTTTTTCTGACATTGTCAGCAATCAAAGGATGATGGTTAAAGTATTTAAATAAAAACCTGGCCAGGTTTACTGAACGCTGTCAGTGATCAATCGCGTTTGCAGAAGCATTTTCGATAGATTTCGATTATTCATGGATGATGGTTAATACTATTCTGCACTAAAGTTACGAATATCAAAGGAAAAAGAACTCATGGTTTGGTCAAAACTGAAGAGGCCGCCCCATTGAGAACGGCCCCTGTTTTCAGCCTATTTGAACCGTCTAAGCAATTTTCTTCTGTATTGATGTATCAGTGATACCCTTGCAATATAGATATTTCCATTATCCAACTTTAGTTGTATGGATAATGAACAGGGAATGAATAAAAAACGAGAATGAACAGATAAATAATTGCAAAACAGTAGATTACATTTTACAATGAACGGTACTTTCTTAGAATATGCAGTTGCGCGCTGGCCACTGCAGGATGGGAGGGATCACAATTTATGACCAGGAAATAACCGGCCAAAGGGGTCAATTGCCAGTCTTCATTCATCTGGCCTTGATAGCAACAATAGGTTCTTCTGAAATTTAAGGCTACGGGCATACCCAGGGCCGCACATGCCCTCATAGCCCGGGCCAGTGCTTCTGCAGCCTGGTCCGGTTGATAACCCAACACTTCCAGTAATTCGCTTGCATAATACGCAGGCAATGTATTTACCTCATGGCGATGTTGCGTAGCCAATACCTCATCCAGGTAATCAAATGATTGTAGCATATCATTGGATTTTATGGTTTCTTCCTCATCTCCGCTAATTGAGTGAATAACTTACGTTCTTCTTCTGTTAACTGATCCGGTACCGTGATTTTTACCTTTACATAAAGGTCTCCGGCTACTTCTTTACTCCCCTCAGGAACAGGTAAACCTTTTGCTTTTAACCGGAACAGCCGTCCGCTATCCGTACCTGCAGGTATGCTTAATTGTAAAGGACTTCCCGGCACTGCCACCTGCACCTTCCCGCCTAAAACAGCCGTGAAGAGATCAACAGGCACTTCCATATACACATCTTTTCCTTTCAGTTCGAATTGTGCATCAGGGGCAATACTTACTTCTATCAACAGATCACCTGCCTCTCCTCCACTTCTTCCCGGCTGGCCTTTTCCTTTTAACCTGAGTACCTGCCCTGAATAAGTGCCGGGTTTTATTTTGAGGTTGAGCTTCTGCCCATTTACCTCTATCTGGCGCGTAGCTCCGGTATACACATCCTGCAAACTCACCTGCATAGTAGCCTGGAGGTCGCCACCCCGGCGGTTACCACGGCCGCGCCCCTGCTGTGCACGACTGCCAAAACCACCACCAAAAAGATGCTCAAAGAAATCTGAAAACTGATTCCCCTCTCCGAACATATCATCATCATACGGCTGTTGCCGACCAGCCCCTTGCCCTGAGCGCCATTTGCTCCAGTCAAAATCTCCGCCATTACTTCCTGCCTGTTCGTAGTATTTCCAGTTCTCACCAAATTCATCATACTTTTTGCGCTTTTCTTCATCCCCCAACACCTCATAGGCCTCATTCAGTTCTTTGAACTTTTCTTCCGCCAGCTTATCATCCGGATTCTTATCAGGATGGTATTTCACGGCCAGTTTGCGGTATGCTTTTTTGATATCCGCTGAACTGGCTTTTTTATCTATGCCTAATACTTTGTAATAATCTTTGTATTCCATATCTCTTAAAATATAACGTTAAACCGGCGTTCCTTGTTTTAAACAGTTAACGGTAAAACACCGCACCCCCTGCAATGATACAGGGGGCGCGTTATTTATTATACAATAAATTAAAACTGCTACTCTCTGATCATCTCCAGTACAACCTTTACCACATCTTCCACATTCGGTTTGGAGAAATAATCCCCGTCAGTTCCATATGCCGGACGATGCGGTTGGGCAGCCAGTGTACGCGGCGCTACGTCCAGGTAACGATACCCTCCCTGTTTTTCCATCACATGCTGGAACATAAATGCTGTTCCACTTCCCGGAACATCTTCATCTACAAACAGGATGCGGTTTGTTTTCTTTAAAGACTCCACGATAGAATGGTGAATATCGAAAGGCAGTAAAGTCTGTACATCTATTAACTCACAGGAAATACCCTGCTGATCAAGGCTCTGCATGGCTTCTTCTATGATGCGTAAAGTAGAACCATAAGAAACGATGGTAATATCCGATCCTTTATGCAACACTTCCGGAATTCCCAATGGTACGGTAAATTCTTTAAGATTCTCCGGCAGCCGCTCTTTCAGGCGGTAACCGTTCAATGATTCGATCACTATTGCAGGTTCATGTGCCTGCAGTAACGTATTGTACATACCAGCCGCCTGTACCATGTTCCTCGGAACACAGATGTGCATGCCACGCAAAGAATTAATGATCATCCCCATTGGTGAACCGGAGTGCCAGATACCTTCCAGGCGGTGACCGCGTGTACGTACAATGATCGGGCAGAATTGCGTACCCTTTGTTCTGTATTGTAAGGAAGCAACATCATCACTGAGTGGCTGCAGACCATATAACATATAATCCAGGTACTGGATCTCTGCTATTGGACGAAGACCACGTAAAGCCATACCAATGCCCTGCCCCATAATAGTCAGTTCACGGATACCGGTATCGGATATACGCTCTTTGCCATGTTTCTGTTGCAAACCTGCAAAACCCTGGTTCACATCACCGATCTTACCTACATCTTCCCCGAAAGCGAATACCAGCGGGTGATAAGAGAATAATTGATCGAAATATTTATTCAGTATTTCATAACCATTCAGCAGCTGTGCATCTTCAGCATATTCAGCAGGTACTTCCGCTACTTCAAGCGCGGAGTTGGCTCCAGTGGCATGAAGGAAAGTATTGTAATTCTCTTTTTCCTGCAGAAGAAGGTTATCGTAATAAGACTGCATTTCATCCAGGCCAGCGGAGAAATTACGTGGGTGCCTGAAAATAATGCCGAAAGCACTTTTCAGAATATCCCTACGCTGTGGTTCACGGTTAGCCGCAATCTCCTCCATCAGTTGTGAAACATATGCAACATCTCCACGGCCTTCATCCAGGATAACCTGGCAACGCTCAAGGAACAATTGCACCTGGTCTTTAATAGGTGCTATATATTTATTCCATGCGTTTCTACGGCCTTCCTGCGCGATGATCTTTGCTTCTGCTTCAATCTGCTGCAGGGCAGCATCATCAGCCAGTGCATTTTCCAGCAGCCATTGACGCATCTTTCTGTTACAGTCAAAATCTTTTTCCCATGCCAGGCGCTCACGGCTTTTGTAACGTTCATGAGAACCTGAAGTAGAGTGCCCTTGTGGCTGTGTGATCTCTTCCACATGGAAAAGAACAGGAACATGTGTTTCGCGCGCTTTGCGGATCCCTTCCTCGAAAGTTTCACACAAGCCCGCATAATCCCATCCCTTTACATTATATATTTCGAAACCGTTTGTATTCTCTGTTTTTCTGAATCCTTCCAATGCAGCACTGATAGAGCCTTTTGTGGTTTGATACTTCTTGGGTACAGAAATACCATAACCATCATCCCAAACAAAAACAACTAAAGGCACCTGTAAAACGCCTGCCGCATTCATGGTTTCCCAAAAATGCCCTTCGCTGGTGGAAGCATCGCCAATAGTAGCAAAACAAACCTCGTTTCCATTACGGGAAAGGTGCTCATACTGCTGTAATTCAGGCACTTCGCGGAACAGCTTGGAAGCATAAGCAAGCCCCAGTGCCCTTGGCATCTGTGCAGCTGTTGGCGCCATGTCTGCAGCGCTGTTCTTCATGGAGGCAAGGTTTAACCAATTGCCTTCCATATCTATATTGGAAGTGGAAAAATGAGAATTCATCTGCCGGCCGGCAGAGAAAGGATCATGATTGATATCAGGATCAGCATAGAGTTGCGAGAAAAACTGCTCTACAGTAGCAATTCCGCTGGCAAACGCAAACGTCTGGTCACGGTAATACCCTGAACGGAAATCACCCGGCTTAAAGTATTTAGCCATAGCGATCTGCGCAATTTCCTTACCATCGCCAAAAATGCCAAACTTGGCCTTACCGGTCAATACTTCCCGGCGGCCCAATAAGCTAACTTCCCTACTGATACAGGCTAGCCTGAAATCACTCAATACTTCCTTGCGGAACTGCTCAAATGACAACTGGCTCTGCATATTCATAGCTAATTCGTTGTTTTCGATCATGCTTACCTGGTTAAAGCACAAATGTAGTGGAAATTGATGAATGGGTAAATGCCCTGTTGATTTCCTCAAATATTTAAATTTTTAAGAAATTTTTAATATCTTGATATCTGCGGTTCAATTTTTGGCCGTAAATTTGTTGAGGAAACTGGTAGGAACTATTACGTTTTAACCGATCGATAAAAACCAAATTAAAAAAGATGAAAACAATTATCTTATCCCTATTTGCAAGTTTGCTGGTAAGCACTGCGGTGTTTGCCCAGGCACAGAATGGATCTGGTGCAACGAATGCTGTTGATGCCAAGGTGAAATTTAAAAAAGATAATATTGATTTTGGTGTAACCAAATTCAATAAACCCGTAACGATCACATTCGAATTCACGAATATCTCCAAAGAGCCTGTATTGATCGAAAAGGCCACCGCCAGTTGCGGTTGTACTGTTCCTAACTGGACGGTAGAACCTATCCTTCCTGGTAAAGCCGGTAAGATCACTGCAACTTACAGCGCCAATCAGGTAGGTAAACCGCAAAAAACGATCTATCTTAAATTGAAAGGAGTTGAACAGGAGAAAGAATTGATCCTTACCGGTACGGTAGAAAACTAATCACACAAATCTTTCGCATATAAAGCCTCCGTTCATCACGGGGGCTTTTTTTGTTATACTTCATTACAATACCTTTGCACCGCTAAACAATACACCAAATGCCTAACATCAGTCAGCGTGGACAGATCATGCCACCCTCTCCCATTCGTAAGCTGGTCCCCTATGCTGAAGCAGCTAAGAAGAAAGGGGTTACCGTTTACCATCTTAACATTGGCCAACCGGATATTGAAACCCCTCAGCCAGTGCTGGACGCGGTAAGACATTCCACTTTTAAGATCCTGGACTACAGCCATAGCGCCGGTAATGAAAGCTATCGCCGCAAACTCATTAGTTATTATAAGAAGTTTGATATTACGGTAGATCATACGGAGATCATTGTAACCACCGGTGGTTCAGAAGCTATCCTGTTTGGTTTTATGGCCTGCCTGGATCCCCAGGATGAGGTGATTGTACCGGAACCTTTTTACGCAAACTATAATGGATTTGCCACAGAAGCGAACATCAGCATCGTTCCTGTTACTTCATCTATTGATACCGGCTTTGCTTTGCCGCCAATAGCAGACTTTGAAAAAAAGATCACGCCTAAAACAAAGGCCATCCTCATCTGCAACCCTAACAACCCTACCGGTTATTTATATAGCCGTGCAGAAATGGAAGTGTTAAAAGAGATCTGCCTTAAACATAATCTCTTCCTCTTCTCTGATGAAGCCTACAGAGAATTCTGTTATGACGGGGAAAATATCTCCGCCCTGAACCTTACGGGTATGGATAACCATGTGGTGGTATTCGACACTATATCCAAACGGTACAGCGCCTGTGGTGCACGTATCGGGGCTGTAGTTACCCACAACAGAACAATCCTTGACTCCGTGATGAAGTTTGCACAGGCCCGCCTTAGCCCGCCCAGTTTCGCTCAAATTGCTGCAGAAGCTGCGGTAGACCTTCCTGATAACTACTTCGATGGCATCAAGGCTGAATACCAAAGCCGCCGCGATACCCTGGTATCCTTACTGAATAAGATCCCCGGCGTATTCTGCCCTAATCCGGGCGGAGCATTCTATGCAATGGCGCGTTTACCCATTGATGATGCGGATAAGTTCTGTCAGTGGCTGCTGGAGTCCTTTTCATATGAAGAGCAAACCGTTATGTTATCTCCTGCTACCGGTTTTTATGCCACTCCGGGGCTTGGAAAGCAGGAAGTGCGGTTAGCTTATGTAATAAATAAGGAATCTATCACAAAAGCGATGAAAGCGCTGGAAAAAGCGCTGGAAATCTACCCCGGAAAAATTTAAATCTTGCCAATAACCGGGTAAAAACCGGGAAGATCATGTTAAAAAAACATTATTCTTCTGAAACATGACAAAAATCATGTTTCTCAATTTGGTGGCTGGAATGCTTATGAATAGTGGATATTTGCATTAAAATAAATTCTATATATCATATTTTGGCAAAAACATCCATTTTTTACAACATTGTTGTTTTGAAATACGATTTTATTGTCTATTTTTACTGTGTAATCAGGACGCAAAGGAAGATAAGTTAGATAGTAAAAATTTGAATACATGTTAGACAAAATTCTAAACCTGCTTAGCAAAAATTTAACTTGTATAATTTTGACAAATGGGAAAATGGCGCGACCTTTGCATTATCAACATTATGTAAAAAAACGGCGACAAACTAAAACGTTTTAGCTAATCAACATATTTTTGTATCAGTTTTTCATAACGTGGAATTTATAAAGGCAAACGGCTCTGTTCACAGAGCCGTATTTTTTTTCCCTAATATCAAGAATTATCTTTTTCCAACCGATTGCAATTTAAAATCCACGATTTCAAGGAAATTTCCGTCATAATAGCGGGCAGATCATTATTATTTTTTCATATTATTGTCATGTAATGAAAAGACAAGGTGGGTATTGTGCTTAACTGCATAGTACCTTTCGCTAGTTTTCATAACGTGGAATTTTAAAATGCAAAGGTCCCGATTCCTCGGGACCTTTCCTTTTAAATGAGGTCAATGAAATGGGGTCTCCCCCATTCCATTATATTTCTACATATTCGACTTGATCATAGTAAAGAAGTCATCAAACAAATAGCGGGAATCGTGCGGACCGGGAGTAGATTCCGGGTGGTATTGCACAGAAAACGCAGGTTTGTTCTTAATGCGGATCCCTTCTACAGAATTGTCGTTCAGATTAATGTGGGTAATTTCCACATTTTCAGAAGCTGCCACAGCCTTTGCGTCTATCGCAAAACCATGGTTCTGGGTAGTGATCTCACATTTACCGGTCAACAGGTTCTTCACCGGATGGTTCAGTCCACGGTGACCGTGATGCATTTTATAAGTAGGAATGCCATTAGCCATAGCCAATAACTGATGCCCCAGGCAAATTCCAAACAGCGGACGATCTGCGGCCAACACCTGTTTGATCGTATCTACCGCATAAGTCAGGGGAGCCGGATCGCCAGGACCATTGGAGATGAAATAAGCGTGAGGTTTGAAAGTTTCGCATTCTGCAAAAGTAGTTTGCGTAGGATGTACTTTCAGGTAAGCACCTTTTTCTGAAAGGCATTTCAGCATGTTACGCTTTACGCCGTTGTCAATTACTGCTATACGGATCTCTGCATTGGGATCACCAATGAAATAAGGTTCTTTCGTTGAAACTTCTGCACACAATGCCAGCCCTTCCATGGATGGAACTTTGGCCAGTTGCGCCTTTAATTCCGCTTCATCGAGTATTTCGGAAGAAATGATACAATTCATGGCTCCTTTACTGCGGATATGCGAAACAAGCGCGCGTGTATCCACTTCATGTATGGCTACCAGATTGTTTTCTTCAAGGAATTGAGCGAGGGAAGTATCCGCCATCTTGCGGGAGAAATTATGGGCGATATTCTTACAGATCAACCCGCTGATCTTTACACTGCTGCTCTCCACATCTTCATTCTTGGTACCATAGTTACCTACGTAACAGTTGTTCATGATCAGCACCTGTCCCTTGTAGGAAGGATCTGTGAACACTTCCTGGTAGCCCGTCATCCCTGTATTGAAACAAAGTTCTCCGGAAGCTGTTCCAACTTTTCCGAAAGCTTTACCATGGAAAACGGTGCCATCTTCTAATAACAGCATGGCTGGCTGTGATGATCTGGTAGTCTGCGGCATTTCTTCTTACCCTTTCTTTTTTTATGTTCCCGGAAGGAACGGTTAAAACTGTGCAAAGTTAGGGCATGATTTTGAATTTTGGACAGGTTATTTAAGATCAATTTAATCTCGCTGATCCCATCACCTTTTCCGCTATCTTTCTGCCGGTTTCATCATTCCCCCGGTGTGTTACCAACAACTGTACCCGGGTACCTCCTTTTACCGCTACCAGGCTGTTGAACTCTATGGGTGAGGATTGTTTGTAAATATAACTACCATGCTGCAGTATAGCCTGCTGCCCCAGGATGATGACCGGTTTTTCTGTATAAGTGAACTGTGATACCCCCTCTTCCCTGCTCAGTTGATTGGCCGCCTCTTTAGATGCCAGTTCCAGGCCAATATAATTGTCTGCCAGGTAAACCACTTCGTCCATCCTTATCACCAGCCCTTCCCCGGTACTTCCCCCTTTAAAGGCTTTCAGGCGCATATTCGGCTGATCCTTAACAGATACAGGAGATAAGGACAAGGGAGTCTGTATTTGAAGCATATTCCCTCTGAAAGTACGCCAGTTATCAGTATTCAGCATAGTAACAGGAACGGCCGGTTCCTGGAACATTTTAACCAATGCTGGTCCATAATAAGCGCCCAGCGTACTGCAGGCAATCAATACCACAATACTGGTGATCAAAGCTGTTTTTTTCCGGAGATCAAACCCCTGGCGGCGGCGCTTTTTCATGATCGCTTCATACTTTGCTTCCGGTACGCCTATTTCCATTTCATATGCAGCAAAAGTGCTGTTGGGGTGCTGAACCTTCCAGTCTGCATAATTAAAGGGGAATTTTTTACTGCAATGGTCGCAGAAAGTGATGTATTCGGATTTTAAGGGGCTATGCTCTGCGCAATAACCGCACTTCAGGTAGTACATAGGATATAGGTTTTCGACATATCAAATATAGTAAATATTTAATTTGTTTTAACCTTTAGGCTGGGAATGTTCACAATAAAAAAGGGACAAAGCGAAATGCTCTGTCCCTCTTAATATAATATTCAGTTCTTTAAAACTATTCAGCAGCTTTTTCTTCAGCAGCAGGTGCAGCAGCATCATCTGCTTTTTTCTTAGCACCACCGGCACGACGAGTTTTCTTAGCAGGTGCTTTTTCAGCTTCCGCAGTTTTACCATAGATCTCGTTGAAGTCTACCAGTTCGATCAAAGCTACTTCAGCATTGTCACCATGACGTTTGCCCAGCTTGATGATACGGGTGTAACCACCTGGACGGGCAGCGATCTTTTCGCTGATGGTTCCGAACAGTTCCTTGATGGCTTCTTTATCCTGCAGGTAGCTGAATACAACACGGCGGTTGTGTGTATCGTCTGATTTACCACGTGTTAACAGTGGTTCGATATACACGCGCAGCGCTTTTGCTTTAGCTAATGTAGTTTGAATACGTTTGTGGCTGATCAGCTCGCAAGCGAGGTTACTCATCAGACTCTTACGGTGAGCAGCAGTGCGGCTCAGCTTGTTTAATTTTACTCCGTGACGCATGACATTGTTTTGTTTGTGTTCCCTTGCACCGTGTCAGGAATTACAAGGTACTTGTTATAAAATACAAATCACGGATGCTTTACAGCTATCCGTGATTTGTGCTATACAGATTTTATTCTTCGTCCAGTTTCAGTTTGGACAGGTCCATACCGAAGTGAAGACCTCTTTCGCCGAGTACCTGCTCGATCTCGCTGAGTGATTTCTGACCGAAGTTCCTGAATTTCATCAGTTCCTCCTGCTCGTATTGAACGAGTTCGCTCAGGGAGTTGATCTTTGCAGCTTTCAGGCAGTTGAATGCACGAACGCTCAGGTCCAGATCTTCCAGCGGAGTTTTCAGGATCTTGCGGAGTTGCAATGTTTGCTCGTCTACAACATCTTCTTTCTCAGTATCCTTGGTATCAAAGCTGATATTTTCATCAGTGATGATCATCAGGTGCTGGATCAGAATGCGGGAAGCTTGTTTAACTGCTTCTTCAGGATGGATAGTACCGTCCGTGTGAACTTCCATGATCAACTTCTCATAGTCAGTCTTTTGTTCAACCCGGGTGTTCTCGATGCTATACTTTACATTCTTGATGGGTGTAAATACAGAGTCGATGGCGATGTATCCGAAGATTGCATCTTTGGGTCTGTTCTCTTCAGCAGGAACGTAACCGCGACCTTTACCGATCGTCAGTTCAATATCCAGCTTAGCAGAAGGATCCAGGGTGCAGATCAGCAGTTCAGGGTTCATGATCTGGAAAGAGTTGGTTGCTTTCTCGATCATATCTGCACGGAACTCTGTTTTACCTTTGATAGAGATCTGAATTTTCTCGCTTCCTACTTCATTCTCAACAATCTTCTTGAAACGTACCTGTTTCAGGTTGAGGATGATCTCAGTAACGTCTTCAGTGATCCCTTTCAGGGTAGCAAACTCGTGATCGGCGCCTTCAATCTTTATTCCCACAATGGCATAGCCCTCCAATGAAGACAACAGTACACGGCGGAGCGCGTTACCAACTGTCACACCGTAACCTGGTTCTAATGGACGGAATTCGAATTGAGCTTCAAAGTCCGTGGACTTCTGCAAAACGATCTTGTCAGGCTTTTGGAAATTAAGAATTGCCATTGATATGCTTGATTTATGAGTTTAACTTATGTTACACAGCTATAGCCACCAGCAGGCGGCTATAACATATTACTTAGAGTACAATTCCACGATCAGTTGTTCCTTGATGTTCTCAGGAACGCTTTCTCTTTCAGGATATGCAATGAAAATACCTTTCATGTCTTTTTCATTCCAATCCAACCAGCTGAACTTTGGATTCTTTCCGCGGATGTTGCTGGTGAGGGAAGTGTTACCGGCTGTTTTATTTTTCAGACCGATCACATCTCCTGGTTTCAGTTGTAAAGAAGGAACGTTCACTACAGTACCGTTTACAGTGATGTGCTTATGCGCAACAAGCTGACGGGCTGCAGGGCGTGAAGGTGCGATACCAAGACGGAAAACTGCGTTATCTAAACGAGCTTCCAGTAATTTGATCAATACTTCACCGGTAACGCCTTTTCTACGGGTAGCTTCTTCGAAAAGGTTACGGAACTGGCGCTCTAATACACCGTAAGTGTATTTAGCTTTTTGTTTCTCTCTCAGCTGTAAGGCATATTCGCCCAGTTGTTTACGTTTGCGTTGTGCACCGTGTTGACCGGGAGGATTGCTGTTCTTACCTAAATACTTGCCATTTCCTAAAATGGGCTCGCCAAAAATCCTTGAGATCTTGGTCTTGGGTCCTGTGTACCTTGCCATGTTGTTTGGTTCAGATTTTTAGTTTCGATGTACGCTCATTTAAAAATCTTAAAATTCGATCGTACACCCACATTGTTTAAAATAAATATACTAATTATACATTACGAATACGAATTACCTGATACAAATGTTCATTGTAACAGATAATTCGTAAAAATAAATGTCTTTTCTATACCCTTCTCTTCTTAGGAGGACGGCAACCGTTGTGAGGCAGCGGCGTCACGTCTTTGATCAGGGTTACCTCGATACCGGAGTTAGCGATAGCGCGGATAGCACTTTCACGACCGGCACCTGGGCCTTTTACAAATACATCTGCTCTTTTCAAACCTGCGTCAAAAGCGGTTTTTGCAGCATCTGAAGCAGCCAGTTGAGCAGCATAAGGAGTGTTCTTTTTGGAACCCTTAAAGCCCATTTTACCGGCAGAAGACCAGGAGATCACCTGACCTTGCTTGTTAGTGATGCTTACAATGATGTTATTGAAACTAGCAGAGATATGTACGTCTCCGAAGTTATCCACCTTTACTACCCTCTTCTTAGCGGCAGCTTTTGTATTAGTTGCTTTTGCCATAATTCGTTAAAATTCCAACTATGAGATTCCAAATCCCGTTTTATATAAAAACCCTTTATGCTGCCAGTTCCCGGATCTGGAAAGAGGGAGACCAGCAAAGGGATCTTACTATTTCTTTGGTGCCTTCTTCTTTCCGGCAACGGTTTTACGTTTACCTTTACGGGTACGGCTGTTGGTACGGGTACGCTGACCTCTAACCGGCAGACCTTTCCTGTGACGGAGACCACGGTAGCATGCAATATCCAGCAAACGTTTGATGTTCATCTGAACCTCAGAACGCAGCTGACCTTCTACCTTCAGTTCGCTGTTAATGATATTCCGGATGGCGCCTTGCTCGTCATCATTCCAGTCTTTCACTTTTTTGTTAAGATCAATGCCTGCTTTCTCCAGGATATACACTGAGGTAGAGTGACCAATACCAAAGATATAAGTCAGACCTATTTCGCCTCTTTTATTTTTAGGAAGATCAATACCGGCTATACGTGCCATATTAATTGTTTAATTTATAATTCGTTTAAATGAATACAGAAACTGATTAACCCTGACGTTGCTTAAAACGAGGATTCTTTTTGTTGATCACCAGCAAAACACCTTTGCGGCGAACGATTTTGCAGTCTGCACTTCTTTTTTTGATGGAAGCTCTTACTTTCATGAGTCAAAAGTTATAGTCTAAAGTTATTTTCTATTTATACCTGAAAATTATACGGCCCCTGCTCAGATCGTAAGGACTCATCTCAACGCCGACTTTATCACCGGGCAGGATGCGGATATAGTGCATTCTCATTTTTCCAGAGATGGTGGCCAAAATCTCATGTCCGTTTTCCAGTTTTACCCGGAACATAGCATTTGATAAGGCTTCTAGAATAATACCATCCTGTTTAATGAGTGCCTGTTTCGCCATAAAAAATTTTAGGAATGCAAAGATACCACAAAAAGTTATTAAACTGAAAAAAATACCATAAATAATCTTTGGAAAAGCGGCACTGTGTGGATAACTTTTGACAGACGTGGTTATGACCGCAAAAACTCATTCAATATCAGGCTATTACAAAGTGTTTTATTTCAGAATCTGCAACGGGGTTTGATCTATGATCTACCCGGTTTTTAAAACCAGATGGCAAATATAGGCTTTTCTAGTGACTTCCGGCACTAAATGCCCTAGTTCAGATAAGCAGAGTTAATAGCAGGATTGTTCTTCTCCGCCACTTCTATTCCTGCAAAAGTGGATAAAACATCCGGTTTACCTTTCATGACTGCTACTGTATGTTCATAGTGTACAGAAGACTTACGGTCGCGTGTTACCACTGTCCAGCCATCTTCCAGGTATTCCACATCACGGGTACCCAGGTTCACCATAGGTTCAATGGCTATCACCAGGCCTTCTTTCAATACGGCTCCGCTGCCCCTGCGGCCATAATTCGGCACTTGCGGATCTTCATGCAGGTTACGGCCCAAACCATGCCCTACCAGCTCTCTAACCACCCCGTAGCCACGTTCTTTCTCCACATACTCCTGGATAGCATAAGCAATGTCTCCTACCCTGTTGCCTACAATCGCTTTTTCAATCCCTTTGTTAAGGGCTGTTTTGGTAGCAGCCATCAGTTTTTGTACATGGCTGGGGATCTCTCCTATGGCAAAAGTGTATGCGCTGTCTCCATGAAATCCTTCACTAAATACGCCTACATCCACGGAAACGATATCTCCGTCCTTTATAGTGTACCCGTTGGGGATGCCGTGTACTACGGCTTCATTTACGGAGATACAGCATGTATTGGGAAAACCTTTGTAGTTCTTGAAGGAGGGCACTGCCCCGTGATCCCTGATGAATTGCTCTGCAATCGCATCCACATCCAAGGTACTCATGCCGGGTTTCAGCCTGCTGGCCACTTCTGCCAGTGTAGCACTAACGAGTTGAGCGCTTTTACGGATCAGTTCTATTTCTTCTTTCGTCTTGTAATGGATCATAACGTGCAAAATTATGGAAAAATCTGATTGTTTCCTTATGAACAGCAGAATGACCGCAGTGGTTCAGGAAGCTGAAAAGTATGACAAAAAAAACACCAGGAATCAGAGACTCCTGGTGCACTATATCTTTAATTCTTAAGACTGTTTTGATCAGGCGTTAGCCGGGCTGGTTCTGCCTTTGATCCTGCCGGAACTCATCAGGCCATCATAGTGGCGCATGAGCAACTGGCTTTCGATCTGCTGCAGGGTATCCAGGATAACCCCTACCATGATCAGCAGTGATGTACCACCGAAGAAGGTAGCGAATGCTCCGTTGATACCTACCGCGGCTGCAACACCGGGGAGGATACCTACCAGTGCCAGGAAACATGCACCGGGAAGGGTGATGCGGTCCATAACAGCTCCGATATAATCTGCGGTGGCTTTACCGGGTTTAACACCAGGTACAAAACCATTATTACGTTTCATCTCATCCGCCATTTGGGTAGGATTGAAGATCAGTGCTGTGTAGAAGAAGGTGAATACTACTACCAGTACTGCGTAGATCAGGTTATAATAAGCATTTGTATGATCGCTGAATATGCGGATAAATGCAGATGCTCCTTCGTTGTTTGTTGCAAATCCGATGGCAGTAGCCGGGATGAACATGATGGCCTGGGCAAAGATGATGGGCATTACACCGGCAGCATTCACTTTCAGGGGAATGAACTGGCGTACACCACCATATTGTTTGTTACCAACAATGCGTTTTGCATAGTTCACAGGGATCTTGCGGGTACCTTGTACCAGCAGGATAAGACCTACTGTGATCAGGATGAAGAAAGCGATCTCTACCAGGAATATCAGCAATCCGCCACCTGCACCGGTTGTTTTGAGCGACAGCTCCTGCAACAGGGCTTCTGGCAGACGGGCGAGGATCCCGGTCATGATGATGATAGAAGTACCGTTACCAATACCTTTATCTGTGATCTTTTCTCCTAACCACATTACGAACAATGTACCAGCAGTGAGCACAACGGTAGTAGACAACCAGAACATGAATGAACCATATTCAGGGATGAGTGCGCTACCGGATTGTGTTCTGAGGTAAGCCACATACGCGCTGGCCTGGAAAGCCGTAACAATTACGGTCAGGATACGGGTATATTGGTTGATCTTCTTCCTTCCGCTATCTCCTTCTTTCTGCAGTTTCTGGAAATAAGGTACAGCGATGGTGAGCAGTTGAATAGCGATAGACGCTGAGATATAGGGCATGATACCCAGGGCAAAGATGGAAGCGCGGGAGAATGAACCGCCGGCGAACATATTGAAGAGGCCCAGGATGCCTTTTTGAGACGTCTCAGAGAATTTTGCCAGCTCATTGGGATCGAGACCGGGAAGGGTGATATAGGAACCTACGCGGTACACCAGTACCAGAAGCAGCGTGGTACCAATGCGTTTACGCAGGTCCTCGATGCTCCAGATGTTCTTTATGGTTTCGATAAATTTCTTCACAGGAAGATAAGAGTTTAATAACGCGTGTAAAATTCGAAAAGACGCACTACTCCGTAGGCGCCTTCTCTATCGTAATTTCTTAAACCAGTTCTATTGATCCGCCAGCTGCTTCGATTGCTGCTTTAGCTTTTTCACTGATCGCGTTCACTTTCAAAACAACTTTGCTTTTCACTTCTCCTTGACCGAGTACTTTCACTTTAGCTGTTTTGTTGATCAGGCCGTTCATGTACAGGTTTTCAACGGAGAATTCCTGCAGACCGTATTTTTCGATGATCACATCCAGGTCACCTATGTTGAATACTTTATATTCAGTACGGGTGATAGGAATGAAACCACGTTTAGGCAAACGACGTTGAATAGGCATCTGACCACCTTCGTGACCTCTTTTGCTGGCATAACCAGTATTGGATTGAGCACCTTTGTTACCTTTCGTAGCAGTACCACCTTTACCGGATGCTTCACCACGACCTAAACGTTTTGATTTATGTACTGCGCCTTGTGCAGGCCTTAAATTCTGTAAACTCATAATTTTAATTGTTTTACTTACGCGGAAATCAACCGCTCGCTTTTACAATGATAGTTCAAAAAAGTAAGAAGCCAAATGTAATTGTTTTTTTTACATTATGCGTTTACATTCTCCACCTTTACCAGATGGTTCACGGCACGCACCATACCCAGTACCTGGGGGGTTGCTTCTACTTCAACAGTGGCATGCATCTTTTTCAGACCAAGCGCCTTAAGGGTCAGCTTTTGTCTTTCCGGACGGTCGATACCACTTTTTACCTGAGTGACTTTAATCTTTGCCATTTTACTTTATATATTCCTAATTAGAAATAATGCTTATCCGTTGAATACCTTCTTCAGGGAAATGCTACGGGTTTTAGCAATCTGCATCGGTTCGCGCAACAGGCCCAACGCTTTGAAAGTAGCTTTCACCACGTTGTGGGGATTTGCAGAACCCAGGGATTTAGCCAGAACGTCTGTAATACCAGCGCTTTCCAGCACAGCACGCATAGAACCCCCCGCGATCACACCAGTACCGTGAGCGGCTGGTTTGATCAGTACTTTCGCTGCACCTTCCTTCGCCAATTGGTCGTGAGGAATAGTACCGTGGTGTACGGGGATTTTAATCAGGTTCTTTTTAGCGTCATCGATCCCTTTAGTGATGGCTTCCTGTACTTCCTTGGCTTTACCAAGGCCGTGACCTACCACACCGTTCTCATTACCTACTACTACCAGCGCGGAGAAACTGAAAGTCCGGCCGCCTTTGGTGGTTTTGGTAACCCTGTTGATAGCTACAACCTTCTCTTTCAGCTCAAGATCGCCAGCTTTTACTTTATTGAATGAATTCTTTGCCATTTTTATTTAATAAGAATTACGATATCAGATTGATTAAAATTGCAGTCCACCTTCACGCGCGCCTTCAGCTGCTGCTTTTACACGACCATGGTAGAGGTAACCACTCCTGTCGAATACGCAGGTTGTGAGTCCCAATGCTTTGGCTTTAGTAGCCAATGCAGCGCCCACCAGCTTTGATTTCTCGGATTTGGTACCTTGCTGGGCTTTGATATCCTTATCACGGGAAGAAGCGGATGCCAGGGTAGTGCCATTGGTATCGTCAATCAGCTGCACATAGATATCCGCGTTGCTGCGGTAAACCGCTAAACGAGGGTGTTGTGCAGTTCCGCTGATCTTTTTACGGATCCGGTAGCGGATATTTTGTCTTCTGTCTGTTCTTGTACTCATTATGAAGTGTATTTAAGGCCCGATGCTGCCGGGACTATTACTCTTTATTAATTATTAATGCTGTTAGCTTTTACCGTTTATGCCGCGTTGCGGATGGTATTATTACTTACCGGCAGATTTACCAGCTTTCTTACGTACCACTTCACCTGCATAACGAACACCTTTACCTTTGTATGGTTCTGGTTTGCGGAGGCTGCGGATCTTGGCAGCAACCTGGCCCAACAGTTGATTGTCTATACCTTCCAGCATGATCTTCGGGTTCTGACCTTTTTCTGTGAGGGTTGCAACCTTCAGTTCAGATGGTATTTCGAAGATAATGTTGTGAGAATAACCTAAAGATAGATCTAACAACTGACCCTGGTTCGCAGCTTTGTAACCCACACCCACCAGCTCGAGTTGTTTTTTGAATCCTTCAGATACGCCTGTAACCATGTTAGCTACGAGTGCACGATACAAACCATGCAAAGCGCGGTGACGGATCTGATCAGTAGGACGGGAGATAATGATCTCACCATCTTTTACTTCCAGTTTGATATCACGGTCCATTTCTTTCTTCAGTTCACCCTTGGGACCTTTAACCGTGATCTCGTTAGCAGGGGATACAGTTACTGTAACGCCGCTGGCCAATTTAATAGGACTTCTTCCTATACGTGACATAATCAGTCAGTTTAATTGTGTTGTGTAATTCAGGCATTCCGTGTTCAGCGCCGGAAAAAGAAGAGCTTAATTGTCAGAATGCCATCAATCCCGCCTTTTGCAAGGCGGGATCAGTTATATTAATAAACGAAGCAAACTACTTCGCCACCTACGTTCTGTTGTTTCGCTTCCTTATCGGTCATAACACCTTTGGAAGTAGAAATGATAGCGATACCGAGACCATTCTTGATGCGTGTAAAACCATCAGGTTTGGAATACTGGCGCAGACCCGGGCGGCTGATCCTTTGCAGGTCAGTGATCGCTGGTACTTTAGTTTGCGCATCGTATTTCAATGCTATCTTAATGAGGCCTTGTTTGTTGTCCTCTTCGAACTTGTATTTCAGGATATAACCTTTGTCATACAAGATTTCGGTAATACGTTTCTTCAGTTTTGAAGCCGGAATTTCCACGATCCTGTGATTTGCCATTTGGGCGTTACGGATGCGTGTTAAAAAATCTGCTATTGGATCAGTAACCATTGTTTCGAAAAAATTTAAAACAGTTAGTACAATGCGATATCCAATCGAAAAAGAAAGGAATCAAGTTAATCTGCGAGTAAGTAATTCAATCGGAATTACCAGCTTGCTTTTCTTACACCAGGGATCTTACCTGCCAGTGCCATGTCGCGGAACATGTTACGACATACGCCAAACATGCGGATATATCCTTTTGGACGACCGGAGAGTTGGCATCTGTTGTGCAGGCGAACGGGAGATGCGTTTTTAGGCAGTTTGTCCAGCTCAGCATAATTACCCTCTGCTTTCAAAGCAGCGCGTTTTTCTGCGAACTTGGCTACCATCGCTTCTCTCTTCCTTTGTCTGGCTTTTACGGATTCTTTTGCCATAATTGATTATGAAATATTAATATTAGTTTTCTTTTCTGATGTTCTTGAAAGGCATACCCAGTTCTTTCAACAGCTCATAAGCTTCTTCGTTGGTTTTGGCAGTGGTCACGAAAGTGATATCCATACCAGTCATACGGGAAACTTTATCGATGTCGATCTCAGGGAAGATGATCTGCTCTGTAACACCCAGGGTATAGTTACCACGGCCGTCAAAAGCTTTTTCGTTGATACCTTTAAAGTCACGAACACGGGGCAGGGATACAGAGATCAGCCTGTCCAGGAACTCGTACATATTTACACCACGCAGCGTAACACGTGCACCAATTGGCATGTTTTTACGCAGTTTGAAGTTGGAGATGTCCTTTTTAGACATAGTAGCAATAGCTTTCTGACCAGCGATACGGGTCATTTCATCTACTGCAACATCTACCAGTTTCTTATCACCAACCGCACCGTTGATACCCTGGTTCAGGCATATCTTGGTAAGGCGGGGAACCTGCATTACGCTTTTATAATTGAATTTCTTATGCAAAGCAGACACCACTTCGTTACGGTATTTAGTTTGCAGCCTGGGTTGATATGATGTGTTTGCCATTATTTGATTACCTCCCCTGATTTTTTAGCGATACGAACTACTTTACCATCCTGTTTCTGACGAGCTACACGTGTAGGTGCGCCAGCCTTTGCATCCCATAACATTACGTTAGAGATAGCAATAGGAGCTTCTACCTTTACAATACCACCTTTGGTATTCTGGGCAGAAGGTTTGGTGTGTTTAGTGATGATGTTCACGCCTTCCACTAATACACGGCTTTTGTCAAGAATTACTTCCAACACCTTGCGGGGTTTGGTCCGGTCTTTGTCATCACCGGTAACCACCACAACCAGGTCGCCTTTCTTAATGTTGAACTTAGGCTTAAATCTAGTTTTCATCTGTTTGTTTATTTATAAACGCCAAACGGAACACCTGTTCCACTTGATTAATATTTATGTCGTTTTTTAAACGGGCTGCAAAGATATGCAAAGAATTCGGATCTTGAATTCCAGCTTTCAGATAAAGGTAATTTTCATATATATTACCCTTATTCTCAAAATCTTTAATTCCAGATCCGAACGTATATTTTACTCCTTAAAGCACTTCTGGTGCCAGGGAGATGATCTTCATATATCCTTTATCGCGAAGCTCACGTGCAACCGGACCGAATATACGGGTACCGCGTGGCTCGTCTGAGTTATTCAGCAATACAACGGCGTTGTCATCGAAGCGGATGTAAGAACCATCTTTACGACGGAGTTTCTTCTTTGTTCTTACAATAACAGCTTTGGTTACTGTGCCTTTCTTTACACCACCACCGGGGATAGCGTCTTTTACAGTCACTACAATCTTATCACCCACACCTGCATAATCCTGACCGGAGTTGCCGAGTACGCGGATACAGAGCACTTCTTTAGCGCCACTATTATCAGCTACGTTCAGCCTTGATTCTTGTTGTATCATCGTAATACGTTGTTAATTGTTTAAGCAGAGGCTGCGTATCAGTTGATGACGGGCAGCTTGAAACAAATGAATAATTACTTTACTTTAGCGATCACTTCCACCATGCGCCAGTTCTTGTTTTTGCTTAACGGGCGGGATTCCATGATACGTACGGTATCACCAATGCTGCACTCGTTCTTTTCATCGTGTGCCATGAACTTGGTGGTTTTCTTAATGAACTTACCATAGATCGGGTGTTTCACTTTACGTTCAACTTCAACAGTAATGGTTTTATCCATTTTATTGCTGGATACCAGTCCGATCCTGGTTTTTCTTACTTTTCTTTCTTCGGTCATTTTGAAAGGTATTTTACTCCCTAAAGAGATAATTTATCGTTTTTACTGGTTAATAGCTATCACTAGAAACCCAACGCTCTTCTGCGCAGTTCAGTCTGGATACGTGCGATGTCCCTTCTGATGAAGCGGATGCTCATCGGATTTTCGATCGGTGTTACCGCGTGGCTGAACGTGACCTTTTTCAAGCGCAACTTCTCTTCAGACAATTTGTCTTTCAGATCTTGTTCAGTCAGGCCTTTAAGGTCCAGTATTGCTTTTGGCATTTTTTAAAATTTTGTTCTGGTTATCAGGTTTGTTTACTTGATCAGGTTTAATACGCTGGTGCAATTAAGCAACATAGTCGCGGCGCACTACGAATTTCACTTTGATCGGCAGTTTCTGTGCAGCCAATTCCATAGCTTCTTTAGCTACTTGCATGGGAACACCGTCTGCTTCAAACAGGATGCGACCGGGCTTTACTACGCATGCCCAATGGTCTGGAGCACCTTTACCTTTACCCATCCTCACTTCCAACGGCTTGGCGGTGATTGGTTTGTCCGGGAAAATGCGGATCCACACGTTACCTTCACGCTTCATATGCCTGGTCAGCGCCACCCGCGCAGCTTCTATCTGACGGTCTGTGATCCACTTAGGTTCCAATGCTTTAAGGCCGAATGAACCGAAAGAAAGAGCTGCGCCCCTCTTTGCGTTACCTTTGATGCGGCCTTTGTGCATCTTCCTGTGTTTCGTTCTCTTGGGCTGTAACATCGTTTATGTTGTTAAAAAGTTTGTTTAATTAAGTTTCAACAGCTGTGTGATTATTTACGAGGACCACGGTCTCCACCACCTCTTCTATCACCGCCACCACCACGGTTGTCTCTTCTTTCACCACCACGATCTCCGCCACCACGGTTTCCACCGCCCTGATGACCACCGCCTACGCGGCCTTCACCATCTTTGCCGGATACAGCGTTAGGATTCAGATCACGTTTACCCAGTACTTCACCTTTACAGATCCACACTTTGATACCGATCTTACCGTAAACAGTAAGCGCGAATAAAGAAGCGTAGTCGATATCCATACGGAAAGTATGCAGGGGCACGCGGCCTTGTTTCATTTCTTCGGAACGGGCGATCTCAGCACCACCTAAACGACCACCGATCTTAACCTTGATACCTTCTGCACCCATACGGAGAGCGGTAGCAATAGCCATTTTGATAGCACGTTTGTAGTTGATACGGCTTTCGATCTGTTTAGCGATCGTCTCAGCAACGATGGTAGCATCTATCTCCGGACGGCGGATCTCCAGAATGTTGATCTGAACATCTTCTTTTCCGGTCAGTTTCTTCAATTCTTCCTTGATGCGGTCCACTTCGTTACCACCTTTACCTATGATGATACCAGGCTTAGAGGTATGAATGGTGATGATGAGCTTACCGAGTGTTCTTTCGATCACTACGCGTGAAATGCCGCCTTTGTTGATACGTGCATTCAGGTAAGTCCTGATCTTATTATCCTCGATCAGCTTGGAAGCATAATCCTTTTTGCTCCCATACCAATTAGAGTCCCATCCTCTGATGATACCTAACCTGTTACCAATAGGATTTGTTTTCTGACCCATGTTCTGGTTTTATTTGTCTATGAGTTTTAAATATATTTTTTTCCTACAGCTGGTCTGCTTACTTAGCAGCGCGACCATCTACCACCAGTGTTACGTGATTACTTCTTTTGCGCACACGGTAACCTCTACCTTGTGGAGCCGGACGCATCCTTTTGAGAACACGGCCACCGTCTACAAAAACAGTTTTTACGAACAGGTTAGCATCTTCAACCCTCGCGCCTTCGTTTTTGATCTTCCAGTTTGCTATAGCTGATAGCAAAAGTTTCTCCAGCGGCACGCTAGGGTGTTTAGGATGGAATTTCAAAATATTCAAAGCTTTCTCTGCATCAAGGCCGCGGATAAGGTCTGCGAGCAAACGCATTTTGCGGGTAGATGTAGGATTGTTGTTCAGCTTAGCTACTGCTTCCATTGTGATTAATTTCTGTGTTATATAAGTTTTGTGTCAGCGTTCAGAGAACGGAATGACTACATTTTTTTGTTTGCGTGTCCCTTGAAGTTGCGGGTAGGTGCAAATTCACCCAGTTTGTGACCCACCATGAACTCGGTTACGTAAACCGGGATGAACTTGTTACCGTTGTGTACGGCAAAAGTATGGCCTACGAAATCGGGAGTGATAGTAGAACGACGACTCCAGGTTTTGATAACGGTCCTTTTAGAACCACCCTCGTTCTGTTTTTCTACTTTCTTCTCTAATTTGAAGTCTACGTAAGGACCTTTTTTAATGGAACGACCCATAGTCTTGTTTATTTAAGATTTCAATCCCGGGTTTAACGGGATTGAAACTTGTTAAGCGTTATTATAATTTCTTACCGTTTTTACGGGTGATGATCAGTTTATCTGAGCTCTTATGCGTTTTCCTGGTTTTCAGACCTTTCGCATATTTGCCATTCCTTGATCTTGGGTGACCGCCTGAAGCTCTACCTTCACCACCACCCATCGGGTGATCCACAGGGTTCATGGCCACACCACGCGTACGGGGCTTAATACCTCTCCAACGGTTGGCACCAGCCTTACCGATAGATTGCAGCGCGTGATCAGAGTTAGAAACTGTACCTACGGTAGCCATACAAGTGTTCAGCACTTTACGCAGCTCGCCGGAAGGCATTTTCAACACAGCGTATTTTTCTTCCTTGTTGCTCAATTGTGCATAAGTACCGGCACTGCGTGCGATAGCGGCACCTTTACCAGGTTGCAGCTCGATATTATGAACAACAGTACCCAAAGGCATATTCTTCAACGGTAATGCATTACCCAGTTCCGGAGCAACTTCAGGACCACTGATAACAGTAGCGCCTACCTGCAGCCCGTTCGGAGCAATGATGTAACGTTTTTCACCATCTGCATAGTTCAGCAGAGCGATGAATGCGCTACGGTTTGGATCGTACTCGATCGTTTTTACTGTAGCCGGGATGCTTACCTTATCACGTTTGAAATCGATGATACGGTATTGTTTCTTGTGTCCACCGCCAATGTAGCGCATAGACCTTCTACCTTGCACGTTTCTACCGCCAGTTCTCTGAGCTGGAGCCAGGAGGCTTTTCTCAGGAGTGTCGGATGTCAGCTCTGCATATGCATTACCTATTTTCCAACGGGTACCGGCTGTAATCGGTTTGTACTTTTTCAGTGCCATTTTTCTACTTAATTCAAAATGATTAATAGACTATTTATAATTTGATCTGTATATACATCCAGGTTAGCAGCTTACGCCGCTAACGGCACTGGTATATTATATGTTAGCATACAGATCTATGGATTCTCCTTTCGCCAGTGTTACCACTGCTTTCTTATGGGAAGGTTTGCGGCCTGAGATAAAGCCTGCTTTAGTAAAGCGGGTTTTATTCTTACCTGGAACCACCATTGTGTTAACTTCTGCAACAGTTACGCCGTAGAAATCTTCCACTGCTTTCTTTATCTCCAGTTTGTTGGCTTTTTTGTCAACAATGAAGTAAAAGCGGTTAAACTTTTCAGTCGCCTTGTTTACCTTCTCCGATATCACCGGTTTGATTAAAACATCAGACAGTTTCATCTGTGAATATTTAATTTGCTCTCGGGCCAGATGGGATCTTACGATCTCATATCATTATAGCTTTGAGCTGTTATTTAAATTATTATGCTTCTACAATGTCAGCAGTCTCTTCAGTGAAGATCTTTGCTGCACTTTCAGTGAACACCAGGTAGTTGCTGTTCATGATCTCGTAAGTGTTCACATCGCTCAATACAGTACCGTCAACGGTAGGGATATTGCGGAGGGACAGGTATACGTTATCATTGTACTCAGGAAGAACCACCAGGGTTTTCTTTCCACCTACATTGATGTTCAGGTTTTTGAGAATGCTTTGGAACTGTTTGGTCTTAGGTGCATCCAGGTTGATATCCTCAACAATGATGATGCTGTTCTCTTTAGCCTTTGTAGACAGTGCAGAGATCTTAGCCACATCTTTCACTTTACGGTTCAGTTTGAAATCGTAACTGTGAGGTTTTGGCCCGAAGATGGTACCACCACCTTTATACAATGGGTTACGGATGTTACCTTTACGGGAACCGCCGGTACCTTTTTGTTTGTGTAGTTTGCGGGAAGCACCTTTCACTTCAGCACGGGTCTTTACCTTGTGCGTACCCTGACGTTGTGCAGCCAGGTATTGCTTTACAGCGAGGTAGATCACGTGATTGTTCGGCTCAACACCAAATATCTCTTCAGGAAGCTCAATAGTTCTTCCGGTCTTCTTACCTTCTATATTTAAAATATCTAGTTGCATATTACTTCTGGATTAAAACGATTGAACCAATGTGGCCGGGAACGGAACCACTTACCAGGATATAATTCTTCTCAGGGAAAATCTTCAGGATCTTCAGGCCTTTCACTTTCACTCTTTCATTACCCATTTGGCCAGCCATACGCATACCCTTGAAAACACGGGAAGGATAAGATGAACCACCTACAGAACCGGGTGCTCTCTGACGGTCGTGCTGACCATGGGAAGCTTCACCCACACCGCTGAATCCGTGGCGTTTAACAACACCCTGGAAACCTTTACCTTTGGAAGTACCTACAATGTCGATTTTCTCACCCTCAGCGAAGATCTCGCAGGTGATAGTTTCGCCAAGTGCTTTTGCAACGGCAGCATCCGGGTTGCGGAATTCTTTTACGTAACGTTTAGGGGAGGTTTGTGCTTTCGCGAAGTGATTTTGTTCTGCTTTGGGAGTGTTCTTAACTTTCTTCTCGCCATAAGCTACCTGAACAGCGTCATACCCATCAGATGATTGAGATTTCACCTGGGTAACCACGCATGGACCAGCCTCGATAATGGTACAAGCAGTTTGCTTACCATTGGCCTCGAAGATACTGGTCATACCAATCTTTTTACCAATAATACCTTTCATTGTGTTATATAATTTAGCCCAGCGCCTGAGGGATCTCTAGCTATCCTCAGGATGAGCGGTTTAAATACTGTTTATTGGGCGGCTACCCTGAAGGCGTAGCCTATTGTTTGTTGCTTTTGTCACAAAACACCTCAGGCGGGCCTTTCGCCCACCATTGCTGAGGTCTCTTAGTTACCTACGCTTTAATTTCCACTTCTACTCCGGAAGGCAGATCCAGCTTACTCAGCGCGTCTACAGTTCTGGAAGAAGAGGTGTAAATGTCTAACAAACGCTTGTGCGTGCACAGTTGGAATTGCTCACGCGCTTTTTTGTTAACGTGCGGAGAACGCAGTACCGTAAAGATTTTCTTCTCTGTTGGTAAAGGAATTGGACCTGTTACCACGGCACCCGTGTTACGCACGGTTTTAACGATCTTCTCGGCAGACTTATCCACCAGATTGTGATCGTAGGACTTCAGCTTGATTCTAATTCTCTGAGACATATGCAATGAACTTCTTCTTTATTACCCCTTACAATTTGGGAGGGCAAAGGTATGCTTTATTTTATTTATGACAAATATTTTGAGGTATATTTCTGGAGAATATTGACTTTATGCGTTTCAATCTTTAGTTTTAAAGCTATTTAGGTTAACAGCTGCAAGGTAAGAAATTTGTTTAATCATTTTATTACCAAAGCATTACATTCTTCTATGCGGTTTTTATCTATTGTATTATGCCTGTTTGTTTATTTTCCTGTTTTTGCCCAGAATCAGGACTCCATACCCCTTAGCCAGGCAGAATTAGAAGAAGCCCTCGAACAGGAACTCATAGCACTGAAAGCCGATGTACTCCCCGAATTCCCCGGCGGCTCCCGGAATATGGCAGGCTGGCTTAATTATAACCTTAACGTACCCTACTTCAACCTGCGGGAAGATACCCTGGTGAAGGTATATGTGGATTTCACAGTGGAACATACCGGCTTTGTGACGGGCGTAAAGCTCCGGCGCTCATCTGGGTTCAAACAGCTGGACAGGGAGGTACTCCTCCTGTTTTCCCGCATGCCCAAATGGAAACCAGGTGCGCTGAACGGAAAGCCGGTGGACCTGAACCTCACCATCCCCATGAATGTACAACTGGGTAACAGCATGCGTAAGCCCTACAATGTGCCCACCCCGGAAGTCTCCCGGCTACCGCAGTACGTGGGTGGCGGTAAAGCGCTGGCCTATTTCATCAGAAAAAACCTCCAGTACCCCAAAGAGGCAAAAAGCGCCGGCATCAGCGGGGCAGTAACGGTGGAATTCCTCATCCTCGCCAACGGGCGGGTGGATAATGCTGCTACCATCGGTGACGCTATTGGTTATGGCCTGGAAGAAGAGGCTACCCGTATTGTGGAAAAAATGCCCAAATGGATACCAGCGGAGCTGGATGGCAGGAAAGTACCCAGCAAACACCAGGTGATCATCCGCTTTGAACTGCCTAAACACTAAGCGAAACAGGCTGCCTCCCGCTTTTTACGCCGGGAACACAGCCTGTTTGTGATATATACGCTACTTTTTAAGGGGCTTACCTCTTCATATTTTCGCGCTCTTCCTTATAGATCTGTTTAGCCTTTGAAGTAGGGAGATAGATCTGGAAACCCAGGTTTATACCTACACCATGTGTGGTAGTGGAATTCCCAAAACCAACTGTCAGATCATATTTCAGCAACGCTTCCAATCCTACATTAGGGGTAATAAAATAGGCCAGACCCGGTCCAAAGCCAATACCTAAACCATTGGTATTGGTCTTAATGTCGCCTGCTTTGCGGTTGATGCCATTTATGCCGGCATTGGCTTCCAGGAACCAACGGCTCCTTTTGGATAGTTCCACTTTCTTATCCTTGATGTAATAGCGGCCGAAAGCCCCTACCCCATAGGAGAAATTAGTGAAACCATCGCCTGTGGATAAACCCAGCTTAACTTCACCTCCAATAGCAATGTCGTCTTTAATAAACCATCCAAGTTTTGGTGTAAGGTTGAGGTTGAAGGTACTCGCCCCACTTTGGAAAATACCGCCAATGTTAGCCAGGTTGGCGCCTACCAGCATATTGCCTTTTTCAGTTTGTGCAAACGTGGCAGTAGAACATAATACTGCAGCCAGAATAAGGGTTAAGTGACCAATTTTTCTCATAATATGTGTTTTTGATGAATGCTTGCTCATGATTTCAAGGGCCAAGGGGATAAAAAGGCGGGAGGGTTAAACTTCTTTCTTAACAGCAGGATTTGAAAAAGGTTGACTGTCAGCACATTATTTTTAATCATGGAAAAAATAACGTGGCAAACATTTTGATCATTATATATATAAATTACCTTCTTATCCGTTTTAAAATAAAACCTGCATGAAACCTGTTACCATATCTGTGGCCACCCTGGCTTTTCTCACTACTGCGGCCTGCATATTTGCCTTTGCCTGCAAAAAGAACAACACTCCCAATAATCCGCCACCGGAAGACCCGGATTGGCCAACGGATAATATCCGCACTGTGGTAGGTGCCGGTATTTCCCGCCCATGGGAGATCCTTTGGGGCCCTGATAACTTTATCTGGATGACGGAACGGAACGGCAAGGTGAGCCGCGTAAACCCTAAAACAGGGGCACTCAGCCCGCTCCTCACTATCCCGGATGCTGTTCAGGATGGAGAAGGTGGTTTATTAGGCATGGTGCTTCACCCGGACTTTACCACCACCCCGCAGGTGTTCATTGTGTATAATTACAGGAATGCCGGCAACTACCGGGAAAAGGTGGTGCGCTACCAGTATGCAGACAATACTTTAAAAGATCCCGTAATTCTGCTGGACAACATTCCGGCAGCGGGTATCCATAATGGTTCCAGGCTGCTCATTACGCCTGACCGTAAATTATTCATTACAGCAGGTGATGCGAATGTTCAGGCAAATGCACAGCTCACTACCTCCCTTAGCGGCAAAGTGCTCCGTATTAACCTGGATGGTACCATTCCGGCGGATAATCCCTTCCCGGGCAGTGCCGTATGGAGTTATGGTCACCGTAATCCACAGGGTATGGTGATGAACAATGGCATCCTCTACACTTCTGAACATGGTGCGGGTGTGGAAGATGAAGTGAACATTATTGAAAAGCAGCGTAATTATGGATGGCCGAATGTGGAGGGCCCCTGCAATCCCGGCGGCGAAGCCACTTTCTGCACGGCCAATAATGTGAAGGAACCACTCTGGTCTACCGGCAACAGTACCTTTGCACTTTGCGGGCTGGATTATTACAATAACGACCGTATACCGCAGTGGAAAGGCTCCCTGCTGGTACTGAGCCTGAAAAACCAGACCCTGTACCAGCTGAAGCTGGGTGCAGATGGCAAAACAATAGCCAGCACCAAGAATTACTTTACTAACCAGTATGGCCGGTTAAGGGACCTTTGCATCTCTCCTGCCGGCAGAGTATATATCTGCACGGATGATAATGCCGGTAAAATCATTGAGATCAGCAAACCGGAATAAAACTATTCCAGATCTCCTGCATGAATGTTGCCTGCGCTGGCCTTCCGCCAGGCAGCTTCATGCAGGATCATACAATCCCTCGCAGTGTCTACGGACGCGGAGATCCAACCCAGGTAAGGCTCATTGCCTATCATAAACTGCACCCCTATATATTTCCGGTTAGCGGCAGTCCAGGCGCCCCGCCAGGTAGTATCCGCCGGATTACCCGCCGGCAGGAGGATCTCGCACAGGTAGGTATCATAGCCATTCCATTCCCTCGGATGATCGGGGATCACAGGAATTACCTCCCCCTTTGTTAGTTTAAGAACAGAATCCGGCTGGGAAAGCAATTTTGCATGTTTCACGGCAAGTGCGGCAAACTTTGCGTGAACACCTTCTGTGTCATTGATCAGGCCTACTACGAAATACACATCATGGAGCGTATCTCCATCGATGTTAATAAACTGGGGATGCAGGTAACGCACTTCCTTATCCTGAAGAGAACGGCGTTCCAGCTTAGGCTTTGGTGTGTTGTTCCGGGATTTTTTGCAGGCAGTTGCCAGCAGCACGCAGGCTGCGAAGAGGTAAATGAGGTTACGCATGGTTTAATTGTTTGAGGTCTGCTGTAAGACGGGGCAGGAGGCAGAATGGTTACAGCCAGGCCTCAAAAAAAGACCCTCCGGAATCCGGAGGGCCTTCTTTATTTCTATCTATCAACTTGTGCTTAGGCGTTCACTTTACCTTTCACCTTAGCCACCACTTCTTCAGCGATGTTGTTCGGTGCAGGGTTATAGTGAGAGAATTCCATGATGGAAGAAGCACGTCCGGAAGACAGGGAACGCAGTTGCGTTACGTATCCGAACATTTCGCTCAATGGCACTTTGGCTTTGATCACCTGTGCACCATTGCGTGATTCCATACCTTCCAGCATACCACGGCGACGGTTAAGGTCTCCCGTAACATCACCCATGTATTGGTCAGGCGTGGTCACTTCTACTTTCATGATAGGTTCCAGCAATACTGGTTTCGCTTTTCTGCCAGCTTCACGGAAGGCTGATTTGGCGCAAAGCTCAAAGGACATTGCATCAGAGTCAACCGCGTGGAAAGAACCGTCAAACAAACGAACTTTCAGGCTCACGAGCGGGAAGTTAGCCAGTACACCATTAGTCATTGAGTTTTCAAAGCCTTTTGCTACCGCAGGAATGAACTCTTTAGGGATGGCTCCACCAAATACATCATTCACAAACTGGAAGCTCTTGCCTTCGTTCTCTTTCAACCAAACTTCGTCAGCAGGCCCGATCTCGATCTGGATGTCCGCAAACTTACCACGACCACCTGTTTGCTTCTTGTAAACCTCACGGTGTTCAACAACTTTGGTGAACGCTTCTTTGTAAGCAACCTGCGGCGCACCTTGATTCACTTCTACCTTGAACTCGCGACGCATACGGTCTACGATGATCTCCAGGTGAAGCTCACCCATACCACTCAGGATGGTTTGGCCGGTTTCTTCATCTGTCCTTGCTCTCAGGGTAGGATCTTCTTCTACCAGCTTAGAGATGGCCAGACCCATTTTATCAACGTCTGCCTGAGTTTTAGGCTCGATAGCAACGTGGATAACGGGCTCAGGGAAGGTCATTGACTCGAGGATGATCGGATGATCTTCCGCGCACAATGTGTCGCCTGTTTTGATATCTTTAAAACCAACAGCTGCTCCGATATCACCGGCTTCGATGAAGTCGATCGGGTTTTGCTTGTTAGCGTGCATTTGCATGATACGGCTGATACGCTCGTTCTTACCGGTACGGGTGTTCAGTACATAAGAACCACCGTCCAGGCGGCCTGAGTAAACCCGGAAGAATGCCAGACGACCTACGAAAGGATCGGTAGCGATCTTGAATGCCAGGGCAGCAAAAGGTTCTTTTGCGTTAGGGTGGCGCTCAATTTCTTCGTTATTATCAGGGTTGATACCTTTTACGGATTCAACGTCCAGCGGAGAAGGCAGGTAACGGCAAACGCCATCCAGCATCTTCTGAACACCTTTATTCTTGAAAGAAGAACCGCACATCATCGGGATGATCGCCATATCGATGGTGGCTTTACGGATCGCATTGTGGATCTCGTCTTCAGAAATAGAATTAGGATCTTCGAAGAATTTCTCCAGCAAAGTTTCATCGTAGTCAGCTACTGCTTCCACGAGTTTCGCTCTCCATTCTTCTGCTTCCGCCTGCATGTCTGCAGGGATAGCAATTTCCTGGTAAGTAGCGCCTTTACCTTCTTCATCCCAGATGATACCTTTCATGGTGATCAGGTCTACCACGCCTTTGAAGCTATCTTCAGCGCCGATAGGCAGCGTCAGGGGAACAGGGTTTGCGCCGAGCATTTCCTTCACTTGTTTTACCACGTTCAGGAAGTCAGCACCGGAACGGTCCATTTTGTTAACGAAACCGATACGGGGTACCTTGTACTTGTTAGCCTGGCGCCATACAGTTTCAGACTGAGGTTCAACGCCGGATACGGCGCAGAATAATGCTACCAGACCATCCAGAACACGCAGGGAACGTTCTACCTCAACGGTGAAGTCCACGTGGCCGGGAGTATCAATGATATTGAATTTGTAGTTCTTTGTATCTGCAATAGGTAAACCCTGTTGAGTCGGGAAGTTCCAGAAACAGGTAGTAGCAGCAGATGTGATGGTAATACCTCTCTCCTGCTCTTGCGCCATCCAGTCCATGGTAGCTGCCCCTTCGTGAACCTCACCGATTTTGTGGGTCTTCCCTGTATAATACAGGATACGCTCTGTGGTAGTGGTTTTACCGGCATCGATGTGAGCCGCAATACCAAAGTTTCTTTGAAATCTTAAGTCTGCCATAAAAGTAAAATGACTATAAGTAATGCAATTTGGGGGGCAAAGGTAGTCTTTTTAAATCAATTAATAAAGCTGGATTTAATGTCAAATTGTTAAATCCCCGATCCTCCGGCTGCTTTCAAAATTCAGCCAGCTATCATCAAAAATCCGCCAAATGTTAAATGAGGGTCTCCTACGTTTGGCCGGAAACGTTTTTTATCTACCTTTATTGCGTTCTAGGCTGAATTTGAACCCCAATTTCTAAGTAGCATATTTAATAACTAAAACCGGGTAACACAAAACGCACGGGAACCCCAAATACATTTCCCGATGCAGGGCAATGCATGCTTATAGGTATGTATAACCAATAGTCAGGAGCATTTAGTATCAATTACTTACAGTTTGTTTTGACGTGCAGATCTGCATGCAGGCCCTCTATTATACAGCATTTTCCATTTTCACTCATTAACCTCACACTCATGAAGCATCTTTTTACAAAGTATCTGCTTATTGCCGTGCTTATGGCAATAGCATGGCTGCCCACGAGCGCCCAGCTGGTACTGGTCCGTGATGTTGCAGCCAGTAGCGGAGGCACCGGCACGGCCGGTGGTATCACCTTCGACTATACCATCGGCGAACCCGCCGTAGCCACCATCGCCGCAGGCAGCTGGATGTTATCCCAGGGATTTCAGCAACCGGAAATCCTTCCCCCGCTGGCACCGGGAGTCAGCCCCCTTATGGATTTTATCCTCTTCCCCAACCCCGCCTCCACTACGGCCAGAATGCAGTTCAACCTCCTTGCAGAGAATATGATCACCCTCATGCTGGTGAATACGGCCGGCCAGGTGATCTATTCAGAAAGACGGATGTACGGCGCGGGTAAGGTGACCATCCCCACGCCGGTAGACAAACTTGCAGCGGGGATCTACACGGTGATCATTAAAGCGGGCGGCATGATCTACACTGAAAAGCTCATTGTTCAGTAGGCGCTCTATTCAAAATGTTTAAAATATTCATCATGAAGCATAAGCTATTGCTGTTAGTGCTTTGTTGTGCAGGAGCCATCCATCCTCTACTGGCCCAGAAATCACAACAACAGCCTATGAACATAGGCGCAGCATTCTTACTCGTTAACCCGGATGCCCGCAGCAGCGGCATGGGGGATGCGGTCACCGGCATTGAGCCGGATGCCAACGCCCTTTTCGGTAATGCTGCCAAGATCCCATTCGCCGGAAGCTGGGGCGTTAGCGCCTCGTATTCCCCCTGGATGTATGATCTGAACGACAGTAAAACCCATATGGGTTATGTATCTGCCTTCAAAACCTTTAACGACATGGAAGGCGTTGGGTTTTCCGTTAAATACTTCAACCACGGAGAAGTGACTTTCCGCGATGATAATGGCATGGAACTGCAACAATATCGTCCCAGAGAATACGCTGTGGATGGTAGTTACGCCAGAAAGCTTTCCAAAAAACTGGCTGTTGCCGTATCGCTGCGGTACATCCGCAGCGAACTGGGTTCCGGCACCTATAACGGCCTGGAACAAAAACCGGCCTCCTCTTTTGCAGGTGATATAGGACTGTATTACCAGGGCTTTGCGGACCATATCGATTATGGCAACCGTTACTGCTGGGGCATCAGTTTTACCAATCTCGGCACCAAACTGAAGTATACGGACGATAACAACCGTAAATCCTTTCTTCCCATGAACCTGCGCATTGGCGGCGGTTATTCCTTTGTACATACCCAGGATCACCAGTTCACGGTAGCAGCAGATATCAATAAACTGCTGGTGCCCACCCCTCCTATCTACAAGCTGGATGCAGGCGGCAACCCCACCAGCGAAATTGAGAAAGGAAAAGACCCCAACCGCGGCATCGTGGAATCCATCTTCTCCTCCTTTGGAGATGCACCAGGCGGGTTCGGCGAAGAGATACGGGAATTCACAATTGCATCCGGGCTTGAATATGCCTACCAGCGTAAGTTCTTCATCCGCACAGGCTATTTCTACGAGCATCCGAATAAGGGTAACCGTCAGCATTTTGCGGCGGGGATCGGCGTGAATATCCAGGGTTTCCAGGTGGACATGTCTTACCAGATGCCCACCGGAACAAGCCTGCTGCAGCGCAAAAGTTTAAAATTCACTTTGTTATACACACCTTTCACAGATCGTTAAATCTTTCACTCATGAAATCAATTACTTTCTTAATAACCGTTTTACTGGTGATGGGCCTTTCAGCAGCCCACGCACAACAAAGGACCCGGGACATCCTGTTCCCCGATTATGCAAAAGATCAGATCAGGTTAAAAGGGGCGGGCACAATACAGCCCCTGTCAGCAAAACCAGCCGAAACATTGATCACCACCCCCAAAGCGCTGCGGGAAAGGATCTTTAAAACCACTGGTGGCGGTGCAGCATCTGCACCTTCCTCTCCTGCAGTGAACAAAGAAACCAAACAGTTAGGCTCTTCCAAAAGCGCTGCAGACGCGGTGAAAGAAATGAAAGAGCAGCAGGCTGCTGTACAGGCTAAAACCGTAGCGCCTAAACTGGAACAACAGGAAACAGAACAAAAACCCAAAAACTGATCATCATGAAAAAACTATTAACCCTTTCTATATTCTTACTCATGCTGGCGGCGCAGGAAAGCTTTGCGCAAAACGGACTTTCAGGTATCAATTACCAGGCCGTGGCACGCAATGCCAACGGTACCATTGCCGCTAACCAGAACCTTACGGTAAGGTTCTCCATCCGTGGAGGATCTGCCGCAGGCCCGGTTCAGTACCAGGAAACACATACTACCAGCACAAACGCTATTGGTCTCTTCACTTTACAGTTAGGGCGCGGTACTCCTGTTAGCGGCACTTTTGCTGCTGTTCCCTGGGTGGCTGCCAACCAGTACCTGCAAGTAGAAGTGAACCCTGGTGGCGGTTTTACCACTTTGGGCACCACCCAGCTGATGAGCGTGCCCTTTGCGCAGTTTGCAGCGAATGGCGTAGCCGGTCCTGCCGGCCCCGCTGGCCCTGCTGGTCCCGCCGGCCCGGTTGGAGCAGCTGGTCCTGCCGGAGCAGTAGGCCCTGTTGGCCCTGCCGGTCCGGCTGGCGTTGCAGGCGCTCCTGGTCCGATAGGTCCTATGGGTCTTCCCGGAGCAGCTGGTCCCGCTGGTGCTCCAGGAGCCCCCGGGGTTGCTGGTCCCGCCGGCCCGGTTGGTCCAGTTGGTCCGGTTGGTCCTGCTGGTCCCGCAGGCTCGATTGCAGGTGCTCCTGCTGGTGGAGATCTTACCGGTACTTATCCTAACCCTGTGGTTGCTCAGATACAAGGTAAAGCCGTTAACAATGCGGCACCTGTTGCTGACCAGGTATTGAAATTCAATGGTGTGGAATGGGCTCCGGGCAGTGTGGTAGGTGCTTTTGTGCTTCCATACGTAGCCAACGAAAATAATCCCGCTACCCTCTTTTCCATCACCAATTCCGGGGATGGTACCTCACTGGAGGGTGTGAACAATACCACCACCAGCAATATCTCCTCTATCCGTGGGATCGTTAGCAGCACCTCTCCGGGTGGTTTCTCTTCCGGTGTCCGCGGTATCAACAATGGCACCGGTGGATTGGGTGTGGGTGTTTACGGTTCCCAGAATGGTTCAGGCTGGGGCGTTTACGGCGTTACACCCAATGGTCTTGGCGTATATGGTAACTCCTCCGCCGCGGGGATCGGGGTCTATGCTAATAGTAATACAGGAACAGGTTTGACTGCCACCAGTAACAATGGCATCCCTGCCAATATAGCCATCTTCAACAATGCCAATAATAATGCTGCGCTCACTGCTTCCACTGTGGGTAACGGTACCGTGATAAATGCTACCACTACAGGAAACGGTACGGGCGTAAACGCAACCAGCACTGGCGGGCATGGTGTCCGCGGAAGCACCGCTGCTCAGACAGCCGCCGGTGTTATCGGTTATAACACAGGTGGCGGAGAAGCCGTGGTAGGCCTCACCACCAGCGATATCGCAGGTGCTGTAGTGGGCCGTAATGACGGTGGGGCGTATGGCGTAAGAGGCTTTGTTGCCACCAATGCTACCGGTACGGGAATTGGTGTACTGGGGCAGATAGGCCTGAACGGGAGTACAGGAAGGGCCGGCCGTTTCGAAAACTTCAATCAAACCAATACAACGGGTAACGCTTTGGAAGTAGAAACCAACGGCAATGGTAACATCCCTGATAACACACAAGGTAATGCCTCCTCCTTCCTGGTAAACAATACCAACAGCGTTGCTGCAGCAGTACGCGCAGAAGTAAAAACTATCTTCGGCAACTTCGGCGCGGCGGGCCTGTTCGGCATTTCTTCCGGTACAGGTGGTTTTGCTGGTCTTTTCCATGCATCAAATCCTGCGGGTAATGGCGCCTCCCTGGTAGCTATCACCGATGGCAATGGTAACGCTATTACTGCCAATGCAAGCAAGGACGGTAACGGCGTAGAAACCAATATCGATGGCGCCGGTAATGCCCTGTATGCCTGGGTACCGAGCTTTGCCACAGGCAGGGCCGGACGCTTCAATATCTTCAATGAAAACAATACCAGCGATGTGATCACGGTAACCACTGTAGGTAATGGTACTGCCGGTAACTTCAAGGTAGATAGAGTAACAGGTACCTCTCCCGCCGTAAGAGGAGAAGTGAATTCTCAATTCGCCAACTTCGGTACCGCCGGTATCTATGGGATTAGCTCCGGCACAGGTGGTTATGCAGGTCTGTTCCATGCTTCCAACCCTGCCGGTAACGGCCCTGCACTCATCGCGATAGCTGATGGTAACGGTAATGGTATCACCGCCACTGCTTCCAACAGCGGAGATGGTGTGGAAACCACCGCAGATGGTACCGGTAGTGCAATCTATGCCTGGGTACCCAATTTCGGCGATGGCAGAGCTGCCCGGTTTGTGAATTACAATACCGGCAATACCAACCCGGTATTGACAGTTGAACAACACAGCAACGGGTCCATTGCATTATTCAAAAGCGGCAACCCCGGTACAGTGAACGTAGCCAGGATCAATGCAGCCGGCCGCGGCTTCTTCAATGGCGGCACACAGGCGAGTGGCGCTGACGTAGCGGAAGCATTTGATGTAACCGGTGCGCTGAGTGCCTATGAACCCGGTGATGTGCTGGTGATCGCTACTACCCAGGACAGGGCAATGGAAAAATCGGCTGAACCTTACTCTGCCCTGGTAGCAGGCGTATATGCAACCAAACCAGGTGTATTGCTTACAGAAAGAGAAGGGGTAGAAGATATCACAGACCAGGTACCTTTAGGTGTAGTGGGAGTGATCCCTACCAAAGTATGCGATGAAGGCGGTGCTATCAAACGTGGCGACCTGCTTGTTACTTCCAGCAAACCCGGTTATGCCATGAAGGCCGATCCTGAAAAAGTGAAACCTGGTCAGGTGATCGGTAAAGCATTACAGGAACTGGCTTCCGGTAATGGCAAGATCAAAGTACTGGTGAATGTAAAATAATGGATCTGATGGCAGACCTAAACGCTTGAGTGAAGGTTAATGTCTGGATTATGTGGTGAGGCTGTTCCGGGAGGAGCAGCCTCCTTTTTTATTTGTATATTGTTTTATGCATATCACTTTCCGCCATCTATGGAATAATAAACTCTATTCCGCCATCAACATTACCGGGCTTGCCATTGGCATCAGCTGCGTGATCCTTGCCGTGCTTTACTGGCAGGATGAAAGAAGTTATGATACTTTCCACCCACCACATCTCTACCGCGTTACCACCACCGTGAAAGGCGAAACCTCCGGTGGTACCGGCCAGGTGCAGGGACCGGCTTTTAAAGAAAGTATTCCCGAAATAACCAGGTCCACCAGGGTAATGGGTGGAGAGATCTATGGAGATGTTGTGGGAAATGATAAAGCCCTGCGCCTCCAGTTCCTCTTTGTGGACAATAGTTTTTTCAAAACATTTTCCTTTCCGCTACTCAGGGGAAATGCAGAAACAGTATTGAAAGACATCGGTTCTGCGGTGATCACAGAAAGCACAGCACTGCGGTATTTTAACAGCACAGACGTGGTAGGCAAACTGCTGCATATGGATGCAGACCCTTCCGCCAAACGTTTAGGCAGGCCCATGATGATCACAGGGGTGGTAAAAGATCCGCCAAAGAATTCTTCTATCCGTTTCGATGCTTTATTCCCTATATCATTCCTGCAACTCTCTTTTGAAGATAACAGCTGGGAAAGCTTTTACCTTGGCACTTATGTAACATTGCAAAAAGACGCAGACCCTGCGGCCGTGATGCGTAAATTCGACCGTATCCACCCTGCAAAAACAGCAGCGGTGCACTATGGTCTGCAACGCATGACGGACATACACCTTGCCCCCTACGGCCATCACATCAACAACGAAGAATCCGGCGTTACAGATGTGAGCAGCCCTGTTTACTCCTATATGTTCATGGGCATAGCCTGCTTCATCCTGCTGATGGCGGGCATTAATTTTATCAATATCAGCCTGGCCAATTCCCTGAAAAGAGCAAAGGAAGTGGGCGTAAGAAAAATAATTGGCGGAAACCGGCTGCAGATCATCCGGCAATTCCTGGGAGAATCTGCTGTTTTATGTTTGCTGGCTTTCCTCATTGCTATCCTGATCACTTATGGCGTACTGCCCGTTTTCAACCAGCTAACGGGTAAGTATATACGCTTACAGGATAGCCTGCACCCTATGCTGATCCTTTCTTTTGCGGGTATACTTTCGGCCATCATCCTTTTAACCGGTCTGTATCCGGCAAGGATCTTATCCAACTTCAAACCCACAGCTGTATTATATAACAGCCCTAAATTATCCGGTCGCAATTTACTGGGCCGCAGCCTGGTGGTGGTACAGTTCTCCCTCGCCGTTTTCCTGTTGATAGCTACGCTGGTCTATTACAGCCAGATGGATTTTATCCGTACAAAAAACCTTGGATATAATCCCATGCAGGTGATCAGAACAAACATCAGTGGCGACCGTGATCTCACACAGGTAACAGATCAGTTCCGGCGGGAATTAAGCCGTGTACCATCTGTAGAATCAGTGTCCTTTGGCGGAGAACGTGGAGGAACAGCAGACGTGATACTGAATGGAAAAACCATTCCAGCAGTGCATAGTATCATTGATGAAAACTTCCTGGCAACGTTGGAGATACCACTTAAAACAGGCCACAATCTTTCCTCAGAAAAAACCGGTACAGCCATCGTGAACGAAGCCTTTTTGAAAGCAGCCGGACTGGCAGACCCGATTGGTGTGCAGATAAAAACAGATCCCTATTTTGATACCATTCCAAAAACTATTGTGGGCGTGGTAAAAGATTTTCATTACGGCTCGCTACGCGAATCCATTCAGCCATTAGTGATGTTCAAAAGTAACTGGTATGGTGGTAGTATCTGGCTGAAGTTTAAAAAAGAAGAACATGCAGCAGCCCTGAGTGGTTTACAGGAAGTGTATGCGAAAATACTTCCGCAGGCATCATTTCAATATGATTTTCTGCATGAGCGTAATGCGAAGGAATATCTGCAGGAAGCCCAATGGCAGCAGGTGATCCGGATCGCTACATTCCTTTCCGTGTTCATATGCTCCCTGGGATTGTTTGGCCTGGCGCATCTTTCCACCCGTCAGCGTTTTAAAGAGATAGGTGTACGAAAAGTACTGGGCGCATCCGTACAACAGATCGTTGCATTGCTGGCAGCCGATTTTTTAAAACTGGTGCTGATCGCTTTTGTAATTGCCTGCCCTTTTGCATGGATAGTGATGAATAACTGGCTGGAAGATTTTGCCTATCGTATTCACCTGGGTGCAGGCACATTTGCGCTGGCCGGGGGGATCGCTATTGTGATAGCATTCGCCGCCGTAAGCATCCAGTCCATCGCGGCTGCGATGACCAATCCTGTGCGAAGCCTCCGGTCGGAATAATTTCATCCGGCAATACTTCTGCTTTGAATCCCCATTCATTCAAAAGCGCAATCAGTCCGGAAGCGTGAACAGGGCCTGTAGTGCATTTAACACGCAGTATCCTGTCGCAATCTTCGAGATCGAAATTGGCTTTGTAATCAGCATATCGCTGATGGATCTGATCTACCAGTTTGTAAGCGAAAATGGGTTCCCTTACATTGGTTTTAAATACTTCTACCATGATACAAATGTAGCTGGGCAAAAGTATTTTAACAGGGTGCATATACGTCAATCTAAGGGCTGATTTGCGACAGTTTCAATAGTGAACATTTCATGTATCAAAAGCGGACAGGAAGTTAAAAAACGTCTCTTTTAAATCATTGATTATTAATAGGATCACTATCTGGCACTACCTTTGGGCTGCAGCTGTCACTATCAATTAAAACAAGCGCATGATCCGCAATTATTTCAAACTCGCTTTCCGTAATCTGCTGAGGAATAAAGTCTTCACAACCATCAATATCTCAGGCCTGGCCATGGGCATTGCCATCTGCCTGGTGATCATGCTTTTTATAAAGAACGAATGGAGTTACGACCGCTATAATGAAAAGGCAGACAGGATAGTACGGGTTGTGTTTAAAGGCTCGGTGCAGGGCCAGGCCATGAAAGAAGCCAATGTAATGCCTCCTACTGCACAGACCCTGTTGAAAGATTATCCCGAAGTGGAAGCTGCTACCCGCATACGAACCGGCGGTTCTGCCACCTTCAGCCATAAAGAAAAAAGTTTTAAAGAAGAAAACCTGGCTTTTGCAGATGCCAGTTTATTCAGCGTATTCACACTTCCTTTTGTGAAAGGGAATCCTGAAACGGCCCTGCTGGAACCCAACAGCATCGTGATATCGGAGGCGTTGGCACAAAAGTATTTCGGGCAGGAAGACCCCATTGGTCAGCTACTGGAAATAAAAGACGAACAGAAGGCCTTTAAAGTGACCGGTGTGATGAAAGCCATTCCCGTTCAATCCCACTTTCATTTTGACCTTTTTCTTTCCATGCAGGGCTTATCCGATCAAAGTTCTGATTCATGGATGACTTCCGGTTATTTCACCTACCTCCTGCTGAAACCGGGCACCGCCTGGCAAAAGCTGGAAGCCAAATTGCCACAGGTGGTAGAGAAATACATGGGGCCGCAGTTACATCAATCCATGGGTTTCACGCTGGATGAATTCCGCAAAAAAGGTAACGACATTGGCCTGTACCTTCAACCGCTTACAGATATCCACCTGCGCTCAAACCTGATGCCCATGACGGAGATGGAGCCTCCGGGAGATATGCGGTACGTGTATATTTTTGGCGCTGTAGCTATATTCATGCTCCTGATTGCCTGTATTAATTTCATGAACCTTTCCACAGCCAGTGCCTCCAAACGCGCCAGGGAAGTAGGTATAAGAAAGGTACTGGGCTCTGCCAAAACAGACCTGGTACGCCAGTTCCTGCTGGAATCCATCCTGCTCACCGCTTTTGCCATGGTATTAGGCCTGGTACTGGTATATTTCACCCTGCCTGTTTTCAATCACCTTACCGGTAAAGAACTCAGCCTGGGCTTAACCACTAATCCCTGGCTGATCCCCTCCCTGCTGCTTTTCGGTTTGTTTGTGGGGGTACTGGCCGGCAGTTATCCTGCTTTCATGCTGTCTTCTTTCAATCCTGTAAAAGTGCTGAAAGGCCGGTTTACAGGCGGCAGGGGTACCATGAGTTTACGAAGCGGCCTGGTGGTTTTCCAGTTCGCCGTTTCCATTATACTGATCGTAGGAACAGTGGTGGTGTATAAACAACTGACGTACATCCAGAACAAAAAACTGGGGTATGACAGGGACCAGGTGATCGTACTGCCGGAAACCTCCCGGCTGGGTGCCAATGAAAATGCCTTCAGGGAACAGCTGCTGCAGGACCCACGTGTAGTAAACATCAGTACCTCCGGTTATCTTCCTGCAGGCCCTACTTATAACAATAACTTCTTTATTTATGCCAAAGAGCAGGCCGAGCAAATTAAGACGCTGCGGTACGATGTAGATGAGAACTACATCCCTACCATGAGCATGCAGGTGATAGCAGGCCGCAATTTCTCTCAAAACTATGGTACAGACTCTACCGGAGCCATCCTCAATGAAACGGCCGTAAAAGCCCTGGGCTGGACCGTGCAGAATGCCCTGGGTCAAACGATCACCCGTTCCCATAATAAGGCTGGTACAGATAAGATCACTTACCATGTGATCGGCATCGTGAAAGATTTCCATTTCAGGTCTCTCCACGAGCCAATATCTCCGCTGGTGATGGTATTGGCCCATTACAACGGCACCATGATCGTGAAAGCGAAAACAAAAGATATCAGCGGCCTGCTGGCGGACATGAATAAAACATGGAGTAATCTCAAGGCATCTGCCCCGCTTAACTATTCTTTCCTGGATGAACGTTTTAAAGCAACTTACGAAGCAGAACAAAAGATAGCCCTGATCCTGGGTATCTCTGCCGGCCTGACTATTTTCGTAGCCTGCCTGGGCCTGTTTGGCCTGGCTACTTTTACCGCAGAGCAGCGTACTAAGGAAATTGGCGTCAGGAAAGTATTGGGCGCTACCGTAACAAGTATCGTGGCTTTGCTCTCGAAGGATTTCCTGAAACTGGTATTGATCGCCAATGTGCTTGCCTTGCCAGTGGCCTGGTGGATCATGAACAAGTGGCTGCAGGAGTTTGCCTACCGGATCAATATCAGCTGGAGCGTATTTGTGATTGCCATTCTCTCCGCCATCCTGATAGCCTTAGCAGCGGTGAGTTTCCATTCCGTGAAAGCGGCATTGACGAACCCTGTGCGCAGCCTGAGGGGGGAGTAAAAATATTATTGGGTCAGCTTTTTTCTATCACTCAACCGCCGTTGTGTCACTCACTTCGGCGGCTGAATAATTTTGGGCAGGAGGCGGAGGGAAAATGCTTCCCCTTAGAGATGGTAAAAAAGCGAACATCCCTTTGCAGGATCCTCACCTGAATATTTTCTAAAAACCTTCCCTCGGAGAGAGCATAAAAAGCGAACATTCTTATAAAGAAACGTTCGCCTGAATATTCTCTAAAAACCTCCCTTGGAGAGGGCACAAAAAAGCACCCATTCTTGTAAAGAAACGTTCGCCCGAATATTCTCTAAAAAACCTTCCCCCGGAGAGGGCACAAAAAAAGCGAACATCCCTTTACAGGAATGTTCGCTTGAATATATTCTGAAAAATACTACACTTTGAAGTGGGAGAAAGCCTTGTTGGCTTCAGCCATACGGTGTGTATCTTCTTTCTTCTTGAATGCAGCGCCTTCACCTTTGCTGGCAGCGATGATCTCGTTAGCCAGTTTCTCAGCCATGCTCTTACCGTTTCTTTCACCAGCGTAACGCACGAGCCATTTGATGCTCAGGGACACTTTTCTGTCCGCACGAACCTCTGCAGGGATCTGGAAGGTAGCACCACCGATACGGCGGCTACGAACTTCAACAGCAGGAGTTACGTTAGTTAATGCTTTTCTCCAAACATCGTAACCATTTTCGTTAGTTGCTTGACTAACGCGGTCAACGGCATCGTAGAATATTTTATAGGCAATGCTCTTTTTTCCTTGTTCCATGATATTATTCACAAAACGAGTTACCAGTTTATCCTGGAACCTGGGATCCGGAGCCAGGGGTAATTTTTTCGCAGCTTGCTTTCTCATTTATTAGAAAAATTTCGACTTTTTAATTAATTATTTCTTAGCCTTTTCCTTCTTAGTACCATACTTGGAACGGCTTTGTTTCCTGTCCTTCACACCAGCGGTATCCAATGAACCACGTACGATGTGATAACGTACACCTGGTAAATCTTTTACCCTTCCGCCACGGATCAGAACGATGGAGTGCTCTTGCAAGTTGTGGCCTTCACCCGGAATATAGGCGATCACCTCTACTTTGTTTGTCAAGCGCACCTTAGCTACTTTACGCAAAGCAGAGTTCGGTTTCTTCGGAGTGGTAGTGTACACACGGGTACAAACGCCACGGCGCTGAGGACAAGCATCCAATGCTCTGGACTTGGACTTAGCCCTGATAATTTCTCTTCCTTTTCTTACTAATTGCTGTATTGTAGGCATTCTTACCTAGTTTATTTTTCTTGCTGGTTTACAATGTCAGCCAAATATCTCAGTATGAGAATTTGGGACGGCAAAGGTATCACTTACTAATTAGAATACAAAATTGTCCGGGAAGAAATTTCCAAAAAATCCCGCTTACCGGGCATTTTCTTCCAGTAAAGCGCTGGCAATCAGCTCCCATTCTGCTTCCAGCGCGCCTCCCGGCATAGATCTGCCGGCCCTGGCATACCAGTATGCTGCATTTCCCGGATCTCCCTCCTTCCTGTGCAGGTAAGCATGCACCCAGGAGCCATCCTTGGTTTCAATATCCTGGGCCAGGGTGTGCGACTGATCCCAATCCCCCTTTCCATCCCACCATAAAGCCTCCAGCAAGGGAGATAACCCTGCAGGCGGAGCTGAATTAGCCAAAGATGCCTTGAATTCCGTAATGGTCATGTCTGTGCCTGATTTGGAAGGCAAAGGTCAGGAAAACTATGCAGAAGTGCAAAATATGGCTGCCAGGGGAGCTGGTGGAGAGTGAGTATCCCCGGGTAAGCCTGGCTATGGACTTGCAGGGATAATGAATATGGCTGCCAGGGAGCTGGAGGAGAGTGAGTATCCCGGGTAAGCCTGGCTATGGACTTGCAGGGATAATGAATATGGCTGCCAGGGGAGCTGGTGGAGAGTGAGTATCCCGGGTAAGCCTGGCTATGGACTTGCAGGGATAATGAAATAAGCTGGTCATCGGCCTGCAGGAAAATCCAATAGCCCGATTATAGAACCTGCAAGATACACAGATAGGCCTGTCATTGACCTCTAGGCCCCGATAAGCTCATGATTATGAACCTCCGGGATTTCCCTACCCGGATCTAAAATCTGGCTCTGATTAGTATAAACCCTCCATAAGATATAGATAAGTCATAGATAAGCCGTATCTATAAGGGACGACTTATCTACGGCTTATATACGGGTTATATACGACTTATATACGGCTTATCCTATCTTAAATGCACTATAAGAGAGACTTTAGGGATACCTCCAAAACGCAAAAAGGCCGCCAGAAGGCAGCCTTTTTGAACTGTATATAATATTATAGGATCCTTAGATCTTAAAATTCCATCCTTTCACATCCTCCACTTTCCCGGTACGGATAGCATCCAGGCGGTCGATCACCTCTGCACCTACCTCGTATTTAGTGGTGTCCAGGGAGATCTTATGCTCCTTATAGTCCAGCTGTTCCACATAAGCCACGCTGGCGGCAGTACCTGTACCGAATACTTCCCGGAGGGTACCGTCCTTCCAGGCGGTTACCACTTCCTCAATGGAAATAGGGCGTTCTTCCACTTCAAAACCCATATCTGCCAGCACATCCATCACGCTGGCGCGGGTAACGCCCGCCAGGATGGTGCCATTGGTGAGGTCCGGCGTGATGGCCCGGTTGCCTATGATCACGAATACGTTCATGGTACCGCACTCCTGCAGGTATTTATAGTCAAAGCCATCTACCCAGAGGATCTGGTCGTAGCCCTGCTTTTTAGCCTGCATAGTGGGGTACATAGCTCCTCCGTAGTTACCGGCTGCTTTGGCATAACCAACCCCGCCAGGGAAAGCACGTACATATTTATCCTGCACCAGCAGGTGAATAGGTTTATTAAAATAAGGCCCTGAAGGGGAGTTGATGATAGCGAACTTGTAAGTATCAGAAGGGCGCACCCCTATAAATTCATCCGCAGCGATCATGAACGGACGCAGGTAAAGGGAACATCCTTCATTGGAAGGTACCCATCCCCTATCCAGGTCAATCAGCATGGCCATACCACCCACAAAAAGCCATTCCGGCACTTCGGGCATCCCCATACGCTCGGCGCTCTTGTTAAAACGGGCATAGTTGTCGTACGGGCGGAAGATCATGGGATTACCTTCCTGGTCGTTATATGCTTTGATGCCTTCAAAGATAGCCTGGCCGTAATGCCAGGCGGCGTTGGAGGGACTTACACTCAGGTTTTGAAAAGGGATGATCTCTGCGTTCTTCCATTCTTTTCCATCAAAATCGGCCACTAACATGTGGTCCGCGTATTTCTTGCCAAAAGCCAGGTTAGAAAAATCCACTTCACTCAAGCGGCTCTTTGTTGTTTTGGTTACCTTTATCTTCCGTTTCGCCTCTTCCATTACTGTAGATTTAGCGGTGGGATAGTCTGCTACCATCATGGTTTATTAGTTTTATCTCAATATTTTTGAACTTTCAAAGCAGGTTCGTTCCACCGAACGATCCGCAAATAAACGTTTTTTCCCGTACATGGGATCGTCATATTAAACCATAACAATATATTTATGAGCCTAGAGCAATTGCAACTGGATCCTTACCTGTTGGCGCAAATGTACCACCAGCCTATCATTCCGGAGATGCGGAGCGCGCAACCTGCAGTGGAGAAAGCATTGCCCAAAGTGAAATATTTAGGCGAAAATCAAAAAAACGTATTACTGCTTATACAAAATGAAAGCGAAGCGTATTTGAACGATGAATTGTTCAATCTGCTCACGAATATATTGAGTGCATGCAAGCTCGGGATGCAGGAAGTTGCATTGGTAAATGTTGCACAATATCCCGGTTTAACGCTGGCGGACTATAAACAGCTGATACCAACGCAGCAATGCATCTTTTTTGCTATTCCCCCGGAAATACTGGGCCTTCCGCCGATGCAAGCTTACCGGCTGGAGACGCATTTACAGATCCCGGTGTTGTATTCGGACCATTTGCAACAAATTGCAACCGACAAAACTTCGAAAGGGAAATTATGGATGGCACTGAAACAACTTTTTGGAATTTAATATACCTGATTGGCTATGACCTTAGTATTTGCTACCAATAACGAGAACAAAGTAAAAGAGATCCGCTCCATGCTGGGAGACGCTTTTGCGATCATCACCCTGCAGGAAGCGGGCATAGATATCGATATCCCGGAACCCCATGATACGCTGGAAGCGAATGCCCGGGAAAAATCGGAAACCATTTATAAGCTCACCGGTAAAAATTCCTTCTCTGAAGACACAGGCATGGAAGTGGATGCCTTGAACGGGGAACCAGGTGTATTGTCTGCCCGTTATGCGGGTGAACAGAAGAACGCCGCAGACAATGTGGCCAAAGTACTGCAACTGCTGGAAGGCCAGACCAATAGAACAGCCCGCTTCAGAACGGTTATTTCCCTTATAATAGATGGAACGGAACACCAGTTCGAAGGTATCGCGGAAGGTAATATCCTCCCTGCTGCACGTGGCAGCAAAGGTTTTGGGTATGATCCCATCTTTCAGCCAATAGGCAGCGATAAGGCTTTCGCCGAAATGGAACTAACAGAAAAGAACGAATACAGCCACCGCGCAAAAGCTTTTAAAAAGCTGATCGCATTCCTCCAAACACGATAGGCATGGCAAGAGTTAAGATAGATATGCCGGCATCTTTCCGGTTTTCCACTCAGATACCGGTACGGATAGGCGATGTTAATTACGGCGGCCATGTAGGGAACGATGCCATCGTGTCCATCCTCCATGAATCCCGGATGCAATACCTCCACGCTATCGGCTGCACGGAATTGAAAGCCTACGGCACCGGGCTGATCATGGCAGACCTGGCTGTCGTATATAAAGGAGAGTCCTTTTACGGCGATCAACTGACTGTTGCGGTAGCGGCAGACGAGATCAGCAGCGTGGGCTTTGACCTGTTCTACCGGATAAGCATGGAAAAAGAAGGCAAAACAGTATTGGTGGCGGAAGCAAAAACCGCCATGGTCTGTTACGATTACGATAACCATAAAGTAAGCAGAATACCTGATGCTTTAAAACAACAATTAATTTAACAGCATGGCATATAAGGACATTGAGCATGTGATCACACATCGCCGGACAGTGAAGCCGGCCAATATGAACGGGAAAAAGATAGACGATGCCATTGTGCAGGAATTACTGCAGCTGGCAGACTGGGCGCCTACTCACGGCCATACAGAACCCTGGTATTTTATGGTATATGCCGGCGAAAAAGCCCAGGCTTTTGCGGCAGACCATGCAGAGATGTATAAATCATTCACCCCTGCAGCCCAGTATATCCAGGGGAATTACGAGAAGCTGAAAACGCAGGCAGATCTTGCCTCGCATGTGATTGCCATTTGTATGAAGAGGGGCAGCAACCCCAAGATCCCGGAAATAGAGGAGATAGCGGCGGTATCCTGTGCGGTGGAAAATATCTGGCTCGGCGCTACAGCAAAACAGATAGCTGTTTACTGGGGTTCAGGCGGCATGACCTATCACCCTGCCATGCAAGATTACCTGGGTTTGGGTGATGATGATAAAGTGCTGGGATTCCTTTACCTCGGGTATTCCGAGGAAGCTCCACGCACCGGACGGCGCGTGAAGCCCCTGGAAGAAAAAGTGAAGTGGATGTAGGGATCACTACAGCCGGTAGGTTGGAATCACCCTGTAAGATTTAGTACAGCCGGATACCATGTATCCGCAGCGGTACGTTTTGCGGCGGCCTGTAAAAGTTACTACAGCAGGCACATTTTTGGCGTGCTTGAATACAATACACCGGAATTACTGCAGCTGGTAAGTTTTAGCCAGGTCCCGGAAAGAACGCACCTGCTGTTCCTCCCACTCCTTGCCTTTCCCCATTTCAGTGGCCATGATAGCGGCTACTTTGGGTGCTACCCGTACTGCTTCTTCCGCATCCAGGAATAATGCCCGGGTACGGCGGGCCAGTACATCTTCTACTGTATGCGCCATTTCTGTGCGCACTGCCCACAATACCTGCGCTTTAATAATGCTCAGCGATTCGCTAAGCGTTCCTTCGTTTCCGTTTGATAAGTTCCTAATGGCAACTGCATCAGAGCCATAATAATATAGTGGGTCCTTTTCGTCTATTTTCACCGCGGAGCCGTGAATAGGTAAATTCCGGGTCACAGAAGTGGTGGCCGGCCATTGTTTCACCTTCTCCAGTTTATCTATCACATCTTCCCCCATGCGCCGGTAGGTGGTCCATTTACCCCCCAGGATAGTCACCAGCCCGGAGGCTGAAACCATGATCTTGTGGTTACGGGAGATCTCCTTCGTTTTTTCACTCTTTTCCGGTTTAGCCAATGGCCTCAACCCTGCCCATACACTTTTCACATCAGCCCTTGTTGGGGCACGCTGCAGATATTGGCCTGCAGTGGATAGAATGAAACTGATCTCTTTTTCCATGGCCACAGGGTCCAGGCTGATATCGTTCACCGGGTTATCCGTAGTACCTACCACAATCTTATTGTGCCAGGGAACGGCAAAAAGTACGCGGCCATCGCTGGTCTTGGGGATCATGAGGGCATTCTCACCAGGCAGGAAAGAACGGTCCAGCACCAGGTGAACACCCTGGCTGGCTACGATCTTACGTTTCACGGTAGGGTCGTCCATTTCAAGGATATCGTCTACAAAAACGCCGGTGGCGTTAATGATACCTTTCGTTTTTACTTTGTACTCACGGCCGGTTTCCACATCTTCTATCGTTACCAGGGAAAGCTGTCCGTTCCCGTTCTTACCTAATCCTTTCACCCGCATATAGTTCAGGGCAATACCACCCTGTTCATAAATGGTCTGCATCAGGTTCACCGCCAGGCGGGCATCATCAAACTGGCCATCGTGGTAAAGGATACCGGCGGAAAGATTGTTGTCTTTTAAGCCGGGAAGTTTCTCAAGGGTCTTTTTCCGGGAGATATGAATAGAACGGCCCAGGCTGAGGCGCCCGGCCATCCAGTCGTACATTTTCAGACCGATCGTGTAAAAAATGCCTTCCCACCAGCTGTAGGCGGGAATAATAAAGGAGAGGTTCTTGGCCAGGTGTTTGGCGTTTTTCAACAGCAGGCCCCTTTCTACGCTGGCTTCGCGTACCAGGGCTACATCCCCCTGGGCGAGGTATCTTACACCCCCATGAAGTAATTTTGTGGCTTTGCTGGACGTGGATTTAGCGAAATCCGACTGTTCTAACAGCAGTGTTTTGTATCCTCTTGTTGCAGACTCCACCGCGGCTCCAAGGCCGGTAGCTCCACCCCCGATTATGATCACATCCCACTCCTGCGCGGTCTCCATCGCTTTCAGTTGTTCTATACGATTCATTTTCTCTTTTATTCAAGCATTATTATACAATATACATCGTAATCCGATACGTGCAAATTTAAATCATTTCCACAGGCTTTTTTGTCCTTTTTAAAGAGACGGTGCATACTGTTGAATTTTAGGGTATTAGAAAATCTGCTTGCGTATCTATGCTAAAAGTCCCAGTTCTTCACCCTTGCGATAGCCTTCTGCCATTTCTCCCGCAATACCGATTGCCCTTCCACAGGTGGATTGGGCGAAAAGGTTCTGGCCACGGTATATTGTTCCCGGATCTGCTGCAGGGTCCAGAAGTTGGTAGCTAGGCCTGCCAGGTAAGCAACACCGGTGGCACCGGAGGGCATTACCTGCGGCCGCATGACCGGGTATTGCAGGATATCGGTTTGCATCTGCATGAAGAAATCGTAAGTAGCGGAGGTGCCATCTACCCTTAATTCGGTAATGGCCCGGCCACTGTCCTTTTCCATGGCTTCCAGCGCATCGGCAATGCCAAGGGCTACTCCTTCAAGCGCGGCGCGGGCAATGTGACCGGAGGAAGTACCCCGGGTGATGCCTATGATCATGCCCCGGGCATAAGGGTCCCAGTAAGGGGTGCCCAAGCCGGAGAGGGCCGGAACAAAAAGTACCCCGCCATTATCCGGTTCGGTTTGCGCCAGTGCTTCTATCTCTGCGGTGGATTCAATGAGGCCCAGGCCATCTCTGATCCAGCGGAATACAGAACTGCCGCCAAATACACTGCCTTCCAGTGCATAGGTGACTTCTCCGCCGATCCGCCAGGCAATGGTGGTGAGCAGGTGGTTATCTGAAATAATGGGTTTGGAGCCGATGTTCATCAGTGCAAAACATCCGCTGCCGTAGGTATTTTTAACCATGCCCGGTTCCAGGCACATCTGCCCGAACAATGCCGCCTGCTGATCGCCTGCCATGGCGGCGATGGGGATGGCAGCATTCAGGATAGCCGTTTCTGTATAAGCGATCACCTCGCTGTTGGAACAGGTGTCCGGTAAAAGTTTATGGGGAATATTAAAGAGACGGAGTAATTCTTCATCCCATTGCAGGGTATGAATATTGAAAAGCATGGTACGGGAGGCATTGGTAACATCCGTTACATGTTTTTTGCCGGCGGTGAGTTTCCATACCAGCCATGCATCTATTGTTCCAAAGGCCAGCTGGCCCTGTTCTGCCCGGATGCGGGCATCTTTGATATGATCCAGTATCCAGGTGATCTTGCTGGCAGAGAAATAGGCATCAAGGATCAGCCCGGTTTTCTGGCGGATGAGGCCGGAGAAGCCCTGGTAGCGGAATTCATCACAGAGTTTAGAGGTGCGCCTGTCCTGCCAGGCAATGGCATTGTACACCGGCTCCCCGGTGATACGGTCCCAGAGCACGGTTGTTTCCCGCTGGCTGGCAATGCCTATACCGGCAATCTCTTCTGCTGCAATACCGGCGCTGGCGATGAGTTCCTCAATGGCAGACAACATGGTAAACCAGATCTCATTAGGGTCTACCTCTATCCAGCCGGGCTGGGGATAATACTTTTCGTATTCCTTCTGCACCTGCCTGATCACCTTTCCTTCCCGGGAAAACAGCACAGCCCCGGCAGCGCTGGAGCCGAGATCAAGGGAGAGGATATATTTCTTTTGACCGTTCATATCGTTTATAGCTTTTTCAGGTCTCCAATAGCCTGCATGAGTTCACCAAGGTACAGGTACATCGCTTCCAGGTATTCATTTCCCAGATCTGTGAGCTGGTAATATTTACGGGGAACGCCTTCATCCATTTCCACCCAGCGTGATTCCACGAGTTTCTCTTTCTTCAACCTGCTGAGCAGCGGATAGATAGTACCTTCAGCAATATCCATATCAGCCAGCTTTTTGATCTCGCTGATCAATTCATACCCGTAACGCTCCTTCTTTTGCAGCAGGAGCATAATGATGTATTCAAACAGTCCTTTTTTGATCTGGGATTGCCATCGGGTAATGAAATAGGCATTTTGCTTACTCTCCATAAGGGAATTAGTACATTGATAATACGTTAGATGGCTAAAAGTAATCAAAAAAAGGCTGACCGTAAGGCCAGCCTTTTAGCTATTTCAATAAATGAGGTCTTTCCTTATACAGCTTCCAGATCAATTCTCCGAAGATGGTGTTAGCCCATGCAAACCAGGCGCGGCTGAACTTGGTGGCATCATCCTTGTCGAACGACTCATGCATGAATCCTTTACCGGCATGGCATTTCTGTAATGTCTGCAGGCATTGCCTGATCTCTGCCTCATTGTTACTGGTCAGGCCCTGCATCACTAAACTGATCGTCCAGATCCTGTTCAGGCCAGTATGCGGACTACCAATTCCCTTTCCGGCTTTCCCTGAGAAAAAGAAGGGATTTTCTGAAGAGAGGATCAGTTTGCGGGTATTGATATAAACGGGGTCATTCGGTTTTATCGCACCCAGGTAAGGCAGTGATAGCAGGCTGGGTACATTGGCATCGTCCATCAGGTTGAAGCTACCGAAGCCGTTCACTTCAAACGCATATACTTTACCAAACTGCGGATGCGTAACGATGGCATATTTCTGCAGTGCATTCTCCACTTCTGTAGCCAGTGTGCGGCAGGCATTGGCCAGATTGGCATCTTTATGTAAAGCCTGCACCATTTCTGCCGCCTGCCTTAAACTCACTACAGCAAAGAAGTTGGAAGGAACGAGGAAAGGAAAGATAGTGGCATCGTCACTCGGGCGGAACATGGAACAGATCAGCCCAACGGGTTTAACCGGGTAACCGTATCCGCCAATGGGTACACCATCTGTTGCCCAGGAGGTGGTCCGCTGGAAGTGATAAGGGCCGGGGCCATCCTTACGTTGCTGCTCCTTAAATGTTTTCAGCGTCAGCTCTATGGATTGCTTCCAGGTGGCATCAAACGGAGAAGTATCCCCTGTTATTTTCCAGTACTGGTATGCCAGGCGGATGGGATAACATAAGGAATCTATTTCCCATTTGCGTTCATGGATACCGGGCTTCATATCTGTGAGGTCACTTTTCCATTCGCCCTGTTTGGTTTCATCTCCATAGAACGCATTGGCATAAGGGTCTTTCAACACGCACTTCACCTGGTGATTGATCACCCCCGCAATAAGGTGGCGCAGCTGCTCATCTTCTTTTACAAGAGGAAGGTAAGGCGATACCTGTGCGGTACTGTCCCTCAGCCACATGGCATCAATATCCCCGGTGATCACGTAAGTGTCCGGACGGCCATCTTTCATTTTATATTCTACTGTAGTGTCCAGCGTATTGGGGAAGCAATTCTCAAAAAGCCAGGATAATTCTGTGTTGGTGCTTTTGCTCTTTACAGCAGCAATTGCCTTTTCCACTGCTTCACTGCGGAACTTGCGCTGTGCTGCAGGGATACGTACAACGGGGAATTCTGCCTGGCCGGCCCAGGAAAGTGCAGGGCGTAAAATAACGGCGGACGATAATAACGCGGATTGACGTAGGAACTTTCTTCTGCTCATATTTTATGTTTGATCCTGAAAAATAGGAACTTCTTTGCCAATGGAGGCTGCTAAAATATTGCTAACGAGCAAAAAAAAACCGGTCTATAGAAATAGACCGGCCGTCATTACAGTGAACTTGAACAATTTGTTCAACTATTTTTCCAGGGAACCGCCGTAAAGAGGATCCTGAGATTATTGCTTTTGTACGCCGATCAGTATTTTTCTGCTGCGCACTGCAGGCCTGGCTTCGCCAACCGGCAATACCACTTTATTATTCCATATCACCAATGGTGTGGTAACAGGTGCGTATACATTCTCTGCTTTAATATAACCCGTTACAGACCATGTGTCTTTAACCGTATTATAACGAAGCACTTCCCTGTTAAAACCGGGATGTGCATCTTTCAGCTCAGTAACGCGTGCAGCATTTGCGCCATCATCTCCACCAAACAGTAACAGATCCGCCCGGCCGTTATTGTAGACTGGTGTAGGTGCAGCGGCCAGTACCCCGGGGAGGTCTGCGATCTGCTTCCATCCTGCACCGGGTTGATATACCCAGCTATCTTTTAAATATTTTCGTTGTAAAGTACTATCAAGGTATACGCCGCCGAAAACATAAAACTTACCTTTCTCCGTACCTGCCATGGCCAGCATGCGTGGCTGGCCGGGTAAGGGTTCCAGCACTTTCCACTGCGGAGCAGGTGCATTGAGGTCAAGGCTCCAGCAGTGTTGTGTTGCCCTGCCGGTGGGCGATGCAATCCCTCCGGCCATGTAAATGGTTTCGTTGATCAGCACACCGCAGGCATTGATCGCCGGGCCAGGCATAGGAGGTAAAGCAGTGATAGTTACTTTTCCCTTTTTATAACTGATGATGAAGGCATCTGCATAATTCAATCTGGCGTCTCCCCCACCCAGGCATACTAATCCTTTCTTGCTGCTGAGCGCTACACCATACCCTAAGGGACGTGGTAATCTGCCGGCCTGTTTCCATTTGCCATTTTCCTTTTCCAATACCCAGATAGTATCATACCAGGTTTTTACACCGCCATCCCAGGGCCTTTTATTGCCGGGGAAATTGGTGCCGCCTGCTATGATCAGGGCGCCGTTGCTTACACCGGCATAAGCTCCTGCCAAACCATCTGCCACCGGCAACTGCGTAGCCTGTTTCCAGCTAAACTGTGCTTTGGTTTGTATAGTCAGGAGGCATATAATAAATGCCAGTAATCCTCTCATTTAAGTTCTTTAAGTTTCCTTGCAGGTGCCTTTTCAAAGAAAGACAGTGCAGACAGTTGTTCATGGAACTTATCGTATGCGGCCGCATCCAGCGTAGTCAATGGAAGCCGGCATGGTCCAAGGTTCCAGCCTAACATATGCATGATTGCCTTTTGCCCTGGTATGGGCGGATATTTCACCAATATACGGATCACTTCTACCATATAAGCATGTGATGCCTGCGCTTTGGCAATATCTCCATTGCGGAACGCCGCTATTGTTTGCAGGTAAAGCGGTGCAGCAAAAGTATACGTGCTGCCAATGGCTCCCTGCGCGCCTATTGCCAATGCAGGTAATAACATTTCATCCAGCCCGTACAGGATATCAAACTTACCGTTCTCAAAATTCAGGCAGGCCTGGTATTCATGCAAAGTAGTGGCAGTGTATTTAATGCCTGCCAGGTTAGGAATGGCCGGGGCTGCTATTTTCAGGAACTCTATCATATCCATGCCCACACCTGTAAGGTGCGGGATGTGATAATAGTAGAAAGGTAATTGCGGTGCTGCCGAAGCAATCTCCGCCATACTATCTGCCAGGTTTTGAACACTAACAGGTTTGAAGTAAAAAGCTGCTACTGCGGAAATAGCATCTGCCCCTATCTCCTGTGCATGTGCCGCCAATGCCCTTGCTTCTGCAATACTGCTATGCCCAACGTGAACGAAGATCAGCAATCTCTTCTGTGCCGCTTTTACAAATGATTCCGCTACGGCCATCCTTTCGGCGGTGGTCATATTGGGCCCTTCGCCATTACTGCCGCATACAAAGATTCCTGTTAACCCATCCGCTACCAGTTTATCCACCAGGGGCTGGATGAGGGCATGATTTACAGATCCGTCCTCATGCATGGGAGTGAATGCCGCAGCAATTAATCCTTTTACCTTTTCCATGTTATAGTTATTGATAACCTTCTGTTTGTTTGATCAGTTTGTTATTGGCCAGTACCGTTGTGTTCAATGGCCAGAACAGCGGTGTTGTTTTACCAGCCAGGTTGGGCACAACTGTATAGACATTGATGGTACCACCTTTGTGGAACCTCACCAGATCGTACCAGCGTTTTTGTTCAAAGAAAAGCTCACGGCCTCTTTCATTCAGCACTTCTTTCTCTACGGTAACTTTATCTGTTGCGCCGGTGTAATCTCCGTTGCCGGTACGCACCCGCACTTTATTAAGATATCCGATGGCCAGCCCTGTCTGATCCAATGCTGCATAGGCTTCTGCTTTCAGCAGGAAGATATCTGCGAGGCGGTACATGATCACATCGTTATCTGCCACACGGTCGTCTGTATATTTAGTACCGGGATACTTAGTGATCCAGGATATTTTCGGGCCACTTGCCTGCCGTTCCGTAACCCAGGTATAAGGTTTCCGCTTGTCTGCAGGGTATTGATTGAATAAAGCTCTCGACTGAAGGCTTATCTGGTAAGCACCCTGCCCATTTGCGGTAGTATTGCAGTAAGGGAGACTATCCAGGTTGAGGGCTCCCTGCACACCGGTAAGGTAAGGTAATGCATTTACCACATAATGGCTGGCATTAGGTACCACGCTGCTACCTGTAACGGGTTCATCCCGCTGATAATAGGCAGCCAGCAACACTTCCGGGTTGGTAGCTGCACGTAAGCCTGTTACATTTTTGAAATCGGTGTTCAAAGTAGTGCCTGTTTTTTCCACTTCATCAATCGCTGCAATCGCGGCATTCAGGTCAGCAGCTCCGCCACCCAGCACTTTAGCGCTCCATAATTTCACATCTGCTTTCATGGCCTGTGCAGAGCCATAGGCAAAACGGTATTTTGAAGGGAAGGATGTAGCTGCAAACTGGCTCATAGACTTATAGATGGTAATAGCCGTGTCCAGGTCTGCATTGATCTGCTTCATCACATCTGTTGCCGGAGAACGCGCCAGCAGCGGTACATTTTCATCCACTACAGCGGTTAACATCAAAGGTGCATCTCCGATAACGCGGGTGAGATGGAAATAAAAATATGCGCGCAGGCAATACGTTTCTGCAATGATCCTTTTACGGGTATCCGGGTTGGCAGCAAATTCAAAAGCCTTGATCTTTTCCAACAACAGGTTGCAATGCCCGATGGCTTTGTACCAGTCGTTGTAATTGATAGCACCGTTAGCAGGGGTGATGATCTGCGTCCAGGCTACACCAAAGCGGGAGTTTAAGGCGGAGATCAGTTCATCTCCGCGCTCAGTACCATAGGTTATGTTGTTGGCGAAGAACCGCATAAAACCATATATACCGGTTACATAAGGATCAAAATCACCTTCGCTCTGAAAATAGGTTTCTTCCGTAATACTGGATTGCGGTGTTACTTCCAGGAGTTTCTTACATCCGGTCAATCCCACTACAACTATCAAACTAAACAGGAATATCTTTTTCATGACTGAATTTTTTATTACTTAAAACTTAACCGTTGCACCCAGTGAGAATTGTCTTGGGCGGGGATATCCTATCGCATCAAAACCTGTATAGGATTCAGGATTGATCCCTTCATATTTGGTGAGGTACCCCAGGTTGTACACACTGGCAAAAACGTTCATGCCGGTGGAACGGATCTTTTTCATGATGTTACGTGGAATATCGTAAGAGAGGGTGATCTCACGGAAAGCCAGGAAATCTCCTTTTTGATACATCACAGATACATCGGAGGAATAACTGTTATTCACACCCAGTGTTGCACCACGCAGATAGTTCCTTTGGCCGAAATCAAAATCCGCAAAAGAGAAACGTGCGTATTTCTTACCCACATCTCCTGATTTTTGCCAGATGTCCGGTCCTAAAGCCTGTTCAGGTGCGCCTTCGTTAAAGGCCCTGCCCTGTCCTAAAGAGCGGGCCAGTGCACCATTGGTGATCATATGCCCCATGGCATAGTCCATGGCCACTCTTAACGTAATGCCTTTATAGGAAAATGTATTCTGCCATCCGCCTATTTTATCCGGTGTACGGTATCCCATAAACACCTGGTCTTTGGTATCTATCACCCCATCATTATTCACATCATTAAAAATGAAATCGCCTGCTCGTTTTCCAACAGCGATGCCGGATGCGGAAGCCAGGTTATCTTTCTTTGTGGCATTCCAGGCAGCTGCTTCAGCATCTGTGGAGAACACGCCTAACACCTGGTAAGCATATAAAGCAAAAGGTCTTTCACCTTCTGCAAAACCACCGGCTTCCACAAGGGATTTAGTAGCAGGATCCCATACCACATCTCCACCCTGGCGGTTTTTCGGTCTGCCATTAGCAGGCAGTGCTTTGATCATTTGCTTATTGTAAGCAAATGAGAAGTTGGTGTTCCAGATGAAATCTTTCACCTGTAATACGGTGCCCCCTAACTCGATCTCTATACCCGTATTCTGTAAGGTCCCGTTGTTATAAAAGATAGAAGCAAATGGTGCTTCAGAAGGCAAAGGTTTTGACGCCAGCCTGTCTTTTGTGAGCTTGTTATACCAATCCACGGTAAGATTGATGCGGTTATTGAGGAAACCGGCTTCAATGGCAACGTCCATGGACTCAGTGCCTTCCCATTTCAGGTTGGGGTTGCTGAGATTAGCTCTCAATATACCAGAACCCTGGGCATAAGAATAAGCATTGTATCCACCATAAGTATCTACTACCCGCAGGTCGCTGGCACCTACCAATCCATAGCTGCCCCTGAGTTTGAGGTTGCTGATAGGTTTTACATGCCAGAAGCGTTCCTTGTGGATATTCCATCCGGCAGAGAAAGAAGGGAAATAAGCATATTTATTTTCCGGTGCAAAATTGGAGAACCCGTCATAACGCAGTGAGGCACTGAAGAGATATTTTGCTTCGTAATCATAATTCAACTGCCCGAACAAACTGGCTGATTTTGATTCTCCCAGCGAAGTACCAAAGTAGTCTGGTATTGTATTTGAAGTAGGAACGCCACCGATAACAGAGGTTGGCGGTTCATTGATCGTATAGATATAATCGTTGGTAGCTCTTTGTGAGCTGATATTAATATTGCTGTTGGTATTCCTGGTATAGTTAAACCCTCCCAATAAAGTAAAGTTATGTTTCTTGTTCAGATCAAAATCGTACTGCAATACCTGGTCTACCATTAACTGGCGGCTGTTATTAGTGGCCTCCCTCTTTTCACGCTGGTAAGTAGGTTGAATTTCATCAGCCGGCGTGGCTTTCCGCATGAACATGTAGCGGTAATCTGAAATGAGGTAAGAGATGGACGGTCTGAAATGCAGACCAGGCAGGATGGTCCAGTCTCCGGCCAGCCTTGTTACCACACGTTCTGTAGAGGTCCTGGTATCATCATATTTCACAGTATGCAACCTGTTGCGGGCAGACCATAATTCACCCAATGCAGGATTACCGTCATCCTTATAAATGCGGATCAATGGCGTGATACGCGTAGCTCTTGTGAGATCATTCGTAAAATTATCCACGTAGTTGGGTAATACATTCTGGTAGTTCAGCATGGCATCCACTTTGAAATTGTTGGTGGCCTGGAAGCTGAAGTTGCCTAATGCATCATAACGTTTATAGTTAGTACCAATAAAGGTTCCCCGCTGATCTGTATATCCGAGTGAAACGTTATAATTCGCTCTCTCGGAACCACCGTCTATAGATACATTCGTATTGCTGGACAGGCCTGTTTTCCAGATAAGGTCCTCGTAGTTATTATCTGCATATAATAATTTGGTGCCCGGATTAATGGGATCGTCCATGGTCATGTAACCATGTGCCAGCAGGTTATCCACGTAGGCCTGACCTTCAATGGCCACAATGTTATCATACAATGCCGTGAGGTTCACATTCCTTCCGTACTGACCTTTAGCCGTGTATACACGCGTACCGGCAGAGAAACCGCCATTGTTCAGCAGGTTGTTCTTATCGAGGTTATCCGCTGTATTCCTTACCGTAGTGCGGGCCAGTTTCAGGTAATCTGTTGCATTGAGGTATTTATAATCACGTGCCGGGGTTTCCCAGGTGGTGCGGTGATTCACGGCAAGGTTCATTTTGCTGTTATTCTTTCCGCCTTTTGTTTTAATCACAATTACACCGTTAGCACCACGCGCACCGTAGATTGCAGTAGAGGCTGCATCCTTCATCACTTGTATGGATTCAATGTTATCCGGGTTCACATCGCTCATGGAACGGAACACCCCATCGATCACTACCAGCGGGCTTCCTCCGTCTGTATTCACCACATTTCCGCCACTGGTACCAATACCTGTTCCATACACATTCAGCTTGGTACTACCGCGAATGATGATGTTATTCGCGCCTTCACCAGGCTGGCCGGAAGAAATGGGAATGGACATACCGGCGATCTTTCCCTGCATAGCCTGTATGGGATTGGGATTGGGAGAGTGTTTGAGTTCTTCCACATCCAGTTTGGAAATAGCGGCAGTAGCTTTTGTACGGGATTGCTGCATATACCCTACGATCACCACATCTTCCAGCGTTGTGTTGGCCGAAGCGAGTTGAACGTTCAAAACTGTACGCCCCCCTACACTCTGCTCCTTATTAAGGTAGCCGAGGTAAGAGAATATCAATATTCCATCCGCCGGAACATTGATGGAATAGCTACCATCAGCACCTGTAAAAGTGCCTCGTGTAGTGCCTTTCAGCTGTACACTGGCCCTTTCAATGGGCACACCGGTAGAGTCAGTGACCTTGCCACTAACTGTAGACTGTGCCATTGCAGCGAAAGCAGGCAACAGTAACATAGATACAAAGAATAAAAGTCCCGATCTGGAGATTAAGAGAGATAAGTTCATAACGGATCACTGTTTAGACAGAGATGGAATTTTTAACGATAGCTATGTAGATATGTACTACATATCAAATGTAAAATAAAAAGACACAACCAACCAAATTAATTTTTGGGGAATAAAAAAAGGGAACTGCTTTCCGGCAGTTCCCTTCCCATATGTTGCATGAATTATTTCAAGCGGTCGAAGTGTGGTTTGAGGTGCTCCATCATACCAGCCCTGAATTCTTCCTTGCTGCCATCCTTCAGTATGTTCACCAGGTCTATGTGGGATACGGTACCGATCTTGGGCACTTTTTCCAGGCTGATCACATAACCAAAAATAGGGAGGAGCATATTCTGGAAACGGGTGAGCGTATCGTTCCCCGTCATCTGGTAGATCTTTCCGTGAAAAGCTACTTCATTGCTGATACGGAAGGCCTGTCCTTTCCCCTTGGGCTCCTGGCTTTTGGCGATGGCTTCCAGTTCCTTCAGATCTTTTTTAGTTTTGCGGAGGTAGAGAATATCCGCCAGTCCCATTTCCAGGGTAAGCCTCAGTTCAAAGATATCCTGCAGGGTACTGTCGTCTATGATCAAGGGGTCTAATACTCTTTCGAAAGATCCAAGTATATCAGGGCGGGAAAGGATCATACCTCTTCTCTTTTTCGTTTCCACCATACCTAACATACGGAGGCGGCTTAATGCTTCTCTCACTACGTTGCGGCTCACGCCTAATGCTTCTGCCAGTTCCAGTTCTGAAGGAAGTGCATCCCCGGGTTTAAAGGATTTCTTTTTTAAATAATCGCGCAGCTCTTTCTCGACAATATCTGCCATCGTGTTCTGAGCAATGGGGACAAGATCTTTGATCAGATCAATTTTAGCCATACGGGTAGGTTAATTTTTGTATAAATGTAGTACATTATAAATAATCTCACCTGGTAAGTAAACCTATCAGCCCTGCATGCTGCGGAAACAACTGTGAGAGTGCCGCTCTTTCTGCCAGTTCAAAATCAGCAAAATCAAATCCCGGCGCAACGGTACAACCCACAAGTGCAAAGCCGCCGGTTTCTTCTACGGAGGAGGCAAACCAGCTGCCGGCGGGGATCACTAACTGCAGTTGTTCTCCCTGTGTAATGTCTCTGCCTAAGCGGTGTACATGTAATGTACCGTTTGGTTTGATCTCGTAGATATGCAGGGTAACGCCATCATAGAAATGCCACATTTCATCAGATGCGATCCTGTGAAAGGCTGAGAACTCTCCATCTTCCAGTAAGAAATAAATGCCTGTTGAAGCAGCCCTTGGCCCGGCTGGTTGTTGTAATACCAATGGTGCTCTATAAGTTTCCCTGAAAGAGCCCCCTTCTACATGTTGCGTTAATTGGAGCGTTTCGCGCCAGTAGGCTGCCGTAGTTTTCATGGCTTAAACTTACAGCGTTTTTTTCCAAATTAAAGCGCTGCCTGCTGGTATATTCTTTTTTTCAGGGATGGTTTGCCCTTTTTCCGCCTTCCCCACCAGATATAAATACCGGTAATGGGTAAGCTGGCACAGATAAGGCTGGCGAAGAACATCAGGATCTTGCCCGGTAGTGCCAGTACTGCTCCCGTATGGATATCGTAATTCATCCGGCGCAGTTTATCACCAAAACCCGCGTCTTTGTAGAATCCGGCATAGGGCCCATCTTCTTTTAATGGCTTCAGGGTGTACTGATCAAACTGGTAATTATCTGTTTTATAGTAAGTACCGGGGCGGTGATTGATGGTAACGCTTATGGGAGCATTTTTGGTAGCAGCAAAATATACACTGATCCCTGCACCTTCCGGCATGTGCTGGCGTACCTGGTTCCAGGCCATGTCAGTGGCTTTTTCAACGGCATATTCTTTTGTATAAGCAGTGGTATCAGAAGTTGCGTAGATAGCGTCATCGAGGGACTTTCCGCCGGAGGTGGCATAATACAGGGAATTGCTCCACCATTGGAAACCCCATACCAGCCCGGTGATCACAAGTACCAATGCAATAAACATGGCGTAAAAACCCAGTACGTTGTGCAGGTCGTAATTCTTCCTGCGCCATTTTGCATCCCATTTGATGCTGAACCTTTGTTTGCGTGCAGCTTTGTTCTTTGGCCACCAGAGGATTAAACCGGTTACCAGCATTACAAAGAATATGAGCGTGGCGTAAGCAACAATGGGCTGGCCGATGTGATCAGGCAGCCAGAGATAGAAGTGGCCATCGAGGATAAAGCGGAAGAAATCGTTTTCTGCATTCCAGACCTTTAGCACTTTGCCGGTGTAGGGGTCCATGAACACCTGGTAATAATATTCGGGATCGCCGCCGTAGAATTGTACAACGGTGCTGTATTTGCCCCCCTGGTAACTGATGCCGTTAGCTACTTTGCCGGGGAATTGTTTTTCAGCAATCGGGCGGAGCACAGAGGGGGGCAATGGTTGCACGTTTGCTTTTGGCTCAGTGTAGTACCAGGAACCATTCACCAGGCCACGCAGTTCCCACTCAAATGCGAGCAAACAACCGGTAATGCTTATAACAAATACAACCAGCCCGGATGTAAATCCGAGCCAGAGATGTACTTTCCCTACTATTTTTTTCATCTTACCTGTCAGGCTAAAAATTGAATATCCGGTGCAAATATGCACCGGTAATTTCCCGGTAACAAGACGGATCGGGAAAAACTATTGCGCAATCAGGAAAATGCTTTTAAATGCTAACGCCAGGCACCTAAAATGAGGCCCACAAGGGTAAAGTAAACAGTGATAAAACCTCCATTGATAAGGATGTACGCCCAGGAGCGCATTTCAAATAATGCGATAATGGCAAAGATGAGGGAGGAAAATCCAAAGCCGGCGAGGAAACCTGCGGTAGCACCCCATTGCCAGTCTGTTTGGGCATCGCCCAGGAAAAAGGCCATGTTGTAGCTGATGATCAGCGAAAAGATGAAAGCCAGCGTGTAGGTGACTGCAGGTTTTACACTTTTCAGCTGCTCGTCTGTAAAGTGGTTCGCTCTTTTCCAGCCGTTGTAGAAAAGCATGGGAGAATACCAGATAGCGCCCAGTACAAGGTTTAGAATGGCGCAGACCAATACTGCCCAGTGGTTGATAATGAAATCCATAGGTGCGACAGTTTATGTGAAAGATAGATTTGCTGCATCCGGGGTGTTAGTTCTCGTTCACTGTTTAACTAATTTAAGGAAATTATCCACGCTGCATCACATTTGCAATAAATTCGTTATATTACATACGTGCGACCTTTCCTCGCCATATGCCTTTTTGCAGTGATCAGCCTGCAGCTTGCCTTCCGGATAACCGGATATCTGCAATGTATTGTGAAGATATACATGCATGATAAAAACGTTCCGGCAGATTGCGGTTGCGTTCACTTCCTCACTCAGGCATTTGATGGTAAGGACCCTGATGCTCAATTGCAGCAGTTAAGTTCCACGCTTAAAATGCAGGACTACGTTCCTTCTCTGAACGGCCCTGTGTTGGGAACTCAGCTAATGCAGTCCCCCGTTGTGTATGGTGTTGTTTCATCACACTACCATTACAAGGGGTTGAAAAACATCTTCCATCCTCCCTGCACTATTACCTCTCTGATCTGACATTCATTATCTCACACGCGATCTGTTTTCGTGTACCCTGCCAGTTTCCAAACCTAACAGGCGTACATATATCCTCGTGTGCAATTTTGATTTTTTATTTCTCACACGCGATCAGTTTACGTGTACCCTGCCAGTTTCCAAACCTATAAAGGCAAACGTATACCCGTTGTGTGCCATTCCGGCTATGTACGGCGCATTTTGCGTTGTACGTATGCCATCACCCTTTTATGCATTTTTTATGAAAACAATATGGCTATACATGTGCTGCATAGCCGGGCTCATCACACTTATCCGATGCAGCCCACCTGCTATCGTGCAGCAATCATCATTACCTTCTCCTCCCGCCACGGTGTTATTAGGTGAACAGCTAAGATCTGCATTTGATCAACTGCCTTTTAAACACTGGTTTGATTCCATTTATCACGGCTATACTGCAGATGCTGCCCTGCTGAAAAGTGCATGGACGGATGAACAGGTGGACGTGTTCATGGGTACCTGGTGTGGAGACAGCCGAAGGGAAGTGCCGCATTTTCTCAAGATCATGGACAGCCTGGGGGTACCTCCCCAAAAAGTCCGGATCATTTGTACCAAAAGCGGCAATCCGGGTCATAAAACCAGTCCCGGCAGGGAAGAACAGGGATTGTACATTTTCCGCGTACCTACTTTCATTGTCAGAAAAAACGGCAGAGAAATAGGGAGGATCGTGGAATTCCCCGTGCAGTCACTGGAAAAAGACCTGCTGGCCATTATCCGGGGGCAACCCTACGAACCCAATTACGCCGCCGGCGATCGTTTGCGCAGGATGTTTGAAGTGAAAAGCCCGGGTATGCTGCATGCACAGTTACCCCTGCTGGCTGAGAAAGTGAAGCCTGTCAGCAAAAGCGATGGCGAATTGAACGGGTTCGGGTCTGTGCTCCTGTCTGCCGGTTATATGGAACATGCCATCACAGCTTTCCAGCTCAACACTCTCCTCTACCCCGAAAAACCGGATAGCTGGAAGTGGCTGGCAGAGGGCTACAGGCAGAACCATGATAATGAAAAGGCGGTGACCGCTTACCGGAAACTGCTGGAATTATCGCCGGGGCTGGAGCTCGCCCAGGTAAGGCTGGACAGTCTTAAAGCTTTGTAATCAAATAGTTGCAGGGAGGATGGGTCGTACAAACTCCTGAAAGGCGCTCTTTTAAAGAGCGCCTTTTTTTATCTAGAAAAAATATATTTCGTAAATAAGCGATCGCTCACTTATCTTTGTATCCTGATGAGAACAAGGGACGAAAATAAGATATGTGAACTCCATCGCAGAACGGTAGAAATGATCGTGAGGGATGGACTGGATGGCTTTGGCGTGAATAAGCTGGCCAAAGCTGCCGGTGTTTCTCCTGCCACCATTTACATCTATTATAAGGACCGGGAGGACCTCATTGTGCAAACGGCTATCCGTGTAACTGAACGTATGCTGAAGGAAAGCCTGGATGGTTTTGATCCGGATAACATGTCTTTGGAAGAGGGTTTACGGAACCAATGGCAGAACCGCGCCAGGCATTTTTTCAATAATCCGCTGGACACCCAGTTCATGGAAAAAATGCGGTATTCCCATTTGTACGATAAAGTATCCAAAGATGTGTACCATACTTTCAAAGAAATGATGGGCCGTTTCTGCCACAATGCGATAAAAAGGGGCGAACTGATCCCGCTGTCTACAGAAGTATATTGGTCGGTAGCCTATGCCCCTTTATACCAGCTGATCAAGTTCCACTCCCAGGATAAAACTTTTGGCGATACGAAATTTCATTTTACGGAAGAAGCCATGGAGCAAGCCTTACAGTTAGTATTGAAAGCCTTAAAACCCTGATCCGTCAGATCATTCATTCACCCTTAAATGAGCAACTTTATGAACAATGGTTATATCGCAGCACCCATTACGGAGGTATTGGTTTTCCGCACCAATATCAGGTTCAAGAAAGATCTCAGGCAGGTAGGTCCTTTTTTAGATAAACAACCTGGCATTCAGCGATGGAATGTAGACAGGGAGGACTCCGATAAAGTGCTCCGCATAGAAGCCCGGCACCTACTGCCACAAGATATTATCCACCTTATTACCCGGGCAGGTTTCTTCTGCGAAGAACTGCCTGAATAACCTGACAATTTCTAACACACACAATGGAAACAATGCAAGCACCTAAAGAAAGGGTATTTTCCCGGTACCAGGTTTTCGTCATTGCCGCACTTTCTTTACTTCAATTTACCGTGATCCTCGACTTCATGGTACTTAACCCCCTCGGTGAAATACTGATCACCAAAATGAACATCACCACACAACAGTTTGGACTGGTTGTATCTGCTTATGCTTTCAGTGCCGGGATCTCCGGTATCCTGGCAGCGGGTTTTGCGGATAAGTTTGACCGGAAGAAAATGCTGATGGTATTTTACTCCGGTTTCACGATCGGTACTTTCCTTTGCGCACTGGCACCTAATTATCACTTCCTGCTGGCCGCCCGCATCTTTACGGGTTTGTTTGGCGGTGTGATCAGTGCCATTGGTATGGCTATCGTGGTAGATCTTTTCCAGCCGCAGGTGAGAGGCCGTGTAATGGGATTTATGCAAATGGCATTTGCACTCAGCCAGATCCTGGGGATGCCTGTGGGCTGGGAACTGGCCAACAGGTTCAGCTGGCATGCTCCTTTCTGGGTGATTGGTGTAATGGCTGCTATCCTGGGAGGCGCTATCCTTTTTTACATGAAACCTATTACGGAACACCTGAATGCCAGAACAGAAAAGAACGTGGTGGAGCACCTGGTGCATACGGTGAGCAACAGAAAGTACACACTTGCTTTTTGCACTACCATTCTGCTGGCAACGGGAGGTTACATGCTGATGCCTTTCGGCAGTACTTTTTCCCGACATAATATGGGATTGTCCCCACAGGATATCACCTGGCTGTATGTAGCTACGGGAGCCGTTTCGCTGATAGTCAGCCCTATTATTGGTAAGCTGAGTGATAAGCTGGGCAGGATCAATGTATTTTATGCTGCCACCTTATTAACCTGTATCATGGTTTTGATCTTCACAAGGCTACACATTACACCGCTATATCTTGCTATTATCATTAACGGGTTGATGTTTGCAGGTGTACTGGGCCGGATCATTCCTGTTCAGGCTTCACTGGCCTCCATTCCCTCCCTGCAGGACAGGGGTGCTTTTATGAGCATCAATGCGTCCATCCAGCAGATCTCCGGCGGTTTTGCTTCCGTGATCGCAGGCCTGATCGTTTACAAGACAAGCAGCGGATTTTTGCTGAACTATGATATACTTGGGATTGTGATCGTTGGAGCCTTTATTATTACCCTGGTGATGATGAACCGGTTGAACAAGCAGATCGTCACGAATGCTGCGAACGCAGCTGTTGAGAAGAAAAAGGAAGAAATAGTTCCTGCATAAAGAAAAGGCGCCGGTGATCCCGGCGCCTTTTTCATTTAAATAAAGGATTGTAGATCAACCCCAGGATATTCCCCCAGGGATCTTTCACCATTGCCACCTGGATAGGTTCCCCCACGGTACGCGGTTCGCTGTGAGCAGTAGCTCCAAGTGATAACAGGTGCTCATAGGCAGCCTGGATATCCTCTACACCCCAGTAGGTTTCCACTCCTCCAGCTCCGGGATGCTCCTCTCCTTCCGGTATTGGCTGCAATCCCAGTTCATATCCTTCTATTTCAAATCCTACATAATACGGCTCGTTGTAATAAGGAATAACACCGAATGCTTTGGTATACCATGCGGTTGCTTTTGGCAGATCATTTACCCTGTAAATGGTGGTGCGCAGACCTAAAAAATGTTTACTGATATTTATCATAAAATGTCAATTGGCGAATATTTAACAAAACCGGTTAACGGTTGCCCAGTAAGGTTCTCCGCTAATATAACCCCTATCCTCCTAAATATTTATTTTTATTTCGTTCGTGGTAATTCACCGCATCGTAAATTTGTAATACCAGGCACCTGACCCATCTCCTGGAATCATCTAAAACAGTTCTTAATATGGAAAAGCATACCATTCGCGAAGCGTACAAACGCTACTGGCTCGAAAACGGTAAAAGACCCGTATCTGTTTTTGCCCTCTGCAAGATCATAGACATCCCCGAATCTGCATTTTATGAAAGTTATAGTTCATTGGACGGTGTTGAGTCAGACATCTGGCTGAGCTTCTTTGAACGTACACTTGAACAGTTGCAGGCGGATGAAACTTATCTGCAGTATTCCGCACAGGAAAAACTGCTGGCCTTTTACTTTTTGTGGGTACAAAAACTGAAAGAAGACCGTAGTTACATCCTCCTGCAAAAGGAGCGTTACCAGCTGCCCTCCCCGGCTCAATTCAAACAACTCGCTACTTTCAAACAAGCCTTCTTTGAATATGCCACCGGCTTAATTAAAGAAGGATACCTCAGTACAGAGATCAAGGAAAGAAAATTCATTTCCGATAAATATGTACATGGGTTCTGGGTACAGGCATTATTTGTTTTACAGTATTGGATAGATGACAGAAGTATCAATTTTGAAATGACGGATGCAGCTATTGAAAAAGCGGTGAACCTGAGTTTCCAGCTGATCCATTCCAACACTTTGGACAGCCTGCTTGATTTCGGAAAATTCATTTTCACCAGGAAATAGCTAATATGAAGGAGCAAACGAATATTCCTACAGGCAAAGTTGAAAGGGCAGGACGTTTTGTGACCACAGGATTAAAAGTAGGAACGAACTATATCAAACACTACACCCGCAAACTGATGGACCCTTCCACCACAAAGGATGCCCTCCACCAGGAAAATGCGGAAGACATATACGAAACATTAAGCAATCTCAAAGGCAGTGCCCTCAAGGTGGCACAGATGTTAAGCATGGATAAAGGCATGCTGCCAAAGGCTTATACGGAACGTTTTGCGATGAGCCAATACAGCGCACCTCCTTTATCAGGCCCCTTAGTGGTGAACACTTTCACGAAAACGCTGGGCAAAACACCCGCGCAGTTGTATGACAAGTTCGATATGAAAGCAACAAATGCTGCATCTATCGGGCAGGTGCATAAAGCATGGAAGGACGGGAAACCACTGGCGGTGAAGATCCAGTATCCCGGCGTAGCCAACAGTGTTAAATCAGACCTGCGCCTCGTAAAACCTTTTGCGATCAGGATCGTGGGGATGAATGAAGTGGATATGGATAAGTACTTTGATGAGATTGAATCGAAGTTACTGGAAGAAACAGATTATAAGCTGGAACTGCACCGTTCGCAGGAATTATCTGCACAATGTGCGCATATTCCCAACCTTGTTTTCCCGGTGTATTACCCGGAGCTTTCTTCAGACCGGATCATTACCATGGACTGGCTGAACGGCCAGCACCTGAAAGAATTCCTGCTCACCAATCCTTCGCAGGAAGTGCGTAATAAGATCGGGCAGGCCATGTGGGACTTTTACCAGTTCCAGGTGCATAAGCTCAAGAAAGTGCATGCAGATCCGCATCCCGGTAATTTCCTGTTGCGGCCGGATGGTACAGTAGGCATATTTGATTTCGGTTGTGTGAAAGAAGTACCGGAAGATTTTTATGTGAACTATTTCCTGCTCACGGATAAAGAGGTGTTGAAAGATGAAAAACGGCGCAGAGAGATCTACACCAACCTGGAAATGATCCATCCTTCGGATACGGAAAAAGAGATCACTTTCTTCTCAGGGCTTTTCCAGGAAATGATCCGTTTACTCACCCATCCTTTTACCGTAGAACGTTTCGATTTTGGGAACGAAGATTATTTTAATGAGATCTATGCGTATATGGATCACCTGTATAACCTCAAGGAAGTGCGGGAATCGAAAGTGGCAAGAGGAAGCAGGCATTCGCTTTATATCAACAGAACTTATTTCGGATTGTATTCCATGCTGAGTGATCTGAAGGCCGATGTGGTCACGGGGCAAGGCAGGATCCAGGAGATGATCAATGCTTCGAACTAAAACCAATGCTGATCATATTATAGCCGTATCTGTCTGATACGGCTTTTTCATTCCACGGAACTGAGTATCCCTTTCCCCAATCTGCCCCATTTTTCCATCTCTTATTCCTGCTGTTATTGATGGACTGGATTTTGTCCCTTTTCATCTTAAAAAGGATAACCATGAAAAACACACCCATTGGCATCATCAGCATTTTTGTTGTGATGATGCTTGCACAGGCAAGTATCAGTTATTCCACACAGCCGGTTATGACCGTTCAGCAGGAACAACAGGATACTATTCCCAAACACAAAAAGGATTCTTCGGTGAAGAAGAAGAAAAACAAAGACAACGACTGGCCAAAGGACACATTGAACAAGCCGCGCAGGGATACTTTCCCAAGGCTGTACAAACCTTAAAGAACAGTAGCAGGTCAGGCTTTCCTGGAAGCCAGGCCGGTCTGACCAGCTACTTTTTTTAACTAAAACTGATTTTATGAGTATAGGATTCTGGATATTTGTAGGGTTAATATCGCTATTAGTGATCTACATCATCCTGCAAACCAACAGCAGCACAAGAGACAAAGGAGTGGATAAACTTATCAACAGGAATAAACCTCCTTATGATATTGATAATAAAGCAGCGGGTAGCGGAGATTGAGATTATACAGAAGATAGTTCCGCCCCAAAATAGGGCGGAACCATTTTAAATTTTCTTCAGGCCAAAGAACCTTTCCTGCAAAGCCTGAAATATCACAAACAACACCGGAATAATAAACAACCCCAGCACTACACCAAACAACATCCCCCCTATAGCACTTGATGCAATGGAACGGTTCCCCTGTTCCGTTGCCCCCTTCGCAAACAGTAAAGGTAACAGGCCAACAATGAATGCAAAAGAAGTCATGAGAATGGGACGCAACCTGAGCGTGGCTGCTTCCAATGCCGCTTCCAGTAATGCTTTCCCTGCTCTTCTTCTCTGAATAGCAAACTCCACGATGAGGATAGCGTTCTTTGCCAGGAGGCCTATCAACATGATCAGGCTGATCTGTACATAAATATTGTTGGTAACATCCATCATGCGGATGAAAGCAAATACACCCAGGATCCCTGCAGGCAATGATAACATTACTGCCATGGGAAGAATGTAACTTTCATACTGTGCGGCCAGCAGAAAATACACGAACACTACGCATAATCCAAAGATGAAAAGGGTTTCTGAACCGGAGGATTGTTCTTCTCTTGCCATACCGATATATTCATGAGAGAAACCCATGGGTAATGCAGCCGCTACTTCATTCACAGCCTTCATGGCATCGCCGGAGGAGAAACCTTTTTTGGCCTGCACACTTACCGTGATGGCATTTGCCTGGTTCAGGTGATTGATCACTTCAGGGCCATACACACGTTCCAGGTGGGCAATAGATTTCACAGGCACCATTTCTCCGAATGCATTTTTAACATGGATATGTTCCAGGCTGTTTTCATCCACACGATAGGGAACATCTGCCTGTACCACTACGCGGTAGTATTTCCCAAAGCGGTTAAAGTCTGAAGCATATACACTGCCGTAATAGGCCTGCATAGTATTGAGCACTTCACTTACTTCTACGCCCAGTTGTTTAGCTTTCACCTCATCTACCTCCAGCTGGAATTGCGGAAAACTGGCATTGAAGGAAGTATAGGCCGTACCAATTTCAGGACGTTCCTGCAAGGTGGCAATGAAACGGTCTGCCTCTCCTGCCAGTTTACTGATAGGGCCGCCGGTATTATCTTTCAGCACAACATCCAACCCATCTATTGCTCCGAAACCTTGTACAGTAGGCATGATAAAGGTGAAGGAATTACCTTCAGGGTAACTGTAAAAGAGGGTATTTATAGAATCAACAATGCTGTTGATCTCTGAAAATTCCCCTCTTTCTTTTTTTGGCCGTAAAGTGGCGTATATAGAACCATAGGAGGGTGAAACGCTGGCTGCCATGAGGTTCTCTCCTACCACCATGGAACTGAATTCCACCGCTTCCATCTGGTTGATCTTTTTGTGTACACTGTCCAGCACTTTTTTTGTACGGGCATATCCTGCGCCGGGTTGCATATTCAAAGTAGAAATAACAATGTTCTGATCTTCTGTGGGAATAAAAGCTTTAGGTGTGGTGCGTGCCAGCGCAAAAGTAGCAACACCTACCAGTAGCAAAGCTCCCATTGCCAGCCACTTCCGGCCGATCAGGAAATGTGCGGCCCTGATATATCTTGCAGACACTGCTTCAAATCCTGCATTGAAGTAATGGAAGAAACGGCGCCATCCTTTCTTATTATCAGCATGATCTGTTTTTAATAAGAGCGCGCATAATGCAGGACTCAGGGTTAAGGCATTCACAGCAGAGAGTATAATGGCGATGGCCAGGGTAAAAGCAAACTGCCGGTAGAAAACACCTACAGGGCCTTCTGTAAGACCAATGGGCAGGAACACCGCAGCCATTACCAGTGTGATGGAAAAGATGGCGCCGGTGATCTCACTCATGGCAGTAACGGTAGCTGTTTTAGCATCAGTGCCATGGCTCATTTTACTATGCACTGCTTCCACTACCACTACAGCATCGTCTACCACAATCCCAATGGCCAGCACCAACGCAAACAAGGTCAGGAAATTGATGGTGAGGCCAAACAACTGCATGAAGAAAAAGGTACCGATGATAGAAACCGGTACTGCAATTGCCGGGATCAGGGTGGAACGAAAATCCTGCAGGAAGATGAACACTACAATGAATACAAGAATGAAAGCCTCTATCAGCGTACCTTTCACTTGTGCAACAGCTTCGTCCAGGAACCCTTTTGTACTGAAGCTTACAAGGTATTCCAATCCTGATGGGAAAGATTTCTTTGCATTCTCCATCACTTTGAGGATCTCCGTTTGGATATCATTTGCATTGGAACCCGGTGTCTGGTAAATGAACATACCTGCATCCGGCCTGCCTTTGGAGGTTACGGCGGAAGCGTAGGCATGGTCCAGCGATCCCAATTCCACACGGGCTACATCTTTCAGGCGCATCACTTTTCCGCCTGGTTCTGCACGGATCACGATGTTTTCATAATCCGGTTCTTTATTCATTTTGCCTTTATAACGGATCGCATATTCATACGCTACTGCACTTCCTTCTCCCAAACGGCCCGGCGCCGCTTCCAGGTTCTGGTTGTTGATCGCATCTATCACTTCCTGCGGGCTCATGTTGTATGCTGCCAGCTGTGCGGGATTGAGCCAGATGCGCATAGCGTAATCCTTGCTCCCGTACATTGCTACCTTGCCCACCCCCTGCACCCTTTGAATTTGAGGAATAAGGTTTATGAGCATATAGTTATTGACGAACTCTCCATCATAACGGCCATCCGTTGCCAGCAGATCAATGAACATGATCATGCTGTTCTGTTGTTTGGAAGTGATCACACCTGCCTGCACCACTTCTTTCGGCAATTGGTTAGTGGCCTGTGCAATACGGTTCTGAACGTTAACTGCTGCCTGGTCCGGATCAGTACCTGGTTTGAAAAAGACCGTGAGCACCAAAGTACCATCGTTAGAGGAGGAAGAAGACATATACGTCATATTATCCACGCCATTGATCACCTGCTCCAGCGGAGTAGCTACTGCACGGGCCACGGTTTCAGCATTGGCACCGGGGTACCTGGCAGAAACAGCCACAGCCGGAGGGGCAATATCAGGGAAGATCTCCATGGGCAGGCTTTTCAAAGCCAATAATCCCAGTATGAGTAAAATGACGGATACTACAGAGGCCAAAACGGGCCGGTCGATTATTTTTCTGAGCATAATAATTAGGGAATCCCCATTTTTTACAATGCAAAAATGTTCCGAATAAGGGGCCTAAACAATCAGGGAACAAAGATTCCATAAGGGATAAATTTATCCCTATGCGCCACTGGCGGGTATTGCCGGGAACCTTTTCAGACCAGCCGGCATTATGATATATTTGTTGTCCTTAAACCCTCCATCATGTATGTAAAAAAGCTCCCGGAATCACTGGAATATGGTGTAAATATGACGATCAAGGTATTGGGCGGGAAATGGAAAGCCTGTTTACTGGATAGTATCCATTCCGGCATCCGCAGGCCCAGTGACCTCCATCGTAGTATTCCTGAAGCCCCTCCCCGCGTGTTGAACCAGCAATTGAAAGTGCTGGAGGAACTACACATCATATATAAAAAAATCTATCCTGAAGTACCTCCCAAAGTGGAATATTATCTCACGGAATGGGGCACCAGCCTGCTTCCGGTGATTATGCAGATGGAACGCTGGGGGAATAACTATTTTGAAAAATCCACTGAAAATTCCCTATTGCGTAAATAAAATTCCGCATCCGATCCACCCGGCCACTCATTGTACCTGAATTTTGCGGCGGATTAAAGACCGGCGGTTTGTTACCGCTATCAGCCAATAAATATATTACGATGAGAAAATTTACAGCGTTTATCCTCCTGCTGATGGTATCTGCCCTCAGTCTGCAGGCACAAAATCCCACCGGACATATCAAAGGCACCATCAAAACCAATGATGGACAACTGGCTCCTTTTGTATCGGTTCAGATCAAGAACAAAAACCGCGGCGTTATAACAGATGAAAAGGGCGTATTCAATTTCCGCAGGATCGCTCCGGGACAATATACACTGCTCGTATCCCTGCTGGGTTATGAAACTACAGAACAGGATGTGACGGTAACTGCCAATGAAACGGCTACTGTAGCCATGGAGATCAAAATTTCCAATACGCAGTTACAGGAAGTGATCATCAAAGGCAATCAGAATAAATTCGGCAGAAAGGAAAGTGACCAGGTAGCCCGTTTGCCGATCAAAAATATTGAGAACCCACAGGTATATAATGTGATCGGGAAAGAACTGATGAAAGAACAGGTGGTCACTACTTTTGATGATGCTATCAAAAATGCACCGGGTGTGAACCGTTTATGGTCTTCTACCGGCCGCCCGGGTGATGGTGCCGGCTTTTTCTCTATCCGTGGTTTCTCTGTGCAACCTACTATGATCAATGGCATTGCAGGTTTAACCAATGGTGCTATCGACCCGGCTAATATTGAAAGGATTGAAACCATCAAAGGGCCCTCTGGTACTTTGTTCGGTAGCAGCCTGATCTCTTTTGGCGGATTGATCAATATAGTGACCAAACGCCCCTATGAGAATTTCGGCGGAGAGATCAGTTATACAGGTGGTGGTTTTGGATTGAGCCGTATCACGGCTGACATCAATACGCCATTGAATGATGACAAAACTGCTTTGCTGCGTTTCAATGGTGCTTATCATTCTGAAAACAGTTTCCAGGATGCAGGGTTTAAGAAGTCTTTCTTCCTGGCTCCCAGCTTATCTTACAAGGCGAGCGACAAACTCTCCTTCCTTGTGAATGCAGAGATCTATAATAGTGAAGGTACCAATGCAACGATGATTTTCCTGAACCGCAGCCGTCCTCTGAAAGCTACTACGCCTAAGGAACTGAACATGGATTTCAACCGGTCCTATACTGCTAACGATATCACTTATAAAAACCCTACCGTGAACATCTACGGCCAGGCTAATTATAAACTCTCCGATAAATGGACTTCTCAAACAAACCTTTCCAGGAGTGTGCGTAAAAGCGAAGGTTATTATTCTTACATCATGTTCCTGGACCAGGGTTTAAAAATGCCTGATGGCTCAAATCCGCCAGTGCCGTTGCCTGCTTCCATGCAAAATGATACGCTTATCAGCAGGTTCGTGTATAACCAGAATTCTATTTCTACCACTACGGGTGTTCAGCAGAACTTCATTGGCGATTTCAAAATCGGCAAAATGCGGAACAGGTTGGTATTTGGACTGGATTACCTGAGCCAGCAGACCACCAATAACCACTCTCCCTATCTGACCTTTGATTTTGTGAACGTAACCAATGCAAAAGATCCGCGTTACGGTCAACTGAGCAGGCAGGCTGTAGATGCCAAGCTGGCTGCTACTGTAGGGGGCCAGACAAAGAATGCTACCACTAACGATACTTACAGTGCCTATGTGTCTGATGTATTGAACATCACGGAGAAATTCATTGCCATGGCGAGTGTACGTGTGGATTATTTCGATAATAAAGGAACAACTGATCACCTGACGGGTGTGAAGGGTACTGGTAAGTATAACCAGACTTCCGTATCTCCAAAATTCGGCTTGGTTTACCAGATCGTAAAAGATAAGGTGGGGGTCTTTGCCAACTATATGAATGGTTTCCGTAACGTAGCTCCTGTGGTAAACCCTCCGCAGGTGAAAGTGGATGGTAACTTAAAACCACAACAGGCTAACCAGTTTGAAGGAGGTGTTAAGCTGGATGCATTGGACCACAGGCTGAGCTTCACTGCGAGCTATTATGATCTGTTGGTGACCAATATGACCCGCTCTGCTTCTATGACCGTTGAAAACGTTACCTACAACTATACGATCCAGGATGGCTCTCAACGCAGTAAAGGCGTTGAACTGGACCTTGCCGCGAATCCTGTGAACGGGCTGAACATTGTTGCGGGTTATTCTTATAACGATAGCAAAATGGAGAAGTCTGCAGTGTTTGTGTTGGGCAGACGGCCTGTTACGGCTGGTCCTGAGCACCTGGCGAACCTTTGGATCAGTTATACTATTACCGGCGGTAAAGCACAAGGTTTGGGTGCTGGTGTAGGTGGAAATTATGCGAGTGATAATAAGATCACGAATGATTCCAGAACTGGGGTGTTCACTTTGCCTTCCTATGCTATTCTGAATGCGAGTGTGTTCTATAATGCGAAGGCTTTCCGGCTGGCCTTGAAGCTGGATAATGCTACGAATAAAGAATATTTTGGTGGATGGACGACTGTTGAGAAGCAAATGCCGAGGCGGTTGGCTGCGAGTGCTACGTTTAAGTTCTAATTATATTACTAACCGTTTTAAGAAGAGGGTGTTCTTTCGGGAGCACCCTCTTTTTTTATCTTCAAAATATTCCGCCGCTCCCAATAAGCATAAAAAAAATTCGACCGAAAAAACTAGCCCAGTGGTTATAAGAGGCAAGAGGGAACAGCTTTCGGACGAATTTTTTTTATGCTTATTTCCGCTGGTGGGCTTTTTGGTTGGATTGGGGGTGAGTGGTGGTGTGTGTTTTTTGGGGAGCGTGTTTTTTTTGAAGGGGATTGTTGAGAGGGATGGCTTTTTGTGGCCGTTTTGGCCGGTAAACGGAGGTCATCTATGGCTCTACCATGGGCCTGCCATGGGCCAACCCCGGGTTTACTACGGGTCTGCGATGGTTTTATGGTGTTTTTGCATGGGCTTTGGCCATATTTCTGTTCAGTTATGCACTGCCGCAGAAGGGAGTGACACAACGATAGCTGATAGTATGGTAAAGCTGGTTCCCTAAAACTACTTATGCACTACCCTGGGTATAGGATGAGAGAAGGATTCTCCTATCTTGAGCCTATGTGAAGCCTATGTCAAGGATAGGAGGATACTACCATAAAGCAAGGAGGCGTCTCTGTTAGACACCTCCTTGTTCTTTTTTTGTTGATTATCAGAAGTTTAGTGTGATATTCTCTGAACTCAACTGTTTGTGCAGGAGGAGCAGGATCTCGCTTCTTGCTTCGGCGGATTTGGCTACGTCTATGCTCCAGCAGAAGGCTTTCAGTTCAAAACCCTCTTCCATTACTTTGGTGAATAATATCTGTGGTTCCCGGTTGGGGACTATGTATTTGGATTGAAGGATGGCTTTTTTGATGCTGGCGGATACTACTTCCATATCTGTGTTGCCGGTTACGGTCAGGTCTATTTCGAGGCGTTGCTGGCTATTGGAGAGGGTCCAGTTCACGATCTGCTGGGAGAGGATGTCGCCGTTGGGGATGATCACTTCGGCGCCATTCTGGGTGAGCAGGGTGCTGGAACGCAGGCCTATTTCTCTTACGCGGCCGGATTTATCGCCTATTTCTACTACATCGCCTATTTGCAGGGGCCTGTCGAATATGAGGATGATGCCTGATACGAAGTTGTTCACGATGTTCTGTAAGCCGAGACCAATACCAACACCTAAGGCTCCCAGTACAATGGTGATCTTGTCTACCGGAACGCCGGAGGCGGCAACGGCCAGGAGGTAACCGAGGCAGAGGAGTATCAGTCTTGCTATAAGCAGGCGCGAGCGCTGGCCTTTGTTGCTTATTTCATCATCATTTCCTGTATCGCCAAAGAAGTAACCTACGTACTTCTGCAATAAGTGTGCTATCCATATGATCAGGAAGAAGAGTAATATACCACCGATGGTAAAGGTAGCATTTCCGATGCTGCGCGGGGTTTCCAGGAATTCTATCAGGCTGTTTAATACGGTGGTATAGATATTCAGATTGGTGGTGAACACAATCAGCCACAGGATCACTACCAGGAATAAAACGGGGCGGCGGAAGCTGGTGAGCACATGCTGGAATTCAAAGTGTGTGGTAACCCCTCTTTTGATCCGGCTGGTCACAATCTGCAGCAGGATGGCTTCCATACAGATCTTGCTGAATACTGCCAGGCCAACTGCCTGCGTAAAGGCGAAAATGGCAGCATGGCCAAAGATCTGTGCGAGTGAAAAGCGGCCAAATAAATTAAAGAAGATGGCCAGGATATTCATGATATTATGCAGGATGATCACAAAACGCAGGAAACCTCTCAAATGCAGGTTTTCCTTTAGCCTTGTGAGGAAGAGCCATCCGAATACTACAGACAGGATATTGAGGATAATGAACCAGCTGCGTTGCCAGAAACTTGGATCGATAATATGATGTGCGAAAGAGAAGAAGATATACAATAACACCATCACGATCCAGTACACGAATAACCTGCGCGGCCATTTTTTCCAGCAGATAATGGTGAGAATGATCAGTAACAGGAACTGCATGGATTCAATGTAGGCAGAAGGTGCATGCAGATCAAACAGCGGAGCAATGGAGAACATGATCACGAAAGAGGAAACAATGTAACCGGAGGGCAGGTATTCAAATTCCATTTCGCGGATAGTTCCCATGCCATTGAGACGGCGCAGGGCACGGATGCTGCGGAAGATCCATATAAAGAACAGGATGCCGATGAGCAGCAGGAATAATCTTTTATTGCCGCTGTCTTTAAAATAATAATCCAGTGCTTTCCTTTCTCCCCTGACTGCTTTGTAGAAAGAGGAACGGGTGGCGGCAGATACATCCAGCGTATCTTTTTCCCAGAGGTAATTATATTCTTTTCCAAAAATGCGGGTGGCAGAAGTGTTCAGGAGGTTGTTCACTTTGTCCAGCAGTTTGGAAGTGGTGATGGCATTGGCGGAAGTATGTGTTTGCAGCAGGTTGATGGTTGCCAGGCTTTCACGCAGATGGCGGGTGCTGCTGCGCCAGGCCTCCCGCATATCTTTTAACTGCGGCGCAAACTGGATGCGCAGCAAAGAGTCTCTCATCAGTTGACGGAGTACGGTATCGCTTCTGAGGGTTGCCAGGTTGTTCCTGAGGTTATTCAGTTTGGTTTCAGCGCTGTCCAATAGTTTGCGGTGTGCCCTGAGGTCCATTTGGATATTTTGCAGCAAGGTCCTGAACACCTGGAGGTTGCGGAGGTTGAGGGCCTGGCTGTTATTGAGCACATTGTCTTTCAGCACACTGAGTACCGAATCACTGTCTGCCAGTTTTGCTACGATCAGGTCTATACCTATGCCCAATTCACTTTTGTTATCAATGTTATCCAGTACTACGTAGGAGTTTTCGATCTTCAGTTGATAATCGCTGCTGGTGAGCGCGGCGGAATCAGCAAAGATGGCAGACATTCCTCCGCCCCTTCTTGTGCGGGTGGAATCTCTTTTTATACGGGAAGTGTCCTGGGCAACGGAGACCAAAGTGGCCAACCCGAAAATGCAGCATAAAAGCAGCCGGTTTCTCATGAAGTGATGTTTTTCTGTAGCTAAACTATGAAAAGAAATTAATATGTGAGTTGGGGATTTTGAATCCGGATAAGAAGCTTAATATTCAGTTTACATCCAACCGGTAAGTTTGCTGATGATATGGAAAAGCTTTCAGATAACCGGTTGATCGATCTGATAAAAGAAGACAACCACCCGGCATTTACCATTCTGGTAAACAGGTACTGGGAGGAGTTATACCGCCATATCCATGCCAGGCTTAAGGATGAAGAAGACACCCGGGATATTCTGCAGGAAATATTTATCACTGCCTGGAAGAACAGAACTACTATTTATACGGATGCAAATGGTACACTGGCATCCTATCTTTTTAAAGCTGCCCGTTACTGCATCATCAGGCAATTCAGCCGCACAAAACAAACTATTTTTTCTGAGGAGCTGCTTGAAAACCTGTTAAACCAGCAATCAACAACATCCGCACAGGAGATGCTGGAAACGAAAGAACTGGAAAAAAGGGTAACAGATGAACTGAACCGCATGCCGGAAAGATTACAGATCGCTTACCGCTTAAGTCGTTATGCGCATTTATCCAATAAAGAAATAGCCGCTCATCTTTCATTATCTGAACAAACGGTTAAAAACAATATTTCCATCGCGCTTCATCATTTGCGTGTGTTTGTGGAGAAAAATACTTTACTCGTCATACTCTTCTTAATAATTCCTTAACGCATCTCAGCAGTACTTCCCGTCCGTAACGATCATATATAGGGTGTTATGGACAAAGAACATCTGATCAAAACTATTTTAAACAAGTATCTGCGGGGAACAGCCACGCCTGAAGAAGTGCGACAGGTAGAGCTTTGGTATGATTCTTTTCCGGAGGATGAAAGTCTTTTACAGGATGCTGACCAGAAGGAAGCATTCCGCAAGGCGCTGGTATTCCGTATCATTTCCAAAACCACCCGCCGCCGTTACAGATGGCCGAGCGTGGCAGCTGCTGCTGTTTTATTGATAGCAGCCGGCCTGGGGCTTTATCAATTTACAGCAAAGGCGCCTGCTGCATTAAAAGCAGAACTGGTGAATGTACCATTCGGGACGCATCGCTCCATCAAACTTTCTGATGGTTCAGTCGTACATCTGAATGCGGGTTCACAACTTACCATCGGAGCAGGCTATGGAAAAAAAGAACGAAAGATAACATTAAGCGGGGAAGCTTTCTTTGATATTGTAAAAGATCCTGAACATCCTTTCCTCATACAATCCGGTGGAATAACCACCACTGTGTTGGGTACCTCTTTTAACATCAAAGCCTATCCGGAACAAAAGGACTGGCAGATCAATGTAGCCAGCGGTGCGGTGAAAGTAATGAGGGAGCGGGAAGTGCTTGCGGCAGTGCTTACCGCCGATAAAGCATTGCGATATGATACAGCCACCAGATCCCTGGCCATTACAACCATGCAGGCATCTGAGGTTGCACAGTGGCGTAATAACATCCTGTATTTTAATAACAGTTCGCTGGAAGAGATGGCGCGGGAACTGGAGCGGCAGTACAACATTCCCATTTCCGTGCAGGGCAAACAGGAAGGGCATTACAAGATCAGCTTTAACAAACAGCCTTTGCCGGAAGTACTCAACATCCTGGTTGATCTAACAGGCATTACCTATACAACAGAAGATGGTAAAATTATTATTCACGCACAAAAACCTAACTAGTATATGATGGAGTAATACTAAACCAACAAAAAACCGGAAGCGGTTACGACGCTTCCGGCGAGCATGCACGCCACTGAGGGCGGGCAGGATTTTAACGGATTCACATACATTAAAACATGACAAAGATGCAAAAAATTATTGCAGGTTATACTAACCTGCTGGGACCTTTTTTTTCGCTAAAAATGAGAATCACCACCTTCCTCTTGTTATTTTCTACCATGCTTTCCTTTGCCACTACAGGTATAGGGCAATCCATGTACGAGAAGAAAGTAAGTCTCTCTGTAAAAGACCAGTTATTAAAGGATGTGCTGTCGCTCATTGAGCAACGGTCTTCTTTTGTAATAGGTTATAACAGTGACAATATCCCTGATAACATACGGATAAGTTATTCTGCCATTAATAAACCTGTCAGCAAGATATTAAGTGATCTGCTGAACGATTATCCTGTTATTGCGAAGCAGGTAAGCGAACGGCACATCCTTCTCAGGAAAGTACAACCTGCCGAAAAACTTTTATGGCAGCAGGAACTGATCATTTCGGGGAAAGTAACAGATAAGGCTTCCGGGCAGGCATTACCTGGCGTAAGCATTGGTGTTAAAGGTACTTCCGCCGGAACAATCACAGCTGAGAACGGTGTTTTCGCTCTTCATTTTCCACAGGGGAAAGAGGAGATTGTGATGGTGGTGTATTATCTCGGGTTTAAAAGACAGGAAATCAGCATTACACGTGCCAATGCAGGGAAGACCTACAACATTGCACTGGAAGCAGACCGGCTGGGGTTGGACGAAGTTGTGGTAACGGGTCAGGGCCTGGATATCAGCAAAAGAAGATTATCCACGAATGTAGTGAGCATTGGAAGCAAAGAACTGAGTGAAGCACCTTCCGGAAGAATAGACCGTATGCTGCAGGGCAAACTGCCCAATGCACAGATCAGGCTTACAGGCGGACAGGCTGGTGCAACTTCCCTGATACGCGCCAGGGGTGTGAATTCTGCCTTTGTGAACTCCACACCTGTTATTTACGTGGATGGTGTTAGGATGGATAATCTTAACACAGTATCCGCATTAGGAGGTGGAAGTACACAGGGCTCGGCCATTAGTGCTATCTCTGATATCCCTACTGACAATATTGAGAAGATCGAATACATCAATGGTGGCGCTGCTACTACTTTGTATGGTTCGGATGCAGCCAACGGCGTGATCCAGATCTTCACTAAAAAAGGAGGTGCCAACAAAACAGCCATCACAGTAGAAACACAAATGGGCATTGAAACGCCTACGAATGACTTCCTTCATTTCTCCCGCACGAAAGAATTACTGTTCCAACAAGGCCTGTACCAAAAACATCACCTTGCCATTAATGGCGGTCAGGGTAATTTCGGATACAGTTTTTCCGGCAATTACAGTAACAGCCAGGGCGTGCAGATCTTTGATCAGAACCGGAACGAACGTTTTGATTTTTCCAGCGGCTTCCGGGCAGGCATGGGCAGCAAGGTTACTTACGAAAGCTCTTTCACCTTCACGAGCAATACTTTCAAACGCAACCGCAATGGCAACCAGGGTGGCTATACGGGATTGTGGTTTGCAGAAAGCGGTGCGTCTTCCATTACGGGGCCTAAGTTCAGTCCTATTATTGATACCTTGTCTGCTGCTTCTTTTGAAAAGATGAAAGCATATGTACATGAAGCAGAAAGACTGCAGGACAACAGTATTAAAGTAAAACGGTTCCAGACCTCCCAGGTATTCAAATACATGCCACTGAAGAACCTGGTGTTTAAAGCAACAGGCGGGATCGATTACCGCGTGCAGAAGAACCAAACGATACAAACCAACCAATACCTTTCCTTTACCACTAATACGTCAGTAAAAGATCAGGGCAGTGTTTCCAATGCAGACCGTAAATACCTTGGTATTACACTTGACCTGAACGGGCAGTACGAAGCAAAGCTGCAAAACTTCTCTTTCATTACAACAGCTGGCGCACAATTATTCCGCAATGAAGATCAGCAGATAGCTTATACTGGCAGTAATATCAGGGATGGTTCGCGCAACATCAGGGATGCTGCTACAAAAACCAGCGATGAATATTACCTGGAGGTAGTGAACTATGGTATTTATATCCAGGAGAACATTGGCTACAAGAATAAATTGTTTGTGGACATGGGGCTTCGGGCAGATGGCAACCCTGCATTTGGGAGTAATATCGGTTTGCAATATTATCCCAAGGTTGGTATCTCATACATCCCCAGTGCAGAGCCCTGGTTTAATTCCCGGGTTATCTCCTCTGCCAAGATCAGGGGTAGTTTTGGTGTAGCGGGTAACCTTCCTACGGCGTTCACGAATGAAAGAACGATTGCTTTCCAGGGATACCAGTCTGAACAGGCGGCATTTTTCGGCCAGCCCGGTAATGAGGATCTGAAACCGGAGAAAACACAAACTGCAGAAGGAGCTATTGACCTGGGATTCATGCAGGACAGGTTCCTTTTGTCTGCCGGATATTATCATTCCATTACGAACAATGCATTGTTCTATGTACCCCCTACCCCCTCTACCGGGCAATCTCAATCGCAACTATATAATGTTGGGCGCATCCTGAATAAAGGATTTGAGTTCAATGTTACTGCTATCGCCATTCAACAAAAGGATATGACACTGCGCCTGAATGTGTCGGTAAATACACTTTACAACAAAGTACTGAGTTCCGGTGGTGTAGCGCCTTTCAATATCAATGGTTTCAGTGCCAGAACTATTCAGACGGTGGTACAGGAAGGATTCCCTATTGGTTTCCTGCGCGGAAACTATGGTGTGTTTGGTGCTGACGGTACATTGGCTACTACTACTGCTCAACAGAACCTGGGTACTACCATTCCGGACCTCTTTGGCAGTATGAACCTCAACTTCCGGTACAAACAATTTGACCTCTATGCCAGTGCTGATTATCAGCAGGGTGCATATGCCAACTCCTTTGATGCACAATTCCGCTTTAATTACGGCGCAGGCAATGAAGGCATCCCACAGGCGGAAATAGACAAGAACAAACGTACCAACTGGCTCAACTTTACGAATATGTTCGTGGAGAAAACGGATTTTATTAAGGTAAGGACTATCGGTATGAACTATACGATAAAATCCGGTTTGTTCCGTAATACTGTGAAGACCTTAACGATAGGGCTCATGGCTGTGAACCCGCTTAATTTCGCTGCATCCAGCTTTGACCCGGAAGCCACTATCAGTGGCGCCGCGCAAGGGCAGGGAGGTGCAACAACGGGTGGCATAGCCTACGCAACTTATTCCGCACCACGCCAGTTCCTGGGTACGCTCCGGTTAAACTTTTAAATGATCAAACCATGAAAAGACTATTATCATATTGTCTGCTGGCAGTTGTATGCTGCATGACGGCCTGTAATGTATTAAATCCGAATGTTACAGACCAGGTATACCTGAATAATCCAAATGCCGCCAAAAGCTGGGTGAACGGACTTCGCCGCCAGTTGGCACTGACCATGAACCAGGTAGTGGTAAGTACTGAACTTACATCTGATAATTATTTCAACAACCGCACTTTAAGCAGTAAAGTGTTCGACATTCCGCAGATCGATTATTTTGACCTGGATGTGAACAATCTGCAGGTACAGGTGCAGCGCCTCCGTGAAATGGCGGACTATGGATTGAACAAGGTACTGCCGGCAGACCGTTCTGCTACTGCGGCGGACTCTGCAGAGATCTATTTCAGCAAAGCATTTGCCCATTTGCTGAGTGGCGAATTATTTGTGGCATTACCCGGTAGCAGCACAGGCCCTGTATTATCTTCCACAGAACACCTGAACCTGGCACTGGCTAACCTGGACAAAGCCATAACATTAGCCACTGATGTGAATGAGAAAAAGGCTTATGCTTTATTGAAGGCCCGTGTTTATTATGCAGCAGGCGATGCCGTAAATGCTGCCAAGTTTGCCAGCGCTGCTTTAGCAGATAAAACCCTGCTGCGCCAGGTGAAGTATGATGGCGTAAATGGTACTTCCAATGATATGCAAACCTATCTCTACTCTTCCACCAATAATGAATTTGCGCCATTACCCAGGCTGGATTTCCTGGACCCTAAATATTACCACACGGGCCTTGCCAATGCAGATCAGAAACCGGTTACGATCGTAAAAGCTGAAGAAGCTTACCTCATCCTCGCAGAAACACAGCTTGCCTCCAATGAACTTCCGGCAGCAAAACTTACCCTGAAGAACCTGTTAACAGAAGTAGTAGCCTTACGCCCTGTTGTGATGATAGATGACAGTAAAGAAACCCGCAATGGCGGTAACAGAACGGATTATCCTTTAACCGCAGTGCAGGTGAAATTTGATGCCGCAGATGCTCCCCGCAGTAATCATGTGCTCAACAGAAAGGCGGGTAACATCAAAGCCTATACGGTTTCAGGCACACTGGTAACTACTGCAGACATAGATGCAACTGTTACGCAGGATGATATACTGTACCTGTTGTACCGGCTGCGCCAGGAAATATTTATAGCAGAAGGCCGCCGCATGACGGACCTGGGTATCAAATTCCCTGTGTCGCAAACAGAGCAGCTGAACAACAGTTATGTAAAAGCGGAACATACAAAAGCACAAATACCAACATTCATTCCATTGAACAGAGGTATGGATGATTTCACGGTTGCTGCCGGTATTGTGACGATGAAATATGATATGAACAAAGTGCTGGTTCAGAATAAGTCTGCAAAAGAAATATTTCCTTTTATTAATCAATAAGTATTACCGAGCATGAAAAAAGCCGTTGCTATATTTTCCTTTATTCTTTTCTTTACGCCATCACTCTTTGCACAGAAAGCAAAGTATGTAGTGCTGGTGAGTGTGGATGGCTTCCGTCCTGATTTCTATCTTGATCCATCCTGGCCTGCGCCAAACATGCAGCAGATGCTGAAAAAAGGTGTACATGCGCAAGGTGTGAGAGGTGTGTTCCCCACTGTTACCTATCCTTCTCATACTACATTGATCACAGGTGCCAAACCAGCCAAACATGGTATAGTGTACAACACCCCTTTTGAACCAAAGGGCCAGACGGGGCGCTGGTACATGGAAGCAAAAGAGATCAAAACAGAAACCCTCTGGGATGCATTGCGTAATGCAGGATTGAAATCCTCTGCAGTGTCCTGGCCGGTTACAGTAGGTGCGCCTATTGATTACAATATTCCGGAAACATGGTCTTCCAATACACCGGGAGACCGCAGAGGTGCTACCAGCGAGCAGGCGACACCTAAAGGACTGTTTGAAGAAGTACAGGAATTTGCCACCGGCAAAATGGACGCTAATGGCCTCAATCTGAAGTATAATGGCATGAACGAAAACCTGGCCAGGATAACGGCATATCTCATCGGTAAATACAAGCCTAACCTGATAGCCGTACACCTTCCCTGCACGGATGGGGCCCAGCATGAAGATGGCCGTGAAAGTGATAATGTGCGGACAGCGGTTGCTTCTGCAGACCATGCCATTGGTACTATTATCGAAGCACTGGAAAAAGCAGGGATTAAAGACAGTACTGCTATTATTATTACCGGCGACCATGGTTTTGTTGATACCCATACAGGCATCTCTCCCAATGTATGGCTGGAACAGGCGGGTTTAACCGGTAAAACAGCAGACCGCGGTAACTGGAAAGCTTCTTTCTTATCCTCCGGCGGTGCAGCTTTTCTGCATCTGAAAGATCCTAAGGATGAGAAAACGCTGATGCAGGTAAAGAAAATACTGGCAGCACTTCCCGCCAACCAACAAAACCTTTTCCGTGTAGTGGAACGCGCAGAACTGGACAGAGTGGGTGCCAGTCCTGATGCAGTTTTGGCGCTGGCCGCGAAGCAGGGCATCCGGTTCGGCAATTCTGCTGACGGTGCAGTTTTCAACCCTGCTCCCGGAGGCGCACATGGTTACTATCCTGATTTTAATGAAATACGTACCGGCTTCATCGCAACGGGTGCAGGCATTAATAAACAAGGTGTATACCAGGAAATTGGATTGGAAGATATTGCCCCGCTCATTGCTTCATTACTGGGCATTGAGTTAAAGCAGGCAGATGGCATGGTGTACCCGGGTATGTTTACACCGGTTAAGAAAAGATAAAAAGCGAGGGCCGGCTAAAAAACCGGCCCCTTTTTTTGCTTATGAGAAATCCAATCGACCTATCTTCTTTTCCGGCGGATCAGTAATACCACAGCGGAAATCAACAGTAAGGCGGGGAGGACGATAAGTAAAATGATCCGTAGGATGGTCACATCCTCTTTAGCGATCAGGATCTTGTTATCCGGTGCTTTTGGCCGGGATACATCTACGGGGTATTCATCATAGCTCAGCCATTTGAACATTTCGAACATGAAAAAGAAATTGCCCACCCTGATGTTGTAACGGCCGAGTTCCGAAGCACTCATAAAATCTGCATCACCCAACACCATGATACGTTGTTCTTTTCCTTTCATTTGCCTGGTCAGTGAAAGGGCGATGGGAGTAGTTGTTTTCACATCACCTGCTGCCGGATCAAACTGTACATATCCGGTATCCTGGTTTAGCTGACCTGTTTTGTTCCAGCTTTTGCTGCTGTCTGTAGCCAGGATTTCCGTTACTTTAAAATCACCTGGTGTATACTGCAGGCCCACTGAAGTGATCATGGACATTTTCACACTGTCTGCCCAGAAATTTTTATAGCTATTAGAACTGGCGGCAGCCGCTGTTGTAACATATCCCATTACGAGGTCAGGCGCAAAATCCCTGCTTTCCTGCAACAGGATGCCTTCTTTCAGTTGCACACCCAGTTTACTTAAGAGCGGGTTCAATACTTCCTGGCGGCCGGGCTCTCCCGCGATCAGTAAGTTTCCGCCACGATCTATATAATCGGTTATTTTTTTTGATACGGCTTCCGGGATAGGTCTTTTAGGATCAGCGATCACCAATACGGCAAGGTCTTCCGGCACTTCGCCTCCTTCCAGTGAAATGGCTGTTACATTAAAACCCTGGTTCACCAGTGATTTACGGATACTGAGTTCAGAAGTGCTGCCTTTATAATCTTTATCCCCTACTTTATCTATGGCACGTTCATTATTCCCGGTGAGGAAACCAATCTTAGGTGATGTTACCACTAATTTTTTGATGGCAGCCAGCACTTCCGCTTCTCCGGGATTGGGGTCCATTTCTCCTGCATACTCTCTGAGGAAAGACCGTTTACCATTGTATTCCAGGCATCTGACAAAACGATATTCCTCAGGCCTTAGATCAATGATCTTGCGGATCTCTGCCGGCGGCATAAACATTTTCAGGTTCAGTTCCCGCGCTTTTGCCATTCTTTTTGCGAGTGTATCCAGGGATACTCCTTTGTTGCCTTTGTATAACCACTCTGCCATGGAGGTATCATAGTAGTATACGTAGTTTATTTTCATGTCTGGCATGAAGCGCTGATAAGGCTGCCAGAAATTCACGTCTTTGTTACGGCTTTTGGGTATGCCCATATGCCAGAAATCATCCATCAGGTTCACATAGGTGGTCACCTTCAATGGTTCTTTCAATTGTTTGATGATCTGCTGGCTGGTGGCAGTGAGCGTTCTGGTTTTGGTGGCGGTCATATCTACATACAATGCCAGCCTTGGCCTGGAGCTGATATAACCCAGCATCAGCACTGTTATGGTGAGGAGCGAATAACGGGCTATCTTTACCCATAGTGGTTTTGCTTCCCTCCCGGATTGCAGCAGCATATTGGTAAGCCCCAGGAACAGCGCGATCACTAAAACAAAATAGCAGAGATCTTTACTGATGATCAAACCATCTCTCATCTGATCAGCTCTTCCGGAGATGGAAAGGAAATAGGTGAGGTCTCTTACAAAATTTACATCCTGCCATAACAAACCTACATAGTTTAATGCGGCCAGTACTACCAGGGTGCTCACTGCAGCCACTACCTGGTACCCGGTAAGGCTGGACATAAACAGGCCGATGGCAGAATAGGCGCAGATCAACAGGTAGATACCCAGCAGGCCGGATGATATGTACAGCAGATCAAAAGCCTGTATTGAATACATACCAAATACTGCGAGTATAGCCAGTATAGCTATCAGTAACAGGCAATAGACCATCATGGCCAGGTATTTGCCAAGTACGATCTCCCTGGTTTTAACAGGTGACGATAATAAGAGTTTGATGGAACCACTGCTCAGTTCCCGGCTCATCAAACCCATGGTGAGCAGGGGTATATACAGGTATACATTCCGCTGGATCTCTGCAAATAATCCCAGCGGGCCACCAAAGATGGTGGAGGTGATGAAGCTCAGCCGGCTGCCCATTTCCTGGTAACCTGCATAGAGTTTCAATTTATCTACAAATGTAAGACCGGTTTGAAATGTGAAAACAATCAGCACCAGCCATGCGATGGGAGAGAAAAATAACGTACTTAATTCAACTCTTGCTATTCTGAGTGTAACTTTCATTGCTTAATATTAATTGGTGCTTTTACCCGATAACTGCGCAAACACTTCATCCAAAGAACTTCTTTCCAGGTTGATCTCTGTTAAGCGCCATCCATTGGCTACACTGGTTTCCACTATCTTTTCCGTGATATGTTTCACACCTGAGAAATGCAGGCGGAAGGTATTTCCGTATTGCAAGGCTGCTTTTGTAATACCTTCTATCGCCTGCAGATCTGCCAGTGCTGGTGGGTTTTCGAAAGTTACGATGAGGCTGTGCGGTACGATGTAGTTGTTGAATGCATCTATTGTATCTGCAAAAACCATCCTCCCGTTTTCGATCATTTTGATGTCCTTACAGGTAGCTTGTATTTCTGAGAGAATGTGCGAAGAGAAGATAACCGACCTTTCTTCTGCGATCTCTTTGATCAATGCTCTTACTTCCGTGATCTGGTTAGGGTCCAATCCATTGGTAGGTTCGTCCAGCACCACCAGGTCCGGTTTATGAATGATGGCTTGTGCAATTCCAACCCGCTGGCGGTAACCACCGGAGAGGTTTTTGATGAGACGTTTGGAGAAATGCGCAACGCCACATTTCTCCTTTGCCTCCGCCAGTGCGGCTGGAATGTTTTTCTTTTCCATTAAGCGGATGTACGCACAATGGGTCAGGTATTCATCTACCGTGAGGTCAAGATGCAGGGGAGCGCTCTGGGGTAGGAAGCCGATCTTTTTCTTTGCTTCTTCCGGTTGTTTGCGCATATTGATGCCGCCTACAAACACTTCTCCTTCTGTTTGATTCAGTACGCCACACATGATATTCATGGTAGTGGATTTACCGGCGCCATTTGACCCCAGTAATCCCAGCACGCCTTTCTGGCTGATCTCGAAATTAATATCCCGGATAGCCCAGGCAGTACTATACCTGTGCGAGAGTCCGCGGACGCTCACAATACACTCATTGGTCATATTTCTCTGCTTAGTATTTAGTTATTATAACCGGGATTTTGATGCCCTATTAAACCGGGTGCGGTAGTTACTTCACCAGTTGGTAAAGGACATAATGCACGGAATGGCTGCCAGGTAACGGCTGGATTCTTAAGTGGCGTCACTACCGTCATTACAGCATTCAGCCTGTCTGTACGTTTAAGGTCAAACCAGCGGTGACCCCATTCCACGAACAATTCAACCTGGCGTTCATGTTCTACAGCTTGTATTGCAGCGTCCTGCGACATTGTTTTAGAAAGGTCCGGCAGGTCTCCCGGATTGGTTCCGCGGGCACGTTTCCGGAGGGCGTTGAGATCATCGATGCCCTCTCCTACTTTATTTTGTTTGATACGTGCTTCTCCCCTGATCAGGTATTGTTCTGCGAGGCGGAGCATCATCACGTATTCTGTTACAGGTTTATCTATATCCCATACTTTGTACTTGTTTGCAAACTTAAAGCCGGAACTATCGCCTACCCATTTTGTGCTGCGGGTATCTCCTGTTTCAAAAGCATTTTTCAGGAAAGGCGTGAGTACAAAAGGATAATCAGGCTTGGGACCATTGGGAACTCCGGGAGTAGTTCTCAGGATCAGGTACTTACCATCCTGTGTATTGAACCGTGCCACCAATGCAGGCAGTTGCCAGATGGCTTCCTTACTGCTCCGAAGGAAAACACTGTTCAGTTCCGGCAATTCGTAGATCGGGTTGGCGATCACTTCAGATGCTTCTGCTTCTGCTTTGGCATATTCCTTCAGGTAGAGATATACTCTTGCCAGCATAGCCGTGGCTACTGCTTTTGTGGGACGGAGGCGTTCTGTGGAAACAGTGGTTATATCTGCATTAAAATACTTATCGCTTAATAATGCTTTTGCTTCTACCAGATCGTTCACGATCAGCTGGTAGATCTCTGCTGTGGCGGTACGGCCTTTGCCGATGTTTTCGCGGTAATCCGTAGAAGTGATCAGGGGTACATCTCCATAAATATTAACGAGATAGAAATAACAGAATGCCCGTGCGAACCTGGCTTCACCCATCAATTGATTCCTCACCGGATCTGTAACTCCTTTTGAAAGCGGCAGCATTTCCAGGGCATCGTTTGTGGTGTAGATGTATTTATACATATCATACCACCAGTAAGTAGCATCTCTCATGATCCTGTTGCTGTACATGTCCTGCGTGAAGGCGTCAGATGCTGCGGCGCCATTGAGATCATCTCCTGCAACACTCATTAGAATGGGAACGCCGTATGAGCCTTCTGAAAATGATCCGAAATCCGCAAAAAGCCTGGACAATACAGATGAAGCTGTTTTGTTGTTTGCATATACGGCACTCACTCCGATCTTGTTACCAGGTGCTGATGGATCTACGAGTTTCTTACAACCTGTTTGTAGTAATGCTATGAGTAGGAGAAGTTTTATGACTGATTTCATGTTGATACTTTAAATGGTTATTTTAATACCGCCGGTTAACACACGCAGGGGAGGAAGGCTGGTGCCACTCTGGTTTTCAGGATCCATGCCTTTGAAGCTTGTAATGGTCAGCAGGTTTTGGGCCTGAATAAAGATCCTTGATTGATTCAATCCGATCTTCCTGTTAATGGCATTAGAGAAGCTGTATGTAAGTTGTACGTTCTTTAAACGGATGAAAGATGCATCTGAATAAGAACCATCACTTTCCCTGAAATAAGTATTAGGCCATGATAATGCCCTGTCTGCATTAAATCGTTGGTTCATGCTTACGTCACCAGGTTTCTGCCATCTGTCCAGCACTTCAATATGCTGGTTACCCTGCATGGCTGTACCTGCACCGGCCAGTACTGCTCCACGATAAGCCTGCCCTATCTGTTTTGCGAACTGGAAGATAAAATCAAGATCAAATCCTTTATATCTTATGCTGTTCTGAAAACCACCATAATACTCAGGGGTTCTGTTCACTGATCCTACTTTATCTGTGAGGCTGTTCAGGCTGAGGGATTGTTTTTTATTATCCTTGTCCAGGAACTGGTACATACCGGTTGCGGGGTCTACTCCCACGTAGCGGTATACCCTGGTGATATCCAGTGACTGGCCAATGAAAAGTGTTGATTTGTAACTGGTGTTATCAATACCGGGGAAGGCCACCAGTTTATTTTTAGCAAAGGTGACATTGAATGAACTGTTCCAGGTGACTTCTCCGATCTTTACATTGTTGGTACCCAATACAAATTCCCATCCTTTATTTTCAACTACAGCAGGCCAGTTAGAGGTTACGGAGGTAAAACCTGTATGAGCAGGTACACGGTAACCTACTAACTGATTATCTGAACGGTTCCTGTAATAACTGGCGCTCACAGAGATCTGATCGTTCAGGAAACCAAATTCCAACCCTCCTTCCAGTTTCTTATTCACTTCCCAGTGATAGGAAGGATTGTGCAGGTTATTAGGGCCTAATCCTCTCACACCCTGGTAAGGGTTTCCTCCAATTGTATAGTAGCGCATGAATTCATAGTCACCTATTGCATCATTACCGGTTGTACCATAACTACCGCGTAATTTACCGAAGCTGATAAAGGGCAGATGGTTTTCAATAAATTTTTCTTTGGAGAAGATCCATGCTGCGCCTACGGCACCGAAATTCCCGAAACGGTTATCCGGTCCAAACCTGTCTGAACCATCCCTTCTCATGGTGAGGTTCAGGATATATTTCTCTTCTATATTATAGTTAGCCCTTGCGAACAGGGAGTTATACTTATAACTCCTGATCAGGGAATTCATGGGAGTGATAGTGGAAGCGGAAGCCAGGTTCCCGATCAACCCGTCACTGATAAATCCGGAAGCGGTGATATACTGGCCATTCGCTGCGTTCTGCTGAATGGTTGATCCCACCAGTGTATTCAGGCGGCCTTTCCAAAGATCTTTGGTATAGGTGATCTGTGGTTCTACCAGCCATGTTTTATTATTACTGTTAGAGAATTCTGCAGACCCGTTTATATTTATCGAGGGGTTATAAGAAGAGATGGGGAAGTTCGCGGTTTCATCCACATGCATGTAAGTATAACCAAAAGTGGATTTGAGATCCAGCCCTGGTAAAATCTGATAACTGATGGCTGCATTGGTAATGAAATTATTCACCTTCCGGTTGAATTTAGCATTGAACCGGCCTAAAGGATTCGTCCAGAGCCCGCCTTGCCAGTTCAGTGAACCATCGTTGTTATACAGTTTTGGTGCAATAGGAGGTAATGAAAAGGCAAGGTCAATGATGTCATAACGTGGCATGTTATTATCTCCAATAGTGTATCCTCCGGTTAAGAGTACTTTTAATTTCTGATTGTTGGAGCTGCTGCTGATATTAAAGTGCATTGTTCCCCGCTGATCTGCTGCTTTTCCTGGAAACACGGTGGTTTCACGGTGATAACTTCCTCCTACCAGGTATTGTGTTTGTGAATTTCCGCCGGTCATGGATATCTGCGCATCTGTATAGGAGGCGGTGTTACCGAGGAATAATTTCTGCCAGTCCGTATACCTGGTAGTATCATAATTTTTCAGATCAGCGGCAGTAAACACAGTGGGGCTTCTCCAATCTGCACCATCGTTCCTATATGCTTCATAGCGCATATCCAAATACTGTCTGGTGTTGAGCAAGGGCATCATTTTGGAAACAACGGCGGTACCCTGCGCAATATTTGCGGTGATGAGGGTTTTGCCTACTTTACCTTTCTTAGTGGAGATCAGGATCACACCGTTGGCGCCACGGGAACCATAAATGGCAGTGGCATCTGCATCCTTCAATATATCGATGGATTCAATATCCAGGGGGTTGATAAAATTCAGCGGGCTTCCTCCGTTAGTGAGATCATTTGGCGCAACCCCCATGACCATGTTTGCGAGATAAGGCACACCATCTACTATATATAACGGATCGTTAGCTGTAACGCGTATGCTGTTACGGCCACGGATCTGTACTTTAAAAGAGCTGCCTGGTACACCGGTGCTTTGTGTGATCGTCATACCAGGTACTCTGCCCTGCAGCGCAGAGAGAGGATTGCTTACCGGCTGCCTTTCAATATCTTCTGCTTTAACGGTTGAGATGTTACCGGTATTGAAACGTTTGGAAGTAGTACCATATCCCATCACCTGCACCTGATCCAGTTTATTTTCTGAGGGGGAAATACGGATGGTTATACCGGTCGTAGTCTTACCATTGACACGGAATGTTGCTTCTTCAAAACCCACAAAGCTGATCACAAGCACATCCCCTTCTTCAGCATTGATCATAAAACGACCATTAGCATCCGTGACCGTACCGCTCTTATTTCCTTTGATCTTTACAGAGGCGCCGGGAAGTGGTGTGCCATCAGCGGATAATATTGTTCCCGAGACAGGAACAAAAACCGGTGCTGTTGTTACATTTTTAGGCGATAACATGATCGTCTTATCCGCCATTTCATAAGTAATAGGCTGGTCTTTCAGTATAGCAGCCAGGAATTCTGCCAGCGGCATGTTCTGTACTGTAAGGGAAACAGACCTCGCATTGCGGAGCAGGTTTTTGTTGTAGAAAACAACATATCCCGTCTGCTTTTCAATAGCAGAAAAGATTGTTTCCAGCTTAACGTCTTTACCCGCAAGCGTTACCACCTGCGACCATCCTTTTGCACTTACCTGCAAAAAGGCGACTGTTAGAAAAATGAAAGTCAGTTTCATCGCATTCACAATTGTTTTGTTCACTGTGAGCGGAAACTTCCGTCTCATCAGCATCAGATCTTTGGTTGTGAACCAGCCTTGTGAATTTGGTTGGCTTAGGCCAGGCACAGGGATTGGCCGGTTACAATTAGCATTTTTTTGCATAGATTGCAATAGTTTGGTTGATTAAAAATTGAGTTTGAACGCTCTGATTTGGATCTGACTGAACTACCTGCCGCTACAGATCTCCAGTCTGTGGCGGTTTCATTTTCAGTCGGCTCCGGTTATATATACATGTCTAAGGTGTTACGATCAGTTTAGGTCCTTCTTCCATCCGGAATTGCACGCCAGCTCCTTTTAGTCCTTTCAGTACGTCTGACAATTTGATGTTCCGGCTCATTTTACCGCCGAATTCAATATCCGGCACGTTCCCTTCGTAGCTGATATCTATATCATACCAGCGGGCAAGCTGGCGCATCACTTCTTTGAGATGTGCGTCCTGGAAGTTGAACAACCCGTTCTTCCATGCCATGGTTTTATCAAGGTCTGTATTGGATATCACTTCTATGCCCTGATCTGAAACCCTGGCCTGCTGGCCGGGAGCGAGCACTGCTTTTTCCGTACCTGCATCTATGCGTATGGCACCCTCCAGCAGGGTGGTGCGGATATAATCTTCATCGCGGTAAGCATTGATATTAAAATGAGTGCCTAATACTTCTATGGAAGTACGGTTATTCACTTTCACCTTAAAAGGTGCCTGTGCCTGTTTGGCCACTTCAAAATAAACCTCCCCGGAGATCTCCACATTTCTTTCATTATCCGGGAAGGCGGTTGGATAGGTGAGGGAACTTTCTGCGTTAAGCCATGCTTTTGTGCCATCCGGTAACTGGATGCGAAATTGGCCGCCACGGGGTGTTCTAAGCGTATTATAACTTACAGTGCCTGTATTTTCCACTGCATCATATTGCAATTGATCTCCCTGTTGGGTGATGCCTTTTAAAATTACCTGGTTGCCCGCACTATCCAAAGTAACAGTGGAACCATCTCCCAGTGTGAGGATAGCCTTGCTGTTGCCAGGGTTTACATCTTGTATGCTGGCTATGGCAGGAGTGGTTTTCCTGGGAGCCGGCTGCCAGAGGAAAGTTCCGGCAGCCAGCGCTATGATCAGAATGGCGGCGGCATAGCGGAACCAGGATCTTTTGAACAGGTGAACGCGGCGAACCGGCACGGGGCGGTCCTCCGACTCAAAGATGGCCGCCATAACAGACTGCATGGTTTCCGCTGAAATATCTTCCAGTTCTTTAGGTGACTCCAGTAATTGTGCAATGTGAGATCTGATCTGTTCCTCATTCTCTGCGTCTTTCAGCAAGGCATATAGTTCCTGCTTCTCTTCTGCCGTAGCTTGCTGAGTAAGACATAAATTAAACAGGTCCTCCAATCTATTTTGAGACATGATCCTCCCCTTTTACCTATATAGTGTAGTTAAAAATTAAAGTTGGGGGGGTTAATGGATAAATATTCTTTTATTTAATATTAACGAGCAGTAACAAAACGCTGAGTGGCAATTGGGCCAGGCAATAGGCCCTTACTTTACGGGTAGCCTCTTCCAGATTGTGTTTAACTGTTTCCGGGGAAACATTCATGGCTTTGGCGGCTTCTTCCCGTTTCAGGCCTTCCTGCCTGATCAGCTGATAAGTTTGTTTCTGGCGTGCCGGCAGGCGGTCTATGGCTTTTTGCAGTAAAGTGGTGTATTCTTTCTCCTGGAGCTGCTGTTCAGGTTGCAGTGCGGAGATGATTGATCCTTCTAATCCTTCTGTGGTATCTGTTCCTTTCTCTTTCAGCGAGCGCTGGAAGCTGTTGTAAATGGTATTCCGGGCCACGGCATTGAGCCATGCAGGGAAATTGTCTATGGTTACCAGGTCTTTACGCTGGAGCCAGACTTTCAGGAAGATGTCCTGCAGTGTTTCCTCAGCCAGCACGGTGGAATGCAGCAGGCGCAGGGCAGTGGTATAGATATTCTTTCTATACTCCTCCACCATCCTCGTAAATGCCTGTTGGTCTCCCTCCGCTATGCGGTGCAACAATTCCTTCGTATCATACATGGCCGCCTTTTGGTTGATTTCTCCGGTTAAAAATAGGCGAAAAAAAGGTTTACTGCAAACGGGGATATTTGGATATATTTAATTCACATATTAAAGAACTATGCTGATGACATCTTTTTGGGCTTTCATGCTGCTATGTTTTGCAGGCAACGAAATACAGGGCCTTACAGGGAAAGTACGTTTTGAGCTGCTGCTCTTTGATCCCGTTTCAAAAGATTTCACTACACCGGTTCTTCCCCCTTCAGAATTATGGGTTCATAATCAATATGTAATTGAAGTGAACCGCATTTATAAACAGACTATGGTGGGTGACCAGGTAGAAAAAGACAGCTATCCCGTGCAGGGTTATTTCTTTATTGACATAGATAAAAACATTTGCGCGGAGTACGATCAACTTTCAGTGAACGGGCAAAAGAAAAAATCGTATCCATTAGGGGAGAAAAAGAATGGATACCGGTTCCATAATGCGGAAGATCTATTTAAGAATACGCTGTCAAAAATAAAGATCAGCGACAGTGTTATAAATAATACTTTTTATAAAAAGTTTACACTGATAACAGACGGGCCTTCAACAATGATAACCGCCTATCTTGATACCACCATCACTACGCTACCGTTATATATGTCCAAAACCATCCGGGATAAGTACAAAGGTCATATAGCCAGAATGGATATTGAAGACCTGGCCCTTTATGCAAAAATGAGTTATAGGATGAGTTTCGAAAAGATGGCACTGCCAGACTCTGTTGCTGCGGTTATTCAGAAATGGGCACTATATTAGCTTAAAAAAAACTATTCTCTATGAAATTTTATTTATTAATGGCGGTACTGTTTTGCTCCCTGCAGGTGTTTGCGCAGGAGGGGGCCAGTAAGGAAAGCCTTGCTTATCATGAATACCGCACTAAAGTGAGCGTTCCTCCCTATGAACTGGCGAAGATTAAAAAGCTGGTGGCAGGTTTAAAAACTGTTTATGAGGAGAATGACGAAGGTCACGAGAAGATGCCTTCAAATACCTATAATTCCCTTTCTCTTCGGGAAAAGTTCACTTACAATATGATCCATGCAGAGGATTTCAGCCAGAACTGTGACGTTTTCTTTATGCAGGATGAACATAAAAAGATCTTCGGGCATTTGCCGGATATTTTCGGTGAAAGTAACTGGAGCGACCGCCAGTACAATTTCTTCAAAGAGAACCGTGATTCTGTGATGGCGTTGATCAAAGAATCTGTGCTGCGCAGCAAAAGGATGGGAGCGAATTATAAACATGCTATTGTAGAGATAAACGGATGGGAAATGATCCCTTTCCTGATCAGTACTTACAATGCAGACCGAAAAGATCATGACATTCTCACTGTATTGATGTTATTGATGGAGAAGAACAAATATCCGGCGTTTATAACCTCCGCTTCTTATACAAAACTATATAGTGAGCAGGCCGCCTACGATGGTTACATCGAATTGAATAAACCCAACCAGGACCTAATCTTGGAGCGTGCAGACAAATTCTATAAAAGCAAAAAATGATCTACGCACTGTTACTGGCAGCATATGTGCAGATCCCTGCAGGCACTTATACCCTCGGGGAAAAAGGGCATGTGCTAAATCCCTTGCGTAAAGTAACAACAACAGGCTTCCAGATCTCCACTACAGAACTCACCAATACAGACTTCGAAAAGTTTGTGCACAGCACGGGATATGTCACGGATGCTGAAAAGTATAAGAATGCCATGGTATTTGTTCCCGGGCTTGCTGAATTCAGGTGGTTAGAAGACAGTACAGCCTCATGGCGATACCCTAATGGAAAGAGCAGGGGTGGCATTGAACGGAAAATGGACCATCCTGTTACTACTATCAGTTATCATGATGCGGAAGCCTATTGCAAATGGGCGAAGGTGAGGCTTCCCTCTCTGGATGAATGGGAAATTGCTGCACGCGGGCTTAAAACAGCACCGGGTAATATCTGGCATGGACGAAATCATTTGCAGGCAGATACCAGTGATGGCTTTATGTACACTGCACCGGTTGGGAGTTTCCGGCCCAATATCATCGGGCTGTATGATATGTTCGGGAATGTGTTTGAATTCTGCTCAGGGGCTTTGCCTGGTGATAGCAAACAGGTGGTGCATGCACGGGGAGGGTCCTGGTGGTGCAGCAAAAATGCCTGTAAATTCTTTAACGCTACAGATATCGGGAGAGTGAACAGGAGGGCTTCTTTCAGCAACCAGGGGTTCAGGGTAGTGAAGATATAATCCTTAACTTTGCCCCATTATGTTTTCAGTATTAGATAACCCGGCATGGCATGCGCTTAACAGCAAACACAAAGAATTTGCTATCGGAACAGCACAGGCAAAAAGATATTCTCCTGATATAGTTTCCTTTATTGGTTTTGAGACGTCACCTGATCCATTAGATCCTTTTATGAAAGCAGGCGAGTCCTTTTTTATTATTGGTGACCTTCCTCCCCTGCCTGCTCATTGGGAAATGCAGCATAACCTGGTTTGTTTGCAGATGGTTTGTGAGCAGCCGGTTACTTTGGATAAAGATGCGCCCGTTATTGAAGAATTATCCGATAGCCAGGAGATGTATGAGCTGGTCACTAAAGTACAACCGGGATATTATCTTCCGGGAACACACCGTATGGGGAATTATTTTGGTATCAGGCAGGAAGGCAAACTGGTGGCCATGGCGGGTGAGCGAATGCGTTTAGATGGACTTACAGAACTGAGTGCTATTGTTACGCTGCCCGAATTTACGGGAAGGAAATATGCACGGCACCTGATCACACATCTGGTGAACCGAAATCTAGCAGCGGGGATCATTCCTTTCCTGCATGTATCACAATCAAATGAAAGGGCCATCGGGCTCTATGAACACCTCGGGTTTGTTACACGCAGAAAAATATCTTTCTATCTCGTAAAAAAAAGGACTGCTCAATAGTGAACAGTCCTTTAGGGGATGTTAAAATTTCCTGGAGCTTTCGATCTTTATATCTGCATACTTCCAGGCTTCGTTAAACCGGGCTTTTACTGCAAGGGCTTCCGTTTCTTTTCCTTGTCCTTTCAGACTGTTGAACAAGCCTTTGAGTGCCCAACCATTTTCTTTAAACGTTTCGAGATCTTTTTCATACACCTTTTCTGCTTCAGCATGTTTGCCTGCTTTCACCAGCCAGTGGCCTAAAGACAGGCGCACAGAGAAAAACCAATCCGGCGGTTCTGTGTAAGCCAGTTTATCTTCTATTTCAATTGCTTTTGTAAAGCGATCTGCTGCTGTTGCGTAATCTCCTTTGTAACCAGCCAGTTCACCTTCCAGGGAATATGCCGCAATCTGCACCAGGTCCATTACAGTATTCATATCCCAAATACTCAGCTCTTTCAATGATCCATCTGCCAACATGTTCTGAATAATTTTCAGTTCCTGTTCAGCTGCTTCTCTATTTCCTTTTGCGGCCAGCGCCATTCCGCGGGCATAATGCCAGATGGCAGTTGGATACTTCAGCGGTTCTCCCGGATGAGGTTCCTGCAGGATCTCATCCCAGCGGCCGAGGTGGATCATTACATAGAGCGGAATGATATAGAAATGCTGCACACCGGCCATTTCTGCGAGATACTTCCTATCCGCTTTGCGGGATACCATTCTTGCAGCATCGAGGGCTTTCTTACTACTGCCTTCCAGGAAAGCACAAGCTGCCAGGAAGTGAATGTTGTGCGGGTATAACACCAGCGGATAAAATCCTTCTGCGCGGCATTGGGCAATGTAAACACTGTCTGCCAACGAGGCTTTTTCATTTGCTACCACACCTTTGTGATAATGACCGGTGCGGATGTAAGTATGAGATGGCATATGTACCATATGTCCTGCTGCGGGCATGGCCGTACGCAGTTTATCCGCATAGGGCAAAGCAACTTCTGCCCTGTTGGATGCTTCTGTGGCATGAATATAATAATGCATGGCACCTGGATGATCCGGTATTTTCTGCAGGATCTTTTCGATCAACGCTACGATCTCCGGTGTCCAGGGTTGCGGGGTACCATCTTTAAACCAGAGGTTCCAGGGATGCAGGTTCATTAATGCATCCGCATAGATGGTAGCGATGTCCATATCCTTCGGGAATGCTTCATGCGCTTCTTTTAACGCTAGTGCATATGCTTCGTAATAAGGCGTCATGTCTTTCACCTCTTCCCTGGGGAAACGTTTCGTCATCGTATGGATCAGGGCTTTTTCTTCGGGCCTGCCCTCTTTCGAATATTTAACGGCCTTGTCGATGGCCTCGTTAATATCCGCAAGGCTCGCAGGGTTCAGGGGAGCATTGTAGTTAGGGCCCAATACCAAAGCAATTCCCCAATAAGCCATTGCACAGGTGGAATCATGTTTCAGAGCGGTTTTGAAAGAGCGGAATGCTTCGCCGTGGTTGAAACCATAAGTGAGTGCAAGGCCCTGGTTAAAGAATTTCTGGGCTTTGGCGGAACGGGTGTTCACTTTGTAATGTACGCTTCCCAATCCTTTCAGCAGGGGCGCATCGCCTTTTTTCCAGATATCCGGATCAAAGGAAGGTGCACAGTACATAAATGTTCTTTTGGCGATGGGCACTTCTTTGGAGGAAATGGCTTGCCAAAGGCCCATCATAAATAATGCAATTAATAATACATACAGTTTCATGGAAGGGGGTTGTTTTTTATTTGAAGGGGATACGCTGGGGTGTCTTATTTACAAACTCGTTGCATAATAAAGTTATTTATAATTTCTGAATAAACCCCAGCAGATCGTATACAAAGCGCTCTGGGTCTTCCCAATGCAGGGCATGGCCGGTTCCTTTGTAAGTGATCCTGGTTGAATACCTTAAAGCGGCTGCCAGGATCCGCTGGTCTGTTTCCGGCATGATGGTATCCTTATCACCATATAAGATCAGCGCGGGAGTTTTTACCTTTCTCAGCTCCTTCTCATAATCTGCTTCCAGCATGCCGTAATGAACTTCTTTCCAAACTCTTGCAGGTACTAACCGGCTTTCGGAGACATAGGTGTGCAGTTCCATTCCGTCCAGTTCTTTGGCGAGTGTGCCTTTCTGGAATTCATGTATGAAGGTAGAATCAATAGGATCCTGCAGCTGTTCTATCATTTTGCCGAACTCCTGGATAGCGGGGTTCTTTTTAAGGCTGGCGATAGCACCTACCAGCACCAGGCCTTTTGTACGCCCGGGATAATCAATGGCAAAACGCTGTGCAATGAGCGAGCCCATAGAATGACCTACTATGACAGCAGAAGTGATCTGCAGTTCTTCCATAAAAGCATCCACATCCGCGGCAAAATCTTCCGGCTTATATCCTTTCTGGGGTTTGGATGAAAGGCCGTGACCACGTTGGGAAAGTGCATATGCATGTACAGATGGCGGTAAATGCATCATCACTTTCTCATAAGAGTACCATGAATCTGTATAGCCATGGAGAAAGATAACAGGCATGCCGGAAACGGCTCCCTGTTCCACATACTGTATTTCCACACCTGTGGAAAGCTGAATTGTTTTAACGATGGGCAATTCCATAAGTGCCGCATCATAAGAAGCCTGAGCAAAAGAGAGATGGGTGCTGACGATGCAGGAAGCCATCAGCAGTACATTACGTTTATTCATCCTAATAGTTTTGAAGTCAACAATACTGCAAAACTACCTTACCGGGCATAACACAGCAATCCCGCAAGCAGGTATTATATATCCCCGAAAGCGGGCAGGAATAAGGGAGTAGATAAGTTTATACGATGCGGTTGTTGATGGCTTTGGCCACTACTTCCGTGAGTGAGGCAACATGGAGTTTTTCATAGATCTTTTTTACGTGAGAGCGAACGGTTTCATAGCTGATAGAAAGGTCTGCGGCAATCATTTTATAACTGAGTCCATTTACGAGGGCAGCCAGTACTTCTTTCTCGCGGGGTGTCAACTGGTAATCTACCTTTTCTTCCGGACGAATATGCGTGGCTACCGTCTGCATTTTATTGAGCACTTTCCTGGCAATGGAAGGGCTCATGGGAGAACCGCCATATTGTAACTCCTGTATTGAATCCAGCAATTTGGTATGCAGGAAATTTTTGAGGATATAGCCGGATGCCCCGCTACAGATAGAATCAAATACACGATCATCATCTTCAAAAACAGTTTGCATCAGGATCTGGATCTGCGGAAATTCCTTTTTGATCTTTACCACTGCTTCTATGCCCGTCATACCAGGCATTTCAATATCCATGAGGATGATATCGGGCTTACATTCCTTTACATCTGCCACACAATCCAGCACATGAGAAAAGGAGCCGACCACTTCAAACTGGGGAACGGTGGAAAGCAGCATACTGATACTTTCACGGATGTTCTTATTATCATCGAATATGGCAATCCTTAGGCTCATGGGACAAATCTGTTTATATAAAGTTCAGTTAAAATTATCAAAATAACATCCCCAAATCAGGGGATAGGGAACCTCAAAGTAAGGGTAGTACCCTCCCCCGGAACGCTATTGATCACACATTCCCCTCTCATTTCCTTTGCCCTGCGCTGCATGTTCTGCAACCCGTTACCGGAAAGGGTATTGGCAGACTTAACCGTTTTGGCATCAAAGCCTTTTCCATCGTCCTTTACTATGAGTTGCAACATATGTGGTCCCTCCTTTACTTCCACCCAGAGATTCCGGCACTGGGCATATTTGTAAGCATTGCTAACTGCTTCTTTGAAGATGAGGTAAAAGTTCTTCCGCTTCGTCATTTCCAGGTTCAGTTCCGTGATATCTATATCGAAGTTCAGGTGGAAGTTAACACCCTGTGCCTTGAGCAATGGGCGAGCAAAGGAGTCCATCCTTTGCAGGATGGTGCTCATATGATCGTTACGCGGGTTGATGGTCCATACGGTATCACTCAGTTCACTGATCATTTCACCGCAGGCATCCCGGATCTTTTCCAATGTACTTCGCAGATCGTTGTGTTTTTGCTGTTGCAGATAGATCTGTGCCACTTCGCTGTATACGCCGATGCTGCTGAGGGTGGAACCCACATTATCATGGAGGTCCTGCGCAATCTTGTTCCGGATAGCTTGCCTGTCCAGCAGTTCATTGATGCGGTAACGGTACACAGCATAAGTGGCTGTGGCAATCACGGCGGCACAGAGCAGGAAAAACCACCAGGCTTTCCAGAAGGGGGGTATAATCCTTATGCGGATGGCGGTGAACTCATTTCCCCAGTTGCCTTTGCTGCTGCTGGCTTTTACTTTCAGGATGTAATAACCGCCATCCAGGTTGGAATAGCTGGCATAGTTACGGTCACCAGCTTCTATCCAGTCTTTATCGAAACCTTCCAGCATATAAGCGTAGGTGGTATTACGCTGCATAAATTCCGGGGCGGAAAAAGTAAAGGTGAAATAATTTTCATTGTGGGGCAGCCTGATCTCTTTTTCTTTCAGCCGTTCGCTGAAAGAAGCATTAAATACCTGGAAGTCCGTAAAGAATACTTTCGGATATTTTCTTTCCTCTTTTATCTTTTCCGGCCGGAAAGCAACGATGTAATTATTTCCGGCCACATACATCTGACCGTCCGCATCTTTGAATACACTTCCGCTTACGCCACCTGACTTCTCCAGGTCCGGTAACTGATAGGTGGAATAACTGGCGATGTAAGGATCATATTTATGGAGATTGCCGTTGCTGACCATCCATACGTTCTGCCAGCCATCCAGTTGTAATCCTTCCAGCAGGTTGCTGGATGTAGTAATATGCGTGAAAGAATCCGTTACGGGATCAAACTGATTCAAACCTCCGCCATAGGTACTGATCCACAGTTTTCCTGTAGGAGCTTCCACTACATCGTATATATTATTGTTGATAGCTCCGCTGTAATAAGTAAGCCAGGGTAGTGCGTTCTTTATATTCCATTTTCCCAGACCCATTTTTCCGGTAGCCATCCAGATGTTACCTTTTGAAGTTTTATAGAGTTTCCTGATGAGGTGATCTGCTAAATTGAATTTTTTGATGATGTCGATGGTAGTGTCTTCACGGGAAGTCCAGCGTTGGGTGATAAAATCATAGTAAGCAATAAAATGCCCATAAGGCACCGTGATCAATACAGGATGCCCTGCAATGGTGTCTTTGATGATGGATATAATGCGGGAGTCTATGATGTTATAGATCACTTCATCTTTTTCTGTATTCGGTAGCAGCGATAAAGTAAGGGTTTCCGGATTGCAGATAAATAGGGTAAAGTTGGTGCCCAGATAAAGCGTACCATCATCATCCCGGAAGATCTTTGACACCACCAGTGGACGGCCTTTATATTGTAATGGAATATGGCTGAATGCAGTGTTACCTTTTGTTCTGATATACAGCCCATCGCTGGTGCCAGCCCAGAGATTACCGTTTATGGTTTGCAGATCGTAGATCTGCAGGTCTTTACCGTTTTTATCGAGGAACTGTTGTGAAAAAGGTTGCTGTGACGGGTTGAAAATACTAACACCTCGGTTGGTGCCCAGCCAAACCATTCCATCTTTTCCTATGTATATGCAGTTAATGCGATCGTCTGCTATGGTACCTTCCAGCGCAGGATCATAACGGAGATTACTGAAACTGTTCTTTTCCGGATCGTAAATGAATAAACCATTGTTCTTCCCTCCCATCCAGATATGGCCGGCTGTATCTTCTGCGAAAGACAATATATCATCTGCCGGGGATGCAAAAGCTTCTTCCCGTTGCTGTTCTTTATTAAAGCGGTACAATACCTTATCCCAGGAACCGAACCAGATATTTCCCCGTTTATCTTTATACAGTGAACTGACAGATGCATGCGGGAGATCTGCATAGAGATCGCTGTAACGATGGTCCATGTTATATTTCAGGTTGTGAATATTCACTTTCAACATACCCCCGCCCTGCCTGCCTACCCATAATGTATCGCTGTTATCTATTACAAGAGACAATGCGTTTCGGGTGCCTTCCTTCACAGGGGCTTCGAATTTCTCCGTTTGTTTATTGAAGCGTAATACCCTGTTGCCGCCGGTGGCCAGCCAGAGATAACCTTCTTTATCCGCTGTAATTGCGTTGATGATATTAATGGGGATGGAGGAGGAATCTTTCGGATTGTGGCGGTATTGTTTGAATTGCTGCGCGGCGGGCAGGCGATGATCATATCTTGTAAGACCTGCATCTGCAGAGGCGATCCATATGATGCCCTGTTCATCTTCGAGCAGAGAGGTAATGATATTTTTTGAGATGGTAGCGGTATTACCCGGTGTGTTCCTGAAAAGGGAAAAGTATTTTCCATCGAAGCGGTTCAGGCCGTCTTCCGTACCCAGCCATACAAATCCTCTTTTATCCTGGAGGATGCAATTCACTTTATTATGAGAAAGGCCGTTCTGCACGGTCAGCCGCGAGAAGATCAGTTGGGGGTGCTGCGCATGAACGAATGCACTATAATAAAGAAAAAGAGCGGTGTATAATAACCTGCTGAACATGCCGGGGTTTGTAGATAACGTATAAAAGTACAAAAATCTCCTAAATACGTTATCACCGGATTCGGGGATAGCAAAGATCATCCCTCCGGTGAGAGGGATGATCAAACTTATGGGGTTAGCTTTATTGGAGCGCTATGGGTTCACTATAAAAGAAATCGTCATACGCTACCAGGTCTTTTGTACCGCCATCGCTGAGGTCTTTTACCCCGGTGGCCAGTTTAGCATTACCTGCAATTATCCTGACTTTTGTTACCTGGGCATCCGGAAAAAACAGACCGAGGAAAGAGAATGCCGCCCCGGCTTTTTTAACAGGGGCTTTCACTACCCCAAGGCTCGTATTGCCGCTAAAGCATTCCAGGAAGGTGGAATTAACATCATCCACATCAGAGAAAATGATCCCGAAACCTTTCACAAAGGCGCTGGTGTTGGTGCCGGCTACTTTAAATTCTACCTCTGATACGTTTGAATTAACAGAAATGATCAGTTTCTTCTGGCTGAAGGGAATGAATTCATCCGCATAAGATGCATCTATCTGTGCAAAGCTGGTGCTATCCAATCTTAAAGGCAAACTGGCAGCGGTATATACCAATCCTCTTTTACGGCCGTTTGCCCCTGCAGGATCAGTGAGATTGAAGAAGTCCGCCGGAAAAAGATCGTTATTGGTAAGATTAGGGGGCACGCCATCCCAATTCACTTCTCTTCTGCCTGCCGTAGCTCCCGGTGCATTATTTACCGGATCGCCAATGAGTGCGCGGAAGTTGTTGATCTGTGTAATGATGGTGGCACTGTCTCCCGCTGATTGAAAAACGGTGACCTTTACTTTGGGGGGTGCTTCGTAATGATCGTTATTGTCCTTATCGCAACTGACCTGTAAAAGGCCCAGCAGGAATATTACGCCGAACGTGATCTGTTTCATGTGTAAGATTTGGGGTTATAAATAATGGTGCAAAGATGAAGATGGATGGAAAAGTGTGCAATCCCCGGATGTGTTAGCGGGGATCACCCAAAGTGGGGATGGCTATGTTAATTTTACCCGTTAGTGTAACCTTTGCTAAACATCCCCGTTTTACGAACAGTTGCATTCACTCTTAAAACGACCAAAATGAAATTGCCCAAAACTTTACTTAGCGCTGTTCTTATTGGCATTGCTGTTCACACAATGACATCCTGTGAAAAAGAAAAAGCACCCGATCCAAAGGAAAAGCAAAAGGAAGAGAAAAAACTGCCTGACGGCTGCCCTGCTTGCGGAATGGGTTAATCTCCCTGAACACACCATGTTATTTGATCATCTTTTAAATCGGAAGGGTGCCCAAAATATTATCAGCAGTTGCCTGCAACCTGGACAACGATATACTTGCTGCCTGCCTTCCATTAATGCAGGAATCAAGAGTGGAAGCGCTGGAATGGTCATTTGATGCATTGTATAAAGTAAAAGATGTTCCATCCTGGTTTATAGAATTATTAACCGCCTTCAGCGATGAGAAAAGGCTGATCGGGCATGGTGTGTTTTTCTCCCTCTTTTCCGGCAAATGGCTGAAAGAACAGGAGAACTGGCTGCAACAACTCAAACAGACCTGTACCGAGTTCCAGTTTGATCATATCACGGAACATTTTGGTTTCATGACAGGAAAAGATTTCCATCATGGTGCTCCTTTAAACATCCCTTATACTTCCTGCACACTTAATATTGGCCGGGACAGGCTGAAAAGGATCTATGATGTTTGTAGATGTCCCGTAGGATTAGAAAATCTTGCCTTCTCCTATTCTTTTGATGAAGTAAAACGGCATGGCGAGTTTTTAGAACAACTCCTTTCACCTGTAAATGGTTTCATCATCCTGGACCTGCACAATCTCTACTGCCAGATCCACAACTTCAATATTTCCTTTGATGATATCATTGCGTTGTATCCGCTAGACATGGTGAGAGAGATCCATATTTCAGGAGGCAGCTGGGAAGATTCTTTGGCTGATCCACCCCGGCAGATCAGGCGGGATACGCATGATGATGCTGTTCCGGAAGAAGTTTTTCAGCTTCTGGAAAATACTATTACACGATGCCCTAACCTCAAATACATTGTACTGGAACAATTGGGAAACGGCTTATCATCTGATGAAAGTAAAGCCGCATTCTATCAAGACTTCCTGAAAATGGAAAGTATCGCCGGTCGTTTTTCTGCTCCGGGCAAGCAGAGCTTTGCTCCTTTGTTACCTTTGCTCACAGGGGATCCTGTTGAAGATGAAACCCTTTACAGGCAACAGCTGGAACTTTCTTCTATCCTGGAATCTGCTACTTCTTATGAAGATGCCATGAACGCATTACAAACTTCTTCTCTTGCACGATCCGACTGGGAGATTGAGCATTGGGAGCCTTACATGATAGAGACGGCAATTAAGATAGCTCAGAAGTGGAAGAAATAAATTGGCTATATTTACTATAATAGCCTCCCTCATGAGAAAGATCATCTTAGACCTTGCTGTAACCCTGGACGGCTTCATTGAAGGCCCTAATGGAGAAATTGACTGGATATATGCCAGTCAGGATCCCAATGCTACATTTGACTCCATCTTTGGAGAACTCCTTTCCCGCATTGATACTATTTTTTATGGAAGGACCAGTTATGATCTCTGGGGAAATTTCATGACGGGAGAACAGGCGCCTCCTATGATACAGGAGTTATATCGGACTATCCATACTAAGAAGAAGTATGTTTTCTCACGTACGAAAACAGCAAATTTCATTACAATGGACCAGGTGCCCGAAATCTTACAACAGCCAGGGAAAGATATCTGGTTGTATGGTGGCGGGCAATTGGTCACAAGCTTCATTAACCAGGGGCTGGTGGATATTTACAGATTAGCGGTGTTCCCTGTTATTTTAGGAGCCGGGAAACCGTTGTTTAGCAATATTCAGGAGAGAGTGGGATTGCAATTGAATGAGGTGAAGTCTTCTAAGGCAGGAGTGGTGACGTTGAATTATGACAGGGTGAAATGAACTACCGTGAAAAACGCGGTAGTTGCAAAAAGCCAACTATCAAGAATTCCTTGACAGTTGAAAACTCACAGCTACTTAACAAAAAAGGGACTGCCCCAAAATGAGGCAGTCCGTTCCTTATCTTATACGCTATTTCATTCTTGCCATCACGTTAATTTGTAGGTAGTGGGTAATCAGTCAATGGCTTTTTATCCCACCATACTCTTGTAAAGTTTTCATCAGCTCCTTTCAACATCCCAACTGCTGCATCATATGCCGCTCTGTTAGTAGATATTTCCACCGGCGGATAAGTAACCCTTCTTACTAATTGTGTTCTGGTGATAGCCGGGCTTTCTGAAGCAATGAGTGCATACCCTCTCGGATAACCTGTTCTTCTGCGTTCTGCCCATGCTTCCCATCCATCAGGATACAGCGCCAGCCATTTCTGGGTGATGATCTGTTCCAGCCTTCTTTCAAAAGTGCCGGCATCATCATATAACACAGGAATATCACTCATGGATGGTGTGTTCCATTTATCAGCCACAGGTGCTGGTAACGAAGTGCTGGTTTGGTAAGTTGTGATCTGACCAGGCGTAGCAGCTACCCGTTCTGAAAGAGAAAGGCTGATCCCCTGGTTATACAGATCTTTTGGCGTACCACCCATGTTCCATCCTCTCAAAGCTCCTTCTGCGCGTAAGAAAGCAACCTCCGCAGCTGAAAGTACCCTGTTTGGCGTCAGCGTTCCCTTCCTGTCCGGCGACAACCATTTTGTGCCCACAAAAGAATTGAGATTCGCTAATTGTGTTCCTCTTTCCGCAGCGGGTAAACCATTGCGGATGCCGGTAAACTGGCCACCTGTTACCGCCGGTGATAAATAATCCGGTAACCTTGGATCGTTGTATCCTTTTAATGCGCTGATCAGGGAAGTACTGGCACGGAAGTCTATCAGGTAAGTAATACGTGAAAGGATATTCACGCTGTTAGTGGTGGTGAGCACATTGGCATTATCCGCATTGGTTGTGATCACCCCTTCTGTGATAGCCTTCTCTGCTTCTGTTTTGGCTTTGGCCGCATCTGCATAGGCAATGCGTAACGCGAAACGGAGCCGCAGGGAGTTGGCGAGTTTCAGCCATTTGTCTGCACTGCCGGCATACACCTGATCGTGTGCGCCGAAACCGTTGCCGCCGGGGTTTTGTTTTAATACGGCTGTTGCTTCGTCCAGTGTTTTGAAAAAATCAGCATAGATATCCTCCTGTGCATCGTAAGGCACGCTGGTGGTCTGATCACCGAAATGAGAATAGATAACAGGGCCGAAGTAATCTGTCATCCTGCTATAGATCACTACTCTCCATATTTTAGCGATGGCATTGGCTACATTCATGTTGTTTTCCCTGGTCACTTTTTCTGTGAGGAACAACTGCGGTGCTGCATTCACATAAAAATCCTTCCAGAAAAGATCTACCCAGGAACCGTTAGGGATGAACTGTTCTGTACTGAAAGCCGCAGGCACGGAGGCAAAGTATTGCGCGTAGATATCTGCATGCAGCGTTTGCCCTACTTCCACATACACGGCACATAATCCATGATACTGTGAAAAGGCAAATGACTGCCCGATCAATGCAGCGGTTATCTCATTCTCCGGCAACAGGTTTTCCGGTGTGTTCATGGCATCGAACCGCTTCGTACAGCTTTGGCTGAACATTACCAGCATGCCCATGGAAAGCAGGCTGTATATTGAAAAATGCTTTTTCATCTTTATTTATTTAAAGTTGATCTTAATGTTGGCCCCAAATGAACGGGAAGGCGGCAAGGCAAACGACTGGAAACCTTCTGAAATAGTGCCGGTGCCTTGTGTGTAATCAGGATCAAGGCCTCTTGCATCCCTGTGGATGAAGAAAAGGTTCCTGCCTACCAGGGATACCTGAATAGCTGCCAGCGGCCCTCTGTTAAAAAGAGAAGATGGTAACTGATATCCCAGTGTGAATTCACGTAACCTGGTATTGGTGGCTTTGCGCATGAACATCTCTCCTACCGGTGCTGTTCTTCCTCCCAGGAATTGCCAGAGCTGCTGTGCATTCACCGTCTTATCATTTTCTGATCCATCCGGTTTGGCAGAAGCATATCGGGTGAGGATGTTCTTTCCAAATAACAAACCTCCATCCCTGCCTTGCAGTGTAGCTTCTGTTAAACCTTCTCCATAAAGGATGGCATCTGTGAAAGAAGCAATATCTCCTCCCTGTTTGTGACTGATCACAATGCCTGCACTCCAGTTCTTATAAGCGAAGGAAGTGGAAATACCGCCCGTCCAGTCAGGGTTTACGTTTCCCAGCAATACAGTTTTTCCTGGTGTGGTCTGAGGGAGCCCATTTGTACCTACGAGCACGCGGCCTTTGCTGTCACGCACAAATCCTTTTCCATAGATCTGTCCGAAAGGGCGGCCTTCTTCCAGTACAAAATTCCGCATGTAGGTATCACCACCCACTATTAAAGAAGGGATGGCATCGGAAAGTTCCAATACTACGTTATCGTTCTTGGCAAAATTGAAATTGAGGTCCCAGGAGAAATTGCCGGATCTTATGGGCGTGGTGTTCAGGATCACTTCAATTCCTTTGTTCCTTACATCGCCGCCATTTGTGTATAAGCTCAACGCGCCGCTCCCAACAGGTAACGCCTGCAGGAAGATCTGGTTACTGGTATTAGTCTGATAGGCTGTAACATCCAGGCTTATACGATCATGTAACAGGCGTAGCTCAAGACCTGCTTCTGTAGAACGGGTTATTTCCGGTTTCAGGTTTTTATTGGGTAAAGTAGAGCTGAGTGATAAATAACCCAGGTTGCCGCCGGGGGCGCTGGCTGCAAAACGTTGTAACAGTCCGGGTGAAGCGCCGTTACCCACTTGAGCCAGGGAACCTCTCAGTTTCAGGTAAGTGATGGCTTGCGGCAGCTTCACCAGTTCTGACAGCACTGCACTGATACCCGCCGAAGGATAAAAATACGAACGGTTATTTGCTGCTAAGGTAGAACTCCAATCGTTCCTGCCCGTTAATTCCAGGAAGATGGCATCTTTCCACCCCACTTGTGCATTTGCATACAGGGACTGTGTTTCCATTTCCACCACTGGTGTGTAACCGGCAACGGCAGCTAATGAGATATTTGATAATGCAAAGAAATTAGGTACGCTCATACCGGTTCCGGTATTGGCAGTCAATAAATCTCCCGTAGTATTCCTTATTTCACCACCAGCATTTACGCCCAGCGACCAGTCTTTATTCAATTGTTTTTTATAGCTCAGCAGGAAGTCGCCATTCAGCAATAAGGCAGAACCTTTCCCTACAGCATATCTTCCGGAAGGATCGCGATAGGTGCCGTAATAAGACTTTTCTTCCGATGAATTATTTTCTCCATCAAAAGATCCACGCACCATCACACGGAATTCTTCTGTAAACTGGTAAGAAAGGGAAACCAGTCCCATCAGGCGATCCACTTTATTATAGCGCAGATTACGCAACAATGCCCAGTAAGGGTTAGCCCCTGTAACAGTACCCGCACTCCAGTAATTCTGCTTCATTACGCCTAATACGGGATCTTTATATTCAAAATGAGTAAGTTCCTGGTCCCTGATGCTGGAAGGCATGGTAGCGATCTGGCGGAGCGGATTAAAGGAAGACTCTCCTTCATCCAGTTGATTGCTGATCTTTTGCTTCATGTAGTCCAGTTTGGTATCCAGTGTTAGTTTTTTAGTGAGCTGATTAGTAACACGTAATGCCGCGTTGTGACGGGAAAGTTCGTTGCCTGGCAATACACCGTCTCCACTGGTATGGGTATAAGTGAAGAGGGTTTTGGATTTTTCTGTGCCGGTGCTTACAGAAAGATTGGTGGCGAAGTTGCTGCCGTTATTGAATACATTCTCCCGGGCTTTTCTATCCGGCAGGTAACTGTATTGTTTACCTGCATCCGCGGGATCCAGCGACCAGGTGTCCACCATACGACCATCCATTTTTGGACCCCAGGAAGATTCTGAAGTTTTCAGGAAAGTACCGGAAACACCCTGCCCGTATTCATATTGATAAGGGGTGGAATGAATGGGCGTTTCCACCATGTAAGTGGAGTTCAGGCTAACATTCACACCTTGTCTTCCTTTTTTTGTTTCGATCACGATCACCCCGTTCTGCCCTGCGCTGCCGTATAACGCAGCAGCGTTTGCTCCTTTCAGTACGTTCAGGGAAGCGATGTTATCTGTATTGATATCAGCAGGACTGGCACGGGTAACTACTCCATCTATCACATATAAAGGCTGGCTGTTACCACTGATAGATCTGTTACCGCGCAGGATCACCCTTGCCTGAGAACCTACTCCGCTGGAACCGGAACTAATATTCAAACCGGCCACTTTACCCTGCAGGGCATTCACCATATTGAGCTCTCTTGCTTCTGTAAGTTCTTTGGCGCTAACGCCCTGTGTACTGTAGGTGAGCGTTTTCTTCTTACGCTCCAGACCCAATGCTGTTACTACCACTGTTTCCAGTGCTGTAACGGAAGGTGCCATTTGAACGGTTAATTCCGCCTGTCCATTTACGGATACTTCTTTTTTCTCGTACCCCGTAAAGGTGAAAACCAGGATGGCATCTGCACCTGCACTGATACTAAAACGGCCATTCTCATCCGTAATAGCGTGACGCTCTCCTCCTTTCAGGAGAATGGTTACACCCGGCATGGGTTTACCATCTTCTCCATTTACCACTCCTTTAACAGCGCGGTCCTGCGCATGGGCGAGTATGGAGATCAGGAGCAGTATGCATCCTGCCGAAAGCCATGATGCGGCTTTGCGTAACATTCGGGAATAGCTGTGAGTTACAGGCATACAATATCCCGTACTCAACAGATAGTTTACAGCCATATACTTTTATTTTTTGGTTGACAGTACGCTCCCATGGGGGACGTTAACGTACCCGTAAAATGAATAAATGAATCCTCGTCCTATTGACCAGCTAATGATATGGTATTATTTACGCAATAATTGGTTCATGGCTTTCAGCAGCACTTTTTCTGCCTCTGCTGTAACAGCTGAGGCCTGGCCGGTTTCATACCCTCCTTCATTATAGGCTTCTGCTGTTCCTATATACCCCGGTGCATAATCTCCGTAGGCAGCCACGGTCACAAAGAGATCAGGACGCATTGCTTTGGCTGCCAGCTGGTATTCAATAAAACATTCTCCCGGCAGATGTACCATACGTGCATTGCCTATCTTTAAACAACTGATATCTACTTTCTTTCCCTGTTTTGTTCTTTCCATGAAAACCTGCTTGGATGCATTGTTGGCAACAAACACGCTGGTTTCCCTGTGTAATAGTTTTCCCAGGCTATCAAGACTGGGTTTGATGGGTAAAGCCACTGGTAATGATTCCCACTTCACATCTGCTGCGCTGATCTTTTCTTTTTTTGTCTGCTGCCAGGCTCTTAACATACCATCTGCTAAACGCTCCGCTAATAAGAGACGGTTCTCTTTTGCACCATCGTTGTATTTACCCACGGTAATATTTCCGCCGGCACCATTGAAATGCAGGTGTAGTGCATCGGGTACAGACAGTTGCCTGAAGAACCTTGCTACGCCCGGAATATCAGGATTGGCTACTCCTGTGCGGTAATAACTTTGCGGATGTGTGGCGTAATAACTTAATACAGCCAGCGGTTTGTTATTGTTCCAGAAACTAATGAGCGATACGATCGGATCTATCAGTCCCTCCGGCCTTGCCCTTATGCCTGAATCCTTTGTAGCAGAAGTGCGGGAAGCGATCACCTTTTTATCGTCCCCAAGTATACGCCTGTTGGAAGCTACTTTATATACCTCTGCTTTGCCCAGCCCGATGTGCGTAACAGGTTGTGCATTCTTCAAAGCACCAGTCATGGCAACCTTTAGCCTGCTGATCACTTCGCGGGCAAATGTACCTTCAAAACCCTGTGGGTTCATGCCTTCTTTTTTCAGCCATTGTTCTGCACCGAAATCACAAACAGGCGCATCATGCTGATGCAGTGCATGCAGTGCTACCCTGTCCGGCGTAGTGCCTGCCGCTTCAGCCATTGCTTTCCGGAATTCATCATATCCTTCATTGGCAATGCCTATCCAGTCAATGGCACAAAGTACAATTGGTTTGCCGGCGCCGGTGAGGATGATGCCTTTGGCGCGCAGGCTCTGGTCCCAGCTATTGGTCATCTTATCATACACCAATGCAGTACCTACCGGTGGGGTGGCATCTACATCAAAGCTGCATACCTTTAAAGTATCTGCCGCTTTTACGGTAGTGTGAAAACATAAGATGATCAAACCAATGCTGAGGATGTGTTTCATATATTCTTCAATTGTTCCCGCTGCTCATATACTTTCATCACAGCGTTAATAATATCGTCCATATCTGCAGTGGTGCCGAGCAAATTGCCGGAACCATGCATGGCCACCATTTCTGCACATACAGTATCGCAACCTGGCAGTGAAGCCATCTGTTCCCTGTATTGTTTTAAACGTGCAGCGGGGAACATCTTTTTGTATTCACTTAAAGAAAGGATATGATCTATCCATGCTTCTCTATGCAGGCCGTTGGGAATATATGGACTGAACGGAATACCTTCAGCCGCTATGGCTTTCAGGAATTGCTGACGGGTAGCACCTGCAAAATGTTCAGATTTATAAGACATGGCGTAGTTATAAAAACCGCCGCTTTCTGTGCCTGCATATCTTTTTTGTGGTACCAGCCCTTTGAATCCTTTCAATTTTTCATTCAGGTAAGCCACATTCCTGTTCCGTATTTCAAAACGCTCTGTTGCTGTAGGCAACTGGCCATTGAGGATAGCGCCTTCAAATTCATTCATCCTGTTCTTAGGACCAATGGTGGTATGTTTCCCTTTTCGTGTAGTACCATGGTTGTGCACGGTAAAACATTCGTCCATCAGTTGTTCATCGTTACCTAAGATGGCGCCGCCTTCTCCACAGGCGATGGCTTTACTTGCCTGGAAGCTGATACAGCCCAGATCTCCGATAGTACCCAATGTTTTGCCACGGAATTTAGCGAGTGCAGCCTGGCAGGCATCTTCGATCACTTTCAGTTTATGCTTTTGTGCCATGGCCATGAACCTGTCCATATCAGCAGCGAGGCCCATCATATGTACAGGCATGATGGCTTTTGTAGCGGAAGTTATTTTACGTTGTGTATCGTCAGGATCCATCTGATAAGAAGCAGGATCGAGATCAGCCAGTACAGGTAATGCTCTGCTGGTGAGGATTGCAGACACCGTACCGAAATCTGTGTAAGGAGAAGTGATCACTTCATCGCCGGGGCCAATGCCTAAGGCCTCTACGCAAATGGCCAATGCCTGTGTGCCGGAACCTGTGCCGATGCAGAATTTAGCACCGGTCATGCTGGCAAACTGTTTTTCAAAGGTCACTACCGTTCCATCCAGCGGGGCATTGATCCTGCTCCATTTTCCGCTTTTGGTGGTTTTCACAATTTCTTCAATCATCCTGTCATCCACATGTGGCCACTTGGGCCACTTCTTTGCTTTGGACCTTACAGGTTCTCCACCTAATACGGCAAGTTTATCACTGACCTTTGGGCCGGCAAAAACCTGTAAAGAAGCGGGTATCATTCCTGCAAGAGAAACTGCGGTGAATGTACCAATGAATTTACGGCGACCGATCTCTTTGTTAGGCATGATGACAATTATTTATTTACTGAGGCTTGTAATTATAATGTCTGAATATCTCCTGCATGCTCACGGGTTTTCCTCCATTCAATTTACTTTTCTGTGCGGCTTCAATAAAAGCACAGATCTCCAGTGTTTCTGCTGCGGGTACAGGCGGGTTGCCTGTTTCAAAGAAGAGGATAATCTCGTTCAGCAGGCTTTCATAGGAAAAAGCACCATAGGTGGCATTGCCATTCTCGCCAAAGATGGTGCCACCATACAGTGCTTTGCCGGCACGGGTTCCCCTGAAGGTACCTATCCGTCCGTCTCCCCAGACGCCTACCACAACGTCCATATTATCCTGGTAAAAACGTGTGACCGTTTTGCAACCGGTACCCATGGCCGTGAATAACATTTCCACGCCGTGAATACCGTACCAGTAAAAGTCGGTATGTGTTTTTTCAAGTTTAGCGGGGCTATATGTATCCGCTCCAATGATCTTTCCGATCTTCTTTCCGCTTTTCACCTCTTCCATACCTGCCGTGAAACGCAGGGAAGAGGAAGAGAATACGGGTACATTTTTCTCCTTCGCCGCTTTGAAGATGGCAATGGCATCTTTCATGCTATTGGCAATCGGTTTGTCTATAAACAGTTTCTTGCCAGCCTTGATCACTTCCATGGCCTGCTCATAATGCAAACGGCCATCGTTGGTTTCCAGCAGCACCACATCCACCATACCCAGTAACTCCGCAATAGAACCCGTGATCTGCACACCTTTTGCTTTTACCTGGTTGATATAATCCGGTATTCTGCTGGCACTGCTTTCAATGTCTTTACTACCATAAGGATAAGCAGCCGCTACTTTGTATCCTTTGAGTTTGTCTCCTGCTTCAGGATTGTTCAGTAAGTTGGTGAAAGCGATACTGTGAGAAGTATCCAACCCGATGATACCAATGCGTTTACCTGCTTCTCCTTTTGCGGAACCGGCAAATGCCTGGAAAGGCAACTGGGAAAGTATGCCTGCACCGATGCCTGCATATAGTGTTTGTTTGATGAACTGTCTACGCGGTTGATTCTTTTGCATCGCTTAAAGCTGTTTAGTGATAGGCTCCGTTTACGTACCCGTAAAATACACAAAAAATAATAAGATACTTATAAAATATTCCTGCCAGACTTAATAATTGTAAAACTTGTAATTCTCCCGGGTGATGATATCAATAGGCATGAAAGTGACCTTTTCCACCGGTGCGGAGGCAGCCAAGTGCTGATAGATGGTCATCACTCCTTTGTAAGCCTGCTCGAGTGGTTTCTGACAGATCAGGAAGTCGATCACTCCTTTCTCAATATATTCTATGTTCTCGTTCACAAAGTCGTACCCTACGAGGATCACCTTCCTGTCCAGGTCCTTCACAAATGCGGCCACATTGGATACCCGGGAATTGGTGACGAACACTACTTTGATCCCCGGATTTTCTTTGAACACGGTGGACAGTCCCTTTTCTATAGACTTAACATCTGTTTTATTGATATTGATCTTCAGGATCTTGTTATCCCAGCGGTGGGTTCGGAAATAATTCCTGAAACCTTCTTCTTTCTTCAACAGATGGTGCTGACCGTCCAGCTCCTTAGAGATATTCACGATCAGGATACTGTCGTTTTTCCCGATCAGGTAACTGATGAGGTGTGCAGAGAGGTTACCGCTGGCGTTCAACTGGGGGCCAATATAGGCTAGGCTTCCTTCAACCGGCAGATCAGAGTCCATCAGTACATAAGGGATGTTCTGTTTCTGGCATTTCTGTACAAAGCTCACGGACTCTTCAATAAAAGAGGGCGCGAGCAGGATGCCATCCGGTTTGCTTTTCAGCACCAGTTGCGACTGTTGCTGAAAGGAGGAGATGGAATCCTGGTCATAGAAGAATTTCTCCAGCACTACGCCATACTGGCTTATTTCGGCAGAAGCCGTGTCTATTCCTTTCAGCGGACCCTCCCAGTAACTGGTTTCTTTGGACCGTTGGGGAATGAGCGTGGCTATCCTGAACTGTTTAGCCAGGGCCAGGCGCCGGGCATGTATATTAGGCTGATAGTTTAATTCCTTGATAATATCGAGGATCTTCTCCTTCGTTTTCTTGGCGATACCAGTTCTGTTGTGGATCACACGGTCTACCGTGGCAATGGACACATTTGCTCTGCGGGCAATTTCCTTGATGCCTGACAGCTGGTTATTCTTATTGTCTTTGTCTTTATTTGATAATTTCATGAGCTTTGGTAGTTAAGGATGAACATCCGGCGTCAAATTTAACATAATTACGTGTACGCTCCCTCATTCTCAAATAAAGCAAATTTATAACTTCAGGAACCTGCTGACGTTACCGGAACAGAACAGTGCCTTATCAGCCTCCGTAGCCTCCTCTTTCCGCAAGCTCTCAATCCGCAACAGGCCGGAGTAATAGTCCAGTATGGGGAAGTGAGTGCCAAAGGCAAACCGCTCCTTCCCGAAACGTTTGAAAACAGAGGCAAAGTTCACGATATGGCGGCCGGAGGTATCAAACAGTACATTGCTGCTCTTTACCAACGCCTCTTCTTCCGGGCTCAAGGCTATACCTGTGGCCAGGTTCATCAGCATATACCTGGCATCCGGTACTGCTTTGAGCAATGGCAGGTAATCTTTCAGGGACCATTCCTTTGGCAGGTCCATCCAGGAACGCTGGCGTACATCTACCATGCGCATGGTGAGTACAATGGCCACATCTTTATCCCTGGCCATTTTGGTCAGTTCTACCAGGTTTGGATCATCTATTTCGTAATCGTGGTACCCGGGAAACACGCGGATGGCCTTCATCCCGAATTTTTCCACGCATGTTTTAAAGTCGTCCTTCCAGCCCGCATAAATGGGGTTGATGATGCCGAAGGGCATGAAACGGTCCTTATATGCTTTCTTTGAACGTATTTCCTCCATCAGCTCTTCATTGGCGGACTGGGTATTTTTATAGAAAATGCCATGGATATTGGTCACGAGGGAAAGATCCACCCCGTATTCATTCATCCTGCCCAGCAGGCCCTCGCAATTATTACTATGCAGGCGTTTGAAAGGCCAGTGGCCTACAAACGAATTAATATCAATTAACATGATAGCCTCCTTTTTTCAGGATGTTATTGTAATTATCGAAGAAGATCTTCTTTTTCTGTTCCTCTGTTAAACGGGCATCCATGATCTTACCCACAGACTGATAATACATGTTATCAGAACCAAAGAACACCCTCTCTAAACCTAATGTGGCAACAGCAAACTCCACCATATTATTTTCATTATTGCTGCCGGAAACATCCACATATACATTAGGACTATTGCGCAGACACTTGCAGGCATATTCCCAATCAGGGCCGCCGCCGGTATGTGCATACTGGAACATGGCCTCGGGGTATCTTGCAGCGATCTCCACAAAATTCTCCGGGAGGGAAACCTGTGGTTTGATCTTCTGATCATACTTCATACGATAACCGGCAATACCCAGTGTAGCTTCCGCATGCATGAGCATGATCATTTTCAGGTCTATCAGTTTTTCCACGATGGGGTAGAATAAAGGATCATTGATCTTTACCTGGTAATACACCTTCACCCCTATCATACCTTCTCCCACACAACGTTTTATCTCTTCCAGCGATTCCTTTCCATACTGCGGATTGAGGGTGAGCATACCAGCCAGTTTGTTTGGATACTTCTTCATAGCAGCCAGGATCACATCATTGCAGGCACGGAATTCATCCGGCGTGCCCAAACCCCTAGTCACGGGTTTTGAGAGGAACATCTTATCTATTCCCAACCTGTCAGCAAAATCCACATTTACTTCCGGCAGGTCCGCGGAAAGGCCCAGGTGCACGTGTGCATCTAATTTCCGGTACCCCAACATTTTTTTGATCCGGCCTTCGGGAGAATACGGCGGAATAGCGGTTTCTGCTTCAGCAGCTGCGAGCATTGTACTTCCCAGGATAATACCGGAAGCAGATGCTGCCATGTTCCTGACGAAATTCCGCCTGTCCATTGAATTTGACATGTTTGCTATTTTTAAGAAATGAACATCTCTTCATAATGGCGGGGCACTTCATAAATGCCACCGCTGGTGTTGTAGAAATCCTGGTTGAGTTCAAACACGCCATTCTTCCTTTGCATCCAGGAAGCGCCTGCTAACTTTTGATAACCGGTCATCTTTTCCCAGTTCTCATAATTCAGGTCCCCGTTGGTTTCCATGAGGCCCATTCCAATACCCGGAAAGGGCGCTATCCTTGCAGCCAGATTCTTATGCCATTCAACCAATACCGGGTTCACCGTAAGGTCTGCACAAAGGCAGGGAATGTTAAACTCCTGTGCAAAAGCCGCAATCTTCATGGACTGGCTTAGTGTTTTGGCAATACCCTTCAGCACCAGTGCACCGTAGCCCTGCGCTATCCTTTTCTCTGCATCTGCCACTACATGCACACTTTCATCTGCTGCAATGCGGATGCCCAGATCTCCCACCTCCTCATCATTGGATCCCACAAAAGGTTCTTCATACAACAGCACCTGATCCAGTGCGCCGATCTTCTTTGCATGGTCCAGGTATTTTAGCAGCAAGGATTTTGTTTCATACCGGCCGTTTGCATCCATGGTGTAAATGAGTTTGCCATTGGCGGTATGCGGCGTTCTGTAGTCTTTCAGTGTTTGATGGATCTGCGTGAGCCTTTCCATATCACGCGCCAGCATCACTTCCTGCGATCCCGGAAACCCGGTTTTAATTTTTATAACAAAGTAGCCTTCTTTCATAGCATTCACCAGGTGGGACATTGGCATGTCGTACGGCACCTGGTACATAATGGCGATCCGTTTATTATGATGCTTAAGTGCTGACTGGTAAGGAGCTGGCACCATGTCATCAAAGGAAGTGATCCCATTTTCTTTAGCGTACAACAACCAGGCAGCATTGTCTATGCTCACCATGGCGTTGTATATAAAATTCTGATTCAGGTCCTCTTTCCCCGTAACCCGCTTTGCCGTTTCCTGTAAGGCAGGCATGATCTTTTCCATCAACTCTACCGGGTGCTGAAAAGGTGTTTCCTTTACCAGCTTCAGGGCTTCATTCACCAGCACAAACATGAGCGCATTCCCGCCTGGTTCCGTATTATTCACAAAGAGGTCCGCATCCGCATACAGGATACTTTGCGTGGCTACACCAATGGCACTTTCGCCGGAGGTGGCTTTTAACTTTGATACTGCCTGCCAGAGTTCAGAAAGGTAAGCTCCCTTGAAGCCAAACGGCCCGTTCAGTTTCTCCCGTTCAAATTCTGCACCTGTATTTACAACCCTGATCGTTTTCATGAATAGTTCTGCAGATTAAACATCAAGGCCAGCAAGCAAACTTCCGCTCTTCTGATCTATGAACATTATAGCGTTTTCATGTTCCCTCAATGCAGTAGCCGGTACTGATTCCCTTAATTCCCCATGCAGCGTGTTGTATACTGCGTTTGCTTTTGTGGGACCGGGCACAATGCAATAAACAAACCTGGCGGCCATCAATGCTGGTATGGTTAACGTAATAGCGTGTGTAGGTACATCTGCAAAGGTGGCGAAACATTTATCATTCACCTGTTGTATGCGGCATGCTTCATCCAGTTCTACTACCTTCACCCGGTATGGATCGTTAAAATCTGCCACCGGCGGATCGTTGAATGCGATGTGTGCATTTTCGCCAATACCCATACATACAATATCTGTTGGATACTGTGTCAGCAGATCGCTGTACCGGGTGATGTCCTGCTCATTGCCATTCAGGTAATGAACAGAACGGAAAGGTACCTTTCCGAATATGGCATTGTAAAGAAAACTGCCGAAACGTTCCGGTGCATTTCCTTTCAACCCGATGTATTCATCCATGTGAAAGGCATTGATCCGCTCCCATTCTAATGGCGCTTTCCGCAATGCCTGCAGGAATTCGTTCTGAGAGGGTGCTGCTGCAAAGATGATATTCACCTGCGGCTGAACAGCCAATAGCTCCTGTACTTTTTCTATCACGCAACGGGCTGCATCGCTGCCAGATGCTGCGCGATCTTCATACAGCCGTACTTCCAGCTTGTCTTTCTTAAATTTCCGTATCATAATTTCTCATATAAAAACTCTCCCATTACCATTACGGCCTGTACATTGAAAGCAGCATCACAAATGGTAATGTCTGCATCCATGCCTTCCGTTAATCTTCCCTTTCTGTCCTCTACCCCTACTATCCTTGCGGGAGTGGAGGTGATCATTTGTACAGCTTCATGCACAGGCACTTCTGCCAGGTTCACCATGTTACGTACCAGTTCATTGGCGGTGGCTACACTTCCTGCAAATGCAGTTCTGTCCGGCAGTTTGGCAACACCCTCTTCAATGATCACTTTCATACCGGATTGTTTGTTGCCCAGGATGCTGCGCCCTTCCGGCATAGCCGCACCACGCATAGCGTCTGTAATGAGTGCAATGCGGCCGGGGCCTTTGATCTTATAGATCAGTTTTAATAAAGCGGCAGGAAGATGTTTGCCATCGGCAATGATCTCCACATCCATTTCATCCAGTAGAAAAGCAGTTTCTATGACACCTGCATAACGGAAAGCATTTCTGCGGGTAACGCCAGACATACCAGAATATAAATGTGTGGCCAGTGTATACCCATTCTTAAATCCTTCCAGCGCTTCTTCATAAATAGCATCTGTATGTGCGAGGGAAGGCAGTATGCCCTGTTTCACCAGGAAACGCGCAAATGCATTGGCACCCGGTAATTCAGGCGCTGCACTCCATCTTTTGACAGCACCGGCAGCTACCTGTATGATCTCTTCATACTCCGCGGGATCAGGATTGCGGATGTACTCAGGGTCCTGTGCACCGCGCTGTTCCATTGAAAAGTACGGGCCTTCCAGGTGCATACCCAGGAACTGTGCGCCTGTTTTATTTTTAGCTACTGCGCGCTGATAACATTGAACGGTTTTCAGTATACCTGCCTTATCACTTGTAAGTGTGGTAGGCAGCATGGCTGTGGTTCCATATTGCAGATGCGTACGGGCTATCTTTAAAAAGCCTTCTTCTTCCCCATCCATGAAATCGTCCCCGCCGCCGCCATGTACATGAATGTCAATAAAACCCGGCATCACATAATTCCCATGTGCATCCCATTCTTCTGCTCCTGCGGCTTCGATATTTCCTTCCTCTATCCCCACTATCCTGTTTCCCCTGATCAGTATGCTCCCGTTCGGGATCACTTTGGCAGGTGTAACAATGCGGGCATTATAAATCTTTCTTAATTTCATTCCTCTTTATTGAATAGCGACGTTTCCTTCACTGCTGCGTTTGTTGGCAGACCAATATCTCACACGGTGACCATACACCGCATAGAACACCAGGTAGAGATAACAGGGGATCAATACCCAGTATGCCTGCCTTAATCCATGTGTATCTGCAAACAGTCCGTAGATCTGTGGCAGGATAGCATTACCGCTTAATCCCATGATCAATACGGATGCCCCTACTTTTGTAAACTTGCCCAAACCATCGAGCGCCAGTGGCCAGATGCCTGCCCATATCAATGAGTTGGCTAATCCCAGCAACACTACAAACCAGATGGAAATATTTGCCTGATGCCCCAGGAAGTTCACCTGCCCGTTCGTGAAAATAATAAGCAGGGAAAACAAGGTGCCCAGTATCGTACAAACCCTCAATGCATTCACCTGGCTGATGAAGCGGGGTATAATTATGATGCCTATGATATATCCGCAAATGGTGCAGAACAAAGTATAAGAAGGAAATACTTTTGCCTCCAGCAAAGAGATATTCATTGAACCTGCATAACCAATAATGGTATCTATCGCTATTACCTGTGTACCTACATGCAGGAATATAGCAATGGCTCCCAGCACCAGGTGCGGGAACTGCATGATCTTTGATTTGCCTTCATTTGCACGTTGCTGTTCAGGAGATTCTTCGTCCGTATCAATATCCGGTAAAGGAGAAAAACGGATCATGAGGCCCAGCAGGAAAAGAAAAACACCTACACAGATGTAAGGCACAATTACCCGGCTGATCAATTCATCCAATGCTGCCGCCTTCTGTACGGCATCCATACCAGGCAACTGTTTGAACAGGTCTGTATCCGTAGCTTTCAGCACTACCGCTGCGAAGATCAATGGAGCCAGGATACCGGCTGCTTTGTTACAGATACCCATGATACTGATCCGCTGTGCTGCTCTTTCCTTAGGCCCTAATATGGTAATATAAGGATTGGCAGCCGTTTGCAGGATAGCCAGGCCTGTACCCAGGATAAACAAAGCGATCAGGAAAATGGCATAAGTGCGCGTAGCCGCGGCAGGTACAAAAAGGAATGCCCCAAATGCCATGATCCAGAAACCTACCATCATCCCTTTTTTGAAACCCGTTGCCTTCAACAGATAGGAAGCAGGTACAGACATGATGAAATAGGAAATGTAGAAAGCAAAAGTGACCAGGTATGCCTGAGAATGACTTAACTCACAGGCAATCTTGAAATATGGGATGAGAATAGCATTCACCCATGACACGAATCCAAACATGAAGAACATCACACCGATGATGGCAATGGAAATCACCACCTGCTTACGGCTGAGTGATTCTACAGAGATTTTTGCGTTTTTACTCATTCGATATTTTTTTATCAGGGCGTGATGGTCAGATCGAGCTGCTTCACCACTGTTTTCGTTTCTTCCTTATTGTGATTATAAGCTATGAAATAAACTTTATAATTTCCAGGAGTTTTATAAGTATATACATATTCCTCTACAGCATCTGTGTTAATACCCTTTACGGAAATAGCCCTATCAGGTCCGAGACTTACCGTATCTCCCTGAAGTGGTTTGGAGATCACCCATGTTTCCGTCAGCGGATCGTTATAAGGGCTGGCTGGATCGTATGGAACAAATACCGGTATCCTTGCCGATGGCTGGTAAACAGGGCTCTTGGGATCATAGATAGGGTTAAGGGGATTATAGAGCGAATAATTCCGATTGTAAATGGAATCGTTCGGATCTTTATATTTATTCCCCAATAAAGTGACCCTGGATGCAGTAATGGTGTTTTGCGCAGGTGCATCTACCGGGAACTGATTGATGGTCCTGAAACCAATATTCTCCTGGTTTGCGATCAGCAGCTCCTGTGTTCCTACAAAAGGAGCTTTGCTCCTTACTGCCATGTTCTGGATCCACCATATCCGTGCGAGGCCGTTAACAGCCTGGGGCTTTGTAATGTACCTGAAGCCGAGATAAACAGGCTTATCTGCATCTATCCATGTACTGATGTCCAGCTTACCGGAGGCTACGTTCGTAGTGGTAGTAGCGAGGGTAAAGCTGCTGGTTATATCCGTCCAGTTGGCCGCTTTTACGCTTGCAAAATCATCCTTGCCGTTGTAGTTATCAGACAGCCATACGGACACCTGGCCTGTTTGTGTGCCGGTACCTGCCAGCTGCGTGCTGAAATCCAGTGTAGCACCTTTACCGGTCACTACTATTTTACGGCCATCTTTAAATGCGTAATCGTTAAAGCCTTCTCCGGAATATAAGGAAATATTATCCTGCACGCCACTGATAGTGAATACCACCGGCTCATTTACCTTAAAGGTTGTTTTTGTGACCTTCACATCGAATACCGGATCTTCCAGTTCGCCCAGCTTATCGGAGCATGCGCCCAGAGCGAGGCCCATGCATATTAACCACAAGAATTTATGTTGCATGTCTTTATTTTTTAAGCGTGATCACCAACCGGTGTTTTGAACCATTTTATTATTCGTCACCATTTCAGCATTAGGAATTGGGAGGAACAAATGTTTCGGTATTTCTATGTTGGAATAATAAGAGATAAACACATTACCGGGAATATCAACCGTCATTGTTGCAGCCATATCGCGGTGTGTTTGTTCATATATTTCCCAACGTACAAGATCTGCCCTGCGGATGTTCTCAAAGTTTAGCTCCCGCAGGCGCTCATCCTGGAGGAATTTCCGGAATGTTTCCTTAGAGGCCGTGAATGCGGGTTTCACATCTGCATCTTCGGGTACGTAAATAGTAGCAGTTGCCTGAGCACCGGTTCCCCCTCCACCGGTTAAAGTGATGGTAGGTGCGGTTGTGTATTTTCCAGACAGGGAAAATTCAACACCGGTGGGGTCCCTGTCCAGATCAATCTTCGTTACAACACCTCCTGCAACAGTAGCTTTACCGGTAGCAGTACTTCCATTTCCCGCGGAGAAGGTTACTGTTGGTGCGGTGGTATATCCACTGCCGCCGTTTGTGATGGTGATGTTCTTCACGCCGGTAGACCAGCCTCTGCGTCTTACCTGATTCACAACGCCCTGCACTTCCGCAGTAGGCCCCTGCATCTCATTCAGCGCTTCAGCATACATAAGCAATACATCTGTATATCTTAATAGCTGTACATTAATAGGTGAACGGGTAGCACTTTTAGGGATCAGTGTTTCATATTCCCTTCTGAACTTACCCGGCGTTCTCAAATATTTAGTGCTTTCCAGCGGAACTTCGGAGATCAAAGTTTTTACGCCGTTGGCGGCAGGCAACACTGCATAATTGAAAAGCGGGATACACCAGAACTTTCTCAGGTCACCCGGCTCATAGATATTATATAATTTGGCAGTATAGGCCATGTAAGCATCTGCCCTGCCGGTATTGGTATTGGCAGTAGAAATACCATTGATCCAGCCATTCCTGCCGGTTTCAGCATAGGCTTCCGTTCCGTTGCCTATAAATTCAACTTCCCAGATACTTTCCTTTATGTCGTATTTCTCCGAAGCAAGTGTGATGAAGATATTGGAAAAACTGGGATTGAGGCGGTGTGCAGCCAAACCGTCCTCCATGATCTTCTTTCCCCAGTTGATCACTTCCTGGTAGCGGCTGGCATCTTTCAGCGGAAAACCTGCCATATAGAGGTTTACCCGCATCAATATTCCGCGGACAGCAGATTTGGAAACGCGGCCACCAAAGCCATAACTGCTGATATCTCCTACCAGCGGTTCTGCCTCCGTCATATCCTTTACTATCTGATCATACACTTCTTTGATGGTATTCTTTGGTATATGTACATCTATTGCGGACTTGCTGGATGCGAGCTTCAGCGGAACGGCACCAAAGTTCTGCACCAGCAAAAAGTGAAAATAGGCCCTCAGGAAAAGCGCTTCTCCCTTTACTGTATTCCTTTTAGCTTCCGGAATTGCGGGGTTATTATTCACTCCTTCCAATAAGGCATTCGCACGGTTGATACCATTATAACACTCTCTCCAGAAAGCTGTCACATATTGATCGCCGGGTGTATGATTCAAACGGAAAGCCCCGGTTGCAATAGAAGAACGGTTCATAAACCCCTCATCGCCGGACCAGCCTAAAAGGTAAAGTGCATTATTGCCATATAGGGCATCTGCTCCCAGGCTGGAATAAACAGCGGTCAGTGCATAATCGAGTTCCTGTTCTGTTTTGTAATAACCTCCCGGGAACAGCGCATCTTTTGGTTTGGTATCCAGGAACTTGTTACAGGAGGCTGATGATATTATTATAAAACTCAACAAAATGAAATACTTGATTTTCATATTTGAGATTTTAAGCGGGTTTAGAAATTAGCTTTTAGTCCAAAGGTGATCGTTCTCGCCTGCGGATAGGCAGAGTAGTCATAGCCGGGGGTGAGCACACTATTCCGGGTAGACACCTCCGGGTCAAGCCCTGTGTACTTCGTCCAGGTAAAAAGGTTCTGCATGGCCACGTTCAGGGACAGGCCGGACATAAACGCCCTTTTGATAAAACGCTGTGGCAGTGAATAATCAAGCGATACTGTTTTCAGGCGCAGATAAGATCCGTCTTCCAGGTATTTGGTAGAATGGTAACCGATCACCCCTTCCCCTCCTGCTCTGAAATGCTCATTGGTCTGGTTCTCGGGCGTCCACCTGTTTGCATAACTTGCAAACTGGTTCATGTTCCTTCTGCCATTTGTATTTCCTTCAAAGGTGATGCGGTTAGCATTATAGATATCGTTACCATAGGACCATTGGAAGAAAATGTTCAGGCTGAATCCTTTGTAGCTTAAATTATTCACGAACCCGCCGTAATGGATAGGAAGGCCTCTGCCAATGATGGTCTTATCATCCGCATTTACGTTTCCATCCCCGTTAAGGTCTCTGTACCTGATGTCTCCGGGTTGTATTACATTCCGTGGCCTTCCGTTGGCAGGTACCTCTGATTTCAAAATGTAAACGCCGGGAGCAGGACTGTCAAAATCGCTATACTGATAATTCCCTTCCCATACATATCCTACCATCATACCGGCAGACTGGCCGATAGTAGCAGTATACAGGTTATCACTATAGTTCACGTCTGTTTGTACTGCATTATCCAGAGACCGTTGGCCTTCTGTAAGCGCCAGAACTTTGTTCTTATTGAAGGTAATATTGAAGTTACTTTCCCACCTGAAATCTTTGGATTCAAAGATGCGTGCATTCAGGGTGAATTCAAACCCCTTATTTTCCATCTTGCCAATGTTCTTGAAAGCCGTTCCAAAACCAACCGTAGGCGGCAATTGCGCATTCAACAACAGATGATCTGTTGTCTTTTTATATACACCAGCCGTGAGTTCTATCCTGTTTTTGAACAAACCGAGCGTGTAATCGAGGTCCATGGAAGTGGTTGTTTCCCAGGTGAGGTCTTCGTTACCGAGATTATTCTGATACACAGCCAGTAAAGGCGTACCATTATTGAAGGAATATCCGGAGATATTAGTTGTGAGCTGAGAGATATAACTGAAATCTCCCACCCTATCGTTACCTATCTGGCCGTAACTACCCCTGAGCTTTGAAGTGCTGATCACCGGATGATCCTTCAGGAATGCCTCGTTGTGCATATTCCAGGCCGCAGAGGCTCCGGGAAAATATCCCCATCTGTTGCCATCTGCAAACTTGGAAGAACCATCTGCCCGAAAGTTGATGGTAAGCAGGTAGCGGGAATCATAATTATAATCTATCCTTCCACCATAAGAATTACGGGTATTATAAGAAGTAGATGCAACGGGATTGTAAGGCACACCTTCATTCAGCCCTGCAATACCCAGACTTTCATTCGGTAACAGTTTGGAAGAAAATCCGTCAGACCTGTACACCGTTTTTTGCAGACTTACCAGGCCGAGTGCAGCGATCGTATGTTTCTTATTAAATGTCTTGTTATAGGTAAGGGTATTTTCACTGGACCAGCTATTGATGAAATTATGTGCAAGGGAACCGTTAATACCTTCATTATTGCTGGGATTGGAAGGGCTTCCTTTACTTGTTTTAGAGTTATAGAATCTTTCGGCGGTACCGCTCGTTTTCCTGATCCCTCCTCCTGCTTTCAGTACGAGACCATCTATGATATCGATACTCACACTTCCCAGTCCTTCTAATACACCTGTATAATCGTACTGGTATTGATTTTCCAGGTCCCTTACAGGATTGATCCTGAAATCGCTTGCATTCACTGCGGCGTCATCAGCATCTTCTTCCAGCAGGCTCTCCTCAGAATCGGGGAAACCGATAGGGCGGTAAGCCCAGGTACGGAACATTACATAACTGGAGGTGCTGCTGGTTGGGCTGCTATTGATCACCTGGCCCCATTGCGTTACATCAGAATAGCCGGCTGTAAAATTTGCCCTTACGCGGTTACTGATGGTATGGTCGAGCGTTATCCTGCCGGTATATCTTTTGAGGCCGGTATTGATCACAATACCCTGCTGATCAAAGAAAGAGCCTGAGACGGAATACTTCGTCTGCTCATTCCCCCCTCTTACGGCCACGTTGTAGATGTTGATCTTACCCTGAGTGAAAACATGCTCCTGAAAATCTTCACCTTTCACATTTTTGTAGTCGTCCAATGTTTTGCCACCGGCCAGGTAACGCCATCCTTCACCTGAAGTGGGGAATCTTTCCAGCTGATACCTGATGTACTCATAGGGACTCATGAGTTCGATCTTCTTTCTTTCCAGCTGAAAACCGCTGGAAGCACCCAGCGATACAATTGGCCTACCCATCCGGCCTTTCTTTGTTTGGATGAGTATTACCCCATTGGCAGCCCTTGATCCATAGATAGCTGTGGAAGAGGCATCTTTCAGGATGGTCATGGATTCAATGTCGTCAGGGTTAATGGTAGAGGGATCGAGATCTTCCACGGGGAAACCATCTATCACATACAAAGGCGCTACGCTGTTTGTAAGTGATCCGGCTCCGCGGATAACAATGTTCACGCCGCCACCGGGTTGACCATCTGAGCTGGAAACCTGTACACCAGCCACACGGCCGGCAAGGGCTTCAGCAAAAGATCCCACAGGGGCCTTGGACATGTCCTTTACATTTACCACACTTACAGAACCAGTGAGGTCTTTTTTTCTTACGGTGTTATAACCTACTACCACTACTTCTCCCAAAGCTTCTTCTTTGGGAACCATGGTGAGGTTCACAATAGCGCGGCCATTCACTTTTAATTCAGTTGTTTCCATACTGATGAAGGAAAAAACGAGCACATCGTTTGGCCCGGCGTTAATGGAGTACCGGCCATTGTCATCTGAATAAACTTTACGGGTAGTACCCTTAACGGCGATTGTTACGCCAGGCATAGGGAGATTGGTTCCTGTTTCCAGCACCCTTCCGGTTACTGCAGGTTGTGTTTGTGCCTGTGCCTGCGCTTTGGACTCAAAAGGCAGGAGCACAGTGAATGACAATGCAAATAGAAGCGCGACATGAAGGAAATTCGACTTTCGTTCCATAGCAGAATAGTTGTTTTAAGTAAATGTTGGCTTTACTACTACGGGTACGTACACGACAATGAATGTAAAGAAACAGGTTAAATGAGTAGATTTTGCGTATTGAATAACGGCTGGATCAAAAATGAATTCCTTATCTGTTAAGCCCTTCCCTGATAACGTTATATTTTGCAGCAAACTTCACCGGATCCTGGTGGCAGTAGATCAGTACCCCGTCAGCATATTTTCTACTGAAAGCAAGTACCTCTTTTACGTAATCCACCGAGGACTGTCCTAATCTTGAATGACCTGTTGCATAGATATCCACGAATACCGGGAAATCTTTTTTGAATAATTTACGGATGGATGCTATCTCCGGCTCTACTTTAGTAGGATCGGTCAGGTTGCCACCTCCGGTTTCCGCCCTGTAAGGAAATAAGATGCCATCTATCAGCTCACCATAATTTGTGGCAAATGTTGGTGTGATCTGGCGGTAATAGACGCAGGGTACGAATGCCAGGTTCGGATTGATGGCCCTTGCACCTTTCAGGCAGGAGTCTGTATATGACGTTGTAAAAAGTTTCAGGTTGTGTGCAAAGTCATCGATACTCCAGGCTACCAGGTTAGGATATTTTACACTTAAACGTGCTATTTCTACCGCCCAGGTTTTGTAATCCATCTGATAAGGTTCAGAGGAATGTTTAGCTATTGGTTTTGATTCGCTGGGCGGTACCAGGCTTACCCATACTTTCAGGCCTTGTTTTTTTGCCAGGGGGAGAAAGATCTGAAGATCATCCCAGTCATTTTCATTCATCCAGATCAGCCAGTGATAAGTAGTGGCATTAATTTCTTTCAGTTCAGCCAGCAGCTGCTGCTGGTTTACACGGCCATTGGGCAGCCGCGGCGGAGCGGCATATGTGCCATAAGTGTTTTTCAGGTGCAGGGACTTTACTGCATCCGGTTGTTGCGCGATCTTCCTGTTGGAACAGGCTGTGAGCGCCAGCAGGCAGGTGAAAAAAAAGAGTTTCTGTAGCATGTGAAAATATTAATTGCTTACTTACTAACGCCTACTTTTTGCATGACCTGCTGAATAGCAGTGTTCACTTTCTTTTCCACGCTTTTGTTAAAAGGGCCGGGCATGCCGTAATAGATCATATTCGACACCGCCTCGTACCCTCCTTCTTCCAATATCTTTTCAGTAGGTATATAACAGACCACCTGGTTGCAATATCCGGCTACAAATAACTGTTCGCCGGCATATCGTTTTTTTGCATTGAGGGAATAATCCACTACTGTTTCTCCACTGAGGGATAACAGGGTGAGTTTATTTCCAATGCGCATGGCTTGCACGGGATAGCTGTGGTTAGAGATATCCCATCCTTTGTTACTTGCTTCCATGATCAGCTTCGCCCTTCTCTTTTCATACTTATTGCCATTCAGTACTTCCTGCTCTAATGTTTCCGTTTTCACAGGCTCAAAAGGCAAATCCGCTCTCACGAATGCGCTGCGCAATGGTGCGCCGATGTTCGTCGTTTTTCCGATCAGCACTTTCTGAACAGCATCCGCGAGTTCTTTGCCGTGTTGCTCAGCCAATGCCATGGTACCCCTGGGAGCAGGGTTCTGATCACCAGCGCATCCGATGAAAAAGAGGGCAGTGGCGCCGGGATATTTCTTTTCTAGTTCAATCTGCGCAAAACCCGCATAGTCTCCGCTTACCATATTATTGGTGCCGGTTAATGTAGTATTGTGACAGGCATACCCAAAAAGGATCCCCTTTTCTTTTCCCTGTGCATCCCTGGCTATGAGTACCGGTACATCATGGTCCACATGATCTGCTCTGCCCGGTGCTTTGCGGCGATTGATGGCAAAACCGGCAGATCCGTTCCCATAACTGAGCTGCATGGGTTCAAGATGTTGCATAGCCATGTCTACCACCGCTACCAGTTTATCCGTAAGGCTCATGGCGTACTTCGTGAAGCCTTTAATGGTAGTGGTATCATAATCACCGATCATGCTCAGGGCCGGCCAGATCATGGGACCTGCATGTGTATGCGAGGAATTGAACATGATCTGTGAACGGGTGATGCCATACTTAGCCATCAGCTTTTGTGCGGCAGCTTCAGAGATAGCGGGCGTAAGACCCAATACATCTGCTGTAACAATAACGATCCTGTTGGAAGGATTTTCTTCTATCACCATGGCCTTAGCCCAGAGATCATGCACTTTCTGTGTAGCCAGTGAATCCCTGCCGGCATAACCAGTCAGCTGAAAAGGCAGGTCCGGTGTGATCACGATCCTTCCTATCCCCACTTTAATAAAAGCGGCGGACGCGATCTGCTGGAGCAATACCAGCCCTATGAACAGGATATATTTCTTCATTATGCTTCCATGAGTGGATTAGGAATACTGATCAGGTCTGTAATTATTTTTCCATTCCTGTTGATACGCGCCAGGGTGTAGATAGTACCATCTGCAGCCACGGCGATTGAATTCACATACAAAGGCCTTTCTCCATTCTCATAAAATATAGGACCATGGTCCGTATACTTTGCAGAGGGAATGTGATAGGTAACGAGATGCAGGTTCTCCAAACCTTTGGCTGCGCCTTTTGCAATCTGGTTAAGCCCTCCTACCCTTTTTCCATTCACATAGATGGGGCCACCGGTGAGGTAATAGATCGTTTCTTTATCCGGCCCCAGCTGAAAACCAAGGTATCCATAACTGAACTGATCGTACATACCACTCTTCCTGGAGAGGTCTGAAGTGATCCGCTCTACCAGTTCGATCTTTTGCGCTACAGGATCAAATCTGAAGAGGTAACCGGAATTGCCGTGCACCCCATATGCCATTTCATCTTCTTCGTGCCAGCAGATCTTTCTCCAGTTGTATCCCATGCTCCCCGGTTGTTTCGGGTCGTACTTTCCAAAATAATCTATGCGGAGGTCCACTTCTTCCAGTTTCTTCAGCAGCTTCTTCTCAGGTGCATAGGTGAAAATATCCCCTTCTGCAGTAGAGAAATAAGCAGCCCCGCTGCGTGGGTCTACAAAGAGAGAGCGGCAGAGGGAACGAAAATCTGATCCCGGTGTTCCTGCTTCTCCTTTAGCTGCCGTTGCGCCCAACTGGTGCAACTCTCCTGACTCCACGTTAAAGTGAATAAATTTACCGGTAGGCCAGCTGATGCAATAAATATTCCCCCTTTCCGTGTCCATAGTCATGGATACGGCACCTTCTCCGTCAGGGATGATAGCCAGGTCCTCAAACTTGCCGCTGCGCATATCATAACACAGTATATGGCCGCCTTTGTATAATTTATAACCAGCCGGTGCATTTACCGGCAGGCGGTCCATTCCATCTATCAGTTCATAAAATCCCACATGGGTGGAAAAATATAATTTGGCATTCCTTTCAAAGAACTCCACATGGCTTTTGCCCTGTGAAATAAACTGCTGCCCCTTTTCACCACAGATCTCCGTGAGATCAGCCAATAAAGTAGTGGTATTGTTTTCCGGGTCAAATACATACACCCTTCCTGCCACATCATGTTTCTCTGAAGACAATACATAATACACCCTTCCATCACTTCCTACGGTTATTGCATTATAAGAGTCATGCGCGAACTCAAATCCGGAATCATATGTTTTGGCGATCAGTTTTTCTTCTTGTGCACTATAAGGCTCTAGTATGGATTGCTCACTTTTCTTTTCTACTTGCATGAATAATATTTAAATCCTTTACTGATTAGATCTTGTCAGCGTTTTTGCTGATATTTTTAATAACTGTTGCAATCCCTTCCATATCCTGACGGGAACCCAGTAACACATTCTGCGTGAACCATACGGCATCACTGCAGAGCTTTTCGTTTTCAGGGCAGTTGTTGCGTTGTTTGTAATTTTCGAAGTCCAGCATCTTCTTGTCGTAGAATCCTTTGTATACACGGGAGTTGAGTGCATTGCGCATGAACTCCTGGGTGTGCATCACTTTATAGCCACCGGAAGCCGGCAAGCCTTCTTTGCGTAATGCCTCGAGGAATTTTGCCCTGCTCAGCCCTTTGAACTTAGCGGGATCGTACCGGAAAGAATAAAGGTGATATGCGCCCTGTGTTACTTTGTCGTACAATTTGATAGGTGTAATGCCATCTATCTCCTTGAGCATGGAAGCAAGATATCTGGCATTTTCGTGACGGGTAGCCGTTTGTGACTCCAGTCTTTTTATTTGCGCAAGACCAATGGCTGCGGCATATTCCGTTAACCTTATTTTTGAAGCCTTCATGAAACTATCCCCTGCTACAGCACCTGTGGAAGTACCATAAGCGTAACCCAGGTTATGTGCAGCAAAACAATTGTCTATGAATTTATCGTTGTTGGATACGATAGCGCCACCTTCACCGATAGGCAGGTTCTTTGAGTTCTGGAAGCTGAAACAGCCGGCGTTGCCGATAGACCCTACCCGCTTGTTTTCATATTCCGCCAGGTGTGCCTGGCAGGCATCTTCAATAACAATGAGATTGTGCTTTTTTGCAATTGCCATAATCTTATCCATGTCTGCCGGCAGACCGAGGATATGTACCACCAGGATAGCTTTTGTGCGTTTGGTTATTTTGCTTTCCAGCTTTGCAGGATCGATCTGGTAAGTAGCCGGATCGATGTCAGCAAATACAGGCATGGCATTATTAGCCAGGATAGCCTGTACCGAGGCAATGAAAGTATAAGGAGTAGTGATCACTTCATCTCCTGCCCCGATATCGAACTGGTTGATGGCAGTGATCAGTGCGTTAGTACCATTGGAAACAGTGAGGCACCTTTTGGTACCTATGGCTGCAGCCCATTTAGCTTCAAATTCATCCACCAGTTTTGCACGGGACCATACACCACTGCGGATACTATCGATCACTATTTTTTCATCTTCGCTTTGCACCCACATTGGCCATTTCACCCAGCTTGCAGCTGTCCATAACGGTGTACCACCCAGGATAGCAGGTGTACGGCTGATGAATGATGATGCAAACGAACTATTAACAAGGCCAGATGCGAGTAACATGCCGGCTGTGCCCAATGAACCCTGCCGGATAAACTCCCTTCTTGAAGTATGACCCATTTGAATGTGTTTATGAATTTAATAAAATGTTTTGCGCCTGCGTGATGAAGGGCGTGCCCGCATCGTTATGAAACAGTTACGAAATAACTCCCTTTGCTATTGTATTCTGGTTGACCGTTAACGTACCCGAAAATAACAAAAAATATGATTGCCAGTTACTCTTTTTCCTGTTTTCTTAAAAAATATTTACTCATTGCGCTACTGCATAGACTTTTACCCCATCGAGGCTCACTTTCAGGGTGGCACTGTTCTTACTTTTACGGATAATTTCCACCGGGACCTTGCGGTCTTTCAGTTCCGGGCTGAGGATGTTCAGCGCGGTGAGCGGAACTTTCCTGGTATCCACCTCAAAAACAAGGGCATTATTCCGCATGTTGGCACCTATATGCAGTAAAATGGGGGAATTTCCCATATCGCGGATAGTTTCGTGCGGAACGGCCACCATATCTGTATTCATAAAATGCAGGATCATTTTTCCTTTGTGGTCCCTGCATCTTACAGCCCATCTTTTATCGCCCCCTGTTTGCAGAACAGCTGGTTTGAGCCATCCTTTTTTGATCAGTGTTTCTACAACCGGGCCACTCGTTGCGGTTTCTACAATTTGCAGTCCTTTCCCCTTCAATTCACCGGAAAGCGGTTTGCTGCGCTTGTTACCCTTTTCATCATGCGTACCAAATGGTAATGCCAGGAAGGCTTTTCCACCGGCAGCAAGATATTGTTGTATGGCTTTAAACTGCGCGTCTGACACACAGCCCATACTATCCAGTACAAGTGGCGTTTTTCCAGCCTGTAATGCAGCAGCATCCGCCAGTTCCTCAGCACGCAGGAAACGGTATCCTATATTATTGGCCACGAACTGTTCCGACCATTCTTTTACCTTATGCCAGTGCTCCTTTCCATCGGTTCCTCTCCAGCCATTGGCCCTGTTATAACTGTTGTTGACCAGCCTTACCTCCACCAGGTCTTTTCCCTCCATAAAATCCAGCGGGCCATGTTTCATTTCCCAATTGTTCACATCCCGGATGGCATCTTCCATTTCCAGGCTATCCACAGGATCTTCTACCAGCCTGTATTGCATGGTACTGGCCCAGTTTGCCACTCCCCAGAACCTGGCGAGGCCCCAGCCCAGGTATGCACCTTCCTCATAAATTGTATAACTCAGGGCGATAGTGGGAGAATTGCCCCTCTTTGCAGCAATATCTTTCTGCTGCAGTGCTTCAGCATCTTTTTCAACCCAGTTCACGGATTTTATATTCGTGCCTACATTTTCCAGCATGAAAAAATCCACATGCTGCGCTATCCTTTCCAGGTTGAGGGAAATAGCATTTAATGATACCGGGCCCGTGCTGGAACAGCAGGTCATCAGTGGTTTTTTACCAACAGTTTCCTTCACTAACTTAACATGATCTGCCACACTATCATCCTTCATTTTGAGCCAATCGCGGAACACAGGGTTTTCGTAATTCCCCCATTGCAGCATGGGCTTCTTTGTATCTCCCCAGAAACTTTTATCTCCGAACGGTGGTATCACATGCCCGTAATCCTTTTTAAACCTATCCCGGCAGTATTTGCAACCACAGGTAGCGAGGCCGGCATAGTTACACATATCATCTACCTGGTACCCGTCAAAACTCACTTCTTTTTCCAGTCTTTGCAGGTATTTGCGGTGCATATCCAAGAAGCCGGGATTATTATGGCAAAAGGTTTCCATCTGGTACTGCAATGCATATCCGCGGCTGCCATCCCTGAGGTCCACTTCACAGATGTCCTGGAAAAGATGGCCTTCATACTGTGCATGTGCAGCCGCCTTCGGATCATGGAAGAGCAGGGTATGGTGCCGTTGTGTTCTGTGCAGTTTTTTGAATTCTGCTTCACCCCGCGGGCGTTCCACATGATTGCAGGAATAGTGCTCTATGAATTTGATATTGTACTTATGCAATTCGTTACATACTTCCGCCAGGTAGCCATGTAACTGCCCGAAATAATTAGCAAAGTCGAAACGAATATGGAAGCCGTAGCTTACCGCCGTATCGATATCCGCTTCTGCAAAGGCGGCAGCCCTCCTTTTTATCTTGTCCGTGATCTTTTTCTGCGACCAGAGCAGGTCTTCCAGGGTACACCACCAGGACCCCAGGCGTTTAGGGACAAAAGGTATATCTGGACCGATGCCAGCATGTGTACCAGGTGCTATTATTAAGGATTGTCCCGCGACTGCAGAAAGCGGCAGTGAATGCACCACTCCCATACCCAGACCTGTTAATGAAATTGTGCGGATAAAAGCCCGCCTGCTGTTTTCCTCCTTGTGTTTCATGGTTGTACGATTAGCTGGTTGATATGATTATCCAAGCCGCCATCCCATAAATATTTTCAATTTTGAAGGGTGGACGCTACCTAGTGTTGAAAATTTAGCTATATATTCGTGTACGTTAACGGAGTTGAACAAATCTAGATGTAATAAGTTTTAAAAGCAAGCATTTTTTGCTGCGGTAAAAAAAATAATACTGTTCGATCAATCAAATTCACAAACTCAATTCATAATGCGGAATACGTTCACACTTCTCTTCGCTGCGCTGCTGATCACACTCGTTGGTTGCAAAAACAAAGAAAAATATCCCGGCCCGCTTACACCGGAAAAGGCCCTGGAAAGTATCCAGGTGATTGAGGGCTTAAAAGTGGAGCTGTTTGCAGCGGAACCACTTGTTACCGATCCCGTATCCATGGAATTTGATGAAGACGGCAATTGCTACGTGGTAGTGATGTCCGACTATCCCAACAAACCAGAACCGGGTAAAGAAAAAGGGCATATCCGTGTGCTCCGTGATACAGATGGCGATGGTAAGGCAGACACTTCTATTGTTTTTGCAGGCAAGTTATCTGAAGGCACCAGCATTCTGCCCTGGAAAGGCGGTTTACTTGTAACTGCCGCACCGGAGATACTATACATGAAAGATACTACGGGAGACTTTGTAGCAGACACCCGCGAAGTACTCTTCAGCGGTTTCTTCAAAGACAATCCTGAAACACAGATCACCAACCTACGCTTTGGCGTTGATAACTGGATATATGCCAATAACAGGGGACAAGACGGTAACGTTACCTACAAAGAGAAACCCGGTACTCCTCCCCTTTCCGTAAAGGGAGCTGACTTCAGGTTCCGCCTGGACCGCGGTCTTTTTGAACTCGAAACAGGCCCCGGTCAATTTGGCCAGGCGCTGGATGATTACCGCAACCGTTTTGTAACAGAAAACTCCATTCACATTCAGCAGATCCTGATCCCATGGCGGTACACCCACCGGCATGCTTTCCTTCCTTCCACCCGTTCCATCAAAAACATTTCCGATCATGAGCCTATCATGTTCCAGGAATCTGCCACGCCCTGGTGGAGAGCAGAAAGGACCAAGAGAAGGAACCAGGAGTTCCAGGAGAAAAAGCTGAAACGTGTAGAATACGAAAGAGATCATTTTACCGGTGCATCCGGTGGTACATTCTATAACGGCGATGCATTGCCTAAACAATTCTACGGCAACATCTTTACCGGTGAAGTAGCCGGTAACCTTGTACACAGGGATATCCTGACATCATCACCAGACAGTGTGTACTTCATTGCAAAACGCCCTGCAGAAGAAGTAAAAAGGGAATTCATCTATTCCAAAGACAACTGGTTCCGCCCCGTTAACTTCTCCGTTGGCCCTGATGGGTATCTTTATGTATTAGATTACTACCGCCAGCATATTGAAACCCCTGTATCCATCCCTGATGATCTGAAAGCAGATATGGATTTCTATGCCGGGTCAGACAAAGGCCGCATCTACCGGGTAATGCCTGCAGGCGGCACTTATAAAAAAGCAACACCCGTTTTGAGCAAAGCCAGCAGCGACAGCCTGGTACAACTTTTCAGTCATCCCAACCAGTGGTATGCATCACAGGCACACCGCCTACTGGTAGAAAGACAGGATAAAACAGTGATCCCTGCCTTACAAAAAGTTTTCCGTGAAAGCGCTGATCCGCGGGCACGTTTGCATGCATTGTATGTACTGGAAGCGTATGATGCGCTGAATGCCGGCATTGTGAAAGAAGCACTGGCAGACAGTTCCAATGATGTAAAAGAACATGCTGTGATACTGGCTGAAAATTATACTGCCTTATTGCCAGAACTGCTGGCACTGGTAAAAGATGCACCTGCCAAACTTGCTTTACAGGTGGCTTTAAGCCTTGGCCAGTTCAATGCTCCACAAGTAACGCCTGCACTGGTACAAGTGATGGAACGTTTTGGATACGACAGAACCATTCAGATGGCCGTACTTAGCTCCAATGCAGGATCCACTCCTGCCACGCTGGATGCTTTATTCAAGAGCAGCCTGGCTTCCGATTCCACTAAACTGCCCAACGTTTTTGTGCATGATTGCAGTTATGTGATCGGCAACAGGAATAACAAAGCACAGCTGCAACAATTTGTTTCCCTGCTGGAGCAACCGGCTATGGTTTTCAATAAAAGACAAGCGAATGCGATAAAAGGATTGGTGAACGGATGGGAAAAATCCACTACGATTGATGCAGACCTGAAAACAAAGGTGACTGCATTAAAAGGCAAGCTGAAAAAGATCAACGGTGAAACTATTACTCAACTGAAGGAACTGGTTGCTTCTACAAAATATTGAGATGAATACGCGCAGACATTTTATCAAAAACGCTATGAGCCTGGGCGGCCTGTTATTAGGCGGGGCCTTTATATTCAGTGGTTGCGGAGATGGCCAAAAACCTGCTGCTACCAAAGATAAAAAACCAACTTCCTGCAGTGACCTTTCCGGGATCAGCGCAGAAGAGAAAGACAAAAGGAAAAAACTGGGCTATGTAGAGAAATCGCCTATCCCGGATAGCAAATGCGGCAACTGCAAATTATACCTTCCTCCCGGCAAAGATGAACATTGCGGCAGCTGCTCCCTGTTCAAAGGCCCTATAGAAGTAGAAGGATATTGTACCTATTATGCTCCTCTTACTGAAGGGGAATAACACTTACACCATGTCAACTATCAAATACTCACTGGTTTTGCTCGCATGCTGGCTGGTAGCATTTAAACCTGCTCCGCAGGTAGCTATCACCAGGGAGCGCGCAGATGAATTATTTGCCAAACTGCCTGCAGGGGATCCCTGGGTAAGGAGTCCGGACGCCAGCACCCTGGCCTGGGGCGAATCCCCTACCCTGCATGCACTGGCAGATATGTATGAAGCCACAAATGATCCGCGTTACCTTGAAATTCTGGCTCAGCGTGGCCAGAACGTACTTTCTCACCGGGACGACAGACGCCAGGTAGCAGATGGTTCCGGGAAAATAAGGCCGGGATGGAGTATGGCCTCCAAGTATGTAGTAGCAGCAGGTAAACTAAATGATGTTTTAGATATCCGTTCCACTCCCAGTGCCTATAATAATCAAACCACCGTGGAAGTGATCCCGGCCAACGAGTCATTTACCCTCGTGGTCAATAATAAATTCTTTAAAAGGAAAGAAGTATTTACAGATCTGAGCCTTAATACTTCGGACGTGCGTTTTGTTGAAAAGGTGGTTAATGATCCCATGGCACCTTATTCCTGCGCAGCCGGCGAGTATACCGATAAATCCAACCTGATCAGGGTAAAGCTGCTGAAAAAAGGAGCATTAACAGCACAGACCATTACACTGCAGCCCATTCCATTAGCATATGGAGGATACTATGGTGTGATCTATCAACCGATGTTGCGATTTGCAGAACATGTAAAAAAGGATCCGGCATTAGCGGCCCTGGTACCTGCCGCAGACAGCTTTATTGTTGCAGCCTGTGCTTCTTATGACGATATCATCAAAAGGATCTGGCGTGAAGGACCGAATAAAGGGGAAGGATATTTTCTGACCTGTGAGAAAGGAGAATCCTTCCCGGCAGATAATGTGGGAGCACCTTTCAATTTCCAGGGCAGGCAGGTATGTGCCTTGCTGGCTTTATACCGCTTAACAGGCAAACAGGTATATAAAGAGAAAGCAGAAAAGATGTGCAGGATGTTCAAGAACCGTTTACGTTATAACCAGCAAAAAGACCTGTACGAATGGAATTATTGGTTTGAACCTATGACGACTGTAGGATGGAAACCGGAAGATAACCTCTCCGCCAACGTAAAATACTTTAAACCTTATGCCATCACAGAGGATGTATCTCATGGCATACTTGATATTGCCATGATCACCCAGGCAGCAGAACAAGGAATTGTATTTGACAACACCGATCTGAAACGCTTTGCCAATACCCTCCTGGAGCATGTAATGACACCCGATGGCTGTGATATGAGAAGAAGGGTAGATGGCTTAGGGCCTGCTCACCCGGACTACTTTAACCAATTGCATGGCTGGCTGGAACTGGCGCCGGGGAATGCCAAAGTATTTCCTGTTATTAAAAAGGCTTATCTCTGCCGGGAACGGGAGTCGTTTGAATTTTGTGCGCGGTTATTAAAATGGGAAAAGAAACTACATTAAATTCCTGATGGCCACATAAGCCATCAGGCCTGGACTTAAACGAAGTGCATCTTCATCAATATTAAAACCGGGGGTATGGAGGGAAGCGGTGATATTACGATCAGCGTTTCCCACTCCCAATAAATAAAAACAAGCGGGGAGCTCTCTGCCGTAGTAAGCAAAATCCTCCGAAGCCATCCAGATATCCAGATCTATGATATTTTCCCTGCCGGCATATTCTGCTATGTAAGTGATAACATTCTCTGTGAGCCCTTCTTCATTCACCAAAGCCGGATATCCTTTAACAATATTGAGCTCACAGGTAGCCCCCATTCCTTCCACCGTTGCTTCCACCATCTTACGGATCCGCTGATGCGCTTCTTCCCGCCATTCTTCATTCATGGTACGGAAAGTTCCTTCAATATAAACAGAATCCGGGATCACATTGATAGCCCCGTCTGCAATAAAGCGACCAAAGGATAATACACTGGGAATAGAAGGGTTCGCGGCCCTGCTCACTACCTGTTGTAAAGACACAATGACCTGTGCCGCAATGGCCACAGGATCTATATTCAAATGCGGTTGTGCGCCATGCCCTCCCCTGCCGTGAATATGCAGTGTGATCTCATCCATGGAAGCCATGAACTTACCTTTTCTTATCCCGATCTTTCCTACCGGTATGGAAGGCATCACATGTTGCCCTATGGCTGCGATGGGTGCAGGGTTCTGCAAAACACCATCGCGGATCATGTGGGTGGCCCCTCCCGGTAGTTTTTCTTCTCCGGGCTGGAATAAGAGTTTGATGGTGCCGCCAAATGTATGTTTGAGCGATTGCAGGATCTTTGCAGTACCCAGTAAGGAAGCCGTATGTGCATCATGGCCGCAGGCATGCATTACACCTTTTTGCTTTGATGCATAAGGTACTTCGTTACTTTCTGTAATGGGCAATGCATCCATGTCCGCACGCAACGCTATCACTTTGGTTCCCGAAAGGTCTCCTTTTATCAGCGCCAGCACTCCTGTTTCTGCAACAGGCGTCCATTCAATACCCAGGTTGCTCAAAGCCTTTTTTACATACGCACAAGTTTCATGCTCATGAAAAGAAAGCTCCGGATTGGCATGCAGGTGCCGCCGGTCTTTTATGACATCCGGGAAAATGGATGCGGACAATTTTTTGATCTCATCTAATAACATATCCATCAATGGTCAGTTTCTAAGAATTTCTTCACAAATTCATCATCCACCAGGTGCGGGTATGCATTCATCACCCTGGTAATTTCTTCAGCCTGCCCCGGAGAAAGCTGCTCATGGGGATTCAGGCACCAGATACCTTTCATCAGGCCCTGCCTCCTCAATACTTCATGAATACCGGCAATACATCCTTTAAATGCATTTTTAGGATCAAAGATAGCCGCATTCATATCTGTTACCTCTATGCCGGTAGCCAGCAGTGTATCCAGATCTGTATGCCCCTCCCTGATCCGGCGGAACAGTTCTACAGACTTATGCGTCCAAACTGCATAATGCCCCAGCAACCCTCCAGTGAACCGTTTTTCCTTTTCGCCAAAACGGTAAGGCGTTACCAGGTCCGCCACTATATTATCATCATTACCCGTGTAAAGTATGATATCCGTATCAGCAATAGCCCTTACCACATCCAGGGTCTGGTAGCGGTTGAAAGCAGCCACTTTAATGGCCTGCACATTGGGGATAGCAGCAAAAGCCTTCCAGAAATCATAACTCAGCACACGGCCACCAACAGCAGGTTGCAGGTAAAATCCGAAAACGGGGATCATCTCTGCAATCACCTTTGTTCTTTCAATTAATTCCTGCTCCGTGGCATTCTGCAAACCACCCATGCTCAACAGGCCCAAATCGTACCCGTATTTCAAAGCCAGTTCCGCATCTTTCACTGCACTTTCCAATGGGCCGCAGATCCCGGCAACTTTAATGAGGGGCTTATCTCCCACCTCTTCCGCAGCCATCCTTAATACCGGTTCAAGATAGTTAAATTCCGGCTGACGGACTTCAAATTGCGTAGTGTGTACCCCTACAGCAATACCATCCACCCCACTGGCCATATAATACCTGGTGAGCCTGCGCTGGCTTTTTTCATCTATAGAAAGATCTTCATTCAGCGCCAGCGGATGTGCCGGGATGAAAGCGCCTTTTTGCACCAGGGCTTTGATATGTTCTTTTAATTGTGCCATAATTAATTATTCCTTGTTAGAAATTTCCTTCCCTCTCCTGGAAATGCGTTGGTTTATTCAAAGTTTTACCGCCGGTTACCACCCATTCAGCAATGAGGTCTATCATTTGCTTGAGCGTTACCTGCGGATAACCGAAGAGTTTGAAACATTCTGCTGAATTGCTCAGCAATGCATCCGGCTGTTCCTCATTCGCCAGGATGGGCTGTTTATTGAGCCTCTTGCCAAATTCAGCCGCCAGCCAGCGAACGGGTACTGTTTCCGGGCCTGATACATTCAGCAACTTTGCAGGGGTGGAACAATGCAGTAATGCGCGGATAGCGATCTCATTCGCATCGCCCTGCCAGATCACATTCACATGGCCCATGCGCAGATCAATCTCCCGTTGTTCATTCACGGCTTTTGCTATTTCCAGCAGTACACCGTAACTCACATCATTTGCATAATTGAGCCGGTAGATACATAAAGGTGTTCCGTACAGAGAAGAGAAATACTGGAACATTCTTTCCCTGCCCAGGCAGGATTGGGCATATTCGCCTAAGGGAGCAGCAGGATCCTCTTCCGTCATTCCGCCTTTTATTACAGGGGAGAGCGGGTAAACGTTGCCGGTGGAGAAAGCCACTATCCTGGAATCCCTGTATTTTTCTGCTACTCTTCCGGGCAGGTAAGTGTTCATTGCCCAAGTGTAGGATTCTTTGCCCGTGGTGCCGAATTTCTGGCCTGCGAGGTAGATCACGTTTTTTGCAGTGGGGAGGTTTTGTAATTCTTCATCATTCAACAGATTGGCCGCGATGGTTTTAATGCCTAAACCGTTTAGTTCTGCCTGCAATCCATTCTCTGAGAAACGCGAGATACCGATAATCCTTTTATTGATGCCGGCTTTATTTACAGCCGCTTTTGCCAGCTTGGCCATAGCAGGGCCCATTTTGCCGCCAACGCCTAACAAAATGATATCTCCTTCTATTTTGGCGATATCATTCACCAATGCATCTGAAGGCGCTAACATGGCCTGATAGATCTTTTCCATTATTGCTGTTTTATTTCAAAAAGATGTCTTTAAAATTGATGATGGCCAGTGCGAGGATAACCAGTAAACCTAATGCACCGGCTACTTTTACGAAGGCACTGTTCTTGTCCTTCCCCATGATCTTTTCATCATTAGCGATGAGGTACATAGCAATCCCTACTACGGGCACAACGAAAATTGTTACACTTTGTGCAAACACTATCAGCTCCAGCGGCAGCTTTCCGAATGCGATTGCGATTATGGCCCCGGCCAGCATTACCAGTGCTATGAAGAAGCGGATGCTCTTTGCACTGAAATTGTTGCCGTAGCCTAAGGCATCACCTAATAAAAGCCCGCCTACTCCTGCATTACCGATAATAGAAGAGAAAGAGGCGCCAAATAAACCAATCAGGAATAAACCGGAGGCGTAACTACCAAAAAGTGGTTCCAGGGCCAGGGACATATCCGATGCTGTATTTACCGTTATATTCCTGGGATGCAGGATAGCTGCAGCACAGATCAAAACGATGGCGCTCATGAAACCCAGGATGATGATACCGGTGACGCTGTCGCTTCTTCTCCTGGGCTCCGCCTGGTTTGGCTGCAGCCCACGGATCCGTCTTCTTTCCTGTACCAAGTAAGATTGGTAGAATGCCCCTACGATAGAAAAGCAGGAAGCCATAAAGGCGATCACGAGGCCCTGTGAGCCTTCCGGTATGGAAGGAATGAAACCAGCGGCTGTTTGCTGCAGATCAGGGTTGATCATAAAAACGGTTACAATAAAAGACAGTAACATCAATCCTATCAAGGCAATCATCAGCCATTCCAATACTTTATAGAAGGCCCTGAAGAAGAGGAGTGCAATGCTTATAATATTAAAGGCAATGATCCATGGCGTGGTAGAAGTGTGTGTTAATTCAGCCATGGCAACTCCTACTCCAACTGAATTCCCTGCCTGGAAGGAGGTACAGACCAGGAAAACACCTATACCAATAATGATCCCCACTCCTTTTCCCCAACGTGCTTTAATGCTGCTCAAAAGAGATTGTTGCGTAGCATATCCAATACGGGCAGACATGTTGGTGAAGATCACCATAAAGAAGATGGCTACCGCAATGATCCATAATAGATCAAAGCCGTAGTTGGCACCTAATTTAGAGGTGATAGTCATTTTACTGGGCCCGAAAACAAGCGCGGCGATGATTAATCCAGGGCCGAGGCCTTTGAGCCAGGAGAGGATGTTTGATTGTTTCTGATCTGCCATATTTTAAGAAATGATGGGTGGAATGAAGATTTCGGTAACGTACCCGAAAATACTCATTTAAATGAATTATTTATAGGAAAGTGGGGAAGTGGTAAAGTTTTTTTGGGGGAATTTAAATCATAATATATGATTGAAAAAACACCAGCAATTATATTAACACACAAATGATAGCATTTATACACTTATCGTATGTTTTCCCTTCAAGAAGTGATAATTTTCATCTCTTTATATTTGTGCCATCATGCCTATAAGCACCGCAGATATAATCGTATAAAAGCAATGCTTGCCTTAAAACATAGGACTGCTAAGGAATTAGCCCATTATTTACAGATCGCCCCGCAAACCGTATCTTACTGGGCTACAAACTCCCGCCAGCCACACCTGGACGAGTTGTTTGCTATTGCAGAGTTTTTGAAAGTTGGCCCTTGCGAGTTGTTGGAGATTTAGATACCAGAGATTCTTTGCCTAAGCCTTAAAAAAGGTTCTTCCACTGTTTTGTATAAAATAAATGCAGCCAGAATAGTTCCTGCCCAACATAACAGGAACATCAGTTCCCCTTTAGGTTCAATACCCATTTTTGCAAACAATGGCTGTATCACGTGCTGAATGAGGTAGTGGGTTTTGGATGGGCGGGAGTAGACCCCGGCGTTTTGTTCCAGCGCAAGAATTATTTCCTTAAAGCGCTTGTATTACTCTTTTAGGTTGAACAGCTTAAATACTTCCCTGGTGATGATGCGGCAATTCTCCGTCAATTCATTTAATGTGCAGCCGATTATTTTTACGTTGAGCGGTAATTCATCACGCGATTCAATCAATCCTATAGAGAGTACCTGGGATTCATCAATATCCGGTTTGCCTTTCAGGGTATTAAACAATGTATATGCCATCTGCCTGTCAGTTCCTAAATAAAATCTGCCAAAAGTTTCCAGTCCATTTAGGGTTCTGATATAAAGTACAATGCAAAAAGTATTCTTCATAAACCGGTCATTGATGTGTAGCACAAAGGTAAGAAGCTGCGCTTACCGGCGGCAGGATGTTAAGGCCGATGGCACATGCCGCGGGAAAACATAAGATCAGCAAAGGAGGGCAAGCCCTCCTTTGCTGTAAATAAGCATTAGCTGATCTCAATAACACGCGACAGCTGCTGCGCTTTTTGGCTTTTGGGAAGTGTCAGGTACAAGATCCCGTTTTCGTACCTGGCAGAGATACCTCCGGCCTCAATGGAATCATCAATGGTAAAGTCACGGCTGAAAAACATTTTCTTAAATTCCTGTTTGATCCAGCCATTGTTTGTGTTCTCTTCTTTTTTCTCCTGTTCCTGCCCGCCGGAAACAGTAAGGGTGTTGCCTGCAAGATTGAGATGAAAATCCTGTTTTTGGAAACCGGGAGCCAAAATTTCCAGCTCAAAACTTTTTTCTGTTTCCCGGATGTTCACAGGGGCCTGATTCCGTTGTATCTTACCATTGAAACCCCAGAAATCGTCATCTAAAAAATGGGACAGGTTGCTTTGGAAGACCTGATCAATAACACTTCCAAAGATGGCCGGTTGGCGGCCGTTTTCTTTTTTAACCATGTTAGTCATATTTCCTCCTTTTTTATTAAGAGATGTTTTTTAATAGTCCATTCCGCCCATACCTGCAGGTGCTGCGGAGCTGGTTTCTTTCTTAGGCGTGTCTGCCACCACACATTCTGTTGTTAACAGCATGCCGGCTATTGAAGCTGCATTTTCAAGTGCAATGCGTGTAACCTTGGCCGGATCAATAACACCTGTTTCCAGCAAAGGCTCATATTGTTCTGTACGCGCATTGAAGCCATAATCGCCGGAACCTTCTTTTATTTTCTGTACCACCACGCTGCCTTCGATGCCACAGTTGTGAACGATCTGGCGCAGCGGTTCCTCAATGGCACGTTTAACAAGGTTAATGCCTGTATTCTCATCTTCATTCACTCCTTTCAGATCCTGCAGCGAGGCAATTGCACGTACGTAAGCAACACCGCCGCCTGGCACAATCCCCTCTTCAACTGCTGCACGGGTAGCATGCAATGCATCATCCACACGGTCTTTCTTTTCCTTCATTTCTACTTCCGTTGCTGCGCCAACATATAATACGGCCACGCCTCCACTGAGTTTGGCCAGTCTTTCCTGCAGCTTTTCCTTATCATAGTCTGAAGTGACCCCGGTCAACTGGGCCTTGATCTCATTTACCCTGGCGGTGATATTTTCTTTGGTACCAGCGCCGCCTACAATGGTTGTATTGTCTTTTGTAATGACCACTGATTCTGCAGAGCCCAGGTGGCTGAGTTCCACGTTCTCCAGTTTGTAGCCCTGTTCTTCGCTGATCACTATACCATTGGTAAGAACGGCAATATCCTGCAGCATCTCCTTCCTTCTGTCACCAAAACCGGGTGCCTTCACCGCTGCGATCTTAAGTGTTCCCCGAAGTTTATTAACTACAAGTGTGGCCAGGGCTTCTCCTTCAAGATCTTCCGCAATGATCATCAATGGCCTTCCGCTCTGTGCTGTTTTCTCAAGGATATGGATGATATCCTTCATCACAGTGATCTTTTTATCGCAGATGAGGATATAAGGGGCCTCCAGCTCCGTCTGCATTTTTTCTGAATTGGTAACAAAATATGCAGAAAGGTATCCACGGTCGAATTGCATACCTTCTACTACCTGTACCGTGGTATCCGTTCCTTTTGCTTCTTCTACGGTTATTACGCCATCTTTACTTACTTTCTCAAATGCTTCCGCAATCAGGTTCCCGATATTCTCATCGTTATTGGCAGAAATAGCCGCCACCTGCCGGATCTTTTGAGCACTGCTGCCTACGGGCTGCGCCTGTTCTTTCAGGTTGGCCACAACAGCAGCTACACCTTTATCAATTCCCCGTTTCAGGTCCATAGGGTTAGCGCCGGCTGCCACATTTTTCAATCCTTCGCCGATAAGCACCTGTGCCAGCACGGTAGCTGTGGTAGTTCCGTCTCCCGCGATGTCTGCAGTTTTGGAAGCCACTTCCTTCACCATTTGAGCGCCGATGTTTTCAATAGGATCGTCCAGCTCAATCTCTTTTGCCACACTTACGCCGTCCTTGGTGATATTAGAGGCGCCGAATTTCTTTTCCAGTACAACATTCCGACCTTTTGGGCCCAGTGTGACTTTTACGGCGTTGGCCAGGGTGTCCACGCCTTTTTTCATTTTGTTCCTTGCTTCAATGTCAAAGAAAATTTGCTTTGCCATAGGAGTTTAATTTTTTGTTTGAAATAAAATCTGACAAGGCTGTCATCAAATGATAGCGAGTATATCAGACTCGCGCATAATAAGCAGGTCTTCATCGCCGATGCGTACCTCTGTGCCTGCATATTTCCCATAGAGTACCATGTCACCGGCTTTTACAGTCACCGGCTCGTCTTTTTTGCCGGGGCCTGCGGCAACGATCACGCCACGCTGTGGCTTTTCCTTTGCGGTATCCGGAATGATAATGCCGCCGCTGGTTTTCTCTTCTGCCTGGGAGGGTTTAACAATCACCCTGTCGTGTAGTGGAGTAGCTGTTAGGTTGTTTGCCATTGTTGTATGATTTTGAATTTATTAGATACAAAGTCATATATGGTAATCACAATCTTAGAAGCCAAGATTGTTTTTTTTCGCTTTTCAACTTGTATGCCAATTACATTTTGTCAGATTTTTTTGAAAAACTGACATTGAAGGAGGGAAAGGGGCTTGAAAATTTGACAGTTTTTTGCAGGTTTTACCTGTGCCAATAGTGTATTTTTTTAACGCTTGCTTACTGCTGTTCAGGCATCAGATGGACCTTTGTAACAGGGTTAGTAATTTCCTGTCTAGTTTTTGGCCATACCAGTCTTCATATTGCACATCCGCTCTGCGGGAATTGAGCACGCCAAAATCGCCACTAAACTCCCATAATCCGAAGCCGATCTTATTACTTTGCAGGATATCCAGCACATCACCAAACCAGGCCAGGAAAACGGCATGCGGCGTTTTGTTCCAGCAACCGCATTCCCCGCAATGCACCCCTACTCCTTTTTTCACGAGATCGATCCAGGGTTGGTAATGTTTTTCCAGCATTTCACGGCTCAGGTATGCATTACCAACCTGCCCCGGCCATTTTGGTTCCGGCAGGTTTTCCGGATCTTTATTGGCCCAGGGGGCTTTGTAATGGGATATTATCCCGGGATAGTATCCCCGGCAACTCTGGGCAATATCCAGATCTACAATTTCAGGGATCACAGATGTACCTACATTATTGCCATCAGCAATGATCAGGCGGGAAGGGTTTTCTTTACGGATGGCAATTGCTGCCGCCTGTGCTACTTTACGATAAACTTCCCCTGGTACTGCACTCATCTTTGAATGCTGATCATTCATATCCTCCCGCATAGCAGGTTCATTTAAAAGATCGAAACTGATCTTCTTTTCGGATACTCCTTTAAAGCGTTTTGCCCAGTAATTCCAGTGGAAGCAAAATGCTTTCAATGCCTCTTCATCTTTCCATAAATTGTAGGGTTCATGAAACCCGGCATTGATGCAGTAACCCGGTGCGCGGTGAAGGTTCAGGCTTACATGCATATTGTAGCGATGGGCCATTACTACCAGTTTTTCAATTTCTTCCACCCGCTGCTCATCAATATTATATACTTCCTCCGGGGTGATCTGTTTATTGCGGTCAAAAGCCAGATAACTGGGATAAGCTACGGGGATACGCACGAAGTCAAAGCCCCAGTCACGCATCCAGCGAAAGTGATCTTCCGTTGTTTTATTAGCAGTGCCGGCAGGTTTAGGTGAGAAAAAGTCAAGGAGATTAAAGCCTTTCCAATTAGGCAGTGTATTAGCAGGTAAGCCTGCTGCGAAGGCTGCTGTGCCGGCAAGGCCTGCGCCCATAGCTAATAATCCTGTGCTTTTTATAAAGGAGCGCCTTTCCATTACTGTTTATTTAACGTGAAAATTCATGCGGTAGAAAAATATACAATTTTCAGCGTTAATCAAATACCTGTAATGCGCTATGCTCCCCATGCTGTGATCACCAGTTCTCTTTCTCCTCCTGCATCCCTGTGTTCGCAAAGGTAAATGCCCTGCCAGGTGCCCAGGGCTAGCCTTCCATTATGTATGGGGATAAGCACAGAACTGCCTAACAAGGAAGCTTTAAGATGTGCAGGCATATCGTCAGATCCCTCATAGTTATGCAGGTAATCCGGATCATCTTCCGGCGCCACCTTATTGAAGTAGGTTTCAAAATCCATTCTCACTGTGGGATCTGCATTTTCATTGATGGTAAGCGAAGCAGAGGTATGCCTGATAAATACCTGGCACATGCCGGTTTTCAACTCACTGATCTGTGGTAAAGCCCTGGTGACTTCAGTAGTGATCAGGTGAAAGCCCCTGTTCCTTTGTTTCAGCCGTAATGCCTGCTGGAATATTCTCATGCTGTAAAAGTACCTACACTTTTCTAAAATCTGTTTCTCTTCCAAAGCGGTCTCTTAACCGGAAAGAGATAACCAGATCCACCTCTCCTTCAAGGATAGTAAAACCATACGTTTCCTCCCTCGTATAATTGAATAAGATTTCCAGCTGGTCTTTTAAAAACCGGTAGGTACCTTGTTTATCGGCATTGGGAGACTGCCATATAAACTTATGACCTTCCGTGCCTGGATAGAACTCGATCGTTTGATCCGAGTTTACGGACCGAAAAACTGTGCGTGTAGCGAACAACATGGATATAATATAACAAAAAAACGCGAATACCGGCCTCAGACAATAAACCAGGCCGAAGATGCGTTAAACCCACAGAGTCATTTACCATGCGTTTTCTTCTGCAGATAATAACCATATTGTTTATTACACTACTGCTGTATAGCTGTTCCGGTGGCAGAGGAGTATTTCAGCGAAAGGAACGTATTTACCAGCCTCCCAGGCTGGGTGCCGAGTACCGCTTTGAAGAAGGCCTTCGCAGGCAAAAGAATCCGCAGAACCTGTTCAGCAAAAAAGAAAGGAAAGATATGGAGAAGATGGGGCTTGGCATGAACTCCAGGCAGCAGGAACGCTCTGCACCCAATGTACGAATTACAGCTATGCAGGCTGACAGTATACTGACTGGTAAAACAAGAGATACTACCCGTATAGACAGTACACAAACCGTACCCATTGATACTACCCTCAGGCAGCCGGCAGATACTGCCCGGCAGCAATAGATTAATGTAAAAGCCCATCGTTGGATGGGCTTTTTAGATAAGATCATTTTACCACTTCCGGGCCAGTAAGCGGTTCATCACTTCCGTGATGGCAGGTATAACATGTAACCGCTACTGCTTCATGACTTTTAAAATACTTTTTATTCAGACGTGCAGTCATCCGCATCATATCACGGGCTATCTTTTTGTGGTGATTATCATCGCTGGCAAAGTCGAGTTTCTTAGGATCATCTTTGCGGGGTGCATGGCAAAAATTACATTTTACGCCCAGTGCATCCTTAAATTCCTTCATCACTCTTTCGAGTTCTTCGTGGCTGGTATCTTTAGGGAGCACCTTCAGGTTTTTGGCTTTCTCTTGCTGTTGCGGCAGCGAAAGTGAGCAAAGCGTGACGGAAAGTAACACCGCTGCCATTAGTACAATACTGTTCTTCCTTTTCATACGTACGATTTTAATTGAGTTAGTCTATTTTGATAAAAGGGGCTACGTTAATATAGTAAAAGTAATACAAGTTGTCACTTTTATATTTGAAAATTAAAGTATTACATTGAGTTAACACTATGAAACTACGTTTTAGTCCACTATATTTCAGCCTTGCCGTTCTGATATTTGTTATTGAAGTACTTATTGCGGCCTATCTCCATGATGGATTTATCCGGCCTTATGCAGGCGATTTCCTGGTAGTTATCCTGATCTACTGTTTTGTGCGCAGTTTTGTTCAGGCTCCTGTTATACCAGTGGCACTGGCTGTGCTGGCATTCTCCTATCTCGTGGAAACCTTGCAGTACTTTAACCTGGTGAAACATCTGGGACTTGAACATTCACGGATAGCCAACATTGTTATCGGTAATTATTTCACCTGGGCAGATATCATTGCTTATACGCTTGGGATTGTGTTTACGATATTCATTGAAAAGGTCAGGTCATAATAATGGTTTGTCTTCTGCTGCTTTCTTAATCTTAAAAACAGTGGTCCTCCAATAGAACTCCAGGTGTTTACGGATAACTTCTGTGGGGAAGTTTTCGATATTCAGGGTTAACTCCGTTTCTTCTCCGGCAGGCGTTAGTACAAACTCAAGAATGGTATAGTTTTCCGGGAGATCCGGTAAACGGGATACATTACTCAGGTGGCTGTAGCTTAACCTCTTCCCTTCGTCATATTGCAGTACAATACCCTTATTCTCAAACTTCGCGTGGTGAAAACCCCGGATCAGTATAGGGAAATTAACTTTCCAGTCGGTAAATATTTCTATCTGCATCTCAGGTTCCCCCATCCATTCCACCTGGGTGGTTAAAATGGACCAAACCTGCATGGGTGCTGCGTTTACTGTAACTGTCGTTGAAAACTTCTCTGCCATATTCTGAAACTATATAAATCCGCCCTGTAAATTCTCAAATTTATTCTTAAAAATGGCTAAAGTTTAACATTTCTGGCTTGATTCTCGTATAACTTTTCTCAGTTTTTGTCGTCTTATATTATGTAACAACAGCGAATCGTATGAGAATTTTACATTCATTGCCAGCCGTACTGTTCAGCTTAATGCTGACTACCGGCGTACAGGCGCAGGACGAAACGGGTTTGCCTGGGGACAACTTTAGCCTTGAAGGCGCCCTGGAGATGTTCAAAAAGGCTCAAAATCCCGAAGAATTTGAGAAAATGCTGAATACCAAAGAGAATGGCGTAAATAACCTCGATTTGAATGAGGACGGTGAGATAGATTATATCCGCGTTGTCAGTAAAAAAGATGGAAATGTACAACTCTTTGTATTACAGTCATTAGTGTCATCCTCAGAAAGTCAGGACATTGCCGTGATAGAATTGGAGAAAACAGGAAATGAACAAGCAGTGGTACAGATCGTAGGGGATGAAGATATTTATGGTGAGTCAAAGATTGTGGAACCCACTGATGATGAAGTGAGTGCATTTAATGACGCCACGATGTCAGACAGACCACATGGACCGAATGCTGCTTTTGCACCATCCGGACTGGTGGTGAATGTGTGGTTCTGGCCTTCCGTGCGTTTTGTGTTCGCACCATATTATACCATTTGGGTATCTCCCTGGAGCTGGTATCACTATCCAAGATGGTGGCGCCCCTGGAGGCCGCTGGCATGGCAAGTTTATGAGCCCATCTGCTACCGCTACAGGCCAAGATATGTGATAGTGCATAGCTATCGTATTTCACGGGCTCCGCATATCTATCGCCCGATGCGTGTTTATTCGAGGAGTGTTTATGACAGGAACCGGGTAGTGGTAACTAACTATCGCAACAATTACAGAAGTGCGCCCTCCCGCGCTAATGGGGTGGACAGGAATGTACCATCAAGACAGTTCGACCGCAATGGCGTGAACAGAAGCGCACCATCGAGACAATTTGATCGTAGCCCTGCAGTAGTAGACAGAAATACACCTTCGCGGCAGTTTGATCGTAGCCCTGATGTGGACAGAAATGTACCGTCAAGGCAGTTCGACCGAAATGGCGTGAATAGAAGCGCACCATCAAGACAATTTGATCGTAGCCCTGCTGTAGTAGACAGAAATACACCTTCGCGGCAGTTTGATCGTAACCCTGATGTGGACAGGACTGTACCGTCAAGACAGTATGATCGTTCTAATCCGGTAACCAGACCAGAAAGGCGGATAGACCGTAGTCCCGAGAACGTTACCAGTCCAAGGCCTGAATACAATCGTAACGCTGCTCCTCAACGTCAATATAACCCGGGACCACAGCGTCAGTTTGACCGCAGCCCACGTTCAGTTGACAGACCACAGCGCCAGTTCGATCGCAGCCCACGCTCCATCTCCAGACCACAGGGAGGACAATCAGCACCACAAAGGGGTGGTGAACATGGCCGGTCCGGACGTCAAAGATCTTAGTTGAACATACATATAAGGAAAGGGAACACGTCAGGCGATGTGTTCCCTTTCTTTTTTACCATTGTTGAATGATAATACAAACATCGGATTCATCCCTCAATGCAAATTCCTTCGCTCCCCAGGGCCGAAGTGTAACTTTATTGAGATTAGGATGGAGTAATTCAGGGTGCGTTGATGCTACTTTCTCATAAACCTCTTCAATATTGTTTGTCACAAGTCTAATTTCAGGTCTGTCTTTTTCAGCGTATTCCTTATTTTGAAAAAGGTTTACCCGCAGTTCATCTTTTTCAATCACGCAAAAGGGATTATCTGAGTTCAATTCGTCATAACCAATCCTGAATTCAAGGCATTCGACAAAAAGTTTGAGACCTACTTGAATGTCTGTGTAAAATACATTCGGAACGAGCCTGGTAAATTTCATTTTGAACCAATTTACAACTGATGAAATTTTATGTGTGATGAAAGATACGAATTAGCTACGTTTATTTAGGATCAAGAAACCCCGGGATCATTGCCATTAATAAATCAGTTCTTTGTGTTAGTGCAGTATGCATTGTTCCTGGTAATATGGCAAGTTGTGATGCAGGCATCGATAATTCCCCAAGGCTCCCTCCTCCCAATAACCGATACAACTCCACGGTATGCTCTGGCTGAATGATATCCGCATCACCGGCTATGATCAAAGCAGGAGCTTTGATGTTCCTGATCTCACCAGCTGACCAGTTTTGTTCCTGTTGTTCAAATGCTCTTACTTTAGCAAGGAGCTGAGGCCAGTATCCAGGTTTCGAAGCCGTATTCAGATATTCTGTTTCGTATGGACTGCCTTTTAACACAGCCTCCATGAATTCAGGGTTAAACAGGGTGGTAAGTTCCGGATGACGCCCACTGCTCTTGTAGCTAACGGAGGCCAGTATGAGCTTTCTGACAAGGTCAGGTCTGCGGATTGCCACCTGTAAAGCTACTCCTGCCCCTGTGCTATACCCGAAAAGATCTGCTTGCGGGATATTCAAAGCACCTAATAATTCAATAACGTCATCCGTAAGCTGCTCATAAGAAAGCAGGCGTTCCGGAATATCGGCGGTATGGCCATATCCCTGAAATTCAATAGCAATAACCTTTCTTTCCGTTGCAAGTAAAGGGATTAATTTTCCAAATGCAGTACCAATCCCGGAAAGCGCTCCGGGTAAAAGCAGGAGTGGTTTTCCTTCTCCATATACTTCATAATACATCTTTAGACCATTGACATCAGCATAACCTTTTATGTTCATTTGTATTCGTTTGCTTACAAAGTTCGAAACCTGCCGGCAAACAAATCTTGGTATACACCAACATCAAAATTTAACGCTGTTGAACAGCTTACTGAAATTAGTGGCATCTATGCCCAGATAAGAGGCGATGTACTTATGCGGTACAAGTTGAAGCAGGTCAGGGTTCTTCCGGCAAAATGTTTTGTACCGTTCTTCAATGGTCATGGCGCGCAATTCTATATGGAGATCGATCATCCCTGCTAACATGGCTTCCGTCATCCGCCTGAAGAGTCTTTCTATCTGTTGTGATTGATTGACCAGGTCCTGAAGATCATCAAAGGTGATGTACTCCAATTCACTGTCGGTCAAACAAACCAGGTAATATTTGGAAGGGACCTGAAAGGAGAAGGATTCAGCTATGGCGCATAGATAAGGGAAATAAGTAAAGGAAAGGGTATAGATCTTGTCATCGGCATCAAAGTAAGACATCTGCACGCCGCTTTTCACAAAGTAAAGATCCCGCTGAACCTGCCCTGGGATGGTAATGAAATCTCCCTTCTTAAACGATCTTGTTTTAAGACGATCAGTCAACAAATGATAGTCTGCTATACTGATGCTGTGGAATTGTTTAAAAAATTCATATCGCTCCATAAGATCACGTTCAGTTCTCCCAAATATATGCAAATCGTCATCCTATTTTTGGGTAAATTGGGGGTATGAAAAGTATTACTGTTTTCTGCGGCTCCAGTTTCGGTCATGACGAAATTTATAAAAGCCAGGCAATCCTGCTCGGGCAAACATTGGCGAAGAAAAAGATCCGGTTGGTTTATGGCGGAGCAAATGTTGGTTTAATGGGTGCCATTGCAGATGGTGCTTTACATGCAGGAGGAGAAGTGACGGGTGTATTGCCAAAATTCTTACAGGAAAAGGAAATTGCCCACAAACACCTGACAGAGCTGATCCTTGTGGAAAGCATGCACGAACGAAAAATAAAAATGAACGATCTGTGTGAAGGTGTAATCGCTTTACCAGGGGGTTATGGAACATTGGAAGAGCTTTTTGAAATGCTGACCTGGGCACAGCTCGGGCTCCATAAAAAACCTATAGCGCTTTTAAATATAAACGGGTATTATGATTGTTTAACAGTATTGACAAAAAGCATGGTTGACAATGGCTTTTTGAAACAGGTGAATCAGGACATGCTTTTAATTAGTGATGATATTGAGGATCTTTTAAACAAAATGTCCGCCTATAAAGCACCTGAAGTTGGTAAGTGGGTGACAAAGGAGCGTTTGTAAACCACTCAGCTTGCAGCTACCATTGTTTGTTCATGATACTGAACAGGGGCTACGGCTTTAATTACATCATTTCGTTTGCTCATATCAATAGGATAATTCCTTTTAATTCTTTTATAGCTATAGAACGAATTCATGAACAGGGACAGCAGAAATGCTCCCATTCTTAAAGTGAATGCTCCCCGCAGGATTCGCCTGAAAGCATATAAGGGTGAAAATGATTTCTTCCACAAGGCCCTATGCGCCTGCAGTAATTGCTCCTCGTTTATCTTTTTGGGGATAAAAGCAACATTATAGCCATTGTAAAAGTTCCAGTTCCTTTCACCCAGGATCCGCCCTTCCTTATTTAAGGTGGTATAAATAGGTGTTCCTCTGAATGGCGTCATGATACTAAGAAAGGGAACATCAATACCAATCTTCATCAATTGGTCTGCCATATTGATGATACTTTGTTCATCGTCATGGTCAAATCCTGCAATGAAACCGGCCATTACCGCAATACCTCTTTTCCTGATCTCCTTTACGGCGGCGCTATAGTTATCGATCTTGTTCTGCCGCTTATTGGCGTCAGCCAGGGAATCTACTCCGAAAGACTCAATCCCTAAAAATACGCCGATGCAGCCTGAGGCCTTCATTAGATCGAGCAATTCCGGATCTTTGGCAATATCCATGCTCGCCTGTGTGAGCCACCACTTTTTCAGCGGGATCATCTTTCGCAAAAGCTCCCTGATGTAGGGCCGTTTGATAGTGAGATTATCGTCCCAAAACCAGACAATTTTTCTTTGCCACCAGTAGCTGAACTTATCATAAGAGGCATCGCGTATCACATCTTCCACCGGGCGTAACCTAAAGCCGGGATTCAGGGAAGGAACTGTACAAAAGGAACAGGAGAAAGGGCAGCCCCTGGTTGCCTGTATCACCTTTTTAATAAAGAAGCGGTCCGGCAACAGGTCGTATCGCGGAGTGGGTAAGTCCTTCATATCGCAGGGACTTCCGGTATATGCCTGTTTTAACTGCCCAAGCGTAAAATCCTTGAGCAGCTCAGACCAAACGTTCTCAGCTTCCCCGGTAACAATAGCATCAAAGTAAGCGAGCGCTTCTGACTGACAGTAAGTAACATGCGGGCCTCCTGCCACTACCGTTTTTCCTCTTTTCCTAAACTCAACCGCCAGATTGTAGGCGGCCATGGCGAATCCGCTAAAAAAAGAAATAGCGATGAGATCAGCATCCGTATCGAGGTTAATCTTGTCGATCTGCTGGTGGAATACATTTACTGTATGTTCGGCAGGCGTAATGGCAGCTAAATGAATACCCGTGATGGGTGGCACGAAATCACGTTCATGCCCGAATTCATATCGTTGTACGTATGCTATGATGATGTCTATTTTCATAAACTGATATAGGTTGTTTGAAACAAATATACATATACTTTGTATTTCAAAGTGCTTTTTATCATTATTATTTACACCCGGCTTTGTGCAACAAAATTTGGAGAAATGTAATCTATACATTACTTTTAGTATTGTAAACATTACATTTATGAGTCGAAATTCTTTCCCCTATTCCTACTGGACTAAAATATTGGGGATCCTGATAATCATTGCCGGTATTATCAGTTTCTTCCTGCAACACCATAAAAAGGGAATTTATGATTTCAATGAACTAGCTGTGGGATTAAGCTGGGGATTTGTATTTATTTTCTTTTCTAAGGAAAGGACGGATGATGAAATGGTACGAAGTCTAAAATTCAAAGCGTTGGCAATAGCAGTGATTGTTGCATTTTCAATTACCCATCTATACAATTACGTCTTCCTTAATTGGCGCTTTGAGCGTGGGAAGGATGTAATTCTTTCCATCTCAGCTTACCAGTTTTTAGCGTTAACATTAATGATCGCTACTGCTTACTTTTACTACCTGAAGTATCAGATGACTTTAAATGAAGGGGAATGAAAAATCTTATAAAGGTGGAGCGGGCGAGACAGAATTTAACACAGGCAGAATTAGCTGAAAGAGTAAAAGTAGCACGGCAAACTATTATTGCGATTGAAGCAGGTAAGTTCCTTCCTTCTACGATATTAGCCTTTAAAATTGCCAAAGTACTCAATTGTAAAGCTGATGAGCTTTTTGAGCTGGAGGACCGGGATTGGCTGTAAGTATTTACCGCCATGGTAGCTTCATCCAAGCTTAATCCTTGCTTGGTGTTAGCTCCTGGAGCGGTTTAGAGCAAGGATGAAGCTAGGATGAAGCAAGGGTTAAGCTTGGATGAAGCCACCATAGCGGATTTCAGGTAGGCTGACTTTCTAATTAGCTGATAATCAAAAGAATACTATCACATTATGTTAAATAAAATCAATGATCCATCAAATATTTGAACCGAACAGCGACTTAGCGGCATTCGTCAAATGTTATTGGACATTGGAAAGCCCGAAAGAAAAAACACCTGAGAAAAACACCATTGTTCCCGATGGCTGTATGAAAATGATCTTTCATTATGGTGATCCCTACAAATATTATCCTCCAAACGGAGACAGCATCTTCTTACCAAAATGTTTTGTAATCGGGCAACTGACCGGACCATATGAAGTAGAACCCACAGGAGAAACAGGCACTTTCTTTGTTTGCTTTCACCCACATGGATTTCTGCCGTTTGCAACCTTTCCGATCAGGGAAATGGAAAACACTGCCGTCCCTTTGGAAAAACTATTTGGAAAGGACGGACGGGAAATAGCACAAAAGATCCTACATGCCAGCACAACTCCGGAAAGGATAAACCTGATCGAAACATTTCTATTCAACCGGTTAACTGATACAGAAACCATTGATCATATTGTACAATCAGCCATTGAAACCATTTTGACCGCAAACGGGCAGCTTTCCGTTGATGAACTATCCAGAAAGAACAATACCAACCGCAGACAACTGGTACGTAAATTCGCATCCTCCATTGGCCTAAGCCCGAAACAACTTTCAAAAACCATAAGGCTACAGGCAACACTCAAAATGCTGCTGAGCAGGAAAATTACCAGCCTTACCGACCTGGCTTACGAAAGCGAATACTACGACCAGGCACATTTTATTAAAGATTTCAAGGAATTCACCGGATTGACGCCTAAAGAGTTCTACGGAGATCATTTAAAGATGTCTTTGATTTTTGACAGCACTGATTAACATTGTCCCATTTTTACAATTTTAGGGTGTAAAGTCTCTGCAACTTTGCTACCTAATAATTTGACAATGGAGAACATCATCACTTTTTTTGACATCCCAGCAACAGATTTCAGCAGGGCAGTATCCTTTTACAAAGCCATTTTAGGCGTGGAAATAAACGAAACAGATATGTTTGGTACTAAAATGGGCTTCTTCCCTACTGACGGCGCAAACGTATCGGGAGCAATTGTTGAAGGTAAAGACTACAAGCCCTCCACAGATGGAGTTATTGTTTATCTAAACGGTGGCAAAGACCTACAGAACGTATTAAACAAAGTAGAAAGCAATAACGGACAAGTAATTGTTCCGAAAACGCATATCAGCCCTGAAGTTGGATATATTGCCATGTTCATTGATACTGAAGGAAACAAAATGGCACTTCATTCCCTCAACTAAAACAGATGGAGATATCCACACTTAACTTTCTAAAAAAGTTAGAACAGAACAACAACCGTGAATGGTTTAATGAGCATAAAAAACTATTCACGGCTGCACGTGAAGATGTGCTTTCATTTGTGGAAGAACTCATAAGGGAAATTGCCGGATTTGATAAAGAAATAGGGAAAGTGGATGCGCAAAAGTCGCTTTTCAGGATATATCGTGACACGAGATTTTCCCATAACAAAGACCCTTATAAAACCAATTTCGGTGCAAATATCGGATACAGAAATGCGGGGTACTACCTCAATATTCAGCCTAAACAGTCTTTTTTGGCAGGCGGCATCTATATGCTCGAAAATGATAAGCTGAAAGCGCTTCGGAAAGAGATTTCCGGTAATGCAGAAGCCTTTCAAAAGATTGTGGACGAAGAATCTTTTCGCCGTTATTTCGGAGGTTTGAGTGAAGAGGGGAAACTAAAACGGGTACCTGCGGGCTTTGAAAAAGAAGATCCGATGGCTGAATACCTGAAACTAAAACATTTTGTAGCGGTGCGGCCTGTTTCTGATAAAGAGCTTTTGGAAAAAGATGCTCCGAAAAAATTTGCTGAGATTTATAGATCACTTAAGCCACTTAAGGATTTTTTGAATGCGCCTTTTCTGTAGAATTGAGCTTTCTGAGCCTCACAGCGATGCTGTTGTGAGGTTTGTTTTTATTACAGATCAGGTGGCATTCTTAATACCCAAACTCTTCGAAATTAGCCTTCATCATATCTACCCATCCCATCCAATAATCCCTACCCGATTTACCAGCTCCTGCCTGATCGATTTGAAAAAAATCGGGAATGATCTCAAAGCCTTTTCTATGTTTCAACTCCCGGCAATAATGCGTCATGCATTCAATCAGCTTGCTGAAAGAAGAAAAAATCACTTCTCTTAAACCAGCAATATCACCTTCATAATCATAGTCATACATTCTTACCGGAAATTCATTATCACCTTTCTGCTCCCTTCCATCAAACACCAGCATACCGGCGTCATTACCTTCTGTTGCAAAAGGATAAAGCTGTTGGGGGATAAGCTGCTCAGGTATAAACCAATTCAATCTGGTTTCCATTTCCTCCAATGGTCTCGCGGGGTTTGAATGTGGCAATCTCAGAAGGGAGCAGTCCCCATCTAAAAAGAAATAGGATCGATGCCAGGCGATAAAGCTTTGAGGAAACTGCACACTAAATTGGTCTTCCAATTTCCGGTATGCGTCTTCAGGCAACGTTCCTTTCATCAAACGCCATTCAAACCATCCGCTATTATCTACAGGTGACGATATTATTTCCTGAGGTATTTCTCCTGTATAAACCGTCCTGGGAGGGAAAGCCTCTAAATACGCCTCAAAAAATTGATCTATCCAGTTCTGCATAAATACCAAATTGAAAGAATATAAAGCCTTAAATTGTTTGTAGGCTTGTTAGTGTTGACTAAGTTGCCAAGGGAAGCATTCCTCCTTGTTTCCATAACTTTATAACTTCCATCTCCACCCCACATTCGATAAGAATCACTTCAAAATCAGCATCACTGTGCCCTTCAATGGACCAGTCAATAGCATATACAGCAAAGTTTTCAGTAACCTGTAATCTACCAAAGAGTTTGCTTTTGGTTAGAAGACCGGCAGTTTTTCTTAGCATAGTTCTACCAAGTTCCCAATCATCTTCTGCTTCCATCATTTGCTCAAGTTGTGCGAAAAGCCTCTCAAAAGGCTTTGTTTCCACATCCAGCAAATTGCTATAATCATTGACAAAGACATTTTCTTTGCCAGCCAGTTTCACGGCAACCTCTTCTTCGGATTGGCATATCAGATACGGTATGTAATTATACGCATACTGATAACTGAGTTCCAGCAGAGCAATGGGTAGTTCATTAACCTGACGGGCCAGTTTTTCACAAATTGACTTAGCCAATTCCCTGGCAAGGCTATCAGTAAGCGTTTCCGAGTCTATATGTTCCAGGGGCCTTGCATAAGTCAGGTGGTTGGTTCCATCCTCAAAAAATCTCCGTACTGCTTCAAGGACCTGGTTTTGATCATAAGTATATTCATCGTAGGAAGTAAATTTTCCAATGCCTGGAGAAATATGAATACTGGAAGCCCTTTCAATTTTGCCTTCGGTGCCATACTCATAACGTGTTACTGTTGAAATAAAAGCGCCCTCATCATTTCTTATCTTGTTAATGATCTCTTCTTTGGGCAGCTGTGAAATGGAATACACACCTGCTCTTCCATTAACCATTAAACGTTGCAGGGAAATCTTTCGGCCTTCTTTGAATTCCATACGTGTAAGAGCTGAAGGCACACCGGTATTAACGCAGAATTCTACATATTCCACAAGGTCATCACTATATCTATAAAAGCCTTCCCAGGTTACCCCATTGTAGTTGTGGTTGAATGTTACATAGCAGGGAAGACCTCCAACGTTGAAGCCATACTCGTACAGCGATTCTTTGTTCAGATCATCGTTTCTATCCAACATTGGACCATCACCGGGGAAAAAAGCCCAATCAAATTTTTCAAGGTTATATCGCGAACCCTCTGAATACCGGGTTGTTTTTACTTGTGTTTTATATACTGGAAGTGTTTGCAGATCATCGAAAGTTTGCTCCCACCGGTGAAGTAATTGTTCGAGTAGTTTCTCCATAATAATTAAAGGGAGTAAAGTATGATCTGATAAAAATACAATACTTAAGCGCTACATTCCTATTCAAAACCACAAGGCTTGCATCTAATTGATTACCAATTAAGTACAAACCTTTTGGTGAGATGAGGCGAAATATCTATCCGGTTAATACAAAATTTGATTGCTTTTACCAACTTGTCTGCTGCTTTTCCACGTTTCATGTAAGCCATTATTTTTGTAATTTATGATTTTGCAGGTATAATTTTTCATTCGGGCTAAAACATTTTTTATCGTATGGATCCAAAACAACTTCTGAAAGAACATATAACGAAAACCGTCAAACTCTCAGACGATGAATTTGACGAATTCTTCGGTTATTTCACGACCGAATCCCATAAAAAAGGACAATACATGATTACCGCAGGCGATAGAATAGATTGTGAATATTTTGTACTGCGTGGTTGTATCAAGACTTTCTACATAAATGATAACCTTAAAATGTTTGTGCTGCAGTTTGCAATGCCTGGATATTGGGCATCTGATTACAGTGCCTTATACGGTGGTTCAAGAGCGACTATCAATATAGGTTGCATTACAGATACGGAAGTACTATGTCTGTCCAACAAAGGCCGGGAAGAAGCTTGTAAAAAGATCCACCATGTAGAACATTTCTTTCGCCACCGTATGACCAGTGAATACGTGGCTTCGCAGAAAAGATTATTAAGCACCATGAACAACGATGTGAAATACCGGTATGAAGAACTTATAACTTTGTTCCCTGAATTGTATAATATAGTGCCTAAACGACTAATCGCTGCTTATTTGGGTGTTTCGAGAGAAACGCTCTACCGCCTGAATAACTCCTGAGATGTGATGCGCAAAAAAAGATGTGATCTACATCACACAATTTCTTTTTATACCCTTCCTACCTTCATGCCCTACTAAATACTCAATTAGGATGACAACGCATCAAACAGATGAAACCTCCATTGCGCAGGCATTGGAAGAATACTATTTCATGGGAAGTTATGAAGGTGATTTGAATAAGCTGAAGTTTATCTTTCATCCGGGCACCTTGCTATTCGGCGATGTTAAAGGACAGCCTTACGCCAAAACATTGGCTGAATGGCTGGACCTGGTCGCAAACCGGCAAAGCCCGAAGGATTCCGGCAAACCATTCAAAGGGGATATTCTGAACATTAGCGTGGTGAACTCTGTGGCTATTGCCGAGGTACAGGTCAAAGCATATGACATGCTGTATCATGATTTCCTGTCATTGCACCGGATTGATGGTAATTGGCTGATCGTTAATAAGATCATGAGCGGGGTCAACCAATAAACATCTCCCCACAGATCCAACCTGATTTACAACCTTTTATGATTCCGGATCCGGGAAATCACCATCAGCAGGATGCTCTATCAAATTCATCCATGATATGCGTATATTTATAGTAAACCCGGGTGATGCAACATTATTTTGATACCCTTTTTAAATATATCTCCCTGATAATTGATATTCCAGAGCATGACAGGGCTCAATGCCGCGATACCTTTAAACCACTGTGGGTAGCCAGGGATACTATGTTAGAGGTAGCCGGAAAGGTTCCGGTGTATCATAATTTCATCGTATCAGGTTTCATGCGAAAGTTTTACATCAATGATAAAGGAGAAGAAGTAACCGTTGACTTAAATAATGGCCCCCGGTTCTTTACTTCCTATTTCCCTTTCGTAAATCAGAGCATCTCCAATGAATACCTTCAATGCATTACTGATTGTGAGTTGCTTCGGATCACTAAGGCAGATGCCGACAGTTCTTCAAAAACCAGCATTACACAAAAAGATTACACGATCAGGTTATTTCAGCAAATACAGGAAGAAGACAGGCAACGGATGAATGATCTGGCCACACTTACAGCCGAGCAGCGGTATGTAAAGCTTATGAAGGATTCACCGGCTATAATAAAAAATGTGCCCCTTAAATATATTGCCTCCTATCTCGGGATAAAACCTGAAAGTCTTAGCAGGATAAGGCGAGAGATCATTTCTTAACAATTGTTAAGTAGAAAATCATGAGGCTGAAGCTATCTTTAATCAACCACTTCAGCCACATGAAACAAGTAATCCAAACTATAGCTATACCCCTCTTCAGGAATGTTACCCGTTTTTGGTTTGTGGTAACCTATTCAGGGCAATTGATCTTTGCATACTATATACTAATGCTGTATTACAGATCTGCTGCTCTTGGTGATTTCGAAAAGTGGAATACCGCCAATCCGCATTTCTACATTAAAGGTGATGTTACCGGAAACCTGATCTTTGGCATACACGTTGCATTGGCCGCTGTAATAACTATTCTGGGACCTTTACAATTAGTAAGTAAGATCAGAAATAAAGCCCCCAGGATTCATAGGATCTGCGGCAGGATATACATTTTTTCAGCGTTCCTGATTAGTGCTGCAGGCTTATACCTTACCTGGGTAAGAGGCTCCATTGGCGGGCCATTTAGTGCGATCAGTATAAGTATTAATGCGCTGATTATTATTGTGTCCGCATTTTTCGCAATCAAGTATGCCATGCAAAGGAATATAAAGTTGCATAATCAATGGGCTGTACACCTGTTATTAGCAATGAGTGGCGTATGGCTATTCCGGGTGTTTTTTATGCTTTGGATGCTCATTCACAGCGCTCCTGTTGGTTTTGATCCTGAAACATTCACAGGGCCTTTTTTAAGTGCCCTTGGAGTGTTTGTTTACATCCTTCCCCAGGCTGTAGTAGCTTTGTATTTTAGCGCTAAATTCTCAAACTCCGCCAATAAAAAACTGGCATTTTCATTATTGCTTCTTGTTATCACGATTGGCATTGCAGTGGGTACAATGGGGGCTATCCTTGGCATGTGGCTTCCCCGGATATGATGTGCTGCAAATGCAAAAAGCCTCGTATCTGTGAAGCTTTTTTGTAGCGAGAATGAGACTGCTGACTGAGCAATTCGCAGTAAGACCGCGACAGTGCCGAAGAATTAACTTTTCTCTTTTACTTTTTTGATACGATAAGCATCTGGAATCAGGACACCTTACCTGCGGCTTGTGCGATTATTGAAATGTGCTCTCTCAATTTGACTTTCTGAAGGTTCTCCGGTTTTTCAGAACCACCCAAGCTCAGTAATGGAACATATCCATAACACTCATCGGCATTCAGATCCCCGATCATTTCTTTGGCAGGTTGATAGTTTTCTAAATGTAGCTGGTCGGAAATATAGTCCCAATCGACAAGTATATTATTAAAAAATACGCTCACCTTTCTACCGACAACCGTTGAAAGCCCATGCCTTACATTAAGGTAAACTATACTTCCATTTTCCCAAACAAACAGACCTCCAAAAGCATCTCTGGCAAAGCAAATGCTAGGTTGTTCAACAGGCGAGTATATTTCCTCAGCTATGTCTTTATACTCCTCGGGATTGATGATCCAAAGATACCCATTCATATAGCTGCCTTTACCCTGTGATAACAGGGAATGTAATTCCTCTGGCAGAACGGATTTGAGCGCTGCCAGACTTTGGGGATCGATTTCCGCCTTACTTTGCAATGGGCCACATTGAGCATAAAAAGATTCAAGCATTATATTTGTATAAAAGGTGAATAATAATCGTCACAAAAGCGATGTAATTTCCAATCCAATTTTTTGAATGATTGGTCGATGAAATTTAAACTATTTTTTTTGTATCGAAGCGCGTTTGTCAATTGTAATTTTTGCTGCTGAACAGAAACTTCTGCGAAAAGTGTTTGAAGCCGGTGTAGCATTGAAGGGAATGTATTCTCTGCGGCAACAGGCGAACTCATAAAAAATTAAAAAGGTTGCCATTTTCAGCAACTTTTTTAATTGTGTATAACATTCTGTAGCGAGATCGGGAGATTTATCTAACCAAATATTGCAGGATTTGTTATCTTTTAGCTATCTAATATAACATTGGCTTAAAAACCTATTCTAAGAAGGATACAAGAATGTAAATACTATATGAATTTTCAAAGAGATAAAAAGAATATTATTAAATATCCATCAGAAAAATTAAGAACTTTCAGGGTTCTGATGTATGAGTGGATTGATAACCTGAATTTTACCCTCGCACCTGAAGATTGTTTAGCAAACGCAGAGGACTATACCAGGATTGCAACAGAAATGTTCATAGAAGCCGGTTGGGATGGAGACGGGAAAATAGAACTAATGTGGATACCTCCCTTTATGTTCAATGGAGATAGAACGGAAGAATTCACAGCTGGTATAACAATTTGGCATGTCAAGCAACTTGAAGATGGAATATCCTGGCTTCTGACACCTGTGAAATTACCTTTTGAAGATGAATAAATAATGAGTGGAAATAATCAAGTCTTCTGCCCTATGACACATGCGGAATTTTTTGAGGCTTACAAGAACATCGTTTCCTGGGATTAGATTTAAGTACTTCTTGGCAAGAGGAGGCTTAATGTCCACAACTCCATTCATTAACTAAGGAAGCGACATTGTGTCACATAAAAAAAGGTTTTCAGATGTAAGTCCAAAAACCTTTATCGTAGCGAGATCGGGCGGATTACCTAACCGGTTCATGCAAGATTTGCTGGCTTTTGGCAATCTGCCTAGCTAACGTTTTGACAGTAATAAAAATTGCCAATTAAGGCAGATACAAATTTATTACTACATTTACACTCTCTTTAGCATGTAAGACACGAGTTATAAAATCATTTTATTCAAACTCCTCCATTAATGTCTACAATTTCAAACCTTGAGAAATTCAAAGAAGACCTCAAAAAATTAATTTCAGATGGTAGAAAGCTGGATACCGCAATAAAGTATGAATGTTTTCCTTCAGAAATTGAAAACCAGTTGAAAGTAATCCATAAAACAAATTATCAAGAAGAAATAAAGAAAATCCCTGTATTTAGCAACAAATATCAGATGTGGTATTCGGAAGCAAAATCATTGATCAAACTATTACTTCCTGACCGTTTAGCTGACTTTGTAAAGCTATATGAGAAACCAAAAACAAGAAAGGATCTTGGATATGGCAATTATGTTATTGAAGATTACTTACAAGGGGTAATTGTTACTAGAGGCTCTTCTAGCTATAATAAAGAAACAATAGTAGGTAAAGATGCGGCGATTCCTCAATTCGAGCAACAATTAAATATTCTAAAATCCGTAGAAGTCAGGTTCGAAAGCTCCCTTTTTGACATTAAGCAATTAGTTCAAGCAGACTTATTTGATTCTGAATTAGACGTAGCGAAAGAGTTATTAAAAAAGAATTTCTTTCGGGCTGCGGGCGCTATTGCTGGTGTTGTGCTCGAAGAGCACCTTAAACAGGTTTGCGAGAATCATTGTCTTACATTAACTAGAACCGCAACAATTTCAAATTGTAATGACCTTTTAAAGCAGAATGATGTAATAGAAGTACCGCAATGGCGTACTATCCAATTTCTCGGAGATCTCAGGAATAAATGCGACCACCATACAGGTACAGAGCCAACTAAAGAACAAATCGATGATTTAATAAATGGCGTTGATAAACTCACAAAAACACTTTTCTAAAAAGCAGCTATAATAATAAATTATCCTCCCATGACTACTAATCTTGAAAAAGGTGACGAACTAGAAGATGCGGTTGAAGCGGTAGAAAAATTCTTAATCGCTCAGAATCCAGGGTTACGGACTCAAAACATTCGCATTCAAAGAAAAAAAATAATTATTGTTGATGGAGTGAAACATGAAATAGATCTGTACGTTGAAATTGATTTCGGCTTAGGCTCCCCCTTTATTTATATTTTCGAATGCAAAAACTGGGAAGAAAACGTCAACAAAAATGAGATAATAGTGTTCTCAGAAAAAATACAGTGCGTAAATGCCCAAAATGGATACTTTATTGCGAAGGGATTTTCTACATATGCAGAAGCTCAGGCAAAACGCGATTCTCGAATAAAATTATTAATAGCAACAAAAGAGCTAGATAAATTCCCTTTCATAGGTTTTTCTAACAGTTTTAGTACCGAAACAGCTCAAGCCGAATTTGGATTTCTGGATGAATCTGGAAGCTTGATTAAGTTTGAACCTGATGTATCCTCCTTAGTTGCGGAAGGGGGAAATCTCCTTGATTTCAAAGAATTCGGAAGTAGATTAATTAATAATTTCGTTACGAAAAAGTATGATGTTCCCATGACGATTATTGAAAGCACCGAAAAAACAGGATTTTATATGGGCTATACAGATTCTACTGAAACGGGGCTTCCTGTGGGAGAACATATATTTGAAGATCAATTTATGTCACAGATCAATGGAGGGAAAATCTATGTCAATGGAACTACAGCTATTGCAAAGGTAACTTGTAAAGTGAAGCATAAAATTGTTATAACAGCACCAATATTCATCTGGCAATATGATGTAGAAAGTAAGGGTAAAGTAGCTTTAATCAGATATGAGTTAACAAGAGGTCAGGTAGATATAAAGGCCGTGGGAGCAGATCAATATAAAGTGGTTCATCTTCATACAACAAGAAAAGATATATTGACCTAAGAAATAATTTAATTTACAAATACAAAACGGCTTCGAAGCATACTTCAAAGCCGTTTTCTGTGTAGCGAGATCGGGAGTTGAACCCGAGACCTTTGGGTTATGAATCCAACGCTCTAACCACCTGAGCTACCTCGCCATATCCAAACTGATATTTCAAATTTGGAGTGCAAAGATACAGGCTAAACCTTTAAAAGTCAAAAGTTCAGGAGAAAAATTTTCATCCCCTCCTGTAGCAGGTTTCAGCGGAATCAGGGCTGATATGGGCCTCCGGTTTCCCCCCAGCCCCACATGGGCATAGGCTCATTTTCGTTAATCGGGTTCTCTGTTGTATTGGAGTTAATGACCGCCAGGCGGCTCCCCCATTCCAGGTATCCTACCAGGGCAGAACGGAATTCCGGGTCATCGGCCAGGCCAATTTCGTCCGCACTGTCCAGCAAGAGGCTGATCCACCGGCGGCGCTGGGTTTCTGTGAGGGATTTTCCGATGTGATGCTGTACCATCCTGGCATGGCTGCCTTCATCTTCCCCGGTATAAACCGGCGGGCCGCCAAACACCTGGCCAATAAAATGGGCCACATGTTTGCTGTGCTCCGGGCTCATATGGCGAAATACAGGTTCCAGGAGTTCATCCTTCAGCACTTTGGCGTAAAAAACAGCGGTAAGCTTTTCAAGAGCAGGTTGCCCGCCTGCCCAGGTATAAAGACTTGGTATCTCTTTCATGCAATAATCACTTAGACCAGGAAATGGAAGTTTGATCGTAATGTTTCATTTCCTCAATATTATCGAAAAAAGGCCTTACCTCCTTAAAAAAGCTCCTGAACGCTGCGCTTTGCCGGAAAAGTTTCTCATGGTCTTCTTTGGACGTCCAGTGGATCCTTACGATGTACTTCTCCGGTTCTTCTATTCCGTGGATCACTTCATAATGAAGACAATAAGGAGATGCCTTCAGGGACTTCCCTCCTTCTGTATAAGCTGCTTCGAAATTCTTCTGCTGGTCTGCAGGGATCTTGTAGCGGATGATTTCAACTACGTAATTGTCTTTAGGAGGCAAACTGCTACTTCCGAAGAGTAACACGCACCACAGGGTGATCATTTTCATTTTGTGTAAATTTGTGAAAGCAATGTTACAGGAATTCACTTTTTCAAAAAATAGCTTACCAAAAGGTAAGCCCGCTTCCATATGATCACCTTACACGAAAAAACATTCACCTGCCCAATAGATGTATCCCTTTCCTTCATCAACGGGAAATGGAAAGTATTGATCCTTGGTCACCTCCATCGCTTTCACCAGAGCAGCTTCAGTAATCTGCGGGAACAGATGCCCGGCATCTCCGAGAAAATGCTCACACAGCAACTGAAGGACCTGGAGAAAGATCAGCTCATCGTAAAACAGGTGTTGTCTGCCAAACCCTACAGAGTGGAGTATACCCTTACCCCACTGGGGCAATCCCTTTCACCTGTTACAGAATTCCTCAGCCAGTGGGGTATCAGGTATCTAAAAGATAATGGTATTGATTACCTGAAGGATCAGCACCTGTACAAATAGTTATTTGGCCATTAGCTTTGCCAGGGCTTTTCTTCCCTGTTCATTGTTCGGGTTCATCAGCAGTGATTTCTGGTACATCAGGATGGCTTCTTCTTTCTTGTTGGCTAATCTTAGTGCGAGGCCATAACTATCGTATGTATTGGAACTTTTAGGATATAACATCGTATTCAACTTAAGCACTTCACAGGCCAGTTGGTAACGACCTTCAAATTTGGCATTATAGAGCAGGTTATAACCCAGGTTATTCATTTCAAACTCATCTATATAATAATTCGCTGTATCACTTTTCAGGTTATTAAAAATAACGGCAGCATGATCCGAACCTTTTTCCACGAGGGCACGGGCATAGACCTTCACCAGGGATTTGGTAAGCCGGAATGGCTTCCCTCCTCTTCCATTCAGGTAATGATAGATACTATTAATCTTTTGAAAGAAGGCTTCTGAAGAATGGTTATCATAGAAGAAAATCGTCTGGTCTTTTCTTTTAGTTTTCATCATCATCGTCACTATCCCGGACACATGACCATCGTGATATACAATTGTATCACCAAACTGATTATATACAATGTTCCATCCAAATCCGTACGAACGGCTTTTGCCATCGTTCATCTGTATAGGTGTTTGCGCTACGCGCAGTAATGCGGTATCCAATATTTTTCCGGCACTGAGGGCATTATCAAAACGCAGCATGTCTTCCAGGGTACTGAAGATATTTCCGCTTCCCTGCGTTCCTCGCAGGCTCTCGTACTCAAATAATTGAACTTTGTTTAATGAGGAGATGGATACGTATGCAGTATCATACATGTTGGGAACAATATACCTCACTACGCAATTCTCCGCTTCTTTATTTCCTACAAATGAGGATTTCATACCGGCAGGAAGGAATACATTCTTTTTCATGTATTCTCCGAAAGATAATCCGCTCAGTTTTTCCACCATTAATGCCAGGGTAATGTATCCCATGTTACTGTAATCCCATTTGTCTCCGGCAGGGAATTTTGTTTGTCCTTTCAGTGCAAGCAGGTATCCATATACATCTGTATTCGTGAATACCCTGCCTTTGTTCTTTCCAATAATGCTGTCCATGAACCGCTCCAGCTGCGGCAAACCTCCTGTATGTGAAAGTAAATGACGAATGGTGATGGCGGGATAAGGAAAGTCCGGAAGATATTTCATTACCGGGTCTGCCAGTTTGCATTTTCCACGCTGTACCTGTTGTAATACGGCTACGGCTGTCAGGGGTTTGGTAACAGATGCCAGGTTGAAGCAGGAAGTGGTGGAATTGGGGATCTTTCGCTCTTCATCTGCATAACCTGCGGCATAACTATAAATAATCTTTCCTTTTTCACTCACCATTACACAGCCGTTGAAATAGTCGTTATTGGCTGCTACGGTTAAAAAGGAGTCTAAACGGTGTTTGATCTCCTGGGCTTTTAAGGAATTGAAGATCAATACTAAATGTAATGAAAGCAGGATGTGGATTCTTTTCATGACGCAAATTTTTCAGCTAAAAGTAAGGTAATATTTGTTTCGTACGAAATATTTCCTACCTTTAAAGTATGAAGACGAACAAAAACGAAAACAACCCGGAACCAACAAAATCCGAGCTGGAGATCCTGCAGGTATTATGGCAGCATGGCCCCTCTACGGTAAGGGCTGTAAATGATATCCTGAATGAACAAAAGCGGGAAGTGCAGTATACTTCTACCCTTAAGCTCATGCAGATCATGGTGGAAAAGGAATTGCTCAGCAGGGATGAAAGCCAGATGAAACATGTTTACAGTGCAGCTGTGGAGGAACAATCCACCAAAGGCCATTTGCTGGACAGGTTTGTGGATACGATGTACAATGGGTCTGCCAGCAGCCTGATGATGCAATTACTGGGTAATAAGAAAACTTCTAAAAAAGAACTGGATGCTATCCGGGAGTTGCTGAAGAAAATGGACAAGTGATCATGTCTTAAACTAATGCTTTATGTTCCTGACGAATGAAACATTACAGGCTATCTGCCGTACCTTCCTCCATTCCATCTGGCAAGGCATGATTGCTGCTGCGCTTGCAGGGATCATACTTTGGGGCACACGTCACTCTTCTGCCCGTACACGTTATAACCTGCTGGGCTTCCTTTTACTCTTAAGCCTGCTTACATCCGGCATTACTTTCTATACTGAACTGGGTGATACTGCAGCCGCCATTGCAAATATTCCTGGTAATGATATAGACGCCGCAACTGCTGTATTACCACAACACCCCGGGCAGTTGATCATTCAATATATGAACCAGCACGCTCCCTGGTTCATGATGGTATGGGCCCTTATTTTCCTGGTAAAATGTATCAGGTTGCTGAGTGGCTTTTATTATATACACCGGATCAGAAGGATCAATATCCAACCGGCTCCGGCACATTGGGAGGAAACATTGATAAGACTATCTCATTCATTGGGTATTCAAAAAGCAATTCGTTTATTAGAATCCGGTATCGTTAAAACGCCTGTTACTATTGGATTCTTTAAACCTGTTATCTTCCTTCCCCTCGGGCTGTTAACACAATTACCTGCAGACCAGGTAGAAACCATCCTGCTGCATGAACTGGCTCATATCCGCAGGAAAGATTACCTCGTGAACATACTGCACAGCTTCACGGAAACGATCTTCTTCTTCAATCCTGCATTCCTCTGGATCTCTGCGCGCCTGCGTGAAGAACGGGAAGCATGTTGCGATGATATTGTAGTGGCGCATACCCCACACAAGGCTACCTATCTGCATGCGCTTGTTGCATTTGAAGAGCAGGCTGTTTCAGGAACTTCTCTGCAGTTAAGACTTGGTAGCACACAGGAACATTTATTACAACGTGTGAAACGTATGCTTACACGCGAAAACAAAAAGTTAACTATCATGGAAAGAATTTCACTGATCTTTGGCCTGATCGCTATAACCGCCTTTAGCTTCATGCCGGAGAAAGAACCTGAAAAACCTGCGCCGGTTAGTCCGCATTCAGCAGAATCGCTGGCGGTTTATTATGCTCCTGCACAGGTAGCTGATACTTACAGGATTAAAAAAGATAAATGGGTTTCTAAACCAGCTCCCAGGAAAAAGCTTTCATCCACAGATACTGTACGGTTCTCTAAACCTGTATTGAAGGATAAATATGTAACAACTGCCGATACAGTACGGTTCTCTAAACCTGTGTTGAAGGATAAATATTTAACAACTGCCGATACGGTACGGTTCTCTAAACTTAAATCCAGGGATAAATACCGGACAACTACCGATACAGTACAATTTGCTAAACCTAAATTCAAGGATAAAAAGGATAAATATCTAACGGATACGGTACGGTTCATCAAACCTAAATCCAGGGATAAATACGTAAAAGATACGGCAGGATTCAGCAAACCCATTCTTAAAAAGAAGAAGTATACCACTACGGATACTGTTCTGTTTAAAAAACCCGTCATCAAAAAATCTGAGAAACCTGCACAAAGCAGCCTGTACCTGAAGGAAAAATGGACAGAACTGCCACAGGAAAAGATGACTGAAAAAAAGAAAGTATTTGCCTTGGTGGAAACCAGGCTTTCAACTCATACAGATCGCCCCCGCACCAAGAAAGCTCCGCCTGCCTTAAAGCCGGCAGATAAAGATATTAAAAAGAAGAAAGAAGGTACTCAACAATTCCGTTCTAAATTCTTTGGTGATTACTTACCTGAAGGAATACGCGAGAAGGTAAACCCTAAGGAACCAACTTGTTAATCCCTGATTGCTATTTTAATGTTATAAAAAAGGCCCGTTTTTATTACGGGCCTTTGATTTGTATTACACACCAGCGATCCTTTCTTTGTAAGTAGCCAGGGCATCTTCCAATCTTTCCTTCGCTGTACTATCTCCCGGTACATTATGGGAGGGATGAATATGCAGTTTAATTCCCCTCTCTGCCAGTATTTCCGCAACAGTGCATACCGTCATCCAAACACAGGTTATAAATGCCATGGTGGAAACAGGCCCTATTTTATCCTGGTGCCCTTTTAAGGTTACGGAGGCATCTCCTATCGGTGCGCAGGAATCTACCACAATATCCGCCACATCAAAGATTGTTTTGCCGCTGGAATGGCGGGTCTGTTTACCCTTCGCTTCTGCAGCAGAACCAAAGGCAATCACTTTCATGCCTCGTTTCTTAGCATCCAGCGCTATATCTATGTTTACATTATTAATACCGGAATGGGAGAATAACCACATGGTATCCCTTGTATCAAAGTTGTAACCTTTCATGATCTCAATGCCATATCCTTCTACCCTTTCCAGGAATACAAACTGATGTACCCCCATTTCTCCAGTGATACGGGTAAAGAAAGTGAGCGGCAGTTCTATCATGGGATGAAAACCAACAAATCCACCAATGCGGGGATACATTTCTTCAATGGGAATGGTGGCATGCCCGCAACCGAAAGTATGTACCCAACGGCCGCATGCGATGCTATCCGCCATTGTTTCCGCAGCTTTACGGATATTGTCCATCTGCGTTTCTTCTATCCGGGTCATTACTTCCCGGGCATTGGTGAGCCATTTTTTTGCAAGCATATGTTGATGTTTTTATTTTAATCTCCGTACAATACTGCTGCAGATAAGCATCATCACCAGCCATTCAGCGAATGCCACCGTTATCAGATGCTGCACGCCATAATGCTGCACTACCAATCCCATCATGTAATTCACCAGCATATTACCGGTTAGGGCAATAACCAGCACAAAACTGAAAGCGGTAGCGGACTGTGTGCTATAACGCTCTCCCACAAAACCGAGCATAATAGGAAATCCCCCTGCCAGCCCTGCTCCCAATAGTATCAGTCCTGCTGCGGATACCGGGAAGGTGGTACCTGAACGTAACAGCAGGATCCCCACGGGCATGAGCAGTAATGAAATGAGTAACATATGCTGCGGGGAAACGGTACGGAAAATACTACCGGTAAGCAAACGCATAACAGTCATTCCGGCTACGTAGAGAGAAAGTGCATATAAAGCGCTGCTTTGCTCCATATGATCCCCGGCGGTTAAGTAGGTAGTGGTCCAGTTATTAATGATGGCTTCAAAGCTGCTCTGGCAGAACAGAAAGAAACCGATCAGTACCAGGGTGAGATCGGCAAACATCTTTCCACTATTCGCTAAAGGAAAACCCTTTTGTTGTTTGGCAGGCGGGAAAGTGATGCAGGTATACATGAGTGCCATCGCCAGTGTAAGCCATCCTATTGCGGAAACTATTTCATTCCATGCATAGTGATCTTTTAAAGCACCCAGTACCTGCGGCATTCCTAATGCACCAATACCAAACGATACACCCAAGAGGCTCAGCGAAGCGCCTTTTCCGCGTGTACTGATATCCGCCACCACGGCATTGGTAGCACCATTGATCACTCCGCCTGATAATCCGAAAATAAAGATGCAGCCTTTTAGCAGGTCAATTCCGGAGGCGTGTGCGATACCTTGAAAACCTGCACACAGCCCAATACAGGCCAATATCAACATCAGCTTATAACCATACCTGTCACTGATCGGGCCAAACAATAATGAACCGGTAAGGATACCAATGGGCATGATAGAAAAAAGTGTTCCTGCTTCAATGCCATCCAGTCCAAATTTCAACCGGAGGTCCAGCACTACGGTTCCTAATGTGATCAGCGTTACGCCGAATAACAACAATCCCAAACAGGCTGACCAGAATACGAGGTGTTTATTGTACATACTTTTCTAACAAATTAAACATGCAATGCGCTATACGCTGCTCCATATAATCCCGCATCATTCCCCAATCCCGAGACTTCCAGCCTTACCTGCTTCATGCTGATAGGCTGTGCCCACCTTGTTGCTTCAGCTGCAATCACAGGCAGGAATTCTGCTGCCGGGCCAAATACACCGCCACCAAAGATTATCTTCTCCGGGTTGAACAAGCTTACCAGGTTAGCTGTAGCCATGGCCCACAGCGATATACTTTGCAGGATAACTTCCACAGCGATATGATCATTTTTCCGGTAGGCTGCAAACACATCCTGCGCACTTAATGCATCCTTGCGAAGTATTCCATTATAGGCAGGATCTTTCAGGATGAGCTGAAGCGCAACTTTAACAATGCCTTCTCCGGAAGCCATACTCTCAAAACAGCCACAGTTCACATAGCTATTCTGAAAGGGCCGGTCCAGTGCCATCCAGCCGATAGCCCCGGCAATTCCTTTTGCGCCCTGTAATACTTCCCCGTTAATAAGGATCCCCGCACCTATCCCTGTTCCTACTGCCAGGAATATAGCATCTTTGCAGCCCTGTGCATTGCCCTGCCAGATCTCTCCCAGTATATAACAGGAACGATCGCTTTCAATGAAAACAGGTGTATCTCCTGCAATAGCTTTTATTTCCGCCAGTAAAGGATAATCTTCCCAGCCGGGAATATTGGGAGCCCATACGGTACCGCTCTGATGCCTGCAGATACCGGGAATGGCAATGCCTATTGCATTCACTTGTATGGGTATCCGCTGCACCGCATCTGTGATCAGTGCTCCCACAGCTTTGCCCACACGTTTATCCAGGGGATATGCAGTTCTATGCAGCACTTCGCCATCATCAGAAAAAACAGCCAGTGCCAATTTTGTTCCTCCAAGGTCAACCGCCAGTACAGCCATGAGTTAAAGCTTAAGGGTTCATAACGTATTATAAGGGTAGACAAACAAATAATTCCCATCCGTTACTTGGCGGCATAAAAAAGCCGTCCTGATAAATCAGGACGGCTTCATTAAGCAGGGTTTCAACATTAGTAACCGGGAAATTGGACCAGCTTTTTATTCCGGTCGATCTCACTTTGAGGGATGGGGTAGAAATAATATTTAGGATTCCAGGCAGCCCTGGTGAACACTACGGTTCTTTTATGGAACGCAGGATCTGAGAGGGAAGTTCCTCCTTCTATGTTCATGCCATAAAACTGGCCGCCCTGATGAGAGGCTGCATCATCTGTTACTTTCCAGCGGCGGACATCCCAGTAACGATGCCCTTCAAACATGAGTTCAATCTGCCTTTCCTGACGGATGTGTTTCCTCATTTCTTCCTGCGTACCTCCTGTTAATGCAGGAAGGCCGGAACGCTCACGCACGAGGTTGAGGTAAATAAGGATATTGGGATCAGCAGGATTGTATTCATTCATTGCTTCTGCATAGTTCAGATAGATCTCTGCCAGGCGGATCATCATGGCAGGGCGTGCGGTGGATTTATTATTCCTGAAATCTGTATTGGGGTGAATGTTCTTTCTGGCGGTATAACCTGTGCTGGGCCAGTCTCTTGCTGAACCCTGTTTACCACTGTTGCCAGTGAAATAGAACTCCACCCTTGTTTGGCCGGAGGTTGCTATCACGGGAATGGTAGCGCCATTAAAGGTCACACTCACATAGAACCTTGGTTCGCGGCCAACATACATATTGTTGGTACCTGCAACATAGTGAATGTTACCTGTGGTGGTATAACCGGTTTCAGTATAAGTGCTGGTGGGGTCTGTAATTGCCTTCCCATCTGCCATACGGTAAACATCCACACTCTCCTGCGGAACGGCAATGCCATTCCATGCATTTCCATTGGAAGCACGGGGAGCGCAGTGGCGTTCCCATTGCCCGTTTGCGGTATTGGACCTGATCCAGACACCTTCTTTAGAGTAACCATCAAAGAAGAGATTACGGTAAGAAAGGAATCCTGCCATGAAGGGATTGGGATCTGTTACTTTAAACAGCTGGAAACGGTTGATCTGGATCACTGCCAAGGCCGCATCTGCAGCAGCTTTCCAACGTTCCTTATCATACGTTTGATTAAACAGCGCGGCGCCATCCGGGTTTTTGAAACTGGCCAAAGCAGTGTTACCATTAAATAATGGGCTGGCATGGAATAACAGGATCTGTGATTTCACGGCGGCGATCACGGCTTTGTTGATACGGCCGGTTTGTGTATTATCCACTTCTGAAGGGTTACCGGGATTCATATGTTGTACCGGTACATCTTCATTGGCTTTGTCCATTTCTGCCAGTACATAAGCCACACATTCATCCCAGGTGCTTCTTGGGATCTGAAAATTTGCATTGGCTTCTGCCGGCTCCTCCCCCATTAATACTACCGGGCCATATTGTTTCATCATCAGCCAGTAATAGTAGGCTCTTAAGAACCGGGCTTCTGCTTTATACTGTTTCAACAACTGCACACCATTAGGTTGTTCCTGTATCTCCTTGTTCTGATCTGCATTCTGGAGGAAGATACCACAGAGGCGAATGGTCTGGTAGTATGGATTCCAGTTATTAGGACTGGCATTATCCGGTGTAATGGCACCAGAGTTCATGCCGGGTTGTACCCATGCGTAATCCGCTTCATCACATTGCCCGCTCCAGCCATTGGCATAAGGTTGATCCCACATATCCGGCATAGAGTTATAGCAACGGGCCAGCCATTGTTCGGTCATGCTTCTATTGGTGAAAATATCTTTCATGGTGGTGATATTGTCCGGCACCGTATCCAGGAAGCCCTTTCTGCAACCTGCCATTAATAGCAGGCTCACCATGAGTATCGCGATTTTATTTTTGTAGATCATTGTACGCAGTTTTAAAGGAAGTTTACACGAATTCCAAAATTGAAAGCGGAGAGCTGCGGATAGCGGTAACCTCTGCCTTCCGTTAATTCAGGGTCCCATATTTTCCATGGAGAGAAAGTGACCAGGTTAGTGGCCTGCAGGTATGCCCTTAAGTTCTTCACGCCGAAACGTTGCAGACTTTTTACGCCGAAGTTGTATCCGATCATCACTTCCTTGAGACGGATATAATCAGCTCTCTTTATCCACCAGGTGCTTTCATAATAGTTGGTGGTAATATCCTGGCGGGTAGACATGCGCGGGTAGAATGGACGGGGATTTGGATTATCCGGTGTCCATCTGTCAAGCGCCTGCGTGTACAGGTTACCAATGGTGGGGCCTTCATAGAATGGGTTGGTGCTATGCCCGGAAGCATACATGAAATCTACGAGTGCGGCACCCTGCCAGAACATGAAGAGGTCAAAACGTTTAACGCCAGCACTCAGGTTGAGACCATATAAGATACGTGGTACTTCTCCATAGCCGATCGCTTTTGTATCAAAGCTGTTGATCTGGCCATCGCCGTTGAGGTCCTGGTATTTGATATCTCCCGGGCGAATATCTCCTGCCTGTCTGGGGGACCGCAGGATCTCTGCCGAATCAGCAAACAGCCCGAGTGCCACATATCCGAAACGCTGACTGATGGGATGCCCTGTACGGTTCAGCCAGGGATACTGCCATGGTGGCAACCCGTCTGCTATCGCCAGGTTTTTGTTGACGTTGAAATTACCACGGAAATTGATCCGGTAATCTTTGTTGAATTCATGATTATATTCGAGTGTAAGATCTATTCCTTTATTGGAAGTAATACCTACGTTACCGTAAGGCAGGTTAGCTGCAGTATAACCGGAAGAATATGGCACATCCAGCTGGCGGGTAAGGATGCCGGTGCGGTGTTCTTTAAACAGGTCAACAATGAGTGATAACCTGTTCCGCAATACTTTTATTTCAATACCCAGGTTCTGACGTTTGCCTGTTTCCCAGCTTACATCAGATCCTGCCAGCCCTTCTTCATATCCATTATAAGATACCTGGCTGCCAGGTATGCCGAATGTAAATCCACCTGCTGTGTTGATCCTTGTCAGGAACAGGAAACGGTTACCGGTGTTACTGTTACCTGTTAATCCATATGTGTAACGGAATTTCAGGTAAGAGATGGTGTTTTTAAATGGTTCGAAAAATGCTTCGTTAGACGCTACCCAGCCTGCACCGAAAGAGGGGAAGAAACCGAAACGTTTTTTAGGCGTAAAGTTCTCCGCACCATTATACCCGAAGTTTCCTTCTATAAAGTAACGGTTGCTATAACCATAGGTAACCCTTCCGCTAAAACCCCTGATCCGGAAAGGGATAGATGCTACCAGGTCAGTAGCATCCCCGTTGATATAATCAGACTGGTTGAACAATGCTAATGCGGATACTTCATGTTTACCAAAATTATTGGCATAATTAAGTGCTGTTTCTGTATAGAAATTCCTGTTACCACCTCTTGAACCTTCATATCCCAACACGTTGGAACCTGGTTCCACGAGCATCATTTTGAGGGAAGAATCCGGGCTCCTGCCTTCTGCGAAATAGGTCTGTACATTTCTTTTCCTGTTCAGGTTATTCCAGCTATAGCTATCGAAGGCAAACATGGTAGTGAAGCTGAGCCCTTTCACCAGGAAATCCAGGTTCTGTTTTAAACGGATATTGGAACGAACGGTGTTACGGTACTCTGTTGCATAACCGCTTTGCGTCATATCACGATATGGACTGTAGAAACCACCGTTAGGTATCTTCGGCCATAAGCCATTTGAATACCGGGGAGGGATCATATGTGGCGGTACCTGTGCGGCAAGGTTGAAGAGGGTATTGGTGCCGATACCGGGATAGTTACTATTGATGATAAACCCGTTTACACCTAATTCGATTTTAGTAGTTTTAGTTACATTGACATCTACGTTTGTGGTGAAATTAAAACGGTCCAGTTTGATGGAAGAATTATAGGACTGGATCTTATCTCTTTTCAGCATGCCTGTTTCAGAGTAGTAACCTGCACCAATGTAATAAGTGGCAAATTCAGATCCGCCTCTTACGTTCAATAATGCTTTTCTGTTAGTGGCCCATTTGTTGAACAGTACATCAAACCAGTTCACGTTGGGATACAGATCGGGATCTTCTCCTGTTTCATGTTTCTTGATCCTTTCTTCTGTATACAATGGTGTGCGGCCCCGCATCTGCAGGCCTTCATTGTACATGCGCATAAATTCAGGAGCGTTCACAAACTTAGGTAATTGTGTGAAACGGGTGATGGCCTGGTTCAGTTCAACATTGATATTGGGCTTGCCTATCTTACCTGCTTTTGTATTAACGATAATTACACCGTTAGCACCACGGGTACCATATACGGCAGTAGCAGAAGCATCTTTGAGGATGGTGAATGTTTCAATATCCTCCGGATCGATATCTGTGATACTACGGCCGGGAACGCCATCCACAATAACCAGGGGGCCTTGCGGACTGGAACTGTAAGTGGAAATACCGCGGATATAAATATCTGCTCCGTCATATCCGGGCTCACCGCTTTTCTGTACGGAAACTATTCCGGCAAGGCGGCCTCCGAGTGCGTTAGTTAAACTACGGGCAGGTAATTTCAGTTCAGAAGGCCTGATGGTGGACTGTGCACCTACCAGGCTTACTTTCTTTTGTATACCAAAACCTACTACCACTACTTCATTCAAACCACCTTCTTTAGGTTCCAGTATTACATTCAGGTCCATCCGGTTCCGCACACTGATACGCTGGGATTCATAACCAATAAATGAAAACTCAAGCGTATCTGTGGGCTCTACATCAATACTGTAGAAGCCCTCCGCGTTAGTGGTAGTTCCCGTCTGGGTGCCGGGTACCCTGATACTCACGCCGATAATGATACCGCCTATCTTATCCCTGACGGTACCAGATACCTTCATTTTAACCAATTCATTCTTTATTACTTCTACTGTTGGTTTTTTTTCGGTATCCGGTGCTATGATATATTGCTGATCACTGATCTTGTTCACAACGAGGTGATAAGGTTTGAGGGCAACCTGGATAGATGCAATGACCTTTTCATTATCCTCCTGCAATACCTGCTCGGGTAATAACACATCTTTAGTGTATTTCTCATTGTGTACGATCCTCAGTTTGTATTTGCGATATACTGTTTCCAGTACGCTCTTTAGCGGGATCATCCGCCCTGTTTTGCGGGTGTCCTGGAACACCCCAGGCACTGTACTGGCAAATGATTGCTGGGCCTGCAGATCGGCAATGGCTACCTGCATGAATAGGCACAGGCCGGCCACTCTCAGGCATAGCCTTAGAGATCCAAATTTCATAACGTTTAAATTTTGGTTAGGTTTGAGGAACTATAAAGAAATGAATTCCGGTTTTCGTTCGGTTACTTTGGTTGAATAGTTAATATATCTCCCTTCCTTATAATACTGGCATTTAACATAGCTGACAGTATCTTTACTAAAGAGGCTTCATCTGCGATCTTCATATATCCGCTGATAGCGCTTCCTTCAAATGCGGAAGGAGTTATCACGGTTACTTCTAGTCCATAATTGCTATTAATCATGTCTTTTAACTCATCAATGGTTGTATTGTCAAACTGATAGTCTCCATCTTTCCAGGCGCCATATATTTGTGCGTTCACTTTATCTTTCTGTAAACCGGCTGTAGTTATCTGTACCCTTTCATTAGGCAGCACCAGCATTTCCTGGCCTTGCGCGGTTGTTTTCACTTTACCGCTGTTTACGATAATGGCTTTTTCATGTATGGTAAAGGAAGTACCGAGTACGGCAATTTCCATATTGGCGGCATGTATATTAAAAGGCGTTTCTTCTTTTGCCACATCAAAGAATGCAGTACCTGTTACCCAGATATCCCTGTCTCCTTTACCGAAAGAGGAACGATAAGATAAAGTTCCCCCGGCTTTCAGCCATACTTTGGTACCATCAGGCAAAATCTTTGATTGCAGGGTAGTTGTTTGCACCAGCTGCATTTCAGGCGTAGCAGGGCGGCCGGAATTAAAATAAGTGATAAGCCCACCAGCCAGGATCAATACGGCAACCATGGCTGCGTATTTGAGCCATTTCATCCGTTTTACCCTGGTGCGCTCTTTCAGTTGGCGTGTTACATCTTCCCAAGCGGCTGCAGGATCAATATTCAATGTATCTGCCTTTTGCTGATCAAGGATGTCCTTGACCCTGAAATAGAGTTCCCTGTTTTCTTCGGAAGCTGATAACCAGGTTTCAACCAGGGTCATTTCTTCCGGTGTGGCATTGCCATCAATTACATTTACCAGGAGGTTATAATCTATTTCTTGCATCATTTCAATATATAGACGATCAGTGATTGTTTTCTACGTACGGGAATTCAAAAAAAATTTAAAACAGGATACTAAGCAGGTAATTGAGCTTTTTGATCATACTGCGGAGTTGCTTGATACCTTTATATAACTGTGTTTCCACAGTACGGGAGGAGATTCCCATGGCATCGGAGATTTCAATTGTCTTGAGCCCTTCCTGGTAGCGGAGTTTAACGATTTCCCGGCATTTAGGGGGTAATTGTTCTATGGCATTCCAAACATTACTTTCTTCTTCCAACAGGCTTTTATTGCCGGTATCAGGGTGGAAGTACGTTAACTCGTCCTGGAGTATCCTGGCCTCATTCACATATCTGCGGTGAACTTCCTGGTGTTTGAAATAGTCCTGGCATTTATTATGGACACTACGGAACAGGTAGCTGCGGGCGTTCTCCGGTATCTTATCATACGTTTGGATAAATACATCCTGCACAAGGTCTTCTGCGGTTTGCAGCTCTACAAACTTACAGGCATACCCTACCAGCGCTACATAATATTTATGAAATATCTGCGCTGTGTCCAGGGGGTCCATGTCTTCACGCTGCGGGTCCTGCTGCATATGTGGATCTTGGTTTAATAGGCTTCTAATGAGTAGTCTGAAAACGTGGCGCCAATCTATTATTGTTCACTGTATTATTACAGGTAAAACTATCCATTTACCCAAATAATGCTATACGTATTTTACCCCAAAGTAATATAATATTAACAAAAAAAGACTGTCCGGGAACAGTCTTTTTTGTCTTTTTACAGGAATATTATTTTTCTTCTTTGATGTTTTCGGGTTCTTTTCCGGCAGCCTGCGCATCGCGGGTATTCTTTTGTACGGCAATGGCACCAAAAACGCTCAGCAGGAAGGCAAATGCATAAAATCCTTTTTCACTGGGCAGCAGGGTAGCGTTCCATAAACCTACGACCAGCAGGATCAGCGTCAGTAACATAGAGGTCCAGCTGATACCATAATAGATATCTGTTACGGGGATCCCTTCCAGCCTGTCCCGCACACATTTCTGTACTGAAACAGCTGCAAAGAGGCCATACATCAGGATGGTGAAGTAATACCCTTTTTCATTCAACTGCATAGTGGCATTCCATAACCCGATAATAAAGCCCAGCATGCCTGTAAATAAAGCAACCCAGGAAGCTGCAACAAACGCAATAGACGGTTTTTGTTTCATGGTAATAGTATAAACAGGTTAAAATGAATGGGCAAAATAAGCATTACAGGTCAGAATACTCCGTTGGACGCAGAAAGAATTGTTCGTTCTTAGATACGTTATTCTTATAGGATTCAATGGCGGAGAGGGTTTTCCAATCGGGGTCAGCTGAAAACGCTTTCCAATGGGCATCCCTGTCTGCCTTATCTTTAAAGGTGGTCATGTACATGAGATTGGGCATTTTGCTGCCTGCCAGTACTTCCCCGCAAAATACGGTGTTGAAGTTGAGCTTACGGAAAATGCCGAACTCGTTTCCTTCATTGAACATTTTTATTTTATTCACCGCATATTTCTCCGTAGGGCTTTCATAGCTGCGCAATTCATATACACGTTCGCTTTTAGGGCCTGTTACTGTTGAGGGAGTCAGTACCGGCATATCTTTAAACGCCTTCAGCAGGATGTCTTCTATACGTGCATAAGGCTTATTGTTATAGGCTGCATCCAGGTAATCCTTTCCGGCACTGGCATGGGCAGCGTCTTTTTCCAGCAGGGCTGGCAACTCCTCAAACCGGGTCAGCGTTTTAAAGGGTATCAGTACATAGATCCGCAGATCGGCCGTGTCCTGTGTAATGGGTTTAAACACACCTACCTGTTTAATACCTGCGCGGTGCAATGCAGGCAGGAAAGCCTGGCTGAGGTAGTTTTCTACCACTTGTACCTGTGCATCTGTTTTGAGATGGTAGATCCTGATCTGATAATACTCCCTTGCCGGCGGCTTTTCTCCTGCAAATACGGATAAACTGCAAAGGAGCAACAGCAGAAAAGATAAGGTGGAATTTTTCATGTAGTTCTGATTATTTAGGCACAAAATATAAAAAAATAGTAGGGAATGCTATCTGCCTGGTAAAGGGTATATTGCTTTGCTTAACGCTAAATTATTAAACATATAAATGTTTTTTTGGTAGTTTAGGCGCCAGAAACAGACCATTATTTATGTCGAATGCACCTGTAGTTTTATTAGAGCAACCCAATAACCGCGGCACGATCACGGCTGTGGTGGAGCAAGATGACCGAACAGCTTATTTTTATCTTTACCCGTCTGATGCATTAGGTGGCCGTTATAATATGCGCCCATGCTGGCTTCGTAATTTAATACCTGCGCCTGCTTCAAAAGATGTACAGGGCATGCAGCAAGGTATGGCCCCTTTACTGGAAGCGCGTTTTTGCAACCATCCGGAAGGGAAAGCACCACTTGATCCGGAAGAACTGGCCATTATGTGGACGGAAGAAGATGATGGAGCGGCTGTTTTCTACCAGGGCCAGCCCCTGGGTGTTATTCCCGGCTGGAGTTTATCCTCAGACCGCCCGGTGGGTTATGCCGTAGACTGCATAGGTTCTGAGGATGAAAGCATTTTATTCCCCCTCGGCAATCCGGAATCGAATGTATTACATCAACGGATAGCACGCAGTGCAGCTTTCTGGGAGAAGTGGGGAGATGAAGAGAATAATCCCTGGATGCCCATACAACAGGAATTTCTGAATGCTTATGAAGAGCAGTTCGATAAGATGTTGCAGTACTATGCGATCGATGAACAGAAATGGCCGCCCATGGCATTGGTCCGGTTTGAAAAAGATAACATCGTTTATTTTATATCTATAGGTATTAGTATCCGCCCTATGCCCTGGGTAGAATTATTGTATAACGACAAATCACCGGGATTCAGAAGAATGGAACTGGGCATAGCGGTTGACAAAAATGAATTCACGGAAGCAGAGATCATGGCTATGGCACAAGGGCTTTCCGGTATTGCGGATAGTCCCTGGCGGAATCTCAGCTGGTTTGGGGAAGGTCATACGATCAGTTCCCAGGTGGTACCTGCTTCTTTCGAGAGCTTCATCCTTTCTTCAGCATTATATAATGGGCCAACTATTAACCTGCCGGAAATGGAAGGAGATAAAGTGAATTTATACTGGGCCAGCCCTATTACAAAAGCAGAGCGCGAGTTTGCACACAGTAAAGCAAATGGGGGTTATGATCTTTTGGAGAAGATGATCCAAAGCGGGATCACACATGTGGTGAAAAAGCGGAAAGGTATTATATCCTAAAAATATTAAAGGGCAACCATGATGGTTGCCCTTTGCTTTTCTATTGATGTGCTCCGATACTAATTTTGCCATTCACCATCCTTGGGTTGCCTTCTATATCCAATGTTCCCTGCTTCTCTGCGGAGATCACAAACCCGGCGTTCTTTGCAGGGGATGTGGTCTGTATCCGCAGATCAGGCAGTGAGAGGTCAGTGATCAGGGGATCTGAACCATATATTGAGTTAGCATCTACATTTGTGGCTGCTTTCCATGCAGTAAAATCCGTGTAAGGTGTACCGTTAGTGTTATTCCAGATCCAACCGGGTGTGCTGGTGGTAAAGTACAGGTTATTATCAATGACGTTACCGCTTCCGGTGTTGGTGTATTTGTGCACGAACAGATCAGCCGGCCCTCCATATACAAGATTATTGCGGATCACATTATCAAAGCAATTTTCTGTGAGCCGCAGTTCTCCTTCTATTTCATCAAATGCCCCTAATACCCTGTTGTTCTTATACAGTGTGTTATTCACTACATAACAATTACGGGTGCCGCCGCCGGTATATCCCAGGTAACCTCCCAGGTATATTCCTACCCTGAAATTATTATACACAAAGTTGTTGCGGACAATGCAATCGCTGGTAGGGAAAGCATCATTCTCACTAACGATACCGATACCCCGGTCTGTATCATGCACCTTATTCCTTTCTACAATAATATTACGTGCTCCATCAATATAGATACCAATAGCACCGTAACTGTGAATACCGCCAATGGGGCCTGTTCTCATATTGATATTGTATAAATGGTTTTCGGTGATGAGGCCGTTGCGGGCATAATTGTAGGCTGGAACTGTGTTTGCAGCATATCCACCGGCAGCATCGATGCCAATGTTCTCTGCATTGTAAATGGTATTCTTCCTGATCACAAAACCATCCACGTACCCATTGATGGTCAGATTCTCGCTGTAGCCGGTATTGCAGTCATGGATCTCATTCTCTTCTACAAGAATGTTCTTCATGGGCGTAGCCGTATTACCGATGATCTCAATGGCGTGGCCGCTCCTCCCATCTTCCGGATTAACGTTGTGTTCTATGTTATAGATCTTGTTCTTCCGGATAATGATATTGCTTGATCCCTGGTCTGCCACAATGCCGTTGATATTCACCCAAGGTGTACTGCTTTTGTAGTTGCACACCTCAAATCCTTCAAACACAACGTAACTGGCATTGCGGATAAAGACCAATGCTTCTTTTCCGGTGATGGAAAGGCCAGTACCATCAATGATCGCTCTTTCTCCCGGAAAGGCTTTTAAGGTGATCAGCTTTTCAAGTCTGCCGGATCTAGGGAACACTACTTTCTCGTAATAGGTACCTCCTTTCACGATAACGGTATCTCCAGGAGTTACTTTTCCAAGCGCGGTATTGATGCTGCGCAGAGGAGCAGCAGTAGTGCCCGCATTGGCATCATTCCCTGTGATGGCAACATAGAAAGTATTCTGGCGCGGAGGTTCCTGTGTGCCGGCAGGATTGTTCTTTTTGCTGCAGGCAGAAGTCGTAACTCCCGCCAGTAGTATGATTGTTAGTAATACTCGCATGGCTATTCTGAAACTATTTTTCTAACCCTGTTATTGTTTTTGTCCAGTACATACACAGTACCGTTCTTATCAATGGCAACTCCGCCTGGTGCGCTGAATGCAGCAGATTCTCCAATGGCATCCGAATAACCGGCTGAACCACTTCCTGCATAGGTTGACACCATCCAGGTATTGGCCGCAATGAAACGGATACTTTGATCAGGGCTGTTCACATCTCCACCACCGGTACCATTTCCTGCCACGAAAATGTTGCCGGCTGCATCTACTTCCAGGCCCCAGGGGTTGGAGAACTTAGCAGTAGGTCCCGTACCATTCTGGTAACCGGCCACTCCTTTCTGCCCTGCAATGATGGTGGGTGCCCAGGTTCCTTTGGTGAATTTTGTAATGGTATGATCGCCGTTGCCTGACAAATACAGGTTACCCTCTTTATCAAAATCAAAACCAGCAGGCCAAAAAAGATCACCGATTATCTTTTCTCCTGTGTTTTGTGCTGTTATTTTATAAATGGCACCCGGATTACCACAATTAGCGTAATAAGGCAGGTTAGTAGACCTGTCTACTGCAACTGACCAGGGCTCTGCTGCAGCCCAGCACCAGGTGGTAGCTGTACCGTCCGGTGTGATCTTTCGGATATCCCAGTTGATAGGATCTACACAGAATACATTACCATCCTTATCTACCGCCACATCATAGGGATAGATGAATTTGGCTTCTATACCTTTACCATCTGCATAACCGCTGCTGTTGGGGTTACCGCAGAACAGGGTTACTTTTCCGGTGCTGTCTATTTTGCGGATGCAGTGATTACCGGGATCGGCTACATATACATTCAGGTCGTTATCTACTGTGATACCCTGACTTCTGTACCAGGGTTCTCCTTTGAAATTAAACTGTACTTCATCTCCTTTACCATTGGCATAACCTGCTACACCATTGCCTGCGAGTGTGCTCACTGTTCTGGTGAATACATAGTTGAAATCCACAGTGCTGGACACTATGTCTTTCCCGATCTTCACCGTCACCTTTCCTGATCCGCATTTTTTTGGTACTACGGCCATGATCTGTTTGGTATTGGCCCCCACGATGGCGAGTTTGTTCCCGTTGATGGTAATCTCCAGTTGGGAAGTATCACCAGTGAAATTCACACCGCTGATGAGGATGGATGTTCCGCCACCGCCTTGCAGTGGCACGAAACTTTCTACCGACATGGGTGCGCCATCCACATGAACATTTTTATCGTCCTTTTTACAACCTGTTATGAAAGCGGCTGTGAATATGATAGATCTTATTAAAGGCTTGATCATTTCCAAAAATTAAATTGTCAATAATTGATTACCATCCCGGATTCTGCACCAATGCCCTGTCTCTTTCAATATCCCCCAGGCTGATGGGGAAGAGATACATTTTATTATCCCAGAACCTTTGCTGGAAAAGTTTGCGATTATAGAAACCCGTGAAAGAGAAACCCATACCGTTATCATTGGCATTTACGTCCAACCCGTAGATGGCGGTGTATTTAGGCTGACCGAGTAATAACCTGCGTACCAGTGTGGAGTAGCGATCACTTTCAAAACAAAGTTCCACCTGGCGTTCTCTTAAAATATGCTCCCGCATTTTGGTGGTGTTCCCAACAGCGTCAGGGTAAACGGTTTCAATTCCCGGAATACCTGCGCGTGTTCTGATCATGTTCAGGTACTTTACAATATCTGCATTGTTAGGATCGTATTCATTCAATGCCTCTACATAGTCCAGCAGGATCTCTGCATAGCGGATGAGGATGTATGGGCCATGGAAGGATACATTATCCTGGCGGATATTACTATTTGGACTGATCCTTTTTAATGGCAAATAACCGGTGATGTTATTGCTGCCTGAAGATTTCTGGCCGGATTTTCCGTTGTAATAGAATTCTACGCGGCCGGTACCATCTATATTATTGTCTGAAGAAAAATAATTCTTATCATCTACGGTTTGCGCCGGCACTACTGGCCTGGCGTTGTACATGATATTAGCATAGAACCTTGGTTCACGGTTGGCGTACATGTTCCACTCTCCTTTTCTATGACCACCCCAGCTGGCGGTACTGTTGGCAGGAGCAAAACCTGTTTCAACATAATTGGAAGCAGGGTCATTGATGGTGCGGCCATTGATCATGGAAAATGCATCTACCAGGTTCTGTGTAGCATTGTACATATTGTAAGCGCCCGGGCCGGGAGAGGCACATTTCGTCCAACCCCAGCGGCTCCAGCCTACGTTCGCAAAAATGATCTCATCGTTCCAGTTGGTTAAGTGTACATCTCTTACGGATTCGTATGGGTTGAAGGTGGTTCCGCCATTATCCAGGTTGGTGAATAATTTATACTGTGCGGAGTCGATCAGTCTTTTTGCGGCGTCTGCTGCTATTTTCCATTTGTTCACATCTGCTGTGGCAGGCGCCAGGGCAGTACCGTCCTGATTTTTGAAATTAGCGAAAGCAGGATTGCCATTCCAGAGAGGGCTGGCTGCCAGTACTGCGGTTTTTACTTTTATAGCCATGCAGGAACCCTTGGTGGGTCTGCCCAGGTTGCTGGAACTGGACCAGGCTGATGGAAGTCCTTGCATAGCCTGATCCATCAATTGATTGATATAGGTTACACAGGTATCGAAAGGTGCGCGGGGGAATTTATTAAAGTCTGCATCCTGTTCAATGAGGCCTGTCACTTTTACATAAGGGCCATATTGTTTGAGCAGCATCCAGTAAAAATAGCCACGCAGGAAAAGGTTCTCTGCTTTGTATTGTGCTTTCAGGTCACTACTAAGTTGCACAGCAGGTACTTTATCGATATTCTGTTCAAAGATGAAAGACTTCCGTAGCGCGGAGTAGTATGCGCCCCAGTTGTAAAAATAACCACTGGAAACACTCCAGTTGCCGCTTACCATTTGCCTTACATTCACGGTGGAGATAGATACGGAACTTTCGTCCGATGCGCCTATGGTGGCATAGTCCCCTCCATCCATGTAATTATATACTGTGAAATAAATATTATTCAGATAAGCTTCTGCATTTGCTCTTGTTTTCCAGATCTGATCTTCTGTGAGAAGGTTATCTGGTTTTTTATCCAGGTATTTACTACAGGAGAGCAATATGCCGGCACAAAACAGTAACAGGTATTTATGCTTATTCATATGATGATCTTTATCTTATTAGAAATTAGCTCTTAGTCCCAGGGTAGCTGTTTTTGCAAACGGATAGTTTGCACCATTGCTGCCTAACTCAGGATCCCATAATTTAAACTTCGAGAAAGTGAGCAGATTGGTACCTGCCACATATACCAGTAGGCTACTGATCCCTTTTTTCCGCATGGCTGGTGTAATAATATTGTAGCTGAGCGTGGCTTGTTTCAATCGCATGAAGCTGCCATCTTTTAACCAGCGAGTGCTGTGCTGGTAGTTATTATCACTGGAATTGGTGATGGTCAGGCGAGGGTAGTAAGCATCCTGGCGGGGATTATCTTTCGTCCAGCGGTCAGATGCAATGCTGAGTATATTCGCGGGATACTGGCCAATACCTGTAAAGGGTACAACGCCCACTCCATTAGCCGAACCATCGTTCAGTGTATGCAGAGATCCGTTTGCCATGATCCATACATCTTCTATGCCCGCGAAGATGGCAGACAGCTCAAATCTCTTTATTCCCAGGTTAAAGCCCATTCCATAAGACCAGGTAGGGAAAGAATTTTTGCCCAGGTAGGTTTGGTCATTACTGTTGATCTCACCATCTCCGTTCAGATCTTTGTATTTGATATCGCCAGGAAACATAGGCCTCAACTGTCTGGGGCTTTTATCTACATCATTCTGATCTACGAATAATCCAAGATCCTCATAACCAATATATTCAAACTGAGAATGGCCTTCCCGTTGCTGATAGGCGTACAGCATTTTAGGATTATCAGCAAAAAGCACTTTGTTCCGGGCATAAGTAATGTTTCCAAACAAGCGAAGGCTAACATCATTACTGATCTTGTCAATATATTCCAGGCTGGCATCAAAACCTTTGTTCTCCATTTCTCCCATATTGGCAAAGATCTTTTGGCCACCGTAACCACCAATGGAAGAGATAGATCCTCGTTCAATAAGAATATTCTTCCTGCTATCTTTAAATACATCAAAATTCAGGGTTAGTTTATTCCAGAGGCTGAGATCCAATCCGATATTGGATTTGGTAGCTGTTTCCCATGTGAGATTTTCTGTACCGATCACATTCGCAGCAATTCCATTGTAGCTTCTGGGGGAAGAACCGAATTGAAAACCGTTAGCTCCATCCACATAAGTGAGATATCCAAAGCGGTCACCGTAAATGGCATCATTACCTGTGGTACCAATGGAAGCTCTCAATTTCAAGAGGGTAAGCGTATTTGAAATGCCCTCCATGAAATTCTCTTTGGAAATTACCCAGCCTGCAGCCACAGCTGGAAACGTGCCCCACCTTTTTCCTTTCTCAAAATTCTCTGATCCGGTAGCGCCTATATTTACTTCCGCCAGGTATTTATCCATGTAACCATATGTTACCCTGGCAGCGGCACTTTGATTGCGGAAAGGGATGGCATTTTTCAGGGTGCCTGAGTTCCCCCATTGCCTGTTCCGCATGGTACCTACTACCAATGCACCAATATTATGTTTACCAAAAGTGCGGTCGTAGGTAACATTTCCTTCCAGGTACATGACTCTTTCTCCCTGTGAACTGGAGCTATAACCCAGGAAAGAAGAACCTGTTCTTACCTGTTCAAAGATCAGTTTACCATCTGAGCCGCGGGAGCCTGCATACCAGAGATCGTTATCTCCTGTTCTGCTGGTATTGAATTCTCCATAAGTATCAAAAGAAAAACGGCCGGTAGCTTTCAGGCCTTTTGTAATTCCATCCAGGTTCTGTACGAGCGACAGAACGGATTGAACGGATGGTTTGAACTCTGTGCTGTAGCCCCTGTTCTGTACAAGATTGAAAGGATTGGCGCCTCCGTTGTTACGGGGGCCAGCCCACATATTATCCGGGTATTGCACCGGAAATGCGATTGGATTCGTGGAATATGAATTGTACCAGATAACATTTGCAGGGGAACCGGGATACCGGCTATTTACCAGCATAGCTGCAAGGTTCAGCGATAAGGTGGTTGTTTTGGTAACGTTCAGATCTATATTACTTCTGAAATCGTAACGTTTAAAATTAAGGTTGGGATTATAATCGTTGATCTTTGAAACATTGTATTGCCCATCCTGGTTGTAAAAACTCATGGACACATAGTAACGCATGGATTCACCACCACCGCTTACATTTACGTTGGCATTGGTCATGGAGGCCCAGTCTTTATAGATACGGTCTATCCAATTCACATTGGGATATAAGTAAGGATCAAGCCCACTGGCTGTTTTAGCGATCTGTTCATCAGAATAAACGGGTGTTTCACCTGCATTTTCACGGGCTTCGTTATACAGTTTCATGTAAGTAACACCATCCAGCATTTTGGGCATACGTGTTAAACCATTGAAACCACTTTCTACTTTGGCTGCCACTTTCGGTTTCCCGGCTACCCCTCTTTTAGTGGTGATGATCAGTACACCGTTTGCCCCTTTCGCTCCATATACTGCTGTGGCAGAAGCATCCTTTAACAGGGTAATACTTTGTACATCTTCCGGATCAATATTGTTGAATGCACCTCCATAAGTACTATTCACATCTTCTCTCTGCACGCCATCTACAATAATTAATGGAGAAGTGCTTCCGGTAAAAGTACCAATACCACGAATGGTGAACTGCGGGTTATCATATCCCGGTTCGCCACCACCACTCTGCATGGAGATCACACCCGCCACTTTACCAGCCAGTGCATTTGTGAGAGAGCGCACAGGGGTTTGCATATCCGCCATATTCACAGAGGATACAGAGCCGGTAACCGTTACTTTCTTTTGCTGACCAAAACCCACAACAACGAGTTCGTTGAGGTTATCTACTTTGGGAAGCAGTGTTACCTTCAGCGTTTTCTGACCGGTTATCTTTAACTCTTCCGGTTTCATGCCCAGCATAGCTACTCTCAATACTTCATTAGGAGCAGCATCGATGGTAAAGATCCCCAGGGCATCTGACACTACGCCTCTGTTAGTGCCAGGCACAGAAACAGTAGCGCCAGGAATAGGATTCCCTTCAGGGTCCATTACCTGGCCTTTTACTGTTTGCGTTTTCTTTTCCTCCTGGGCTAAGTTGGGTTTGGCGGGCGTGGCTTCCGGCGCCTTCCTGTCCAGCACAATACGGTTGCTGCGTAATTCGTAAATGATGCCTTTGTTCTTCAATACAAAGTCCAGCACTTCCTGCAAGGCAGTGTTCCTGAAATTGAGGTTCAGTTTCTCACCATCGTCCAACAATTGATTGTTGTACACCAGCGTAAAGCCCGTCTGTTTTTTAATAGCCCTGAAAACCTGTAACAGGGACATGTTGTTGCCGGAAACGGTAACCGGGGATTGAAGCGACTTTACCTGTGCTTCTGCAACATGGAATACGGAAAAAAGGATGCAGCTAAGCACAAGGGTTTGCAATGCCCTTCGCGTAGCCTGCCGGCAATCGCGCATACATTTTCTCATGTGGAAAAAATCGTTTAATTAGTTTATACGATGGTGTCAGCAATAATTCAAACTAACTACACCTGCTTTCCTCAAATGGGTGACAGCGGTATAAAAAAATTTTAGGGGGATAAGCTATTTAAGGAGGATTGTCTGTTGTTCGAAATGAAAATCCGCATTGGCGGTGGTTTTCAGATCTGTCAGGAATTCAGAGAGTTTGTCCCTGTCCATCAGGCCGGTGACAGCTATGCCGGCAAATTTATGATTATCAGGAATGAATTTTACGCCATAGAACCGGGAGGCGATCACAGTAAGTTCAGCGAGCGGCATTTTATGGAAATAGTACACGCCTTTCATCCAGGAGAGTACTTCCTCTTCATCAAATTCCTGGGTGGAATAGGTTTTACCGGAAGCTACAATTCCCTGCATGCCGGGTTTCAGCTCCCATTGGTTTTGCAGCATCACCTTCCCTTCCACCAACGAGGTTTTTTCCCGTGCGGGATCGTAAGTGTTCACATTGAAGGAAGTACCCAATACTGTTACATTGGATTGGGGCAGATGTACCACAAAAGGATGGGCAGCGTCTTTGGCCACTTTAAAATATGCCTCTCCATCCACATACACGTCCCGGGTAGTTTTGCCGAAGTGGAAAGGGAAACGTAACCTGGTAGATGCATTGAGGCGTACTTCCGTACCATCAGACAAAATGAGTTTATAGGTTTCTCCGGGAGGCACCATCAGGGTATTTTCTGTGGTATCCAGGGAATTGTAAGCCAGGGTTCCATTGCCAGCATTCAGAACAGCATTGTTGAGCTGAATGGTTTTTGCGGCACTATCCTGGCTAAGTGTAACAGATTGGCCATTAGCCGTAATAAGGCTCACGGCCTGTTTATTCTTAGCTACCAATTCAGCCAGGCTGGTTTCTTTCTCTTTAGAAGGGAACATGAAATAAGCCCCCGTGGATATTAATATTAATACAGCGGCGGCGGCAGACATGATCCTCAGCCTGCGGGTACGGGCGGACCTTTTTGATTTCAGCTGCTGTAATGCAGCTTCGGGGTCCAGGCCTTGCAGATAGTCTGTGGCCTGAATGGAGCGGTCCTGTTCTTCCAATGCATTCCAGGTATCCCGGAAACCGGCATCCTGCGCCAACATGTTCTTTACATGGGCTTCCTCTTCCGGGGAAAGATGCCCCGAAAGTTTTTGAATGTATAACTGAAATATTTTTTCCTGTGTTTCCAATTGGGTGAACAAGTTAATACTTTTTACTATTTACTGCGAACCGCAGTAGTTTCAATCCTCTTTTCAGATGCGTCTTAAAAGAATTAATGCTGATACCCATTTCTTCTGCTGCTTCCTGGTAACGTTTTCCCTGGATGTACACCATTTGAATGGCCATTTTCTTCTGGCCTGAAATGTCGTTCAGGGAGGTATGCAATTGTTTATAATAATCCGGAACGGCATCGGGTTGCGCCTGGCAGGTATTTTCCTGCAGGTTCGAAAATGCTTCCTGGTGTTCGTAACGGAGTTTTTGTTTCTTAATATAATTAAGGCAACGATTCTTCACGGCGGTATGCAGATAACCTTTTACATCCCCATCGAACTGGAGGTATAATTTCTTATCCCATATATCCATAAAGAAAGTCTGGATCAGGTCTTTTGCTTCCTGTTCATTCTGAAGGAACCAGTAGGCGTTCACGCAAAGCATCTTATAATACTTTACAAATAAAGCATCAAACGCAGTTTGGTCTCCCTCCTTTAATTGTTCCACCAAAAGTGTATCTGGAGAATGATTCATTCTATCCTATTTCCTTGGTTGATACTTGCTTATCGTAATGAATAATTCTGGTTGATTGAGAAGTAAGATAGAAAATACTTTTTATTTCCAGCCGGATTTTAAATGAGGCCGGGGAGCCAGATTGTCGTTTTTTAAGCTTTTTAAAGGCCACGGCGCAAATTTTAACGTTTTCTTTTAAAGTGTAAAATTGACGTGAAGCCTTGAAACACACTAGCCAAACTCATATTATTAATTTATACTATAATGTTTTTACACATATTGAAAAACCCTATTATCAGGATTGTTGGGTTAATAATGGTAATTTTGCACTATGAATATTTCAACTATTTCAAGACCGAGGATTCATTTTACACAGGAACATGAATGGATTGATTTTAATGGAACCGTTGGATTTGTAGGTTTATCCATGTTCAGACTCGCAGGAATAAAGAAAATAGACAATATCGAATGGGTCAATAATAAGGGCACCATTGAAAAGAACACACTCATCGCAAATATCCACTCGGGCAGTACTGTTATCCCATTGCACTCCCCGTTGCGTTGCAAATTCCTGGGCATTAATGCAAAACTAAAGACCAATCTCAACCTGATACTGGAAAGTCCGCAGGACCAGGGTTGGATCTTCTTTGTAACGCCTATGAAGTTCCAGAATAAAGATAAAGAAGAGTTACTGCAACCGGCAGACTATCAAAAACTCATTCGCAGCATTAAAGTATCCTGATACAGCGTATGCAAAATTCAAGTCTTGTAGTTAAACCTGCCAGATATACAACCGACTCTGCTTTTGACTGGTTGTACCCGGAAAGGATCCAACAACTGTCTAAACGGCACTGGACTCCCATGAGCGTAGCAAGAAAATCAGCCCAGTTCCTGGCCAACGGCCCGGGCAAAAAGGTGCTGGATATTGGCAGCGGCGTGGGTAAATTTTGTATCCTTGGCGGCATCAGCTTCCCGCATGTGAATTTTTACGGCGTGGAGCAAAGAGAGGAATTATATCATCTTTCTTTAGAAGCGAGGGAAGCGGCTAATGTGCAGAACGTGGATTTCATTCATGCCAACTTCACGCAGATAGACCTGGATGCATATGATAACTACTATTTCTACAATTCCTTCTTTGAGAATATTGATGAGGGAGATAAGATCGATCATGATGTAGAATGCTCCGCCAGCCTCTATGTTTATTACTCGCGTTTCCTTTGCAGAGCGCTGGATAAAAAACCCAGCGGCACAAGGCTGGTCACTTTCCATAGCCTGGAAAATGAAGTACCCACCAGTTACCAGGTAGTGGATGTTTCTCCGGACCTGCAATTAAAAATGTGGATTAAGCGCTAGTGGCCTGAAGGGTTACCACAAGAGTACCGGATCAAATGTTAGTGGACTGAAGGGTTACCACAAAAACACCGGCTCAAGCGCTAATAGATCTCAGGATTCACCACAAACGGCAACCGTTCTCCTTTTAAACCGGCAATGATATTCTTTGCTGCCATGATAGCCATCGCATCTCTTGCTTCAACAGTGGCAGAACCAATATGCGGGAGTATAGCCACATTGGGCAGATCCAGCAATGGACTATCAGCTGCCATTGGCTCCGGATTGGTTACATCCAGCCCTGCACCCCAGATCACTTTTTCATTAAGGGCATTCAGGAGATCTGTTTCATTATGAATACTTCCTCTCGCAGCATTGATAAAAATGGCGCTGCGTTTCATTTTATCAAAAGCTGCTTTATTGAACATACCCTGTGTTTCCGGCGTAAGGGCCGTATGCACGGATAATACATCGCTTTGTGTGAGCAGTTCATCAAAGGATACTTTTTCAGCTTTCAGCACTTCTTCTGCTTCCCGGTTGGTATGGCGGTTGTGATAGATCACTTTCATGCCGTATGCGCCAATGCAACGTTTGGCCATTTCAAAACCGATCTTTCCTAAACCGGCGATGCCCAGTGTTTTACCGGTTAGTTCTATTCCCAGGTTAGCGGTGGGTTCAAAAAAGCCCCATTGCCCTTTGGCGATCTGTTTATGCATATAAAATGCCTTGCGTGAAACGGCCAGCATCAGTAAAAAGGCCGTATCGGCCGTCGCGTTGCTTAATACGCCGGGGGTATTGCCAACAGGGATCTTTAAAGCGGTGGCAGCAGGTACATCCACATTATCAAAACCTACTGCATGTAAGGCAATTACTTTAAGGTGGCGGCATTCCTGCAAAAAACTGCTGCTGATCTTATTGGGGCCTACGCTTAATAATGCATCATGTTGTTTACAATATGCTATCAGTTCAGCCGGCGTGAGATCTCTTTTCTCCGTCCACTGTGTAAGCTGAAGACCCGCTTCCTGTAATAGTTGTAGCCCTTCTTCGGGGATCACTCTTGTAATAAAAACCTTCATGCGCTAAAAGTAAGTTTTTCTGCATTGCTTTGCCGTGAATTATTAATTAAATTAGCTGGAAATTCCATGTACATGAAACACGTAAAGCGCGCCTTACTTGCCGGCATTGCCATGCTTGCCCTGTATGGCTTTGTTACACAACAGGCTCCGGCTAAGTTCAAATGGTCCGGCGCATGGCAGCCTACCCGCAAAAGCGCAGGGGATGGGGTCACCAAACTGGATATCAAGATCGGCACCTTCATCAATCTCCCCGATCCGGCTTCACTGGCAAAAGTTATCTTTCATGTGAACAGGAAGTTTCCCGGCTCTGCCCCTCTTGCTACCTGGGCTGTAGGTGATCTCTCCAAACTTACACCTGCACATAAAGGTTTATCTGCCGAAGAGCATGAACAATATCTATCCCATATGGACAAAGCGGGAGTGACTGTGTTCCTGGAAGTATTTCCTTTTAAAGGGGATGATGTTCCGGCCATGATTGATCAATGGCTGGGAGAATTCAAGCACCACCGTTGTATTGCAGGGGTAGGGGTTGAACTGGAATATTTTGGAAAAGCAACGGACTCGCTTACAAAGGCCTGGGATGAAAAAGTAAAATCGCATAAACCCGGTTATCGTTTATTCCTCCGTCATTACAATCCTTCTTATATGCCTCCTGCTTATCGGGGCAAGGGCGATCTTTTATTCATTGACGATGCTTCTGAAGGTACCCTTGCAGAACTGAACAAAGGGTTTGCGGATTGGGCGAATCACTTCTATCCAACTGCCTGTGCATTTCAATTGGGTTATCCTGCAGATGAAGATGGTATGAATGGCAGCCAGGAACTGGGATGGTGGAAACTGAAAGATCCCATTCGTGATTGGGGAAATGACATCCTTCCGCTGATCCAGCATCCGGACCAGGAATTAGGATTGATATGGGTAACGGCTAAATCCGGGAAGTCGTACAATACTGCATGGGACCTCACTAAATAATCCGTAAAAATGGCAGATTTAAAAAGGAGCAGTAACCGCTTTCTTCATATCCTGCCTTACGGATAAAGAGCAGTCGTGGATTGGGGTACAGCCGGTGGATAATTACCTGCCCTAACAATAAAATCATGTTGCACAGCCCAACATAATTTATAATTTAGTGCCCGATACGGAACCATTTATTAGAAAATATCACGTTTACAATGGATAACAGAAGAGAGTTTCTAAAAAAATCTATGTTATTATCCGGGGCTGCCAGCGTTTCTTCTATTTTGCCGGCTTCCATACAAAGGGCCATGGCAATAGATCCGCAGCCGGGTAGTACTTTCCTGGATGCAGAACATGTGGTGATCCTCATGCAGGAAAACCGCTCCTTTGATCACTGCTTTGGCACCTTAAAAGGTGTAAGGGGCTTTAATGATCCCCGCGCAGTGACCTTACCGGACGGCAAACCAGTATGGCTGCAGACCAATGCAAAAGATGAAACCTACTCTCCTTTCCGGCTGGACATCAAGGATACCAAAGTAACCTGGATGGGCGCACTGCCCCATTCCAGAGCCAGCCAGGTAGATGCACACAACGGCGGTAAATATGATAAATGGCTGATCGCCAAAAAGCCGGGTAACAAACAATTTGATCATATCCCCTTAACCATGGGATATTATACCCGTGAAGACATTCCGTTCAACTTCGCCATGGCAGATGCTTTCACAGTATGTGACCAGAACTTCTGTTCCGCCATGACCAGCACCACGCCTAACCGTTCTTTCTTCTGGACAGGCCAGATCAATAGTAAAGAAGAAGGACTTACCAAAGCAAACATCCGCAATACGGATTACAGTTATGGTAAACTGGGCTGGAAAACCTTCCCTGAATTACTCACAGAGAACGATATCAAATGGAAATTCTATCAGAACGATATTAGTGCAGGTGGTGGTTACACAGGAGATGAACGTTCCTGGTTAGCCAACTTCGGCTGCAACCTGCTGGAATTCTTCGCTGCCTATAATGTAAAGTTCAATGAAAGATATGTGCGGAACCTGCAAAAGCAGATAGACACTTTACCGGATGAGATCAACAAATTACAGGAAGCATCCCCCTCTTCAGAAGCAACCGCTAAAAAGATCAAAACGGATATCGCTAAAAAACAGGAAGTACTGGATAATGCCATCGCTGAACTAGCAAAGTGGAATAAAGAGAGCTATGAGAAATTAACACCTAAACAGAAAGAACTTTACAATAATGCATTCGTGACCAACTCCGGCGATCCCGGTTACCGCTCCATCACTAACTTAAAGTATGATGATAACGGAACTCCGCGTGAAATGACAGTGCCTGCAGGGGATGTACTCTATCAATTACGCAAAGACGCTAAAGAAAATAAGCTGCCGACTGTATCCTGGATCGCAGGACCACAGAAATTCTCAGATCACCCCAGCGCTCCATGGTATGGTGCATTGTATGTTTCTGAGATCATGGACATCCTCACCAGTAATCCTGAAGTATGGAAAAAAACCATCTTCATTGTAACGTACGATGAGAACGATGGCTACTTCGATCACTTCGTTCCTTTCTCTATCCCTGATGAGAACAAACCTGGTACAGGTAAAGTGTCTCCGGGCATTGATACAGAAGTAGAACATGTAAGATTAGCCAATGAACTGGCACAGGGCATAGAGAAAAAACAGGCTCGTGAAGCTCCAATCGGGCTAGGTTTCAGGGTACCGCTGATGATTGCATCTCCCTGGAGCCGTGGTGGCAAAGTGAACTCTCAGATCTTTGATCATACTTCTACCCTGCAGTTCCTGGAAGAATTCGTGAATAAAAAATTCTCAAAGAAAATTCACCTGGACAATATCAGTCAATGGAGGCGTACGATCTGTGGGAATCTCACTTCTGCATTCACACCTTTTGACGGAGCCAAATCAGACCTGCCTTTCCTCCAGAAAGAAAAATTCATAGAAACCATTCATAACGCGCAGTTTAAACCAGAACCTTCAGGGTTTAAGAAATTCTCTTCCCGTGAGATTGATGAGATGATCAAACAACCAGCTACCGCCAATCCACTGGCAAAACAGGAGCCCGGTGTTCGTCCATCCTGTGCTTTGCCTTATGAGTTGTATGCAGAAGGAAAATGGAACCCTTCTACTAAGAGTTTTGATCTTTCTATGTCTGCCGGCAACCAGATATTCGGTGCAACCTCTGCGGGTTCTCCTTTCAGGGTGTATGCGCCTGTTGCGTTTGCCGGTGAAGGTTTCCGCAACTGGGATTTTGCAGTGAAAGCCGGTGATGCTTTACAATACAGCTGGCCTTTAGAACAATTTTCAGAAGGTAAGTACCACCTGCGTTTACATGGGCCTAATGGATTCTACAGAGAGTTTACAGGTAATGCAAATGATCCGGCCATGGAAGTGAGCTGTGAATATGTTCGCGATAAAAGTGGCGGGCTTGTGATTAAGGTCCGCAATACTTCTGCTGAGTCGCTGAAGCTAACAGTGAAGGATAATGGTTATAAACAGGCGGATGCGCAGCATATTATTGGAAAGAACAGTTCAAAGGATATTTTCCTGGAGCTGGGGAAGAACCATAACTGGTATGATTTCAGCATCAAGGCGAATGGGTTTAACGCTTTTGAGAAACGTTATGCCGGCAGGGTGGAGAATGGAGAGGAAGGGTTTAGCGATCCGCTGATCGGGCGTGTATAAATTTTTCGAAAGGGCTGCTGTTAAAGTGGCCCTTTTTGTTAACTTCCATGATCTTTAATCTTTAACCCATACTTATGTTACAAGTATCTAAAAGTTCCCTGTTAATTCTTCTTATCACTTTCTCCTTTGTTCCTCTTCATGCTCAAACCCTGCAGTCTGTAACAGATGGAGGAGGCAATATTTCCGCGCGTAACGGAGAAAACATCGTTTTTAAAAATGTTACAACCGGCCAGGCCAACTATTTAAGATGGTACGAGGCTAATGACCTGGCTATGGGATATATTGGTTACGGTTCGGCGAGTAATCGTTGGTTCCATATTGATAACAGCCAGAATAATCCTGTAAGGATCTGGCCCAGGTTAATTGTCGGGCTAAATACAGATGATACTGCAACAGGCCTGCAAGTAGCCAACAATATTAAGATATCAGGGCAGTTTCCCAGCATGCAGCTTACCAATGGAAAAAACTGGGACATTTCATCTCACCTAAACGGCCTTGCATTCAACGAAACCGGGATACAAACAGGTTTATATCTAAAAGATGGAGGAAATGTAGGAATTGGAACACTAAATCCCCAAAGCAGGTTGCAGATAGGAGAATTTACCAGCAATAATGCGAATAAGCTAGTTATTCCAGGCGTATATAATTTTGAAACTGTCAATTTAGGGCAGGGTGGAAATGGCAGTGCTATGCTTGAATTCATTAATCATAGTGGAGTTAGCACCTCATATGGCGTAAAAATTGGCGCGAATGTAGATACTTACGGTAATGGCCTTTATATTGTCGCTGCTCCTTCATCCAATAGTTATAACACCTTACAATACGCGGGCAACCCTGCAATATTTGTAAATACAGATAACCAGGTTGCAATAGGCACTACCAATCCCGCAGGATATAAACTGGCTGTAGCCGGAAATATGATCGCAGAAAAAATAAAGGTGAAACTGCAAACAGGCTGGCCGGATTATGTGTTTGATGAATCCTATGTTTTGCCTACACTGCAGGAAGTAGCTGCCTTTGCTGCAAAGAACAAACATCTTCCCGGTATTCCAACCGCTGAAGAGGTAAAAGCAAATGGCCTTGACCTTGGGGAAACAGACAAAAAACTTCTGCAAAAGATAGAAGAGCTTACACTGTACCTGATCGGCCAGGATAAACAACTCAGTTCCCAGCAGCAAATGATCCTCCAACAACAAAAATTAGTGCAGGCATTGGAGAAAAGAGTAAAGGAACTGGAGAAGTAGGTTTTCATCAATGACCAAACAGCTTCATCATTTCCAGCTTGGAAGATAATTTTTAATCCTTTTATCTTTGCATCATCATGAAACATACTATATCATATTGCCTTTTGTCACTGAGTTGCTCCTATAGCAACCGGGAGGTCGTGTGATTACTTGAATAAAGGATTTCGAACGCCTCTTGGTTTATACTGAGAGGCGTTTTTGTTTTTATACCTCTGTGGGCAAATAGGAAAAGTCGCCTGACTTAGGATCAGGAGTTTTGTGGGTTCGACTCCCACCAGGGGCACTTATGGGTGATCGGCTACGATGGTGGAGTAGCGTTGGACTGTAAATCCAAAACATCAGAAACGTCATAGGTTCGAATCCTATATCACCCACAAATGGAGGATAGGCAAATGTTGGTTTGTTGCGGCACCCTGCTAAGGTGTTCCGGCTATCCGGTGATGGTTCGATTCCATTGTCCTCCGCATATGATCATGTACCCAATGTTGATAGAGGGATTGGTCTGCAAAACCAATTTAACGCAGGTTCAATTCCTGTCATGATCTCTTATCCGGAAGATTGCCAGAGTTGGTAATGGCGCAGTCTTGAAAACTGACGGCGGTGAAAACCGGCAAAGGTTCGAATCCTTTATCTTCCTCCTGTCGCAAAAAGCCCCTTTAAGGGGCTTTATTTATTCCTATATCCTATCTTGAGCCTATGTCAAACCTATGTGAAGTATCCGTAACCCCTATTTAGGATAATTTAGGTTAGGATTACTGCTGATCTGTCAAAAAGCACTATATTCAGTTAAAACATTCATAGCCATACTTAAAATCGCCCTTTCCGATGAAAACGGACCAACATTATGGAGAGGAAATCCATATCCAAAAAGCCTTACAACTTGCTCCGATAGGTGCTTTTCTGACAGACGTAGAGGGAAACTGTTTCTTTGTGAACGGGGAATGGGAGAAAATGACAGGTCTCAGTTCCGGTAAATCCCAAGGCAAGGGCTGGTTAAAGATCATCCTTGAGGAAGACCTGTCAACTGTTGAAGACGTTATCAAAAAGTCTGTTGCAACACCACATACCACCCTCGTTTTTTACTTTCGGATCAAACATCCCAAAACAGGTCTGCTCTATTGCAAAGCTAATATTCGCTCGGTGACGGATGAAGAGGATAACAGCCGGTACCTCGTAGGATATGTTCAGGATATTACGGAAGAAAAGATCAGTGAGAACAGGCAGATGGAATTAAGCACCCATTTGCAGGCACTTATTATGTCCATGGAGGATATTGTGTTTGAGGTAGACGGTAATATGATCTTCAAGAATGTATGGGTGCATGATGAAAAAGTGCTGTTCATGCCTAAAAAGGAATTCCTGGGTAAAAAGATACAGGAAGTATTAGGCCCCCAGGCGGAAATGTTCATAGAAGCGTTGCAAAAAGTGTTGGAAACAGGGGAAGCAAACGATATCACTTATAAACACCTGGATGATTCCAAAGACCAATGGTTCAAAGCCAGGATCAAACCCGTGCTCAAACATCCTGATCCTTCGCAGTATCTGCTAATACTAAGCATACAGGATGTTACTGCCGAAAAGCAAGCCGAACTATCCCTTCAGGAAACCAGGGCAAGGCTTCAGCTCAGTAATCAATTGCTGGATGTTAGCCAGGGGCTCAGTGGTACGGGAGGCTGGGAATACAACATACAAACCGGCGAAATATTCTGGACCAAACATACCTACTTCATCTACGACCTGGATGAGTCATTTGTTCCTACCCTTGATACCGCCAATGCTTTTATTGCGGAAGAAGACAGCGAGATGATGAAAGCATATTTTGAGGCCGCCATGAACCAGGGTAAATCTTATGATATTGAACTGAGGATCGTTACAGCGAAAAATAACAAAAAATGGATCCGTGCAATTGGCGTACCCGTTTTTTCAGATTACAATAAGGTGGTCATGCTCCGGGGCGCTTTGAGGGATATCACCAACGAGAAAAAGGGAGAACTGGAATTGATCCAGGCGAAGAACTCCGCGGAAGACGCAGCAAAGGCTAAATCTGATTTCCTTTCTATCATGAGCCATGAGATAAGGACTCCACTGAACGGTATCATCGGCATTGCCAATCTTCTCAAACTAAACTATATCCCTGAACAGGAAGAATACATCCACAACCTTCTTTTCTCTGCAGATCACCTGTTACAACTGGTCAATGATATCCTCGATCTTAATAAAATAGAAAGGGAACAGTTCGAACTCAACTATTCTGTGGTGAACCTCCACGAACAGATCAGGAATATCCAGAACCAGTTCAAATCCCTGGCAGACATCAAGGGACTTTCCCTCGTTGGTACTATTGACGACAACATTCCAAGGAAGATCATAGCAGATGTTACGCGCCTGAACCAGATATTAAATAACCTGCTTAGCAATGCTATAAAATATACAGAAAAAGGGCAGGTGAGCATTGACGTAGAACTGGTAAAAAAGCAAACGGAAAAAGTAACGGTTCGTTTCTCTGTAAAAGATACGGGCATCGGTATTCCGAAAGAACACCTGGAAACAGTGTTTGAAAGTTTCCGGCAGGTACAACAGACCACCGCCAGAAAACAGGCTGGTACAGGGCTTGGACTAGCCATCACACAAAAACTCATCACCTTACATAACAGCCAGATCTTCCTGCAAAGTGAACCGGGTGTAGGAACTGAATTCTATTTCGACCTCGTTTTTGACCTGCCTACCAAAAAGAACAGGCCGGCTAAACGGGAAGATCTGCCTGAGATATCCAGCTATGCAAAGAAATTCAAAGACATGCGTCTGATCTTTGTGGAGGACAATCCTATTAACATACTCGTAGCAAAACGACAGCTGGAATACTTTGGTATACAGCCGGATTGCGCACTAAGCGGGCCAGAGGCACTGGAACTTTTGAAGAAGAATAAATATGATATTGCCTTGCTGGACCTCCATATGCCGGAGATGGATGGTTACGCTTTGGCAGACATCATCCGGAACGAATACAATGAAGTACACATTGTTATTTTTACGGCAGATATTATGCCGGAAGTAAGAAGGAAATTTGCGCAGAAGGGCGTGTTCGATATTCTTAATAAACCTTTCTTCCCAAAGGAGATGCTGGCTACCTTACTGAAGATTGCGCAGGTGATGAAGCTGAAGATATAGTAGGATCCCAGTTATCAGAACCTTGCAGGATGTTTTTGATGGTGTACTTCTTCGCTTCTGCCGCAGTCAATTGGTTTGACCAGGAAACACGTTCCTTTACAACAGCCCCCGGCCCTGTATTTCCATATTCAGCATAATAAGTTGTTTTCTCTTTATCCGGGAACCTTGCGTCACCAGCCCAGGGATCCCAGCCTGCGGGTACAATGTGAGGTCCTAACTCACAATGCATGAATACGGTTCGGGCATAAGGGCGCCATGGTCTTCCTAAATAGACTTTTTTTGCGGCAGTGTCCGCTATCAGTTTGCAATTCATCAGTACAAAACCGAAGGATTGTCTTGGTGAGGTAGCAGCTGCCGTAATAAAGGAATTCACCAGGCTTTTGATGGTACAGTTTTGGAAAACAACGGTGGCTTCTCCAAAAATGTAATCGGTGGTGCCTTCAATATAGCAGTTCTGGTAATACTGCCTGCTGTTTTCTTTTCCTGCATACAAAGTATCCTGGTTACCCAGCAGTTTGCAATTCTTTATAACAGCGCGGTCTCCTTCCACATGTAAGGCAACGCCCTGTCCTACCCTGCCAGCCGTGTTTTGAATGGTGATATTCTCTGCGCTGAAATCATTTCCCTGCACAAGAACCGTGTAAGATGTGAAAGTACTGAACTTCCCTTCCGGCCTGGGTTTACCTGAAAAATCATCATTGGTGATGACGGTACTGTCTTTATCTTCTCCTACGAATGCAATATTGGTTTTCCAGGAAGGGATCACTATCTTTTCATGATAGATCCCTTTCTTTATATAGATCTTTACCTGTTGCTGTGAAAGATCGCGAATGGAGTTCACAGCTTCCTGTATTGTTTTAAAGTTCCCTGTGCCATTGGCATCTACAATGATCTGCTGCGCCCTTAAGCATAGTGGAGATAATAGAATGAGCAATAATAAGGATTTCATGCTTTGGAGGTATGCGTCCTTTCAAATTTAAGCAATTTATTATATACCTCATTAAGCCCGGGCGTTTAAGGGCTGCATTTACTATCTTTATCATCATGGAAGAAGTATACGAAGTAGAAAAAACATTCGATAAGATCGATTTCTCTCAAAGTCCGTTTCCCAAAGGTGAATATGAGGAATGCCGTTTTATTAACTGCGATCTCTCCAACGCAGATCTTTCTGGTAGCAGCTTTTCCGAATGCAGTTTTTTGGGATGTAATTTAAATATGGCTAATCTTGTAAAGACGGCTTTCACAGATGTCAAATTCAGGGATAGTAAAATGCTGGGATTACAATTTGGGAACTGTAATCCTTTCCGCTTTGCTGTTGATTTTGAGAACTGCATCCTCAATCATTCTTCCTTTTACAATACCAAACTGAAAAAGGCGCTCTTTAAAAACTCCAACCTTCATGAGGTGGACTTCACTTCCTGTGATCTGAGTGAGGCTACTTTTGATAATTGTGATCTGGCGCTGGCTACTTTTCAAAGTGCCATTCTTGAGAAGGCTAATTTCCTGACAGCTTATAATTATTCTATTGATCCGGAGATGAATAAAATTAAGAAAGCCCGTTTTTCCCAAATGGGGATAGCCGGGCTTTTGGATAAATATGATATTGAGATTGAGCCTTAATACCGCAACAACTCCCCAATCTTCGCTCCTACTTTTTCTGCATTCGGTAACATCTCCTTCTCGAGTGCCATATTCAAAGGCACAGCCGGCAGGTCCATTGCGCCCATTGTCATTACAGGGGCATCCAATGCGCGGAAGCATTCTAAGGAAATGCGGCCGGCGAGGCTTTCAGCGAATGAGTTATTCAGTTGTTCTTCCGTTAACACCAAACACTTGCCATGTTTGCGTACGGTGGCAAAGATCAATTCTTCATCCAGCGGATATAATGTGCGCAGATCAATAATCTCAACTTTTCCGGGATAAGCTGCTGCAGCAGCTTTTGCCCAATAGACACCCATTCCATATGTGATGATACACATACCATCTCCTTCCTGCACTACACGGCCTTTTCCCAATGGGAGGATGTAATCTGCAGCAGGTTCTATGGTCATGGCTTCGAGGGTGCCGGGTACTTTGCTCCAGTACAGCCCTTTATGTTCCAGCATCACAACGGGATTGGGATCAAGGAAAGCGGCTTTCATCAAACCTTTCAGGTCTGCGGCATTGGAAGGATAAACGATCTTGATCCCTTTAATGCTTAGCAAAGTTGATTCCACACTTCCGGAGTGATAAGGGCCTCCTCCTCCATAAGCTCCGATAGGCACACGAATGAGTGTCTGGATCGGAAACTTACCTGCAGTGAGGTAACAACTCTTGGAGATCTCACTGACCAGTTGGTTAAAACCGGGGTAGATATAATCGGCAAACTGTACTTCCACAATAGGTTTTACACCTACTGCTGAAAGGCCAACAGTGCTACCGATAATATAGGCTTCCTGTATGGCTGTATTGTAAACACGGTGATCACCGAATTTTTCTGCCAGCGTGGCTGCTTCTCTGAATACACCTCCTAAACGGCGGCCTACATCCTGTCCGAAAAGTATTGCTTCCGGATAAGCATGCATGATCTCTTCAATGGCATGTAATGCGGCATCTACCATTACTACCTTGCTTCCATTGACAGGTATTCTTTCTCCCACTTCTTCTGCAATGGGCGTGGGTGCAAATACATGATCCGCAACAGTAGTAATATCAGGTTCGGGGCTATTGCAGGCAGCTTCAAATTCTGCATCTATGCGTTGTTTTGCTTCTTGCTCTATTTTCAGTGCCATGCCCGGCTCCAGTAATTGTTTAAGACGTGGCAGGGGATCACGCATCTGGTGTTTGCTAAGATCGTCTGTAGTGCGGTACCATTCTTTTCTGACACCGGAGGTATGATGGCCCAGCAAAGGAGTGGTGGCATGGACCAGCACAGGTTTTCTTTCTGTTCTTACATAAAGCATAGCAGATTCCATGGCATGGTAACTCGCTTCAAAATCACTTCCATCTACCCTTATCCTTTCCAAACCTTTGAAACCGGCGGCATATTCAAAGGCATCCATGGCCCTTGCTTCTGCAGAACTTACAGAAATGCCCCATTCATTATCCTGCACGAGATAGATCACCGGCAGGCCTTTTAATACGGCAAACTGGAGGGCTTCGCTTACTTCTCCTTCCGTTACACTGCCATCGCCAAGGGAGCAAAGTACCACGGGGCTTTCCGGTGTATCCATCAAGCCAACACTTTCCAGGTATTGGATGCCCTGGGCCATGCCGGTGGTGGGAATTACCTGCATACCGGTGGCACTGCTTTGATGCGGGATCACTGGTTTGCCTGCCTCGCGGCTGCTGGGATGACAATAATAGGAACGGCCGGCGCTAAAGGGATCCTCTCCTTTTGCCAGTAATTGCAGCATAAGGGTGTAGGGGGAGAAACCCATGGCCAGCATCATGCTATCGTCCCGGTAATAAGGGCTTACATAATCCCATGGCTTCAGGAGCAGGCCTGCAGCTATCTGGATGGCTTCGTGGCCAGAGGAGGTAGAATGTACGTATTTGCAGATGGGGCGGTTGGCTTCATATTTCTCTGCCATATTCCTGGCCAGGCACATCATGCGGTATGCCTTCAGTAGCAGTGCCTGAAATGCCGTATCCTGCTCGTGGTGAGTAATGGTGGCTTCCAAAGTCGGATTGCTTATACTATCTTTAAGCACAGTAAAACTGTTTTGGTGTGATGACATGGCAAATTAGCATTATTAGTTGCTACACCAACTATTGCTAATGCAAATTAAATAATATGCACGATACTTTTGTAAGTAATCCATCTTTTTTTAAGCTGGATGCAACCCTGAAAAAAATACGTAACTATTGGCAAAAGAGCTTTGATGCTTTGAATAAGGACATTACGGTAGACCAATGGCTGCTGGTTGAAAACCTCTATAAGCATAAACGCATCACACACAATGAGTTAGCCCGGTTAACCTCAAAGGACATTACTACGGTTTCCCGGATCATTGAATTATTGGTAAAAAAGGAGCTGGTGGAAAGGCAGGGGTCTACAGACGACCGCAGGAAGGTATTTGTTCAGCTTACGCCGGCTGGTGTGAATAAGTACAAAGATGTGAGGCCTTTGGTACTGGAAATGCGTAAAACGGGGTGGAAAAATCTAACGGAGGCAGATTATTCGGAGTTAACGAGGATCCTTGATGTGATCTACAGCAACATTCCGGAAGAAAGTAAAAAAGGAAAAAATTAATACGAAAAAGACTAAAAACGCTTAAGCTAAGCAGGCACGCATCCTTTTTACTTTATAATTTTTTCTTTTTACTCCTTACCTACTTCACCTGGAATTCCAGCAGGCTATCATCTTCAATGAAGGCTTCCAGGCCATCACCGATCTGAACAGGCCCAACGCCTTCAGGTGTTCCGGTAAACACAAGATCTCCGATATTCAGGGTAAAGAATCGTGAGATATACGCAATCAATTTGTCGAAAGAAAATAACAGGTCCTTCGTGTTGCCTTGCTGTACAATTTCCTTGTTCTTGTAAAGACAAAAATTGATGTCTTTCAGATCTGTGTCTTCTTTCAATGGAATAAACTTTCCCACCACAGCGGAATTATCGAACGACTTTGCAATTTCCCAGGGAAGGCCTTTGGCCTTTTGCTTCTCCTGCAAATCTCTCGCCGTGAAGTCGATGCCTACGGAAATACTATCATAGTATTTTGAGGCGAACCGCTCCTGAATGTGTTTCCCGTTCTTCGAAATCCGCAACACCAGTTCACATTCATAATGAAGGTTATCCGTAAATTCCGGATAATAGAAAGGATGGTTGTTTTGCAGCAGTGCATTCTTTGGTTTCATGAAAATCACGGGATCGGAGGGCACTTCGTTCTTCAATTCTTCTGCATGTTTGGCATAGTTTCTTCCAACGCAGATAATTTTCATAATGCGTGTATTTTGTAAGGTTAATAAAGCCTATGGTTTGACCCATAGTCCACAATACATTGCCCACTGTGCGCACTATAATTCTAATTAGCAGGTGCAATTCTGAATTATATAACGATCAGTGGTACACGGATCATGACCTATAGCGGTTAAGGTAGAGGTACCTTTCAGGCATGAAATATACAATTTACTTCTATAATGGAAAAGTAAGGTTGTTATAATTGTTCATACATCGTTGTAAACCAATGGTAGCAAAACTTTCAACAATTTCCACACACTTATCAATCTTCTGCAAAACCACAGGCTCTTCCTGGGCAGACCACCTTCCCAAAACGTAATCTACCTGCCTTCCTTTGGGGAAATTGTTTCCAATACCAAAGCGCAGCCGGGGATACTGATTGGTAGCAATGGATTCCTGAATACTTGTGAGGCCATTATGCCCGGCATCACTGCCGCCGGGGCGTAAACGGATAGATTCAAGTGGTAATGCCAGATCATCCAGGATCACCAGCATATTTTCTACGGGGATCTTTTCTTTGTCGAGCCAATACTTTACAGCTCTGCCACTCAGGTTCATATAGGTAGTTGGTTTTATAACTACTATTACCCTTCCTTTCCACTTCACTTCTGCCACATCCGCCAACCGGTCGCTTTTAAACACCACATTATGTTTTTGGGCAAGAGCATCCGCAACATCGAAGCCGATGTTGTGGCGGGTATGATGATAATCCGCTCCAATGTTTCCTAATCCAACAATGAGATATTTCATATACCAGGTAATTGATCCCTGTCAATAATAATGTATTGATCGGGATGCCAAAAATAAAAAGCCCGGCTGATATTACGCCGGGCTTTCTAATATAATTATTTTGCCAATTTATTTTTTCTTGGCATCCTTTGCTGCTTCAGCTTCTTCTTGTTTCAGCTGACGTGTCATTACCACGGATGCAACAGGGATACGGGGAGAGTTCATGATCTCGATCCCTTCTGCTTTTACATCCTGTACGCGGATGTTTGCATTCAGGTCCAGTTCAGTGATATCCACTTCCAGGTTTTCACGCAGGTGTTTAGGCAAAGCCTTCACCTTCAGTGATTTCATTTTCACTACCAGTTTACCACCGCTTTTTACACCGATGGAAGAACCTGTAAATTTCAATGGCATGGTTGCAACTACCTTCTTATCCTCTACCAGTTCCAGGAAGTCAACGTGAATCAACTCGTCTGTTACTGTATCAAATTGCAGGTCTTTCAAAATGCAACGATAAGATTTACCGCCTAATTTAACTTCAGCGATCTGGAAGTCAGGTGTATACACCAATGTTTTGAAAGCAGTGACAGGAGCTGAAAAGCTAACTGTATCTGCACCCCCGTAAATAACGCAAGGCACTTGTTGCTCAGAACGAAGTAAGCGGGTGGCTTGTTTGCCGAATTCGCTCCTGAGTTGTCCTTCGATGGTTATTGTTTTCATTGTTTAACTTTTATATAAATGATAAATAAACTTGTTGTTATTGCATCTTACGCTGGCTGTGCACAAATAAGCTTGTGATAGACTTATTCTCGTGCATATTCCTGATAGCTACTGCAAACAGATCGGCTACACTGATCACTTTCACTTTGCTGCTGTGTTGTTTTAACGGAATGGTATCACATACCACCAGTTCTTCCAGCACAGAGTTTTCAATGTTTTCGTAAGCCTTACCACTGAATACAGGGTGCGTACAAAATGCTCTTACGCTCCTTGCTCCTTTTTCCATCAGCAAAGCGGCTGATTTGGTGAGGGTGCCTGCTGTATCGCAGATATCATCTATCAACACAATATCCCTGTTAGTTACATCACCGATCACCACCATAGACGCAATTTCATTTGCCCGTTTACGATGCTTGTCGCAGATCACCATTTCAGCATTGAAATAGCTGGCCACTTCACGCACCCGGGTGGTAGAACCCACGTCAGGGGACGCAAAGGTAAGGTTTTCCAGCTTTAGATTCTCTATATAGGGAATAAAAATGGCTGAGCTATCCAGGTGATCCACGGGGATATCAAAGAAACCCTGGATCTGGGGAGCATGTAAGTCCATGGTTATCACCCTGTTAGCCCCCGCTGCGGTGAGCAGGTTGGCGATCAGTTTGGAACCTATGGCTACCCGGGGCTTGTCTTTCCTGTCCTGCCTGGCGAACCCAAAATAAGGGATTACAGCCGTAATGTGCCCTGCCGAAGCGCGTTTTGCAGCATCGATCATTAGCAGCAGTTCCATCAGGTTATCTGTTGGCGCACAGGTGCTTTGTACCAGGAAAACGTAGTGGCCACGAATGCTTTCAAGGAACACCGGCTGAAATTCGCCATCGCTGAACTTCTGGATGTTGACCTTTCCAATGCCACCGTTACCATACCTGGAGGCGATACGCTCTGCCAGAGCGGGATTACTATTTCCCGTAAAGATTTTTACAGATGAATTCATGGTTCAAGAAAAGAGGTGGCAAAACTATGACTTTATATGGGGATATGCAGAAAAAAAAATCAAACAGAATTAACATAGAGGAATACTAAAAAAATTAGTGAGGATTGTACTAAACCAATTAGTATTTTGTACATTTGGGAAAGTTGTTTTTTATGATAGTTAGCCCAACATTTCTGCCTGGTATCGGCAATTACCTTGAGCCTAAGCGTGTGTTACCTCCTATTCGCAAATGGTCTATCGATGACCGTCCCCGGGAAAAACTCGTTTCAAAAGGTGCCAGGTCTTTAAGTCACGCTGAATTACTGGCCATTCTTATCAATTGCGGCAATGCCAAACAATCTGCCATTGAGCTGGCCCAGGAAATTCTGCTTAGCTGCGAAAATGATCTTTCCGGCCTGGCCGCTATGGATGTGGAACAGTTAATGCAGTTCAAGGGTATAGGGTTTAAGAAAGCCGTTACTATCCTGGCCTCCCTGGAACTTTCCCGCCGTAAACAATCCCAGCTGCCTTGCAGCAAACCGGTGATCACCTGCGCAGATGACGTAGCCTCCTTATTAAGGCCTCTCCTCGAAGATCAATGTTATGAAACGTTTTACGTGCTCTATCTTAATCATGCCAACAAACTCCTTCATTACAGCTGTATCAGTTCAGGCGGCCTTACTTCCACTACCGTAGATCCCCGCATGATCTTCCTGGAAGCGTTGCGGCAGAAAGCCACCCGCATCATGTTATGCCACAACCATCCTTCCGGAAGCCTGCGGCCCAGTAATGCAGATGTCAATATCACGCATAAATTAAAAGCGGGAGGTAAGTTGCTGGATATCGAGGTTTTAGATCATGTGATCGTTTCTTCTGAAGGGCATTTCAGTTTTAAAGAAGATGGCATGCTCTGATCATCGCAGCAAAGTGGTCACTCCTTTCTGAAACACCCGGTTCCCTAATTCCGTATTGGTGTATTCAAGTACCCAGGCGTATGTTCCAATGCCGGCAGGAGATCCGTTGATCTTACCATCCCATTTATTCATCCAGTTGCGGGATTCAAATACCAGCTGCCCGTTCCGGCCAAATACACGGAACACGAGATCTGCAGTTTTGTATCCGTTCAGCGGATAGAGGAAATCGTTAATGCCATCATTGTTAGGCGAGAAAGCAGTGGGTACTGCTACCCTGCAACTGGCCACAGCCTTAACGGAATGAAAAACAGTATCGGCACATTGCAGATCATCTTCCACGATCAGCCTTACCTGGTAAACCTGATCCCGCCCTGATAGCGGATAACGGAAAGGTTGCGGGTCCACCATCCGGGAACCAGGCCCATAGTTGAAATCCCAGCGATGCGATATAATGTTGCCAATACTCTGGTTAGTGAAGGAAGCCATATCCAGGGGACATAAAACCGGCGTATTCACGAGGAATTCTGCTTTCAGGGTATTATTCAGCAACATCGTTTCTGTATGATCATCTGTACAAACACCATTGGAGACTTCCAGCTTTACCGTTTTCTGTCCAAATACAGTATACACTTTCTCTGGTGTACGTGTAGTCATCACAGAGCCATCCTCGAAAGTCCACTTCCAGTCATTGGCACCATGTGCGCCATTGTGTTGCAGGAAGATGGTGTCATACACACAATCCAGGCTTATCCTGTAACTGAACAATGCATTTACGGTATCCTTTGTAATGAACGGCACTACATATCCCAGCGGCGTTTGTACACCACATTCACTGATCATGGTGTTGCCATCACTCCCCCTGACCAGTTCGATCCGGTAATTACCATCGAGATAAACAGGTGCGCTGAGTGACAGTTCTATACTATCTGTCAACTGACCGGCACAAAAAGTATTGGCTTGCACAATTGTAACGGCAGGCCCTGTTCCGCTTAGCTGAAAATCACTGCCATTCGGCGCAATGGAGCTGCAAAGTACGGGATCAGGCAAACGGACTTTAATTTTTGTGGGCACACAGCCTACGGGATCAATTTTATCAAAAGGTACGGCCTGCGGAATGCTTATCACAAATGGTACATCCCTGCCAGCCTGTATGGGATTATCACAGGCATCCAGTAATGTATTGCCATCTGAGCCGTTGCGGATCCTTACGGTGTAATTTCCCCCGGGCAAAGGTCTGTCCAGCGTAAGTACAACAGAATCCATATCAAAACTTCCCGTACAATTCACTCCCACTGCGCTAATCACATTTGCTGTGCCAGCACCTGTGATCTCAAATTCACTGCCGCTTGCGGTAAGTGTGGCACATTGAAAACGTTTGTTCAATTTGATAGCTACTCGGTTATTGAGGCAATGATATCTGGCAGTGAGGAATGCACCCGGCAAAGGGTCTGTAATATTAGCTGTTCCACCCCCAAAAGCTAATTCGTACCCACTTTGTGATGTTGATGTAAAGTGGCTGACCATCAATAAATACTGATGCCCTGCCACCAATGTAGGCATGCTGCTCCATTTAGGCTCACTCAAACCTTCACAGGCCATTGGCTTTGTACCTGCTGCAGAGGCTCCTGTTGCTCCGGGAATGGCACTCCAGTTACCACCTACCTGCAGATTTGTGTTGGAATATACATCATCCACATTCCGGCCGGTAACATCAAAAAGCTGCCAGTCGTAATCATCACCGGCATCGTTAGGCGTGATCGTAAAACCAAGAGTACCTGCATCATAGCAGGTAAATTTATACCAGAAGGGGTTCAGGTCCCTGTATTCTACGTTTGGAGGACAAGTAGGGAGGCGGATCACTCTTCCTGCACATGCGGGCACAGAAGTTTGTTTCAGCGCTTTAGTTCCGCAGATGGGAAAAGCGCTGCGCGGCGTTTGTCCCAATGGCGTACAGCCCTGACCCAAAGTCTGGTTCACCGCAAATAAAAGGGGTATTATGCATATGATTAGAAAACGCATGTAATTACAGCTAGCAATATATAGATAATATATAAAGCAATAACGGCCTCTTTTGTTACATTTGCTGGAATTTTCTCTAAAAAAAATAACTCATGCTCAAAATAGGCTTGTTCGGTGTAGGGCATTTAGGCAAGATCCATTTATCTCAGCTGTCCACTATGAAGGATGTGGAAGTAACCGGTTACTTTGATCCCAGTGATGCCAATGCCGAAGGTGTACAAGCACTCTATAATAATCTCAAACGGTACACTTCAGCAGAAGAATTGATCCTTGCTTCCGATGCGATTGATATTGTGGCGCCTACCACACAGCACTTTAAATTGTGCGAAATGGCTATCCGTAACGGAAAGCATGTTTTTGTGGAGAAGCCTATGACCAATACCATGGAAGAAGCCAAACTGCTGGTGAAACTGGTGGAAGAAGCCAATATAAAATTCCAGGTAGGGCACGTAGAAAGATTTAACCCTGCTTTCCTGGCGTTGAAAGGGCATGATCTGAAACCGATGTTCATTGAGGTGCACCGCCTCGCAGAATTCAATCCACGCGGAACAGATGTGAGTGTGATCCTGGACCTGATGATCCATGATATTGATATTGTACTGAGCATTGTGAAGTCCAGCATCAGCCGTATTTCAGCGAGTGGCGTAGCCGTGATGAGCGATACCCCTGATATTGCCAACGTGCGTATAGAATTCCATAATGGCTGTGTGGCCAACCTCACTTCCAGCCGTATCTCCCTCAAAAAGATGCGCAAAATGCGCCTCTTCCAGAAGGATGCTTACATCGGTATTGATTTCCTTGATAAGAAAACAGAGATCATCAAACTGAAAACACCGGCAGATGAAGGTTTGTTCACGCTTGATATTGAAACCAATGCCGGCAAGAAAACCATTGCCATTGCTAATCCGGAGATCAAACAATCCAATGCCATCCGTATGGAACTGGAATTCTTCAGGGACAGCATCCTGGAAAACAAACCGGTGGAAGTGAATGTGATAGATGGTTTCCAGGCACTGGAAGTAGCTCACCAGATCTTGCAGAAGATTGGGAAAGGACAATCAGAGTAAAAATAAATGTAACCTTTTGAAGACGGCCCCCGTTTCATATTAAACACCCCCAACATGAAACATGCGCTAACTATTGCTATTTGCCTGCTCATGCTGGCAGGCGTTGCCTGCAAGAAACGCAGATCGGAACCAGCTCCTCCTCCGGCCAATGAACTGCATTATAAAGAAACACACTGTGCCAATCCATGGACAAGCATAGGCAATCACCTGGTTCCCAGATCAGATACGCAGGCAATAAAGACCTGGTTATTGGAAAAAGACATTACAACATTGAAAGTAACGATCACACCCTATACTGGTGGAGTAACCTGCGAAGCCTGCCATTGCCTTTCCACCAGGATAGTAAAAGTATTATTCAATCCGGCAGATATTGAAAAAGCAAAAGCACTGGGATTTTATAAGCCCTGATGCAAAAAAGCCGCTGCTATCACAAGATCCTGTGGCTTTGTGATCTTGATGTTCTGTTCCTCTCCTTCTACCAGGTTCACTTCTTCTCCAAATCGTTCCACAACTGTGGCTTCGTCTGTAAACAACGGATCGTAGGGTTGATCGAATGCGGGTAATAATATTTCTGATAAAAAGGTCTGTGGTGTTTGAATGATCCTGAAACGGGTCCTGTCTGCCGCCATATTGCCTTCATCATCTACTTCGCGGATACTATCTTTCAGTGCAATGGCCGGAATAGCGCTGCCTTTAGCTAAGGCCTGTTCATAACAGGTACGGATCAACGCAGGGCTTACCAATGGTCTCACTCCATCATGCACAAAGATCACAGCATCCTGTTTTATCAGCTTCAGGCCATTCAGTACAGAGTGGAAGCGGGTTTCTCCTCCATCCACCAAAGTAACGGAAGGCGGCTTGTCAAATGCAGTGAGCACTGCTGCTACACTGGCTTTATGGGCTTCCGGTAAAACGAGGATGATATGCATATCCTCATAGGCTGCCAGAAATGCGGCGATGGTATGATACAATACGGGTTTACCGGCCAATTCCAGGAATTGTTTGGGCACAGTGCTGCCCATCCGTTGACCGGAACCTCCGGCCACTATTATGGCAATTTTGCTACGAGACGACATTACAGAATGGAATTTAAAAAAGAAAAGGCAAACAGCAGCGAGCTATTTGCCTTTTCAAATATCCTTGGCGATGCAGATCAGATGATCAGCATAGCATCACCATAGCTGAAAAAGCGGTACTTCTCTTTAATAGCCTGTTGATAAGCTTCCATTACCAGGTCATAACCGGCAAAGGCGCAAACCATGATCAGGAGACTTGTTTTTGGCAGGTGGAAGTTGGTTACCAGTGCATTGGGAATAGAAAAATCGTAAGGAGGATGGATGAAGGTATTCGTCCAGCCTTCTGCAGCTTTCAGATGATTCTGTGCTGTTACGGAAGATTCTACTGCTCTAACGGTAGTGGTACCAATGGCGCAGATCTTGCGGTTCTCTTCTTTTGCTTTGTTCACGATCTTCACGGCATATTCATCTATGTGGAAATATTCCGCATCCATTTTATGCTTGCTCAGGTCCTCTACCTCAATGGGGCGGAATGTACCCAAACCGGTGTGCAGGGTTACTTCTGCAAATTTAACACCTTTGATCTCCAGGCGTTTGATCAGCTCACGGCTGAAGTGCAAACCAGCAGTTGGTGCAGCAACAGCTCCTTCATACTTAGCGTAAACAGTCTGATAACGCTCTTTATCGTCATCTTCGGGTTTGCGTTTGATGTACTTTGGCAATGGTGTTTCACCCAAGCTGTCCAGAACGGCTTTGAACTCTTCATCGTTTCCTTCAAAGAGGAAGCGGATGGTACGGCCACGGGAAGTAGTGTTGTCGATCACTTCTGCAACCAGGCTCTCATCATCTCCAAAATAGAGTTTGTTACCTACCCTGATCTTACGGGCGGGATCCACGATCACATCCCACAAACGGTTCAGTTTGTTCAGTTCACGGAGCAGGAACACTTCAATTTTAGCACCGGTCTTTTCTTTACGGCCATAGAGCCTGGCAGGGAATACTTTCGTATTGTTCACTACCATTACATCTTTGTCGTTGAAATACCCGAGTACGTCCTTGAAAACTTTGTGCTCAATTTTGCCGGTTGCACGGTTAACAACCATCAGGCGGCTCTCGTCTCTTGTCTTGGTGGGATGCTGTGCGATCAGGTTTAAAGGAAGATCGAACTTGAATTGTGATAATTTCATATTACGGTATGAATGAATTTTAAAGTGTGCAAAGGTACTGAATATAACGCATTGTTTCAAATATATTGCTATTTGCCGGGAATAGCCGCTATTAAATGGCGGGTATATTCCGAGGCCGGATGATGATATACCTGCCTTGCTTGCCCCATTTCCTCAATTTTCCCCTTATTCATCACCATCATCCTGTCACTCATAAAGTGTACCACAGAAAGGTTATGGGAGATAAATATATAGGTGAAATTGAATTCCTGCTGTAATTGCATCAGCAGATTGAGCACCTGGGCCTGAACACTCACGTCCAGTGCGGAAACGGATTCGTCACAGATAATAAATTCAGGATTAAGCGCTAATGCCCGGGCAATCACTATCCGCTGGCGTTGCCCTCCGGAAAACTCATGTGGGTAACGGTCGTAATGCTCCGGCAGCAGGTTCACCTTTTCCAGTAGTTCCAGTACTTTTTCCTTCCGGGCGGCATCATTCCCATACAAACCATGCACTTTCATGGGTTCCTGGATGGCCCGGCCTACCGTGATCCGCGGATTTAAGGAGGAATAGGGATCCTGGAAGATCAGCTGGATGTGCTTCCGCATATCGCACATTTCCCGGGGAGACAAACTCCTCAGGTCCCTGCCTTTATAATAAATGCTTCCGCCGGTTGGTTCTATCAGCCGGAGAAGCGTTCTGCTCAATGTTGTTTTCCCGCAACCGGATTCTCCTACCAGTCCGAGTGTTTCTCCTTCCCGCACTTCAAAGCTTACATTATCCACAGCTTTTGTCCACCCGCCCACTTTTCCCAGGAAGCTCCGCTTTTTGGGGAACCAGGTGCTCAGGCCTTCCACTTTCAATAAGGGTGGCCTTGTTGCCAGCATTTGTTCCCTGGCCAGCATTTCTGTTTCCGGAAGTTCCAGGGCCTGCACAAAAGCACTAACGTCCGCAGCTTTTTCCTTAAGGCCGCCATCTGCATCTATTTCCATAAAGTCCCGCACTACGGGCAAACGGCGGAGCCGTTTTTCCAATGGCGGACGGCAGGCCAGTAAACCTTTGGTGTAGGGATGCTGAGGATGATGGAAGATCTCAGCCACAGGGCCTTCCTCTACGATCTTCCCTTTATACATTACAGCTACGCGGGAAGCGATCTCAGCGATCACTCCCAGATCATGTGTGATAAAAACTACGCTCATGCCCATTTCCTGCTGGAGTTCTTTCAGCAGGGCCAGGATGGTTTTCTGTACGGTTACGTCCAAAGCGGTGGTGGGTTCGTCTGCTATCAGCAAACGGGGGCCACAGCTGATGGCCATGGCTATCATCACTCTTTGTTTCTGGCCGCCGGACAATTCATGGGGATATTTATCAAAAGCCAGGTCCGGATCGGGGATCCGTACTTTTTCAAACAGGCTGAGCACCTGTTGGCGGGCTTGCTTTCCGGGTATTTTTTTGTGCAGGGAAATAGCTTCGGCTACCTGGTTTCCGCAGGTATGCAATGGGTTCAGGGAAGTCATGGGTTCCTGGAAGATCATGGCTATTTCGCTGCCCCTGAAACTACGCATCTGTGCAGGGCTCAGACTTAACAGGTCAACAGGAGCCTTTTCTGGCGCGGTGTAAATGATCTTTCCACTCAGGGAGGTTGCCTCAACCAATCTCATCAGGCTGAGCGCCGTAACAGATTTCCCGGAGCCGGACTCTCCAACGATCCCTACAATTTCTCCTGGCTGAATATCCAGGGAAATACCTTTAACAGCAGTAACGGTATTAAAGGTCACTGTAAGATCCTGGAGCGATACTAGCGGTGCTGCACTCAAAAGAGGAGGTGTTTAACGGTCTGGTGATTATTGATCAGGTTTTGCAGGGAATCAATTCCCACTCTTAAATGCCTTTCTACAAATTCGGAGGTCACTTTCTTATCGCTTTCCTCTGTTTTCACACCTTCAGGTACCATGGGTGAATCAGAAACGAGCAGTAATGCTCCGGTAGGGATCTTATTATAAAAACCTACTGAAAAGATGGTGGCGGTTTCCATGTCTATGGCCATAGCACGGATCTTTTCCAGGTATTTCTTGAATTCAGCATCATGTTCCCATACCCGGCGGTTGGTACTGTAACAGGTGCCTGTCCAGTAATCGCAACCCAGTTCCCTGATGGTGGTAGAGATGGCCTTCTGCAAAGCAAAGGCTGGCAAAGCAGGTACTTCCGGTGGAAAATAATCATTAGAGGTACCTTCTCCCCGGATGGCCGCAATAGGCAGGATCAGGTCGCCAATACTGTTCTTCTTTTTCAAGCCCCCGCATTTACCTAGGAACAATACGGCTTTGGGAGAGATAGCACTCAGCAGGTCCATCACAGTGGCTGCTCCCGGACTTCCCATTCCGAAATTTATAATAGAGATATCTCCCGCCGTACAACATTGCATGGGCCTGTCCACTCCAACAACCTTCGCGTTGTGCTCCTTGGCAAACATCGACACATAATTGGAAAAGTTAGTCAGGAGGATATGAGAGCCGAAGTTCTCCAGCTTCTCTCCTGTATAACGGGGAAGCCAATTAGCTACTATTTCTTCTTTCGTCTTCATAGCTTTTTTTGACAAATGAATGTAATGTTTTTTCCCGAAACAGCCACGATTCCCTAGTTTTACAACATGATCAACATCCAGTTCCCTCCCCCGGATTTTCGCATTCAGGCTACCAACGGGCAAGAAATGATCTTTGACCCTTTCCGAAAAAAATATGTGGTACTAACCCCTGAAGAATGGGTACGTCAGAATTTCCTGAACTACCTCGTGAAAAGCCTGGAGTATCCCGGCGCACTCATGAGCATAGAAAAGGAAATGCACCTGGGGGAATTGCGTAAACGCTGTGATATTGTTATTTACAGCCGGGAAGCTGTTCCCTGGATGATTGTGGAATGTAAGGAGATGGGTGTTCCATTGGGTATGCCTGTGCTGGAACAGATCGTAAGATACAATATGGCATTGCCTGTACCTTACCTGGTGATCACCAATGGCAGTAATACCTGGTGCTGCAGACTGAATGCAGAAGCTGGGAATTGGGTGTTCGAAAATGCGTTGCCGAAATATCCGGATGTGGCTACGCCTCCTGCATAAAAAAATGGGGCCGACCCAAAAGGCCGGCCCCACCGAAAATATCCTTATGATCCTTATGGGAAAATACCCAGCTGCTCATATGCTGCGCCTACTTTATCGATAGCACATACATAAGCTGCGGAACGCATGTCCCTGATCTTTTTATGTTCCATAAATTTCTCACGTACTTCATGCAAAGCAGTGTGCATGGTTTCTTCCAGGCCGGAATATACCAGGTCTACTTCATCTGCACCATGTGCAATGAATTTCCTTTCTTTTTCTGATACCTTTTTACCGGTCAGTTCTTCTATCTGCCCCAGGATGTGAATGTTCATGTTCTCATCGAAGCGCTTACCCAAACGGCCATAACGAACATGGCTCAGGTTTTTCAGCCACTCAAAGTAAGAAACGGTAACACCTCCTGCGTTGAGGAACATATCCGGTACAACGATCACCCCTTTTTTAGCGAGGATCTCATCTGCTTCAGGAGTGAGGGGGCCGTTAGCAGCTTCGCCGATGATCTTAGCTTTGATCTTTGGCGCATTGCCGGCGTGGATCACATTCTCCAGTGCTGCGGGAATGAGGATATCGCATTCCAGTTCTAATCCATCTGTGTTTTTCTTCAGGCTTTTAGCATCGGGGAAACCAACGATAGAACCTGTTTCTTTACGATGTTTCAATACTGCATCCGGGTTCAGTCCCTTAGGATTGAAGATGGCGCCATCCCATTCTATCAGGCAGATCACTTTGGCACCTGCTTCATGGAAATATTTGGCAGCGTGGTATCCCACATTACCCATCCCCTGCACTACAACTTTTTTACCTTCAATGCCGGGTTCCAGTCCAAGGCGTTTCATGTCCTCTTTTACATTACATAATTCACGAAGACCATAAAATACACCAAGGCCGGTAGCTTCCGTACGGCCGCGAACGCCACCCTGGGAAACAGGTTTACCGGTTACACAACCATAACCGTCAATCTCTCCGGGGCGAAGGCTCATGTATGTATCCAGGATCCAGCTCATTTCGCGTTCGCCTGTTCCGTAGTCAGGAGCAGGTACGTCAATGCCGGGGCCTATAAAGTTCTTTTTTACCAGTTCAGCAGTGTAACGGCGGGTAATGTTTTCCAGCTGAAAAGGGGTATAGTTGCGGGGATTGATCTTGATACCTCCTTTGGCACCGCCAAAAGGAACGTTCACGATAGCACATTTGTAGGTCATCAGGGCGGCGAGGGCCATTACTTCATCCTGGTTCACTTCATCACTGAAACGGATACCTCCTTTACAGGGCAGTTTGTGATGCGAGTGTTGTACCCTGTAAGCTTCAATTACGTCAATACTATTTCCCACTCTCACAGGGAATTTAATACGATACACAGCATTACAGGCTTTGATCTGCTCCAGTATCCCCTTTTCCCATTTGGTGAACTGCGCAGCCTTGTCGAAACTTTGTTCCACGCTGTGGAAAAAGTTATAATGCTGTTCTTGCGCCAGCGCTTTAGCTTTAGCCATAAAAAACGGTTTTATGTATATTGTTTTGGTGTTGTACGATGCAGGGTTCCTAACTGATAATTGATATGTTATTCTTTTTCCAGCTTGCCGATCCTACGGTCCAGCCTTACAAGGTATACGATGATACAGGTGAATATGATAACCAGGATGCCCACTGCCACGTAAATTTTGTTATCACTGCGGAAGAACTCATTTATGGGACCGGTTTCCGTGTCTTGTTGATCCACCGTTTGCGCAATGGCAGTGGTGAATGATAATATCATGCAAAGAAGCAGATAGCTAAGCTTTTTAGCCATGGAGAATATTTTTTAATACTAATCTTTTATAACGTGCCCGCAGGGTGTAGATCCAGATGCCCAGTAAGGTCCATCCGATGAATGCAGGCCAGAGTACCATTTTGATGGTGCCGGCAGTATCCTGGGAACTGAAGCCCGGGCTGCTGGCGCTACCTGGATGGAGGGATTCCACCATCCGGGGAATAATATAAGTGAGCGGAATCAGTAAAGCGAATGCAAATACGTTGAAGATAGCGGAAACGCGTGCTCTTTTATCCAGATCTGTAAAAGACAGCCGCAATACGAGGTAAGCCATGTAGATGGTCAGCGCGATGGCAGTGGTCATTTGTTTGGGATCATTCACGAGCGTGCCGCCCCAGGTATAAGTGGCCCACAGCATGCCGGTAAAAAAGCCCATCACGCCAAACAGTACCCCAACACTGCCGGCACTGGAAGCACGGACATCCCGGCGAAGATCATTTGTAGCGAGGTACCAGACGGAATTCACCACAGAAATGGTGAAGAGAGTATACATGCTCATCCACATAGGTAAGTGAAAGAAGATGCTCCGGGCAGCCTGCTGATTATTACCGATCACCGGTACTTTTACCATAAAACCACCTATGATTACGTATAGTAGGATCACTACACTCAAGATTTTCCACCAATGCTTTGCCATTGTTCTAATACAATATGTGGGGGCAAACCTACACGTTTTAAAGGTAACGGCAAAGCTATTTACGTATTTTAATGAACCTGCAAAAGCCCTGCAAATCCTTAAAAAACCTTTACCATAGGGAGGTTTTTGTTAAAAAACGTATGGATTATTCCTTCCAGAGATAAGGAAATAAGATCAGTGCCAGGGCAATGACCAGTACATCCATTCCTGCCAGTAAAGCAAACATGCCCGGCAGGCCGGGTTGTACTACAGGAGCAAAAGCACTCTGCGAAATACCGGTTAACAGCATCAGGATGGGCATTACCAGGGGAAAACCCATGATGGCCATGAGCGCTGCATTCTGGCTGGCCTGTGCGGCAATGGCTGCCAGCATGGTAAAAAGAAGGGACAAACTGATCCCGCCCAGCAATACCACCCCCAGGAAATACAATGGGTGAATGAGCGGGTTACCGAGGAAGAGGATGCAGCAGAGCAGGGAAACCCCGCTGAACAAGATCATCAGCAGAACGTTATAGATCAGTTTTGCAGCAATAAAGTAACGGGGATGAACCAACGAATAGAAATACAATAAACGGCCTTTGTTCTCCTGGAGAAAGCTTTTAGCCACCGCATTCACACAAACAAAAAGCTGCACCACCCAGAACATGGCATTCCAGATGGTATCTTCCGGTTCCTTCACCATGAGGTTGATCACAAAAACGGTGGAGAACACATAGAGCAGGATGCCAAACAGCGCATGCCGCTGACGCCATTCCAGCAGCAGGTCTTTTTTTACGAGGGCGATGATCTGGGAAAGAGGACTTTTCACGGGGGCAAAGATAATAAAACCGGCTGCCCCGCATCACAATTCTAAATCCATTAACTTTAGCCCCTTATTCAAAAACAACCGGATGAAAAAGATTGTAGTAGCCAACCGTGGGGAAATAGCCCTGCGGGTAATGCGTTCAGCCAGGGAAATGGGTATAGCCACGGTAGCTGTTTTTTCGGAAGCAGACCGTACCATGCCTTTTGTGCAATATGCGGACGAAGCTGTTTGTATAGGGCCGGCCCCTTCCAGCCAAAGCTATTTACTGGGCGACAAGATCATTGCAGTTGCGCAGCAAACAGGTGCGGACGCTATTCATCCGGGATATGGCTTCCTGAGTGAGAACGCGAAGTTTGCGCAGAAAGTAACTGAGGCGGGCCTCATCTTCATAGGTCCTTCTGCTGCTTCCATTGAAGTGATGGGTAGTAAACTGGCCGCTAAACAAGCCGCGCAAAGTTTTGGGGTACCCATGGTACCAGGCACGGAAACACCTCTCCGGAGTGTGGAAGAAGCAAAAGAAGTAGTGAAGAAAACCGGGTTCCCCATTCTCATTAAAGCTTCTGCCGGCGGCGGAGGAAAGGGTATGCGGGTTGTGCAGCAGGAAAGTGAGCTGGAAGAGCAGATCCGTCTTGCTAAAAGTGAAGCCCTGAATGCTTTTGGAGACGATGCGGTTTTTATAGAGAAATATGTAGGTGCACCACGTCATATAGAAATACAGGTGCTGGGAGATAAACATGGCAATTGTGTGTACCTCTTTGAAAGAGAATGTTCCATTCAGCGGCGCCATCAGAAACTGATTGAAGAAGCCCCATCTTCATGCCTGACCCCTGCTATCCGTTCTGCGATGGGCAAATGCGCAGTGGATGTTGCCCGCGCCTGTAATTATTATGGAGCAGGCACAGTGGAATTCCTGGTGGATGAGCAGTTGAACTTTTACTTCCTTGAAATGAATACCCGCCTGCAGGTAGAACATCCTGTAACAGAAATGATCACAGGGCTTGATCTTGTGAAAGAACAGATCAGGATCGCCGATGGAGGTAAACTCCCTTTTACACAGGAAGAATTACAGATCAACGGGCATGCTATTGAACTGCGCATCTGTGCAGAAGACCCTGCCAATAATTTCTTACCGGATACCGGCAAACTGGAAACCTATATCCGCCCGCAGGGATATGGTGTTAGAGTGGATGACGGGTATGAACAGGGCATGGATATTCCTATCTATTATGATCCCATGATCGCTAAACTGATTGCCTGGGGCGCAAACCGCGAAGAAGCAAGGGAACGTTTGCTGCGGGCAATAGACGAGTACCAGGTGACGGGAATTAAAACAACACTTCCTTTCGGCAAATGGGCATTACAGCAAGTTCCTTTTATTGCCGGTAATTTCGACACGAATTTCATTGGTAAATATTTCACAGCAGCAGCGCTGGAACAGCAAGATGATGATGCCGCCAAAGCCGCAGCCATCCTGGCTTCGCAATTGTGGATATCTACAGTAAAACCTTCACAGGCAGCGCCTGTTACAGCCAATGGAGAAACGTCTCAATGGAAACAGCGCAGGACTTTACGATAGCCGCATGCTATCAAATGAATGTTAAAATCCACCTGCATTATGCTTTATTAGCATTTGATTCGTAGTTTTGCGGCGTTTTATGAAGCAATTGATCCTGGATATTCTGGCATTTTTCTATCAACCTTTTGCAAAGGTGATGCCTTTTCAAACTTTCCGTTACATCGTTTGCGGGGGTGGAAATACGGCTATGGACATCCTGCTGTATTTCATCAGCTTCAACTTTATCCTGCACAAGGAAATGGTACATTTACCATTTTTCACCATCAGTGCGCATATTGCTGCCTTTCTCATGGCTTTTGTGATCACTTTCCCTACCGGCTTCCTGTTGAATAAATACATTGTATTCTCAGAATCCAATCTCAGAGGCAGGGTACAGCTGGTTCGTTACTTTTTGCTGGTAGCTATCTGCTTCCTGTTCAACCTGGTATTCATAAAATTCTTTGTGGAGGTATGCCACTTCTACCCTACCATTGCAAAGATCCTCACTACCATCCTGGTGGTTTGTTTCAGCTACTTCACACAAAAGAAGTTCACCTTTAAAGTGAAGGTGCAGGACTAATTAATCTATTTATTATAAAAACAATGCCGGCACCGGGGTTCGTATAAATCTTTCTCCCCCAGTAATATCGTATGTGTACTGGTGCTTTTCCGATAGGAGAAGGTAGCAATGTTGCCGCATACCACGCAGATGGCATGCAGCTTGGTGATATAATCCGCTTTGGCTAAAAGGTTGGGAATAGGGCCAAACGGCTCTCCCTGGAAGTTCATATCAAGGCCTGCAACGATCACACGGATACCGCTGAGGGCCAGCTGATCACATACGTTGGGCAGCTCTGCATCAAAGAACTGCGCTTCGTCAATCCCCACTACGTCCATCCCCTGCCCTAAAAGCAGGATCTGTTGGGAACTATCCACAGGCGTAGATAAGATCTTTGATTCATCATGGGAAACAATGTTCATTTCATCGTACCGGGTATCCATTGCCGGCTTGAAAATTTCCAGAGAGAGATTAGCGATCCGGGCACGTTTCATCCTGCGTATCAACTCTTCTGTTTTACCGGAAAACATTGATCCACATATCACTTCGATCCACCCTCTTCGGCCTCCCGTAAGAGAAGGTTCAATAAACATATTCTAGTATTTTGATTATTAGATTATTAGGTTGTCAAAAAAAGTTTAACTTAGTGCAATTATAATAATTTCTACCAGATGGCGTTAACAGTTAAGGCATGGAAAAGATAAGTGCATTAATTGACAAATTACAGGAATTGAAAAATTCCAATGCTGGTCTGCAAACCATATCCTACTACACTCAGTTGCTTCAGGCGGAGATATTACATCAACGCAATAAGCAAAAGCAACAGGAGTTAAAGGGGAATAATGGTCATGTAGCCGCATCTGTGCCTGTCCAGGCTCCGGCACCTGCTCCTGTAGCAGCCACCATAACACCTCCGCCGCCTGTACAAATTCCTCCTCCTCCAGCTGAAGTGGTATTGCAATCCAATGGTTATGCACCTGATCGTGTACCTGTAAAACGGCCGGAAGAGAGACCAGTAACAGCCACGCTGTTTGATCCGCCACCGCCGCCACAACAACCTCCTTCTCCTCCGCAGCGCCCTGCCAATACGGAAAACAATAATGGCATCCGCAAGGAGTTGAATGAGCTGATCGGCAAACACAGCACTTCCCTGAATGATTCACTGCGCTCCAGCCATACGGTGGAAGTGGGTGAAAAATTAAGTGGAATGGGTGTGAATGATCTTAAGAATGCTATCGGCATCAATGATAAATTCCAATTCATCCAGGAGCTCTTCCGGGGTGATAAAACCATGTATGAACGTTCCATTAAAACTATCAATGAAAGCACTTCCCTTCAGGAAGCTGAATATTGGATAGAAAGAGAACTGAAGATCAAACTGGGTTGGAATGAAACAGACGAACTGGTGAGCCAGTTCTACTCTCTTGTGAGGAAACGTTTTTCCTGAATAAAATGCATGATCTTATTGGTAGCCCCCTGATGCTCTTCCACGAAGCGGCTCGCTATTTCTGTGATCTGCTGATGGTAATAGGGATCATTCAAAGCTTCAATAGCCCTGTTCAGGTCGTTCAGGTTAGCCACTACAATAGCACCTCTCAATTGCACCAGCGAAACTGCTTCATCAAATTGCTGGTAAACAGGCCCGATGATCACAGGTTTGGCATAGGTAGCAGGCTCCAGGATATTATGAATACCTGCTTTCCCGAATCCTCCGCCTACATAAGACACGCGGCTGTAGCGGTATAAGGCAGACAACATGCCAACATTATCTATGATCAGCACTTTGCCTTTAGGCACTTCCCCATTCACAAAAGCAGAATAACGGATGGCATCCGGGAACAATTGTTCTATTCCTTTAAGGCGGGCCTCCGTGATCTCATGCGGTGCCAGGATCATCTGACGGATATCCTGTGCTCCTCCATACCACCATTCAGCCAGTAATTTTTCATCTTCCTCCCAGGTACTACCCGCCACCATTACCTTAGGCACATTGATAAAACGCTCTATTTCAGGAAGTACCACGGGATTCTCCCGCAAAGCCCATACCCTGTCGAACCGGGTATCTCCGGCCAGTATAACCTGCCGGATACCAATGTTATGCAAAAGGGTGAGGGATACTTCATTCTGCACAAAGAGCTGGTCCATTCCCTTCAAAAGCTTCCTGAACAAACCTCCATACCATTTAAAAAAGATCTGTTTTCTCCTGAAAATGCCGGAAATCAGCAAAACGGGCACATTCCTGGCTTTTAAACCAGATAAATAATGGTACCAGAACTCATATTTTATGAAGATAGCCAGCCTGGGTTGTACTGTGGAAAGGAAACGCCGGGCATTTTCCGGGGTATCTAACGGCAAATAACATACGTAATCGGCTCCTTTATAGGCTTTTCTTACCTCGTAACCAGAAGGGGAAAAAAAGCTGAGCAGGATGCGATGACCTGGGTACTGCTGGCGTAATTCCTCCAGTACGGGCCTTCCCTGTTCGAACTCTCCCAATGAGGCGGCATGTATCCAAACAACAGGTACATCCCCTTTCATGGCGGCTTCCAGCTCAGGCCACATACTTTCCCGCCCGGCTAACCATAGCTGTGCTTTCTTATTACCACCTAACTTTGCGGCCAGCCCGAGGGAAAACCTGTAAAGACGTATACCAGTATTGTAAAAGAGAATCGATAAACCCACAGAATTGATACTTAACTCAATAATTCGAATATCTCACAAAGATAGTCCTCCTGCCTATCCCAAAATTTGTAAATTTGCGGACTCAAAAAAAGATATCCTACATGGTTCCTATTCAGATGGTGGATCTCAAACGCCAGTATAGTAAGATTAAGCCGCAGGTTGACGCAGCCATTCAGGATGTGCTGGAAAGTGCTGCCTTTATAAATGGCGCGCCCGTACAACAGTTTTCCCAGGAACTGGGTCAATACCTGGGCAGCAAACATGTGATCCCCTGCGCCAATGGCACAGATGCACTTCAAATAGCCATGATGGCCCTTGGACTGGAACCAGGAGATGAAGTGATCACCCCTTCCTTTACTTTTATTGCCACCGCTGAAGTGATTGCCCTGTTACGCCTGAAGCCGGTTTTCGTAGATATTGATCCGCAGACCTATTGCATTGATCCTGCGGCAATTGAAAAGGCCATCACCCCTAAAACGAAAGCAATTGTACCGGTTCACCTGTATGGCCATAGCGCAGCAATTGAACCGATCATGGAAATTGCCCGCAGGCATAATCTTTATGTGATCGAAGATAATGCCCAGGCTATCGGCAGCCACTATACGATGAAAGATGGTACCACAAAGAAAGTGGGTACCTTTGGCCATATCGGCTGCACCTCCTTCTTCCCTTCCAAAAACCTGGGATGTTACGGAGATGGCGGCGCGCTCTTTACAGACGATGATGCACTGGCAGCAAAGATCAGGATGATTGCCAACCATGGCCAGTCTCAACGGTATTATCATGATGAAGTTGGCGTAAACAGCCGCCTGGATACAATTCAGGCAGTAGTACTCCGTATCAAACTACAGTTGCTGGACGAGTACATAGCTGCCCGCCGTGCAGTAGCAACTGCCTATGACACAGGCTTTGCCACTATACCGCAGATCGTAACGCCTTTCCAGGCCACCAATCAATTACATGTGTTCCATCAATATACTATGCAACTTAATGGGGCAGACCGGAATAAACTTCAGGCTTACCTGCAGGAAAAACAGGTGCCAGCCATGATCTACTATCCTGTACCGGCACACCGCCAGAAAATGTTCGAGAGTATGGTTGATCCTAAGCTGTCACTGCCTGTTACAGATAGTTTAACCGGAAAAGTAATATCCCTACCCATTCACACAGAGATGGACGAGGATCAATTAACGCACATCATAGATTCAGTTAAATCTTTTTTAAACTAAGCCCCACATGAAGATTACCGTTGTTGGGACCGGATACGTTGGACTCGTTACCGGTACCTGTTTTGCCGAAACTGGCAACCAAGTTACTTGTGTTGACATTGATGTTAATAAAGTAAACAAACTCTCCGCTGGCCAGATAACGATCTACGAGCCAGGTCTCGAAAAATTATTTGAAAGGAACCTCAAAGAAGGGCGCCTTAATTTTACAACTGATCTTGAAAAAGGGATCAGTGAAGCAAAAGTGATCTTCCTGGCCCTGCCAACTCCTCCGGGAGAAGATGGTTCAGCAGACCTTTCCTATATCCTTGGCGTTTCGGAGAAATTAGGCCCTATGCTGAAGGATTACAAAGTGATCGTAGACAAGAGTACAGTACCTGTAGGCACAGCGGATAAAGTACATGCCGCTATCGCCAAAAACGCAAAGGTGGAATTTGATGTGGTATCCAATCCAGAATTCCTCCGGGAAGGCGTGGCTGTGGAAGACTTCATGAAGCCCGACCGCGTGGTGATCGGAACACAATCAGAAAAAGCCCGTAAAGTAATGGGAGATCTCTATGCACCTTTTGTGCGTCAGGGTAACCCTATCATTTATATGGATGAGAAGTCTGCAGAGCTTACCAAATATGCAGCGAACTCTTTCCTGGCTACCAAAATATCTTTCATGAACGAGATCGCCATCCTTTGCGAAAAGCTGGGAGCGGACGTAGATATGGTACGCAGAGGTATTGGCAGTGACGACCGTATTGGTAAACGTTTCCTCTTCCCGGGTATCGGATATGGTGGCAGTTGCTTTCCAAAAGATGTACAGGCGCTGGTAAAATCTTCACAGGAAGTGAATTATTCCTTCCGGATACTGGATGCTGTAATGGATGTGAATGAGAAACAAAAATTATTCCTCCTGCCAAAGGTCACCGCGCACTTCAACAACAATCTCAAAGGTAAACACTTTGCACTCTGGGGCCTGGCCTTCAAACCCAATACGGATGATATACGTGAAGCTCCGGCTTTATATATCATCGATGCATTGGTGAATGCAGGTGCTACTATATCTGTATTTGACCCGGAAGCCATGCCTAACGTAAAAGGCGTGATCGGCGATAAGGTTGTATATGCGGAAAACCAGTACGCTACACTCGAAAATGCAGATGCACTGATCATTGCAACAGAATGGAGCGTGTTCCGCACGCCTGATTTTGACAAGATCGGCACTACCCTGAAACATAAAGTTATCTTTGATGGCCGGAACCTGTTTGATGTTGCGCACATGCAGGAGCTTGGTTTCCATTATGAAAGCGTAGGCCGTTTGCCTGCCAAATCTTAAATCCCTTGCTGAACATGACTACTAAAAGAGTATTGATCACCGGTGCTGCCGGATTCCTTGGTTCCCATCTCTGTGATCGTTTCATCAAAGAAGGGTATCACGTGATCGGCATGGATAACCTCCTCACCGGGAATATCAAAAATATTGAACATCTTTTTCCCCTGAAGAATTTCGAATACTATCATCATGATGTAACGAAGTTTGTGCATGTTGCCGGGGATCTGGATTATATCCTGCATTTTGCTTCTCCTGCCAGCCCGATAGATTACCTGAAAATGCCCATCCAGACGCTGAAAGTAAGCTCCCTGGGTACGCATAACCTGTTAGGCCTGGCCAAAGATAAGAAAGCACGCATCCTGGTAGCTTCCACCTCTGAGGTATATGGCGATCCTGCTGTACATCCACAACCGGAAGAATACTGGGGTAATGTGAATCCTATCGGACCTCGTGGTGTATACGATGAAGCCAAACGTTTTATGGAGTCCATGACAATGGCATACCATAATTTCCATGGTGTAGATACCCGTATCATCCGTATATTCAATACTTACGGCCCCCGTATGCGACTGGATGACGGACGTGCATTACCTGCTTTTATGAGCCAGGCACTTACCGGTCAGGACCTCACTTTGTTTGGCGATGGCTCTCAAACACGTTCTTTCTGTTATGTGGATGACCTCGTGGAAGGCATTTACCGCCTGCTGCTGAGTGACTATCACCTGCCGGTGAACATCGGTAATCCCGTAGAGATCACACTGCTGCAATTTGCACAGGAGATCGTAGAACTTACAGGCACTAATCAGAAGATCGTTTACCGTCCGTTACCAACAGATGATCCCAAACAACGGAAACCAGATATCACCAAGGCAAAAGCGATCCTTGGCTGGGAACCGAAAGTAGACAGGAAGGAAGGTTTGAAGATCACCTACGAATACTTTAAACAGGCTTTAGGTAAATAGAGTTTATAATGAAAAGTTATTAGTATGGTCATGCTGCAAGCGCTGATCTGTTTTTAACTTTTCATTTTTTATTTTCCTCCATACATTGAATTATGAAAAGAACACTTCTTATTACAGGTGGGGCCGGCTTTATCGGCTCACATGTTGTCAGGCTCTTTGTTAATAAATACCCCGAATACACCATTGTTAACGGTGATAGTCTCACCTATGCAGGTAACCTCGAGAACCTGAAGGACGTTAAAGACCTCCCCAATTACCGTTTTGAAAAGGTAGACATCACGGATGAAAATACCGTGAATGCGCTTTTCGAAAAATATGCATTTGATGGTGTGATCCACCTGGCTGCTGAAAGTCATGTTGACCGCTCTATCCTCGATCCCCTGGCCTTTATTAAAACCAATGTGCTGGGAACAGCGGTATTGCTGAATGCATGCAGAAAATACTGGCAGAACGATCTGGAAAACAAACGTTTCTACCATGTGTCTACAGATGAAGTATTCGGCTCCCTGGGTGAAGAAGGTTTCTTTACTGAAGAAACCGCTTACGATCCCCGTTCGCCCTACTCTGCTTCCAAAGCCAGTTCGGACCATTTTGTAAAAGCATACTATCATACATATAAGCTACCGGTGGTATTGAGCAACTGTTCCAACAACTACGGTTCTCATCACTTCCCTGAAAAGCTGATCCCCTTAGCCATTCATAATATCAGGAACAATAAACCTGTACCGGTGTATGGTAAAGGTGAAAACGTTCGCGATTGGCTTTTCGTGGAAGATCATGCCCGGGCAATTGATACCATCTTTCATAATGGACGCATCGGTGAAACATACAACATCGGCGGTTTTAATGAATGGAAGAACATAGACCTTATCATGCTTTTATGCGAAGTAATGGATCGCAAACTGGGCCGGCCTGCCGGTACTTCCGCACAATTGATCACTTATGTGAAAGACCGTGCCGGTCACGATCTCCGTTATGCCATTGATGCTACAAAGCTGAACAAAGAATTAGGATGGGCTCCCAGCCTGCAATTTGAAGAAGGGCTGGAGAAAACAGTAGACTGGTACCTGGCTAACGAAGAATGGCTGCAACATGTTACCAGCGGCGCTTATCAACAATTTTACGAAACGCAATACCTAAAGAGATAATGCCTTTTATTGAAACAGGAATTCCTGATCTGCTGATCTATGAACCCAAAGTTCATGGGGACAGCCGGGGATATTTTTTTGAAAGCTATAATGCTAATACTTTCCGGGAAGAAGGTGTGGAGATTGTATTTGTGCAGGACAACCAGGCCCGTTCTACTTATGGCGTGCTGCGTGGCCTGCATTTTCAACAGGAGCCGCATGCGCAGACCAAACTGATCCGTGCACTGGAAGGTACCATACTGGATGTGGTGGTAGACCTGCGTACCGGATCCCCTGCCTACGGCAAGGTATATACGATTGAGCTATCTGCTGAAAACAAACGCCAGCTGCTGGTGCCCAAGGGTTTTGCGCATGGATATTCCGTACTGAGCCCTACCGCAGAGGTAATGTACAAATGTGATAACTTTTATCATAAAGCCAGCGAGGGCGGAATCATTTACAATGATCCTGCCTTACAGATCGACTGGGGTATTCCGTTAACGGAAGCCCTTGTTTCTGAAAAAGACCTGGTGTTGCCGGTTTTAGCGGACTGCAAGCACAATTTTGTTTATAAGTCATAATTCTGAATTCATGAAAAACATCCTGGTAACAGGCGCCAAAGGCCAATTAGGTCAGGCGCTGCAATCCATCGCCGCTCAGTATCCTGATCTTTCTTTTTTGTATACAGACAGGGAGGAGCTGGATATTACCGATGCTGCTGCTGTTAACGATTTCTTTGGTCAGCAAACGATAGATGCGGTGATCAACTGTGCTGCCTACACTGCTGTTGATAAAGCAGAGCAGGATGAAGAAGCAGCCTTTCTGCTGAATTTCCAGGCTCCCCTGATCCTTGCGGAAGCTTGTGCAGGGCATAATGCTACCCTTATTCATGTTTCTACGGATTATGTTTTTGACGGTAATGCCAACCGCCCCTACCAGGAAACAGATGATGCCTCTCCCCATGGGATCTATGGCGCGTCCAAACTTCGCGGGGAAGCTGCTGTACTGGGCTATCATCCCAATGCAGTGGTGATACGTACTTCCTGGCTCTATTCCCGCACAGGGGTGAACTTTGCGCTGCGCATGCAGCAACTCATGCAGGAAAAAGAAAGCCTGAACGTGGTATTCGATCAAACGGGTACGCCTACTTATGCTCCAGACCTGGCTGCAGCTATTTTAACCATTCTGCAACATCCGGACGGGATCACCGGCGGCATATATCACTATAGTAACGAAGGTGTTGCCAGCTGGTATGATTTTGCAGTGGCCATTAAGGCCCTTACGGGCTCCAAATGCGAGATCAAAGCTGTGACCTCAGACCAATACCCCACCGCAGCAAAACGCCCTGCTTACAGCGTTCTTAATAAAGCAAAAATAAAAGCAGCCTTTGGGTTGGAGATACCTTATTGGAGGGACAGTTTGGCAGTTTGCCTCGGAAAATAGGAATTAACTGACTATTTTCCCGTCTTTCATGACTAACTGGCGATCACTCATGGTCGCCAGTTCTTCATTATGGGTAACGATAATGAAGGTTTGCTCAAACTGGTCGCGGAGTTGCAGGAAAAGCTGGTGTAATTCCCTTGCATTGTGAGAATCCAGGTTACCGGTAGGCTCATCTGCCATGATCACATCCGGATTATTGATCAGCGCCCTGGCTACAGCCACTCTTTGCTGCTCTCCCCCGGAAAGTTCTTTCGGACGGTGTTCCAGACGGTCTTTGAGCCCCAGGGTGTCCAGCAAAAAGGCCGCCCGCTCTTTCACAGCGCTTTTACGGGTACCGGCAATATATCCGGGAATGCAAACATTCTCGAGTGCCGTGAACTCAGGTAAAAGGTGATGGAACTGAAAAATGAAGCCGATGTGGCGGTTACGGAAGTCTGCCAGCCGGGTACCTTTTAAGTCGCTGGTTTGCACGTTATTGATAAAGATCTCCCCGTTGGTAGGGCTATCCAGCGTTCCCAGTATGTGCAGCAAGGTACTTTTACCCGCCCCGGAGGACCCAACAATGGTCACGATTTCACCTTTACTGACAGAAATATCAACTCCCTGAAGGACCTGCAGATTGGAATAATTTTTGGTAACATTGCGGGCAGTAAGCATATCCGAACAAAGTAATTAGGCCGTTAAAATAGTAATAGTTGTTTATTTCAAATTAAATAATACTTTTGCGAAAATTCGGAAAAGTAAAAATTTATATACGATGTACTGGACTCTAGAATTAGCTTCGTACCTGGAGGATGCTCCATGGCCTGCTACAAAAGACGAACTCATAGATTACGCCATCCGTTCCGGTGCACCCATCGAAGTTATCGAAAACTTACAGGAACTGGAGGATGAGGGAGAAATTTACGAAGGGATCGAGGATATCTGGTCTGATTACCCGTCGCAGGACGACTTCTTCTTTAACGAAGACGAGTACTGATATTCCACAAGCCCCGTTCGTAGTAATGCGCTAATGCCCTCAGCGTATTCCTATGCTTCTAAAAAATTAACCGTCCCGGTAAACTACCAGGACGGTTTTTTATGCACATAAGTGAAAGCAAATCACAACTATGCACCTAAGCGAACAATTCTTCTTTATTTTTCCATCTGATCCACCACAGCCTGGGAGATACCGGTGAAAGAGAACCCGCCATCATGGAAAAGGTTCTGCATGGTCACCATTTTGGTATAGTCTGAGAACAGGGATACGGTGTAATCCGCACACTGATCTGCAGAAGCGTTACCCAGGGGGCTCATTTTCTCTGCATAGCTGATAAATCCGTCAAAACCTTTCACACCGCTACCGGCTGTGGTTCTGGTCGGAGACTGGGAAATGGTATTGATCCGCACTTTATTCTTCACACCATAGTGGTAGCCAAAGCTGCGGGCAATAGATTCCAGCATGGATTTGGCATCCGCCATATCGCTGTAATCAGGGAATACCCTTTGTGCGGCAATGTAGGTCAGCGCCACAACAGAACCCCATTCATTCAGCGCATCCAGCTTATAGGCTGTTTGCAATACGCGGTGGAGGGACATAGCTGAGATATCCAGTCCTTTATGGTAAAAGTCGTAATCCAGGTCAGTATAGGGCTTTCCTTTACGAACGTTCACACTCATACCAATAGAATGGAGGATAAAATCGATCTTTCCACCGAAATGCTCCATTGATTTGGTAAACAGGTTATTAAGGTCATCCATGCTGGTGGCATCGGCAGGTATTACCGGGGCATTACAGCTTTCAGCGAGTTTGTTGATCTCACCCATACGCAATGCAATAGGAGCATTGGTCAACACAATCTGCGCTCCTTCCTGTACGCAACGCTCTGCTGTTTTCCACGCAATGGAATTTGCATCCAATGCGCCAAAGATGATACCTTTCTTCCCTTGTAATAAGTTATGAGCCATTGATTAAAATTTGGGCAAATTTAGCAGTTAAAGTCGAAAATTGAAATGTTATTGCATAACCATCTCCCTGGCATTCTCTAAAGCAGCAGGAGTAGGCTTTTCCCCACTCAGCATTTTAGCAATGGCAGTGATCCTTTCATCCTGCGACAAAAGGCGTACATGTGTCTGCACTTTTTCACCTTCCATGTGTTTGTAAACAAAATAATGTGCGTCTGCTTTGCCTGCCAGTTGCGGCTGGTGGGTAATACAGATCACCTGGTGGCCACGGGCCAGCTCTTTCATGATAATACCTACCTGGCGTGCCGCCTCTCCGGAAATACCGGTATCTATCTCATCAAAGATCAGGGTGGGTAAAGCCACAGAACGTGCTACCAGTGATTTTATACAAAGCATTAAGCGGCTCAGTTCCCCGCCGGATGCCACTTTTCTTATCGGGCCAAAGTTGTTACTCTTGTTGGCATCAAACAGGAATTCAATCGTATCCTGCCCATACTGCTGCAATGCACCCTGCTGAATAGATACTTTGATCCTTGCATTGGGCATGCCTACCTGCGCCAGCAAAGCATTCACCTTTTGTTCAAAAGGCGCTACCTGCGCTATCCTTTTTTTAGTGATCTCCGCTGCTGCTTTTTCCAGTTCCTCTTTAAGTCCGGCGATCTGTTTTTCCAGTTCCAGGATACGGCCATCCAGGTTCAGCACATTTTCCAGTCCCTGTTCCAGCTGAGCTTTGATCTGCAACAGCTCTGCCGTGTTTTGCGCGTTATGTTTTTTCTGGAGCCTGTAGATCACTGCAATCCGGTCATTCAGCTGTTCCATGCGCTCCCCGTCATACTGCACCTGGTCATTTAACCTGTCCACTTCAGCAGCAATGTCCTGCAGTTCCACATAGGTGGATTGCATACGGGCTGAAAGCCCCGGTACATCCTTATGAAATTCAGACAGTGTTTGCAAAGAAGCCTGTAACTGGCGTAATTGCTGGAGCACGGGTTGTTCATCCTCCTTTAACTGAAAATGAACACGGGTGAGTGTGGCTTTGATCTCTTCTGAATGGCTGAGCATCTGTTGCTCTGCTTCCAGTGATTCCATTTCACCATCCTGCAGGTCTGCTTCGAGTAATTCATCGAGCAGGAATTTATTGTAGTCGGATTCTTTATTGGCACTGTCGCGCTGCTGGATACATTCTTTCAGTTCCTTCTGCAGGCGGGCGTATTGCTGGAACTTGCGGATATATTCCTGCAATTGATCCTGGTGGCCGGCCAATGCATCAATTACCTCCCGTTGAAAGTCTGATTTCTCCAGTTCCAGTGTATCAAACTGCTGATGCAGGTCTACCAGCAGCAACGTCAATTGAGACAACTGGGAAAGGTTCACCGGCGTATCGTTGATGAATGCGCGCGATTTACCGGCAGAGCTGATCTCCCGGCGCAGGATCACCTGGTCTTCTGCGTCCAGTTCATGCGCTTCAAAAAATGCCTGTACCTCCGGGGTTTTCACTTTGAACATTCCCTCAATCACACATTTCCTTGTTTTATCAAACAGCACGGAAGGGTCTGCACGTTCTCCCAGGATAAGGCTTAAAGCACCAAGCAGGATAGATTTACCTGCTCCCGTTTCACCGGTGATCACATTGAGGTTGCCGGAGAAATCAACCTCCAGATTGTCTATGATCGCGTAATTCTGAATAACCAGTCGGTATAACATAACTAAATTTCCAAATGCAATATCCCAATATAATTATGAATTATCAATTCGACTTATGCACGTCTATTTCCCATCCAGCCTTAACATCCCGGCTTTTGCTTTCTGGTCGAGGGAATTTTTGTAGTCATGCCCTTCCATATCCAGGCAGGTCTGAAAACTTTGCCTTGCTTTTGGCTTATCTCCCCGTTTTTCATAGATATATCCCATTTGCAGGGCTGAACGTGCGGCAAAATATTCCGGGCGGTTGCTGCCTGCTTTGATGGTGGCTTCATAGAGGCGGATGGCATTGGTATCCTGCCCCATTTCATCATAGATACGGCCAAGGCGGTACGCATACTCCAGTTTTTCTTCTATAGTATTGAAGTCGTTGGAACGTTTGGTCAGCATCAGGGTAAGGGCATTCTGGTAGAAACCGCCATCGCTGAGCAGCCTGGCTTTCAGTAATACAGGATTGGGCCAGGTACCTTTCTTCGCTTCTTTCTGCGCCTGTTTATCTGCTTCAGTTTCGGTATTACCTCTCTGGAATATCAGGCTGCGATACCTGTTTGCCTTCGCCATATCCCCTTTCATATACCAGGCCCAACTCAAACGCTGCAGCGCTTCTTTTACGTAGAACTTACCTTTGAAGTTATTCACGAAATATTCAAGATGCTCAATGGCATCATCATCCTGGCGTTCCAGTTTCATAAGCCCCAGCACATAATCCTTGTAGAATATTTCAGCGTACTCAGGACTTTGTTTACGTTCTTCCAGCACTTTGATACCTTGAGCCGCCTTTTGGTTGTTGAGGGACAGGTTGGCGACCATTAGCGCGAACAGGTAGTTGTTATGCGTATCCAGCTGTTTAGCCTGGATGAACTGCCACAACTGGTCCGGTTTATTTTCGATGAATAGTTTGAGATAGCAATAGTAGTAATAGGATTCTTCACGAAAAATTACGGCAACAGGGTCGTTGCTGTCTATAAAACCCTGTAGCAGGCGCATACCTTCTTTGATACTGCCGCGCATGCCCAGAGTATTGGTGATCCATTTGTACCCGTCCGGAATAGTGCCGAATACGGTTTGCATGGAACCCAGCAACAAATTATTGGGCAGGAACTGCGGGAATTTTCGCTGGTTATCTTTCAGCGTTACATATGCTTTACGCACCTCCCATACCGCGTCCCACCTTTCTCCGAACTTCACTTTCACCATGGCCCACTGGAATTTGATGGCCGCCTGTGTATACAGGTAATAAGGAGAATCCTCCGGGCCTTCCGCCATCAGGTCCAGCCTTACAGCCCGTTGCTTTTTCTGGCGGGCATAGATAACCGGGTCTTCATTAAAGAACAGGATAAAAAAATCTGCGTAGTTATCCAGGAAGTATGGAATGAGGTTATCAGGGTTTGCACGTTTCTCTTCTTCCAGCAATGCCTTGCCGGTGTTCAGCCGTAATTGCATGATGGCATCATAAGCCTGCTGGCAGCGGGAATTGAACTCGTATTTTTTTTGCCGCGCATGTACTGAAAGAGAAATGCCACAACAAAGTGCAATGATGAAAATAAAACGCATAGGGGCAAAAATAAGGAACTCCGCGTAATGGATATGCGCGGAGTTCTTTTAAATAAAAAAGGACATCTTTCGATGTCCTTTCAATATTATGCCTGTACAGTAGCATCGAGGTCGTTGTCTACCAGGATGCGGCCGCAATGTTCGCACACTACGATCTTTTTACGCTGGCGGATCTCAGCCTGCCTTTGCGGAGGGATAGCATTGAAGCAACCACCGCAGGAATCACGTATCACTGTTACAACAGCCAGGCCGTTGCGATAGTTCTTACGGATCTTTTCATACGCCTGCAGTAAACGCGGGTCTACTTTTTCGCGTGCGTCTTCGGTGAGTTTCTGCAATCCTTTCTCTTCCTTGTCAGTTTCACTGATGATCTTTTCCAGCTCGCCTTTCTTATGTTTCAGGTTAGACTCCTTGTCTGCCACCGCTTTTTTGGCAACATCCAGGGCGCGTGTTTTGTCTTTTACTTCTTCGTTAGCATCTTTGATATGCTTTTCAGCCAGTTTGATCTCGAGGTTCTGCATCTCCACTTCTTTGGTGATGGCTTCAAACTCACGGCTGTTTTTTACGTTATCCTGCTGCTTCTCGTATTTTTTGGCGAGGGCCTCAGCTTCTTTGATCGCCGCTTTTTTGCTGGCAATAAAATCAGTGATGCTTTTAATCTCATCCTCAATATGCCCCTGGCGGAGGTTCAAACCTTCAATCTCATCTTCCAGGTCCCGCACTTCCATCGGCAACTCTCCTTTCAGGATCTGGATTTCGTCCAACTTGGAGTCGATCTTCTGTAATTTCAGTACAGAAACCAATTTTTCCTCAACGTTGTATTCTTTAACAGTAGCCATGTATTATAAATAATTTACCGGGTTTGTACTAATGGTAGATTTAAGAGGCGCAAAATTACGGAAATTTTCGGTCAATATATGATAAAATAACTCCACTGCGAACTGTTCACTCTCAAAATGTCCCACATCTGCTATAATCAATTGATTTTCAGCATCAAAAAATTCATGGTATTTAAAATCGGCAGACACATAGGCATCTGCCCCGGCGGCAATTGCTTTCTTCAGGAGAAAGCTTCCGGCTCCTCCGCAAACGGCCACTTTCTGAACCTTTTTGCCTCTGAGAGGGGTATACCGCACGCAGCCGGTCTTAAATTGCTCCTTTACCAGCCGGAGGAAGTCCATTTCCTCCATCGCTTCCGGCAGGGAGCCGATCAGTCCGGAACCTACTTCTGCCCATTCATTTTCCAGCTTTACGATATCGTAGGCCACTTCCTCATAAGGGTGGTGTTGCAGCATGGCCCGGATCACCTGGCCTTCCAGGTGGGCGGGAAAGATCACCTCTATCTTTATTTCTCCCTCCAGGTGGCGTTCCCCGGGTTTCCCCACATAGGGATCTGTATCCGGTGATCCTTTAAAGGTGCCTGTACCATCGTGGTAAAAGCTGCATTCGCTGTATTTGCCAATATGCCCCGCTCCTGCTTCAAAAAGTGCCTGCCGTACTATCTCCGCATCTGCTGCCGGGGCAAAAGTGAATAGTTTCCGGAGCAGTTCCCTTTTGGGAGCCAGCACCCTGGTATTTTTCAGGTTCAGCCGGCCGGCCATCATGGCGCTCACCCCTGCCCGCACATTATCCAGGTTGGTATGGGCGGCATAAACGGCAATATCATTTTTGATAGCTTTAATAGCCACCCTTTCCACATAGTTTTTGCCATTGATCTTTTTCAGGCCGCCAAAAACGATGGGGTGATGGGCTATCACAAGATTACAGCCTTTTTCCAAAGCTTCGTCCAGCACAGCTTCTGTGGCATCCAGGGTGAGTAATACGCCCTTCACCTCCGTATCCCCGCTTCCGAAGATAAGCCCGGCATTATCATACGATTCCTGGTAAGATAAGGGAGCAAATGCTTCAATTACTTGTATTATATCGCGGATGGTCATATCTTTTATTGCTGGTTCAGCTTGTTCGTTAGATTTGTAAAATAAAATTGTTTTAATGACAGTGCAAAAAACTTCATCCGGGCTTTACGAAGAATATAAGGCAAAAATGCAAAAAGTGGCAGACGTAAGGAATGCCATGTCTGTCTTGGGCTGGGACCAGGAAACCTATCTGCCTGAAAAAGGCGCGTCTTTCCGTGGCCAGCAGTTGACCACCCTCAGTTCCATAGCCCACGAGCTCTTCTCTGAGGATGCACTGGGCGATATCCTGAAAGAACTCAGTTCCCGCAGCGACCTCAATGCTGTTCAGCAAAAGAATGTGGCCCTCTCCCTGGAAGATTATGAGAAAAACCGCAGGTACCCGGCAGCTTTTGTTGCCGAGCTGTCCACCGCTACCAATGCAGCCTATCATGCATGGATCCGCGCCAGGAAGGAAAATAATTTTGATGTGTTTGAGCCGCTGCTGGCCAACATGGTGGAACTGAAAAAGCGGGAGGCAGAGATCCTTGGCTATAAAGGCCATCCTTATGATGCGCTGCTGAATGAATATGAAAAAGGAGCAGATGTGCAAATGCTGGATAAAATATTCAGCGGGGTAAATGAATCCCTGTTGCCCATCCTGCAAAAAATAGCCTTACAGGAGGTGCCTGATAAACAATTCCTGCACCGGCATTACCCTAAAGATCAGCAATGGCAATTTGGCCTGAACCTTTTGAAAGACATGGGATATGATTTCAAAGCAGGCCGGCAGGATATTTCAGAACATCCTTTCACCACCAGCTTCAGCCCCCAGGATGTAAGGGTGACCACCCGCATAGATGAGCAGGACCTTGGCAACATGACCTGGAGCTGCATCCATGAAGGCGGGCATGCGCTTTATGAGCAGGGGCTTCCCACAGAAGAATATGGGCTCCCCAGCGGAGAAGCTGCCAGCCTGGGTATTCACGAATCCCAGTCACGCTTATGGGAAAACAACTTAGGCCGCAGCCTTACCTTCTGGCAATATCATTACGGCAACCTGCAGGCCACTTTCCGCAGCAGTTTGCTGGCAGTACCTATCCAGGATTTCTACAGGGCCATTAACCTTGTGCAGCCTTCCCTGATCCGCACAGAGGCAGATGAACTCACCTATCATTTCCATGTAATGATCCGGTATGAAATTGAAAAAGGATTGATCGGTGGAACATTGCAGACAAAAGACCTGCGCGAAATATGGAACCAGTACTACCGCGACTACCTGCAGCAGGAAGTGCCGGACGACCTGAGAGGTGTTTTGCAGGATATTCACTGGTCTCACGGCAGCTTTGGTTATTTCCCTACCTATTCATTAGGAAGTTTCTATGCCGCGCAGTTATATGCTTCTGCACAGAAACAGGTACCAGGGCTGGAAAATGCTATTGCAGATGGTAAATACGGTCCATTGCTGCAATGGTTAAGGGAGAACATCCATCAGTACGGCAGGTTCTATACTTCCAATGAACTATGTGAAAAGGTGACAGGGGAAAAGCTGGAGTTCAAATATTTCCTGGATTATGCGAAGAAGAAATTTGGGGAGATCTATCAACTATAATTTTGCTGAACCTGTAAAAATCTTATCTCAATATTGTACAATCCTTCGTTCATCCTTGTGCAAACCTTAGCCAGTACTGAGGTTCAACGAAGGATGAACGAACGATGAACGAAGGTTTAAACAACAAAGGACTGTTTTGAAACAGTCCTTTGTTGTTTATCTGATCGCTGATCTGAATTCTTCCAGTGTTACCACACCTTCCTTCCGCCATACTTCTTTTCCATCTTTATACAACACAAAGGTAGGCGGTGCTTTAGCTTGAATGCTGTTCATCACATCCGTATCCTTGCCGGCGTCCACATTCACCAATTTCAATTGTTTTTCTTTAACGATCTGTTTCACAACAGGTTCCATCTTCCGGCATGGCGGGCACCATGCGGCACCAACATCTACCAGCACCCATTTTCCATTGCTCACCGCTTTCTCAAAATCAGGTATGCTGAACTGCGGGCCGGTGGTACCACCTGCCAATGCTTTACCTGCTTGTTTCCAGGCTATTACACCTCCTTCCATCTCTACCACTTTCGAATATCCGTTCTCACGCATCCATTTGGCAGCAGCAGTACTGCGGCCGCCACTCAGGCAGTAGATATATACTGGTTTGGATTTATCAAGGTATTTGATGCGGTCGAAAAACTCGCTCTTCTTTGTAAAATCAGCCTGCAGGGCATCCTGCAGATGGCCTGTATTAAATTCTTTCGCGGTACGTACATCCAGCAACTGGATCTCCGGTTGCTGCATCCCTTTTTCAAAAGCATCTGCCGGTACTGCATCCTGCGCAAAACCAGCCAATACAGCCATTAATAAACAGGCTGTTAAAAGCATCTTTTTCATACCGTAAAGATACTATCGCTTCTTTGAAAGCTGGTCCAGTTTCCGGAAATTAATGAACACCTCTTTACCCTGGCGGGCCGGATGAGAATTGTAACAGGGTGCGAAGATCTTGAAATTGAAATACGGCTCGAACATTCTGCGGTATACTTTGATACCACCTCCGAAAGGAGGACCTGGCTCATCAAATTCCCTGTTGAAAAGCAGGCCTACAAGGGCACCCTTTTCCCAAAGAAGGTCATACATATGACGGGCATACGCCATCCGCAATGCAGGGTCCAGCGCGCATAAGAAGGTTTGTTCAATAATGAGGTCGTACTCGGATTCGTGCTCAAAAAAATCTCCTACAACAAATTTGATCCCTGTTTGCTGATGTTCTCTTTTTAGCCTGTCGATCAATACGGAGGATATATCCAATACCGTTATATCCTTAAACCCATTGTCCCATAGATACCTGGCTTCGTAGCTGTTGCCACCGCCGGGAATTAATACACGAAGATTTTTGTTGGGAAGCTGATCGATGTACTCTCTGAGAGGGGGGGAAACTGCTCCCATATCCCACTCCGTTTCGCCACGCTCGTAACGGGCGTTCCAATAAGACTTGTCTAATGCAGGCATACCTGTTAACTGTTTGTACTAATTGCTTGATTCAAATGGTAGAAAGGCCTGAGAATGATTGAGTAGCATACCTCCGCCAGGCAGCAAATAAGTGATAATTCAGTTAACAGTATGAAAACATAATGTTAATATAGACAGATAATTGTTTTTTAAATATTAATTTTAGATCAGATTACGAATTGGGCACATTGCCCCATGCACCTGCGACTATATCCGATATCCATGAACTACCAAAAACAGTTGTGCTGTTTTAGAACGTATTGCGCCATCCTACTGCTTGCATGTACTGCGGCTTCCCTGCATTCCAGTGCACAGACAGTAAGGTTTACTATTAATGGCAAACAAAACGATTGCGCTCCACACGCCCTTTCCTTTACCAACATGTCTGACAACGGTGCCACCGCCTACCTGTGGGACTTTGGACAAGGTTCTACCGCTACCACAAGGGATGCCGGTATCACCTATCTCAACCCCGGTACTTACAAAGTAACCTTAACGGTTACTTATCCAGGTGGCCCAAAAACATATAGCGAGAACATTGAAGTATATGCGAGACCGGTACCCCAGTTCTCAGTGTCCAACGTAGTCGGATGTACGCCCTTACCTATCCAGTTTACAGACCAGAGTACCCCCGGTTCCGGTACCCTGCAAAATGTGACCTGGGACTTTGGGGATGGTGTGATCACTTCTGACCCCAACCCTACCCATACCTATAACGTGGGCGGGAACTTTTCCATTAACATCATCGCTACCAATAGTTTCGGTTGTTCAGCCGGTCTTGAAAAAGCCCGGCTGATCAATGTTGGGGAAACGCCAAACGTGGATTTCACCTCTGATGCCTTCAGCAGCTGCACCACACCCCTGACTGTTAATTTCACCAGTACCGGCCCGGCAGGTTTAACCTATGCCTGGGACTTTGGGAACGGCACTACTTCAACAGCTGCCAACCCTACCGTGGAATACCAGCAGGAAGGGCGTTTTACTGTAACCTTAAGGGCAAGGAATGCACAAGGTTGCGAAGCAGTGATCACTAAACCTGCGTTCATCACCATTGAAAAAACAAGGGCTGATTTTACCACGCAGGGCCCGGTTTGTACAGGTGTTAATGTACCCCTGATCAATACCACCATGCCACGCCCAACGCTTTCTACCTGGACCTTACCGGATGGAAGACAAACATATGGCACGGATGCTTCCTATTACTTTTCGGCGCCAGGTGATTATGTTTTCACGCTGGAATCCGGCCTGCCGGGTTGTATGGAAACCATTACCAAAACCATTACAGTGCATCCCTCTCCGGTGGCCAGCTTTACGGCAACACCTCCACAGGGTTGCGCTATTCCTTTCAACACACAATTCACTTCTACATCCACCGGCGCCACAGAATGGTTCTGGAATTTCGGAGATGGTACTACAGGTACAGGATTGAACCCAACCCATAGCTATACACGATTTGGCAGTTATGATGTTGCATTGCGGGTGAGGTCTGACCAGGGTTGTGAGGCCAGTGTAACACTGCCTGATTACATCCGCGTGGAAGAACCGGATGTACAGATGTATATCTCAAATCCTGAAGGCTGTTTGCCGCTCAGCACTACATTCAGTGCCACCTTACTGAGTGCCGGCATGATCACCGGTTATAGCTGGGATTTTGGAGACGGCACCACTTCTACTGCTGTACAACCTTCTCATACTTATACCACAGAAGGTATATTTAACGTACGGCTGGTGGTGAATATAACGGGGGGCTGCCAATATACTATAGACACTACTGTACGCGCCGGCAGAATACCTGTTGTGCAATTTGACGGAGATCCGAAGAATCCCTGCCAGCGATTCCCGGTTAACTTTGTGAATCAATCTGTTCCCCGCGGCACAGAATGGCTTTGGTATTTCCCGGACGATGGAGGCAGTACGGAAACAGCGGAAAACCCTTCACATATTTTCCGCAATATCGGCAGGCACGATGTAACACTTACCGTGAGCAATTATGGTTGCCGCCGTACCCTTACTAAAATAGACTTTATCACTATCCTGCCTCCTATTGCCAATTTCATGATCAACAGGAATTGTAACGACAGGTATACGGTGAACTTCACAGACCTTTCAGACTTTGGCCCTATAGCGGGAACACCCCGTTTCTGGTCATGGGATTTTGGAGATAATACCCCGCTGGTGACCACTCCTTCACCTACGCACGTGTATGCAGCACCGGGAGTATATACCATCCGCCTTACGGTGAATGACGGCAATTGCGAATCTGTACATGCGGTAACGATAGAAGTGATTGATGAAAAGCCCATTATCTCTGCGCTTAATACAGAAATATGCGCAGGCGGTTCAGTTACTTTTACAAGAAGTAATACCAACCCTGCCAACATTGCTTCCTATGCATGGAATTGGGGAGATGGTACATATGCTCCGGTTCCGGGTACTTCCATTTCCAAAACATATAACACACCCGGTGATTACAATGTTGTACTGACGGTGTTAGACAGGAACGGCTGTGTCAGCGCATCCAACATCATCCCTGTAAAAGTGAACGGCGCTACAGCTGATTTCAATTTTACCGGCCGGAATTGTAAGGGAGATGAACAATTATTCACAGATGCCTCTGTTGCTTCTCATGGTTATAACATCCGCTCCTGGACATGGAATTTTGGAGACGGTACTACACCCCAGGTATTGCAAACCAAACCGGTAGATTACAAACATGCCTTTGCGCAAACCGGTACATATAATGTGCGGTTACAGGTAGAAGACAATGCAGGATGTGTGACGTCCATCACCAAACCGGTTCCAGTAACAGGCGTTACTTCAAACTTCCGTACACCTTCCACCATTGCCTGCAGGGACCAGCCTATTCAATTCAGCAATACTTCAACAGGCAGCGGGCTTACGTATGCATGGGAATTCGGAGATGGCGCTACAAGTAACCTGCAGCATCCGGTAAAAGCCTATTCAACACCCGGTGAGTATGATGTAACATTGACTGTTACTAACACCATCGGCTGTACGGAAACAGTAACGAAAGGCAAATTTGTTATTATTCCTGATCCGGTTGCAAAGTTCAGCATGCCATCCGATTTGCAGGCATGCCCTCCGGTACTCGTACAGTTCACAAATGAAAGCAGCCAATACGTGCGTTCCGTATGGGATTTTGGAGATGGCAGCCGCTCCAGCCTGCAAAACCCTTCACACGTATTTAACCTGCCCGGCACCTACACCATCCGCCTGGATGTTTATTCCGCCGGTGAGTGCATCAATTCTACCTCGCGGCAGATCACTATCAAGGGTCCTACCGGTACCCGCGACATGACACCGAAAACCGGTTGCGTGCCACATGAAATGACGATCTCTGCTACCTCTACGAATGCTGTGAAGTACATATGGGACTTTGATAACGGGAATGTTCAGATCACTACCACTAACTCTTACAAATACACTTACGATAAAGAGGGTATCTATCATCCAAGGGTGATCCTGGAAGATGCGCAAGGTTGCAGAGTGCCTGCACAAGGCCCCGAGGAAACGATCATCGTAGATAAGGCGAATGCATCTTTTGCGGTAGACGATGCACTGGCATGTGATGCAGGTGATGTATTCTTCACCAATAGCAGTACCAGCCTTTCTTATCTGAGGCTTCAGCAGCCGCAAACCTATCTCTGGGATTTTGGTATTACCAACAGAACAGATGATGTAAGCACAGCGCTCAACCCAACCTATTTTTACAGCGGCGTAGGTACCTACCAGGCTAAACTGGTGGTGACCAGTTTCTATGGATGTACAGCTGAACTCACAATGCCTGTAAAAGTAGAACCACTTCCGGAAGCACTTTTAAGCCCCGTGAATCCTATCTGTGCCGGCGATTCTATTGTTTTCATGGGATCAGAGGGCAAGGGACTGCCAGGTACCAGATGGGTATGGCAGCTGGACAATGTGCCCACCAACGCTACCGGCGCCAATCCGCGGATGGTGTTCAGAACACCCGGCAACCACCAGGTAAAACTGTTGATCCGCAACGAGAACAATAAATGCCCGGATTCAGCTATAGTACCCGTTTCGGTGAATCCATTACCGACTGTGAATGTGATGCCGAAACAAGCTGTACTCTGCGAAGGGCAGTCGCTTCAACTACAATCCAATGCAAGCCCCGGAACATACTCCTGGACCAATTACAATATTTCAGATGCAGGCAACGCCAACCCAAATGTGAATCCTGTAATGGATACTACTTACCGTGTACGCGTGATAAACAACTTCGGCTGCATAGCTAACGATTCTATGCGCATAACCGTATCACATCCTTTCGATGTAAGATCTAATAATGCGGTGATCTGCAGTGGTAAGCAAACACAGCTTTCTGCAAGCGGCGCCATGCGTTATCGCTGGATACCGGCCACCGGCCTGAGCAGGGCTGATATTGCCAATCCGTTTGCAAGACCGGCTACCACTACACAATACCAGGTGATCGGTTATGGTAATGATGCCTGCTTTACAGATACAGTGAATGTGCTGGTAACTGTAAATCCTTCCCCGGTGGTTAATCCCGGTCCGGGAAGAGTAGTGCCGGCAGGTGCCGAAGTGACCTTGGGTGTACAGGGTTCCCCTGATATCGTTCAATGGCAGTGGTATCCTGACAAATGGATCACCTGCACAGACTGCCCATCCCCTATAGCCACGCCCAAAGGAGATGTGACCTACAACATTACTGCCACTAACCAATATGGCTGCGCCACCATCGCACTGTTGCCGATCAAACTGGTCTGCCCGGCCAGCACCGCTTTTATTCCTAACTCTTTCAGCCCCAACGGAGATGGGCAGAACGACATCTTCTATGTAAGGGGGAGAGGCATAAGCGGTATCAAATCATTTAAAATATTCAACCGCTGGGGACAAATGGTATTTGAAAGAAGTAACTGCAATACAGACGATCCGGGCTGCGGATGGGATGGCAAGTTCGGCGGCGTATTGCTTAACCCGGATGTTTATATCTATTACGTGGAAATGACCTGTGATTCTAATGAACCATTGCTAGTCAAAGGGAACATCACCCTTTTGCGGTAATTTGACAATAATATTATATATTTGTATAATTCATAAGTATCCCATATCCTTTGTAAATGATGAGAACCGTCCCTGCACCTCATATGAAAAACCCGCATGCTATACGTAGCCGGCCCTTGCTGTTGCTGCTTTGCATGCTGGTTGCTCCGGCATTCATAAAAGCGCAGCAGGCTGGCTTTACTTATACCGCTTCCCCCGCTAGCCAGTGTGCCCCTGCTGTTTTTACCTTTCGGAATACCAGCACCGGTACACCTCTTTCCTGTATATGGAACTTTGGTAATGGCAACACTTCCAATGACCTCAACCCGGTGATCACCTTTCCGAATGCAGGGCCTGTAACGGTTATCCTTACTGCTTATTATTCAAACAGTACCAGCAGCGCCACGCAAAACTTTGTAGTGTATGCTCCGCCGGTACCAGACTTTTCAGTAAATACGCCCATCGCCTGTGGCCCTTACACCGCCACTTTTACAGACCTGACACCCGGAGGAGTTCAACGGATATGGGACTTCGGGGATGGCACACCAATAGTTACCACCAACTCCCCTACTGTTCAGCATCAATTCACCCGTATAGATACATTTGATATCACACTCACCGTCAGCAATACAACAGGCTGTACAAAAACACTTAAGAAGCAGGACTTTATCAGGCTGGCTGCACCTGTGATCAATGTTTCCGGAGCAGGATTGCAGGGCTGCGTACCTTTTACTGCGAATCTTTCCGCCAGTGTTACCACTATCAATAACGACCCTGTAGCCTCCTATGCCTGGGTTTTCGGAGATAGCCAAAGTAGCAATGGTACAACGCCAGGTATTACACATACCTATAACTCGGCGGGTAATTTCAATGTAAGTCTTGCCGTTACCACACAGCAGGGTTGTACAGCAACCCACAACTTTCCACAACTGGTAAAAACAGGTGCTGCACCTTCCAACGTAAGTTTTACGGCTACGCGGCCGGACAATTGTGCAGGTACCAGTGCCCGCCTCCTGGCAACTGCCACCAACGCCAGCCGCTACCGCTGGGACTTTGGAGATGGTACAACTTACGAGGGCCCCGAGAACGACATCAATCGTGTATTTCGTACAAGCGGCCCCGTTACCATACAAATGAGTGCAGGTTCCAATGGATGTTTCACCGCTGCAACACCTATCACGCTCACCAATACTGGTCCTGTAGCTGATTTCAGCTTTACCCGCCGATGTGATAACAAGAACGCTTATAACTTTACAAATACTTCTGCCGGTTCAGCTACCGATACTTATGAGTGGGATTTTGCTGATAACTCTCCATTTGACAACAGCATGCATCCTGTCCATGCCTATACCCAACCCGGCACTTACAATGTGCGGCTGACAGTAAGGAATGCAGCACAGAATTGCATGAGCACCATCTTCAAAACAATACAGGTTTTCACAGCAGATTTTCATACCGGTGTAGGTACCATTTGCCGCAGCAGCGAAGTAGATTATGGCGTGGTGCATGTGCCGCATACCCTGGTAGACAGCTACAACTGGAGGTTCGGGGATGGTACCAGCTTAACCACCACGGATGTAGACATCAAAAAAACAATGCTGGTGAAAGGGCTTTTTACAGACACACTGATCATCCGGTATAACGATCCTGCCTATTGTGCAGATACGATTGTGAAAAGAGATCATTTAAATGTAATAGCGCCTATTGCGGGTTTTACACTGGCAGCAACAGCCTGCGAAGGCCAACCGGTAAGGTTTTCCGAATCTTCTGTTCCTTCTCCCAACATCCCTCTGACAAACTGGAAATGGGATCTGGGGAATGGAACAACATCCGTCATACAGGTTCCTGCACCAACAAAATATAATGCCAGTGGCCCTTTCCCGGTGAAGCTGATCGTAACAGATGCACGTAACTGTGTGGATTCTGTTACAGTTCAAATCCCTGTGCGCCCTACTCCATTTGTGCATGCCACAACACCACAGGCTAAAATATGTGAAGGCAACAGCGTAACACTGCAGGCGATCAGCAACGATCCGGTGGCCTGGCAACCTGCTTACCAGTTAAGTTGTACCAATTGCATTAATCCTGTTGTTTCTCCATTAAAAGACACTTCTTATATAGCCATTGCCACTAATGTCTACGGTTGTTCGGCCAGTGATACGGTACAGTTGAAAGTAGTGCCTGTTGTTCGTTTACAGGTAAGCGCGGATACAGCCATCTGCCTGGGCATGAGTGCACAACTGCGTGCCGAAGGAGCTGCCACTTACAGCTGGACGCCTAATACGGATGCCATCAGCGGGCCGGCTACTGCCATGCCTATTGTTACGCCAACAGCCAATACTACTTATACCGTAGTGGCCGGTAACGATGTGGCCTGCCCTTCTGCCAGCGCACAGGTGACCGTGACCGTGAAACCGGTACCTGCCGTAAATGTGGGGCCGGACCAGGTAGTAACAGTTGGCAGCCTGGTGAACCTTACTTCCACTTACAGCAATGATGTGATCAAGTGGGAATGGAAACCTAGCACGTATCTTGATTGTTCAACATGTCCGCAAACGGTATCTGCCATCCGCCAGTCTATGGACTACGCGCTGGAAGTAACAAACAATAATGGCTGTAAAAAAACAGATGTGGTGAACATCAAGCTGGTATGTGATCAGGGCATTGTGTTCTTCCCCACCGGTTTTACACCCAACGGAGATGGTGCGAACGATGTATTTTATCCACGCGGAAAGGGTGTGCAGGTGATCAGATCCCTGCGGATCTTTAACCGTTTCGGGCAGGAAGTATTCAAAAGAGAGAATTTCAATGTAGAAGATATCAGCCAGGGTTGGGACGGTACGCTGAAGGGAAAAGCTTTGCCGCCGGACGTGTATATTTATCTTTTTGAGGCGGTTTGTGACACAAAAGAGAAATTCCAACTAAAAGGAAACGTAACTTTATTCCGATAACACCATACCATGAAAAAGCCGAAGACGATGAAAACGCTGTGGAAAAGTGCGCGCCTGCTCCTTTGCTGTAGTATGGCGCTTAGTGCTGAGGCCCAGGATATACATCTGTCACAGTTTGCTGAAACACCTATACTGCGCAATCCGGCATTGATCGGCCTGTTTAAAGGAGATGTGCGCATACAGGGAGTTTACCGCAATCAATGGAACAGTGTTACCATTCCTTATCAGACGGGCACCATGAGCGGGGAAATGAAATTCCCCATCGGGCAATATAACGACCATATCACGGCAGGTTTACAAATGTCGTACGACCGGGCAGGCTCTTCCAGGCTGCAGTCCGTTCAGGTATTGCCGGCCCTGAACTACCACAAATCGTTGAGTGAAGACAAAAGCAGCTTCCTTTCCCTGGGTTTTATGGGAGGTATGGTACAGCGGCAGTTTGATCCTACTCACCTCACTTTCAATAACCAATATACCAATGGCCGTTTTGATCCTGCCGCCGCTACCGGGGAAGAAGGAAGAATGGCCAGGATAGGTTATACTTACTGGGATGCAGGTGTGGGCATGAGTTACAATGGGTCTTTGGGAGAAGAAAGCAATTACTTTGTCGGCGCGGCCTATTATCATTTCAACCGGCCCAAGGTTTCCTTTTACGATGATAAGACTATTACGCTGGACCCGAAGTTGAGTTTTAACATGGGCATTACGGTTCCCGTGGCTGAACGGATCAAGGTGATTGCACATTACAACCAGGTGCACCAGGGCTCTTATTCAGAATTTATTGGCGGGGCCATGATAGGTTACAGCTTGTACGATGAGGGGCTGGAATCAGACAGGGGTTTCTATGGCGGGCTGTTCTTCAGATGGAACGATGCCGTGGTTCCCATGATCAGGCTGGATATGGGTACCTACGAAATTGGAATGAGTTACGATGTGAATGTTTCCCGGCTGCGGACTGCCAGCCAGGCAATGGGAGGGTTTGAACTGTCTATGGTTTTCAAAAGTTTCCTGAACAGCCGGAACTCAACTTTGAACAGTGTAACCTGTCCGAGCTTCTGAAAAACGTTAACAAGCGTTAAAATTTTCAAAAAACCGCTGCAAACAGATACATTTTGGCTTAGGTTTTGTTATATTTATAATAGGATCAAAACCGAAAAAGTTTGACAGATATTTAAAAAAATCATTATCTTTGGATACTATGTTGAAGAACTCTACACTCATTTTATTTATCCTACTCTGTACCATATCCCTTCCGGCATGGTCTCAAAGTACTAAATCCCTTCCCGAAACGGAGGGTGTGAGTAAAGTTGTCAAAGCCTATCCTAATCCTGCTACTACTAAGATCTTTTTCGAGATCCAGCGTAATAACGATAAGGTTTACGAAATTATTGTTTACAACTTCCTCGGTAAAAAAGTAGATCACCTGAAGAATATAGCACAACGCACACAGGTGAACCTCGATAACTATTATAGCGGCCTATATATCTTCCAGTTACGTGAAAAGAACGGAAACCTCGTAGAATCGGGGAAATTCAATGTGGTCAAGTAACAAGGAAGTTCCAAGATATTGAAAAAGGCTACCGCTATGGTAGCCTTTTCTTATTTAAGTTAACTTCTGAACCACATCCAGTCCGCATCAAGTCCACATCCCGTCCACATCCCGTCCACATCAAGTCCACATCAAGTCCACCTATCTCTCTACTACCTCCTTACTACCGCAGGTCTTCCCCATATCTTCCCCCCATACATGCCAGCATCCTGCCTTCCTCAAATCAGCCTTCTACTGCACCTCTACGATCAGGAACTTCAGATAGGTGGTATTCTCAATATTCCAAAGGATAGGATGGTCCTGCGCCTGTGTCATGAACGTAACCTGCCGTAACTTCTTCCGCGCATCCTTTGCCGCCATATCAATGGTTTCCAGAAACATAGAAGGATCTACCAGGTTGGTGCAACTGGCGGTAACCAGGAACCCTCCGGGCTTCAGCAACTTCATCCCCCTCAGGTTAATCTCCTTATAACCGGTGATCGCTTTCTGGATGTTCTCCCGGCTTTTGGTAAAGGCCGGCGGGTCCAGGATCACTACATCGAACTTCTTGTCTTCTTTGGTCCATTGCTTCAACTGGTCGAAAGCATTCACGGCCTGGAACTGGCAGATATCCTGCAGGCCATTCAGCTCGGCATTCCGGCGGGCAGTGGCTACGGCATGTTCTGAGATATCCAGCCCCAGCACGCTTTTAGCCCCGTAATGGGCAGCGTGGCAGGAGAAAGTACCGGTATAGCAGAACGCTTCCAGTACATCAGCACCTTTTACAATATGCTGGATAGCCCGGCGGTTATCCTGCTGGTCCAGGAAATACCCTGTTTTCTGGCCGTTTACAATATCCACATGGAACTTTAACCCATTCTCTTTCAAGATGATATTAGTGTCGAAAGGAGCGCTTAAAAAGCCCTTTTGCTGTGGTAAACCTTCCAGTTCGCGCACAGGTACATCGTTCCTTTCATAGATCCCTTTGGGAGAGAAAATCTTTTCCAGCGCAGCCACAATGGCTGGTTTCCAACGGTCTATCCCCAGCGCCAGGGTCTGGATCACGAGGTAATCGTTGAATTTATCGATCACAAGGGCAGGCAGCTCATCTGCCTCCCCGAACACGAGTCGGCAGTTTTCCACATACCCTATCTTTTTCCGGTAATCCCAGGCCTTTTGGAGTCTGTTCAGGAAGAAACCATCATTCACCTGTTCATTCCGGTCCCGGGTGAGCAAACGAACGAGGATCTGGGATTGGGGATTGATATAACCCCTCCCCACAAACACGCCTGTGTGGGTAAACACGTCTACAATATCCCCGGGATTCACTTCTCCGTCTATCTGCCCTACTTCATTCCCGAAGATCCAGGGATGACCCAGCAAAACCCTGTTCTGTATCTTTTTCTTTAGAAAAACCTTTGTCATGTATTTTATTTCGAAGGCGCAAAGGTACACATTCCCTGCTTTATGCTGCGGGACGGAAATTTCTGCCAATTTGTCCCCATTACATCCCTTGGCAAAATAATTGACCGTTGTACTTTTGCAGTTAATTTATACCATCATGACAGAAAAAGACAAAGATATGCAGGCAAATGGGCAGCCGGAGGCAGAAGGCTTCCAGGATATTAATTCAGACGAGAATATGAGTGGGTCTACTCATTTGAATGATGCCGTACCAGAGGAGAATGAACTGGATAAGGTGAAAAGCGAGCTGGATGAACTGCGGAAGAAATACCTGCTGTTAAATGCCGATTTCGATAACTTTAAGAAACGTAATGCAAAAGAGCGCATTGAACTCATAAATACTGCCAACAAGGAAGTGATCATTGCCTTACTGGATGTGCTGGACGATTCCGAGAGAGCTGCCAAGCAACTGGAAACCGCTACGGACATCAATGTTGTTAAAGACGGCGTATCCTTGGTTTTCAACAAGTTACACAGCGTATTGCAATCCAAAGGCCTGAAACCTATGGAAAGCCTCAATGAAGAATTCAATGCAGACCTGCACGATGCCATCACGGAGATCCCTGCCCCTGCAGAAGAAAAAATAGGAAAGGTCCTGGACGTTTTACAGAAAGGCTACTACCTGAATGACAAGATCATTCGTCATGCCCGCGTAGTAGTAGGAAAATGACGATGTGACAGCAATATTAAAGTCCTCATAAATCCATAACAGCCCGCTCAGAGGAGTGGGCTATTCAAGTGTATAAACATGTCCACCAAAAGAGATTTTTACGAAATTTTAGGGGTGTCCAAAACCTCGTCCCAGGACGAGATTAAGAAGGCCTACCGCAAGGTGGCTATGCAATACCATCCTGACCGTAATCCCGGTAATAAAGAAGCAGAGGAACATTTCAAGGAAGCTGCAGAAGCCTATGAAGTGTTGAGCGACCCTGATAAACGTGCGCAGTACGACCGGTTCGGTCATGCCGGTATGGGCAACCGTGGCGGACATGGCGGCAATATGAACATGGACGATATCTTCTCCAACTTTGGAGACATTTTCGGTGAAGATATCTTCGGTAGTTTCTTTGGCGGCGGCGGACGTGGCGGCGGTGGCGGAAGCCGCCGTGGCAGAGGAACCCGTGGCAGCAACCTGCGGGTGAAGATCAAACTCAATTTTGAAGAGATCGCCAAAGGCGCCAACAAAAAGATCAAGGTTAAGAAACATGTGACCTGTACCACCTGTAGTGGCCTGGGCGCAAAAGATAAAAATGCATTCCAGACCTGTACCACCTGCCAGGGTTCCGGACAGGTAAGGAAAGTGACCCAGACCTTCCTGGGCCAGATGCAAACAGTTACCACCTGCCCTACCTGTAACGGAGAAGGTCAGATCATTACCAATAAATGTTCTTCCTGTAAAGGAGAAGGCCGCCAATATGGAGAAGAAACAGTATCCATAGATATTCCGGCCGGTGTAATGGAAGGCATGCAGCTGAGCATGAGCGGCAAAGGAAATGCCGGCGAAAGAGGCGGTGCTCCCGGAGATCTGCTCATCCTTATAGAAGAAGAGCCGCATCCTGAATTACAGCGGGACGGGCTGAACGTAGCTTACGATCTTTATATCTCCTTCCCCGATGCTGCCTTTGGCACACAGGTGGAAGTACCCACCATCGATGGAAAGGCAAAGATCAAAGTACCACCCGGCACGCAAAGCGGAAAGATCTTCCGTTTGAAAGGTAAAGGTTTCCCTTCCGTGAACAGTTACGAGAAAGGTGATCAGCTGATCCACGTAAATGTGTGGACGCCGCAAACACTTACTTCAGAAGAAAAGAGTATGCTGGAGAAATTGCAGGACTCAGGAAACTTTAAACCGAATCCGGAGAAAAGTGAGAAAGGGTTCTTCGAGAAAGTAAAGGACATCTTCAGTTGATAATAAGAGATTACAATAAAAAAGGGCTGCATCACACTTTCGATGCAGCCCTTTTTTTATTGATACCAAAGAAAATTAGCAAACCGGGTTTCAGCCCCTTTTTGTAAATTTATGCGGTTGCAGTTATGCTGCTGTCTCAGTTATTTATGCGAGATACCAATGATATAGCTTTATTAGCGTTGTTGAAAGACGGGGATGAAACTGCTTTTACCGAAATTTACAACCAGTATTGGGAGCCGCTGTATTTCATGGCGCACAAGCGCCTGCAATCGGCACAGGATGCGGAAGAAATTGTTCAGCAGGTTTTTCTAACACTCTGGCACAAAAGAGCCGATCTCTCCATACAATCCCTTCCATTTTACCTGGCAGCGATGGTGCGGTATGCTATTTACCGCCACTTCGCCAATCTGAACCGTAAAAAGGAACAAACTGATACTTTACAGGCCATCACTGCTGAACAATCTCCTGCTTTTGATATCGACAATAAATTTCTACTTGAAATACTGAACAAACTGGCCAACGAACTACCTGCCAAACATCGTATTGTTTTTCTGCAGCACAAGCTGATGGATCGGCCGTTGGAAGAGGTGGCCGGAGAACTGGGTGTATCTGTACGTACCGCCGAGGGTTACGTTGCCCGTGTAATGCAGGTAATGCGCCAAAGGCGGGAATACCTGACCCTTGCGATGATCTTTATGCTGATCAAATAACCCTGAATTTTTTTTCTCCTTTTTTGCGTGTTAATTTCTTTGACAATACTCTATTATAATAAAGAGGCATAGTTTATTCTTTAATTGTAATTAATGGATACAGCGCAGATCAGTGTTCTGGCAGAAAAATATCTTAATGGCACCGCAACCGAAGCTGAAAAGGAAGCGTTGCATGAATGGTATAACCATGTGAACGAAGGCGATACGGAAATCGTTGTCAGTGCACAGCCGGATACATTGAGTGGAACTAAGGCACGGATACTAAGCCAGTTGCAGGAACAGATTGCACGGGATAAAAAACCGGATGCTCCCGTGCGGCCCATGCGTCGCCGGAAATGGCTGCCATGGGTGGCTGCGGCTTTTATAATAATGGCTGCCGGCACTTACCTGCTGCAACAGCCGTTAAAACAGAAAAAAACAACTGCTGTATTACCCATAGCCCCTGCGGGCAACAAGGCGATGCTTACACTGGGCAATGGTACCGTGGTAGATCTTAACGCAGCCACAGATGGGGCTATTACAGAACAGGGCGGCGCTACCGTAAACAAACAACAGGCCTTGCTTATATATGATGCAGGTAATAATGAAGCACAACCAACCATCAACAAACTGTCCGTTCCAAGAGGCGGCAAATACCGGCTTATATTACCTGATGGCACTAAAGTATGGTTGAATGCCGCCAGTGAACTGCAATTCCCCACTGCCTTCACTAAAGCAGAGCGAATAGTAGAACTGGACGGCGAGGGTTACTTTGAGGTAGCCCCGGATGCAGACCAACCATTCATTGTTAAAACCGCCGGACTCCGCGTAGAAGTATTGGGTACACATTTTAACGTGAAAGCTTACGCTGATGAATCCACCATCAATACTGCCCTGCTGGAAGGAAGCGTAAAAATAGTGACCCTAAATGGAAGTAGCAGCTTGTTGAAACCCGGAGACCTGGCAAAAGTAGCTGCGGATAACAACATCAGCATCACGCAAAATTCAGATCTGAACCTGGCTGTTGCCTGGAAAGATGGGGTCTTTGCTTTCAGGAACGCGGATATAGCCGTTATACTCAGAGAGATCGGCCGCTGGTATGATGTGGAAATAAATTATGAAGGCCCGGTTACACGACGCCGCTTTACCGGAAAAGTATCGCGCAGCTATAGCCTCGCTGAAACACTTTCGATATTGGAAGCCAGTGACCTGCATTTCAGGCAGGCAGGAAATAAGATCATCGTTTTACCATAAAAGCATACAAAGAACTTTACCAAAAACTAAATTACACAGGACACAAAGACCAAAATCGTACACCAGCTTCTGATAGTATTTTATTTTAATCATTAACCAACCAGTTTTATGATCTCAACTACCTTTTGCCCAAAGAGGCAAGGCAGGTTATGCCTATCAACCAAATCCGGGCTACGCCCGTTCACAAAAAGACTGATCACCGTGAAGCTGTCAATTATCATTTTATTACTTGGCGCAATGCATGTAAACGCCGCGTCTGCACAAAAGATCTCCATTTCGCAAAAGAATGCGCCGCTGGAAAAAGTACTTGGTGAAATAGAACGACAGAGTGGCTACCAGGTCTGGTACGAAGAAGGCACCCTGCCTTCCGGCGAAGTAGTGAGCATTGCAGTGAAGAATGTTTCCCTGGAGGAGGCACTCAATGCCTGCCTCAATGGCCGGCATCTCAAATGGACCATTATCCAGAAAACGATCGTGCTTAAAAAAGAAGCACAACTCCTCCCCTTTATACCCAAGCCACCGCAAAAGATCAGTGGCGTGGTAAAAGATGCCGGTACCGGCAAACCTTTGCAGGGAGCCACCGTACAGCTGAGGGGAACTTCAAAAGCAACACTTACCAATGCCAACGGCGAGTTTGAGCTGGAAACAGATGCCCGGGAAGTTATGCTGGACGTATCTTTCATCGGGTATGATGCGCAACGGGTGAAAGCAAACGGCAATCAGCCGGTGACCATCCTGCTTTCCGTAGGTACTTCAAAGCTGGATGAATTGATCATCACCGGTTACTCCGCCAAAAAAACGGGAGAACTAACCGGCGCTGTACAAAAGATCAGTGGTGACCAGCTCCGGAAAGGTATCACAACCGCGGATCCGGTTTCTTTATTAAAAGGCCGTGCTACCGGCCTGTATATTTCAGAACAGAACGCAGGCGACCCTACCAGTACAGGAGGACAGATCTTTGTGCGTGGGCAAAGCAGTGTTGTGGGAGTAGGTGTGGACCAGGTGAATGAATTTGTAATGCCCACCCAGAACTATGGGCCGCTGCTTGTGCTGGACGGGGTAATCATGCCCAACCAGAACCTCAAGGAGCTGATCAATCCGCAGGACATAGATAACCTCACCATCCTGAAAGATGCTGCCGCCACGGCCATTTATGGCTCCCGTGCCGCAGCCGGTGTAATTGTGGTCACTACCAAAAAAGGAGTAGCCGGCAAACCACAGTTGGTGGCGGAAGTAAAATACGGACTGAATGTACCCAACCGTGGATCACTGCGGTTCCTCACAGGCCCGGAATTATATGAAGTGCAAAAACGTTACTATACAGAAGACTATCGTATCAACAACGGCAGTCTCGCCCCGCAATATCCTACGCTGCAGGCATACCTGGACAATCGCCTGCCTGCTCTGGCAGATGTACAGAACAGTTTCGACTGGCAGAAATACGCCTTCCTCAACAGCAATACCAAACAGGTAAATCTCTCCGCAAGAGGCGGCACGGAAAACACCCGTTACTATGTTGGCGGCACCTATTACGATGAACAATCCACCGGTGTTAACAATGGCCTGCAACGTGGTACATTCCGCATCAACCTGGAAACCAAACTCAGCAAAAGACTCACCACCAACATATCCCTCAATGGTATTTTTGACAACGGCAGAAGGGAGAACTCCAACAGTGGAGTGTTTTTGTATGGCATGATCCCCTGGGTAAATCCATATAACGCAGACGGCTCTCCGAAACCGGTACTGGAATATAAACTGAACGGCAGAATCCAGAAGGATGAAAACCCTATCTACGAAAACCTGTTTAACTACATCCATCCAAAAGCGCAACGTTTTGCCGGTTCTATCAAGGCGGATTACAAGCTGACCGAGTGGCTTAGTTTTTCCAGTACCAACTCTGCCAACCTCAACTATACCAAAGATGAACGATATATAGATGCCCGAAGCTTTGCTGGTTCCGGCACAACTACTTCCTCAAAGGGTTTCCTGGGTACTAATACCAATTACATCAATACTTTCCTCACCTCTAACCAGCTGAATTTCCACAAAATGCTTGGCAAACATTCCCTGCGCGCTTTGGCAGCTACGGAATATGGCAGAACAAAAATGGAAAACATGCTGGTGAACGTTAACAATGTAAGGGCAGGTTATCCTGTGATATCATTGGGCAGGCAGGTAGGAAACCGGTACGACTATTCGATATATGGCATTCCTACAACCAAGAACGGCAACATAGAAGGCGGCAAGGAAGATCGTGCATCCTTCTCTGCTTTCGGCGAAGCGGGATATACCTATGATGACAGATACAGCATCAGTGCCTCTCTGAGAACGGATGCCTCCAGTAGTTTTGGTCAGGATAAACGTTACGGAACATTCTATTCCGTTGGCGGGGCCTGGGTGATCAGCAATGAGCAGTTTGCCCAACATTTCAACTTCCTCAGCAATCTCAAATTGCGCAGCAACTATGGTACCAGTGGCTCCCAGCTGGGAGATAACTTCCTTACCCGCACACTATACGATCCTCGTTATACCTATAGTACACAACCAGGTGCTACCATTTCCGTGCTTGCCAACCCTGAACTGCAATGGGAGATCACCAAAACTTTCAGTGCCGGCCTGGATATAGGATTGTTCAACAAAATTACGGCCAGTGTAGATTACTATAATCGCCGCTCGGAAGACCTGCTGCAGAAAGTTACACTGGATGCTATCAGCGGTTTTCCTACACAATGGCAGAACGTGGCTACTGTGCAGAACAAAGGATGGGAAGTGCTGATCAACTCTGATAATATCACCGGCAAAAATTTCCGCTGGAACACCTCTTTTAATATCAGCTTTAACAAGAACAAGATCGTCAGCGTAGCCAACGATTCTCTTCGGCAGGGCTTCTACAATGCCAACAGTTTTTACCTGTTCGCCGGTGATGATATCAATTCACTGAAGGCCGTTAAATATGCAGGAGTAGATCCTCAAACAGGCAAACCCCGGTTTGAAAAACTGATCTTCGATGACAAGGGGCAGGCAACCGGCATAGAGTATGTGAATACCGTATCCGAAGTGGGCGCAGCTGCTGACCCACGGCAATTCCAGTACATTGGCAACTTCCAGCCGAAATTCTACGGAGGGCTTACCAATACCTTCACCTATAAAAATTTCTCCCTGGACGTGCTGATCACATATGCATACGGCTACGTGATCACAGACGATTTGGCTGCGCAGAACCAGGGGACCAATATCACCAGCTTTAACCAGATCGCTTTCCGCAAACACCAGAAGCAATGGACCACACCCGGGCAAACAGATGCAACAGAGCCAGAGCTTTACACACATGCCACTACTGACTATTTCGGTTCCAGCAAATACATGCACGATGGCAGTCATGCCCGTCTTCGCAGCGTTCGCCTGGGATATGAGTTTCCTAAATCATTCCTGAAAAAACTAAACCTCGCGCAGGCGAATATTTATGTAAGCGGCGATAACCTGTACACACTTTATTCCAGGGACATCATTTCCTCTGACCCCGAAGGTCCGTCTGTAGGGCAGGCGCAGGACTTCGGCGGCTCCATTGGTTCCGGCATTGGTATTCCAAGACGTTATGTGTTTGGCTTACAGGTTGGGTTTTAATTTTCAGGCTTCAAATCGAAAACAACATGAGACACACTATCATAATTATATTTACCGGTCTGCTGATCACTGCCTGCAACAAGCAGATAGACAGTGTGCGGCCGTTGACGAAGATCGACAAAGAAGGAGAACTGGCCTCACTCGCCGGTATCGAGGAAACAACGGTTGGCAACTATAGCCTGCTGCAAGGCAGCGGGTTTAACAACTTCGATGTACCCATGCATGATTTTGCGGAAAGCCGTGGCAACAACGTTACGCTGCAAACCTGGGGAGCGGTGGGCAAAACTACTGACGCGTTCTTTTTCAGGAACAGCGGCAGCCCAACACAAGGCAACAGTACTGATTTTTACCGCGGCGCCTACCAGGTTATTGTGAGTGTGAACACTACACTCGAAGGGATTGCCGCTATGGAGAACACCTCGTTTTCCACTTTAACGGAAGCAGAGAAGAACCGCTTCCGTTATGCCAAAGGAGAAAATCTTTTCCTCCGTGCGCTGGTTTATTTTAATCTCGTAAGGGTATATGGTAAACCCTATTACCAATCCACCGGCGGAAACCCTGGCGTGATCATCAAAACCAGCAGTGATATTAAAGACGTTCCGCAACGAAGTACCGTAAAACAGGTGTACGACTTTATAATCAATGATCTGCAAACCGCAGCGCAACTGATGAAAGCGCCCGTCAATAAAACCAATGCCTTTGGCAGTTCAGCTGCCGCATGGTCGCTGCTCTCCCGTGCATACCTTTACATGGGTGGCACCGTTGCCGCACCTGACGCTACATCCAATCAACGCGCTATTGATTATGCGGACAGTGTGATCACCCAAACCGGCGGAAAATATATACTGCTGCAGGGAGATGCTTATAACAAGATGTTTGCTGATGACGAGTTTGGCGGCATTGGCCGTGCTAATGGCACTACCAACAAGGAAATCATCTTTGCATACGATAATGCTACCGGCGGCAGTTCCATTGGTGAATTCTATCACTATGACGCCAATTATAACGTTGGCGCTACTTTCCTCCCTTCCGCCAGTTTTAAAAGCCTGCTGCTGCCAGGAGATATCAGGGGTACTTTCCTCAAGCTGAATACCAATACCAACTTTGTGGAAACTACCAAGTATCTGGTGCTGAATGAAGCCTGGCTCACCCGTGCACCGTATATCCATTTCCGTTTGGCCGAACTGTATCTCAACCGGGCCGAAGCATATGCCAAGCTGGGTAACATGGCCAAAGCAAAAGAAAACCTGAAAGCAATTCATACCCGCGCCGGGCTGCCCGCAGCAGATGTAGACAACTTGGCCGCACAGGATGTACTGGCTGCCGTACTAAAGGAAAGAAGAATAGAACTGGCCTTTGAAGGCCATAACAGTTTCGATTATTTCCGTAACGGCCTGCCCATGACAAGGACAGCGGCGGACAATAACGGTACGGCATTCACCATCGAACCTACAGACCCGAAAGTAGTACTTGATCTACCTAAAAACTAATTGAACCAGCCATGATTAAACAAACCATTCTTGCAACATTTGCTATCGCGCTTCTGTCCGCACATGAACCCGGCGGTTTCCGGATAAAAGGAAAGATCAGCGGCCAGGTGGAAGGAAAAAAAGTATACCTGAAGTATGCGGACATTCCTTCCAAAACAGTACTGGACAGTACCGTGATCCGCAACGGGGAGTTCACTTTCAGCGGAACTGCCGCTACACCGCGCTTCTATTCCCTTGTATTCAAAAATGACGAACCTACAAACAGGATGCTGCAGGACCGCGTGATCAACCTGTTCGCCGCAAACAACGACAATATCAGTGTAACCGCGCCATACGACAGTCTGAAGAAAGAAATAGACCTCTATTCAGGCGGCGGTACTTCCCTTGCAGCAATGGTAAGCGGCAGCGCAGGAAACGATCTTTTTCTGCAGTATTACCGCCAGAAAAATGTTTTTGATGAAGAGACCGATCAATATTTTGATGGCTATATCGCATATCTGAATCCCGGGAAAGATAAGGAGAAAGGGCCACGGGAAATTGGCATGAACCTTTGCAGGAATATGGATGTGGTGGAAAAGAAGCGAAAAGCATTCCTGATGGATTTTGTGCTCCATAACAAACCTTCTGAAGTGCTGGCATTCATCGCATTGCAGGCTGCAGAGCAGCGTAGCATTGATATAAAAGAGATTGACAGGTTAATGCAGCATTTCGTGGGCGCTTCAGAAAAAGGCATGCTCACGGAACATTTCCTGCAAAAGGCGGCATCCAACAAACAGGCTGCAGTTGGCTCTATGGTAATGGACTTCACCTTGCAGGATACTACCGGTGCTCAACATCGTTTGAAAGATTACATCGGCAAAGGCAAATATGTGTTGTTTGAATTCTGGGCTTCCTGGTGCGGCCCCTGCAGGGCAGACATTCCTCATCTCCGGGAAGTGCATGCGTTGTACAATAAAAAAGGATTTGAGATCGTGAGCATTTCTCTGGATGACGACAAGGAGAAATGGCTGAAAGCCATCCGGGAAGAAAAAATGAAATGGACGCAGCTGTCTGACCTGAAAGCCTTTGACAGCGAACTGGCCAAAAACTACCGCATCCGTGGCATTCCCTCCTGCCTGTTGTTTGATCCCCAGGGAAAACTTGTAACCCGGAATATGCGCGGCTCCTGGATGGATGCTGCTTTGATAGACATGTACGGAGATCTCTTTGCGAAACATTAAAAACCCAACTATTATGCAATTAAAAAGCATCTTTATCTGCCTCTCCGCCGCTGCCATATGCGCCTGCGGCCAGGCGAAAAAACACCAGGCTACTATTACAGCCGATATCACGGGTCTTAAAGACAGCGTAGTATACCTTTCCATACCGGTAGCAGATTCCGCAAAAACGGACACCATTCCTGTTAAAGACGGCAAATTCACCTGGTCCGGAGAAGCAGCCGAGCCGGTAAAAGTATTTTTGATGTTCCCTACCCGCTACGTAGATTTCTTTCTCGAGAACGCGGATATTCACATCACCGGGCATGCGGATTCATTGAGTAATTTAAAGGTCACTGGTTCTGCAAGTAACGATGAAAACGGGGTCTATGAGGCCTCCATTAAAAGCATCACTGATCAGGAGCAGCAACATTACGGTAAATATGAGGAAGCAAAGGGCAATGATTCCGCAATGGGTGCCTGGGAAGAAAAAGCGGCTGAGCTGAGAAAGCAACGCAGAACAGAAACGATGCATTACATTACAGCACATCCTAAAAGCCCGGTAAGTCTTTCTCTCCTTTCAGACATGGCTGTGATGGGAGAATACAAGCAACTGGATAGCCTGTATCAGCTACTGGATGCTTCCGCACAAAAGACGGCTGTAGGCGGACGCCTTGCAGCGCGGATCGCTATATTGAAGAAGAGTGCTATCGGTGAACCGATGATAGACTTTACACAACCGGATGTAAATGGCAAACCTGTAAAGCTCTCTGACTTCAAAGGAAAATATGTGCTACTCGATTTCTGGGCAAGCTGGTGCGGCCCCTGCAGAGCGGAGAACCCTAATGTGCTGAAAGCTTATAATGCCTATAAGGATAAAAACTTTACAGTAGTAGGCGTATCACTGGATGAAAGCGGAGAGAAGTGGCGCGAGGCCATCAATCAGGACGGCATGCCCTGGATACAGCTGTCTGACCTGAAAGGCTTCAGGAATGATGTAGCCCATCAATACGGCATCCAGGCTATTCCATCCACTTTCCTGCTTAGCCCCGAGGGTATTATTATTGCAAAGGATCTCAGAGGCGAAGCGCTGCATAAAAAACTTCAGGAGTTATTGAACTAAATCATCCATTATGAAACAAATGTCATTGCTGATCGCCGCCTGTTTATTACAACAGGCAGCCGTACAGGCACAATCTTTCACCCTTAACGGTACGGTGGAAGGCAAACAAACAGGATATGTATATTTAAACTATTCAACAGGCGGTGACAATTACCGGATGGATAGTGCTAAACTGCAGGAAGGCCGGTTTACCTTCAAGGGTAATATCGATGGCCCCTCCATGAGCAGCCTGTTCCTGGACAGGCCGGGCCCCATGTCCTACGAAAGCGATGTAGCCAGCTTGTTCCTGGAGCCGGTCACCATGACGGCTTCCCTGAAGAAAGGTTATCTGAAAGATGCTACCCTGAAGGGGTCCAAAGCACAGGACGATATGGAACTGCTGAATGCAGCAAGGAAACCTGTTATGACCGGGCTTGCCCCATTGTCCGCCAATTACAACAAACTCAACATGGCGTACATCGCTGCCCGGAAAGCAAAGAAGGATAGCGCAACCCTGGCTTCCATGCTGGACGAGCTGGAGAAAGTAAAAGAGAAAATGGAACCTTACTATGAAAAGATGAACGCCATCGACAAAGGTTTTATTGAAAAGCATCCTGCATCATATGCCAGCGCTTATCTGCTCCGTTTCCGCATCAGCAGTATGTCTCTCCGGGAAGCAGAATCCGCTTACAATAGAATGCCACCCGTCCTGCAGCAGAGCAGCTTTGGGAAAGAGATTAAAAAAGAAGTGGATGGCTTACGCAGCGGTTCTCCCGGCAGCGCCGCCTATGTTTTCAGCAAAACGGATATTAATGGCCAGCCCCTTAGCCTGAGTGACTATAAAGGCCGGTATGTGCTGATCGATTTCTGGGCAAGCTGGTGCGTACCCTGCAGGAAAGGCAATCCCCACCTGAAAGACTTGTATGCAAAGTACAAGAGCAAAGGCCTGGAGATCATCGGTATTTCTGATGACGACAGCCGCCCGGAAGAATGGAAAAAAGCCGTCAACCAGGATGGCATCAGTATATGGAAACACGTGCTGCGGGGGCTTGATATGCAGAAAAGGCAACGCAAAGAACCCAACCCGGAAGATATCAGCGATCACTATGGCATCCATTCCCTGCCCACAAAAATATTAATTGACCCCAATGGGATGATCATCGGCAGATACGGAGGAGGAGGAGAAAACGATGAAGCCATGGATAAAAAACTGGCGGAAGTGTTGGGGAAATGATTTTCTTCCCACATACGGGGCTTCGGCCCCGTTTTTTTATGCATCTTTGCGGCTATGTCGCACAAATTCGAGATGTTCGAGAACCGGCTGACGAAAGTGCTGAAACACCTTCGTAAAACTGCAAAGCGGCAGGGCATTACCTGTTTCCGCATCTACGATCGTGACCTCCCCGAATTCCCCCTGATCATTGAACTGTACGAAGATAAAGTATATGTAGCTGAATACCGCAGCCAGCACGGCATGGAAGAAGAAGCCTATGATGAATGGCTGCATGCCAGCCTCGATGTGATCGCCAAAGTACTGCAGGTACCCGCAGACGATCTTCATCTCCGCACCCGCCAGCGTAAACAGAACCGGCAGAGCCAGTACGAGAAAATGGATTTCAGTAAAGAAGAACTGATCGTACAGGAAGACGGGCTGAAGTTCAAAGTGAACCTCTCTGATTATTTAGACAGCGGCCTTTTCCTGGACCATCGTATCACACGGCATATGGTGCGGGAAGAAGCAAAGGATAAAAAAGTGCTGAACCTCTTTTGCTACACCGGTTCCTTTTCCGTGTATGCGGCAGCGGGAGGCGCAGCCAGTGTAACTTCTATCGACCTGTCTAAAACCTATCTCCAGTGGGCAGAAGAGAATATGCGGCTCAATGAACTCTTTGATCCTGCCAAACATCAATACATCCATGCAGATGTATTACAACACCTGGATGAACTTAAAATGAATACCTACGACCTGGTGGTACTGGACCCTCCCACTTTCTCCAACAGCAAGCGCATGAAGGATATCCTGGATATACAGCGGGACCATGTGGAGATCATCAACAAAGTATTACTGGCCACAAAAAAGGAAGGTGTGATCTACTTCAGTAATAACCTGCGCAGGTTTGTGCTGGAAGAAGAAAGTATACAGGCAGGCTCCATTAAGAACATCACTGCGCAGACCGTTCCTTTCGATTTCCAGGGAAAGCTGCAGCGGCATTGCTTCCGGATCGTTAAATAAGTATATTAGCCTTTCATGTTAGTAGCATTTATCCTGGTCTACCTCCTGGTGACCATCCTCATCGGCCGTTGGGCAGCACAACGCGTAAAAAGCGCCAATGACTTTATGGTAGCGGGGCGCAGCCTTCCGTTAGGTATCAGTACCTGCGTAATTTTTGCTACCTGGTTTGGCTCTGAAACCATGCTGGGTGCTACCAGCGAGTTTGCGCAACATGGCCTGCAGGGTGTGATGGAAGATCCTTTCGGGGCATCGCTTTGCCTGCTGCTGGTGGGGTTGTTCTACGCCAGGAAACTTTATCGCAGCAATGTGCTCACTTTCTGCGACTACTTCAAAATACGGTTCGGTAAAAAAGCAGAAGTGATCTCTGCCCTGCTGATGGTGCCCTCCTATTTCGGATGGATCGCCGCACAGATCGTAGCCATGGGGATTGTGATCAATACCGTGATGGGCATCCCTTCTTCCATTGCCATGCTGGCCAGCGGGCTTATTGTAATGGCCTATACTTATATGGGTGGGATGTGGTCTGTTTCCATTACGGATTTTATTCAGACTATCATGATCATCATTGGCATACTCGTGATCACCTACAATGTAGTTGATCAGGCAGGAGGACTACAAACCGTGATAGATAAAGCGCCACCGGGCACCTTTCAGTTCTTTCCCCATAACGACTGGAACAGCTGGCTGAAATATATGGCAGCATGGTTCACAATAGGCCTAGGCTCCATCCCACAGCAGGATGTGTTCCAGCGGCTCATGAGCAGCAAGAGTGAAAAAGTGGCGCAGTACTCTTCTTACCTGGGTGCATTGATGTACCTGGTGATCGGTTCCCTACCATTACTGATCGTATTATGCGCACAACAATTATATCCCGCATTATCAGCTGGTGATACGGAAAAGATCTTACCCAACATGGTATTGCAGCATGGTAACCTGTTCACACAGGTGTTATTCTTCGGAGCTTTATTATCTGCTATCATGAGTACCACCAGTGGTGCTATCCTGGCTCCTTCCACCGTATTGGGAGAAAACATTATCCGCCCTTTCTTTAAAGATATCCCCGATGCAAAATTCCTGCGCATCATCCGCTTATCTGTTGTGATCGTATCTGCTATTTCCATGCTGATGGCATTGGGCAGTCAGAATATCTATGAGCTGGTAGCTTCTTCTTCAGTATTAAGTCTTGTTTCCTTATTTGTGCCACTTACGGCCGGGTTGTACTGGAAACGGGCTAATGAAGCGGGGGCTATACTTTCCATTATAACAGGTACAGTGGGTTATATCCTCAGTGAAATATTTGAACCGGAAACACCGTCTTTATTTATTGGATTGCTGAGTAGTATTGCGGGAATGTTGATAGGTACTTTTTTTTGGAAGAAAAAAGACACTACTCCTTCAGCCAGTTCGTATTCTTCTTCACCAGTTTGATCAGCTTTAAAAATTCACCTCTGTATCCACCGGGGTCATAACCCAGTGAATGTTTGGCAATGTCCGTTACCATATTGATGGTGCCGGTGCCTTTGTAGTGGGATTTCCTGACCAGCATGCCGAACAGTGCTACAGAAGCAGCGAACCGGAAATCATCCGAAGCTTTTACAAATTCGCCTTTGTTATTCGTGAGGGATTTTTCGAGGCTATGCATAGTGGTATCCAATGCAGGGCGGTACCAGATCTTTACATCCGTTAAAGCGCCGCCGGGGTCTGCTGCTACCGGTTCAATCTCATAGATCGCAACTACGCAATGCCCTGATCCAACGATCCCTCCTACTATCTTTTCACCATTACTATTATCTTCTTTCAATACTTTATTTTCATATCCTATCAGCCTGTAAGACTTAACCCTTGCAGGATTGAAGTTCACCTGCGCCCGCACATCCCTGGCCACGGTAAAGAGTGTGCTGCCGAATTCCTGTGCAAATACTTTCGTGGCTTCTTCCAGGTCATCTATATAAGCGAAGTTACCATTCCCTTTACTGGCAAGTGTTTCCAGCTTTGAATCCTTATAATCCTTCATCCCGAAACCAAGGCAGGTTAATAAAACGCCACCTTCCTTCTTTTTCATGATAAGGTCTTCCATATCCTGGTCACTTGTTTGGCCTACATTGAAATCGCCGTCTGTAGCCAGTATCACGCGGTTGTTACCATTGAGGATGAAGTTCTCATCTGCTATCTGGTATGCCATCTGTATAGCAGCTTCTCCTGCAGTAGCACCACCGGCACTGAGATAGTCGATAGCATTTAATATTTTCTCTTTCTGATCACCGGGTGTGCAGGGCAATACCAGGCCTGGTGCACCTGCATATGCAACAATGGCTACCCTGTCCCGCGGACGGAGGTTATTCACCAATACCCTGAAGGCAGCCTGCAATAGCGGCAGCTTATTAGGCGTACCCATGGAGCCGGAAATATCAATGAGGAATACCAGGTTACTGGCAGGCAGGCTGTCTGTTGCAATCTGCTGCGCGCGTACGGCTATCTCCAGGAGGTTGTGGGCTTTATTCCAGGGACAGTCTGTGTAGTTGGAATAAATGGTAAAAAGGCTATCGTTGCGGGGGGCGGGATAGCTGTAATGGAAATAATTAATCAGCTCTTCTACCCTTACGGCATCTACGGGAATAGGTTCACGGAGTTTTACGAAGCGGCGCATATTACTATAAGCTGCCCTGTCCACATCTATCGCAAAAGAAGAAATGCTGCTTTTCTTAGCTTCTACAAATTTGTTCTCGTAAAGTTTGCCGTATGTTTCATCAAAAAAGGAGGATACCCCCATGCCTATATTACTATAGTTGGGATTAGTGCTATGGGCAAACCTTGCCCGGGCTTTCGCTTTGGCAATAGTCGCGTTATCTTCAACAGTTTTCCTTAACGGGCTCAGCTCAATGAGCATGCGGTCATAATTGACGAGGGGCACAATTTTAGTTCTATACCCGGGGTGTTCAAAAACGAGGTGGGTGCTGCCAACTGGAATGTCTATACGAAATAGTCCATACTGGTTTGTCTTAACATTGACCGTATCTCCTAAAATACTGATCCTCACCTGTTGTACCGGACCGCGGCTGATGCTGTCCTGTACTGCTCCTGTTACCCATCCTCTCTGTTGTGCCTCTGCCATCATGCTCCCACATAGCCAACAAAGCAGTATGAGGAGTTTATGCATCGTAATTTTATTACATACAACGACACATAAAATTAAGGAAATATTTAATTAGTTGTTAAAACCGGGCTAAATTTTAGTCCGTTAACTGGTATATTTCCGGCAGATTTCTTCCTAAGCCATCATAATCAAGGCCATAGCCTAACAGAAATTTATTAGGAACGGTGAAGCCCAGGTAATCGATCTGCACTTTATGGGTCATTGCATCGGGTTTATTGAGCAGGGAAGCTACCAGGAGTTGTTTGGGCTGCTGGTGTTCCAGTTGGGGGAGGAACTGGCTGAGGGTTTTGCCTGTGTCCACAATATCTTCCACGATCACTACGGTGCGGCCATAGAGATCTTCTTCCAGGCCAATGGCCGTTATCACATTACCGGTGGATTTGGTGCCTTTATAAGAAGCCAGTTTGATAAAAGAGATCTCCGCTTCAATGGAGAGGTATTTGAACAGGTCCGCCGCAAACATAAAGGATCCATTCAGGATACCGATGAATAAGGGCTTCGTGCCATTCAGGTCATCGCTGATCTGTTTTGCCAGCTCTTTAATACGCTGCTGCAATGTAGCTTCATCCAGGTACGGCGCAAAGTGTTTATCGTGTACTTTTATCTTCATAAGCAGACTATTTTCTTACGATCAGTTGCTGACCTATTTTAATACTGTTCTCCTGTAAGTTATTCCATTGCTGCAATTGAGCAACAGTTACGCTGTATTGGCGGGAGATGCTGTAAAGTGTTTCTTTTCCTGTTACGGTATGGTATTTAGTGCCCGCTGCTGTTACTGAGCCTATTTTCTTCAGATCATCTACCATCTCAGGGGGAATGCCTTTTTCGGGAGCCTTGGCAACAGGTGCCTCGGGAGCCCTGCCTACCGGAGCAGCAGTTGCTTTCGCGATCTCTTCTTTTACATCTTTGATCACCTGGCGGGGATTCAGGTCTTTATAGTCATCCACTTTCGCTACCGTGTTACTGCCCAATTTGGGTTTTGAAGAAGCATAACCATCCAGCGCAACTCTTTCTCCAACAGCAGGCTGCTCTCCTTCTTCCATCTTATTCCGTTTACGCAGCCATTTCAGCTGTATACCTTCTGCCTGTGCAATATCGTGCATTGTTTCACCCCGGGCAACAATATGATAATCGTTCTGGCCACGTTTGTTCTTGCTTTGCAGGAAAATGAGCATGTCTTTTTCCAGTGGCACATCTTCTTCCATATCATTATAGCTTAACAGGCTGCTGAGGCGGATATTCTTTTCGCTGGCCAGTTGTATCAATGCAGTGCCTTCTTTCACCAATATCACTTTACGGCCGTTGATACGGAACTCTGTACCCTGCGGGTACTGCGGTTTAACTTCAGTTTCGTATGCTTCTTCTGTTTTCCCTGCTACCACCGGAGCGGATTCGCTGCCCGGCTCCCCGACAAATACCGGCCCTGTTGGTAGCGGTGCATTGCTCATAGCCAGGGCATTGTATTGTTGCAGGTTGTATGTTTCAATGATCTGGATCAATTGCTGCGGATAGGTTTTGCTGGTGGCATAACCTGCTGTTTTGAGTCCGTAGGCCCATGACTTATAATCTTCCGGGTTAAAGTCGAACAGGAATTTATAGCGGGGATTGTTATGCAGGAAATCAGAATGGTCCTTCCAGGATTCTGCTGCGGACTCATATTTACGGAAACATTCCTGGCGTGCATCATCGTCATAGTTCACACTTTTGCCCGTCCAGTTATTTTTGCATTTGATGCCGAAGTGATTGTTGGAATTGAGCACCAGCCAGCCGTTGCCGGATTGTGTTTCCAGGATGCCCTGTGCCAGCTTGATAGCAGCCGGAACGCCGGAGCGGCGCATCTCTTCCATCGCCAGGTTCTTGTACGTTTCAATGTACTGCGGGGTGCTTAAGCTTTGTGCTGAAGTTTTAAAAACTCCCGCCAGCACCAGGCAGATCATCAGGCAGTAAGATTTGATTTGCATGAATATGGAAAATTTAATGGGTCTTGCTGATTGATGATCTTACTTCTTGCGGATCATCAGAACGCCATCGCGCAGGCTCAACAGGAGCGTTTCTGCACGATTGTCGGCAATGGCTTTGTCTGCAAAGCGGATCATGGCCTTCGCATTATTGCTCTGCTCACTTTCTGCCAGCACTACTTCTCCATGATACAGGATATTATCCGCAAGGATAAAACCGCCCGGGCGGAGTTTCTCCCATATCATATCGTAATATCCGCCATAGCCTGCTTTATCCGCGTCAATGAACACCAGATCAAACACTTCATCCAGTTGCGGAATAATACCGGCGGCTTTACCAATGTGCTGGGTGATCCTGCTTTCCAGGCCCGCTTCTGCCACATATTTTGCACAGATGGCTTCCAGCTCTTCATTCATATCTATTGTATGTAAATGGCCGTCTTCTGCCAGCCCCTGTGCCAGGCATATGGCAGAATATCCTGTGTAAGTGCCTATCTCCAGTATCCTTTTTGGCCTGATCATCTGGCTGATCATGGTGAGGAACCTTCCCTGCAGATGGCCGCTCAGCATGTGTGGCTGTTCCACTTTCAGGTACGTTTCCCGGTGCAGACGGTACAACAGATCCGTTTCCGGAGTTGTGTACTTCTCAGCAAACGCCTGAATCTCCTGTGGTATTACCTCCATGCCAAATATTTTTTGCAAACCTATATAAAAAAAATGAGCCTGATAATAATACCAGGCTCTTTACCCCATGTTAACCATTAATAGACACAACTATTGACCTGAAAAAATTCGGGTTCAATGATAGGCGTGACTAAAGTAAATATATACAATATTTTTACGCTGGATAAATATATAGCATATGTATATATGCTAATTATAATACCTAGAAGTTCGGGCGTAACCTGTTAGTAGTGTAGAATACACGGAAATAATCCACTACTTCATCTGCAGTATCAAATACTTTCAGCAGGTTCAGATCTTCCGGATGGATATTGCTTTCCTTTTTCATCATCACGGCATCTATCCATTCCAGCAAACCACTCCAGTATTCCTTACCTACCAGCACTAACGGCGTTTCCGTCATCTTTTTGGTTTGAATGAGTGTGGCTACTTCAAAGAATTCGTCCATTGTTCCAAAACCACCTGGCATCATGATAAAGCCCTGGGAGTATTTGGCGAACATTACTTTGCGAACGAAGAAATAATCGAAGTTGACGCTTTTATCATGATCGATAAAAGTATTGGGATATTGTTCATGTGGCAGGGTAATGTTCAGGCCCACGCTTTTACCTTTTGCTTTTTGTGCGCCTTTGTTAGCTGCTTCCATGATACCGGGGCCTCCGCCTGAGATAATGCCAAATCCGTCCTCCGCCAGGCGGCTGGCCACTTCGCAGGCCAGTTCATAGTAGGGGTTACCTTCTCTTGTTCGGGCGGAACCAAATATGGAAATACAGGGGCCGATCTTCGCCAATGTTTCAAAGCCTTCCACAAATTCCGCCATGATCTTAAATATCTGCCAGCTCGAGTGTGCTTTTGTTTCTGTCCAATCACGGTCCTTCAGGTTCTTTAAAGAGTCATTCATCTGCTACGCTTTTTATTTTAGTCAAATAAAAATAACGAATTCAACTCAAAGCTGAGCAGTAAGCTCTTTTGCCAGACCAAAAGACAAGGTCATACCTGCACCTCCTAATCCATTCACAATGGTTACTCCTTTCTCCGGATGCAGCACCAGGTCGTGCTCTCCGTTGGTGAGTTTAGGATATACACCATGCCAGCGCTCCTGGATATCCAGTGTGGGCGCCTGCAGAAAATTGGGCAGGTATTGTAAGATCATTTGATTGATATGTTCTTTATCGAAAGGATCTACCGTGTGGCCGTATTCATGTGAATCACCCAGGGATAATTCACCCGCGCCATTCTGCGACACCAGCAGGTGTACACCATACTTTTGATATTCAGGGAAAGATTCGTTTATTCTTTGCTTTAATGCACTCAGGCTTTTACAATGTGCGAAAGAAGCATAATATACCATGGAAAGTCCTGTGCTCAGCGCCGGGCCTAATTGCCAGTTGCCCGGCTGCGGCACTGTACGCAGCATCTGCAATTTGCACTTTGTAAGTGGCGCCTCGGCAAATGCTTTTGGGTAAAGGGTTTCAAAGTCTGCACCGGCACAAACATACACCTGCCCTACCGTCCATTTTTCTGTGGGTGTTTCAATAAACGGCATGCTGATACCATTCACCGCTGTATTAAAACGGAAACTGACAGCATGCTGTTCTTCCAGCCAGGATGCAATGGTGGCACTGGCCTGCCGGGGATCCAGCATCATTTCCATAGGGCTCCATAATGCTGCTTTGAGTCCCTGCTGTTTATACGCTTTGCTTTTATCTGCGGTTTGTGCCGCTGTGAGCATACTACAGTGTATACCTTCCGTTTGCGCAAACTCTTCTATCACGGCAGCTTCATCATCATGATAAGCGAGATGGAGGGAACCTGTTTCCAGGCAGCGCAGACCCGTTTTTGCGGCAATATCCTTCCAAACGCTTCTGCCATACAGGGCACGTTCATAAATTCGCCCTGGAGGCTGCCCGATCGTCCAAACCAGGCCAAAGTTACGGAAGGAAGCTCCCAGGGCACGGGAGTTCCGTTCAAACACCACCACGCTCTTCCCTTGCTGAACAAGGTGATAAGCCATGGCGAGGCCTACTATGCCGGCCCCTATTATGGCAATGTCTGCTTGTTTTTGCTGCATCATACGCTCACAAATATAGCAGTATTAGTAAACAAAAGTTTACTAATTATAAACTGATAACAATTTAATATCAGAAGCCCACATTGATACCGCCGGAGAAAATGGGGCGGTTCATATAAGGAGAGTTCTTATCCTGCAGTACATCGTAGAGGATCATAAACGTGAAGGCGGAGTTTGCACCTATGGGTTGTGCATAACCACCACCTAAAAGAAGACTGGGTGCACCGTAATTATCCCTTGTTCTTTTAACAGGATCAAAATCGTATTCGGAACGTTTCAGGGTGATGCTGTTATATTCCGGCTGCGCATGCAGGAAGAATTGTTCGATGGGATAGAAACGGCCAAATATGCCACCACCGAACATGGTATAATTATTCCTTTCGTAGGTGAACCCCGTATTGTCTTTTAAACGCTGGGAAGCATACTGTGCATTGATATTGATACCTGCCGCAAATTTGGGAGAGAGGCGGTAGCCGATTAAAGGGGAAATATTGATGAATGTATAATCGCCAAATGAAAAACCCACAGATCCGCCAATGAGTAAACGGCTGGGATCAAAACCCTTTGCAGAATCTGTCTGATAGTATTGTGCTGAAGCTGCCTGAGCGCTCACGAGGAGCATAACAGCAAAGATCATACGTTTCATGGGTAGTAATTATGCCCGCTAAATTATCTGTTTTTTGCCGATCTGCATTGTACATTAACGTTTCTTTAATGCCCTTAGAAAGACGGGCATAAAGTATACCTTTTTGCATTTGCAAAACTGCGGTTCGGATAAAGGCCTGTGTAGATCAGGCTCAATTCATATGCACCCTGCCGCTGGTTGGAAGCAGCCAGCTGACTGGCCGTTACATCATAGTTGAACATCAGTTTGAACTGGTTCAACTGGTATCCTACCAGCAATGCAAAGGCATCCCCAAAACGATAATAAGCGCCACCAAAAACCTGTTTCTCTCCATTGCCGGAAAGATTGTACGCTGCATAAGCACCTGCCATCACTTCACTGGAACCTGCCTGGCGTGCGTAATATGCACTGGGGTTTAAGATGATATAATCATTCAATTTGAAACTCGCATTTAAAAAACCAATGTACCTTCTGTCTATCTGGTTATCCCCACCATAGAAAGTTTCGCGGGGTTCATTGATGTGATGCACAGAAAAACCACCATTGATATAGATCTGTTCGTTGGGGAAGAAAGCATAGTTCATCCCTACCTGCATATCAAGATATCCTACGGCAGAGTTCACAATCGGTTCGCCGGATGCCATCTGTGAGTCAAAGAAATTGCCGTTCCATTGTGTGCCAAAGGTGAGCTTATTCAGGTCCACTCGCTTATTGGCATATCCCACATTAAAACCGGCAGAGATCAGACTGCTCTGTCCCAACAACTGGTGATAAGCAATGGAGCCATATCCTTTTGTGGAAGTAAGGTTACCGGAACCCGCCACATCGCGCAGCAGCAAACCACCGATACCTACCCAGCCATACGTTAGCTTATCACGGAAAAGCTGGAAATCTCCAAATAAAGACATCGTTTTATACGGCACCGGAATGGTAGCCCACTGATTGCGGTAATTGATACCTATGCGATAGTTGCCATCCGGTATAAAACCTGTATTGGCCGGATTCGTAGACAAAGGAGAATTAAAGTATTGAGAAAAATGCAGGTCTTGCGCGGACGCCGGTAAGGCTGCCGCGAGGCAACAGATCAGTATTATATGGTAACGGTTCTTTCTCATATCCAACAATCTATCTTAACAATGTTACATTACCCGTTTTGTTGGCGGTGACGCCATCTGAGAACTCTATAGAGAGTACATAAGCATACGCATCCATTGGCTGAATGGCTCCATTGAAACGCCCATCCCATCCCTGTTTCTGAGAGGTTGAATGGAACATTAACTGACCCCAGCGGTTAAATACTTTCATATCATACTTGCTCACACCAAAACCTTTGATCTCCCATACATCATTGATACCATCTCCATTCGGTGAGAAAGCAGTAGGCACATCAAATAACGGGTTCACAATTGCACTCACGGTCTGGCAAACAGTATCCTGGCAACCAAACTTTGTGGTTGCGATCAGGCATACTTCATACGTTCCCGTTTTAACATATTGGTAGGTAGGATTCATTACCCTGGATGTATTGCCATCCCCAAAATCCCACCAGTAATGATCTGCGCCGGTAGATTCATTAGTGAAAGTAGTAGGTGTATTCTCCTGCGGCTTGTTTGGCTGGAAGGAGAATGCTGCTGTTGGTGGCGGCATGACGGTGATGATCATGGTTGTATCATCTACCAGGTTACAGGTGTTCGGATCATTTGCGATCAGCCTTACAGGATACGTGCCCGGCTGTGTGTACATATGCTCAGGGTAGATCTCTGTGGAAGAAGTACCATCTCCAAAATCCCACTGGAAGGTAACACCGCCTTTGGAGATGTTATCAAAGCGGGCAAGATATGGTGCACAGGCACTGTCCGGCAATGCAAATGCCGCGACTACGTTAGCGGCCACACGCAATTGATGTGTGATCACTTCCGGCGCGTTACAATAATTAGTATCTGTAAGGGTAAGCGTTACATTGTATATACCTTCACTGGCATAGGAATGTTGTTGTGTAGCCGTACCCGTAGTTACCCTTGGTGTACCATCTCCAAAATCCCATGTGAAAGAGGTATTCGTAAACGGTTTGCCCGCGGGCGCCACCGAGTTATTTACAAATTCATAGATGAGTGAAGTACAGGGTGGCAGTCTTGTTTCCGTGAAACCAACTGTAGCCTGGTCTGCACGGATACGGATATCCATATACGCCGTATCATATACATTACAACTTCCCGGATCATATTTGATCAGCCGCACCCTGTAATCACCGATCGCGGTGTAGGTATGCGTCATGGAAGTGCTGGTATTAGTTACTTCAGGTGAACCATCTCCAAAATTCCAGGTCCAGCTTTGTGCCGGAATCAACGTGGTGTCAATGAATGTGATGGTAGACGGTACGCAGTAATTCCTTTTTCTTTCCTGCGTGGTAAATCCTGCCCTCACCCCATCGAGGTTAAAGGCAATCTTTAAAGCGCCAAGGTTACAGCCATCCGGAATACCGGTGTAATAAGAACCTGGTGTAGTAGGGAAACGCAATCTTCTGTCTTCCTGCGGGCAGGCTGCACAAATGGCCTGGTAGATCACACCGTTCTGATCAAAGCGGCTGGTACCGCCATCCACGTGTTCCAGTAATCCGGTACCGCCATAGAAAGAACCATAAAGGATATCTGTAGCATCTCTCTTCATTACGAAGAAGTAGAAGTCGCTGTTGTCTGTTGTGGGTTTCCGCGCATCCGGCGTAACGCGCAGGCCGGCAGTTCCGGAGTTGCTGAAATGACTGCCGCTGTTCAGCAAACCACCCCAGCCGGATACGTATACGTTCTGGCACCTGTCCACCAAAAATGCCACTGGTGATAAACTTGGCTGCGGTGCTGCTTTTCCGAAAGTGGTAGAGTAGATCAGCGCAGAAAGATCCGGGCGTAATTTAGTGATGAACTGTTTTGAATTATCGTTGTAGAAAGTAGCCGTACCGGTAGGTTGAAGCACCGGCCATGTACCTTCTGTTGTTCCCATTACATATACATCTCCGTTCCTGTCCAGCTGAATACCATACACCTGGTCTGCCCTGCCGTTATCAGAGCCAATGAAAGTAGATTGCAGGATAGTGCTGCCATCTGCGGAAACGTGGGTGATATAACCATCACAGGCGCCGCCTCTGAAAGTTGGATATACGGCACCACCGCGTGAAGGAAAATTAGCACTGGCTGTTCCTCCTGCCACGTACACACTGTTTCCTCCATTCACGGCCAATACATATGCTGCATCTTCTGCGCTGCCTCCGATGAAGCTGCCCCAGATCAGGCTGTTACAGGTAGGATTTATTTTCAGCAGTACACCGTCCTGCCGGCCACCGCCATAAGTGGGCTGGAAGGTTCCCGCTGTTGCAGGGAAGTTGGAAGACTGGGTGGAACTGGCTACATAAATATTGCCTCCACCATCTACCACTACTTCACTACGGGCATCGTCACCATAATTGCGTAACAGCACATCCGTACCGCTTCCTTTACTGGCCGTCATATTAGCACCATCATTGGAGCTGCCGCCAATACGCATGGAACCGATCAATGCAGAACCGGCTGCATTCAGTTTGGTAACAACAATATCAAAACCACCCAGCGGGCCTACGGTAGCAGTAGTAGGATAATTGCTGGCGTTGGACCTTCCGGAGATAACGAGGTTGCCCTGCCCATCCACAAAAAGACTATGGGGCTGATCTTCACCGGCACCACCGATGTAAGTAGAATAAATGATTCGGGAGCCTTGCGGATTGAATTTGGTGATGGCCATATCAAACGCTTTCCCGTTAAAGGAGTTATCGTAAGCACCGGCAGATACGGGGTAACCTACGTCAAATGCGATACCGCCGCCATAGAAATTCCCCTGCGCATCGTATGTTGCGGTAAAACCCCAGTTATCAGCCCTTGAGCCGGACAGGGTAGCAAATACAATGGTGGGGTCTATCACCAGCGGATATTGATTATCATATTTACCGGATACTTTGAAGGATACCTGTTTGCCTTTCACTTCATACTGCACATTCACGGATTTCCGCTGATTATCGATATACTGGTAGGCAAAAGGCATGAGCTCAATAGTTTCCCCTACGGATGTTTGCACATGCAGGTTCCCTTTTTTCAGGGTAAGTGCAGTGGCTCCCGTGTAGGCAAATTGGATCTTGCCGGGGTCGCTGCCGGGATGTACGATCAGATCGTATTTCATCTGGCCGGTTTCTGAGTAAACCTGCAGGTCAATCCCCTGGTACAGATCTTTGTACAGCAGATTGGTATAAGCGCCGATATCTGATTTCCATTTAGAAGGGTCATTGCCTATGATATACGAGATATTCTCCTGTGTAGGTTTGGAAGGAATGATCTCCGGGTTGGGAGATGCATTGAGGAATTCCAGATCGTAAGCATGCCCCCTTACCTGGCCGGGCACATATCCGCCGCCGCCACTGCCGGGTTTGCCTAAAGTGGCATCGGGATTATTTTTTGAGCCATCGCCGGATTTGGGATAATATACGGGAGGTTTGTTGGGATCACTTACCTGGCCATGTTTGGAGGATTCCAGTTTGCTCATGTCCTCTTTGTGAAGAAGCAGGAAACGGAAACCGTTCTTCTTTGTAAAAACGCTCACATTTCCTAAAGCCGCCCTGTACTGAAAATCACCCTCCCATTGCCCCTTGTTCTCCACAAACTCAATGGGAGCGAGGTTGCTGGAGTGTGTATGTTCCTGTGCCATTGCTGGCAAACCAATCATAACCAGTATCCAGACTTGCAATACACTAAAAATGCCGATAGGGCGAGTAGATTTCAAAGCGGTTCCAATTTAAGATTGTCTGTGTAAAACTAATATACTTATAAAAACGGTTAGAGACGTCAATTTGTTACGGGGAAACAGAATTGGTTGGCGGCTGGCAGGTGACAGTACACGAAGGTTAGGGCAAGCAACTTATTCGGTATCAACCATCCCTGCCAACCAGTCCAATGCTTCAACGTAAAAGTGATTAAGATATTTTACTCCAGGAAGATTTTGACCTTTGTGTGGCCAAATATTCTGAAAGCGGTTTATTCTCAGGTAGTTCTAATTCGGGGTCTTCTGACAGTATCTTTTCTGCACATTCCCTCGCGGCTGCAAGCATCGCCCTGTCCTGTACAATATCGGCGAGTTTCAGGTCCAGCAAACCACTCTGGCGGGTACCTTCCATATCTCCCGGTCCTCTCAGTTCCATATCCTTTTCGGAGATCACAAATCCATCGTTTGTTTTCACCATTACCTTTACCCGTTCCTGCGAATCTTTTCCTAACTTATTGCCCGTCATGAGGATACAAAAACTCTGTTCTGCCCCCCTGCCTACCCGGCCTCTTAACTGGTGAAGCTGGGATAAGCCAAAACGTTCTGTACTTTCTATCACCATCACGGAAGCGTTCGGTACGTTCACCCCTACTTCAATCACTGTGGTGGCTACCATGATCTGGGTATCGCCGGCAACAAAACGTTGCATATTGGTTTCTTTCTGGGCCTGTGGCTGGCGCCCATGCACCATACTGATGTAATATTTAGGTTCGGGGAAGAAGGCTTTCACTTCTTCATACCCTTTCGTCAGGTTTTCGTAGTCCATATTGGCGGACTCTTCTATCAGCGGGTACACGATATAGGCCTGGCGCCCTTTCCGTATTTCCTCCCTGATAAAATCCATCACCGATGGCCGCTGGAATTCTGTGCGGTGTACTGTGGTGATGGGTTTACGGCCCGGGGGCATTTCATCTATGATGGACACATCCAGGTCGCCATACACGGTCATGGCCAATGTTCTGGGAATAGGTGTGGCTGTCATTACCAGGATGTGTGGCGGGGTATTGTTCTTTTCCCACAACCGCGCCCGTTGCGCTACACCAAACCTGTGTTGTTCATCCACAATGGCCATGCCAAGATGTTTAAATTTCACTTCATTTTCCAGCAGGGCATGGGTACCAATGAGGATGTGTATCGTTCCTTCAATAGTTTCCGCTAGGATGGTTTTACGGGCTTTCCCTTTTACATTCCCGGTAAGCAGGGCTACTTTTACGGGCGTGTCTTTCAACAGTTCTGAAAGACCAATATAATGTTGCTGCGCCAGTATTTCCGTGGGCGCCATCAAACATCCCTGGAAACCATTATCAATGGCCATCAGCAGGGTAAGCAGGGCTACCATGGTTTTTCCGCTGCCCACATCTCCCTGGAGCAAACGGTTCATCTGGCGGCCGGTGACGGTATCTTTCCTGATCTCTTTCAGTACACGTTTTTGCGCGCCTGTTAAAGGGAAAGGCATATGGTTATTGTAGAAATTATTGAAAACCTCCCCCACGGCATTGAACACAAAACCATGGCTCTGGTGGTGCCGCCGGATCTTGAGGCGGCAGATCCTGATCTGTGCCAGGAAAAGTTCCTCAAACTTCAGGCGCCGCTGGGCCTGTTTGGCTTCTTCTTCTGAAGCGGGCAAATGGATCTTAAAAAATGCCTGTGCCCGGGGCATGAGGCGGAAAGCCTGCAATACCGGCTGGGGAATATTCTCCCTTATTTCTGCCAGCTGCAATTGCTGCAACAGGTTGGCGGAGAGTTTTCCGATAGCCTTTGCCGTTAGGCCTTTTACTTTCAGTTTTTCTGTGGTGTAATACACCGGCTCCAGATGCTGTTTGCCGGTTGCGGTCTCTTCCGTTACCAGGTCTATTTCAGGATGCGCCATCTGCAGCGTGCTGTTGAACTGCGAGAGCCTGCCGAAAACGAGGTAGGTTACATTCTGCCGCAGGGACTTTTCCATCCACTGCCAGCCCTGGAACCACACCAGTTCTATTCTGCCGGTTTCATCCTGCAGGGTGGCCACCAGTCTTTTAGACCGTTTTTCTCCCATCACTTCCATATACACAATACGCCCGCGGATTTGTACAAAGTCCTCGATCCCGCTCAGATGCGCGATCTTGTCTACTTTGGTCCTGTCCACATACCGGAAAGGATAATATTCCAGCAGGTCGCGGAAGGTGTGCAGGTTTATCTCCTTGCGCAACAGTTCTCCCCGCTGGGGACCTACCCCTTTGAGGTATTCTATCGGATTGGATAATATGGAAGAGATAAGGTTCATCTACGATGCACGAAGTACGGTATTTTAACAAAAAAAGGCAAACAGCCGGGTGGCTATTTACCTTTTTTAAATATGCTGATCTTAATTGAGTTATTCAGCGATCGCTTCTACTTTACCTTCCACGAAAAGTTTCATCCATTCAGAAGTAACGGATTTAGGTCTTTCCAGGGAGAGGCCCAGTGCGCGGTCCCAGCAGAGGGAAGCTAAAACACCCAGTGCGCGGGATACACCAAACAGCACGGTGTAGAATTCATATTCCACCAGTCCGTAGTGCAGCAATAATGCGCCGGAGTGAGCATCCACGTTAGGCCATGGATTTTTCACTTTGCCCAGGTCCTGTAAAATTGGCGGAACGGTTTCGTATACGCTCCAAACAATTTTCACCAGTTCATCATCGGGGATGTGGTTCTTGGCAAATTCCATTTGTGCTGTGAAGCGGGGATCAGTTTTGCGGAGTACGGCGTGGCCATAACCCGGTACTACTTTACCTTCAGACAGTGTCTTCTTTACGTAAGCAGCGATTTGATCTTTTGTGGGAACACCACCACCCAGTTCTTCGCGCATGGCAAGGATCCATTTGATCACTTCCTGGTTAGCGAGGCCGTGTAAAGGACCAGCCAGACCATTCATACCGGCAGCGAAAGAAAGGTAAGCATCGCTCAGTGCAGAACCTACGAGGTGTGTAGTATGTGCGCTCACGTTACCGCCTTCGTGGTCTGCGTGGATCACCATGTACAAACGCATCAGTTCTTTAAAGCCTTCATCTTCATAACCCAGCATGTGAGCGAAGTTGCCGGCCCAATCGAGCATGCCATCCGGTTGGATGTGCTCACCATTTTTATATTTACGGCGATAGATATAAGCCGCAACACGGGGTAAACGTGCAATGAGGTTCAAAGAATCCTCATACATGTAACTCCAGTAATCTTTTTTATTCATCCCGTCAGCATAAGCTTTTGCAAACAGCGATTCAGTTTGCAGGGCCATAACCGCAACGGTAAACATCGTCATGGGGTGAGCGGAGATAGGTAATGCTTCGATAGCGTCAAACACATGGTTTGGCACATGAGAGCGGCGGCCTAATACACTGCTGATGTTCTGTACATCTGCTTCTGTTGGCAGTTCACCGATCAGCATCAGGTAGAACAGGCCTTCCGGTAATGGTTCCGCACCATTCACCGCCTTTGGCAGTTGTTCTCTCAATTCTGGTATGGAGTAGCCACGGAAGCGAATACCTTCATTTGCATCCAGCAGGGAAGTTTCTGTAACCAACCCGGTAACACCGCGCATACCCTGATAAGCCTGGGCAAGGGTTACCCCCTCATCAATCTTTTTTGTGCCATGATTCTTCAGCAGATCCTTAACCTCTGTGTTCAGCTCGTCTGCCTTAGCCTTGAATTTCTCTTTTATATAACTCATTTTTCCCCAATAATTTAGAAAAATTAACGAATTCGATCAATGAACAAAAGTAACGATTAATCGTAAAAAGTTTAGGCGAAACAGGAGATTTAACGTTTTTATTTTGGTGCACGGAAATACAGCCAGAGCGCCAGCAATCCAAACATGAAGTTGGGTATCCATGCCGCCAGTAAGGGGTCCAGGTTAGCTTTGGTGGCAAATACCGTTGAAAACTGCATAAAGAGGATGTAAGTAGCGCTGATCACAATCCCCAGGGCCAGGTGTAAACCACTTCCTCCCCTCACCTTCCGGCTGGAGATAATGGCCCCTATCAGTACCAGGATCACTACAGCCACTGCTGCAGAGGTCCTGCGGTATTTTTCCACATAATAAGTGTTCAGGCCCTCTGCCCCTCTCAGTTCCTCCCGTTCCAGGAAACGGTTCAGTTCAGGAGTGGTCATGGCTTCCTGTTTATTCTTTTCCTCTATCAGTTCCGAGGGTAATAAAGGTATCTTAATAGTGGTATCGTTCTTAAACGTGAGCTTTTCTTTCAAGCCGTCTATTGTGCGTTCTGAGGCAAACTCCAGTTTCCACTTCCTGGTAGTGGAATCCCAGGTCACCCTTTCCGCACGCATGTTATAGATCACTTTTTGCCCATCCACCCGTTTCAGCACAAAGTCAGAGCCGTTCTTATAATTGGGATCGTAATAACCGAAAGTGATATAGGTATTGCTGTCTACCCGCAAAGTCTTATCCCGCAGGGCTTCTGAATTGGTGGGAGCGCTAACGTATTTATTTTCAAAGGTGGTACGGATGCGGTTGGCATTGGGCACTACCCATTGATTCGCAGCCCAGAGGATGCCTCCGAAAAGGATGGCCCCTACCCAGTATGGACGGAGGAACCGGCGGAAACTTACGCCGGAACTGAGAATAGCTACAATCTCTGTTTTATAGGCCAGTTTGGACGTGAAGAAGATCACGGAGATAAAAATAAATAGCGGGAACAACAGGGCAGCAATGTGCGGGATGAAACCGATGTAGTAGTTCATGAGCACAAAACCGAAGGAGAGGTTGTGCGTCATGAAGTCATCTATCTTTTCCGTGATGTCTATCACTACCGAGATCACCAGCAGGATCATCAGGGAGTAAATGAATGTGCCGATGAACTTGCGTAATATGTACCAGTCTATCTTCTTCATATAATTTTTGCGGACAGGCTTTAGCGCTCCAAAGCTAGCGATCCTTCTGCATGAAATATGCAATTTTATTCTACGATGTACAATTTTAACATTGTGCTTACAGCCTGGTCTTCAGCTGCGGGATCATTTTGGCCTTCCAGGGTCCGTAAGTTCCCTGCAGGATCTGTTCCCTGGCGGCTTTTACCAGTTCCAGGTAAAAGCAGAGGTTGTGGATGCTGGCCAGGGTCATGCCCAGGATCTCACCTGCCACAAACAAATGACGCACATAGGCTTTGGTATAATTCTGACTGGCAAAACAGGGGTTTTCCGCATCCAGCTGACTGAAGTCTGTTGCCCATTTCTTATTCCGGATATTTATCACACCCTGCCAGGTGAACAGCATACCGTTCCGGCCATTGCGGGTAGGCATTACACAGTCGAACATATCAATACCCAGCTCAATGTTCTGCAGGATATTCCAGGGGGTACCCACACCCATCAGGTAACGGGGTTTTTCTTTGGGGAGGATCTCTGTAACCAGGCCGCACATTTCATACATATCTGCTTCCGGTTCTCCCACACTCAGGCCGCCAATGGCATTCCCGGCACAATTGCGGGAGGCAATGGCTTCTGCGGAGATCTTTCTGAGGTCTTTATAAGTACTTCCCTGTACAATAGGGAACAGCGTTTGCTCATGCCCGTATTCTGGGGAAGTTTCATTGAGGCGTTTAATACACCTGTCCAGCCAGCGGTGTGTGAGTTCCATACTGCGTTTGGCATACTGGTACTCGCTGGGGTATGGAGGGCATTCGTCAAAAGCCATGATGATGTCTGCTCCTATCACCCGCTGAATGTCCATCACGTTTTCCGGTGTGAACAGGTGCCGGCTCCCGTCTATATGGCTCTGGAAAAGGCAGCCCTCTTCCTTGATCTTACGGTTGGCGGCCAGGGAAAATACCTGGTATCCCCCACTGTCTGTCAGCAAAGGGCGGTCCCAGCCATTAAATTTATGTAAACCACCGGCCTGTTTCAGCACATCCAGTCCCGGCCGGAGATATAAATGATAGGTATTACCCAGGATGATCCGGGCATTGATATCGTTGCGTAATTGTTCCTGGGTGACCGCTTTCACACTGCCCACAGTGCCTACAGGCATGAAGATGGGCGTTTGGATAGTCCCATGATCTGTAGTGAGGGTACCTGCCCTTGCGCCCGAAGGATCCGTTTTTGTTAACTCAAAATTCAAAACGATGATGTTTTTAAGGGGGCAAAGGTATTGAATATTGGGGAGGTAATTTTTCCACAAACTTATATAGATAATAAAAATCTTATATTTTTGCTTCCTATGTCGGACAATCTCGGGATTATCATCTTTTATATTTTTGCCTCGGCGGCAGGTGTTCAGGTTCTCTATTACCTCATCTTCTTTTCCCGGGTAGCCTTTTATAATCGAAAGTTTGAAGAAGAGCTTCCTCCACAGGAGCCTCTTTCCGTAATTATATGCGCTAAAAATGAGGAGCGGAGCCTTCCGAAAAACCTCCCCACCGTATTACAGCAACGGTATCATGAGCGTTCGGAACCAGCCTATGAAGTGATTGTGGTGAACGACAATTCAGAGGATGATTCCAAATATTACCTTGCCTCCATTGAAAACGGTTATCCACATTACCGCCATATTGAGATCAAACAGGCTGCCCAGTTCATACCCGGTAAAAAGTACCCGCTTTCCATCGGTATCAAAGGAGCCAAACATGAAACACTGGTACTGACGGACGCGGATTGCAAACCGGGCAGTACTTACTGGCTGTCTATGATGGGCCAGGGTTTTGAGAATGGAAAAGAAATAGTGCTGGGTTACGGGCCTTACTATAAAAAGGCAGGGTTCCTCAATAAAGTGATCCGTTACGAAACGTTCTTCAGTGCCCTGCAATATCTGTCCTTTGCCCTGAGCGGCATTCCCTATATGGGGGTAGGCCGTAACCTGGCTTATAAAAAAGACCTGTTCTTCCGGCATAAAGGGTTCACTTCTCATCAGCACCTGGCTTCCGGGGATGATGACCTGTTTGTGAACAAGGCAGCCAATAGCAGGAATGTGGGGGTAGTGATCAATAAACACGCCTTCGCCTATTCAGAGCCTAAAACAAAATGGGAACACTGGTTTAATCAGAAAACCCGGCATATGAGCACCGGCAAGCATTACCGCTTTGGCCACAAACTGCTGCTGGGCCTGTTCTCGCTTTCTCATTTCGTTTTCTACCCTGCACTGGTAGCAGCCTTGTTCTATCCGCCCCTGCTGGAGATCACCTTATATATAATAGGTGCGAAAGTATTGATCCAGTCTGTGATCACCTTCTTTGCGCTGAGGAAGCTGGATGAGAAGGACCTGTTCTGGTACAGCTGGCTGCTGGACATTCTCATGTTCCTATATTACGTTATCTTTACGCCCGCTTTGTTCTTCAAAAAAGGAAAGAGCAAGTGGAAATAAGCGATGGAGATCATTCTTAAGTACTTTTCTGATTTTACGCCGAAGCAACTGGACCAGTTCCGGGCGCTGGCGCCTGTTTACAAAGAGTGGAATGAAAAGATCAATGTAATATCCCGCAAGGATATTGATGCCCTCTATGAAAAACACATCCTGCATTCCCTGGCCATTGCGGCCGTTACGGAACTGCCGGATGGTTTGCAGGTACTGGACCTTGGTACCGGCGGAGGTTTTCCCGGTATCCCCCTCGCTATTTTCTTTCCGGAAGTAAAGTTTCACCTGGTAGATTCTATCGGTAAAAAGATCAAAGTGGTGGAAGCGGTGGCCGAAGCCCTGAACCTGACTAATGTAACCACAGCCCATTCCCGTGCGGAGGAAATAAAGAACCGTAAGTTTGACCTGGTGGTATCCCGTGCGGTAGCTCCCCTGAAAGACCTCCTGCATTGGAGTAAACCCCTGATCCGTAAAGGGGCAGCTGAGGATAAACCCTCAGGATTGATCTGCCTGAAGGGTGGAGACCTGGCCCAGGAGATCTCAGAAAGTGGCAGCAGGCCCAAAATGGTGAATATCTATAAACTCTTCCCGGAGGAGTATTTCCAGGAAAAGTATGTGGTAGCTGTACGTTAATCCCCTTGAAAATCAACAGATTTTGCAGTGATCAATAAGAATCGCTAAAAATATTCTGCACCTTTACAATATGCCCCTGTAGTTGTTCGTCTACCTAATTAAGATGAATGAGGGGCTTTCCATACAACAATCCATGGCATCGGAACAAAACGAGCGCATAAAACAAACGGTGGAAAAAGAACGCCAGCGACTGCTGCATTTCATCCGGAAACGGGTGGATAATGTAGCGGATGCGGAAGATATCCTACAGGATGTGCTGTTCCAGTTCACCCAGTATTTACGCGTTGGTCCAAATATTAACTCACTCACCGGATGGCTGTTTGCAGTTACCAGGAATAGAATTACAGACTGGTTCAGGAAAAAGAAAGAAGACAGGTTCTCTGATACTGCATTGCCATCTGTGGAGGGAGACGGCCCCTTGTACCTCTCAGACATCCTGCCGGATACCGCGGCTAAAACTGATGAACCCCTGGTGCGTAAGATCATTGCAGAGGCCATCATGGAAGCCACGGACGAATTACCGGAAGAACAGCGTTACGTATTCCTGCAACATGAAGTGGAAGGCCGGTCCTTTAAAGATATCTCCGCTGAAACAGGTATATCCGTGAACACGCTCCTTTCCCGTAAACGCTACGCAGTACTATACCTGCGGGAAAAACTGGCAGCATTGTATAAAGAATTAATGAACGATTAAACTCATGAAAATGAACAAAAGATATCTTGGCTGGAAAATAGCAGGAGGCATCGTACTGGCGGTAGTATTTTTCTTCGCCCTTGGTTACGGTACCATGTACCTCTGGAACTGGCTGATCCCTTCCCTCTTTAACGGCCCCGTGATCACATTCTGGCAGGCCTGGGGATTGTTCCTGCTCGCGAAGATCCTCTTCGGTTTCGGAGGTGGTGGCGGACATGAAAAAAAGAGAAGATGGAAAGAAAAGATGAAAGCCAAAATGCAGCATATGAGCCCTGAAGAAAGGGAACGCGTGAGGAACCAATTTGAAAAATGCATGGGCGGCCGCTGGGGATGGAACGCTCCTAAAGAAGAACTTCCGAACGAAACAAAAGAACAAGTGTAACGTTTTATATAACCATATCCGTTATAAGACCACAGTATTCTTTAACCTGGCAATATGCAACTGCTTACAAACACCAGCGCTATGATCGGTATTTTCAAAACCAATGTAGCCACGTACCGGGAACGAAATCTCGTAATAAAGGCAATTTGTAATAACTTTGATGTTGGCTCCTGCCATATAGATATCGAAGATTGTGACAAGGTATTACGCATTGTTGATCTTAAAGTAGAAGAACATCACATCATCGATTTTGTAAAACAGCAGGGCTTTCATTGTGAAGTATTAGAATGATCTTTTAAAGACGAATAAACGGGACCATATGAACAAGCAAGCTATAAAAACCTTATTGAACACAAGTTTTACAGATTTCTCCACTTTTATAGACACCCTTTCCAATCACCGCTTTGTGGTTTCGCCGGAAGGCAAATGGTCCGCCGGTCAACAGCTGGACCATCTGATCCGCAGCGCCAAACCAGTGAATAAAGCACTTGGATCACCAAAATTCCTTTTACGTTTCTTTGGTAAACCCGCTGCTAAATCCCGCTCCTACGAGCAGATGAAAGAGGCTTATGTAACAGAACTGGGCAGAGGCGGCGTAACCACCAGGCCTTATATACCGCCTGTTACGGAAGCGGATCAACGGGAGATCCTACAGCAACAGATGCATGCACAACGGGATAAAATGATTGCGCTCCTGGATAAATGGACGGAAGAAGAACTGGATAAATACCAGGTGCCGCATCCCCTGCTGGGAAAGATCACCATACGGGAGTGCCTGTACTTTACGGCTTATCATAATCACCATCACTTACATACATTACAGGTGAGAGAAAAGCCCAACCAGCCCTGGGCAGAACAACTGGAAAGGGCATTATTCTAAATAGAATGGCATCTCCATATAGAAGGGGGAAATAAGGTCGGCCGGCCTTGTTTCCCTCTTTTGTTTTTGCGTAAGTGATTACTTTCGCATATTATTGTATCATGAGAAGAGATGTATTCCAGGCTATTGCCGATCCCAATAGAAGGGCCATACTGGGCATGCTGGCAGAAAACCAGCTGAACCTGAACCAGGTGGCGCAGCATTTTGATATTACCCGCTCTGCGGTATCGCAGCACATGAAGATCCTCACGGAATGCGGCCTGGTGGTGATCACCCAGAAAGGCAGGGAACGTTACTGTGAAGCAAAACTGGACAGGCTGAGTGAAGTGGCGGACTGGATGAACCAATATAAAAAGTTCTGGGAAGGCAAGTTCGACCTGATGGAAAAGGCATTGAAAACGATCCAGGCTAAACGCAAAAAACAATGACAGAACATAGAATGTCCAGCTTCCGTGTGTTTGATGCTCCGCGTGAACTTGTTTTTAAAATGTGGACGGACCCTGAGTATTTAGCCATGTGGTGGGGACCGAAAGGATTCACCAATCCTGTTTGCGAAATAGGCGTGCAACCCGGAGGGCGTATTCTCATTATGATGACGGCGCCTGACGGATCAGTATATCCTATGCGTGGCGTATTCAATGAAATCCAGGAACCGGAACGGATTGTTTTTACCGCATGGCCGGAAGATGGGAATGGAAATGTGATCCTTGAAGTAACACATACGGTTACGTTCATTGCTGAGAACGATAAAACCAGGCAGGTGATTGAATCCGTTGTGCGTAATTCTACTTTGCCACCGGAAGTGTATGAAAGTGAAATGAAGAAGGGATGGAATTCCAGCCTGGAAAAACTGGAGGCACTGCTGCAGAAGCTGGTAAAGAGTTCTTGATCCTTTTGTAACGTTGCCTGTACGTGCGGGATATAAACCTTTCAGGCGTTAGTGGCAATGCCACTAACGCTTTTTTCATTATCTTTATAGCGCAACCCCTTTCTTCATCACAGGCAGGTTCCAGGCATACCCCAAAACAAAAAACATCGCGCCTGCTACCTCCTGCTAATCGTCAATTCCATGAAAAGTAAATTCATTTTACTGTTCCTGCTATGTTGCTATCCGCTGCGGAATTTTGCGCAAAGTGAATTTCCCAAAGGATGGATCTTCCCGCTGGAACTAAGCCAGGGTGCAGTTACGGCATTTGATCAAAGCCCCGATCTGTACCTGGCCACTCTTGCATTTTCTCCGCAGATAGCTGTGATCCCCGGCAGGCTGCGCCTCGGCGTTACCGGTGGTGGGGCCTTCACCAACAAACGCATTTATGGCATCGGTGGCGGACGGCTTTCACTCATGTTATCAGATGGACCCAAAGTGATTGAAAGCACCGTGTTCAACATTCAGCTGGTGGCAGAACATCTCTGGGGCACCAAAGATCAAAGACTGGTTGGCGGAGGCCTGGCTGTTGAGATCGGTACACTTGCTACCATCTCCATTAAATCCCACAGGGATTATATGCTGAACAACTGGTGGTTCCAAGGTACACTGGGCATTAACCTGTTCAGGAAAAAGATTGCTCCCCCACCCGATCTATAACTTTTAAAACCCAACACTTATGCCCAAAACTGCATTGGTGATCAGCGGCGGTGGCTCTAAAGGAGCATTTGCCGTAGGCGTGCTGAAATACATGGCCGCTACACCCAAAATAACCTTCGATACTATCTGTGGAACCAGCACCGGCTCCTTAATTGCGCCCATGGCTGCATTAGGAGAGATCAACCTGCTGGAAAAACTCTACACCACTCATATTACCAGCGATGTGATCACTACCGGCAATGTGATCAACCGCTTTGCCAGCAAAGATTCCTATTCGCTCTTTGATGCACAACCCTTAGCTACGCTCATTAAAAACACTTTCACAGATGCACATTATGATGCGTTGCTGAAAAGTAAAAAAGAAGTATACCTCACTACGGTATGCCTGCAATCCGGCAGGATAGTGTATTTCACGAACAGTGATCTGCCCATGACCTCTTCTGATTATGATGTGATCCGCGTGCAGAACAGTAGTGAATTACGCCGTGCCATGTTTGCTTCCTCCTGCCAGCCTGTTTTTATGCCGCCTTACCAGGTGATTGAAAAGGAAAGATGGCAGTATGTGGATGGTGGCCTGCGGGAATATGCCCCTATTGAACTGGCTATTGATAATGGCGCTACGGAAGTATATGCCATCCTGCTTACACCGGAAACACCGGAAGTAGATGATCATCATTTTAAAAGCCCGTTCGAGATACTGCAGCAAACACTGGATTGGTTCACCATGGATGTGGCCATTAACGACCTGAAAATGCCAAAGTATGTGAACAGAAGCCTGCAGTATATCAAGGCCGTGAAAGCAAAAATGAAGGAAGCCGGATTGAAGCCAAAAGAGATCGAAGCCTTCTTTGATATTCCCTTTGATAATCCCTTCCTGGGGAAAACAGACCTGAAATTGCATGTTATCCGGCCGGAGAAACCCTTAGGCGGTGGCCCGGGCGGACTGACATTTGAACCGGCGGCTATGAAGAAAATGGTAGCTTATGGGGAGGAAATTGCCCGGAATTACTTTGAGGGGCTTTAGCTTATCCATGCTTCATCCTAGCTTCAAAGTAGCTTAAACCCGCACCAAATCACAACATGAAGCTAGGATGAAGCATGGATGAAGCTACCATAGCGGGTTTATAAATTCTGTTTAACATAATTAAGGGCTGTCTTTATGACAGCCCTTAAAATATTTATCTGGCAACTGCTTTGTTATTCCTTCGTTCTATATCCGCCATCCGCTGGCTGGGATCTATCTCCAGGCTTTTCAACTGGCCCAGCGGTACATCCAGCGTAAAAGTATAGGTAGGATGCGTCCATCTCCAGCCGTCATGTACTACCTGCCTGATAACAGGGTCTTCATTGGGCTTGTTGGCAAACATCAGGGTTAAAGGGATATAGTGCATTTCCTTCCTGCCATCTGCATATTCCACCTGCAGATCAATGGGCATGGGGAATTCCTCTACGCGGCGGAGGCGTATAGTGGCTTTGCCGTTCACTTCGTAAATGCTGTCCAGCGCATAATCGATATGTTTGGTGCTGTTCACAAAGTATTGCAGGTACCAGTCCAACTGAATACCGCTTTCCTTTTCCATCACCCGGATAAAATCACGGGAGTTGGGATGTTTGAAACGCCAGTCCTTATAGTAGCGTAAAAGCCCTGCATCCCGGTTAGCGGCGCCGATCACATATCCCAGTTGTTCCAGGAACACAGCGCCCTTGGAATAAGCGGAAGTGCTGTAACCATAATTGGTATTGTAATGATCGGAGTGGGTGCTCATGGGTTCTTCAAAAGGGCTGCTCACCAGGTTAAAATAACTGCGGTAAGATTCCGATTGATGCCAGCGGCCTTTGAGGGAATCCAGCGTATTACCGATCACGTTGTTTTCTGCGAATGTGGTAAACCCTTCGTCCATCCAGGGGTAGAGGCTTTCGTTGGTGCCCAGCATACACTGGTACCAGCTGTGCATCCATTCATGGATAGCCACGCCGTAAAGGCCTCTCATTTTACCGTTACCCATGATCAGTGTGGCCATGGGATATTCCATACCACCATCTCCACCCTGGATAAAGGAGTATTGTTTATAGCCGTAAGCGCCGTAGTGTTTTTTAATGTAAGCATATGCAGCAGGGATCATTTCAACCAGCTGCGGCCAGGTCTGGCGCGTGGTATCATTTTCCTGGTAGAAGAAATGTGCGGTGAAACCATCTATTTCTTTGGTGATGTGTTTATAGTCACGGTCTGCGGCCCACACGAAATCAAATACATTCGGGGCCAGGAACTTCCAGGTGAGTGTATTGCCTGCGGGCTGTGTTACTTTCACACCTTTTGCTTCATAACCGTAGCCAATGTTGTTCGGGTTCTGGAGATATCCTGTAGCTGCAATTACATATTTCTTATCCATGGTGATGTTCACCTCAAAGTCCCCCCAAACACCGTAGAATTCACGGGCAATGTAGGGAGTAGGGTGCCATCCTTCTGCATCGTACTCGCATAATTTAGGATACCACTGCGCCATGGAATAGTCGATCCCTTCTTTGTTGTTCCGGCCGCTGCGGCGGATCTGTATGGGTACCTGTGCTTCAAATTCCATGTCAAACACTGTACTGCTTTTGGGCAGGATGGGTTTATCCAGGTCTACCACCAGGACGGTTTCTTCCGTGCGGTATACCTGTTGGCGTCCATCGCGTTTGAGGGAGATCACTTTCTGGTAGCCGATCTCATCCGGCTGCAGTTTGGAGATACGGTCTGTTACCCTGGAGTCCCAGTCGTATTTATCGTTTCCCTTGGCATCTTTGCCTATAGGGCTTTTCCCCAGCTCCCTGCTACGCACATCCATCATGCTGTTGGGTTGAAAAGCATTCCATTGTAAATGGTAGAATACCCGGAACAAAGTGTCCGGTGAATTATTCGTGTACTCCAGTCGTTGTTTTCCGGTAAGGCGGTTGGTCTTTACATCCATCTGTACGTCCATTTTATACTTCACCCTTTGCTGCCAGCGGTCTGGTTGTGCCCAGGCTGTGGAAGTGGCGAGTAAGCATAAAAACGCCGGAAATAATGATTTACTCATATTCAGATCGTTGGTATAAGGGACGAAAATAATGAATTTAGAATAGGGTGCAGGGGTTTTAGGATGTATGGTTTAAGGCGCTTTCTTAATATGGCCGGCATACCGCGGATCATCAGGAAGTATGGGATCAACCGGATCAGGGAAACTATGTGACAACATATTGAGATAACGGCTTCTTAAATACGCTTCTCCCTTGAGCTTTTTCTCCAGTTCTGCGGCGGTTTCCTTTTTAATGCCATAGTTCTGCGCAACCAGCCAGTTGGCGAAAGCCGAAGGATACTTGTCATTATCCATGATGATCTTGGGTTTGTTCCCACTCAGGAACATATGCGCTTTCCCGCCACGAATATCTTTTTCGTAATCAGCCTGCGTGATTTCCGCGGAGATGTAACCGGTTTTGGCAGAGAGTGCTGCCGGAGCTACTTCGATGATCTGTCCTGCCGTCAGCTTATCGGGATCTTTGATACCCGGATTATTCTTGAGAATGTCTGCCTTCATCCCTGTACCATTAAAATGTTTGGTACAAAAATCATCCATGGTGGTAACACCTGCATCCACCGGTATCTGGCGTGCCTTCAACCAGATTTCCTGACCGAGGCTCAAATTATCAGGGTCTTTCATTTCCGGATTCAACTGCTTTATTTCGGCGGCAGAAAGTGAAAGGCTGTAACGGGTGATCACCTGATCCAACTTCGTATCCGCATTGCTGGCTACCTTGATCAGGTCCTTCTTTCGTAACCGGTTGTAGAAGTTGTAATCTTTGCCGAATTGTGCGTCATTCGCCCACAGGTCCTGCATTGATTTGGTATCTGCAGGGCTTCCGGTGAAGTTTTGAAAAGTAAGCGCGAAGAAATATTCAAACAGGTCCGGCGCAGTCACCATGGGCTGGTTTCCTGCAGAACCGAAGAAACTCCTGAAGCTTTCCAGCACATTTTTATCCTTTCCTACATTACATCCGCGGATTTCCAGATGTGTTGCGCTGGTAATGGGCTTACGGCCACTCTCCAGGTTCTTCAAAAAAGATCCTTTGCCGGAACCTTCCCGGATCCCTACTTTGATTTCATCCACCAAATCAGTCCCGGCATCATTTTTCAGTCCTTCGCCCAGGTTATCCGCTTCCGATTGGGTAAATTTTACAGTTGTTTTTTTAGCAGCCAGTGCAGTAACAGCTGCTGCCGGCAATGCTGCCAGGTTTTTCTTAAATGTAGCCGTAGCTTTCACATCCATACCTGTTGTAAGTGCTTCCGAATAACTGTTCCTCCGGAGGTTATTGAATTTGTCCAACAGGGCCTTGTTCTTGAATGTAACGGGACCACCAGTATCCGACACCGCAATATCCATAAAAACACCTTCCAGCACACCACGCAACATCAACCCTGCATTTGAACTGACGCCAGGTACAGCGGTGATCCCCAGCCCTGCTAATATAGGCTGTACGGCAGGGTCTCCCAACAATGTGGTAGTCCAGCTCGCAAAAGTAGCGTCATCCATCAATACTGCCGGAGCTACCAGATTATTAAACGCCTGTTTGGTATTAAGTTCCGCATGCGATTTACCGAACCCGCCGGGAGACAGGTCTTTCATCATTCCCAATTTCAAACCCGTTGGGTTCGCATGGGCCACAATACGGAACTTGTCGATATTGGTTTTACTTTTTGCAAGGTCCAGTAATATGTCTTCCACGGTATCTACTTTTTTGACATTGGGGTAGCCCCAATTCTTAAAGTAGCCCTCTGCTCCATTGATAAATTCTTTTCCATCCTCTGTGTTCGTGGAAATATAAGTGGCGTATTCCGCACGCTGAATACTGCGCTGCACGTTGCCGGAACGCTGCTGCATCACATGCGTCAGTTCATGGGACAGCAGGTGCTGCCCGCTTGCAGATTCCGGTGCATATTCGCCTTTATTAAAATAAATATCATTCTGATGGGTGAATGCTTTTGCCTGGATGTGGCTGCTCAATTGTGCAGCCTTCGCATCATGATGAACACGTACATTACTAAAGTCTCCCCCCATTCTGCTTTCCATAAAACCACGGGTATGTGCAGGCAAACTATCTCCACTGCCGCCGTTTGCCAATGCTTCTTCAAAACCTTCTCCGGCCTGGTTGCCATTTTCTTTTTCCTTTGCCTGTACTACGGGCGCAAAAAAAGTCTGCGGCGCTTCCTGTTGCTGGAGAGGTGTTGTGCTTTGTTGCCTGCAAATGCGTGTTCTGTAATTCATGTTTTGGATGTTTTATTCAAAACGGATCGGTATACCATAGAATTGTTGTTTCCATTGGAAGAAAGAGCCCTTCGCGGTTTTATTCATAATAAAGATAGCTGTTGCCGCAGCAATATCGGTTTTGCTCTTGTCTTTAGGCGAGAGTACAATTTGCCAGCCATCCCCTTCCTTAATCTCATCCAGGTTATGGAATTCTCCGATGGCCAGCCATTTATTTACTTTTTCTCCTTTTATTTCAGTTTCGATGAACTTGATATAAGCGCCTACCCTAGCATTGCTTTCCAGCTTCAGAAGTATCATGGCGCGCCCGTCTATCTTCGTGAACTTGCCGCTGTCCGTATCTATACTGCTCCAATCATAGCCAGTAAGGTCTGCTGTTAATTGTGCTCTGCTTGGCCAGGGGGCATCCCATACTTTTTGTTCTGCCTTGTCGATCGCTTCTTTTTCCAGGGTCTTTTCCGCCTTTTCAAATATGTTATCCTTTTTAATGCCATTCTTATTATAGAAGGCCATGGTGGTAGCCGCACCCGCAATCCCGTCCGCATGCGCACCAACGGCTTTCTGCATATCATAAACAGCATCCGCAAATTCTCTGGAGTCGGCTTTCAGGCCGGGCTTCTTCACAAAGAAGAAAGGCGTCCAGCCAAGCAGGCTTTCATACCATGCGTTGTTACGGGTTGCATTATCATAATCAATTTTACGTTCTTCTGTTCCCCCGCCTTTTTTATCACCATCCTTTTGTTCACCTGCGCCCTTTTGATCACCTGAGCCCTTAGGTTTGTCTTCTTTCGGTTTTTCTCCTGCCGGCTTATCCTCTTTCGGTTTTTCTTCCGGCACCTTGCCACTTTCCACATTTTCCAGTGCCTTTAACAGGTTGATCTTGCCGGTTTTTGCATTCCGCCCTGCTTCCACCATCTTCCTCAATTCATCCGGTGTTTTGTTGGCTTTCTTCAGCGCTTCCACCATTTTCTGCATGTCTTCCTCAGACATTTTTCCTTTACTCACTTCAAACACCTGTTGCAGATCACCCATCATCTGGTCTTTATACTCAGCTTCCCATTCTTTCCTGATCTTCACGATAGCAGGGTCATTGGGATTGATATTTTCAAGACCTTTGCCGATGGCGCCCATCCCTCCGCCACTGCCGCCGACCACTTTCTCTTTACGTTTGCAGGCAATGTCCACCATATATGGTTTCAGTGGGGTTGTTGCTAACAAGTCTATCATCAGGTTATGCAGCTTGTCACCCACAATAGCATCCATCAGCGCCTGCGCTGCAGGTTTTGCTATGTTATTTTCAAAATATTCCGTGCGGGTCAATAACTTGAGTGCGGCAGACATCCCTATTTGCGCTACCAGCCCCCACAAACAACCCAATGCCGGCGGTGTACCGCAGGAAATGACCTGCACACCCACGCGTACGGCAATCTCCACTTTATCCAGTATTTCCCGCCAGCTGTTGATCGTATCCACCGCATCAGAGAATTGTTCAATCAGTTTTTCATGTTTCTTCACTTCTTCATCCAGCTTATCGCGGAACGACATGAACTGGCAACATTCAGGTTCAATTTCCTTCAGTACTTCTTCCTTACTTTCATCCAATGCTTTTTCCAGCTTGCCTACTGCACTGTCAATGATCGAGTTGATGCAGTTCACAAACCCCTGGAATGCAATACCGATCATCTTTTTGAAGATATCTATGCCCAGCTTCACAATGAGGTTAACGGCCTCTTTCTTCCAGCCATCAAACAGCCCTTTTGACTTAACACCGCTACTCATCTTATCCCGGTGTTTCTTAAACCTTTCCTTGATCTTGTTGAACATTGCTTCGAGCTTGTCCAGCGTTTTGCCGAAACGGAAGCGCAAAGCACCGTAGATCCGGCCTTTATAACTGCTCCATAGCTTGATGCTCTGCACATCTTTGATCTGATCTGCCATTGGTTTCGGTGGCGTCAGCTTCAGTTCTTTATCTACCTTGGCTTTTTTGAGCAGCCCCTTCGCTTTTTCTTTCAGGAACTTCTTGGGCTTGGCCGTGCTATTCACCCAGTCCTTCCGTTTCTTTTCCCAATCTTTGGCCTTTACATCCCATTCATTATCTTTTTTCTGCACCCTGTTCCCCGCCTTACTCTGGATCAACGGAACTGCCGGCGCTGCATTACTGATGCGCTTGGCATCCAGCCCTGACATTTTGGGCTTCTTCTCGTGCAATGCTTTTAATACCGGGTCTATTGCCTTACGCTGGTCAGCAATTGCAACGGAGACATCTTTTTTTGGGTCAATATCCTTGATCAGGAAGTACACCATTAATCCATCTCCTACATTGTACACCCAGCACCGTTGTCCGGTATTCTTTTTCAGAATGGCGCCCTTCCCAGTTTTCAGATGTTCGGTATCAAATTTTTTGTAGTTGATGGCGTCCGGGATCAAGGGCTCCAGGTCCAGGTAATGCCCGGAAATAGTAGGCGGTGCGGGTGAACCGATATCTTTATGCACCTGCTCCACAAATTTCGGGAAGCCCTCTTTATAATAACTTTTCTGGTTAACACCGGTGCCGACTAATTCTTTTGATAATGGGAAGTCAGCAAAGAAAAGTGGTTTCAATTCACCCACCCAGAAATTAGCCGGGAAGTTCGGGCTCCAATCCCACTTATTGTTTTTGTCAAGCTTAGGCCCACGTGCGATCTTACCGGCATTCTGTTTCATCTCTGCGGCCTTCTTACCACTCTGCATGAACCGTTTGTAGGAATACTGCACGTCTTTCACATCTCCCCCGGCACCGCGTATTTCAGCCTGTACAGCGGAAACAACATGTCCGTCTGCTTTATAAAAGTCGGCATACCCTGCATTATTGATCTTCATCCCGAAGCGCGTAGCACCAGGCACGCCGGCTTCTGTGATCAGGTCTTTATCATTGCCCCGAAGCCCTTCCTGGATCCAGCTGTGCGCCCAGTTACCGATCTTTGTTTCTTCCGCCCGCTGGATCTTTGGCTGAACAGGGGAACTGCCTGTCTGTTGTACCACATGCGTCAGTTCATGGGCCAGAAGTCTTTGCCCCACAGGCGAACCCCCATCATATTTATTCTGATTGAAGTAGATGTCTGGCCCGTGCGTAAAGGCCTGGGCATTAATAGAACTGCTCATGGAAGCGGCCCGGCTGTTATTGTGAATACGCACGTCACTGAAATCCTGCCCGAACCGGCTTTCCATATTTTCCCTCACGTCTGGGGCCATGGGCTGCCCGCTTCCTTTTGTGGCGTGCAGATCTGATTCAAAAGTGCTGGTGGCTGGCGATGGTCCACCGGCTTCTGCTTTAGGGCTTACGGTTTCTTCTTCTCCCACTGATTCACCACTATCACTGTCTTTCGCCTGTTCATCTGCCGGTTCCTTATCATCATCCAACTCTTCTTTGGAAGGGGCTGGAATAAAACAATCATCGCATTTGCGTTGTACCACCGGCGAATCAAGGGAAGCACCGCTGTATGGCGAACGTTGCAATTTCCCCTCCTCCTCGCACTGACTGCATTTACGTTGCAACAAACCATTGGTTTTCGGCTGGAGTTTTTCCTCTTCTTCACAGTGCGCACATTTCCGCTGTAACGGCAGCTCCTCTTCGCTGCTTTCTTCTTCCCGCTGTAATTTTTCCTCGGCATCGCAATGCGCACATTTCCGCTGAACAGCCACAGCAGGGGCTGCGGAAAAAGGTATTCCTGATGATCCCGCTTCCGGCATCCGCATTACTGTATCTGCGACCATATCCGCTTCTCTTTCCTGCGGGTCATCGGGTGGACTGATACTCAATTTCGCCTGCACAGGCAATCCACCGAAGAAGGATGATCTGCCTTCACTGTCGAAAAAAGAACCTGACCCGGCTTCCTGCGTGAAGGCCGGTGCAGTCGGGTGTTGCACATGTGTGGTATGCCCGGTTGTTCCTGTTTGTGCGTTTGTCTGCAAGTACCTGGTTTAAACGATAGTTTTTCCTTGTGTGGTCACCGGTTGATCCAGCATCCAGTTCCCGCGTTTCATTTCATTCAGAAAACAATTAGCGCGGTAAACAGTAGGCCGCAGTACTTTTTTGGAATGTGTTGCCAGCCAATGTTTCCTGGCATTTGTATACGCAGCGATCCAGCCCTTTTCATCTCCGCCACGCAAAGGGGTGCGTTCAGAAAAACGGGTGCGCAGAAAACCGGGAATACTTCCGGAATGGATATAACTGTCATAGATCACGAGTAAACTTAATGGCAGCGCAAACTGTTCCCCATTAAAAAAATGCAGGGCTGGTTGAAAATAGAGGATCTCGAATGTTTCATCCTGAGCCTGGTGCATAATAGGATCTTCCCGCGCGCTTTTTTTCAGCAGTTCTTTAAATGCTTTGTTATCTACCAATGGAACACTACCCACTTTCGGCAGAAACACCTGGAAGTCCGCAGCAAAAACACCATTCAGGGATACATACCGTTCCAGCAAATTGCGCAGATTCCCCTGCTCCGTGGTCTGGCTTCTCCCATATGTGATCTGGCGGCTGTTATTCCTGCCGTCAGGAAATATTGCAATCAGGTCGTACTCCCCTTCCGGCGTACCGGTTTCGAATACGTTCACGATCTGCATGATCTTGGTTTTTATAACTGGAGTGATCATCTTTAAAAGATTATGGTAATGAGTGAATACTTATTTTCCTTCTTTTTCCAGCTCTCTCTTCACACCGCGGATAATGTCATTATTAGATACCGTGTACACCCCTTTTTCAAGGGCAGCCAGGCAAACGTACTGTACCACATTCATGATATGTGAACCGGTCAGTTCGTAACTGGCAGCGATGCCCCGAAGGTCCACATTTTCTTCCATGGAGATCTCCGGCGGGAAAGCTTTCTGTAGCAACAGCAACCTTTCTTCCTGCCGTGGTGGTGGGAAATAAACGATGGAGTTGAAGCGCCGGATAAATGCATCATCCATATTACTTTTGAAATTAGATGCCAGAATGGTCAGCCCGGAATGCATTTCTATCCGCTGCAACAGATAAGAAACTTCCTGGTTGGCATATTTATCATGCGCGTCCCTCACCCCTGTCCGTTTCCCGAAAATGGCATCTGCTTCGTCAAAAAAGAGGATCCAGTTTTTATGTTCCGCTTTATCGAAAAGCGTGGCCAGGTTCTTTTCCGTTTCTCCAATGTATTTGGAAATAACCATGGACAGATCGATCCTGAATACTTCCCTTCCGGTATATTTGCCGAGCAATGTGGAAGTGAGTGTTTTACCGGTACCTGGAGGACCATAGAACAACACGCGGTAACCGGGTTTCAGCTTTCTGCCCATCCCCCATCCGCGCATTAAAGTATCATGATGTTTAACCCAGCTTTCCAGTTCGCGGATCTGTTGCCACACACCTTCCGGCAATACCAGGTCATCCCATTCCATTTGTGTGGAGATATGTTCTGCCGGGAAGTTCATGGACAGTTGCGGCAATCCTACTTTTCCTGTCGTGAACACTTCGGCAAACTCTGCATCCAACAGCAGGCGCCCGCTCAGAGCAGGTTCACCATTACGCATGGCTTCAAGAGAAAGTATTTTCTCCCGGAATAAAAAACTATCCTCACTGAAGAGCGGTAATAATGCCAGCCTTGCTTTAGCATCAGATCCTGCCAGCAGGAACATGACGGTTTCTCCCGTTGGCAATGTACCCCGGTGGTTCTGGCCTTTTACACCGCCGAACTCGGGAAATTCTCCGCCCTGCGTCAGGAACTCATGGATGATACCATCAAAGAACCCGGAAACGATGTGCGGAGCCAGTGCGCTCAGCAGCAATATTGTTTCAGCTGTAGATGGCCGCGCATGCCGCACGAATCGTGCAAATGCCGATCCATCCAGCTCATTGGGCAGGCCCAGCGTAATCGGCGTAGGTTCGGCACCGGTGAAATGCATCTTCAATCTGCCTCGTACATAATGTTGCAGATAGTCCAGTCCGCTGATGAGGTAATTATCCATCAGGCCGTTAGCCTGGTTATCTGTTGCGAATGTTGTATCGGTTGCCTGATTCATGGTCTGTTATTTTTTTCAAAAACGGCGTCTTGTCCAGTTCAACGCCGGGAATCTGTTGATCATCAACTCCCGGAAAACGTTCTTTTGCGTGGTCGTCCACCCGCTTTGTGTAAACGCGATCGTTTCTTCCAGGTACGCCGTCACGTCCGCGCAATCACAATGGCAACGCAATGACTTCAGGATCCCTTCAATGCTTTCACTGCAATTGGTGATGGTTTCATTGTATTCATTCCGGAGGTTTGTCATCATCGTACTATAATCCGGCGATCTGCGCCTTACATTCTCAAAGAGTGGCGGAAATTCACTCATCTCAGCGCTCATCTCGCTCAGGAAAAATCTTACCGTATGGCCATCTATGACGGTGGTACGCAGACAGGTAACACCAGGCAGAGCAGGCCGTGCTACGGCATCGTATATGATATGCTGCAGCTCATGTGTCATGGCTATCTTGAGTTGCATCAACCAATTGTTTCTTGTCATACCACCGATCGTTGCCTGAGCCGGGTTATTCTGGAAAGTATCCGCTTCCTGTTCGAGACGATTCGGAACAAAAATACAACGGGCTGTAGCCGGGCCGGCGAATGGCGGCACCCAGGTGTCGAAGCTGGAACAGCGCATGGTAAATGCTCCGGTGTTGGGTGAAACATCCAGGTCCACAAATACGCCATGCGACGTAGGGGTAACGGCAACACCATTAGCTGCCAGCACCGCTTCTATATTTGCCGCCCTGCGCGAATGTCCGGTTGCTGCCTGCCCTACAGGATCCGCTAAAATAGCAGCCCTTCTGGCCGTTCGCGCGGGTGCTTCTATCGCTTCTTCCGATGTACCAAACGTACCCGGCGAGCCACAGATCGGAGGTGTACAAACAGCACCTGTCAGGCAACTGCGCTGGATCTTCCGCATTACGGCGGACTGTTGTTGTATGACGTGCGTTAATTCATGCGCCATTAGTCTTCTCCCACTATCTGTCCCAGGCTGATACTGATGAGAGCGGAATACTATATTGTTCCCGAGTGTATAAGCATGTGCATTAAGACTGCGGGCCGATTCATTGGCCGCGCTATCCGTATGTAACTGCACTTTTGAAAAATCATATCCAAACCTGGGCTCAAAAAAATCCCGTTCACTTTGCGGCATGCTGCTTCCCTTTCCGTTCAATGAACCGGTATAACTTTCTGCTTGTGTTGCAACGCCGCTTTCCTTTCGTTGCACTGTTTCTTCATTTTCACAGGCCGCACATTTACGCTGTACAGGTCCTTCCATATCCTCATCTTCCTGCCGCTGAATGAGGGGTCCCACTTCTTTTCGCTGTGCTTCTTCCTCTTCACAATGCACACATTTCCTTTGCAGCATTGTTGCAGGCCTGAAAAATGAGCTTTCATTTCCTCCCGCAGCTGCCGGCATGCGCATCACCTTATCTGCCATCGCGTCTGCTTCCTGCTCATAACGATCCCCCGGCTCATTTACCGTTAACTTAGTTTGAATAGCCGGGTTAAAAAAGATACCGTTTCCCGCATGCCGCCCGGCACCGGAAGTATCCTTTTTGTTTTGTATAAGCGTTTCAGACATATTTTTGTTTTAGCGTCCTTTCTATCATCATGGCGGCAATATTCCGCGCAATTCCGTTTGCTGGTCGGCCTTTAATTTTTTGAATACAATCGCCAGCGGATCTTTTGCATCATCCAGCCTCTTGACGATCTTCTTTTTCGTTTCCGGTAGCCCGACCATTCTTCTGAAGAGTTCCCGCAATATGTTCATCATCGTATCCGGGTCTTTTACCTGCAGCTTCGAGATACAATTCAGTATCTTTTCATCGTAGGTAACAAATTTGTTTATTTCCTTGAAGGCCTTTGCCGTGTCTTCTCTTGATTTAACACAGGTTGCCACATTCAGGCCTGCTACATTGCAGATATCATCATCAAGCGGGCTGCTTCCACTTGCCATAATGGATTGCGGATTATTGTACCCGGGTGTTTTGGTCAGTTCTTTACCGAACCAATACAAGCGGGTAGGAATGGCCATGATGGAATTATCCGAGTGAGCATCAATGTAATTATACCGGTCCAGTTCAAATTGCAGAATGTGATGCAGTTCATGTGCATACCCGGTAGGGCCGCCACCCGCCCAGTTCGTAGCTACTTCCGGCTGAGATGGATCCACCCCTATTTTAAACGTATTGGGATCAGCCGCCGCCTGTGCCGGCGTAACAAAATCTATGTCCACAATATATCCCATAGCAGAGGCGGCCTTTTCAATGGCATCTTCCATCCCTTTGATGGAGTCCACATAAGGATCTGTTCCGGTACCTCTCTTCTCAAGCAGTATTTTGATCTTCACATAAATATTATTCGGATCGCGGCCATCTATCTCGAATTTTCCGCCACCATACTTTCCCGCTTTAGTTGTGTATACCCGGCCTGCGCTCTTTACTGCAGCCTCTTCCAGCCCTAAACGCAGTTTCTCACCAGGATCAGCTACCCGTTTTGCCTCTGCCGTCACAGCTGTAGCAGTGGCTCCTGTATAAACGGCCGTAGCAGCGGCTGGTGTTCCCAGCGGTGTATCCATCATCAATTTCAGCTTATCGATATAATAAATACAATTAGGTTTCGGTTTTGTATCTGTTACTAATTTATCCGCAACCGCTTTATCTGCAGGAGAAAGCTTTCCATATTCCGCTGTTGCCTTCATGGCAGTTGCAGTTGCATCAAACTTAGCGTCTGTGGCAGGATCAGGGCATCGCTGAATCGCCTTTCGCTGCACGCTTCGCTGTTGCACAACATGCGTCAGTTCATGCGCAAGCAACCTGTTGCCGGATTCGGTATCCGGCTGATATTGCCGGGACGCAAACACAATATCATTCCCGTGTGTGTACGCACGCGCGCCGAGATCTTTCGCAGAAGCATTGGCAGTAGTATCTGTATGTAATTGCACATTTGAAAAATCCTGCCCGAACCTCGGCTCAAAAAAAGCACGTTCGCCGGCACTTAACTTCTGTCCCTTACCCGGTAATGCCCCCACATAACTTTCAGTCTGCGGGCCTATATGATTCGCGGTATCAGGCATTCTTTGAACCGCCGGATGAAAAAAGGTTTCACCCGGCCTTTGATGAGCCGGGGTAGAAAGTTGTACCTTATCTTTTTTATCTCTGTACATCTTGTTTATTTATGGTGTATTGCCATCTACAAGTATCATTAACTTATAAGGCACCTCAATTCCCGGGCTTGTACTTAATCGCGTCTGCACCTTCCAATCTCCATTGAATCTCGTGATCAATTCATCCTTAAAGGAGGTATGGAATGCAAGTGTTACAAATCCATCGCCTTTCGTTTTAACTGCATATTGAATCAATTCCTTACCTCCTGCTTTAACCGATGTCACTTCAGGCTCATATTGATTTGGCGTAAATAGCGTAACAGTCACCGTGTTAATTCCTTTCCTGACAGAAAAAGAATCTGTGATTATTGGAGAGGACGGGAGGCTTCCGTATTGGGCAATCGGAAATTTGCCATTGCGGACATTCACAAATTCCAGGCTGTCTCCACTTAAAATGTTTGCAAGATGACGTGTAAACATGATTGCGAAATGCGCTTCCGTTTCAAAAGTTGTCTGAAGATGCTGGTTCACAAAAGCCCCTCCATTTGCATTGCCAATGCCCTGCATCAATACAGCACCAGGATTGTTGGTCCCCAGGGAGATGGTATAGATCTTTATCTCATTGTTATCCCCCCGGAGCTTGTGCCCGTTTCCTGTGCGGATGAAAGCATCCGGACCCACGGTCTGAACAGTGTCTGTCATGAAACCCCGGCGCTGAAGCCCGTCAGAAAACACGATCATCGCCTTGTTGTTGCCGGTAGTACCGGGAATCATTTTAAAAGCAAGCCTAAGGATACCATCCGCCAAAGCATTACGGGCACGAGGTTCGTGCGTATTGTATATTGTTTGCAGCAGGGTAACATTTCCCTCCATATCTATAAGGCCACCGTTAAAGGGGGGAGGAGAAAATGTTAATTCGGCATCAGAGGTACACAACTGCACCGCGATCTTATCTCCGGGAATACGGACCGCGTCCAACTGGGCACTCAGAACGTGAAGTCCTCTTATCTGCCCCGCAAAGCGACTAAGCGTATGGTCTGTCGTAGAACTACCATCATACTTTAAACGCATGTTGCCGGACCGGTCCAGTGCTATACCAAGGTCTATCGGTTTACGCGGCGGACGCGGCGCACGCTCAAAATTTAATGTATAAGATCGTTGACATATCTCGCCATTAACGCTGGCAACAATGGTGAACCGGATGATCTTCCCAATCGCAACCGGCAAGGGAACACCTGTCATCGTTACCTTATCACCTATTGCCTGGAATGTTATTCCATGTACTGACTGCGCGCCTGCACAAGGACTGCATATATTGGTTTCGCCCACGCCATCATCAACACTCAGATTTGTAATGGTCATCGTGACCGGTGGTTTCGCTGCAGCCTTCACAGGAGAAATCGTAACATTCAGGGCAGGTCCGCCAACTATCACGGCCGGGAAAGTAAACGGCGGATTAGGATTGCCGTTAGCATATATAATATCCTGCGCCTGCAAGCTTACACTACAGCAGCATGCGATGATCAAAAAGATCCAACGCTGCTTTGCAGCCCGGCATAAAATTGAAAGCGCAGTTTGCATGTTATCGTTTATTTAGATGTTCATTTCTATGTGTATTTGTTCCGGGTCATATTTTAAGGCGTAGCCGCATCTTCCGGCGGAATTATCGGACTGCTGCCGGTGTACATCTGCCGCGGATACCAGTTCACGCGAAATGCGCTTCCACTGTACGGCGTAGGACAGGTAGCTGAACAATTTGACCTGTCAGGCGCTGGTGTACCTGCCGCCGGCCAACCGGCATAACCAGCCCCAGCCCATGCCTGCGATTCCCTGAAGTTACCGGCGGGTGTTGCCAATCCGGTGAAACCGGTGCCCTTATAAAGATTGATCAGATCCATCATAGCCCTTCTCGTAAACCTTGCATAACCTGTATTGATAGGCCCATGTGCTAAAAAGTGGTCCGCACATAATTTGCACATCGCACCAAAAACCACATAATTCGCGGACCCTGCATAGTGGCAACCGGAATTGATCTGCACAGTTGAACCGCAAAGCGGAGTGGCCCCTGCGCTCGCGCAAGCGGGCCGGTAACCTAATATCCATGCATTATTGTGCAATTCTACAATGTCCCAGGCCATGCCTCCCGTTGATAAACTATCCAAAGCATCGCATGCTTCCACTTTCTGATCATTCGTCCAACCGCCAAACCTGGTACGGATCATAGACAATGCATCTGATACCTGGGTGGTCACGTTAGGGCCACAAAGAAATGCCGGTGGCGGTGCAGGCCTCGGCACGGTCACAGATTCCGGGTCCATCGTGACCTCGCGGGACATCACGATCTCTACGCGCCTGTTTTCTTCACGGGTTGGATAAGTAGTATCCTCTCCATGCCCCTCTGTTCTGATGCGCGTTGTATCCACCCTGCCGGAACGCAGTAGCCGTAATACGATCTGGCTCCTTCTGCGGGAGAGGTCCAGATTGAAATCAGGCGTACCTTCTTCACTGGCATAACCGTGTAATACCACATTCCCATCAGGATTGGCGGCAAGGTAACTGCGGATGGAAGCCATACAGGCTGCAAACTCCCGCGCATCGGTAAATTCCGTTGTACCCTGCCTGAAATGGATCCTGCAGGAACTTAATGCAGTCGGTGTTAGCGGAGCATCCTGCCGTTGGATCTTCTTCCTGGCAAGACCTGTGTTCTGCTGCACCACATGCGTGAGTTCATGCGCCATTAATTTTCTGCTGACTGTAGAATCAGACTGATATTGATTTGCGCCAAAAACAATATTGTTACCATGCGTATAGGCATGCGCATTCAGGCTTTTTGCCGAGTTAGCAGCTGCAGTATCCGTATGTAACCTGACCGTTGAAAAATCATATCCGAATTTGGGTTCATAAAAATCCCGCTCGCTTTGCGACATGCTGCTTCCCTTCCCATTTAACGAACCGATATAACTTTCTGTTTGAGAAGACGGGCTTACAGCGGCAGTTGAAGATTCATTCCGTTGTACGCTCTTTTCCTCTTCTTCGCAATGCGCGCATTTCCGTTGTACCAAAGCTGTCCGTTGTACAGCCGGCATTTCTTCACCGCAATGTTCGCATTTACGCTGAATAGCGGGAAACCGTTGCAGTTTTTCTTCTTCTTCGCAATGCGCACATTTGCGCTGCACCGGCGTAAATGAAGGTTTGAAAGAACCCGGTAATTCCATGGAAGGATCCGATGCCATGCGCATCACACGGTCTGCCATCGCGTCCGCTTCCTGCTCATGCATATCGCCCGGTTCATTAACGGTAAGCTTGGGTTGAAAGAATAACGGAGCCTCCGTCCTTACGGTTGCAGGAGGATGATTTGTTATGATCCTATGTGATAATGTTTCAGGCATACGCCCTTTATTTTAGTTTGTATATTTATTACGGAACCGGCGGCGGTGTTCTGCTTTCAGGGCCTCCGCCCGGTAGATCGAACATAAAGTTCACGCCCAATATGTGTGAGTAACCACTGTTGCCCAGCACATCTACAAGGCCTGTGTAATTAACACCTCCGCTGAAACCACTTCCGCGGAACCCTGCCGTGAGGGACAACGGAATATTGAGTGATTCAGGGCGGGTAGGATCTGCGGGATCGTACAACAGGCCGGTATGTACATCCAGGTAGATCGGGTGCTGGAAACGATTCAGATCAAACCCGATGGTTGGTCCGAACATAAAATTGCCGCTTCCTGTATTCATCAGCGTTTCAAAACCTAAACGTGGTGTAAAAAGTCCCAACAGGTCCGTATTGCCCAGCCTGCGGTCTAACCGAAGGTCCACCACGAACTGGGGATTTGCATCCAGGGTAATACCGGTGGTGATACCAAAACGCGCCACAGGATTCACAAGAGAAGAGGATGTTAATCCGGCAGGCCGGTATGTACATCCTTCTACCGTATTACTGATAATATCCGCAAACGGCTGATAATGCCTGGGCCGCACATCATCACCGGAATGCATGATGGAGGTCCGGTCATTATGACCAGGTACTCCCCAAAAGCTCGCCCATCCGGTATATTCATCCCGCATATTCAAAGCATGCCCGAATTCATGGGCAATTCTCTGCTGCGTAATGCCATCGCCCATATTAACCGGTGTATCATGCGTATCAGATAAAGTCATATCCCGCAATGGTAAAGTAGTAAGCCCGGTTGTTGGAGCAGTGGTCACATTTGCACTGTAGCCATGCCTCCCCCGCTGCGCTTCATTGTGCGTTCGGAGATCCACTGCCACATCTACGCCGTCAGGACTGCAGGGACAACTGCCTGCAGTTGGGATCAGCCTGTGCTTGTGCGACCAGACGCCTTCCACCTGGGACTCCGCAGCAGACATATAAGCTGTCCGCCTTGTGGCATCCATTGAATCAGGGAATTGAAAATACCAATCCTGGCTATAGTTCAGCGTACACGCGGTATCATTGAACTCGTACCTTCCTGCCCAATCTGTTCCGTTATGCACTGCCCGCTGGATCATATTCCCAGGTGCGGCGCTCATTTGTATTGACTGTGCAAGTTGATGCGCCGGGATAAATGCATCATGCGTATTCGTTTTGGCATGAGGAGTAATGGCGCTGCTGGTGGCAAAATCGCTTGCACTCAGGTCTGTCTTTCTTTGTAATTTTTCTTCCTTTTCACATTCCTCGCATTTCCGTTGTATCGCAGGTTTGTAAGATGCGGGCAATCCCATCACAGGGGCCGGCATCCGCATCACCCGGTCAGCCATAGCATCCGCTTCCTGCTCATGTACATCTCCCGGCTCATTTACGGCGAGCTTGGGCTGGATATGTGCAGGTGGGAAGAAGCTACCCGTGGTTTGCGGGTAGCTTCTGTGAGTTGTTGTTGCGCTATGTATTTCCGGCGCATGCATATACACGGCTTATTTTTTCTTTTTCCTGAACAATAAGATAAGCAGCAGTAATAACAACAGGAGTATTATCCAGATCGTCCATGCAGGCAGGCCGATGCTTTCCAACCAGCACTGTATACGTTTGAAGAAGCCCTGGTTTGGCATGTAACAATCAATACTGCCAATCTTGCCGTCAATTACTTTTTCACCGGCAACACTGAGTTTGATATTACCGGAGAGATCACCTTTTACAATGATATCGTAGCTGCCATCTCCCTTATCTACTACTTTCTCAATGGTTGCACTGCCAGCGTCAAGGCTGATCGCTCCTCCCCAACCTGCACCGATCAATCTGCCATTGCTTGCCTGCGGGCGGAAAGTAATCACCGTGAAACTGTCATTACGGGTAACGGTCAGTTGTGAATTCGGCACATCGATATCCGGGAAACGAACGTAGAAATTTTCAGTGTGATAACGCTGTATTTCACCCATCAGTGAATCCGTTGCCGTTACGCGATAGATCACCTGGTAAACACCGGTTACATCTGTTCCGTTAAAACTACCGGTATAGGACTTGCTGCCAGCATCATATAAAAGATCTACCAGTTGGTCTTTTGCTTTGATCTTATTGAGGAATGCCGTGTCTTCCATCAGTTTCGCCAGTTTGGCTACGTCAGGAGATCCCGGATCATCGGCTGGTACCTGGAAGTCTACATTTGCGCGGGCAATCAGATCATTCAGGTCATCTCCCGGTTTCAGGAAAATGGCCAGTACCTTAGCGTTCGCAACAGATTGGCCACGGCGCTCCAATGTTACTTTGGGTTTAACTGCCTGGTTCACTTTAAAGGAACTGTCAACTAAAGAATAATTTGCCTTCAGATTATGATCATCTACCATCACCATCAGCACATAGGGCACAACGATCCCGGGGTTTGCACTTAGGCGGGATTCTACTTTCCACTCGCCATTGAGTTTAGTGGTATTCTCGCTGTTAAATGGCGTACGGAATGCAAAAGTTGTAAATCCATCGCCGCTCGTTTTGGTGGCATACTGTATCAGTTCTGTACTGCCCACCTTAATGGATGTCACCATCGGCTTGTATCGGGCCGGAGCAAATAATGTCACAGTGGCTATATTAATTCCCTTATTAACAGAGAAAGAATCTGTCACCATCGGAGGAGGAGGGAATTCGCCACCGGAAGAAACCGGGAATTTACCATTGCGGATATCTACAAATTGCGGACTATTCCCTTTCAGGATATTGGCAAGATGAAGGGTGAACATCGCAGCAAACTGGGCCTCCGATTCAAAGGTGGTTACCAGGTTGGGGTTGAGGGACAAACCTCCATTCGCGCCACCGATATCCTGCATTAATTGCGGGTTATGGCCGGTAGTACCCAGGCAGATCGTATAGAGTTTTATTTCATTTGCATTACCACGGAGCTTTTGCCCGCCAATGGTTTGTGTAAATGCATTTGGTGCAACGGCTTTCACTTCGTCTCCTGTATTCTGAACACCATCTGAAAACACGATCATTGCTTTATTATTCCCAACTGTGCCTGGTAACAATTGATCCCGAACGGCAATTATACCATCTCCCAAAGCAGTATTGCCAGCGGGGTTGATGGGATTGTAGGTTGCCTGCAATTGGTTGGCATTGGGATCCATCGCAACGAGACCGGCATCAAAAGGAGCAGGAGAAGCAATCACGCCGGGAGAAGCAAACATCCTCACAACGATCTTGTCCCCGGGAATATCCAAAGCAGCTACCTGCGCACTCAGCACATTAAGCCCTCTTACCAGCCCCGCCCAACGGCTAAGCGTTTTGTCTGGCGTTGTACTGCCATCATACTTCCAGCTCATACTGCCTGAGCGGTCCAGCACCAGTCCCAGATCAATCGGCCTGCGTTCCACGTTTAACGTATAGGAACGCTGGCAGGGCTCGCCGGCAACACTGGCAAGAATAGTAAACCGTATGATTTTCCCCACGCCTGCCGCCAAGGGAGCACCAGTAATGGTTACTGTTTCTCCCGTAGACTGGAATGTTATCCCGTCTATCACCTGTGCGCCTGCGCAAGGGCCGCATATAACGGTTTCGCCCAAGCCATCTTCAAAGCTCAGGGAGGTAATGGTCATCGTTATCGGCGGAACTGCACCGGCTTTAACCGGGGAAATTGTTACATTCAATGCGGCTCCCCCTCCTACTGCTGTCCCTGGAGGGAAATTGAAAGGTGGATTCGGGTTTCCGTCAGCATATATAATATCCTGTGCCTGCGATGAGAAGCTGCCACATAGTGCAATGGCCAGGAAAAAGACCCAAACGGGTCTTATTGCCCGGAATACAGATGAAAATACAGTTTGCATGTTCTTCGTTATTTAGATTCATAAATAAATACTAATTAAGCCCAGTCCACATAAACACCGGTATCCTTCATCCAGGGCAACCGGATCATAGAAATACCCCAGGGGAGCTTTCCCATCAAAACATCCTGTGCCTTCTTTTCAACAGTGATCAACCAGCCGTCTTTCTTTTCTTCCACTTTGCCCCTGCGCATGATAAATCCTTCGCGAAGCCCATCGGCAGACGTTTTACCCAGTACGCTCCAGTGATCGATCACAGCCTCCAGCAACTCCGTTCCTGATTGCCTGTGATGATCTTCCAATGGAATGGAAATATCCAGTGTTTCTTCCCAGGGCATTCCACAAAGAAGCTTAGGGATGATCAGATTGTATTCCGGTATATCTGTATGCCCATACCCCAGCCAGGTAACGAGCAACACAGCTGTGTGCTGCGCTTGTACGGAAACCCATCCTTCAGCTTGCCAGAGATCGCTGATACGGAATAATTCCGGTAGAAAAGGATGTAATAACACAAGCCCCGCCGCATCGGCGTAGAGTGCCTCTCCTTCAGTCCCGGATCCAGGCATATCATTGCCATCATTGCCCGAAACATTTTTTGTTCCGGCAACACTTTTTATATTAGAAGGTGCTGTTCCTGTCCCACGATTTTCTCTTCCGGTCTGTTCATGTGTTGCATCGCTTGTTTGCGCAACATTGTTTTTTTTGTTTGCATCCTGCTTTCCGTTGGGAAGGCCGGTATGATCATCGCCGGAAGAACTTCCCTGTTTGTCCGGCCCCAGCTCCATCGCCTCCGTCAATAATGCCTTTAACATCACAGCATCGACAGGTATGCCTGTGCCTGGCTGAGCAGGTTGCCTGGTCCGTATTTCTTTTACTAATTCTTTTTTCAACCCGGAATGATCTTCCAGCCAATATTTTAGTGCGGCAACAAGTTGTGTACCTGTAACATCATCACTGATACACCGGCTGACCACGTACGTCCAATAAGCTTTACGTAATGCCTGAGAACTGGCACCGGATATCTTTTCTATCCAACTCCAGCCTGTACTTGTTTCCTGAATAAGTTTGGGATTATGCCGCTCCAGCAGTTTTTCAATAAATGTTATGCTGAATTGTTGCACAAGGCGCTCCTGCGAATGCTTCCATCTCCGCAGCGTGGCAATAATATGTTCGTATTGTGGGGCACCAAGCTGTGCGATCCATTCATCATCCCACTCCGGTTTATTCATCTTATCCGGCTCTGCCCACCATGGCAGTCTTCCGTACACCAGGAAATGAATAAAACATTCCTGCATTGCTTCGCGCCGGCTAAAGCGCCGGTTCTGAAATTTTTCCTTTTCCTGCTCCCCGGCCCCGAAAGGCTTCGTGAGATCAGCGGCCTGCCTGATATGAGCAGCCGGCACAATTTTTTGCAGCGCAGCCGCTACAACTGCTTCCACCTTCTCGCGGATCTGCTGATCAGAAATATCCGCTGAAAGCATACCAAGGTCTACTTCCAGCCGGTTCAGCAGAATCACCTCATCTTCCTTCACAAACCGGTTAAAACATTGTTCAATACAAGGTGTGATCACATGACGCAACATATTGGCGGCACGGGATTCCCATTGCTGCGCCAGCAAAAGTGACGGGGCAGAAATGTTGAATACCTGTTTTTGAACAAGGTGTTGCATATCGTGATATCAGGTTGTAAAATATTCGCTGTATAAATTGTTCATCACCTGAACCAGGGCTTCCCGTGCAAGGTCCAGTTCCGCAGGATCTACTTCATCCGTCAGGTAAGTCCGGAGCCAGTTGAAGTATACCAGTTCAAATTCCTCGATGCACGGAGGGTCCAGGCTAAAATCGGTGCCTGCAACTGCGCGGTCTACCCACAAAACACGGGGCAGGATGTGAGCAGGACAATGTTTGCGGACCTGTTCCTCTGCATATTTCCTGAATTCGCCATCACGGTACAATGCAGGGCTGGAAAGGATTGGCGGGCTATCAACAACTGCAAAGTCACGTTCGTAACCAGAAGGGAATACGAATGTGATCTGAAATGAATGCGGATCTGTTTGTCCGGAGATCTGCAACAAATCATTTTCGTTTGCCGTATCTGAAAAAAGGAGGTGATGTTCTACCAGGAAAAATCCCTGTGCGCTCAGCATCCTGAAAATATGTTCCCTGATCCTGCGGATGCGGCTTTTTGCTGCAGCAACAGTCAGAAAAACATCGGGGGATCGGGCCAGTATTGTATTATCTGCGAGTTTCAGGGCTATGCGGAAAGTACCGCCACCGGCATCTTCCATCACATAATTCACCAGTTCCGTACCCTGGTCTATCATCAGCTGTGCGGCAGCCCTGGCCGCAGCGATGGCTTCAGGATTGGTAACGCCGGGATAATTTCCTGCGCTTTCCAGCAGTATACCCGCCGGGCCCGGTGCATCGCGAAGCCGGAAACGTTTCCTGTTCTCTGCGTTTGGAACAGGCTCGTCATAAATCTCTGCGTAATCGCTGAAAGTATGTATGAGCGGGCGCCGCTCTTTCAGATCGATGCCCAGCATGTGATATAGTCTGTATTCAAGCGGAATGAGTGTATAGGCAGACCAGACAAAACGTATCATATCCGCGATCTCGTCCATTCCGTCTTCTGCCTCTGGTAATGAAGGATAACTATCCACGCTTTCAGCCAGCCTCGTCACACCGTCCGTACTCAATATTTCCAGGATATGATCAGGGCCGTCAAGCCGGAAGGTATAATGTGATGCGTTGGTCGCAAACTTCAATGCCAGCTCTGCTGTCTGCAATGCTTCCTTCCTGGAACCGGCCAGCTCAAATTCCTTGAGCACCGGCACTCCGCGCAGATTTGAAATCTCCCAGGCAAATCCGTTATTTACCGGAGTGATGTTCATAAAATGCGTGGTATGCCACATGGGATGACCGTAAGCCTGCGGCTTGTTCTGGTTCAGTTCGGGAAGCGCATAATAAAAAGCAGATTTGTCATAGATCAGTTCCTGTAAGGTATTCATCCGCCGTTGTTGCTGCGCGGCGAGCAGCTGGATTAAATTCATGCTTTCCGCTCCCGGTACCTGCATGGCCAGCCGTAACAGCAGGTTGGTGCGATCGCGCATATCTTCACCAAGTGCAGCCAGCAAATGATCTAACAAAGCATTCCGCCGCTGCAGGAATTGCTCACGCGTTTCCGTTGTCTCTTCCAGCATTTTTGTATACTCATTCTCCTGGTCATCCACAAAATCCTGCCAGGTGGCATACTGCGGCCCGAATGCCTTATACAGCGGCGCAATATCCGGAAGATGATATAAAGGTTGTTGAAAGATCGTTTGGTTTACTTCCGGATCGGCGCTGAAAAATGTATTGAACTGTGAAAGCTGTGCCTGGTATCCGGCCAGTAATTGTTCAAATAAAAAGAGATAGCCTTTCAACTGTTTGGATTGTGCACGACGGGCGATGGTGGCATGATCAGGCAGGCCTGCTTCTCCAACTCCGTATGCCAAAGGCAAATCGTTTTGTATGGGATAATATTCAGCAATGGGGTATACTTCTCCCTGCGGCACGGCAATATCCATGGCAGTGGAAGCACTGGCCTGTATGTCCGCTTCCTTTTTATTATTGAAGATCTCCAGAACACGAACAATATTATAGGCCACTTTAACGCCATTCCGGAATATAATAATCTGGGATTTTGTTACACTCAGCACAGGGATATGCTTCTGGCTCTTTACGAGTTGCAGGCAATCCCGCGCCTTGGTGGTAATGGGACGATTGTCCATGTAATTGGCCAGTGAAAGCCCTCTTACGCCGATGATCTTCCGGGCACTTACATCCTCACGGCGATCCACATCATCTGCGGCATTGGCGTTCCGCAGTTGATAAATGATCCTTAAAATATCCGAGGTATAAAGAATAGAGGTGATCTGTTGCGCACCGATATCTTCGTTGGCCAGGAATCCTGCATCCGTCAGCGGACCGTCAAACACAAGGTCCGCACTGCCGGCCAGCTGCAGTTGCGCATCCAGGGTACTGAAATGAATACCTGTGGCAATCAGGTTGCTGACGCGGAAGAACATTTCCGCCAGCAGTTCTTCGATATTTACATCACTGCCCACTTCAATAGTGGCAGTGATGCCTACTTCCTGCTGCCGCACTGCATTGAATGTTGCAATGCTTTCACCGAGACTGCGATAAGGCAGGATATACCTCCGTATGTGCCGCATCGCGGCGTGCGCTTCCAGCACGTGCGCGTATAATTTTGGCAATGGTCTGTTTGGTCCCAGATCGCTGATCAGTGTGGTCAATTGCGCCAGTACGCCCGGTGCTTCCAATGCAACGTCCTCCATTTCAGTGGTGATCTGCGCTACGATCCACAGGTTCATTTGCAATACCGTCACGTCCGGCGGAAACTGATAATTGACGGTAGCTCTTGCGAAGAACGATGTATCGCCTTCCATCTGTTTCCATTCATTGCCGGGTTCAAACACGACGGATTGCAGAACAGCTCCTTGTAACATCGGTAAAACATCTTCATCATCCCAATGCGGGAAAGCAATGTCTATCGTATAATCACGCGGCGGGATTCCCGGCACCGTTACTACTACCGTAAGGTTGTTGCTGTTAAGTGCTTCTTGCTCAAATTCCAGCAACACGCTGTATCGGCCAAGCGGCAATGATTTCTGGGGAAACGCCCAGGCATTCCGTACCTGTGGATGGTTAATAAGCACTTTTCGTACATCCACAGCCGTTACCGGGGCGGTTGGCAGTACCCTGGATGCCGTAAAAAATTCGGGAGAACGGACCGTTCCGCTACTCGCCAGGAGGTCCTTCATATCCATTCCTGTACGAAGACCGGCTTCGGTCACAGCGTAACACATGGCCTCCAGCAATGTGATGCCGGGATCATGCAGGTTATGATCCGTCCAGGACCCGGATGCCAGTGCCTGAATGATGGTCAGGCCTTCCGAGCGCAGAAAACTGAAATCCTGGCTTTTAAGCGGAGGGGGTAATGTTGATATTTGGGGTGCTGTTTCCATATTACCTGGATCAGATTAATTCTTGGTATTTTTCTTTGCAGCAAGCTGGGCTTCCAGTTTTTCAACCCTTTCTGTCAACTCACGAACAGCGTTGATCAGCATGAAAGTCAGCGGACCGGAATCATAGGTAAGCAGATCCTTATGTGCTTCATCTTCCAGTATGCTCTTCTTTACGATAGAAGGGATCACCTTTTGAACATCGTTGGCGATCAGGCCTACATACTGCTTTTCGTCATCGGGCGTACCTACCACACCATTGAACTTATAATACACCGGCTCCAGTTTGCAAAGCTCCTTCAAGCCAATTGTAAGTGGCTGAATATCTTTTTTTACGCGCCTGTCTGATGCAAGTACGTCAAACGGGCCTCCGCCTGTTTTTGCTGCAGTACCGTTCACAGAAAAAGCTCTTGGGGTACCCGCGGTGCCGATGATGGTGTTTCCATTAATGTTCACGCTCGTTGCGGGTGATATCTGGAAATTGCCGGAAGTTGATAACTGCAGGCGCGGAGTAGCTGTTCCTCCCTGGTTCAGGCTCAACGCTGAGAACTGGCCGCAATTAAGAATGGTATTTGCAGCAGCATCCTGCTTCAGGGCAAAACTTGTATCGCCGGTCTGGCTTTCATGGCTAATGAATGCACCATCATTGGGAGCCACCGGTCCGGTATGCACCACCAGTTTTCCGAAGCGGACACGCTCGCCGGCACCTGAATTCGTACCCAGTTGTACATCCAGTTTATGTGTTGGCGCCATGTTAGTGATCCCTACATTCCCACCAGTGAATCCAACATTCGGTCCTACGCCTATTATCTGGAATGCGCCACTCTCCCCGGCAATATCACTCCATACGCCTCCAACAGAAACCTGCACCTTGGTGCCGTTAAAACGGATCGTTCCGTTCGGCCCGGCAGGTGAATTAAAAAGCGTTAAGCCTGCCGGAACAGTCAGGTTCTTATTTACGTCCAGGCTTACCTTATCATCTTCAATATTGATAAATGAATCGAAGATATCGGCGAAGTCTTTACCCGTGGGACGTTCACCATCATCGAACCCTTCCTTGAGATAAACTCTGCTTTGTGCTGACATGATACTTTAATTTAGAGTTATGAACAATAGAATACACTTATGTAATAATGATAAAATCAAGTCCGATCACCATTTGCCCGATGCCAATGGATTGTGTGCCTTCGCAAACCGATCCGTTGTCTGACAACACGCCGATGCGGTGCCGTTCATTTGATACCAGGATGGCATCTGGCCGTGTAGCCGTTGCGATATCCACCGGCACGCCGATCACAAAATCCTCCCCGATCATTTTGCCGATCCCTTCTCCTCCGATTGTGGCGTCAGGCGTAACACCCACCACAAAGTCAATCCCTATCTGCATTTCACCAATCCCGCCGCCGGCAATTCCTTTATGGCGGTGATATAATTCAAAGTCTGTTACATGCTCCACATAATCCCGCCCTTCAATGAAAGCAAGGATCTCGGATGCAGGGATCTTACCGTCAAAGACAATATCCTGTCCTTCCTCGTAAGCCCAGGGGCTGAGAAAACGCTTCAGTTCATCTTCCAGTAAGATGGAATGATATCCTGGATCAAATCCTTCTTTGAACTTAACTTTACTATCTACCAGCAGCGTTTCATATTCAGGGTTGGTGACATGTACATTGGCGAATGGTGTTGCATGCGTTGTTTCTACAAACGTTTCTACCGATCTCAGGAAAGCGCCGTTTGCTTTGGGTTTAAGCGGATTACCCGTAGCGCGTTTCCGCCAGTCCGGCACAATCACGGCTTTCACATCACCGGGAGAAAGCAGGTTCTCTTCATTGGTATGCGGCAGGCATTTCACTTTGAAGATCTCCGGAAAGGCTTCCAGTATCAGGCGCTCATGATCCCATGCAGACACTGCCCTGCTGCGGTGGCGAAGCCGTTCGTGTACGCGGCGGTGGTATGCCTGGTCAGATTCGGAAGCCCTGCCTCCGAAAGATGGATAAGGTTGTTGTACTTTTTTTACGCCCACCAATTTTTTGGTGAGCGATGAAATGGTTTCTGCAGGCAACAGTGTTGCAAGATGATCATCGTATTCTTTTTCTAAGCCAGCGGGGATCTGCAGAGACGCTCTTGCAGCCTGCGTATGCAACGCTTGCACACTACCGGCGCCATTGGCTTTAGAGAGTACACTTGCCCTCACCCAAAGCCGGTTATCCGGCATCAGTGTATGATGGAGCGTAGCATCATCTCCGATCACAAGTCGTACAAGGCCTGATACCTGGAACCCGTCTGTTTTGTCTTCCAGCACATCGGCTCTTGAAATGGTTATCCATTGCCCGCCTGCCAGGTAACTCCATGAAATTTCTTCGGAGCGCAACAGCTCGGCGCCGGGTGTGCTTCCTTCTTCCAGTTGAAAGAGCAAAGACAGCAATTGTGGCGCCACGGCATTTTCCAGTCCGATATACAGTGCCGCCTCGGGATCATGCTTCGGTATCAGACTGAGGCCGCTTCCCCTGGTGACTTCTACAGCGCCAAAAACATCCAGTTGAAATAACTGATCAGTATGGTTGGGATTATCCGGACTGAATGTATCAGCCGCCGTATAATCCAGCGCTACTTCTGTGAGTGTTGGGGTATAAGGTTGTTGTGGCAGGACCACATCCGCAACGCCAAGGGCTTTGTCAATAGCATGCCGGCTATAGACCGTTGGAAAAGTTTTATGGCCGAATGCTTCAAATGGCACATCAGCAGGCAGATTGCCAAGCTCCGTTTTAGTTGGTTTGGTCAATACCAGTTTTATGAATCCCTGCTGGGAAAACTGATCAAATGCCGTTGGCGGCGCAAGCCTTGGTTGCCTTTTGTAAGGTGTACCGGGAACATGTTGCGTGATGACAGGGGCCGGAATAATAAGTTGATGCGTGGCTGAAGGATCGGCATGATCAAACAGTAATTCAGAAAGGTTATTCAGCTTCGTCCATTTCCTGCCGGCAAGCAGATGTACGTCCGTTTTGAATTTTTCATTATTGACATTCGGATTTTCATACCCCGCATAGTGATCCACGAACGATGCCGGAGGATCCTGCCATTTTAATGATACGGCAAAGGAAGTAATGGATTTCCTGAATGCTTCTGCACTGCCGATATAAAAGTTGCCGTCTACACGCGGGAAGGAAGTAAATGGAAGTACGGGGGTACCAGCTGCTTGTACGGACAGGTCATTCTGCAATATGAGGTCTTTTACGCCTTTTACGTCCACCCCTACCGTTACTTCTGTTACGGAATACTGCCCAAGTGTTTCCAGCAGGAATACGTCCGGTTTCAATCGTATGCTGCAAGCCGGCCATCCGGTGGCAAGCCTTGCCTGGTGGATGACTTCATCATAAGCTGTAATAGCGGGCGATGACTCATTATACAGGACGGAAATATCGAGGATTGCTTCAAATTCTTTCGGATCAGGAAGCGTTGGCGCAACGGGCGTAAGCGTTATTTTCTGCACTACATCAGGAATGATCCATCCTTCAAGGCCCGTCATTTTAACGTCCATCAGATTCGTGAGTGCGATATCATCCGGTAGTTCTTCCCGTGATTTCAATCGCATGGTGATATTGATCACACGAATACCCTCTGCCAGGAAAAAGTTTGGAGACGCCAGTGCAAAGCCGATATCAGCATGTTCCATCGGAGGCAGTGTACCGGTTTTTTGCAATTGAGGTGTTCCGAAAGGTCTCCAGCTGGCACCATTCTCACGCATCAGCGTAGCATCACCGGTTTTAAAAATAATGCGTTGCCCTCCGGGATTCACATCTGCAAAACTGCTCATTAACCCCGATATCGCGGCGTGATTAAATACATGATCACTGTCCAATGCGTAATCCAGGGGCATGCCGTTAGCCGTTTTACCACCCTTCAGCAACGTTCCTTTTGTCAGTAAAGTAGGTGCTGCACTTTTCGCCAGTTCAACGAGCACGTGTACCTGGTCTGCAATAGCAGAACGGCGTTGGAGGCGCAGTACATCTTCGTAATAAAAATTGAGGCGGCTGGCCGGCAATTGGTTGAGATCGTTCTGCGCGTGTGCATATACCTGCAGGAAAGCGATTAACAGCGTGATGTGCGGCGACCAGTCTTTCCGTGACAACAGCAACCTGGTCAACGTTGTTTCATCCGGCACATTACCGCTTGCAGTAAGTACGTCCAGGAATGGCTGCCAGTCACCCATCGGCTGATTATTCAGATCAAAGAACCTGATCTGCCGGCTGAGTGCATGTAAAAAACGAAGGATATCGTGCTTGGACCGCCCATCAATTTTCACCAGTGAGGGATCCAGGGAGAGCGCACTACGATCCAGCTGGTTCACACCATCGGTGGCTAACAGGTACTGGTAAATATTTTTATCGGTCGTTTTCATTTTATTTTTCTGTTAGGTAGAAGGGGAAGACGAGGTTGCTCCGGGTATTGGTGTTGCGCACCGTATAGTCCACCAGTATCTCTATTTTCCCTGATTCTTTTGGTCCGGGCAGTAGCCGTACTTCATTGAGGTCAATACGGGGCTCGTACACCAGCAGGGCTGTTTCTATTTCATTGCGGATTGCGGTTGCCGATGTGGTAGAGAGCGCTTCAAACAGCCAGCGTTCGCGTTTCCAGCCAAAGCCGGGTTGCATCACTCTTTCTCCCAGCTCTGTGGAAAGGATGATCTCGATGCTGCTGCGAACATCTGCTTCTGCTTCCAGCATGACCACTTCTTTTTCAACCCGGTTAAAAACTGGCGGGAAGCTCCAGCCTCTTCCTAAAAATGATTCGTTTGCCATAATCAGATGAGTTTTTTTATCCGCCGATCATTACGGTAGGACATCCTACAACGATCGAGCCTCCATGAGCAGTACTGTCTCCCATGCGGGCAGCCGGCATACCGCCAATCATCACCGTGCCTGATCCTTTCACTACGGTATCCGGCGGCCCTGTGCAGGTGAGCATATCCCCAACGCGCAGGGCCGGCATTCCGCCAACGAGTACCGTGGGGCAGCCGGGAGGTAGTGCGGGGCCTCCTACATGTGGCACTGTTCCGGTTACCATCGGACAAACGTGCATATCACCTGCTCTTGCTGCTAAAGACATACTTTGAATATTTTAATTGATCTGAACCATACTTCCTTTTACGACCGTAATAGCGCTGGAGTTTAATTCCAACCCCGCAGTACCTTCTGCTTTAAATTGCATCCCTCCCTTCAGTTCCATGTTTTTGGTACTTTCTATTTTCACATCACCTGAAGCCTTTAACTCCAGATCACCTGCACTTTCTATCGTAATACCGGATGATGTCATCTCTATTTTGTTCCCATTCTTGTCTTTGATGGAAATTTTTCCATTGTCTTCATCGAGTAACAAAACATTTCCGGGGGTATCGATTGTGATCGTCTTTTTTTCATCATTAAAAAGGATCCGCATTTTCTCGCGGGAGAAGTACCCTTTTTCAGGATTGGCATCTGCTGCTTCCAATGGTGGCACTTTTGCGCTGCTGAACAGGCAGCCGAGCACAACGGGTAACCGGGGATCATCATTCAAAAAGCCCACCACCACTTCGTCATCTACCTCCGGCAGAAAAAATGTACCCCGCTCATTCCCTGCGTCCAGTGTTGCTACTCTCGCCCATACCCCGTCTCCATCCAGGCTAACGGAAGGTATCTTGACGCGGATACGTGCTTCACCATCAGGATCTGATTCCAGTGCCGCTACAACGGCTGTATGCAAACCGCTGATACCCGGCAGTAATGCGCCTGCACTCTGCGTCTGCTGCGGAAAGGTATTTGCGTGCAGCTTGGGCGTTAGCCCCAGCTGCAAATCTGTGTACCAGTTACCGCCGCTTAGTTCATGCCGTACGCCGCTTACCCATGCGAATCCGTTAAAGCGGTCCCCCAACCCTTCAAGGGCCACCGTAATGCCGGGTAATGCCGTAGCAAACCCTTCTACTTTTGCTCTGCCGCACATAAATGCCATCCTGCTGCGAAGCAGGCGTGCATCGGCCCAGCTTTGTACTTCTTCCTCCGTCAGGCGGCCGGGCTGACGAAGCGTGTAGCTGGCAGCGCCTGTTGTAGACCCTACTTCCACAGGATCTATATTGCCGGGGGCGGTCCACTCCGGCTCTGCTGATTCCGCTTCAAGCAATACCTGGCCGGAAGGGTCCCATGCCTGGGCCTTTACGCTGCCGTATTGTTTGCTCCCATCTATTTCCGCGTCAAATTCAACGAGGTTGGTTCCAAACCTGAGCGTGGCCACTCCCTCTGCAGCCACTTCGGGTTTCACGATATTGATCTTCCCTTCGTTAGCGATAGCCACAAATCCGATAGCATCCAGTCTCGTGATAAGAAAATCCCAATCCGTACAATCATACTGTACCATTTCAGCATGCGTTACGGGTGTATCGGCAATATCTCCCGTGAGCTCATAAACGTCCAGCAAAGTGGATGCGATCTCCGCATCACTCATTTCGGCAAACTGGCTGCTGTTAGGAGCAATGGTCATCGCGATGGCCTTGTGCCTGCACTCCACCAGCAACTCTGTTCTTTGATGACGCACGCGCAGCGAATGTTTGGTGACAATACCCGAAAAGATCAGTTCGTCTTCACTATGGTAACCGGCGAGTATTTCTATTTCATTTCCGGGCACAAAAAAGGTGTCGTTGCTGACCACCCATTCAGTAGATGCCGCATCGCCGTCAGCAATGCGCAGTTGTGCCATGGTGATGCGATTCGCTTCATTATGTATAATGATCGATTCAATCGGAACGTCTGTCGGCAATTGATCTCCGTTCACCTTTACGGTGAAGGTCACGAGGCTCGTGTCCAGTGCTATCGGTAATAATGGTTCTTCGTTGCTCATACCTTCGTAGTTTTTGCCGGCGGGAAAAAGATATTGCCACCTTCCTTCAGCTTGCGGAAGTTGAATAATTTATTCACCCGCGCCACTTCGATGTAATAATTCGGTACGCCATAAATGCCATGGCTCAACAGCGGGAGGGTATCACCTGCAAGCACTGTTTTCACGTGGGTAAGATCAGGAGAAGATTTTTTCTCCATCGCTTCCCGCACCATGTCTTCAATTGTACCGCTAAAACCGGCTCTGGCCTCGCAGCGCAGCGGAGTTCCGTCCGGCTTGAATAATTTATAGTTCAGGGAGAGGCTGCTCAATACGCCACGAAATACCAGCTTGCCCCAGGTCAATTGTACCTGTCTCGGACTATGCCCGGTGCCTTTGTATGTATAACAGACAAAGGCAAATTTGGCCAGCTCCGTCATTACATCATATTCCTCCTTCTCTCCTAAAAGTCCTGCTATTGCACCGGCCACAGCACCGGCAATAGGGATGCCATCGAGCGGACCGGCAGGAGGTGGAATCACACCGGTGCCATCAAAGAGGAAGGTGAATTCCAGTACCGGCGGTGAAGTATCCCGGTACTTTGCCCTGCTTCCCGATGCTCCGGCTACCCGTGTGCGGGAATAATTAACATGGTGATTGATCGAATAACTATCCGGGTTAACCTGTACCATGTATTTATCCTCTTCCACGGTGCTCAGCGCCGCAGGCTCTTTGGGGTTCTTTTGAGGCATCAGGGCACAAATGGTCATCTTCTCCATCTTGCCCGTACCGAATAAGGAATCCAGCATTATCGTTCAGTTTGTCTTTTCAGAATGCTCAATACTTCTTCCGCACACATGGCTATAATATGCTGCATTTCTTCTTCACCCAGGCCGCCCTGTGACACTGCTCCGTTGCCACCACCGCCGGTGCTTTCCCCGGCATCGCCCCCGGATGATTCCACCTGGGCTCTGATAATTATTTCACGTACTTCTATCGGCATGTGCGCAATGTTTTTTTAGATTCCGATATTAACATCCAGCGAAGCAGTAAGCCCTGCAGCAAGATCCAGTCCCACACTGATGGGATCATAGTATTTGAAATACTGGTAACTAAGCACCAGTGTTTCTACTACAATCTCATTGTTGCCCGCATTGATCCCGGAAACTTCCAGGTGCTTGGGAATGGCATTGATAAGGTACCAGTTGTACAGCGGGATGTGATCCGCATTCAGCAGGGAGATCATCACATTGCTGGGTTTGAACTTAAACTCATCAATGGCCTGGCGGGCCCAGTGAAGGATGCCCGAGCCCAGGAATTTTCCCCGCTTCAGCGTAACATCGCCATACTTGGCGCGCACCGGAAGGTTGTGCACAAAACGGTGTTCACCACCTTCCGGTTTTGTTTCCATTTCAATGTCTACACTCAGCCCGCTTACCTCCTGGAAACGAAGGTCATTCGGGAATTGAGGGAAGATCTCGAAGAATACAACGAAATGGAATCCTACCTGTGGATATTCAAATGACATCGGATCAGTCGTTTTGGATTACAAGCCCTTCATGCACCAGCTCAATGGATTCAATGGCTACTTCATTACCGTCTGCTTTCAGATCAGTACTTGTTACCTTAATAGGCCATGCACTCTTCACCTTCCATACGATCACCGGTTCATGGTTTTCGTTGAGAAGGCTGATCGTTACATCACGGCGTTCAATGGTATTCAGTGCCACAGTGTTCCACCAGTTGTAGAATTCATTGTCTCCCTGGAACGTACCACGTTTGAGGGTGATGTTGCTGAACTTCTGCATGCCCGGCATTTTTGTTTTCACATACTCCGGGCTTGCACCATCGCGGTACTCGATCGGATCTGTTTGAACATCCAGTCCGGATACTTCTGTGAACCCGATGTTTGCACCACCCCATTCAACCTGGAAGTGGAATTTAGGAAGCGGATAATTCGCCATAACTTATGGTTTTTGTTGTTTAGTCAATGATTATGATTCCTGCATTTTATGAGAGAAACGAAGGATGATAAATTCAGCAGGACGAACCGCTGCCATGCCGATCTCTACGATCAGTCGGCCTTCTAGAATGTCCAGTGCCGTCATCGTTTCGTTAAGTCCTACCTTAACATAGAAAGCTTCTTTCGTGGAAGCGCCCGCTAATGCTCCCTGCCGCCACTGCAGCGTAAGGAAGTTTTCGATCATGGCGCGGATACGGATCCAGGTATTGGCATCATTCGCTTCGAACACAAAAGGTTCGGATGCTTTTTTCGTAGATTCTTCCACGTAGTTAAAGAAGCGGCGCACGTTTACATAGCGCCATTCGTTATCATTTCCTGCGAGGGTTCGTGCGCCCCATACGAGAATACCTTTGCCTGTGAATGCGCGGATGGCGTTCACTGATTTGCCGGTATCATGCAGGTTAAGCGAGGCCTGTTCCTGGTCCGTAAGTTTGTAAGCCGGGGCTATTACACCACGGAGACTTACGTTGGCCGGAGCTTTCCAGACACCGCGGGAACGGTCTGTATTCGCATACACACCCGCTACGGCTCCTGATGGCGGCATCAGGCTCATGTCTTTCCTGATCCTTTCCTGTACTGCTTTGTAGAAAGGATGTTTCGCGAAGAGCTGTTTTTCTGCCTGATCCGTACGGAACATCGCATCTTCTACCAGCGCTGTGAACGCCGTTGCAATGGCATTAAAAGCGGTTTGCAGAATGGGTGAATTCGCGGCCGTTTTTGCAATCTGGGCAACCGTAACACCGCCGGTGGAGTAATCTGTAGGGTCAACAGGAATAGCCGTTGTTGCCGGCTGATTGATCCAGTTTTGTCCATCCAGCGAATTGTAATCTTCTTCCGCATTTTCCTCCGTGCGTGCCAGCGCAATGGAACCGAATACCTGCGGATTCTTTTCGTAACCGATCAGCAGGCTGATCTGCGTACGCAATGCTACGTCTGCTTCCAACGCAGTGAGTGCCGTACTCAATGCCGTTGAATTACCTCCATCATTTTCCAGATCGGCGAACGATAGTGCAAGTTGCCGTACGAAGGTCATCATGGCAGCAAACGCTGTTCTTGCATCGTCAGCCACCGTTGTTCCCATCAGCACACCGCGCAGTTGGTCCAGCTTTGCGGAAAGCGGATTGTAATTGCTCCTGCCGAGTGCTGGTACGGTCACTACTTTTGAGAATATGCGCTGCTCTTCGAGGATGTTCGGGCCAAGCGCCGTCAAAAGCCCATCGATCTCAGCATTTCCCGTTACTATGTTGACAGGGGCCGGGGGATCAGCGGTATCCAAAAGACTGATCTGCGTAAAACCAACTTCTTTTAAGTAAGTGCTATATAACCAGGGGTAGTAAGCTGCTGCGTATTTGAGATTATTATTTCCCACAGCATCCCGGAACTCGTCAATTGGTTGTGTAACGAGGTTATCGGGAGCGAGGTTCCCTTCCAGCACATCCAGGATACCAAAGCGGTCCTGCAGGCGGTTGCATTGTTCAATGATGGCCTGATGCAAATTGCCTGCGGCAACGAAATCCGGATCGCCGTCTCCTTCACGGAGCGCGATGGTATCCGGTGCTACCAGCAATGTAGGTTCATCAAATTTTTCCAATGCACGCAGTCCGCCACGCAGGCCTGTTGTATCATTGCCGAATGCAACAGCAGTGCTGTAATCGCCTACGGTCACGATGTAACAGGGGCCGCCGCCATTATCGAAGTAATGCCGGAGTGCATCAAACAGGTAATACCGTCTGCCGGTTGCAGGTTCGGTGCTGACAATATTGAAGGTAGCATCTACCACCACATTGTACAGCGTGGGGTTGTATTCACCGCCGAACATTGTTGTGTAATCCAGCAGAGAAGTGATGCGGATCGGCCGGTTGATCAATGTAGCGCCGGCTGTGTCCACAATCACCGCTGTATGGCCAATGAAAGCGGGAACGGCGGTAGCTACGGAGGCTACGGAAGGTGGAATCAGGGATAATTCCTCTACAAATACGCCGGGTGTTTTATAATCCATGATCGTTGTGCTTTAGAGATTAAGATTCCTGCATTTTGTGGGAGAAGCGGAGTACAATGAACTCTGCGGGGCGAACCACTGCCATGCCTATTTCCACGATCATCCTGCCTTCCAGGATATCCTGCGCGGTCATCGTTTGCCCCAGCCCTACCCTTACATAAAAGGCGTGTTCTGTTTTGGCACCTGCCAGTGCGCCTGCGCGCCATTGAAGGATGAGGAAATTTTCGATCATCGCACGCACTTTCACCCAGGTATTAGCATCGTTGGGCTCAAACACGAAGGGCTCGGAAGCTTTTTTAGTGCTTTCTTCCACCATGTTGAAGAAACGGCGGACACTTACGTAACGCCATTCATTATCATTACCGGCCAATGTACGGGCGCCCCAAACGAGATGGCCCTTGCCGGTGAAGGTGCGGATGGCATTGATGGACTTACCCGTAGTGTGCACGTTCAGATCCTTCTGCCCGGCATCGTCCACTGCGATGACCGGACGGCGTACAAAGCTCAGGCTTACATTAGCAGGAGCTTTCCAAACACCACGGGATGCATCTACCTGTGCATACACTCCTGCTATGGTGCTGCTCGGTGGTAATACTACCGGCATAGCAAGGATAGCATTGCGGATCTGGTGGTACAGGGCATTGGAGCTATGATACAATGAGCGTAACTCCTCGGCTGCATTCGCCGGAGCGGCAAGCCGTAAAAAAGTATTGGCAGGAACACCGGCACCGGTAATAGTCACCGCTTCTTCGTTATAATTAAAAGTAAGTGAGGTCACCAGGTGTGGATAATAAGCAGCACCATACAACAGGAAGTTATTTCCGATCATGGTACGGAAACCATCTGTTACATGATCAATCGGATTTTCATTGGCAGGGTTGGTATAATCCAGGTGGCCATTGAAAACATCTGCGATCGTAAAACGATCTTTGAGCCTGTCGCACTGCGCCAATGCAGCCTGATATACCTGGTAAAACTCGGAACGGCTGAGGCGTAAAGCATCAGGGAATACGAGCAGCGTAGGCTCATCTTCCTTCCCGATGGCCGCAAGCCCGGCCGTGTGATTTGCGAATGAAGGCGCTACGTTATCCTGCCCGATGGACACGATGTAACAAGGTCCGCCACCATTTGCGAAATACATTTGCAGGGAGTAGTACATGCGATACAAAGCAGCTTCAGCGGGAGCTACAGGTGGCGTGGTGATCACGCGTTGACCCTGCGGGTTATTGCCTACCACTGCCGTAAAAGTTTCAAGCCTTGCGCCGAATATGGTTTCATATTCCACGAGCGACTTGATGCGCACCGGCCTGTTCACCAGTGTATCGCCGTTCAAAAGGATATTGCGGGTATACCCGATAAAGGCCGGTATGGCCGTTTCAACCTGCGCCACGGAGGGCGGGAACTTCGGCACCTCGTCGATGTAAACGCCGGGTGTTTTGAGGTCTGCTAGATTTAACATGTTGTAATTAGTTTAATCAAGTACTTAAGAAATTAATCCTGTATTCCCGTGGCTGCGGGGCCATATGCCAGGCGTCTTTATATATTTCAATTATGCCGTTGGTAGTTGAGCCGTTTGCCTGCTGATCGAAAACAACGTGTTCCTGCACCGGTACACCACCTTCCAATCTCACCTCGTAGGCTCCTTTGGGCAGCATACTTACATCCAGGCCAACATTACTTTGCGTTACAGCTACCGGATCATTGATTGTAAAGCTGATGGGCGCTCCTGCAGCGATCTTCCCGGCTCTGAAAGTGTTATAGTCTCCCGGGACGATATCTGCCGAAAGCAGGAATGTGCTCAGGGCGCCGCGCTCTGCATTGCCTGCCGTCGCAGCTGCTGTCAGCCGTACGCTATTGGCAGCAAGATTGCTGTCAATTAAACCTGCGGCAGATAAATTATTTGCGTAGAAAATATGCCTTCCGAACCGCCGTTCACCGGTATTAAAAAAATCGACCGCATGCGAAATGCTCAGCCAGAATGTAAAGGTGATGGGCTGCGTAAGCTCCACAGCGGGCACCCACGTAACACCACTACGGTGCTGCCGCATATACGCTATCAGTCCTCCCGGAACTGCGCGCGTAATTACGCCATAGTTTCTGCACACCACCGCTGCTGCCGGTGACAGCATCACTTTGACGGCATCTCCGGCACTCGTTCCGTTGATCAGAACACCTATCCTGAACTCCGGCTGGTAGCGCCATGCATACACATCCATAAATTTTATTTTTCGGGTGACTGGTTCGCCAAAACTTTTGTTCCGAGATTGATCTCTGTAATAATGCCTGCTCCCTGGGGTTCTGCATTCTGGATCACGGCCAGGCGCATTTTGTACACAACAGAAGGAATATATTTTCCTCCCATCACACTCCATAACTGATTTAATTCTTCAAAACTGGTGGAATACAGATCTAATATGATCCGGTCAAGATTGAATGTTGCAAGTACAGGAATATCTGTTGCCGTAAACACAAACTTGCGCTGGAAGAATCCGATCACCTGCGATATGCGGTTCAGTGCTGTGCTGTAATTATTTTTGTTCGCACCGAACAACACATAGATGTTCAGATAAATCTCCGGCTGCCTTTCCTGGCCCTGCGGAATGCCTCCGGGAGTATGCACAGTTCGCCTGAAAGGCAGATTGCGCAAGCTTTCTTCCTGCTCAATATTTACAACGGAAGCAATGATCTTATCGCTAAGATTCTGTGAAGAATTATCCTGGAATGCATCTGCAAATGATACATTGCCAAGTATGACTTCAGGGTCCACAGTTCCGATGTAGGTATTGAGTTGCGTAATGATTGCATTCAAAACCTGATCAATCATATCTGATTTGATTTTTTTGGGGGTGCTACCTAAATACTCGGAATTTTTAGTTTTTCATATAAAACCAGCCTGTTAAATATATGCAGCAAGTTATCAGGGTTCACACTTTTTGGGGGACACTTATGCTGCGTTTAAAATATCGGGGTAATTACTCTCTATGTAATATTAGTTAATAAATTTCATTCGACAAAAAAATACGGATGCGTATTAATACCTTTTTTTCTGTAATTTATATCGACCTAAACATATGCTCCAAACACCAAAACAATAAGTCTATGTCAACCAGAAAGTTGATCGAGGGTTATCCTTTTGTGAGTTATTCCCGCGAAACATTTGACCAGAACACCATGGTCCGGCGCTCTGCAGAGATGCTCCAATGGATGGATACACGTAGAACCGTGCGTGATTTTTCCGGCAAACCCATCCCCCGCGAAGTCATTGAAAACATCATTCTTGCCGCAAGTACGGCACCTTCGGGTGCGCACAAGCAGCCATGGACGTTTTGCCTGATCGAAAACCCGGCGTTGAAAAAAGAGATCCGTATGGCTGCCGAACAGGAAGAGTACAAGAGTTATCACAACCGTATGAGTGAGGAATGGCTGAAGGATCTGCAGCCCTTGCAAACGAATTGGGACAAACCTTTCCTTGAGATAGCGCCCTGGCTGATTATAATGTTTAAACGCATATATGAACTGGAACCGGACGGGCACAAACACAATAACTACTATGTGCAGGAAAGTATCGGCATCGCTGCCGGTTTTTTATTATCGGCTATTCATCATGCAGGATTGGTGGCATTAACACATACACCCAGCCCCATGAATTTCTTAGGCGATATTTTAGGAAGGCCTGAAAATGAAAAAGCGTTTTTATTAATTCCGGTGGGGTATCCTGCACAGGAATGTTGGGTGCCGGATCTAGAACGAAAATCTTTAGAAGAGGTGGCGGTGTTTTATTGAGGTTGTGAATTTTTATTACGCCGGAATATGGCTGAATATTTTATTCCTCATCATCCTGCTGTGATTTTTTGCCTGGTGCTGTAAACCCTTCCACGATGATTACAATTTCGCCTTTCACACCTTTCTCCTGAAAATAATCATGTACTTCCTGCAAAGTACCGCGTTTATTTTCTTCAAACATTTTAGTGAGCTCGCGGGAAACGCAGCATTGCCTTTCTGCACCAAAGTATTTGATAAAATCGTTCAACGTTCTTACAAGGCGGTGTGGAGATTCGTAGAAAACGAGCGCACGTTCTTCCGTGGCCAGTTGCGTGAATAAGGTCTGACGACCTTTTTTAAGGGGAGGAAACCCTTCAAAAGCAAAGCGGTTCATGGGAATGCCGCTGTTAACGAGTGCGGGAACAAATGCCGTGGCGCCTGGTAAACATTCTACGGGTATACCGGCACGGATACATTCCCTTACCAGCAGAAAGCCCGGATCAGAAACACCTGGCGTACCAGCATCTGTGAGCAAGGCCATTTCTTTGCCTCCCTGCATCTGCTGTACAAGATGCTGCAACACCTTATGCTCATTGTGCTGATGATAAGGTGTTACAGGCTTGTTGATGCCATAATGCTTCAGGAGAACACCCGAGGTACGGGTATCTTCTGCCAGGATCAGTTCTACCGTTTCCAAAACCTTCACGGCCCTGTACGTTATATCCGCCAGGTTACCGATGGGGGAAGGAATGAGGAAGAGTTTTGACAAGGCTATTGAAGTTTAAGATCCGGGTATTGATAAGTAAACAGATCTATTGAATATTAACTTCGTAAGATTCCATTACCTGGTTAGCGAGCAGTTTCTGGCAGGCATTCTCCGCCAGGTGTTGCGCTTCTTCTTTGGAAGATGCTTCGATCTGAAGCGTGATATGTTTACCTATGCGCACGTCATGTACATTTCCGAGGCCCAGGTTTTTCAATCCGCCTAATACAGCTTTGCCCTGAGGGTCCAGCAATTCTTTCAGCGGCATCACGTTGATATGTGCAGTAAATGTCATTTGTCTCAAAAATTTAAGACGCAAACCTACGAGTTTTTTATCGAATTTTTAGGCGGCACTGCCAGTGAAAGGCCCACATATGCGATAAATACAAATGGTACGGCAGCATAACGCAATACAGGTATGCTTATCAGCGTAAGCACCACCAGCAGGAAGCGGGGCCAGTTATCTTTCAGGGAGAAATTCTTAAACTTCAGGCTGATCATGGGATGCGAGCTCACCATCAGGTAGCAGAGCACAAAAATGATCCCGTATAATACCCAGATATTTTCCAGCCAGTGGGCCAGGTTATAAGGGTTGTATAACATGATCAGGGGGAAAGAAGCCACCAGGAAACCTACGGCCGGCGTGGGCACTCCTATGAAATGCTCGGCCTGGCGGGTATCCAGGTTGAAAACTGCCAGGCGGTAAGCTGCAAAACAGGGGATCAGCAGGGCCGGCGCCAGGTTAAAGTAGGAAACGTCAAATACATCCGGACTTTGAAAATAAGCGCTGCGCAGCAGGCGGAACATGATCATGCCAGGCACTACGCCAAAGGACACTACGTCTGCCAGCGAATCCAGCTGTTTGCCTAATTCAGAAGAAACTTTGAGTAAACGGGCTACAAATCCATCAAAGAAATCGATAATCCCGGCCAGCACTACCAGTGCGGAAGCCCAGTAGACGGGTTCAGGATTGGTGACAACGTAATCTGTGCCATTGAATTCTGCGATATACTCCGGTGCGTGTAGGATGAAGATAATGGCGAGTGCGCCACAAAAGAGATTAGACAGGGTAAGGATATTCGGAATTTGTTTCATCAGTATTTTTTCGTTGTGCCAAAATGGAAAGGGGGTGTTCCCCCCTTCCACAATATATTACTTCTTCATTAAAGCTTCTATCTCATCCGCCGTAATGGGGATGTTCTGCATCAGGTCCACATTCCCGCCGGCTTTCAGCCAGATGTTGTTTTCAATGCGGATGCCCAGTTGTTCTTCTTCAATATAAATACCCGGCTCTACGGTCAGCACTGCTCCTTCCGGAATAGGCTGGAAGAAAGAAGGCCCCAGGTCATGCACATCCACACCCAGGTGGTGAGAGATGCCATGGTACAGGTATTTGCGGTATGCAGGTGTTTCAGGGTCCTGGTTTTTGATATCCCCTTCCGTGAGCAACCCTATCTTCACAAACTCTTTCCCAGCTTCCACGCCTACCATCTCATGATATTTGGCGATCGTGATACCGGGTTTGAGGATAGACTTGGCATAGTTATGCAGGTGAAGGCAGGCATTGTACACTTCTCGCTGGCGGGCAGTGAACTTTCCGTTCACAGGTACGCTGCGGGTAAGGTCTGCATTGTAACCACCATAGGCAGCGCCAAAGTCCATCAGGATCACTTCTCCATCTTTACATTCCCGGCTGTTCTCTACATAATGTAAAGTACGGGCACGGTCGCCGGAAGCGAGGATAGAACCATAGGCTTCTCCGGTAGCGCGGTTGCGCAGGAACTCGTGCAGGATCTCTGCATGGATCTCATATTCAAATACGCCGGGTTTAATAAATTGTAAAAGGCGGCGGAATGTTTTCTCTGTGATATCGATCGCCACCTGCTGTACTTTCACTTCCTCCGCTGTTTTCACAGCACGCAATTCTTTCAGGATCTTAGCGGCACGCAGGTAATTATGCAAAGGATAACGCTCCCGGAGTTCTGCAGCATAACGGTAATCCCTTACCGGAACGAGGTTTGCCTTACGGTTATTTTCGTTGGAATTGAGATAGATATTGGAAGCTTCATGGATCCATTGTTGTAAAAACGCATCCAGGCTGTCCAGCCACACAATGGTTTGTATACCGGAAATAGCTGTTGCTTCTTCTTTCCGCAGGCGGTGACCATCCCATTTCTCTTTCAGTTCATTCGGGCGTACGAGTACCAGCACCTCCCGGTGTTTAGGATCCGGATTGTTGGGATATAATACCAGCATGGTATCTTCCTGGTCGATACCGGTCAGCCAGTACAGGTCTGAATTCTGACGGAATGTAAAAAGTGCGTCTCCGTTAGTGGGCAGTTCATCGTTTGAGTTGAAGATGGCAATGGAATCAGGCTGCATTTTTGCAGTAAAACGTTCACGGTTCCTGATAAAAAGCTGTTGATCCAGCGGCAGATATTTCATTGAATACTTTTTTCTGATGTATGAGGGCTCAAACTTACCAGAAAATCAGCAACCTGCAAAACCTTATCCTTCCCTCTGCTGTGGCTAAACCTCACACAAAAGTTATAGTTGATTACCCAAAACTGATGCGCTATTAACAAATAATTATTCCAGCAGTCTTTTGATTTTCGCTTAAAATGAAATCGATAGAATTGAATAATATCTAAAAAACGAGGTTTTAACATGTATAATTTCATAAATTTTCGTGGTGCAACACCTATAAAATTTGATAACATCAAAAAAAGCCTAGTTTTGCCTATACACCAAAACAATCTTTCTTTATGCAAATCAGCAGTGTAAGGGACACACTCAGGGAATTGCGGGAATTGGGCATAGAGAACACCGCCGATGTACATTACCAATTAACCCCGGAAGAGCTGACTGCTCAAACCCTGGCACGCAAGCAGGGTAGTCTTAGCGAAACGGGCGCATTGGTGGTGAATACGGGGGAGTTTACCGGCCGTTCTCCTAAAGACAAGTTCATAGTGAAAGACAGCATCACTGCTACAACTGTGAACTGGAACGATTTCAACCTACCGTTCTCTGCCGAAAATTTTGACAGGCTCTATCAGAAAGTGACCCGTTATTTTGCGGGAAAATCAGTTTGGGTGAGAGATTGCCAGGCATGTGCTGATCCGGAGTACCGGCTCAACATCCGGGTAATTACAGAGACCCCATGGGCCAGCCTCTTTGCCTACAATATGTTCCTCCGCCCCCACGAGGAAGAACTGGAGCAAACGGACCCTGACTGGACGGTTATCCAGGCTCCGGGCTGTGTAGCAGATCCAGCTACAGATGGTACCCGCCAGCACAATTTTGCGGTAGTGAACTTTACCAAAAAGATGATCATCATTGGTGGCTCTGCCTATACCGGTGAGATCAAGAAAGGTATCTTCACCATCCTTAATTATGTACTGCCGCATGAAAAGAATGTACTGAGTATGCACTGCTCTGCCAACCAGGGCCGCAATGGTGATACCGCTGTATTCTTTGGCCTGAGTGGTACCGGCAAAACCACGCTGAGTGCAGATCCGGAACGTAAGCTCATTGGAGACGATGAACATGGATGGACCAACACCGGCGTTTTCAATTTTGAAGGTGGCTGTTACGCCAAAACTATCGACCTCAGCGAGGAGAAGGAACCACAGATCTTCCATGCCATCCGCGAATATGCGCTGGTAGAGAACACCGGCTTCTTCCCCGGCACACACAGGATCAATTATGCAGATAAGAGCATCACGGAAAACACCCGTGTTTCTTACCCCCTGCATTATATAGATAATGCCCTGGAACCTTCCATCGGCAGTCTTCCTAAAAACATTTTCTTCCTCACCTGCGATGCATATGGCGTGTTACCGCCCATTTCCAGGCTAAGCCCGGGACAGGCTATGTACCAGTTCATTTCCGGTTATACTGCTAAAGTAGCAGGTACGGAAGCAGGTGTTACAGAACCAAAATCCACATTCAGCGCATGTTTCGGCGCACCATTCCTTCCCTTACACCCTGCCCGTTACGCGCAGATGCTGGGAGAAAGGTTGCGTAAACACCAGGTGAATGTATGGCTCATCAATACCGGCTGGACGGGTGGCGCTTATGGTACAGGCAGCAGGATCAAACTGAACCTGACCCGCGCTATGATCAGCGCAGCGCTGAAAGGAGAACTGGAAAAGGTAGCTTACAAAAACCACGAGGTTTTTGGTGTATCCATTCCTGAATCCTGCCCCGGCGTACCTGCAGAAATCCTGGATCCCCGTAATACCTGGGCTGATGGCGCAGCGTACGACAAACAGGCAAAAGACCTTGCAGGCCAGTTCGTTAAAAATTTTGAAAAATATGCAGCACAGGCCGATAAAGAGATCCTGGCTGCCGCCCCCAAAGCATAACAGCCGCTTGGCTTTATAAATTCCTTCGTTCAATTACAATTTGGTTAGAGGGGCTGTCTGGCTGACAGCCCCTTTTCCTTGTCCCCAATTTTCTGTACCTTTGCGCATGCAAATTTTAGACGGTAAACTTGTTTCCAAGGCAATTAAAGATCAACTGGCGCTCAATGTAGCTGAACTGAAAGCGCAAGGCAAAAAGGTTCCTCACCTCGCCGCCATCCTGGTAGGCAATGACGGAGCAAGCGAGACTTACGTAGCTTCTAAAGTAAAATCCTGTGCAGAGATCGGCTACCATTCCACCCTTCTGCGTTTCGATGATCACATTTCAGAAAAGCATTTGCTGGACCACATCAATATGCTGAATGAAAATCCGGATGTGGATGGCATCCTCGTGCAATTGCCGTTACCTAAAAGCATCAACGAAGAACTGGTGATCAACACCATTGATCCCAGTAAGGATGTAGACGGCTTTCATCCCATGAACGTGGGTAAAATGGTGAGCGGCCTCCCTACTTTTATTCCTGCCACTCCTTACGGCATCATGCTGATGCTGGAGCATTATAATATTGAAACAAAAGGCAAACATGCCGTAGTGATAGGCCGCAGTCATATTGTGGGTACCCCCATGAGCATTCTGCTGAGCCGCAACAGCAATCCCGGCAACTGTACCGTTACGCTGTGCCACTCTCAAACAAAGAACCTGAAAGAACTGTGCCTGCAGGCAGACATCGTGGTAGCCGCTATCGGCCGTCCTGATTTTGTAACGGCAGACATGGTGAAAGAAGGTGCTGTGGTAATTGACGTAGGGATCAACCGTGTAGTGGATGCCAGCAAGAAAAGCGGTTTCCGCCTTGTTGGTGATGTGAAATTTGATGAAGTAGCGCCTAAATGCAGCTTTATTACCCCGGTGCCTGGTGGTGTTGGTCCCATGACCATTGCAGCATTGCTAAAAAACACCTATCATTCAGCTATTGGCCAGAAAGGTAACCGCAATTAAGCATCCAGTACTTCTGTTCTATATACAAAGCACCGTTATATATACTGCCACATTACCTGTTATGGAATCTTTCTACCCTCCCAGGGTGAGGGATTCCATCAGGGAATTAATGTACCTTAAGCATACCAATCCCGTAGTAATCCCGTATCATTCCCGTATCCATCCCGTATTAAGGTGGGGTACCTGTCAAAATAGCAGCATCAAATTACCTCAAAAGCAGCTAAATACCGCAAAACACATCAAATCCCCTCTTTTGATTTCTGCCATCACTGTAAGAGATTTACTTTCACTGCATAGTACTTAAACCGCATAATTTATCGTTATTTAGTGATCGACTATGAAACACTACCTGTTATTTTTATGCTGCATGATCAGCATCCGCCTGACGGCACAAACAGTCACGTATGAAACGGCCGGCAAAAAAGCCCAGGCCTTTTTTGATCTGGCCATTGATGCCATGCGTGTTTATCAACCAAAAGAAGCTATCAAACATTTACAGGATGCCATCAAAGCACAACCGAAATTTGCAGATGCCTACGGGCAGATGGGGCTTTCCTATGTAGAACTGAAACAATACACCCAGGCCCTGGAAGCCTTTACCAAACTACAGGAACTGGCTCCCGATGATATGCGTAGAGTACGTTTGGCCAATGCAAAAGCACTTGCCGGCAACGGCCGTTTCAAGGAAGCGCTGGACATGGTGAACCAATTCATCGAAACAGCCAAAGCGCCTGTTGCTAATGCAGATAAGCTGAAGAAAAACATGGAATTTGCGGTGACCACCACACCAGTTCCCTTTCAACCGCAAAACCTGGGAGATCATATCAATTCCATAGATCCTGAATATTTCCCTTCCCTCACCATAGACGGTAAAACGTTAGTGTATACACGAAGAGTGAAAGGAAGGAATGAAGATTTCTTTGTTTCTGCGAAAGACAGCATTCAATGGCAGGCAGCAAAAGATATGGGAGAACCTGTGAACTCCGCTTTCAATGAAGGTGCGCAGAATATTTCGCAGGACGGGGAAATGCTGGTGTTCACCGGTTGCGATTTCCCGGATGGGCGTGGCAGTTGTGATATCTATTATGCAGTTAAAACAGCAGAAGGCTGGCAGGCTCCGAAGAACATAGGCGGCGCTATCAATACCCGCGCCTGGGAATCACAGCCCTGCCTCTCTCCTGATAAACAAACATTGTACTTTGCCCGTGAAACAGATGATGCAGGTGCAGATATTTTTGTAAGCCAGCTGGGAAAAGACGGGCAATGGTCCCGCGCAGAAAAGCTGGGGCCGAATATCAATACTCCCGGCCGGGAAACTACGCCGTTCCTGCATGCAGATGGACAAACTTTATACTTCGCTTCCAACGGGCACCCCGGTTACGGTGGTCTGGATATTTTCTATTCCCGCAAACAGGCGGATGGCAGCTGGGGGCCTGCTGTAAATCTTGGTTATCCTATCAACACCATAGAAGAAGATGCAAGCCTTGCAGTAGCCGCAGATGGTAAAACCGCTTATTTTGCATCAGACAGATCGGATAGCCGTGGCGCATTGGATATCTATAGTTTTGAATTGTACGAGGCTGCAAGGCCTTTGCCTACACTGTACCTGAAAGGATATGTGTATGATGCCAAAACGAATGCAAGATTAACAGCATCACTTGAACTGATAGATCTGCAGAACAAACTGACCATTGCTACGATCCGCAGTAATGAGAACGGAGATTTTATTGTACCGCTTCCTACCGGTAAGGATTATGCATTTTCTGTAAATAAAAAAGGATACCTTTTCTATTCAGAGAACTTCTCTTTAAAGGAAGTAAAAACAGGAGAACCATTTGAAAAGAACCTTCCCCTGCAACCACTGGAAGCAAATGCTGTAGTGATCCTCCGCAACATCTTCTTTGAAACAAAACAATATGCACTGCAACCCGCTTCTGCTACCGAACTGGATAAACTCGTAGCCTTGCTGAAAGATAATCCCACCATGCAGATAGAGATCAGCGGGCACACGGATAATGTGGGCAGCGATGCAGATAATCAATTACTGTCTGAGAACCGCGCGAAATCTGTTGTACAGTACCTCATTCAAAAAGGCATTGCTGCTGAGCGCCTGAAAGCAAAAGGTTTTGGTGAAACAAAAGCTATTGACACAAATGATACAGAAGCAGGCCGTGCGCAGAACAGGAGAACAGAATTAAAGGTGATCAGTTTGTAGCGGAGGCATAATTCTGCTTAAACGTGATCAGCTTCCAACGGAATTCATCAGCAACGCCATTTATCAGGGGTTCATCAAAAACATTGCTATAACCCTCTCACGGCGTGCCGTAACACGCTGTCCATTTGTTGCGCATCCAACTTTACATTCTTTGGAAACAGAGAGGAGAGCCAGTCTCCATACATCACATTCGGCAGCATAATAAAACGCCTGCCAAACTCTGCATGTAATCTTTCCACGGCAGCATTCCTTTCATCAGATGTTTTCTTATAGAACACATCAGAAAAATCGCCGAGGTTATCCCCTACCAGCATAGCAATCTCATACTTCTTTTCTATTGCGGAACGGCGAGGCTCTTTATCTGAGCTACCGGAAGAAAGGACCAGGTGTTCATTATCTGCAAAAGGAAAATCCCATTTCTGCAGGTTCTTTAAAGTAGCTGCACGTTCAGATTCCTGCCTGTTGGTGATGTAATAAATGGTGAGCCCTGTTGAAGCCGCATATTTAAAAAAGGCCAATGCACCGGGAACGGTATCACAGATAGCTTTGGAGGTCCATTGTTCCCATGCCTGCTGTGTAAAAGGTTGGCCATTGAATGCAGATGTTACGGAGAAGGGACTGTTATCCAGCACTGTTTCATCAATGTCCGTAACAATCGCACGTGGGCGAAGCGTTTGCTGATGACTCATTTCCTCCACACGTATGGCAGCTAACTGGTAAGCCTGCAGGCATAACGCTTTATACTCTGCGGCACGCTGTTGCCATAGTGCACCCCATGCCGGACCATGCTGTAATGATGTGGTGCTTTGCGTAACTTTTTGCGTACGGCATGCGGTGATGGTTAATAACAAACAGATAAGAAAAGAGGTGTGCTTCATCCAACAAATCTAAAGTAAATTGGGGTATAAAATTGTTGGCCCATGTGTGAAGAAATGTTTAACCGGGTAGCCCTTACTTTAATCCCGCAGATCGGCGATGTGGTAGCTAAAGAATTACTGCATCACTTTGGAAACGCCGCCGATGTTTTCGCTGCCAAAAAAAGAGAACTGGAACGTATTCCCGGTGTTGGGGAATACCGGGCCAATGCCATTAAAAGTTTCTGCGAACACCACATCGTTGAAAAAGAAATACAGTTCATGGAAAGGAACGATGTGGAAGCTGTTTTTTATACAGATGCCACCTATCCTGAACGTCTGCGGCACTGCTATGACAGCCCTGTGATGTTATACCATAAGGGCAGCACTGCATTACAAGCTCCTAAAATGCTGGGCATTGTGGGTACCCGCCAGCCTACTGCTTATGGTATACAACTCTGCGAACAATTCATCGATGCATTCAAGGCAGAAGATATCACCATTGTAAGCGGTTTGGCTTATGGCATAGATATCACTGCGCACCGTGCTGCTTTACAGGCTGGTTTACCTACCATCGGTGTACTGGCGCATGGCCTGCAAACCCTCTACCCTGCAGCACATTATTATACAGCACAGCAAATGTTGCAGCAGGGCGGGTTGCTCACAGATTTTCACAGCAGCGCCAGCCTGAACAAACAAAACTTCCCCCGCAGGAACCGGATCGTTGCCGGGATCTGCGATGCCATCCTGGTCATAGAAAGTGGTGTTAAGGGAGGTTCGCTGATCACCGCAGATATAGCAGCCGGTTATAACAGGGATGTAATGGCTCTGCCGGGAAGGGTCGGAGATCCGGGATCTGCAGGTTGCCTGGAACTCATTAAACAAAATAAGGCCTCCCTGGTCACCAGCCCGCAGGATGTACTGGAAATATTAAATTGGAGGCCCCTGGCCCCGGTGGCTCAGCCCGTTTTGCAACAAACTCTTTTTAATACCCTGGATGCTGACGAAAAAGTGCTCCTTCAGTTACTGGAAGCACACAAAGCCCTCCACCTGGATGAACTCCAGCAGCGCAGCGCTTTGAGCAGATCGCAGGTATCTGAGAAGCTCATGCACCTGGAAATGATGGCATTGCTAAGGCCCTTACCGGGAAATACATACGAATTAATCAATACATGAAGTTCCGCAAAAAACCCGTACATTTGCGTGCAATTATTTACGAACTATCAAAATAATTGCGATATGCCTGCGGGAAAATCCAAACAGAAATTTGTAGCTGACGGTCTCACCTTTGACGATGTACTCCTTGTACCGGCTTACTCCGAAGTGCTGCCCAGAGAAGTAAATATCTCTACCCAACTTACCAAAAACATCCGAATCAACATACCCATGGTGTCTGCCGCTATGGATACCGTTACTGAAGCTAAATTGGCCATTGCACTGGCACGTGAAGGCGGCATCGGCATCCTGCACAAGAACATGAGCACAGAGAAACAGGCGGAACTGGTAAGGAAAGTGAAACGCAGCGAGAGCGGAATGATCCTGGACCCGCTGACACTCAGTGCCGATTCTACTATAGGACAGGCTTTGAAGATGATGCGGGAAAACGGCATCGGTGGTATTCCCATCGTTGACGGTGACAAGAAACTGAAAGGCATTCTCACCAATCGTGACCTCCGTTTCGAGAAACACAATACAAAAAGGCTCATCAGTGAAGTGATGACCAAAGAAAACCTGATCCTTGCCCCGGAAGGCACTGATCTGAAAAAAGCAGAAAAGATCCTCCAGCAACACCGCATTGAAAAACTGCCGGTGGTGAATAAACAAGGTAAACTGGTAGGCCTTATTACTTACCGGGACATCCTCCAACTCCAAAGTTTCCCTCAATCTGCTAAGGACAGCTATGGCCGTTTACTCGTAGGTGCAGCCCTGGGTATTACACCAGACGTACTGGACCGCGCAGCCGCTTTATTACATGAAGGCGTGGACGTTGTGACACTGGATAGTGCGCATGGCCACTCCATCTATGTACTGGAAGCATTGAAGAAACTCAAGAAAACATTCCCTAAACTGCAGGTGATAGGCGGAAACGTAGCAACGGCAGAAGGTGCACTGGCACTGGCTGCAGCAGGTGCTGACGCCGTAAAAGTGGGGGTAGGCCCCGGCTCCATCTGTACTACCCGCGTAGTAACAGGTGCCGGTTTCCCTCAACTGTCTGCTATCCTCAATGCTGCACAGGCATTGAAAAAATCAGGCGTTCCCGTGATTGCAGATGGTGGTATCCGTTATACCGGTGATATGGTGAAAGCCCTGGTGGCAGGCGCCTCCACCATCATGGCAGGTTCCATCTTTGCCGGTGTGGAAGAAAGCCCCGGAGAAACCATCATCTACGAAGGCCGTAAGTTCAAATCTTATCGTGGTATGGGTTCCATCGAAGCCATGTCTGAAGGCAGCAAGGACCGTTATTTCCAGGATGTGGAAGCGGATATCAAAAAGCTGGTACCGGAAGGAATTGTGGGTCGCGTACCTTACAAAGGCAACCTCTCTGAAGTGGTACAGCAATTTGCAGGCGGATTACGTGCAGGTATGGGTTACTCCGGTTCCAAAGATATCAAAACCTTACAGGAAGCGCAGTTTGTGAAGATCACTTCCGCTACTGTAAAAGAGAACCATCCGCATGATGTGGTGATCACCAAAGAAGCGCCGAATTACAGCCGCTAAGCATATTAAAAAAGAGATGTGAGTTTTCACATCTCTTTTTTTTAATCTAATCATATCCAGTTAGCAGGTTACCAGTATCTTAAGCCAGGGTTAAGCTTATATGAACAAAACAGCCGGAGAAATTATCCTCAAAGGACTTATTTTTGAGCGATATGATGCACCCGACCTTGCGCAAACGTCTTCCCCTGCTACTTAGCCTGCTTGCAGGGATCCTTATGTGGGCTGCCTGGCCTACCTCTCCTCTTACCTTCCTGGTATTTGTAGGATTAGTGCCCCTGCTGGCGCTCACAGATATGGTCAAAGGCCGCGGGGTATACTGGGGGCTTACTTTCCTCAGCTTCTGGATCTGGAACACCGGCACCACCTGGTGGGTAGGCAATACTACTGTTCCTGCCAGTGGCATCTTTGCCAATGCATTCAATGCGCTGATCATGACCATTCCCTGGCTGGGCTATAAAATAGCAAGGGACAGGATGAGCACAGCCATGAGTTATTTTGCACTCATCATTTACTGGTTAACTTTTGAATACATTCACCTGGAATGGGACTTCAGCTGGCCATGGCTTATGCTGGGCAATGCATTTGCGATGCGGCCGGACTGGGTGCAATGGTATGAATATACCGGCACCTCCGGCGGAACACTATGGGTATTGCTGGCCAACATCCTCTTCTACAGTGTGATAAAAGCCAAACCTTCTGCCGTATGGAAACCTTTAACATTAGTGATTGTTCCGCTGGCGCTTTCCTATGGGCTGTTTCCGAAACCGGGCAAAACAGATGGCATACATGTAGTAGTTGTGCAACCTAATATTGACCCCTATGATGAAAAGTTCAGTGAAGGATCTGCGCAACAGCAACTGGAAAAATTCTTTACGCTCACCAAACAAAAGATCAGGCCGGAAACACGGTATGTGATCTGGCCGGAAACAGCCCTTTTTACACAAGGGGCCTGGGAGCATGAACTGAACCTTATGCCGGATGTGATCCAGGTGCGAGCATTCTTACAGCAATATCCCAATGCTAAGATCATTGCAGGAGCTACTACCTTTAAACAATATACCGGAACAGCTGAAGTACCATTAACCGCAAGAACACGTGCAGATGGTGGCCCTCCTTATGATGCGTTTAATTCTGCTATACAGATCGATACCTCCGGCAATATACAGGTGTATCATAAAGCGAAATTAGTGCCCGGGGTAGAACTGACTCCGTATATGCGTTATTTCCCATTCATGAAAAAACTGGCCTTGGACTTTGGCGGAATTTCCGGTAGTTATGGTCTTACCCCCGGGGTAAACTTATTTACAGATTCCGCGCGGGGCTGTAATGTTTTTGATGCCATCTGTTATGAATCCGTATATGGTGATTTTGTAGCACAAAAAGTGCGGGAAGGAGCTAACATATTGGCTATTAGCACTAATGACGGATGGTGGGGCAATACCCAGGGCCATAAACAGCATTTACAATATGCAAGGCTGAGAGCGATAGAAACCAGGCGCTGGGTTGCGCGCAGTGCAAATACCGGCACCTCCGCTTTTATTGATCCCTGGGGCGCAGTGATTGATCCTCAGCCTTATTGGCAACAAGGAATTATTGCACATGATGTAACACCACGATATGATCTTACGTTTTACGTAAAATATAGCAGCAGCATCGCCAAAGCTCCCCTGATCTTTTGTATATTGCTCTTGTCATACACCATTGTTTTACGTGTAATACGCAGGCAACATGTGGAAAAAAATCAGTAACGGGAACCATGAAGGTGCCTATTGGGCAGAAGGCGAAGGCAAAGCAGTTGTATTAATACATGGATTTGCGGAAGATCATTCGGTTTGGGAACATCAAACGGCGTTCCTGAGGGTACATTACCGCGTATTGGTACCAGACCTGCCGGGAACCGGCAACTCTCCGTTAACACAACCTTTAAGCGTAGAGAGCATGGCAGAATTCATCTACGCCATGCTGGTAGCAGAAGGAGTCAGCGAGGCTACAATTATCGGGCATTCCATGGGCGGATATGTGTCTCTCGCCTTTGCAGAAAAATATCCCCATCTGCTGGAAGGGCTGGGTTTATTCAGCTCCACTGCCAAAGCAGATACCCCGGAGAAAGTGGAAGCGCGGCAGAAATCTATCCGTATGATGCAGCAATACGACAGGGAACCATTTCTGCGGCAGTTACTGCCCAATATGTTCTCTGAAGTGTTCCGCAACAAACAGGCGGCCCGTGTGGAAAGTTTTGTGCAACAGGCCCTGCCGGGCAATAAAGAACCGCTCATTGCGTATTATGAAGCAATGATCGCCAGGCCGGACAGAACAGCGGTATTAAAAGAGATTAAAGTACCGGTGCTGTTTTTCATCGGCAAAGATGACCAGGCAGTACCGCCAGATAATACATTAGGACAAGTAACGCTCCCGGCTATTGCCAGCGTACATATTTTTGACCAGGTAGGACACATGGGGCTATTAGAGGTTTACGAAGAAAGTAATCTCGTCCTTCATCATTTTATAGCTTTTTGCCAGCGGGCGTTGTAAAAGAAATTTGCGGAAAATATTAATCATCACTTTATTGGGCCTGGTATCCATGGCTGCAAGGGCCGATCATATCATCGGTGGTGAGATGTATTATACCTACCTGGGTAAAGTTGGTGTGAACAATCAGTACTCCATTACGCTCAAGCTCTTTATCCGCTGCGACGCTACTCCCACACAAATAGATCAGGATGTAAATATTACCATTTATAATGCCGGCGGTGGCAGGGTAAGGGACTTAGAGGACATTCCCCTCGGTAACCTGCAACGTTATTCCGTCAATGAAGTGGATCCCTGCATCATCAATCCACCCAATGTATGTTACCAGATCGGTTACTATACCAGAACGGTAGACCTGCCTCCTAACGCCAGCGGCTATATTGCCACTTTTGAACGTTGCTGCCGGCGTATTGGACTTGCCAATATGTTTTCCGACAACAATAATGTGGGCGGTACTTATTTCTGTAATATCCCTGGTAATCATAACGGTTTTGATACGAACAGCAGCCCCTCCTTTTCAAAAGAAAGGGGCGTGATCGTTTGTGCCAATAACAGGTTCAAATATGATTTCGCCGCGGAAGATCCGAATGGTGATTCGCTGGCCTACTCATTTTCTACCGCATTTACAGGAGCAACCAGGGATGATCCGAAACCAGATATATCTGCCCCTCCCGGCCAGACTGTTACTTACAAATCGCCCTTTTCGGCCAACCAGCCATTGGGAGATAAAGTAACCATCGATCCTGTAACCGGCGTTATTTCCGGTATTGCCCCCAGAAGCGGCCTGTACATTGTAACAGTTACCGTGAAAGAATACCGTAATGGTATTTATATCGGTGAATCCCGGAAGGAATTTCAATTCACGGTAGAATCCTGCGTGCGGCAGGTAGTAGCTGCGATGCCGGATAAGTATAATGACTGTGATGGCTACACGATCACCTTCATCAACAACAGTACACCGAACAAAGAATATGTATGGGACTTTGGTGATGGTAATACTTTAACCACTACCAGCCGTGATCCTTTTCAATACACTTACGCTGTTCAAAACACCTATAATGTAAAGCTGACTGTAGACAAGAACAGTAGCTGCGGCGACAGTGCTTTTGCCAAAGTACTTGTTTACCCTGTATTAAAACCTTCTTTTGATGCCAGCGGGCTTTGCATCACCAAACCTACACAGTTCATCAATACTTCCACTAACGACATCGGTAATTTTGAATACTACAAATGGGATTTTGGTGATGGAGCCATCCTGAATGATACGGCGAATGTGAGAACAACGAGCTGGCAATACACCCGGCCCGGCGATTACATCGTTAGTTTATATACGAGAACAGACAGAGGTTGCGAGAAAACATTTAAAGACACACTTAGCATTTATGATAAACCGCCATTCACCACTACCAATGATACACTCCTTTGTATCAATGACGGATTAAGGCTGAGGGCGGAAAGTGCGCTGCCGGGATCTTATCTCTGGGGGCCAACACCATTATATAATATCACAGGGGAAACTACCCCCAATCCATTTGTAACACCAAAAGTGGATTATACCTATAATGTTACGTTCACTGATAATACCGGCTGTACCAATACCAAAGAAGTGAAAATAGATGTGCGGGATAAACTATTGGTACGTACCGGGGCAGACAGTGTAATCTGTACCGGGGACCCTGTGAACCTACAGGCAGTAGCAGACGGCGCTTATCAATTCACCTGGACTGATCTTGACACCCGTGCCATTATGGGTACCACACCCAACATAACAGTAACGCCCGCACGATCAAGTACTTATGAAATAAGAGTAAACCTCGGCACCTGTACTGCAGCAGATTCCATCAACTTCAGAGGGGTAGATCCACCCAATGCTTTTGCCGGTTTGGATACCGCCATCTGTTATGGAGAAAAGCTCTGGCTGCATGCCAGCGGTGGCGCTTATTATTCCTGGACACCTCCCGGCACCCTTACCAGTCCACGGCTTCCCAGCACATTGGCCTGGCCTAAAAACACCACTACCTATGTGGTAACCGTTACGGATACACTCGGTTGTCCCAAACCGGTCACTGCATCCAGAACCGTTACCGTGATTCCTCCCGTTCCTGCTTTTGCCGGGAATGATACCATTATTACCAAAGGCCAGTTATTCCATATGCATGGAAGTGGCGGATACAGCTACACCTGGACGCCGGCAGACGGTCTGACCAATCCGAATATTGCTGACCCTGTCACCAATATCAACCGCGATTTCACTTATCACCTGGTAGTCAGAACGATAGAAGGATGTGTGGGAGAAGACGATATTAAGATCCGGTATATGACCGGCCCTGAAATTTATGTACCCACTGCGTTTACTCCTAACGGTGATGGTGTGAATGATGTATTCCGGCCCCTGCCGGTAGGGATCACCAAACTGGAATCCTTCCGGGTGTATAACCGCTGGGGAGAAGAGGTTTACAGCACCAATGAATACATGAAAGGATGGGATGGCACCCGCCGCGGTCAACGGATAGATTCCGGTACTTATGTATGGATCGTAAGAGGTATGAATGAAGCAGGCGTTATGATGGAACGCCGGGGAACGGTTGTGTTGATCCGCTGATAAATGATAATAACTCACTAAGAAAGCATTACACTTGAGCTTCTTTTTTATGTGCGGATAAGCCCGCCGATCGCACTTAAAACCCTTTATTTTCCGTAAATTCAGAGAGCACAACAAGCCTTACCCCATGGGCAAATTTGTATTCCTCGTTATCTTGAATTGCATGCTTTTTTGCATCGCAAACGCCTATCACATCATCGGCGGGGAGATCTTTTACCGCAACGTAGGATTCAATGCGCTCAATGGTAATTTCCGCTACGTAGTTACGCTCAAATTATACCGCGATGGTGATTTTGTATGCGGCAGCCGGCAGGGCTGCCTGGATTATTTTGAGAATCCCGTGCCGATCAACATCTTTAATGCAGCAGGTAACCGCGTAGGGCCTCCCAAAATACTGAACATACAATACACCCGTCCTTTGAGGGACACCCTGAAGAATCCCTGCCTTGCCCCACAGACCATTTACCTGGAAGTAGCTTTTTATATCAGTGATACCATAGACCTTGCTCCCGTTGCCGGCGGATATTATATTTCCTATCAACGTTGCTGCCGCGGGGAAGCCCTCACCAATATCTACAATTCAGAAAGAGAAGGCTCTACTTTCTATACTGTTATACCAGGAACCGGATCAAGGCCCGGCAATAACAGTGCTTATTTTGGTATAGATGAAGCGCCCGTGATCTGTGCTGGCCTTCCCTTCCGTTATAACTATTCTGCCACAGATCCTGACGGTGATAGTTTAACGTATGAACTCTGCAGCGCCCTGGCGGGAGGCAATACCCGGAACAATGAATCTGTTTCTCCACCACCATACACCACAACAGTCAGTTATATACCTCCTTATCATGGAGGCGTTCCTATGGGAGGAAATCCCGCCATGGCTATTGACAACAATGGTCTTATCACGGGCATCCCGGACAGGCCCGGGAAATTTGTTGTATCCGTATGCGTAACGGAATATGACCGGGTTACCAAACAATCGCTGGGCACACATCATAAGGACCTCCTGATCACGGTGTACAATTGTGTCACGCGGATCACTGCGTCCACTCCTTCCCTGCTCAATAACTGTAGTGATACCTTAGGATTTTCCGTGCCCATTACCAATAACAGCGTGGCAGGTTTTACCTCTACTTTCCTGTGGACGTTCAGTGATGGTACGGATACAGTCACTAATACCCGTGATGTATTCTTCCACCAATTCCCTGATACAGGAGTATATCGTGTTAAGCTGGTTGTGAATCCTGGGTTGCCCTGTACGGATAGTACCACCGGCAGGATCAACAATTATCCCGGACTGCGTGCAGGCTTTACCGTAGATGGTTTGTGCCGGGAGAACCCAGTGTACTTTAATGATACCTCTTCCTACCGGTACGGCCGTATTACCAGCCGGAAGTGGGATTTTGGGGTACCCAATACGAGACTGGATACTTCTCTTGCACAAAATCCGGTATATAAATTCCCTAAGGGAGAGGTGTATACGGTCAGGCTGATGCTGCAAACCAACCGGGGTTGTGAAGCAGAAGTAACAAGGAACCTCAGGCTTTACGAAGTGAATCCCTTTGCGGGGAACGATACCATCCTTGCCCGTGGGGAAACGTTGAAATTCCAGGCATCCGGAGGGGATACCTATGCCTGGTGGCCCCCCACAGGACTTAGTGATGCCAACATACGTGATCCGCTCTTACGCTGGAACAATGAGATAGATTTTGTGCTGCGGGTATCCACCCAGCAGGGATGTGTGGGTTATGATTCCATCAATGTTAAATATTACACCGGCCCAGAGTTCTATATCCCCAATGCTTTCACACCTAACGGGGATGGTACAAACGATTACTTCCGGTTCATTCCGGTGGGGATCAAAGAGTATCATTTCTTCCGCATCTTCAACCGCTGGGGGGAACTGATGCACAGCTCCCTGGACTTCCGCAGAGGATGGGACGGTTATTTCAAAGGCCGTCCGGCTGCCATAGACACCTATCTCTGGATACTGGAAGGGGTAGACATGAATGGCAGGAAACTTTTCAGAAAAGGAACGGTAACTTTGTTGCGCTAAAATGAACGTAACATGAAAATTGCCCTGATCACCGGCGCCACTGCCGGTTTTGGAGAAGCATGCGCAGAAAGGTTTGCCAAAGAAGGATACCATCTTGTGATCACCGGCCGCAGGGCAGAGCGGTTACAGGAAGTGCAGCAGCAACTGGAACAGCGATATAAAGTAAAGGTTAAAACCCTGGTATTTGATGTGAGGAATAAAGGGGCGGTAGCAACTGCACTGGGTTCCCTGGAAGAAGAATGGCGTGCAATAGATGTATTGGTGAATAACGCAGGCCTTGCCCTGGATCTTTCCACCATTGATGAGGGTAATACGGAAGACTGGGATACCATGCTGGACACTAATGTAAAAGGCCTCCTTTATGTTTCCCGTACCGTGATCCCCTGGATGCGTGAGCGGCTTAAGGGCCATATTGTGAATATTGGTTCCACTGCCGCTAAAACCGTTTATGCAAAAGGGAATGTATACTGCGCAAGCAAAGCTGCCGTGGATGCACTTTCCCAGGGTATGCGGATAGACCTCCTCCCCTACAATATCAAAGTAACCGCAGTACATCCCGGTGCCGCGGAAACGGAATTCTCTCTGGTACGCTTCAAAGGAGACGCCTCCCGCGCCAAAGATGTCTACAAAGGATTCACACCCTTAAGCGGGAAAGACGTGGCTGACGTGGTGTTTTACTGCTGCTCCCTGCCTCCGCATGTTTGTATTAACGACCTGGTGGTGACGCCAACGGCACAAGCCAACGCTTATTATATCCACCGGTAAAAAATTACACATACGTGTTATATTACAGTTTATGATTATTATATATATTTGAAATCCCGGGTAATATTAGTGTAGATACGATACTGTAACGGCCACGGAGCCGGATGCCTTATAAATACCACCAAGTAGAACGAGAGTATACATTGCATTGAAAGGATGCAACCATCAAACGAGCCTATTGATAATCCTATATACCATATCCCTATGCTAACTTTTGTTACTATGTACGTCATCAGACTGTACTATCCTAGATGGAAAGAATTCTTTAGTTTCTATTTTGACAGCTCCCGTAGAAACAATTATGGCCGTTGGGCCATGCGTCAAAGCTGGAAGGGCGAAAAACAGTACTCCTTCGGCTATAGCTGAAAAAACATTCGTTTTTCATAAAAAAGGCTTTCGTTCATGCGAAAGCCTTTTTTGTTTTATGCGGTGATTGCCTTGTAGATGTTATTCAATTGATGGGTGTGCCGTTTTGTATGCACTATCATAAAATTAAGCCACTCCAGGCGGGTAAGATGGCCGGCACCGGGTAATTCAAAATCCAGGCAGGTTTTAGTAAGGTCCAGCGTGCTGCCAGCCTCGGCAATTTCTTCCCAGATCTTTTCCAGTTTACCGGTTAATCTTTGTTTCTCATGCGGCCCGTCTGAAGGGATGATAAAATCCGGCGCCTTCATTTTTGTATTGAAGTCCAGGAACTGGTCCCGCAGCGGTTTTACCATTACATCCGGTGGCCTTTCTGTTTCTGTTGTATTGCCGTACAGCAGACCGGCAGATACTGCTTTGATCAGGTGTTCGCCTACCTGCCCTGCCGTCCAGCTGCCTTCAAAGGGTATCTTGTTCAATTGCTCTTCGCTGAAAGCATTCAGTGTTTGTAATAAGGCTGTTTGGGTTTCTTTGATTTCCGTATTTAGTTCAGTTGCCATAATGTGCGTATTTTATACCTGCAAGGTAAGTGCTATACTTTTTTTGAAATGGGGGGAATGCGTTAATAAAGAGGCTTTTTGCGACATAATTGACAAGGATTGGGAAAAAAAGTACTAATACGGGATACCGTAGATGTTTATTTTTACCTGTTATGAAAACACTCTTCTTCCTTTGCTGCTGTGTGCAGATCAGCATGGCGCAAACTATCGACAGAAAGGCCACTCCTGAAACGAAGGCATTGTTCAAAAACCTTCTTCAACTCTCTAAGGAGCATGTGTTATTTGGCCATCAGCATGCTACGGAGTATGGGCATGGTTGGGCAAATGAAGCAGACAGGTCTGATGTAAAGTCTGTAGTGGGCTCTCATCCTGCAGTGATAGGTGTTGATTTCATGGGCTTCTCCGGCAATTCTCCGGAAGCGGTAAAACAGGCAAAAGAACTGGTCAGAAAAACAGTGACAGATGCTTATGACCGTGGTGGTGTGATCACAGCTGCATGGCATTTCTCCAACCCGGTTTCCAAAGGTGGTTTCTATTGGGTGGACTCTCTTTCCTTGCCGGCAGTTAAATATATTATTCCCGGCGGCAGTGCACATCACACTTATAAAGAAATCCTTCGCGGTATTGGAGAGTGGGCACATAGTGTAAAGGGAAAGAATGGAACCCTCGCGCCGGTTATCTTCCGCCCCTTTCATGAATTTGACGGGGATTGGTTCTGGTGGGGGAAAGGCCATACCTCCCGGGAAGACTTTATTTCATTATGGCGCTTTACGGTTTCTTACCTGAGAGACAGCCTGCAGGTGCATAATTTCATCTATGCTTTTTCACCGGATAATAAATTCAATACGAGAGATGAGTTCCTGGAACGTTATCCCGGAGATGAATGGGTAGATATGGTAGGCATGGATAATTACGGGGATATGGGAAGAGACCGGTATGACCTGGAAACGGCTGCGCGTAAGTTAAAGATCGTATCTGACTATGCACTCGAAAAAGGCAAGCTGGCCGCCTTCACGGAAACAGGATTGGAATCCATTCCCAATACAAACTGGTGGACAGGTACGCTTTCAAAAGTATTGAAAACACCGGGGCTGCAATTGAGTTATGTGTTGGTGTGGCGAAATGATATGAAGAGCCCTACGCATTATTATGCACCCTTTCCGGGGCAGGTGAGTGTACCGGATTTTAAACTGTTCTATGATGCTCCGTATACTTTGTTTGAGAAGGATCTGAAGGGGATCTACCGGTAAAAAATTACCCCCCGGGGAGCCGGGGGGGCTCATCTTTGTTAAACCCTATTTATAGTACTTATTTATTTTGTTCCTCCGTATGCTGCAATGACTGTAGCCGGAAATCCAAACCCTCCACCACATCACCTTCATTGCTGTCTTTAATTTTGAATGGAATGCGAATAGGCTTTGCCGTCATTCCCAATTTTCGCAATTGTGTTTCATCAAGACTGGCAGTATAGTTACCGGGAACAAGCCCCATAAAACTAAAAAAGCCATCAGGTTCAGTCAGGATGCGTGCAGCAAGGCTACTGTCGCTTCTGAAAAAAGACACTGTGATACGGCCCAATCCCTTTTCGCCGTTGCCTTCCTTCAGGTATACTGTGCCTGATGCTTCTCCCATCACTACAACGGGCACTTCAACCAGCTTTACCCGGTTAGGTTCAATAACAACACTTATAACCGGATATCTCATCTTCCAGGCCAGGTGTTCAAAGTTGCTTCTTTTCAGATCAACGATATAATTTGCGTATGGCTCCAGCTCTAATATACTAATGGAAGTATCTCTTCTGTTACGCATGATCCGGCCGCCATTTACCGCTATCTGCAGGCCATCTGCTTTTGGTTCGTCCGCATCTCTGCGCCCGTTGGCATTCCGGTCAAGGTAAGCCTGAAGAATAATACCTCCCAGGCCTACGCTGCTCCGGTTACTGAAATTCACACCAGATCCGCCCCCCATTGACAAACCGCCCCTGGCAGATTGTACCAGCGTGTTTTCGTCATTGTTCCGCCATGCGGAAAGCCCTATCTGCGAGAAAGAAAAATCAAACCGGATACCTATCCCCACGTTTGTTAAATTGCTTTTAAAGTTCTTCTCATAAGATATGTTCATGTAAGCATGGCGGAGCAGGTATTTCCCTACTTCCGTTCTTACTGACATTACCTTGTTATTACTGTATTCATACTGTACCTGTGGAGTTATTACTATCTGGTATGGCAGCCGGAAAGAGAATGATAAATTACTGTATACATAAGGATCTACCTGTTCTGTTAAGATCGCATAAGTAGTGAGATTGGCGCCTATACCCTTTACAGCGCCGGACATCAACCATTCCGCAGTGCCGTATGTTGCTCCCGGTAAAATGATCTGATTCAGCGTTAGCCTTGAAAACACCGCCATGTTCTTGCCAACAAAAGGCTTGGATACTATCAGCTTACGCTCTTCCAGGTAATTATAATTAATGGCCCGCTGCCCCTTTTTATACCTGGAATAATTCAGTTCAAACTGGAGATTGGAAGGCAAACGGTAAGTCATGATCCCACGCGCTCTGACATCATAAACATAGTCTCCGGAGAAAAGGAGGCCAGGCGCCAACCGCATGGAGGCATTTATAAAAGGCATCGCTTTCCCGGTAGTTACAGAAGAAAGGTATTCCATCCCTCCACCCATTGTTAAGTGCTTTCCTGCACCATAATTAAGGCTGACACGTCCAAATCTGCTGTTAACGCTGTCTTGCACCATTCCGGCGCTGGCTGTATATTCAAATTCGCGGTGAGGAAGGAAGTTAAAAGGGATGCTGATATGTTCTTCACGAAAACGTTCTTCACCCCAGGGGCCATAAAAACGCAGCTTTATCAGTGAGTTGCCATATACCAGGGGGACTTCGAATGTAAAAAAACCGGATGCATCCGCCTTCTTAAAATCAACCAGCTCATTGTTCACATACAACTCCACAGACCAGCCGGGTTCTGTAAAATTGCTGAGGGTATAAGACCCGAAAGAGCGCCTGTAGGTAGAAGGCGTGTTGGTGAACTGAACACCTATAACAGGATCATAAATGGAAGAAAAGGATTGTGCGAAGATCTTTCCTGCCGTTACCTGCCGCAAGCCCCTGTTATTATTATTAACAAAACGCCAGCGATAAAACTGCAACCGCTCATCAAAGGGTTTAATGAATTGATAGTTGCTATCATGAATAAGCGACTGCTCTTGTTTTGAGTAATTATTGTAGTTGAGTGATACACTCGCTTCTCCTCCTGCCAGTGTAGCTCCCAATGCAAGATTCAGCCTTGTATCACTTGCCCCTTTAGAACGTTGTGTTGCAATTACAGACCAGTCCGCCATCCCGAACCGGAAGAATGGATAACTTCTGTTAATAATTGTATCTGCTTTTAGCTCGCCTTTCAGGCGGCTGATATTGCGGTACATCTTTTCCTGCCGCTTTTCACGGATAGCAGGCAATTCCAGGTTTGTACGCATACTTACCGAAAGGCTGCGGAAATTGAATTTGCAATCCAATCCGAATATCCGGCCGAAGAGCGCTGTTTGCATAAACAGGTGACCGGCAGTAGTGATAAGCGCATCGGGCTGTAATTTAATGACCTTTCCCTGGTAGGTGATCTGCTGATGTTTTTTATCAATGATAAAAAGCGCCTCCTCCGTAATAAAAGCACCGGACACGGTATCTCCCGATGCGGATAGGGTATTCCTGATCTTTAGAAAACTGAATATTTCTGTTATGGAAAGATATCCTGAGTCACGATAAACGATCCCTGAAACCTCTGTTCCGCCAATGCCTTCCACTGTCAGGAAAATGGATGTTTCATAATACTCCTGGTCCTTCTGCTGGCCAAATGAAGCAAAGGTAAAGCCTGCAATGATTGTCAATACAATGCATAACACGCGAAATACAAAAACTATATGCGCAACACAGGTGATCATTTATTTATTCCTGGATGAATGTGACTGAAAAAGATCCGCTATAGGAACCTTCCGGGTTGGCCAGCGGGCTTCCTATCGTAAGCGTTCCACCAATCCTTACCTGTGTGCGGCCCGGCGGAGTTGTTGTAACAATAAAGGGAGACCCTGTACTGGCGGTGCCAATATGCAATTGTATATTCCCACCATTACTGCCTGACAACAATACATCCGGACCATTCAGAATGGAAACGAGCGTACCTGGGTTAGCTTCTACTTCAAAGATGGCCGGTGAAAAAGGGAAACCAAGGTTGGCCTGCATAATAGTACCGGTTACAGCACGCGAACCATCCGGATAAACGATCACCGTACCACCTGAAACACCCTGAAAAAAAGCGCCAAAGATCAGCCCCTGTGCAGGGTTCACATAAATAGAGATCGGGCGTGGGGGAGGCTGTTGTGCATACGCAGCAAGGCCATTAAAACACAACAGCAAAGCGGCCAGTTTTACAGTGGATAATATTCTCGGACTCCTCATTGTTTGCATAATTAATGGCTGATAAATACTTTTTTAGAAACCATTTGTTGCTTTGTATAAAAGCTCACGATAAATATCCCGTTGGTGAATTGTGATCCCAGGTTGTGACGGCCATTGCCAAAAATTCGCTTTCGAAGGATGATCTGCCCCAGCATATTAGTGATCACAACATCACATTTTTCATCCTGCATATCGCTGATATCCGCATACAGGTTCCCTCCCATTGTATAGGTATTGAATGTTCCTGTAACAGGGGTGGCTGGTGGCACATCTTCCTTCGTCCGGAAAACCAGGAAGAACCTGTTCTCATATTTACCAGCCTCTAACATCAGGCGGTATTTTGGTATTTTCTGCAGGTCCTGCTTAATGCCTGTTTTTACATCATACAGGTAAACATACTGCCCTGCGGGAATTCTTTCCATCGTAACGGTATTAAAGGTGATCCATCCCGTACGTTCTATTTTCAGCCCAAGTGGAATAATAGTGCTGTCCTGCACGTTTGGCCAGGCACTGATAGAAAGTTTTGCCGTATCAGTTCCACGCATGTATAAGCTGGGCACCCGTACATCTGTGTTCATCAATTTGAGCGCATCCATTTCCTGGTCAAATACCGGTTTGGCATCAGCGTCAAAATAAACAACGGCATGGTCCACGGCATTTCCTTCATCAGCAAATCCCGCGCTTATCCGCAAGAGCGGAGCGGTCAATGGCATAGGCCGGTGAAAGTCAGGCAGGAGGTTATTAATACGTGCGTTATTATTAATGGATAAAGTAGCCTGTACCGGGAAGGCACCATCGGAAACATGCACAAAAAATCCCTGCATGGCAGCAATCACATTACCTGCTATTCCATTGCTGGAAATACCGTTTATGTAAGAGCTGTATGTTCCGGTATATTGATCCGTAGTACCGTTATCAAAATAATAAACCGCATCATCAATACCTGGACGGCTCCATCCGCTGGAAGCATTCCAGTCGATCGGTGAAGGATATGGATTGCCTACCAGATTAAAGCCCAGCGTATAGATCCTGTTGTGATTGTACAATGTGGTGCTGATAGTATTGTTGTTGACCACGCCGGTCACATCCACCGTTTTGGGAGAGGAAGATGTACCAAAGTTGGCCGCATATCCTTCACCAGGATTCAGTACGCCGGAAGCATTCACATAATTAACCCATCCGGAAGAAACCAGGTTTTCATCATACCTGTAAAAAGTGGGGAAAGAAGCGCCCAGATCAAGGTCGTCTGAAAATTCACTGACGGTTGCGGCCTGGAATGGGGAACTAAAATATTTATAACCGAAACCGGAAGCAAGATAACGCTGCATGGTAACATTACCCAGCACATCCCCTGCTCCGCGGCCATCTATCAATGCTGTTTGCGCAGCGGTTGAAACGAGCGTAAGGTTTCCGCCGGCATGCAACTGACCGTTGGAGGCCAGTAATATTCCGGTGAGTTGCAGTGGGCCTGCCAGGGTTACACCTTCAATATTATTAATAGTAAGATCTTCTATTTCATTTCCTGTGAACGCAGCTGCGGGAATTGTTTGTGCTTCCTGCCCATTCATCACAATCCTCCCATCATTCGCAACAAACGTTCCATTGTTGCTGATATCGCCACCGATCTGTAAGGTCTGGCCGTTTATGTCTAACGTTCCGGCAGTAACCATTACATCATTACTTACTGCGAGATCTGTTCCCTGAAGCAGTGCTGTAACATTGGAACTGTTTACCTGCAGATTATACACGGGGTTTGTTGAAGTAATGATCATGGTCTGGCCAGAAGGAGTGGAAGCATTCCCTATTTGCAGCGTACCATCTGTAAAGCCAGGCCCGGCGGCCGACAGGTTATTATATGCCAGGTGCTGACCTGTACTGCCACCGGCCCGCTGAATGCTGATGGTACCTCCGGACACATCAAATATGCAGCCTGCCGCATCCATATTAAAGGGTGCAATCCCTGCAGTTGTACTTCCAAGAGTATTAACGTTCAGCGTTCCTCCTTTCATCAGCATGGACCATGTTGCGCCGGGATTACTGATCCGGGAAGCAAGGTTGAGCACGCCGCCTGAAAGATTGAAGATGGCTGTGCTCTTTGGTATCGCCACATTGTCCGCCACGCTGCCTATATTCATTATTCCACCCGTAACCTTTACCAGGCCGGCTATCGTCCAGTTCATATTGGCGGCGTTAATTGTTCCGGCATTTACCCATAAACCAGCAGTGGCAGGTATTAAGAAACTGCCTGTAGTAATGTCCGTATTAAATGGCGTGATGCTCACACCATCACTGTTCAGATTAAAGGATCCGTTGTTAAGGGTAAGGAAGCCGGATGGCGCAGAAAAGTTAGTGGCTGCAACATCCAGGTAATTGACATTATTATCGCCAAGGTTAATGTTGACAAGGTTGAAACTTGTGATAGCTCCGGCCCCGGAAACTGACTGATTTCCGTTCTTATTAAATGTTACATTACATAAGCTATTGGCATCCGACCGGAGATTAAGTGTGCCGTTGTTCAGCACATCGCCGCCCACCGTTAATAAATGTGTAGCATCTGAGGTACTGGCTACGTTAAGCATAGCCCCGCCGGCAACTGTTATATTCCTGCCTACAGTTATTGTTTTGGGTACTGCATTATCTCCGAGGCTGACTGTTCCGGCTGTAATGCTCAGATCATTATTGATGGTTGCATCAAGGAGTTTAACCACTCCCCCTGTGTTTGCCGCATTGAGGTTATAATAGGGTATGTTTAAAACGGACTGATCAGCAGAACCGTTATAACTGATGGTGGAAGAATTAGCTGTTGCGTTTATAGTGGCAGCTCCTGTTATGGATAACGTTCCTGCAATACCTGTTGAGCCAACGCTCATAAACTTTTCTCCGGCATTACTCAGAACAAGGTTCTGATAATTAAAAACAGCCACTGTTTGCATGCCATTTCCATTAAAATCAATCGTACTGCCTGTGGTCGTATAACTATTGCTGCCTGGCGTAAAAGCGCCTGCAATACCAATGGAACCACTGGCCGTCAAAACTCGCCCTCCTGTTGAAGTACTGGTTAGATTGTTGTAATTGTGTGCAGGAATTGTTTGCGTGCCGCTACCGGTAAAACCTACTGTACCTCCCGACAGATCAATTGTTCCGGAAATAGCAGGGAAGGCTGCCGCAGTATTAAACGTACCATCTGTCAACGTAAAGTTGCCGGATACCGTAAGTGAATTACCCGGGGTGGTGGTTAGTACAAGATTGGCGTTATTCAGCAGCAGGTTGTTGGTGGTGGCCGCTACGTTGATATTTATTGTATATGCGCCAGTGAGTTCCACATTATCTGTAGCAGTAGGCACGCCATCAATATTCCAGTTCGCAGCATCTCCCCAGTTATTTGTTCCTGCGCCGCCATCCCAGGTTTTCACATAATTATTCAACTGGCCGATCTGGAAATCGAAGAATGCAGCAAGCCCAACAGCCTCTGTACTTGTAGGTGTAACAAGGCCAATTTCAGGATACGTCCAGGAACCATCGTTATACCTGCCTGCGATCAATGCATTTGTGGTTACACCCGCATCCCGGTCTCCTTCAACATAATTAAAAGTGACATTATAGCTCGTGAACACGATCCCGCTATTTGACAAGGTCCAGAACCTGTTCACACTTTTGGCAGCATTGATGGTAGAATTATCAATAGCAGGGTGATCACCTGATGTAGTGGATACGGTAAGATCACCCGCGGTGGTAACACTTGAAAACACTACAGAAACAGGCGTATAATTCAATGAATCGCCCACTGCAAATGTGGCTTCAGTAGCCCCGGTGCCGATATGTTTCCGCAGGCGGCCAAATACCCATCCGGAATTCTGGCCTGCATTGGTAATTGTTCCGGAAGCAGGCTGAATGAGAAGATTGTTATTTGTCGCGATATTCCCTGCAACAAAATTCAAAACACCATTCACTGTTACATTAGAAAGCTGGATAGTTGATCCGGCTGTTTTGTTGATGGTAAGATCATTAAAGGCAGATATCGTATTAATTTCCTGTAAGCCTGTTCCATTCAGTGTAAAACCGGAAGTTCCGCTGTTAATAACTCCCGGGGCGGTTAAATTGCCGCCCAGGGTATGCACATAATTGCCGGCATTCAAAATAGCGCCGGTGTTGACGGTTAGATTATTTTTCATCTTCCAGGCAGACGAAGGAGTTATACCAGCGGGATTTGTATTCGAAATAATAACATTATGAAATGAATCAGGTACCCCTGCAAGGGTCATTGCGCCGGCTCCCCCAAAAACCACTGTTCCGGTGCTTGAAAAATCGTTTCCAAGATTAACCGTGGCTGCCGTACCCGGGATAAAATTCAATGTGCCGGTGCTGGTAATTTTCCCATTGTTCGTAACCGCGCCCAGCATGCTGTGTGTAGTAACGCCTCCATTAAATGAAGCGCCGGGACCTACTACCAGTGAATACAGCACAACCCAGTTAACACTCGGGTTGATCCCCCCTGTGTTATTTATATTAAGATAACCGAATTGAGGCGGGGAAGTGGAATTAAGCACCGGAGGAACAGTGCCATTAAAATTCACCCGCAATGCGACTGTGCTGACGGCATTGATCAGGCTGAGTGTTTGCACAGTGTTTCCTGAATAAGTAGTGGTTCCCAGGGTGTATAATGTGCCACTGTTGATCAGGTCTCCATGTAATACGGTATGTATGGTGGGCCCGCCGGATAACGATCCCGTACTTGTAATATTCAGCAGGCCATTGAATGTTACATCATTAATGATCGTATAACTTCCAAAAACCGTTAGCTGGTTAAAGGTGGTATTTCCTTGTATGTTCTTTGAAGTACCATTACATAATACGGTACTGGCAGAGGGGATAAAAGTACCATTGTCTACCCAGTTCCCGTATAATGTAATGGTATTTGCGCCGCCGTCAAAAACTGCTCCGCTCTCTATAGTTAAACTGCCTTTAACGGTAACAGGCGAAGCCAATGTTTTAACACCGCCATTGCGCATGATAAGATGCCCGAAACTGACATTTGGTAAAAGCAATGTCTGCGCGGCGATGCCTGCAAAGATCACTGTGCTTGAATCGTCCAATACATAATCTGTAAAATTACCGGGAGCATTCTCTGCACCAATGATAATAGTACCTGCGCCGCCAAGCGTGGCGGCTCCTCCTGGTGTACTCCGGTTACAGGCAAACACCTGGATATCGAACGTGCCGGATGTTACCGTGATGTTCCCATTTATTATTATACTATCCGTTAGCCTCGCTATGGAGCCTACCGGTTTATTGACGATCAGATTATTAAATGTTGAAGCGGAAATGGTTTGCGTTCCGGTACCGTCAAAAATGATAGTGGACCCCTGGCCGGAATAAGTTCCGCTATTTAGCCAGTTGCCGCCAATATGCAGTGTTCCGGTATTTTGCACCAAGGCTCCCGGGGAGATAGTAACATTTCCGGCTATTGTTGCTACATCCATATTATCCAAATTACCGGCCATTATCAAAACATTTCCCTGCACATCCATGGAATCACGGATAGCTGCGATCCCACCCGCTTTATTTATGGTCAGGTGATTATAGGTCAGATGTGCAACGTCCTGATTCTCGTTTCCGTTGTAGAGCACTGTTCCATTTCCGGGGCTAAATATTCCTCCTGTGTGATTGAAATCTTTAAAAATGCTTAGTGTTCCGGTACCACTGCAAGTTATACCGGCATTTCCCGACTCTGTCAGTGAACCTAAGACACTGATAGTTCCTGCAGCCACATTAAGATCAATGGAGTGATCATTCACGCCATCGCTCAGATTTAAATCCCCGTTCACGGTAAAGGTTTCATCATTTACATCGATGGTATGCACTACCGGAGCACTCCAGGTACCATCCACGTTTCCGGAAACTGTAAGTGATCCGCCAGTGGCAATTGTCAATGTTACCTGCTGAGCGCTTCCAAAATGAATATTCTTGGCATTTGCGCCGGTACTGATAGTCGGCTGGAAATTAAAGGAGGCTGTTCCTAAATTCACAATGTCTGAAGCAGAGGGGGGTGCGGAAGGTGCTCCTTCCAGGGCTGTCCAGTTTGCAGCATTATTCCAGTCAGTGCTCACGCTTCCATTCCATTGAATCAGGTTGGCGGCCCCGGATAGTGTCCAGCGGCCTGTGATATTTGTTATTCCGCTGAGTTCTACATAATTGGAGGTTGTACTGTTAGCCGTTTTGCCAACAGAGGACCAGGAAGCGCCATTATATCTCCACAGGGCCATAGCGGCTTCATCATTACCGTTTAGCTGTGTTTCCTCATAATCAAGACTAAGGGTAGCATTATATGTGCCTGACGGAACAACCACCGTGTACTGCTGGTTAATGGCGCTACCAAAAGGAAAATCATCAATGTGCGTATCTGTAATGGAAACCGTGATACTGGTCACCCCGGATACAGATGAAAAAGTGACGGTATTATACTGGCCACCAAAAGCATATGGAACACCCGTTGTAAAACTATGTGTACGTTGAATGTTCCCCCTTATCCTGCCGCTGCCGTTCCGCGTATCTGTAATAGTGAGCGTATGGGTATCCGTGAAGATCTTACCCATGGTCATATTAACAACAGCAGCAGTTATATTACTTTCCAGGATCGCTTCTATTGCGGAAGTGGAATTATTTATCGTGAGTATATTAAAAGTGGTATTACCCCGTATATGGGATGATGCCGGGCCAAGGAATTGAATGGTACTGGTACCGGCTGTAAAACTTCCATTGTTTATCCAATCCTTATAAATAGAATGTGTGAACCCGCCCGGCACAAATGTAGTGCCGCTTTCAATGGTGATATCCTTATTCACGGTTATATTCCCAACGGCCGTTTTGCTGTTCCCATTGGAAAGCACAAGGTTTTCATAAGTAATAGCATTGATATACTGTGCTCCGGAACCGTTGAAATTTACGGTATTGTTCGCAGATGATGTGACATCCAAAATACCGGATGTAATGTTTAATACATTAGCAATTCCTAAAACGGAATTGGCGGACAATTTCAGAGATGTGCCATTAACGGTAGCATTGTAAAGGTTTGCTGTTCCGCTGAAGGTGGATGTTCCGGTAAATGTAGCCGTACCTGCAGTAGCGGATAAACTTCCATTTATGACAATACCTGATGATATCGAAAAATCAGTGTCTGTTACAATTGAACCGGGAACAGTCAATAAACCGAAATTCTTAACCCCTGTTCCCGAAATGGTTTTTGAAACACCGCTCAGTATAACAGTTCCTGCATTTCCGGTAAAACTCCCACTTATGGATAGGTTACCCGTAATGGTTAAGCTGGCTGAAGAACTCACGGTTCCGCTAATGGTTAGATTATCCGGGGAAATCCCTTCGCCGGTAATAGTTGAGCCGCCCCCCGTCATCACTATCGTTCCACCGGAAGCCTGGCTAAAAGTACCAGCTCCCGTGGTGGCAAGATTACCTGATAAGGTGATAGTGCCCGCAGAAAAAGTGACCATTGATGCGGCAACGGTAAGGTTATTAAAATTTTGCACACCTGATCCGTCAACTGTTTTTCCTGCACCTGTAAAAGTAACGGTGCTGGTATTCCCGTTAAAAGTCCCGTTGTTCAGCCAGGCCCCGCCAATACTGTGTGAATAGCTGCCTCCGTTAAATACGGTGGAAGCGCCGATGGATACATTCCCATTGACGGATACATTGGATGCAGCCGTGAATGTAACGGAAGTGCCTGCATCCAATACGCTGGTGAGGTTACCGATAATGGACAATGCCGTAGCGGGGAATGTTTTAACTGCTGCACCGCCTGAACTGCTCAGCGTGAGGTTACCATAATTCTGATTTGCGATGGCTTGGTTAGTGCCCGCATAGGATACAGTACTGGCCACTACCAATGTATTAATAGTATAATTAGCCGGGTAGGTATTAGTTCCTCCTATTTTTAAGGTGGCATTATTCGAGACAGTTAACACACCGCCTTCGGTAAGCCGGTTGGCCGTATATACACCCAGATCCAATATTCCGCTGGATACGGAAAGGTTATTCTTTATACTGATATTGGTATTCAAAGTAACTCCGGCAGTATTGGCAATCGTTAGATTATTAAACGTAGTGGCAAACGCTCCACCAATTGTCTGTGCCGCTGTTCCATTCAGAGTGAGGGTACCTGTTGCACTAAGTCCGCTGATTCCGGCATCGTTTATCCAATTGCCCCCTACGGTGAAATTAAAACCGTTGGCAGACAATGTTCCGCTGGAAATAGTCAAATGATTACTCACCGAAATGGGGCCTGGTAAAAGGAGACCGGCGCTATTGCTGAGTGTTAAGTTATAGAATGAGGAAACACCCGAAAATGTCTGCTGGCCGGAAGTACCATTGAAATTCACCGTTCCTCCATTGGTGAAAGTGCCGCTGTTGGCCAGGGCCCCGGCAATATTTAAAGTACCGGCAGCAGAAATAGTGAGTGTGGCGCCGGCATTGACGGTAAGATTGTTACAGGCAATACTGCTGGTAACAGATGGCATCCTTGTTGCGCCGGCTGCGATAATAACATCTGTTGCGGCGGTGGGTACAGTACCTGTGCACCAGTTTGCTGCATCTGCCCAATCCGTACTTACATTCCCTGTCCATTGTCCTGAGCTGCCTGAAGTAGCTACATTGGTATAAGCCATTGCCGTACATCCTGATGCTGTTACCGTCAAAGTATATACGCCGCTTCCTGCAATGGAGTAAGTAAAAGAAGGGTTCTGCTGAGAAGAGGTAAAGCCATTCGGCCCTGACCAGGAATAGGTGGCACCACCTAAAGTAGTAGCGCTAAGGCTTACAGGAGAACCAACACAGGCAGGCCCATTGTTTCCTGCCCCGTCCGGCGAAGTATATAATATGGCTACTTCCGTGCTGTTCAGAGCTCTGTTATATATCAACACATCGTCCAGCGAACCATTAAAATAAAAACTGGATGGTTGAGATGTCCATCCATTCAGATTATCAAAACCTAATTTCCAGTAACCGGTATAATCCTCACCGGTGGTAACGGAAACATTGGCACCAACCTGTGTACCATCAATATATAAAATCATGCCTGTAGTGGCAGACAAAGTTGCAGTTGCCAGGTGCCATTTATTATCATTATAGGCCTGCGCGGAGCTGACAACTGTTACGCCTGATCCATATGTACCGAAATAGATCTGACCGGCGTTGTTCATATAAATATGACGGTCATACTGCCCGCTTGAACCAATACGTTCTCTTCCGAAACCGATTATTTTACCACCTGTGGTAGTCGCAGTTTTAAACCAGACGGATATGGTGAAATTGTTGGGATTTGTATATGCATTCGTTGTTGACATGTATTGAGAAGTGCCGTTAAATGCATAGGCCCGGTTAGCGTTGCCGAACCGGTCAGTTGTCTGTGACGGTGCATTCTGCAATGTACCGGTGTTATTGGTAGCATGGTCATTTGCATCACCGGTGAAAGTATACTTAGATATAAGGTTGGTTTCCGGTATCTGGGATATGCCGGGAGAAGTTACGTTAACAGTGATGGTAGCCGGCAGGCTCACACAACCGTTAACGGTTTGCGTGACCTCATAATGGGTGGAACCCTTTTTAAGTGTTGAGGGCGTTGGCGCGGTAGGAGAACCGGCATTGGCGATAAACTGGATATTATTAAAACATCTGCTCCCTGCTGATGAAACGCCGGTAACATTGATCGTTCCCGTGGGCTCCGTTATAGGAAATACCGGGTCATCACTTCCTATAACGCCTGATCCGGATAAGACACCAATACTATAATTTCCAGGAGTTACGATATTATAATTAAACAGGCTGGTTTTAGTAATAGATGCACCGCTCGCCGTTTGAGTAAGCGTAGTGGAGGAAGTGGCGATAACAGTACCTGTACTGTTATAAAGCGCCAAAACAAGGCCATTCACAGACTGATAAGGAGGAATATAGCAATCAACAGAAGTGATCGTAACATTAGATACGGTGGTTGTGAAATGGGTCTTTTTATTATTATCGGTATATACGCCATCCACATAAGTAAGAGTAGGTAACGTACTGGTACCTCCGGCAGATCCGGATACGGTAGTGCCTGTGCTCCATAAAAGATTTGTTCCTGTAGCAGATAATGGCACAGCAACAGCATTCTGGCAATACGCAACAGGACTTGTAACGGAGGGCGCGGCGGGTGTTGAGCAGGAGGTAGCATTGCTGCCACTTAAGGCACTACTTAATCCTCCTTCGGTAATAGCATATACTTTCCAGTAATAGATAGTGTTTGCTGATAATGCGGTTTGAGCAGAGTTGGTAGCATTGGCTGCTGTTTGTGCTGCAAAAGTATAATTTACACCATCAGTTGATCTGTAAATAACAAAGCCTCTTTCATTAGAGGACAGATCATTCCAATGCAGCGTCATAGTGCTATTGGTCACATCAGTAAATGTAAGGCTACCAGGAGCTGCCGGAACCGGCGGGGTAAAGGCATAAGTTCTTCCCGTGGTGCGTTTGGTAGTTATATTTGCCTCCGAAGTTGAACTGGCGCTATTCCCTGTATTATTAACAGATAGAAAATTACCGGACCCCGTTCCGGTAGCGGTAATACCAATGGATCCGGAAGGGCTGTTAGCGGAACCTGCATCTGATCTATATACAAATTCTATTCTACCGGTACTTTCATGAAGCTTTACCTGGAAAGAACAAACGGCACCTGAAGCCTGGTAATTCCATTTGATATTCAGATATTGCACGGTAAAAATGCGGCTCCCTGCAGCACCGGTTGTTTTATAGGTAACATTTGAAAACGCAACTACATCCAGGTCATCCCACAAAGGAGCGATCACAGGCCTTGGAGCGCCTCCCGAACTTAAACTATTGGTATAGACATCATTCGTCTGAACAGTACCGAGAGATAGCCAGCCGTTTGTACTGGCTGCTACAGAGGTATAATGAACACCCATATACCAGAAATCAAATCCTATAGGTATAAGTGCAGATACGGCATCATCCGTTGATCCGGACCAGGTAGTAGTACTGGGAGTGGTTAAAGCAGTAAATGTACCGTTCGATGCACTGAAAGAATAACTGGTAACTGTTTGCGCAGTTGCAGGCAGGTTGGTTAAGATGAATAGGAAAACAGGTACTATAATCTTATACCCCAAGGAGGATATGTAAATGTTTTTCATACAATACGGGATTAAATCACGCCTTCATAGCACGTATTCGCCGCACAATTAAAATAATGCGTATTCCGTTTCCGCAATTTTAGATGATTTAGCGTCTGCGGGAGACGCGTATATAATCTGCAATTTTCCACTCTTGTAATTAATCCCGGGCTTTTCATTCAGAAGGATGCTTAATCTTCTCCTGGCCGTAGGTGTATAAACGGCAATCCCATTTATTTCTCCTACCAGTGTTATTTTCCCGGTTGATGAAATGTGGTTAACCTTCAGGTCTCCGTACACAGACCTGTTGCCCATACGGTTGAATGTCATATTTAGCTGATATTTTTTGTCTTCCCCCATTGACAGGGATACCTCTGAAATGTTCATGCTGGCGGTAGTTCCCCCCACCCGAACGATAACAGGTATGGTAATCCCAAATACAGGTTTTAACCGCACAGATATACCGGAGCTGTCTTTAACAGGAAGTTGCTCTCCCAATGGTTTTTCAACAGGTATTGCCCGAAAGTAAATATGCGAACGGTATTCAGCAGGAGGAAGCTGATTGCTGTTTATTAACTGAAGTTTTACCGATTGCGCTTCGTTGGGAGCAAGTGTTATACTTCGTGGGAAAATCCGCAGGTTATTTTTAGCAAAAAACTGTCCGGAGTCCGGCGTGGTTACCTGCTCAAAAGTGCCGTTCTCATTCATTCTGATATCAATGAAAGAAACCTGGTACGTGGCGGTATCTGTACCATTATTTGCCAGGTTAAGCTCCTGTATCCTCTTTGAACCCTCAAAAACAATCCTGCCGGGAGTAACTAACAAGCCTCCCTGTGCTGATGCGTTTGTATAAAAGAAAAAAGAGAATATGCCTACAACGCCGCATCTGATTGCACATTTTTTCATTGATACTGATAATTAAAGCACTGAAAATAAAAATCCGGATGCAGTACAATGTCAGCTGCATCCGGAAGAAGACACATGATCAATTGTAATTTACGGTTACATCAAAAGGTACAGTTGAAACATATGTACCTGCGGGTTGTGCTGCACTTACGTTAAGGGTAGCGCCAACAGTAAGCGTTTGTGAACCGGAAGACAGCGTTCCAACGGCGGAAGGGTTGCTGGTGAATGCGTTAACCGTCATTGTATTAGCGCCACTGGTAATAGTCAAATCTGTTGACGGCAGCGTGATACTGTAGGTATAGTTGCCAGTGCCTCCTATTGTAAAAGCAGCTGCAGCAACAGTACCATTGTTTGCCGGCAGCGTAACGCCACCAGTTGTGGTACGCGCTCCAGCAGGAGTGAGGATCACTGATCCGGCTGTACTTGATCGAACAGCCACATTACCGAAATTCATGTCAGCGGTTTTAGTAATGCTGATAGGAGTGACAATTGTAGCGGTTGCTGTGGCACTTGCTGTTTCCTGAGCAAATGCCCCGGTAGCAAATCCTGACATTGTAAATACCGCCAGAAAAAACCAGAGAGTTCTTTTCATAGATAAATTTTAAGTTGAGAAAATGAGGATAGTTTTACCTGAAAAACTCCACTAGCTGAAAACTACCAAAATACAGTGGGAGAATGGGTTTAAAATCCGGAGATTATATTCCTCTCATTTGACCTCCTTTTTTTAATCGCTGAAGTACTAAAAGTCTATATATAGGATATGATAAAAAGCCGTTGTTGCAGGTATAGGAATATGTCTGGTGTTTCGTTATTTATATACAAAAATAAAGTAATCGGGAATCCCCACCGATGATTGTCATCATCCCCCCGATGATTGTGATCAGCGCCATGGACCTGATTCTTAGAAAAACAAGACCTGAATCTTGAACAATTTTACTGCTGTTATTGTTTAATACTTCTATCTAATGAAAATTGATATGAATAACTTATATTTATAGTACCACGATTAACTGTTATAAGAAGTACCTGTTATAAACATAATATTATATGATTTCGAGAATGAGCCAAGCGCAGTCTTCCATGCGCTGAATACGCATATGCGCCATATCCGTAATAACAAATTTATTCGCTGTAAAATACTGCTATAGTCCAATAGTTGACTGATGGAGGTATGATTACAATTAACCCTACTCTAAATTGTGTATTAGTGAAAAGGATCTTAATAATAGAAGACAACGATGAAATCAGGAATAACCTATCCGAAATTCTTCAACTGGCAGGTTATTCCACCTTAACAGCAGTAAATGGAAAAACAGGAATAGAAACAGCCATTGCCGAATTGCCTGATCTGATCATCTGTGACATCTCAATGCCTGTACTGGATGGTTATGGTGTATTACACCTGCTACATAAGAATAAAGCGTTAAGGAATACGCCATTCATCTTCGTGTCCTCAAAATGTGAAAAAGATGAGATCAGAAAAGGCATGGAAATGGGGAGTGATGACTATATCACCAAACCCTTTAATGCAACAGAAGTGCTGAATTCCGTGGCCATGCGGTTAAAAAAAGCAGACCGGATCAAACAGGACCTGGCACCCAATTTCAAAGGCCTGCAGTCCCTTTTAAGTGCTGCAACAAATAAGGATGTACAGAAATCGATAAAAGAAAGCGGAAGTATTCAGCGTTATCAAAAGAGCCAGGAAATATATGTGAAAGGTCAAACGCCCTCCTGCCTTTATTTTATTCTTAAAGGAAAGGTTCGTACCTATAAGCGGAACGATGATGGCAAGGAGCTGATCGTTGGTCTGTATAATGAAGGCGATTTCTTCGGGTACACTGCGTTACTGGAGCAAAGAGCATACAGTGAAAATGCAGATGCACTTGAAAATGCAGAGCTGATCACAATTCCACGGGAAGATTTTGAAACCCTTCTTTTTAATAATTATGGCGTCCTGCATAAGTTTATGCAGTTGCTTTCGAAGAATGTTACTGAAAAAGAAGAACGGTTGCTGGGGATCGCCTATGATTCCCTCCGCAAAAAGGTGTCCACAGCCCTGCTGTTCCTGTATAAAAAATACAATCCTTCGGGCACGGAAAAATACAGCATTGAGATGAGCAGGGATAGCCTTGCTGCATTAACGGGCGTGGCCAAAGAGTCCCTTATCCGTACACTTGGTGATTTCAGGGATGAAAAAATGATAGAGATTAGGGAAGGAGCGATATTCCTGATCGATAAAAAGAAACTGGAGCGCATATTAAACTAATGAGAGCCTGGTTATCAAGGCTCTCATTCATAAGCATTGCGGCTCTCTATAGGATATGGAAAATTAAGCTGTATAAATATAAGTATAAGGAATAGGACCAGGTATAGGGGAACCTATTTGTTCACCATTTCAATGCAAAGATACGTGGATGCAATAGGGTGAACAATGATCACGATCCTTTTTAAAATGATTGTGATCACCTGAAACTACTGCTGTTACAGCTGTTAACACCGAAGGCAGGAAAAATCGCCTATATTACATGTAGGCGTATGGTTTATATCCGGCAGCTATTTAACCCTTTCCCTCATATTCCATGTATATGAATTATAGCCATGTTATTGATTCTAATGTGCTCTTCAATAATGCTACTATGGGTATCATTATTGCAGACGAATCGGGTTGTATCCTGATGGCTAATCCTTTTCTGTTAAACGAGTTTGGGTACAGTGAATCGGAAATCAACGGTCAAAAAATAGAGAAACTGATCCCCCAGCGTTTTCATTCACAACATCAACAGCTTAGGGAAGTTTATAGCGCGAATCCCCGCAACCGGACAATGGAAGAAAAGCAGGACATTCTGGCCGTTAGAAAAGATGGAAGTGAAGTACCTGTAGAAGTGAGCCTGGGTAGTTATAAAACAGATGGGAGGCAGTTTTTCATTGCTTTTGTAAGTTTTATACCTGGCAGGAAGAATGCTGAAAATACATTGAAACAGTTAAATACAGAACTCGAGAAAATAGTAACGGCGCGAACTGAATCATTAATGGAAACAGTCAGGCAATTAGGAGAACAAATTAAAGAAGCAAAAGCGAAAGACGCAGAATTACAGCGGGTGAATAATTTTCTGAATGAATCTCTCGAAAAAGAAAAAGAACTAAACCAACTAAAATCACGTTTTGTATCCATGGCTTCCCATGAATTCAGAACACCCCTTAGCGCTATCCTCTCTTCCGCCTACCTGGTTAGCCAATATAATGATCAGGCAGAACTACAGAAACGGGAAAAGCATGTCCAGCGAATTGTTTCCTCCGCAACCTTGCTGACAGGTATACTTAACGACTTCCTCTCCGTGGGAAAGATCGAAGAAGGAAAAATTACCGAAAAGAAAGTTGACTTTAACCTGGAAGATCATATTATGACTATCATCAGTGAAATGGACGGGCTTAAAAAAAACAAGCAAAAGATAGCATACCATCATACAGGGAATGTCATCGTACAATCAGATCCCATCCTGTTAAAACACATTGTGCTGAACCTCGTATCCAATGCTATCAAATTCTCTCCTGCAGATGGAGAGATTGTTTTACAAACAAGCGTTTCAGAAAAAACATTGGTATTGTCCGTTAGCGATAATGGGATGGGCATTCCTGAATCAGACATGCAGCATCTGTTTGAACGGTTCTACAGGGGAAGTAATGTATCTAATATACAGGGCACCGGGCTGGGATTACATATTGTAAGGAAATACGCTGAGGTTATGAATGGTTCTATCAGTTGCCGGAGTGAATTAAATAAAGGCACTGAATTTTCGATCACTATCCACCTCTAAAATCAGTTCCGCTTGAAAAAGATATTAATTATAGAAGATAACGTTGAGATCCGGGAAAACATCGCGGAGATACTTGAACTGGCCAGCTATACCGTTTTAACTGCTGAGAATGGAAAAGAAGGCATGGAAACGGCCATTGCGCACTTACCGGACCTGATCATCTGCGACATTATGATGCCTGTGCTGGATGGATATGGGGTATTACACATGCTCCAGAAAAACGAGCAGTTATGGAATACTCCCTTTATTTTCCTTTCCGCAAAGGCAGAAACAGCAGAGATCCGGAAAGGAATGGAAATGGGGGGAGACGACTATATTACCAAGCCCTTTAATACCACAGATCTTTTAAATGCAGTAGCAAGCCGGTTGAAAAAAGCAAGGCAGATCAGCAAAGTAACATCCCTTACCCTATATGGATTGAACACCCTTATTCATGCCGCAACCAATAAGGAGATACAGGAGTCAATGAAAGAAAACAGTGAAACGCAGCGGTATAAAAAGAAACAGGAAGTATACATAGAAGGTCACCGCCCCTGCTGCCTTTATTATATCATGAAAGGGAAGGTCAGGACCTACAAGCGGAATGAGGAAGGAAAAGAGCTTGTCATTGGCTTATATAATGAAGGTGATTTCCTGGGGTATACAGCTTTACTGGAACAAAGGGCTTATAGTGAAAATGCAGATGTACTGGAAGATGCGGAACTGGTGATCATCCCCAGGGAAGATTTTGAAGCCTTGCTTTTTAATAACCTGGGGATCCTCCATAAGTTCATTCAGCTGCTTTCCCGGAATGTCACAGAAAAAGAGGATCAACTATTGGGGATTGCCTATAATTCGCTCCGGAAAAAAGTATCTATTGCTCTTTTGTCCCTGTATAAAAAATACAATCCTTCCGAAAGCGAAAATTATAGTATCGATATGAGCAGAGATAGCCTGGCTGCGTTGACAGGTGTAGCCAAGGAGTCATTGATCCGAACCCTGGGAGATTTCAGGGATGAAAAAATTATCAACATAAAAGAAGGACGGATCTATATTACAGACAGAAAGAAACTGGAATTAATTTAAGCTGTTTCCAATCCCTATCACCGGTATTGATGATCACCATCATCTGAAATCCCCGTTCTCATCAGAACAATTCAGCACAAAACTCATTCCCCCCGTTGCCTGACGTCATCATTTAAAGATGTCATCCTTCCTACCTTTACTGCCAATTAAATAATAAATCTGATGAGATGTACGATCCCTGTGTTAATGTTATTTATACTGGCTGGTTGTTCCAAAGAACCATTAACAATAATGAACCCTCCGGCAAAAGTTGCTACAGCGATAGCGGATACAGCATTTGCATTCGACAATCCTGTGAACAAAGCACTATTGCTTGAACTGATCAATGATTACAGAAGCAAAGGTTGCAACTGCGGAGACACCTTTATGGCGCCGGCTGTTCCCCTCACCTGGAATAAAAACCTGGAAAGAGCTTCCTGGCTGCATAGCAAAGAGATGAGTGACAGCGGTTATTTTAGCCATGCGGGCAGGAATGGCAGCAGCCCGGGAAGCCGGATCGCAGCAATGGGCTATAAATGGAAAGCATATGAAGAAAACTTAGCGCTGGGGATATTAACAGAGGTTACACTTGTTAAAGGATTGATGGGCAGTGTCGTACACTGTAAAGCCATGATGAACCCTAAAGTGAACGAAACCGCCGTTGCCCTGTATAAGAATTTCTGGACACAGGAACTGGCTGCTCAATAGCTACAGCGTCACTAACTGTACACACACTTGTTCCCGTTTCCCTTTCACTTTTTTATACGCCACTAACACCTTGCCTTCCCCAACCGTTTTCAACACCGGGAAGTTAGCATAAACACCTGCCGGTGTAATAAACCCGGCAGCAATCTTTTCACCGTTACCTGCTTTGTGCTGAATCCCGATCCTGCTGCCGCTGGTATCTACTGCTTCGTCCCATACCAAAGCAAGGTCTCCATTCTTCAAGGCAGCCAGTTGTGGATGTTTGGCAGTAGGCAATGCACTGATACTTTCTCTCCGCGTGTAGGTGATACCGTTATCAGGGGATTGGCAATAGAAAACGCCTTGCCCTCCTCCCATGGTGAACCACGCAAAGTGCAGGCCCTGCGCATTCTTCACTAATGCAGGCCCCGTATGCGGACAACCATTGATAGCCCAGTTATCTGCGCTGATCCGTACAGGCGGGGAAAAAGTAGCACCGCCATCTGCAGATACAATATGTACCATATCCCGGATCGTATCATTGATGATGTCTCTGAATGTTGCATGTAATCCGCCATCAGCGTCTACATACAAGGCAGTACGGCAGCATTGGCAAACCGTTTGTGCAATCTGCCTTTCTTTCTGGAAGCCTGGTTCTTTGCCGGTAGTGGCGATGTATAAAGTTGAACCTTCTTTTGTATCGTTCTTCCGGTTATCCAGCCATATGGTAACCGCTTCGCCGGAAGGCAGTAAGGCCATATCAAAATAGCGCTGATCATAACTGGCAGTATCTGTTACCAAAGGTTGTGCAGGCAGCCAGTTTTCACCGGCATCAGTGGATCGGGTGTAATATACTTTGCCTGCATATTTATTGCGCGGGTCACCGCTTTGTATGCCATACATGGCTATTACTTCACCATTAGGCCTGAATACCATTTTAGGCATGTTCTCTGCGTGTGCCTGGATGCCAGCTGTGGCAGGGATCAGCTTTCCTTTTGAAAACGTCAGGCCTTCATCCGGGGAAACGGCATAGTATAACTGCTCATTTTCCACCCAGCTTACTACGATCTGTCCTTGTGCATTGCGCGTCATATAAGTACAGGAGGCATCGCGGGAAGTATCTGATAACACCAGTTCTTTTCCTTCTGTAAATGATGTTGTTTTTGTATCACATGCTGCTAAGAAAAGCAATCCTATCAACCAATATCTCATGTTTATTTTTTTGCGCTGAAGGTATAAGCCACTCCAACATTAAAAGTTCTATTCGGGCCGGGGCGGTAACTTTTGCCAAAGGCACTTTTATCTACAGTTACAGCATACATTACATCTGCCACGTTGCGGCAGTTCAGCCAGCATTCAAAGCCCCCGATACTATATCCCACGCGGGCATTCAGCAGATCATACCCTCCATATTCTTCTGTATTCGCCGGGTCCATAAAGTATTTACCCACGTGCTGCCATTCCAGTCCAGTGCGGAATCCTTTCAGGAAAGCAGGTTTCCAGGTGATCTCTGTATTGGTGATCACAGCGGGGGCACCATTCATGCGGTTACCGCCGAACTGTTTCCCCTTGTCTTCATACGCCACAAAATCATGTACGGCATAAGTGCCACCGGTACGGAAAAGGATGGAAGGAACAGGTGCATAACGCAGGTTCCATTCTACTCCGCTGTGGCGGGTTTTACCGGCATTCTGATTTTCGGAAGAACCATCCGGCAAACGTACACTTACTATTTCATTTGTACCATCCATGCGGTAAAGGCTCACATCCACATATCCTTTGTTCTTTGCGAAAGAGAACCATCCGCCGATCTCGTAGTTGTTGTATGTGGCAGATCTAAGGGTGGGTACTTTTACACCGCGATAGAGTTCCGAGATATTAGGAGGTGCAAAACCCACGCTGTAATTGGCGTACAATCCACGGTCCTGACCAAAATCGTACGTCAATCCCAGCTTAGGCGTCCAGGCATGAAAGTAATTACGTTCATCGGGAGAACCAGTAAAAGCGGAAGGAGGAAGATGATTATCAAAATTGTAATCCATCCTGTCGTAACGCAATGCGGCAATTACTTTCATGTGCGCTATGGGGCTCATCTCAGCCTGCGCATACAAGGCTGTATTTAATAAACCGGCATGGTAATCCGTTAATACGGAATCTGTTGGGGTGTAACCGGTAAAATATCCGGCCGCATCTCTGTCAACATCAATATAGTTAGCAAAATATTCTGCGGGGCTGTAATCTGCACTGAACCCGGTTATCAGCGAAGCATTCTTCCAGCTGAAACGTTTCTTATGCTGTATGAGCAGACCATAACTCTGAAAAGCATCACTGTTTATTTCACCGCGGGCCTTTAAGGGATTGTTGGTGGTTTTGATGGCATAGAAAGGGTTCTGCCCTATTTCATTATGGCGATAGAAGGCTGTGAAACTGGTGAAGTTATTGGCATTCCACTGATGCTCCAAAGTGCTGCGCACCCTGAAAGCTTTTACCATCCTGTAAGAGAAGGTGTGAAAGCTTTTGTAGTTTTTGGAGAAGAAGTTGGTGCTGTCTACCCCGCCTGTCTGATCTGTTTGGTAATCTACCAGAGAGATCCCGTTCGTCCAGGTAGTGCGGTCGTTGATCTTGTATTCGGTTTTTAAGGTGAGTGCCAATTTGTGGAAGTCGCTATGTTCAATATATCCGTTGTGCTGATTGGCATAATAACCTCCCAGGATCACGCCCAGTTTGCCTTTAGTGCCAGATATGCTGAAGTCTGTGCGTTTGTATCCCCAGTTGCTCATTTCCGCCTGCACTTTGGCTGTAGGTAATAAAGTAGGAGATAATGTGATGAAGTTCACGGCGCCACCAACAGCTTCGCTGCCATATAAAGATGAGGCCGGGCCGCGGATCACTTCTATTGTTTTCAGCGCAGCCATATTTATTTCAATGAGTGCATTGTGGTTAAAGTCTCCCGTGGTGCGGATGGGAATACCATCTTCCAGGTAGAGGAAAAGACTGCGATAACCAATGGGCTGGCGGATAGCCATGGTATGTTGTTCATTTCCGAGGTCTACCATGTACACGCCGCTCACTTTGTTCAATACCTGTTCCAGTGAAGTAGCTTTTGTTTCTTTGAGCTGCTGGGTGGAGATAGCACTGATAGCGATCGGTGCTTCCGTGCGGAACTGTTTATCCCTTCCGGCAGTAACAATCACTTCATTTAAACGGGTGGAAAGCGGTTCCATGTAAATGACCATCTCTCCTTTTTGTGCGGCGGGCATGCGTTTAGCAACATAGCCAATATATGATACCTGTATAGAATCGATCAGGTGTGGTTCTGAGAGTGTGAACCTCCCCTGCGCATCTGTTGTGCAGCCGTTGGCATTGCACTGGATGGTAACACCGGGGAGTGCTTCCCTTGTTTGCGCATCAATTACCCGGCCCTGTAGTTGCATTTGGGCGGCGGTGGGTATGCAGGGAAGGGTTAATAAAAAAAGTATAAAAATGCGAAGCATGTTTTAGCTTTTAGCTTGTACGTATTGGGGTTACTATGCGTTGCCAGCAGGGCACGCTTTATGGATGCAAAGATGCATTATACCCGGGGCCCAGGTAAGTTGAAGATGTTTGAATTGCCCGTAATCAGGCCTGAGGTGGGTGAAATACCGCATGAAGGGGATCGCGGTGTGCGCCGCCATTATAAGCGGTAAAGAGTTCTTTAACAGCTATGGAAGGGCTGAGATGGAATGAAGTGTTGATCACTGCGAAAACCACTTCGTACTTATCTTTCAGGGCATTGCCGTTCTGTTCTTTCTTCGTTTCCTTCTCCATCTGCTTCATCAGCTGACACTGACCATGGCAGGCCAGCTGGGGTTTGGCTTTGTTAATACACAGCACTTTAGCAATGTAATCCCTGTTCATCATGAATTCCGCCAATACCAGCCCCTTGCTGAATGTTTGCAGCATAAGGCTTGTTAAAGTGATTATGACGAATACGTATTTCATGAGAAGAATACGCAAATGTAGGGATTAACCAGACTTATACAATGATTTTCATCATCACCAAAAACGGGGACCCGGTGTTGCCGGGCCCCCTGGAATATTATTGTGCGAGCATGAACCGTAACGTCAAACCTCCGCGGGTAGTGGTGATCGGGTAGGCTGTAGAGATCACCGGAATGGTCTGACGGCGGTCATAGAAGAACTTGATATTTAAGCGGTTGTTCACCACATAGTCTATTGTAGGCTGAATACCGATCACTTTCTGACCGCTGGTGGGGATCACCAGGTCAGCATCCAAACGGTTGTTCACGGTTTTATCGTCACGGAAACTCAGGTCCAGGCGGAAGTTGAGGTCGTTTTCCAGACGGTTACCGCCATCTTTGCCAACTTTGAATGGCAGCGGGAATCCGCGAACACGGTATCCTGCGCCCATGGTTATTTCGCTGGAACGCATTTCACTCAACTGGTAATCGATCAGGCTAAGACTCAGTGTACGGCTGCGTTTGAAGCCCAGGCGCACGTTCAGGCTGTTGGTAAAGGTCATATCTGCTTCCAGCAATGGTGCAAACTGTTCCGTAATGGTCATGTTCGGCAGCAGGAAGTAAGGTACGTAATTACCGGAAACAGAGTCGCGGAAGGCCGGATAACCTAACAGCAATGGATCATAGAACATCAATGCGGTATTGTAGGAGTTCATGCTGAGGGCTCCTACGTATGCATGTGTTAAAGTGAAGTTGGTCAGGAAATCTGTGAATGGTTTCACCCTGCTCAATCCATTATAAGTGATCCGCCAGTTAGGTCTTGGCAGGATGTTCTTGAACGGATTGGATCTTACGTTGGTTGCGCCCTGTTTCAACAAACCGATGGTTTCAGGGCTCTTACCGGTGTAAGCTGCCAGGAATGCAGGGATCAGTACATCCTGCGCATAGCGGCCATAACCATAACGGTACTCCGGATCTTTAGGATCAAATTCAGGTACGGAACCTCCACCATTATAAGGGTTCTCTTTACCTAAACGGGCAGAGATGATCTTACGGTAAGACTCAAAATCCTTGAAAGTGGTAGATACACCATTCTCTGTATTGATCTTACCCCACATGGTTTTAATGGCAATGAAAGTTATTTCAAAACCACCGGCATCATATGGATTGAGGTGACCGAAAGCACCATTACCGATGGTATCCTTATAGAGTTCAGAGTGCGTTTTTGTGAATGACTTGGTGAGATTGAGGTCTATCCGCAGATCGCGTACCGGCTCAAGGTTCACCTGTACATCCAGCTTTTGCGTGAACTGTTGTTGGAACTGGATATTGAAAAGGGTGTCGCGGGAAAGGAGACCTTTCTTCGAGAAGTCGTCCATCCATTTCTTATCAGGCTGGTAACCGAATACAAATGGAAGACCCGGAGCCATAGATGCAAAGTTCATCCCTATCAGTTTCGTACTATCCAGGTAACCGGGTAAACGGGTACCGGCGTTTTCTGAGTAGTTGATCGTTGCTCTCTTTAAAGACATGGCTACACGCATCAGTGCTTTTACGAAACCTGATACCTGCGCATCTTCTTCAGCTGCTTTTGGTGCTGCTTTTGGTGCAGCAGCATTGTTCATGATCGGCGGCTGTACAAAATCGCTACCGGAAGAAGCATTCATCTTCCTCAGCCATTTACTCTTATTATAGAGGTCTGTGAACTTCAATTCGGCATTCACCATTTTCTGATGAGAGTTCTCAATGGCGTTACCAAGGTACATTGCCAGGCGGGATGCGCCTATCCACCTGTATTCTGTTCCATAACTTACGGCTACGTTCGTCCAGCTCAGGAGCGGGAATTTTGCAGTAGGCAATGTATACGTAATGGTGGCATTGTGGAAATAGTTGGTGGTACGGCCTAACTTGAAGAAGTTATTACGCACACTATCTTTCTTTGGCCCGGTATTGATACGGCCTGTTGGTTCATCGATGCGTGCCATATTGGTGGCATTGAAATCGAGGGACAGGTTACGGCTGATGTCCAGTTTGAAGATATAGTAACGGTCGAAGGTGAAATACTTATCGTATGTTTCCTGTAAAAGGAATGGTCCGCCACCTACGTTACGCATGCGGGTTGCACCAAACTGCCTGGTCACATCTGCACGGAAGCTGATGATAGAAGGAATGTAGTTAAAGTTGAATTCTTTCACCAAACCAAACCAGGGAGATTTACTCTTGATCAGTTTCCTGAACGGTTCAATGAACTTAGGTGTTCCTGCAAAGTTGTAACCTAAACCACCACGGTGACGGGTGAGCACATCACTCTGGATAACAGGGTTGTGCCGGTTGATCTGTGAATAGGAGTAGCTGATATCAAAGTTCTCAATATCCCAGAGGCGGCTCTTCGATTTACCAACTGCCATTTTACGCACATTGGTAAAGTTGAGACTGGTGATAGAGGTAAAATCCTGTGCATTCTTACGGATAGAATCCCTTTGTTCTTTATCTCTCGCCAGTGCCAGTTTATCTTTCAGTTTGATGTCCAGATCATATGGATCATATTCCGGATTGCTCACGGTTTGAGAATATCCTGCGTAAACCGGAACCGTGATGCCGGTACGTTTTGGCAATAATTTTCCAAGATCAAGATTCGTGGCTACATCATATTGCAGGTAGTTATCACGGAAACGTTCATTCACCCGCTGATCAATTCCTCCAAAACCTGCGGTATGCATATTACCGCTGAAGGTAACAGAACCCAGGTCTGCCAGTTGCAGGTCCATCCGTGCTAAAGCAGCATAACCGCCTTTTTCATCCAAACCGGTGAGGCGCAGTTCATTGAACCATACTTCCGTACATAGTGGCATCCCATCATTCTGTGGATTCAATACACCGATCATGATACTGCGTACATCCCCTAAACTTGGATTACCCATAATAGCAATGAAGTTATTACCATCTGCCTGTACGTATGGGATCAATGGAGATGCTCCATCATTATTACGTTTCTGTTTCAACTGGCTGAAACGGTCCAGCTGAAGATCGAGGTTGTTGAGATCAGGCCATATGGCAGCTTCCGTAGTAGAATTCCAAGGCGTTACTTTCAACGGAATGCGGTATTCGTAGTAGTTCTCTGTAAAGTCACTACCCACCCGCACGATCGCCTGCAGATCATTATCCTTTAAAGAAGTGGGAACGTTTACGGCTTCCGCGTGTATGAACATCTGGATGCGGCTATATTGACGAAGGTCCAGGTTCAGGTTTTTATACAATGCCCTTGTATCACCATCTTTCAGATCGCAGATCTGTGCGGACAGGGATTGTTCATTGAGCAGGATGTTTGTATTATTTGTACTCAGGGTATTCTGACGCAGGATACCGGGAGGCAGTACATAAGGAATAGGTTTGCGGCGGGAGTTCTCTTCAATGTTCACGGCGGACGCATTGAAAGCTGTTGTTTGATCTACCGGGATAGGATCACCTGGTTTCAGTTCATACAGGTAACGGCGCCATTGGTTACGTACGAGGTCCAGTTTTGCAAAACGCAGCACAACGGAATCTTCAAAGCCGGTGAGGAACATCCGCATGAAACGGATGGATTTGAAATCCGGGATATTACCCACTTTTCTGTCGTACTGGTTCACAGGTACTTTGAACTGGTACCATACTTCATCATGTGTGGAATTATCAGGGTACTGTACCGTGGTGGTAAATTTGTCCACCAGGTAATTGCTACCCACCTGCATATTGGGTGTAATGTTCACCCGGTACTGGAAGTACTCTTCCGTTTCGTTCATGGTGTTATCCCTGTTCAGGTCTTCTGATTCAGGATAGTTGGTAGCAGCCTGTGAGAACTGTGAGTTATTATCAGAAACCGGGGAGTTGCCTTCCGGCCCGTTAATATATTTATACCTTCCCAGGATGCCGGTACCTTTTCCACCGGTAGGGTTTGGCGCCGCATCATAATCTCCATGACGGTACCATTTGTAATTATCGTTGGAAGGATCTTTTATGGCATTGCGGTAAGCATCAGAACTGGCGCCGAAAACGGCTAAGAGATCGTTCAGATAGGCAGCGCGGAAATGTTGTTCATCATCATCCAGCAAACCATCGAAACCAACATCCTGGTAACGGCGGATGGCGGGGTCGTTATCGAAAGCCTGCGTGATCTGCTGCTGGAATTTGGGAACACGGCCCCAGCGGCTGGAGTCCAGTTTGTTCCTGTCTGTTATTGGATTAGGTAATCCGTTCTCAAAAGCTTTCCGGGAATCCTTCAGTACATCTTCAGAAACGTTACCTAAGTTGAAATATAACTGACCGCCTGTGCTGGTTTGATTGGTGATGAAAGGATCCTGGATCCAGAATTCGATGAACTCAATATTCGCCGTTTCAAAGTCACTGTTATCGATGGCGCGCATCATACCTCCCCAGCGGGACCTTGGGTTACGCAACCTGCCGTTCGGGAACAATGCCAGCGGTGAGGATTCAAAGTTGTAAGGCCCTTTTTCTTCCGGATAATAAGCAAGGTCCAAAGTACTTAACTGGCTCTGGCCGAAATCTGTGGAACGGTTCGGGAACACATCTTTCTGGTAAACGAGGCGGGTACGCGGATCACTTTGTGATGGGCCTACGCCTGGTGGCAGATTCGGTGAGTTCGGGATCTGTAAAGTAGGTTCAATAATATACCAGGCCAGTAATGCCCTGTTGCGGCCATAAGGCAGTGTATCATTTAAAGCAGCTTCGGGGAAAAGGATATTACCGTTTGCATCCGTAGCATCTCTGGGTGTAGAAGCCAAAGCCCAGCTGGTAGAAGGGAATTTGAGATCATATCCGTTGCGTGCTCCTTCAAAATCGTCTATCATTACCTGCCCCTGTTTGCTACCGGCTGCATTCACGAGTTTGCTGTGGCCTGGGAATAAACGGGCCACCTCTCCTGTGAAATTAATGGTGGCAGGGCGGGTGGATTGGAAGTTGGGTAATTTATCCAGCATGCGGGTAAGGCCGCGCCATTCTGAAACATAGTTTGCATCCAGCCCCACTACGGTATTCTTGATCGGGTCATCCCCATAATTCACTTTCTGGTAGTAAGGTCTTTCACTCATTCTTACTACCGTACCACCAATGTTCAATTTATCGTTCACAAAATAATCCAGGCGCGTACCCATGTAGTTACGGACCTGTTGACCGAAGAGGGCATTATTTTCAAACTGCACATTGATGGGAACACCTGAACTCAATACACCTCCGTTGATGATCTTGATCCGGCCCAGGTTATAATCGATAATGAAATCCACGTTCTCGCGCAACATCTGGCCACCGGCTGTAACAGTTACAGAACCTGGAGGGATGTTATAAGCGTTCAGTGAAATTTCAGAAGAGTTGGAAGATTTATAGGAACCTTTGAGGATGTACCTGTTCAGGTTCGGGAATTGCTGTGCGATCACTTTGATGGAGTCGTACAGCATGGGGTAGAGATATTGTTTTTCCAGTACGGGATCTCCCTCAAATGCTCTCCGCAGGCCTTCCGAGAAAGGTTCCAGCACGGGGAAGATCACCTTCCCGTTCATGGAGTTGATCGTATATCCTTCCACGTAATCGAACACCCCATCCGGTTGGGGGTCGTTCTGGTTGTTGAGCCTGTCCAGGTTGAGGATGGTAATGATCGGTGCGCCTGCAAACTGGCCTTTGGCATCGGGGAGGTATCTTTTTTCACTCGGCACCCTGTCTCCTACTCCTGTTCCGGTACCCGGGTCTTTGAATAAAACATCCAGTTTAAAATCCTGCCGGTTGATCTGGAAGGCGTTGGTGGCGTAGATGTTTTTCATCATCAGGTCCCAGATAGGTAATGCGGGACGGGCGGATGTAGCTTTGAGGAGTTTCAGGAACAGGATCCGCTGGTTGGCGGAATTATTCTGGTCTGGCGGTACATCCTGTGAAAACTCACCCACTTGGTAAACACGGCCATTATAAGAATACTGATACGCTACGGCCAATACCTCATCCGGCTGCAATTGCTGGTTGAGCGAAATGAAACCCAATTGACGGTTCACTACGTAATCCGCAGAATCCAGTTTACGGGCAAAAGTTTTTTCAAACTCCTGCACCGGTTGCAGGCCCATTGCCAACAGGCGGCTTACCACAGTCCCTGAATTCCTGGCCCCGGGATCGCTTACCAGGTTGGAATAGAGGATATTGGTTCCGTTGTTGGGCTTACGGTCTGAAGTGGTAACAGTAAGGCTGGTATTAAAAGGACGGAATTCTCCAAGGTCCATCAGACCTACGATATCCCTTGTATCTGTGGTGGCCCCTGTTTTATTGGTCACCCAAACTTCCACCCGGATGATATTCGTTTGGGTACGGATAACGGGCAGGGTGGCCATGGCATAATTAAAGGTATCGCGGAAGAACTGGCCCATCAGGAAGTGCCGGTTGTCTTCGTATTCATCTGCTTTGATAGTAAAATCCTGGATACTGTTTCCTCCCCGCAGCACCATGTTCTGCTTTTGGGATTTTTGATTACTCAGTACACTGGTTACCGTGAGGCGGCCAAATTGCAACTGGGTTTTGACCCCAAAAAGGGATTGCACCCCGGAGATCAGGGAGCTGCTGAGCGGAAAACTTACGTTACCCGCTTCTATTTTTTTAATGATCTCATCCTGGTAGCCGGTATATTCCAGTTTTACCTGGTTTTCAAAGTCGAAGGTGGACTGGGTATTATAATTGGTGATCAGCTTCAGCTTCTCCCCGATCTTCCCGGTCACGTTCATATTAATATCTATGTCGAAATCGAAACCTCCGTTCTTACGGGCCCGTTCCACCAGCACGGGGTTCTTTACGTTCTGCCCCTGGTAACCAAAAGTAAGTCCCAGTGATCCCTGTGGTTTAATATCCACTTTGGTCCCCCCGAAAACCCGGTCGAACAATTTATCACCATAATATAACTGGGGAGCGGTAGTCCTTTGGTTGAGGTTACCGATGGTATTGGCCCTTTTTTGCCAGTAATCCTGTTCGCTTTGTTGTGCCTGGAGGCGGTAAAAATCGGCAAAGCTCATCACGGTAGGCTGCCGGTAGTTTTGGCTGCCGATCTTTTCCGTAACGATATATTGTTTTGTAACGGGGTCGTATTCAACCTCTTTTCTGATGAGAGCGGGATCTTTCAGATCGATCGCATTCTTCACGGGGTCGGTCACAGCGCTGCCCCTCCGGTCACGGATGGGGAATTTCAGCGTGTCAGGCTTCGCAGTAGTATCTGGCTTCGCGATATCAGTTTTCCGGTTAACCGCAATCTCACTATTACTTTTATAGGTATTTCCCGAACTATTTCTTGGTCTGGCGGCCGATTCCACAATGATAAAAGAGACAACACCTATTACTGCAATAGCACCATAGTAATTCTTTCTTGGCAAGCGATCTTAGGTTTTATAGAGGTCAAGGACTATAAATTTATAAACTTTTGAGGGATTTCTTTATAAGTACCTCCAATTCATTTAATTGAGGCTCTGCTTTCAGTACCCTCTGTACTGCCTGCTCAGCCATATTACGGGCAATACCCAAGGTTACCAAAGCATTTAACGCGTCATCCTGTATTGTATTGTGAGAAGTTACAGATAAATGTAATACATCCTCCTTACCGTGTTTCTTCATTTTGTCTTTCAGCTCAAGAATGAGGCGCTTGGCCGTTTTAGCCCCTATTCCTTTTACCCCTTCCAGCATTTTTTCATTTTCCATGAGGATGGCCCGCTGAATGTCTTCCGGATGGAGGGAACTGAGCATCATCCTGGCTGTGCTGGCCCCAATGCCGGAAACGCCGATCAATTGGAGGAACATACTGCGTTCCGCATCATCAAAAAAGCCGTACATGGTGTGGGCGTCTTCCTTGATATGTACGAAAGTGAGCAATTTGCAGGTTTCCAAATGCTGGATCTGTGACCAGGTGTGCAGGCTGATCTGAACTTCGTACCCCACTCCATTAACATCCAGATGCAGGAGGGTGGGTGATTTATAAGCCAGTTTGCCGTTTAAATATGCAATCATAATAATTTATCAGGAGGTAAATTTAAATCATAAATAGAAATATTCGTTTAAGTCGTACTTTTACGCCCATTTTAAACTTATCCAAATATTATGAGCAAAATAACGGCCGCCATCACGGCGGTGGGTGGGTATGTTCCCGAGTATGTACTGTCTAACCAGGAATTAGAGAAACTAGTAGAAACAACAGACGAATGGATCACCACCCGAACCGGCATCAAAGAAAGGAGGATACTGAAGGGCGAAGGGAAAGGTACTTCTGAGTTATGCGTACCCGTAGCCCTGGAAATTTGCAAAAAGAGAGGCATCAGCCCGGAAGACATAGACCTGCTGATAGTGGCCACCGTAACGCCGGACATGGTATTCCCGGCTACAGCCAACGTGGTAACGGATAAGATCGGTGCGAAAAATGCATTTGGGTTTGATATCAGCGCAGCCTGCTCCGGCTTCCTGTATGCACTGGATACCGGTGCAAAGTTCATTGAAAGCGGGCGCTATCAAAAAGTAATGATCATTGGAGCAGATAAAATGAGCTCCATCATCGACTATACAGACAGGGCAACCTGCATCATTTTTGGCGATGGCGCCGGTGGTGTATTGCTGGAGGCTAACACAGAAGGCTATGGGGTAATTGACAGCATCCTGAAAAGCGATGGTCATGGCCGCGAGTTCCTGAACATGAAAGCAGGAGGTTCCAGCCGCCCTGCCACCCAGGAAACCGTAGCTGCCCGTGAGCACTATGTATACCAGGAAGGTAAAACAGTGTTCAAATATGCTGTGGCAAACATGTCTGACGCGGCCCGTGGGGTAATGGAACGTAACCACCTTACCGCAGATGACATTGCCTGGCTGGTACCACACCAGGCCAATCTCCGGATCATCAACGCCACTGCCAGTGCAATGGGTTTACCGGAAGAAAAGATCATGATCAATATTCAGCGTTATGGTAATACCACAGCCGGCACTATTCCTTTATGCCTCTGGGATTGGGAAAGCAGGCTGAAAAAAGGAGATAACCTGGTATTGGCTGCCTTTGGTGGTGGTTTTACCTGGGGGGCCTGCTATGTGAAATGGGCTTACGATTCCAAGAATTAACAGAAAACTATAGTGAAAAGGGGATGTTCCTGAAGGGAGCATCCCCTTTTCTTTTGCCGAAGGAGTAACAAACTCTAAGCCTATGTAAAGCCTATGTCAAGCCTATCTCAGGTATAAGAAAAGGCTACTCCTGGTGAGGGTAGCCCTGTAATTTTATCCGGCTGGTTTAAAAGAAACCGGGTTCTTCGTTAATGTAAAAATCAGAGCGGTAAAACCCATACAGGTCTGTGCCACAGAAAGGGCAATAACGGATGCTGATATGGTTGACAACTTTCTTCTGTCCTTCTTTATATCCGGGCGTCAGGTAAAACCGGTAGACGTTATGGGTATCCATCCGGAATTCCGGATAAGGTTTCACGATCCTTAAATTGATCCCTTCTTCACGGGATACCTCATGTCTGATGCCAAACCTGGCGCAGCAGTACTTACGATACATATTCGGGCCATTTTCTTTCGTAGTTAGGTTATAATGGTAAAATAGGGGGGCTTGCGGGGCAGGGTCTGTTAAGGAGCATTCAACATTACATAATAACCTTTATATACCGGATGCAGATTTGCTACGGAAAATGAATATGGGTGCCATATCGGGTGAAACAAACACATCCCTGGGTTTCAATAATTACTATGTAAAACGTGACTCCTTCTTAAATCTCAAATACCAGCCCATGCTCCGTGAGGGCGTTATACTTCTTTTTGTCGAACCGGTAAAGGTGTGCCCCTTTTTTAGAAGTGCTCTTATCTTTTTCGTCTAGTTTTTCCAATATATCCATTGCCAGTATCTTCTTCCTGAAGTTACGTTTATCTAATGGACGCTGGTATATTTCTTCGTATAAATTTCTCAGTTGCGGCAGGGAGAACTTCTCTGGCAGCAGCTCAAAGCCAATGGGGTGGAAATGGGCCTTGTCCCTCAAACGGGCCAGGGCATCATTCAGCATTTGTGTATGATCAAAGATGAGTTCCGGGATCTGGTGAAGGGATAACCAGTGTGCGCCATGTTGATTGGCCAGGATACGGTCGTGCTCACTGATGCGGATCAGGGCATAATAGGCCACTGATATTACTCTTGCGCCGGAATCCCTTTCCACATCACCATAACACATCAGCTGGTCCATATAAATATCCTGGATACCCGTTGTTTGTTGCAACACACGGGTAGCAGCATCATTGGTACTTTCACCTTCCTGCACAAAACCTCCCACCATAGACCATGCCCCCTCCATAGGAGCTACTTTTCTCTTGATAATGAGCAATTTCAGTTTCCCGTCCTCAAAACCAAAGATGATACAATCTACCGCAACTAAATGTCGGGGCGCGCTTTCGTATGGCATGCTGATGATTATTTTTTGATCCTTGTATATTCTATAAAATCCGTCTGCGGTATCTTTGTAATCCCCGTCTGGCGCAGCATGGTAACCAGCTGGCCCCGGTGATAGGTGGAATGATTGAACGCAGACAGGATCACATGTTCCACCGCCGATTTACAAATGCCTCTCACCGCATGATGATATTCAATGGTATGCGCCAGCTTGGCATCCGAAGCTGTTGCTATAAAATCTTTCAGCAACTCGCTTTGCCGGGAGAACAGCTGCACAAATTCTTCCCAGCTCCCGGAAAAATCCCTTGTTGGCAAAATAACCTGCGCAGCCAGGTGTAACCGCTGATACCAGACACTCTCCGAATCCCATATATGGTAAATGGTTTTTCTCATGGAAGAGAAACTGCTGCCAAGATCTTTGTCCAGCTGCTCTTTCGTTAAACCATTCAGTAAAACAATGATCCGCTGGTTAGCCCAGATATTATACATCGCATACCTTAGTAGGAGATCCTTCATCTAAATCTTATTTTTACAGCGATAAAACATTAACAAGATAATCAATACCCGAAAACAATACAAAATCAAACCATGAAACAAGCTCCGCTTACCGGTTTCAGTTCAGTATGTGTTCATGCCGGGCATGAACAGGACCCGCAATATGCCCATCTTACACCCATATATGCTTCTTCCACTTATGTATATGATTCTGCAGAACAGGGCATGCACCGGTTCAGCGGGAAAGAAGATGGTTATATCTATACGCGCTGGGACAGTCCTAATTTCCGGGAGGCGGAAGAAAAGATTGCAGCACTGGAGGGTTTCGGGCTTTCGCTGCCATTGAAGGCCAAACTGCATGCATCCGGTATGGGCGCGCTTTCCACCTTGTTCTTTTCGAACCTTACCGCAGGGGATAAAGTGATCTCACATTATTCATTGTACGGCGGTACAGATGAGATGTTACGGAAAACATTGCCGCCATTGGGTATTGAGACCATCTTCATAGATATGCAGGACCTCAACAAAACGGAAGAGATCATTAAAGCAGATCCCTCCATTAAGATGATGTACCTGGAAACACCCGCCAATCCTACATTGAAGTGTGTAGACCTGGAAGCATTGTGCGGGCTTGCGCAGCAATACAAACTGATCTCCGCCGTAGATAATACATTCGCTACCCCCTATCTTCAACAGCCTTTCGCTTATGGTGCAGATTATGTATTCCATTCCACCACCAAGTTCCTCAATGGCCATGGTACTGCAATTGGCGGTGTATTGGTAGGAAAGGATATTGAGATGATGAGAGGGCCGGTAGAAAAAATGGCCCGTATGCTGGGCGCCAACAGTAATCCTTTTGATTCTTTCCTGCTCACACAGGGCATCAAAACACTGGAAGTACGCATGGAACGCCATTGCCATAATGCCATGGAAGTAGCAGGTTTCCTGGATGGGCATCCGGCAGTGGCCAGGGTGAATTACCTCGGGCTTGCAGATCATCCGGATTTTATGATCGCTTCCCGCCAGATGAAACATGCCGGTGCTATGCTGAGCTTTGAGCTGAAAGACGGACTGGAAGCAGGAAAACGTTTCATTGACCGTTTGCAGATGTGCCTGCGTGCAGTATCCCTGGGAACCTGCGACACGCTAATATGCCATCCTGCATCCATGACGCATTACAGCGTACCAAAAGAACTGCGGGAGAAGTATGATATCACGGATGGTTTGATCCGTGTGAGTGTTGGCATTGAAGCAGTAACAGATATTTTAAACGACATCGAACAGGCTTTAGCATGAGTATAGTTATCAGAAAAGCAGAAAGAACAGATTGTGTAAGAATGATGGAACTGGTGCGGGAACTGGCTTTATATGAAAAAGCGCCGCAGGAAGTAACGGTTACACAGGAACATTTTGAAGAAAGCGGGTTTGGCCCGAACCCCGTATGGTGGGCATTTGTAGCAGAAGTAGATGGCGTGGTGCAAGGTATTGCGCTGTATTATATCCGTTATTCCACCTGGAAAGGATGCCGCATGTTCCTGGAAGACCTGGTTGTGTCTGAAAACGCCAGGGGTAAAGGATTGGGGAAGTTGTTGTTTGACAGGCTGATAGAAGAAGCGAAAGAAAAGAACTTCTCAGGCATGGTATGGCAGGTATTGGAATGGAATGAACCGGCTATTAATTTCTATAAAAAATACAATGCAAAGTTTGATCCGGAATGGTGGAACGGTAGTATTGAGTTTACTGTTTCCCGAAAAAGCGAAGTTTGATCGAAGCTAGGAAATGGTAGTATTGAGTTTACTGTTTGATGTTACTGTTTCTCAAAAATAAGTTCTGAGGAAAGACCACCTGGATCCACGAAGAAACGGCCGATCCTGAAGCTCTTTTTATCTTCCGCCATTTTGAAATAGAAGCGTTGCTGACGGGTTTTGAGCAACAGGCTATCACCCTCAATGGCATAAAAGTAGATACCGGATTCATTGGCGCGGCTTACATATTCCGGTAGTTTGCGGGATTGAAAAAAGAAACTGCCTTCCGTTCCATCAGCATTGGTCATGGGTAAGGAAGGTTGTGCATCATGTTTAAATACAATCACTTCTTCACGCTGGCTGGTTTCTACCCAGCGTTCTTCATACTTGTCTGATTTACTGCAGGAACACAGTGCGATAAAGCTTGATAAGGTAAGGACTAATGCTGCGCGCATGGGATTAGTTTGTGTTCATAGAACGGGTATAGGGTCCCAAAAGTTACAGGTCACCACTACTGATTGGTTTCCAGCTTTCTAAGCCGGGCCTCCTGTTCTGCCAGTTTTTTCTGTTGTGCCTGGATCTGCTTATTTTGCTCTATCATATAAAGCGTTAACTCCTCTATTTTCTGTAGCAATTTAGCCTGGTTATCCCCAAGATCTATTCCTTTTTCACTCACTTCTTTAGCGGATGGTATTTCCGGAAGATGTTTATTTTTTTGGATAAAGGACTCCAGCTGCATAAGGGAAGGAAGCTGATAAGTTGGTGCAAATACAAAGTCTGGCCATGCAGCCGGGCTTATTGTCACCTTTACTTTTCTGGCCTGAATAGTTCCATTTACAGAAAGTTTTTCCTGAGGATAAGATGTTCCAATACCTACATTACCTCCGCCTGTATTAAAAAGGACATTATTTCCGTCTCTGTTAATAACAAGCGGCTTGCTGTTGTAAGACTGAATAAGTGCAACAGCCTCGTTGCCACCTAATGCCAGATAGCTGGAATTCTGAGTTATCATGAAAGCATAATTCCCTTCGTTGGTAGCTGATTCTGCTGAATAAACGTGGAGTTTTGCAGTAGGCCCGGTTAAACCAATCCCTACATTTCCGTTTGAACCATTGATGTACAACCTGTTTTGGGAAACGCCTGAATTATCAGCCAGATTAAGGAAGAAACGGCCTTCATATCCATTGCGTGAAATGGCCATACTCCCTATTTCATGCGGGAGGTCCTGCAAAAAGCTGATCTTACTGCCATAGTTAGCGGTATTGTTGATCAATCGCAAAGCATCTCTCTGGCCGGCAACATCAGTACCGATGAGTTTTGTAAAACCATTTAATATAATAGCCCCTGTTACAGGATTTAGCAGGATGTCTTTCCCATACATTCCAATATCCCGGTATTGCAATGCTCCTCTATCATATCCCTGAATAAAACCATTGCCATCGGCATATCCAATTTCTACTCCAGCTCCTGAAGCGGGGCTTCTGTTTGCTCCGGTAACCCGGATCATGTTATCTGTTGAATTTCCTGCGTTAGTAACGTCTTGCAGTTGTGCAAAAGAAGAGAGGCCTGTTAACACAATCAGGCAGGTTAAAACAAACTTCGGCATAGGTATTATATTTTCGATAAAGCTAAAAAAAACCGGGGAAGTTCATCCCCGGATCTTTAATTATTTCGCCACGGCTTCTTCCAAACCTGTGGAAATGCCGTCTGTAACAGCTGTCTTATCAATCTTGGCAATCAGCCCCTGCAATACTTTACCGGGCCCAACCTCTGTAAAACGTTGAGCACCATCTGCTATCATGGCCTGCACACATTGCGTCCAGCGAACGGCTCCCGTGAGCTGGCTGATCAGGTTCTTTTTTATCTCTGCCGGATCAGACACTGCTTTTGCCACCACATTCTGGTAAACAGGGCAGGTTGGCGTATTAAAGGTCATTTTTTCGATCGCTGCCTGTAGCTCTGCCTGGGCAGGAGCCATTAACGGAGAATGGAAAGCCCCACCCACAGGCAATAACATAGCCCTTTTGGCACCTGCTGCTTTCATGAGTTCCATCGCACGTTCCACTGCAGGAACTGTTCCGGAGATCACCAGCTGGCCCGGGCAATTATAGTTGGCCGGTACAACCACATCATCTGTAATAGTAGCACAAACCTCCTCTACTTTAGCATCTTCCAGTCCCAATACAACTGCCATGGTGCTTGGTGTAGCTTCACAGGCTTTTTGCATGGCATTGGCGCGGATGGCTACCAGGCGCAGTGCATCTTCAAAAGCCAGGGTGCCATTGGCCACCAGGGCAGAAAATTCTCCCAGGGAATGGCCGGCAGTCATAGCTGGTGTTGGATTATCCAGGCAAAGGAAGCCGATCACAGAATGCAGGAACACAGCGGGCTGCGTTACTTTGGTCTGTTTAAGGTCTTCATCCGTTCCGGTGAACATGATATCAGAAATGCGGAAACCCAGAATTTCATTGGCTTTCTCGAACAAAGATTTCGCTTTGGGATTATTGTCGTAAAAACTTTTGCCCATTCCCTGGAACTGGGAACCCTGGCCTGGAAAAACGTAAGCGTGTTTCATTGGTTACGATTTGTATTACATTAATTATCAGCGAGCAAATATATGTAAAAAAATATGGTTTAACCTAGCAACTGAAAGTTAGCCTGGTTAAACCATAGGAATTTTGAGATGGTTTCTATCTTCTGCTGATGAGGTCTGAGCTGATCAGTTTCATGAATTCTGCACGGGTGGCAGCATGTTCAAACTGACCGCTGAATGCGGAAGTAGTGGTAACAGAGTTCTGTTTGGATACGCCGCGCATCATCATGCAAAGATGTTGTGCTTCGATCACCACTGCCACGCCCTGTGGTTCCAGTGTTTCCTGGATCGCATCCAGGATCTGGTGTGTTAAACGTTCCTGCACCTGCATGCGGCGGGAGAACACATCCACCACCCTGGCAATTTTGCTCAGGCCAGTGATATAACCATTAGGGATGTACGCAACATGTGCTTTCCCGAAAAAAGGTAGCATATGGTGTTCGCACATCGAGTACAATTCAATATCCTTCACAATCACCATTTCGCTGTAAGCCTCTGTGAACTTAGCGCCGTTGAGGATAGCTTTAGCATCCAGGCCGTAACCCTGTGTGAGGTACTGCATGGCTTTTGCCATACGTTCCGGGGTTTTGAGCAACCCTTCCCTTTCCGGATCTTCTCCCAACAATTCAATCGCTTCCCTGTAATTTTCTATTAGTCCGGATGTAACTTTCTCATCGAATGATTCTTCCTTCTTGTAAGCCATGTTCTGTATTTGTTATCGCTTATTTGCCTCCGAAGTACTCCACGTAGATCTTGGCAGTTTCGTGGAGTTTAATACAATGTAACTGAACTGTTTCCGGCAGTGCCTTTTCCAGTTGTTCCCATATGGCGATGGCCACATTCTCTGCAGAAGTGAATTTACCTGCCATGAAATCTACGTCCAGGTTCAGGTTTTTATGGTCCATCTTCTCGATAATGAGGTCTTTGATGAGTACGCCTAATGTTTTGGCATTGAATACGAAACCTGTTTCCGGGTCAGGATTGCCTTTAACGGTTACATGCAGGTCATAGTTATGCCCATGCCAGTTGTCATTTGCACATTTGCCAAATACTTCCAGGTTCTGTTCTTTGCTCCAATGCGGGTTGAATAACTTGTGTGCCGCATTAAAATGCTCCACGCGCGTTAAATAGATCATTTTATTTCCTAATAAATTTCTGCAAAAATAACGCAATTAGACGAGATACCCGTTGCGCAATGTACCTTTACGGGATGAAAGTACTTGTCACAGCCGCTACACAGCCAGAGATCAAACCTTTGATGAGCTGGCTGGAGGAAGAAGTTACAATAAACGGACAAATTGAGGTGGAGGTGGTGATCACAGGGATCGGGATGTTCAGTACGGCCTATCACCTCGGTAAGTATTTTGCAAAAAAAAGGCCGGATCTGGCCATACAGGCGGGTATTGCGGGTAGTTTCCAGCATAGCTGGCCTATCGGGGAAACTGTGGTAATAGAACAGGAAGTACTGGGAGACTTGGGGGTGGAGGATAATGATCAGTATAAGGATCTTTTTGATATAGGGCTTTGGAACACTGATATGCCTCCTTTTACACATAATTATTTACCCAATACATCTAAGTTTGCACAACATTTACGCAGGGCACGAGGGGTTACGGTAAATATGGTAAGCGGGTCTGCTCCCACGATTGCCCGGCTGGAAGAAAAATACCAGCCTGATATTGAAAGTATGGAAGGCGCCGCCTTTCATTATTGCTGTTTGATGGAGAAGATCCCTTTTTTACAACTCCGCACTATTTCCAATTATGTGGAAGTGCGGGACAAAAGCAAATGGAACATCCCACTTGCTGTAACGAATCTGAATAATACACTCCGTGCGTTATTGCAGGAGATAAAATAAATTGGATCATGCGTCTGACATTAGGATTTTCACCCTGCCCGAATGATACCTTCATCTTCGATGCACTGGTGAATCAAAAAATAGGAACGGAAGGATTTAGTTTTGAAACGAAGTTGGAGGATGTGGAAACCCTGAACCAATGGGCTTTCCAGGGGAAGCTGGATATTACAAAGCTCAGCTTTGCAGCGGGACTCAAAGTAGCGGATAAATACAGACTGCTGAACAGTGGTAGCGCATTGGGCCGTGGTTGCGGACCATTGCTGATTGCCAGGAAAGAGATTCCTCTTACCGAAATAAAAGACCTCAGCATTGCTATTCCCGGAGAGAATACAACCGCTAATCTTCTTTTCAGCATTGCATTTCCGGGTGCCGCGCGTAAAAAAATAATGGTGTTTTCCGACATAGAAAACGCTGTTTTAAATGGAGATGTGGATGCCGGTGTGATCATTCATGAAAACCGTTTTACTTACCAGTTGAAAGGGTTGGTAAAGCTGATAGACCTGGGAGAATTCTGGGAAGCCACAACAGGACAGCCTATTCCACTGGGTGGCATTTTTATCCGGAAAGATCTTCCGGAAGCGGTGCAGCAAAAGGTGGATGAATTGATCCATGCCAGTCTTGAGCATGCTTTCTCCGGTTATCCTGCATTATCATCTTATGTAACAGATCATGCGCAGGAAATGGATGAACAGGTGATGCGGCAGCATATTGATCTTTATGTAAATCAATTCAGTCTTGATCTGGGGGAAGAAGGAAGAATTGCGGTGGAGAAGCTGAAGGAAATGGCGGGGAAATAAGGAAGTTTAAAGTGCTAAGTGTTGCCTGATCTTTGTGATATTTTAAGTTGTGGGGGTATTCATTTCTTCAAGGCCTTACTATATACTTCCAGCACACGTTTACGGGCAACTTCATGTTGTACAACAGGCAACACATAAGTGAGGTCATCTACTTCCGGCACCCATTTATGAATGTATTGCAAGCCCTTATCAAACTTCTGTGTTTGCAGAGTAGGATTGAACACCCGGAAATAAGGAGCAGCATCACAACCACTGCCGGCCGCCCATTGCCAGCCGCCATTATTCGCAGCAAGATCATAATCGAGTAACTTCTTCGCAAAATATGCTTCCCCCCAGCGCCAGTCTATCAGCAGATGTTTGGTCAGGAAACTGGCTACGATCATCCGCACACGATTATGCATATACCCTGTTGCATTCAGTTCCCGCATCCCTGCATCTACAATAGGATAGCCGGTCTGACCATCACACCAGCGCTGAAATTCATTTTCGTTATTACGCCATGCAATTGCATCATATTCTTTCCTGAAAGACTGATGCACCACTTGCGGGAAATGCCATAGGATCGCCTGGTAAAAATCGCGCCAGATCAATTCATTCAAAAATGTTTCATTCAGTTTATGTGCCCTTTGTGCTAAAGCCCTGATACTGATAGTGCCAAAACGCAGATGCACACTTAGCCTGGATGTACCATCCACAGCGGGAAAATCCCTTGTTTTATCATAGTGCCGGATGAGGGCATCTTCTGTATTTGTTTCAGGAAAATCGTTGTTTGTTGTTTCAAATCCCATGTCTTTAAGAGAGGGGATTGGCAAGAGTTGCTGTTTGTGAAAATTATCTTTTGCCGGGTAAGGTTTCAGGTAGAAGTCATTCAGCTTTGCTTTCCACTTTTTGCTGTAGGGCGTAAATACCGTATATGGTTCTCCGTTATCCTTCAGCACCTCATTCTTTTCAAAGATCACCTGGTCTTTGTAAGTATGAAAGGGAATGTTTAAAGTCTTCAATTGCTTTTCTATTGCGGTATCCCGCTCACGGGCATAGGGTTCATAATCATGATTTGTGAAAACAGCTTTTACTTTGTAACGTTTGGTCCAATATGCAAAGGCTTCTTCCGGCGTGCCATAGAAAACATCCAGTGTACTGGCGCTTTGTATTAGTTGTTGTTGTAATTGCCCGAGTGTATCGTGAATGAATTGTAATCGCCTATCTGCCCGGTCCTCCAGATCATTCAGGATGTTTGTATCAAAAACAAAAACGGGTACAACAGGTACACCACTGCGTAGCGCATGATACAAAGCTGCCTGGTCTGAAAGCCTGAGATCGCGGCGGAGCCAGCAAAGTACAACCATAATTATAAGATAGATTCATACAACAGTTCATGCAGGATAGCGCCTGTTGCATTTCCGTAACTCACTTTGCGGAATGTTCCTACCCACCTGATGCCGTAAATAGCATTCGTAAGAAAGATCTCTTCCGCATCCTGGAGGTCTGAAATAGTGAGTGGTTTTTCTTCGATCTTAAAAGGCAGATCAGCCTGCAGTAAGTATTTGCGCATCACACCGCAAACACAGCCTTCGCTGAGTGGCGGTGTATAGATCTTACCATTCTGTACCGCGAAGATATTGGCAATGGTAGTATCTGCAGCACGGCCACGTGCGTTCAACAACAATACTTCACTCAGCTGCTGTTGTTTGGCATATAATGCGCCCATGATGTAGGGCAGGCAGTTATTGGATTTTATGTTGGACAACTTGTCGCCGGACTTTGTAGCATCCGGATAAACATCCAGCCTTAAGCCGGCGTTGTTCAGTTCAAAGATGTGTTTAGGAAGTTCCCAGCATTGGATAATGAAATGAGGGGTATGATCAACCGGGTCGTACAAACCAGTACCGGCGCGCCATACGGTAAGCCTTACGCGTGCCAGCATGCTCACATCGTTCATGCGGCAGAGTTCCTGTATCAGGCCAGTGAAGTACTCTTTGGAAAAATGCGCAGGGATATGAAAGTGCAGGATATGCAAACTCGCTATCAGTCTTTCAAAATGAAGATCTGCTAACAACAGTTGCCCCTGATAGACTTTCATCGTTTCAAAACATCCGTCGCCATAGCGAAAACTGCGATTATCCACGGTGAGCAATGGCTTGTCACTCGCCACGAATTTTCCGTTATAACACAATTGCATACTCCTAATTTACGATTATATTACCATTTCAGGAATTTCTCCCTCCACTACCAAACGGCCGGCTGTTTTAGCTACAATTTCAGCCACCGGTACTCCCGGTGCCCGTTCCAACAGCTTAAAGCCATCAGGTGTTACTTCCAGTACAGCCAGTTCCGTGACGATCTTTTTAACACAGTGCACCCCGGTTAATGGCAAGGTGCATTTGGGTAGTAACTTGCTTTGCCCTTTTGGGTTGGTGTGCATCATGGCCACAATGATGTTTTTGGCAGAAGCTACCAGGTCCATGGCACCTCCCATTCCTTTCACCATCTTTCCGGGGATCTTCCAGTTGGCAATATCCCCGTTGTCTGATACTTCCATAGCTCCCAGTACAGTGAGGTCAACTTTTCCTGCACGGATCATTCCAAAACTTTCCGCAGAGTCAAAAAAGGCGCCGCCGGGTAATACTGTTACTGTTTCTTTACCTGCATTGATCAGGTCTGCATCTATATCTTCTTCCAGGGGGTAAGGCCCCATACCCAGCATGCCGTTTTCAGACTGCAGCATAATGGAGATGCCGGAAGGAACAAAATTGGATACGAGTGTAGGAATACCAATCCCAAGGTTCACATACATGCCATCCCGCAGTTCCTGTGCAATGCGTTTAGCGATACCGTATTTGTCGAGCGCCATTGTAATTGATTTTAGATCTTCACTGTTTTGCGTTCAATACGCTTTTCATAATTGCTTCCCTGGAAAATGCGGTGTACATAAATTCCCGCAACATGGATCTCGTCTGCATCGAGTTCTCCCGGCTGCACCAGCTGCTCCACTTCCACAATCGTTACTTTGCCGGCTTTTGCCATAGAGGTGCTGAAGTTCCTGGTAGTTTTTCTAAAAACAAGGTTGCCCATGGTGTCTCCCTTCCAGGCTTTCACCAAAGCAAAATCCGCATGCAGGGCTAACTCCATGAGATAATCCTTTCCATCAAAATTGCGGGTTTCTTTTCCTTCTGCTATTTCCGTTCCATAACCTGCGGGGGTAAAAAAGGCGGGGATGCCCATTCCAGCCATTTGAATCCGGGTGGCTAATGTTCCCTGGGGAATAAGGTCTACTTCCAGCTCTCCGGATAACAATTGCCTTTCAAATTCTGCATTCTCCCCTACGTAGGAAGACATCATCTTTTTAATCTGTCTTGTTTTCAGTAAGAGTCCCAGTCCAAATTCATCCACGCCGGCATTGTTGGAGATACAGGTAAGTGTGTGAATGCCTTTACGGACCAGGGCAGCAATGCAGTTTTCCGGAATGCCGCACAGGCCAAAGCCCCCGAGCATAAGGGTAGCGCCGTTGGGTATGTCGGCGATAGCTTCATCGGCGTTAGCAACTACTTTCTTCATGTTTTGGTGTTATAATTAATTAGGGTAAAGTCAGGATCATACTATCCGCACGAGGCCAGTAGAGGGAGTCTCTGCGGGTTCTGCCGGGGATGCCGTTTTTCCGCTCGTCTTCTTTTCGTTCCAGCGAATCCACTACTTCGCGTTTCCGCTTCACAATCTCCTGCATCTCTTTATACACTTCCTCCAGCTTGTCCGGATGATGTTCATAATACTTATAGCTGTGCTGAAACTCTTCCCGGCTGATGCCATGCAGTTGAAGGATCTGCACGTAGTAACGTTTTACATTTTCTTCGCGGATGGAATCAGCTACCCGCACGGTATCTATTCCCTGGTCCCTTCCGTATACTTCCGCATAATTCATATCCAGCAGGATGTCTCTCATCTTATCCTTTGCCAGCACATCCTTTGGTACACGATCCGCCTGTCCGCAGGCGAATAACAAACTGAGTAAAAATACTCCGGCCGTCTTACGCATGAATCTATCTTAATTGTTGATATTTATTAGCATTTGGTATATCCAGTGTGGCCAGGATCTGTCCTGCCCTCACTTTTTCCTGGGGAGGCGCTTTGGAAAAGATCTTCAGCAGCTCATCGCTTTTTGCATTAAAGAAAACCTGCAGCAGCATGGAGTTCGGCATTTCTTCCTGGATCCCCGCGAGCATATTCAGGCAGTTCATTACAGCAGCTCTTCCTTTATTCACATCTTCATACATCTGGTCCAATCCCTGGCGGTGATACTGGTACATCACATCATGAAAGCGGCTGAACTTTACATTCAGCAGGTTATCCTGCAACCAGTAACGGTTACGGTTACCCTCAAAAGCCTTCCAGCCGGAAATGTCTTTCCCGTCCGGCGCATTGTTTACAATGTTCAGCGCTTTTTTGAAAAAGTTGTCGCCACCACGGGGGGAGAAAGAATCGTAATCCATTCCCAGTATGATATAGATATAATATGCAAGAGAGGCAGTGAGATTGGATACCAGCGGGTCATTGGCCACAATACGCTGTTCGTTGAATTCCAGCGGTTGGAATTCGATGTATTTGAACACGATATTGTTGTCCTGTGTGTTCAGGATGCTGGTAGTATATCCGGCATTAAAAACCGGGCGGGTGGCCTGTATGGTAAGGGAAGCCTTGTAAGTGTTGTTGCCCAGTGCCTGTGTTACGTTCAGCAGAAAGTTACACTCAATGCGTTCAGCGGGGGTGAATGCATCATCCGTCCAGCGGCGGTTATTGAGGAATTCTGCGAGGGCGCTTTGCAGGGTATTGAAGATCTTCCTATCTGTACCCGTGCTCAGTTGTGCGGCCTGTACAGAAACATTGGCCCTCAATTCCTGGGCACCTGCATTGAAACAGCAGAACAGGCAGAGGGAGGATAGCAGGTATTTAAGCATGTTGCAAGTCGATTATAGCCAATACTATATTTCGGGCCACCTCCTGTTTTGATTGCAGGGGCAGTGCCTGTTCTTTTCCATTCCGGGACAAGAGCAGTACTTTGTTTGTATCGTAATTGAAACCGGCGCCGGCATCGTTCAGGGAATTGAGCACTACCATATCCAGGTTTTTGTCCTGCAGTTTCTTGAGCGCAAACTCACGCTCGTTGTTTGTTTCGAGGGAAAAACCTATCAATAGCTGGCCATTCTTCTTCTGGCTGCCCAGCGTTCGGGCAATATCTTTTGTTTTTTCCAGTTCAATGTTTAACTCATCATCCTTCTTCTTCATTTTCTTATCTGCCACATTTTTCGGCCTGTAATCCGCCACTGCAGCGGCCATTACAATAATATCCGCTTTCGGTGAAAGTTCCATACAGCTGTTAAACATATCCGCTGCCGTTACCACACGGGTAGTAACAACACCGTTATGCTGGGTGGAAAGATGGGTAGGCCCTAAAACCAATTGCACTTTTGCACCCGCTTCTGCTAATGCTTCAGCAAGCGCTATGCCCATTTTTCCACTGGAATGATTACTGATAAAACGAACGGGGTCTAGAGGTTCCTGAGTTGGGCCTGCAGATACGAGGGCCGTTTTGCCGGCCAGGGGCTTTTGCCCTTCTGTGAAGAAATCACGGAGATAAGCGATGATGGCTTCCGGCTCGGCCATTCTGCCTTCCCCGAATAAACCACTTGCCAGTTCCCCTTTTTCAATGGGTAGCTGCTGGTGACCGTAAGAGATCAATTTAGCTACATTGGCCCTGGTGGCAGGATGAAACCACATATCCTCATCCATGGCAGGGGCAAATAATACAGGGCAGGTGGCAGAAAGGTAAACTGCCAGCAGCAGGTTATCTGTAATGCCGTTGGCCATTTTGGCCATGATATTGGCAGAAGCGGGGGCAATCAACATTACATCCGCCCAGCGGCCCAGCATTACATGGTTACTCCAGCTGCCATGCTCACTGATGGTTACCCCTACTTCCTGTTTGGAGAGCGTGGATAAAGTGAGCGGCGTAATAAATTCTGTGGCAGCGGGGGTCATGAGCACTTTTACCTGTGCTCCTTCTTTTACAAGTAAACGCACCAACAGGGCAGCTTTATAAGCTGCAATGCTGCCGGTAACACCTAATAGAATCTTTTTCCCTTGTAACATGTAGTAAAACAAAAGCGGCAGAATGTATCTATTCTGCCGCTATGAAGTTAATATTTTTCGTGATAACTGAAGGGGATCAGCTATACAGATCGTCATCGTTTTTACGGAAGTAGATCTTGTTATCCAGGAACTCGTTGGTAGCCTGAATAGCAGAATTAGCCAGTCTTTCGTAGAAGCGGGATATTTCGATCTGCTCTTTGTTCTCATGCACTTCTTCCAGATTATCCGTGTGGCTGGCGAACTCTTCCAGTTTGGAATGCAGTTCTTCCTTTACAGTAATATTGATCTGGTTTGCCCTTTTGGCAATAATGGCAATAGATTCATACAGGTTACCAGTCCGATTTTTGATATCGGTGGTGTTCCTTGTTTCAACCATAGGGTTTATGCTACTGGTTAGACTTCTCTTTATTTTGCTCATTTTCCAGCGTTTTAATGTTATTTTTTGCTAAGGTATAATATTTTTCGGCATCGTCCTTCAATTTGCTGGACGGGTAGCGGTCTGTAAACTCCAGGTATTCAGTCACCACGGTCTCATAACGCTCCATTTGCTTGGTAGGTATGCTTTGTTTGGCATACTGGTAATAGCATTTGATTGCCATGAACTTGTAACCGTCACTTTTCTCAGAATCCGGGTAAGCGCGCATGAGGCTTTTGAATGAAACCCCTGCTGCTTTGTAATGCCCCAGGTTATAATACAGTTCGGCTGCGTTATAGTCCTTTTGCTCCAGCTTGCGGCGTAACAACTCTATCACCACATTGGCTTCCGCCGCTTTAGGGGAAGTGGGGTATGAGTTGATGAAGGTCTGCATGGCTGCAATGGCCTTCATGGAGTTGGTTTGATCCAGCGGCACCTTGGGAGACAGCTTATAATAACTGTAGGCGTGCTGATAGTCCACTTCCATCGCTCTTGGGCTGCTGGGCAGGGCTTCGAGGTAGTTCTTGAAATGGAACGTAGCCTGTGTATAGTCTTTCAGGTAGAAAGAGCAGTAGGCGTACTTATAGTACAGATCTTCAAACTTCTCGGTGCCTTTAAAGATGGGAATCAGTTCCTCATACAGCGTTTGCGCCATTTGGTACTTCTTCTTGTCGTACATCTTATTAGCGTACGCCAGTTTCTTTTCAAGATCGTTACTTTTTTCGATCCGCCTTAATTCCCTGTTACAGGAAACAGCGCCAACTAAAAATGCCAAAAGGCCAGTGTATAAGAGAATTTTCCTCATAAAAAAGAATCGCAAAGGTACGAATTAAAAGCAAATATTGTTAACGGCAGAGAAAGAGCAGTTAAAATTTTGCAAAAATGGTGTAAATCAGTGTCTAAGGCCTACAGAATGGGCTTATCCACAGATAAGCGACTCCTGTCAACAATTTATCCACATTTATATTCACAGTATCCACACTCCCACCCTGAAAACAACCTTGAAACACTGACTAACAGGCACAAATAACCTGTGGAAAAAATATATAATCCCTTTTTTCGGTTAAAAGTGGGAAAAAGTGTTATTTTGTGTTAGAAAGTAGGATTTTAGCTACTGATCAAAGCATGACAGGATTTTTAGGTGAATATGAAGCAACGCTGGACGCGAAAGGGCGTTTTCTGCTCCCTGCCGGATTTAAACGGCAGATAGCAGAAAGTGCAGGGAACCAGTTTGTGCTGAACCGTGGCTTTGAAAAGTGCCTGACTTTGTACCCCATGAATGAATGGCAGCCTATACAGGAGAGGATTGGCAAGTTGAATGATTTTGATCCGAAAGTTAGGGAATTCCGCCGCTATTTTCTCAACGGGGCCACCATTCTGGAGCTGGATAGTGCAGGCCGGCTGAACATCCCAAAGAACCTGATGGTTCATGCGGGGCTGGATAAGGACATTGTGCTGACGGCTGCCAACAACAAGATTGAGATCTGGGACAAAACGAAATACCAGGAGTTCTTTGATAATTTTTCACCGGAGGCCTTTAGCAGCTTAGCGCAACAGGTAATGACCGGAGAGGGACAAAATTTGGGATTGTAAAGCGGCGCATATGGAACCATCACAGTATCACCTGCCCGTTCTGCTTCATGAAGTAGTGGAGCATTTACAGATCAAACCCAATGGCACTTACGTGGATGTCACTTTTGGCGGCGGCGGGCACTCCAGGGCTATCCTGGAAAAACTCGGGCCCCAGGGAAGACTGATTGTGTTTGATCAGGACGAGGATGCTTACCGTAACCGGATCATCGATGACAGGGTCACTTTTGTCCGCGAAAACTTCCGTCACCTCCACCGCTTCATGAAACTGCATAAAGCTTTGGATGCGGATGGATTACTGGCAGACCTGGGTGTTTCCTCTCATCAGTTTGATACAGGTGCCAGGGGATTTTCCACCCGTTTTGACGGAAACCTGGATATGCGGATGGATACCCGTAATGCAAAAACGGCTGCGGACATTCTGCATACCTACTCTGAACAACGGCTCCTGCAGATCTTCCAGGATTACGGAGAAGTAACCAACTCCAAAACCCTGGCAAAAACGATTGTACAGTTGCGGAAAGCGCATCCGTTACGCACCATTACTGAATTCAAATCTCTCATACAGCCTATCGTGAAAGGCAATCCTGCAAAATACCTGGCCCAGGTCTTCCAGGCCCTGCGGATAGAAGTGAATGATGAGCTGGGTGCATTGAAAGATCTGCTCACACAATCACAACAGGTATTGAAGCCGGGAGGTATACTGGCAGTGATCACCTTCCATTCCCTGGAGGACCGGTTGGTGAAGAATTATATGAAAACCGGAAGTTTTGAAGCCACGGACGATAACCCCTACGCTTTTGAAACACCGCCAAAGCTGTTCAAACCGGTCACAAAAAAACCGGTAACAGCCAGTGAAACAGAATTGAAGGCAAATCCGCGGAGCAGAAGCGCCAAGTTAAGGATCGCAGAAAAAGTATAATAGCGCCGGTTACTTCCATCCTATCCCCTAGTTACTGAGAAAAGATTTTTTGAGAATAAACTGTTGCTAAACCTTGTAATGTGTTGCAGGAAGAAGAAAAGCATATGAATGAAGAAGCGGGTGCGGAAGCACTTCCACAGGAGCCAAAAAGAGAATGGCGCCTGCGGATCAACTACCAGCTCATCACGCAAAACCTTCCCTTCCTCCTTTTCCTGGCAGTATTGGCACTGGTGTATATCGCCAACAGCCATCTGGCAGAAAAAAAGGTCCGCCGCATCAACAAGCTCAGCAAAGAGATAAAAGAACTGAAATGGGAATATCTGAGCGTAAAAAGCGAACTGATGTTCCGGAGCAAATTAAGTGAAGTAAGCAAAGCCGTGGAACCGCTGGGATTGAAAGAACTGAATGCACCACCGCAACGCATTGAAGTGAAAACGGAAAAAGCGGAACAACAATAATATTCATAAGATACTGATACCTGACCCGGCAAATGGAAATTAAAAAGGACATACTATGGCGAGCTTATCTGTGCTTAATTGGCATGGGGATCTTTGCTGTGGCTATCCTCGGCAAGGTATTCTATATACAACATGTGAAAGGCGATTACTGGCGCAGTATGTCTGACAGCCTGCATACTTCCTATATGGACCTGGATGCAGACCGTGGCACGATCTATTCTGAAGAAGGGCGTATGCTTTCTACCTCCATCCCCTACTTCGACATCCGGATAGATTTTCAGGCAGACGGGCTGATGGATAAGAAAGCCAACATCTTCAAGGATAATATAGACTCTCTCTCCGTCCGCCTGGCGGCCCTGTTCATGGATCGTTCCGCAAATGCATACAAGAAGTTGCTCGAGGAAGGATACAAGGATAAGGACCGCTACTTTCTTCTTAAAAGAGATATCAAATTCGATGACTACCAGGAACTGCGGACCTTTCCAATGTTCCGGCTCGGAAGGAATAAAAGCGGGCTCATAGCTGAGACTAAAAATAAAAGGATCAATCCTTTCAAACTACTGGCCAATCGTACGATTGGCCTTGCGCGTGAAAATTCGCAGAACGTAGGACTGGAAAGAACTTATAACGAAAGCCTGAACGGCGTTACCGGTAAACGCCTCATGCGCCGCATTGCCGGCAACACTTTTATGCCTGTGGAAGGGTTTGACATCGAACCTGAAAACGGAAAAGATGTGATCACCACCCTGGATGTGAACATGCAGGACATTGCTGAAAACGCACTCATGAAAATGCTGGTGCAGAACGAAGCAGAACACGGCACCTGCATACTCATGGAAGTGAAAACCGGTAAGATCAAAGCCATTGCCAACCTGGGCCGTCAAAAGGATGGCAGCTATTGGGAAGATCTGAACTATGCCCTGCAGGTGGGAGAACCGGGCTCTACTTTCAAACTGGCTACCATGATCGCCGTGCTGGAAGATGGCTTTGTAACACCTAATAATATGGTGGACCTGAATTATGGCAGATGGCCGGTAGGTAAAAGAGTGGTGTATGATTCCGAACCACATCACCTTACCACGGTAACCATTAAACGCGCATTCGAAAGAAGTTCTAACGTAGGGATGGCAAAACTGGCCTACCAATATTATTATAAGAACCCGAATGAGTTCGCCAATCACTTTAAAAGATTACACCTCGATACACCTACTGGAATTGACATTGTAGGGGAAGGGAAACCGGTGATCAAAACAACCGCTTCCCGCAGCTGGAGTGCCAGCACCCTGCCCTGGATGGCTTTTGGATATGAAGTATTACAAAGCCCTCTGCAAACAGCCATGCTTTATAATGCAGTGGCTAACAACGGAAAGATGATGCGGCCTTACCTCGTGAACGCCATTATGGAGTTTGGTAAACCGGTCAAATCGTTTGAACCCACAGTTGTACTGGACAGCATCTGCTCTCCCCGTACACTGGCTCAGCTGAAGGATATGCTGGAAGGTGTGGTACTGAATGGTACCGCAGTAAAACTGCAAACACCTTACTACCGTATCGCCGGCAAAACAGGTACAGCGCTGGTAGCTAACGGAAACCGCGGATATGCGGACAAGATCTACCAGTCTTCATTTGCAGGTTATTTCCCTGCAGACGACCCGCAATTCACCTGCGTAGTGGTGATCAAAAACAAACCCCATGCTGCAAAGTTCTATGGAGGAACTGTAGCTGGGCCTGTGTTCAGGGAAGTAGCGGATAAATTGTATGCGCTGGCTATTCAGAAACCCCGTCCTATAAACGGTGTTTCCGTACTGGACACACTCATGGCCATGAAAGGCGGCAAAGGAAGTGAATGGCGCAGTGTAGTAACAGCATTGAACTTACCCTGGCAGGGAGTGATCAACAACTCCAACTGGGTAAGTACAAATGTGAAGAACAACAAACTCAGCTTTGAACCCTTGTCGCAAACCCAGGGCCAGGTACCTGATGTGAAAGGAATGGGATTGAAAGATGCATTGTACCTGCTGGAAAATGCAGGGCTGAGGGTAGTGATCAAAGGTGCAGGAAGAGTTACATCACAATCCCTGCCCGGCGGAACCAATATTGGAAAAGAACAAACAATCATAATAGAACTCGGTTGATGAAGACGCTGCGGGAAATATTATATAACGTGAACATCCTGGCGGTGCAGGGCAATAATGATATTGCCGTGCGCGCTTTGAGCATTGATTCACGGCAGATCAAAACAGGCGATGCTTTCATCGCCATTCGCGGTTTTGCGGCAGACGGGCATCAGTTCATCTCCAAAGCAATTGCACTGGGTGCTTCAGCAGTCATCTGTGAAACACTGCCGGACACTATTTCCCCGGATGTATGTTATGTACAGGTAAGCAATAGTGCGCAGGCAGGTGGCGTAATGGCCGGCAACTTCTTCGACAATCCTTCTCAGAAACTGACATTGATAGGAGTAACGGGTACAAATGGTAAAACCACCATTGCTACCCTCCTGTTCCGTTTGTTCACACAAATGGGTCATCATTGCGGACTGTTATCTACCGTTCAGAACCAGATAGGCGACAGGATTGTTCCGGCAACCCATACCACACCTGATCCTATCAGCCTGAATGCATTGCTGGCAGATATGGTGGCAGAAGGTTGTGATTATGCTTTTATGGAAGTAAGCTCCCATGCCATTCATCAGCAACGGATAGCAGGACTGAAGTTCGCGGGCGGGATCTTTTCCAATATCACGCACGATCACCTGGACTATCACAAAACCTTTGATGAATATATCCGTGTAAAGAAATCTTTCTTTGATCAGTTACCCAATAATGCTTTTGCCATCACCAACCTGGATGATAAGCGCGGACCCGTGATGCTGCAAAATACCAAAGCCCGCAAAGCTACTTACAGCCTGCGGAGTATGGCAGACTTTAAAGGCAAGATCATTGAAAACAATATCACGGGCCTGGTGATGCTGGTAGGAGAAAGAGAAGTGCACTTCCGCCTGATCGGAGAGTTCAATGCCTATAACCTCATGGCTGTATATGGCGCAGCGGTTCTGGCTGGCAAAGATAAAGATGAAGTACTGGCAGCACTCAGCGATCTGAAAGGAGCTGAAGGCCGCTTTGATTATATCATTTCCAAAGAGCAACGTGTGATCGGTATTGTGGACTATGCCCACACACCGGATGCTTTGCTCAATGTGCTGGCTACTATAAAAAACCTCCGCCAGGGTCATGAGCAGATCATTACCGTGGTAGGTTGCGGAGGAGACAGGGATACCACCAAACGCCCGGTGATGGGAGAAGTAGCTGCGGAACACAGTGACAAAGTGATCTTCACTTCGGATAATCCCCGTTCTGAAGATCCGGGAGAGATCATCCGCCAGATGGAAGCAGGTGTTGGTGTACACCAACGTAAAAAGGTCATCTCCATTTCCGATCGTAAGGAAGCTATCAAAACCGCCTGCAGTTTTGCAAAGCAGGAAGATATCATCCTCATTGCCGGAAAAGGTCATGAAAAATACCAGGAGATCAATGGGGTAAAACACCCTTTTGACGATAAACAGGTGCTGCTGGAAATGTTCGCGTTGTTAGAAAAATAAATCAGAGATCACGATCCATTTATATGTTATACTACTTATTCAATTATCTAAAAACAGAATTTAACTACACCGGTACCGGAATGTGGCAATTCATCACCTTCCGGGTAACGATGGCGTTATTACTGTCACTCGCGATCTCTTTGCTTTTTGGTAAACGTATTGTCCGGTACCTGCAAAAGAAACAGATCGGCGAAACGATCCGTGATCTGGGTCTGGAAGGACAGGTAAGCAAAAAAGGCACTCCTACCATGGGCGGCCTGATCATCCTGGCGGCCATCGTGATCCCTACTATCCTTTTTGCCCGGGTATTGAATGTATACATCCTGCTCATCCTGCTTTGCACCATCTGGCTGGGATTGATCGGGTTTATTGACGACTATATTAAAGTATTTAAAAAGAATAAGGAAGGTCTTGCCGGGAGGTTTAAAATACTGGGGCAGATAGGGCTTGGGCTCATCGTGGGGCTTACGCTTTATTTCAATGACAACGTAGTGATCTCCCGAGAAGTAATGAACGGCAAAAAGATGCCGGCGAATGAAAGAGTGATCAACAGTTCCGAAAGGATAACCGTGGATGGACAAAAGTTTGTGGACGTTAAAACACCCATCACTACCATTCCTTTCGTAAAGAACCATGAGTTCAATTATTCCAAACTGATCTCCTGGATAGGACCCGGTGCGGAGAAATATACATTCATCCTGTACACCCTGATCGTGATCATCATTATTGTTGCCGTGTCCAACGGAGCCAATCTCACGGATGGGCTGGATGGATTAGCAACAGGGGTCTCGGCAGTGATAGGGATCTGCCTTGGCATTTTTGCTTATGTGAGCGGTAACATCAAGTTTGCGGAGTACCTCAATATTATGTACATCCCCAACCTCGGTGAACTCTCCATATTCATTGCAGCCCTGGTAGGCGCCTGTGTGGGTTTCCTCTGGTACAATGCTTTCCCTGCCCAGGTTTTCATGGGTGATACGGGCAGCCTTGCACTGGGAGGCATCATTGCATCACTGGCCATTATTGTGAGAAAAGAATTACTCATCCCCATCTTCTGTGGTGTTTTCCTGGTAGAAAACCTGAGCGTACTGATCCAGGTGACCTATTTCAAATACACGAAGAAGAAGTATGGCGAAGGAAGAAGGGTATTCTTAATGAGCCCCCTGCATCACCATTATCAGAAGCTGGGGTATCATGAAAGTAAGATCTCCGTGCGGTTCTGGATTGTGACCGTGATGTGTGTGGTATTTGCCATTGCTACCTTAAAAATGAGATAAGGCCCATGAAACTCGTAATACTGGGAGCTGGAGAAAGCGGAATAGGTGCAGCATTGCTGGGAAAACAAAAAGGATTTGAAGTATTTGTTTCGGACGGCGGTCAGATCAAAGACATCTATAAACAGGAGCTGGCGGTGAATAACATTCCTTTTGAAGAAGGGCACCACTCCTGGAACATTATACTGGAGGCAGATGAAATTGTGAAAAGCCCGGGTATACCGGAAAAGTCCGAGTTGATGAAGAAAGTGAGGGAGCGTGGCGTATCAGTGATCTCAGAGATCGAATTTGCGTGGCGCTTCAGTAAGGACAAAAAGATCATTGCCATCACGGGTAGTAACGGTAAAAGCACCACAACAGCGCTCACTTACCACATTTTCAAAACAGCCGGCCTTAACGCCGCACTGGTTGGTAACATTGGCATCAGCTATGCCCGCCAGGTAGCCTTAGAGCCGGCAGACTATTATGTTATAGAGATCAGCAGCTTCCAGCTGGACGACATACGTGATTTCAAACCGGATGTAGCCATCCTGCTGAACATCACACCGGACCATCTGGACCGCTATGATTATAAAATGGAAAACTATGTGGCATCAAAATTCCGCATAGCCATGAATCAAACGAAGGAGGATTTTTTCATTTACTGTAAAGACGATCCAGAGATCAGGCATTATTTAGAAACGAAACCCATTTATTCAGAACCAATACCTTTTAGCATTATGGAACCATTGAAAGAAGGTGGATTTATAGAAAACGAACAATTGAATATTCACGTGAAAGACGAGCCGGTAATTATGTCGATGTATGACCTGGCATTAAAAGGAAAGCACAATTTGTATAATTCAATGGCAGCAGGGATAGCAGGTCGCACAATGGATATCCGGAAAGAAAAGATCCGGGAAAGCCTGGCTTCATTCAAGAGCCTGGAGCACCGTATGGAATATGTAGCCACTGTGCGTGGTGTAGACTTTATAAACGACAGCAAGGCTACTAACGTGAATTCAGTATGGTTCGCATTGGAAAGTATGGAACGCCCGGTAGTACTTATCATGGGCGGTGTGGATAAAGGCAACGATTACAGCGCCATCCGTGACCTGGTACGTGAAAAAGTGAAGGCCATCATTTGCCTGGGCGTAGATAACCGCCCCATCCATGAAGGTCTTTCCAAAGACATAGAAGTAATGGTGAATACGGACAATATGAAGGATGCCGTAGCGGCTGCCTTCCAGATGTCCAGCAAAGGAGATGTAGTACTGCTCTCCCCTGCCTGCGCCAGCTTTGACCTCTTCAAGAACTATGAAGAGAGAGGCCGCCAGTTTAAGGAAGCAGTGAGAGAACTTTAACCATAAATAACAAGCGTGAACAACTTACTTCAAAGGACAAAAGGTGATAAGGTGATCTGGACGATCGTGTTCTTCCTGTCTGCAGTAAGCTTGTTGGCAGTGTACAGTTCAACCGGCTCTTTGGCATATCGGGTTTATAGCGGTCATACGGAGTATTATCTTTTCAAGCAGCTCTCCGTATTGATACTGGGTGTTATGATCATCTATTTCGCGCACCGGGTGAATTATACGATTTACTCCAGGGTGGCTCAGATAGGTTTCATCCTGTCCATCCCCCTGCTGATCTATACACTGGCTTTTGGTTCCAATCTGAATGAAGCCAGCCGCTGGATCAGGCTGCCTGTGATCAATCTCACGTTCCAGACCTCAGACATTGCGAAGCTGGCCTTGTTCATGTACGTGAGCCGTCAACTGTCACGCAAGCAGTTGGTGATCACGGACTTCAAAAAAGGCTTTCTGCCTATCATCATACCGGTTGGTGTGATCTGTGCATTGATCATGCCCGCGAACATGAGTACGGCATTGCTTTTAGGAGCCAGTTGCATGTTACTTTGTTTCATTGGCCGTGTACCGCTGAAGTTCTTGTTATCCATGATAGGGGGCGCAATAATATTGATCGTGCTGATGTTCGCAGTAGCAAGTTTAACAGGTTACGGGCGTGCGGAAACATGGAAGAAAAGGATAGAAAGTTTTACCAGTGACGAAGCACATGAAGTGCCCTACCAGGTACAGCAGGCAAACATTGCCATCGCAGGTGGCGGTACAGTAGGAAAAGGACCAGGTAATAGTACGGCAAGAAATTTCTTACCGCACCCTTATTCGGATTTTATTTTTGCGATTATTCTTGAGGAGTATGGTATCTTTGGCGCCTTTTTAGTGTTGATTGCTTATCTCGTACTGCTCTTACGAAGTATCAGAATATTCAAGAATTGTCCATACGCATTTGGTGCATTCCTCGCATTAGGCCTGAGTGTTACATTAGTGATACAGGCATTGATGCATATGGCCGTAAACGTACACCTGCTACCGGTTACAGGGTTAACCCTGCCACTGGTGAGTATGGGAGGATCATCCGTGATCTTTACGAGCCTGGCCATCGGAATTATACTGAGTGTTTCAAGAAGTGTAGAAGAAACTTCAAAGAAAGAGGTTACCAATGTGGCAGTTGCCGCATAAAGAAAACATAAAAGAAGAAAAGACATTGGCATACAAAGTGATCATAGCAGGCGGCGGTACAGGAGGACATATCTTCCCGGCCATTGCTATTGCAAACGCGCTCCGCAAGCTGGAACCGCAAACGGAGATCCTTTTTGTAGGCGCCAAAGGAAAAATGGAAATGGAGAAAGTGCCGCAGGCAGGCTATCCCATCGAAGGATTGGAGATTGCAGGTTTCAACCGCAGCAATATGTTGAAGAACATCCTGTTGCCGTTCAAACTGCTGAAAAGTTTACGTCAGGCAAAGAGTATCCTTACCCGTTTTCAACCGGATGCCGTAGTAGGTGTTGGTGGTTATGCCAGCTTTCCTATTTTAAGGCAGGCACAGCGCAGGGGAATTCCCACGCTGATACAGGAACAAAATTCCTATGCCGGAAAAAGTAATAAGATATTAGGCCGTAAGGCTGGTAAGATATGTGTGGCGTACGAAGGAATGGATAAATTCTTTCCTGCTGATAAACTCCTCTACACAGGCAATCCTGTACGGGGAGCTATTACAGAAAGTGCCGTAACAAGAGAAGAAGCATTACGTCATTTCGGATTGCTGGATGGCAAACCTACCATTTTTGCGGTAGGTGGCAGCCTCGGCGCGAAGTCCATCAATGAAGCCATACTGCCTCATCTTGCGGAATTTGTAAATAAAGATATCCAGCTGATCTGGCAAACGGGAAAGCCGTTCTATGATACAGCAAAATCAGCCGCAGCAGCATTTGCCACACATGTGAAAGTCTATGACTTTATCAACGTGATGGATTTTGCCTACAAAGCGGCAGATATGGTGATATCGCGTGCAGGGGCATTAGCCATTGCTGAGCTTTGCGTAGTGAAGAAGCCGGTGATCTTTGTGCCTTATCCATTTGCGGCAGAAGATCATCAAACGCAGAATGCACTCAGCCTTGTACACAAACAGGCTGCCCTGATGATCAAAGACGGCGAAGCACAAAGCCGCCTGGTGAATGAAGCATTCAGCCTGGTACAGAACAAAGCACTGATGGACCAGCTGGAACAGAACATTGCGCCACTGGGAAATAAAAATGCAGACATGACTATCGCCCGGGCAGTGCTTGGGTTGATTAAATAATATGGAACTGAAGAAAATACATAGGATCTATTTTGTTGGTATCGGTGGTATCGGTATGAGCGCGATTGCACGTTTCTTTAATGAGAAAGGTGTGAAAGTGAGCGGGTACGATAAAACAAGCACCGGGCTGACACAGCAACTGGAAGCAGAAGGCATCGACATTCATTATGCAGAAGACCTGGATAAGATCGACAAAACTGCCAACCTTGTTGTGTACACCCCCGCTATTCCGGCCACACAAAAAGAACTGGTGTATTATCGCGAGAATGGATACGAAGTAGTGAAGCGCAGCGATGTGTTACAGGAGATCACCCGTGAATTGTTTGCCATCACCGTGGCAGGCACCCATGGAAAAACAACGGTTTCTACCATGATCGCTCACATCCTTCGTCATACAGGATATGGCTGCAACGCCTTCCTGGGTGGCATCAGTTCCAACTACGGAAAGAATTTCTGGAGCAGCGAAAAGCAGGTAGCGGTGATTGAAGCAGATGAGTACGACCGCTCTTTCCTGAAACTGAGTCCGGATGTTGCTGTACTCACCGCCATGGATCCGGACCACCTGGATATCTATGGTACCGAGCAGGCTGTAGTAGATGCCTTCATTCAATATACCAGGAATATCAAGCCAAATGGCACCCTGCTGGCAAGGCATGGTTTACCGCATGGCGCAGAACTGGAAGGAGACAACAAACTTTTTTACAGTCTGCAGAACGATGCGGCCAATATATATGGGAAAAATATCCGCATGGATAACGGAGGTTACGAGTTTGATGTAGTGCAGCAGGATTGGCTGATAGATAATGTGAGGCTGTATATCGGAGGCATGCACAATGTGGAGAATGCCATTGCAGCTATCGGTGTGGCACACCTCTTAGGCATCAGTAATGAAAAGATCAGGGCAGCGGTAGCTGATTTTAAAGGTATCCGCCGCCGGTTCGAATACCTGGTGAAGAAAGATAACGTTGTATATATAGATGATTATGCACACCATCCGGAGGAATTAAGAGCACTGATCACCAGCGCAAAATCTTTATTCCGTGGAAAGAAATGCACCGTCATCTTTCAACCACATCTCTTCTCCAGAACAAGGGATTTTGCGGATGGATTTGGAGAAACACTCTCCATGGCAGATGAAGTGATCCTCCTTCCTATCTATCCGGCAAGGGAGTTACCGATAGAAGGGGTGACCAGTGAAATGATCGCCTCCCGTATCCATGGCCCGGAAGTGAAGATCCTAAAAAGGGATGATGTAGTAACGTGGCTGAAGGATCATCCTTCCCAACTTTTAATCACGGCGGGTGCAGGAGACATTGATCTGTTGCGCGAACCGATACAACATTTATTGAACTGACATGCAAAGCAAAACCAAAATAGCCTTCAAACGTATTGGTATTGCCCTCCTCTGGAGCGGTGTACTGATAGGCTTTATGGTATTGCTCGTGGCCGCAGTGCGGGAAAAGGATCATACGAAATGCAAAGGCCTGAAGGTAACGCTCAAAGGAGATGACCGGAATGCCTTTATAGATGAAAAGGATATTAAAGCGCTGATCAATAACTCCAAAGACCGTAAGCAAAACCCGGTGGGCATGCTGATCAGCGATATCAATATCGGCAACCTGGAACGTATTGTTGAACGGGATCCATGGGTTCGCTCAGCGGAACTGTTCATCGATAACAACGAAGTGTTGAACATCGAAGTGGTGCAACGCGATCCGCTGGCCCGCGTGTTCACTTTCTCCGGGAATAGTTTTTACCTGGATGAACAGGGAGAACGCATCCCTGTTTCGGATCGCTTTTCTGCCAGGGTGCCTGTATTTACCGGTTTCCCAACAGATGCGGTGCAGTTGAAAAAGGAAGACAGCCTGTTGTACACGCAAATGGGAGAAATGGCCCGCTTCATTGCAACAGATACTTTCTGGAATGCGCAGGTGGAACAGGTGATCATTACAGGAGACAGAAAATTCGAGTTCATTCCCAAGCTTGGCGACCATGTGATTGTTTTTGGCGAGGGAACGGATATAGCCACGAAGTTTAACAAACTGCTCATTTTCTACCGCGAAGGTTTAAACAAAGCAGGATGGAACACGTACTCAAGACTGAACATTGCCTACCATGAAGAGGTGATAGGTACCAGAAGAGATGGCAAGAGCGCACCGCCGCCGCCCATGTACAAAGATTCTACTGTTGCAGATGTAGCGGTAGATGATGATGATCACAGTACACCGGCACCGGCCACGACACCTAAACCAGCAGCGGCTAAACCCAAAGCTGACAAACCAACTGCTACTAAAAAGCCCGCAGCCAGAAAGCCTGAGAAAAAAAAGGCAGAAGGGCCAAAGCCAAAAGCAGTATATAACAAACCTAATCGTAATCGCAACTAAAACAATAAAGTACCATGAATCAGGAAGCTCCCATCATTGTAGGTCTCGACATTGGCACCACGAAGATAGCAGCCATCGCAGGAAGGAAGAATGAATACGGGAAATTGGAAATCCTCGGATTCGGGAAGGCCCCATCATTTGGTGTTCAGCACGGTATGGTGTTGAATATCGATCAAACTATCAAGGCTATACGTCAGGCCCTGGAAAACTGCTATGCCTCCAACCCTAACCTGGAGATCAATGAGGTATATGTAGGCATTGCCGGCCATCATATAAAAAGCCTTCAGACGCGTGGTGACATTGTACGCAATGACACAGACGCCGAGATCTCTCAGAAAGACATTGACCAATTGATCAATGATCAATATAAAACCGTGATCCCTGCCAGCGATCAGATCATCGATGTGATCCCGCAGCAATATATTGTGGACAGCCTCCAGAATATCACCTACCCCATTGGTATGAGTGGTGTAAAAGTGGGCGCTAACTTCCACATCATCACAGGCGATAAGAACGCGATCCGGAACATCAACCGGAGCGTGGAAAAATCCGGCCTGCGTATCAAAGACCTGGTATTACAGCCGCTGGCATCTGCCGCCGCTGTTATGTGCGATATGGATTTTGAAGCCGGTGTTGCGATCGTAGACATTGGAGGTGGCACAACAGACCTTGCCGTGTTCTATGAAGGTATTCTGAAACACACAGCCGTGATACCATATGGTGGTGAGAACATCACCAACGATATCAAGAACGGTCTGGGCGTTTTAAAAACACAGGCAGAACAAATGAAAGTACAGTTCGGTTACGCCCTTGCGGACGAAGCCAAGAACAATGCATATATCACTATCCCGGGTCTCCGTGGCCAAAGCCCTAAGGAGATCTCTGTAAAGAACCTCGCACACATCATCCAGGCAAGGATGAGCGAGATCCTGGATTTTGTGGTGTATCACCTGAAACAGATCGGAATGGACAATAAGATGCTGAATGGCGGTATCATCCTCACGGGTGGTGGCTCTCAGCTGAAACACCTGATCCAGTTAACGGAATATACTACAGGTGTAAGTGCAAGGATCGGTTATCCGAACGAGCACCTGGCCAGTGGTCATACAGATGAGCTGACCAAGCCCATGTATGCTACCTGCGTTGGTTTGATCCTGAAAGGCTACAATGATTATGAAAATGACAGAAGAGCACTGGAAGAAAATTATGTGAAGATCAACACCAGCTATTTTGCCAAAGAACAGGCCGCACGCAAAGCAGAAGATGAAGAAGGCTGGATGGAAGAAGAAGAGCCGGACACAGTTGAATCACCTACCGCAAGGCAGGATAGGAAGGCAAGAGAACGTAATGCATCTCTCAAAGGATTCCTGGACAGGATGAAAACAAAGATCATCGACATGTTCACCGAAGAAGAGGATGCAAAACTGTAATTACGCTATGGCGTGATTGTTGCAATTAATAATGAATTCAAATAAAACGATCAAAACAGCGCGTAGGAACAGTACATCAAATACTAACCCAAAAAAAGAGAAAGAGTCATGATACATTTTGATCTTCCAAAGGAAAAATCCTCTATCATCAAGGTAATAGGCATTGGTGGCGGAGGTAGCAATGCAGTCAACCACATGTTCAGCCAGAACATTGATGGAGTGAACTTCATTATCTGCAATACCGATGCACAGGCTATTGCAAACAGTCCTGTACCCAATAAGGTACAACTGGGACCACACCTGACGCAGGGTTTAGGAGCAGGCGCCAATCCGAGGATCGGCGAACAGGCTACAGAGGAATCCTTTGAAGAAATCAAAAAGATCCTGGAGGTGAATACCAAAATGGCATTCATTACTGCAGGTATGGGTGGCGGAACCGGAACCGGCGGAGCACCCATCATTGCCAGGATCTGCAAAGAATTGGGGATCCTTACTGTGGGTATTGTTACCACTCCCTTTTCATATGAAGGGAAAAAACGTATGCAGCAGGCAGAAGAAGGTATCAACCGTTTGAAAGAATGTGTGGATACTTTATTGATCATATCCAACGACAAACTCCGTCAGAAGTTCGGTGACCTGAAATTCAAAGCGGCCTTTGAAAAAGCGGATAACGTGTTGGCCACAGCGGCTAAATGTATCACGGATGTGATCAACTCCACCGGTCAGATCAACGTTGACTTTGCGGACGTTTGTACCGTAATGCGCAACGGTGGCGTGGCTATTCTGGGAGCTGCACTGGCAGAAGGAGAAAACCGTGCACAAATAGCGATCGAAGAAGCATTGACTTCTCCGTTGCTGAATGATAATGATATCAAAGGAGCCAAATGGATCCTTATCAATATTTCTTCCGCCGAAGGTGAATTCGAGCACACACTTGATGAAATGGATACGATCCAGGCATATGTACAAAGTATGGCCGGTGAGGATTGCGATGTGATCCTGGGTGTGGGCTATGATCAGACCTTAGACCGCAACCTGGGGGTTACCATCATTGCTACCGGGTTTGAACAAAATCCTATTCAGCAACTGAAAGCTACTGCAAATCAGCAGCAACAGGTGATCAAGGAAGAGCCTAAGATCGTTATGACACTGGGGCAGGAAGGAGATGAAAAGAAGATGCACAACCAGGGCATGCTGTTCTCTGAGGAAGAACCAGAGATCAAAGATGTAATGGCACCAACATTGGTAGTACCTGTAGTATCTCACCCCGCTCCTGCTACTTCATTTGAGCAACCTGCCGTACAACAGCCAAGGGAAACCTACACGCTGAACATTGAACCTGTTGAACCGGTAAATGTACCACAGCCGCAAGCTCAACAGCAGGTGCAACAACAAGTACAACAACCAGTTCAACCGCAGCAGCCAGCAAGTACGCCTGCTTCCGGAGGTTATCTCAACCGCCCTTCCAATATATATGTGGAACCGGTGAATAACAGCACTGAGGACCAACCGGAAATGAAGATGGTGTTTAAGGAAGATGCAGCGCCAGTTGCACCGGAACAACCTGTGCAGCAGCCTGTACAACCTGTTCAGCAGCCACAGCAACTGGTTCCTCAGCAGGAAGAGCCTAACGATGAACAGAAACGCAAGCAACTGGAAAGGGTAGCCAAACTGCGCAGCATTAGTTTCAATGTGAAGAACATGGAAAATAACCAGGAGATAGAAAATGTGCCTGCCTACCTGAGAAGGAATGTAGACCTGGATAATGGCGCCGGCTCTGCTGAGCAGTTCTATTCCAGCTACACAGTGGGCAACGACCAGGATAACAAGGCGGAGATCAATACGATCAATACCTTTTTAGATGGCAAAAAACCAGACTGATCTTTTTGAATATTATAAAGTTTGATTGTTTTTTAGTTGTGTTAAAAAAAATCCTCCGATTCCTCGGAGGATTTTTTTTATTCCTATAATGTATTCAATGTTGTTGTGGCCTTGTTCACCATATCCCCTGCCGTTTTCGCTTTCAGGGCATTGATCTCAAAAGCTTTCAGCACCTTATCTATTTCTGCGCCTTTCCCTTCTGCTCTCAGCACCCGGATCTTCTCATATACCTGGATACCTTCTATCATCCGCTCAAAACGCATGGACGATCTTGGACCAGGATAAACCAGGTAAGTGTCCCCGGCAGCCCAGGTACGGAAACGGGAATCCTGCAGCGGTTCTTTCACCCAGCAATTATATGCCCAGCGCAGATAACCGCTGTAATTCTTTGCCGCAGCATGCCATCCCAACCAGGCAGATTCAGCTAAGGGTGAAAAAGTGAAGGTGTTAGGATAACCTTCTGAACAGCAGGTATAATAAGTACTTGGCCATCCTTTTTCAAAACGCCATTTGCGTTCTTCTTTCGTGAAGTCCTGTCCGGATGCTACACAATAATCAAAGATGTCATTCACCAGCTCTTTATGATAATTACCAGCCAAAGACACTTTGAAATCTTTATCAACACTGCGGATCAGTTTAATGGCATTCTGCATGGCTTCCATCGGGCGTTCGTCCATTGCAATGCAGGTAATGTCAAACCAGCCTTTTGCTTTCAGGTGTTTGGAAAAATCAGCCAGCATCGGGCGCCAGTGATCATCATATTCTTTGGTACCGGGTTTAGCTACAATAAAAGTATCTTTTCCACTGGCTTCATTATAATAATAGAATTTCAGGTTCCAGGGGATCATGCTGTAGCAGGCTACCTGTTTTTTAATGCCGGTCTCCTGCATAAACGCAACCCACTTATCAAATACGGTATAATCAAAATTCCAGGTGCCGTCTTTCTTTTTTGTCCACTTCACCATGTCTCCATAAATATCTTCCGTCTGGCTGTTCCAGGGATCGTAAATAATACTGGTGGTGATCACTTTCTGCCCTGCATTGGCCAACATTTCCATATAGGGTTTCATGGCAGCAAAGTGTTCTTTACTCCACAATTTGGTATTGTGTACCCTTGCAACGGCATAAGGGCTTTGCCAGAGGTCCAGATGAAAAGCCCAATCCCTGGGTTGTGGCAAAGTACGGTTGGATACCACCACTTCATAATTGAGCTTTTGCTCCTGCACTTTCACATAACCTTTATAAACACCTGCAGGCGTTTGAGGGGGAACGGTTACATTTAACCATACAGGCTGTGTGGTATTGGCAGCGATATTAATAGCAGGGATAAAATCGATGCCATCTGCTACCAGGGAAGAGTCAAAAGAACCAGGGGGGCGATGTCCGCATCCACCACCTTCGCTGTTCAGTTCATCCGTCATCACATAACGGACAAAACCCGGTGTAATGGCGCTGGCCGGGATCTTATTTCCATTATTGTCTTTCAGATCAGATTTCCCGATGCTTACAGCGGTGAGTGGTTTCGTGGTGTAGATCACCAATTGCGTATGCACTTTCTCTCCTCTCCAGGCTTTGGCGCTCCAGGAGGATCTGAGAGATGAAGCAAGGGGTGCATAGTTTTTTTCATAACGTACATCCGCACTACCAAAGTGGGCATGTACACCAGGCTGAACTGTACTCCAGCTTATGGGATCAATTGGGCGCGGGTCTGGCAGTTCGCGATAGTCAGATTGAACACCATTCTGGGCAAAGGTTGCACAGGATAGCGACAACAATAAAGCTGTAGCGTAGACGTGTTTTAGCATGATAAGCGTTTTTAGGAATTGCTAAAATAATACACGACACGTTAGCAAGCAACCTATTAATCTTCGTATCTGTAACGTTCCTGCACCCTTCTCAATTGAAGATTGGTAACCGGCGCTACCACCAATGGGAACTTCTCGATGGTTACGTAACTGGAATCCAGTCCAAAACCACGTTCCTCGGAAAGCCCGATCTTTTTAAGCATGAAGTAAATGCGCATGATGATCCGCTCATGCAGGGGAAGGTCATTATCGTGAGAGAGGAATTTTTCCATAACGATGAACTGGAAGTCGCCCACCACATTGTTTTTACTCAGCGATTCGTAGCGGCTGGTGATATTCACTTCCTTATTACGCACCATATCTTCCACCACCATTCTGAACATCAGGTTGATCCTTTGCTCCACCCTGAACCCAAGACGGAATTCCACCCTGATCACTTCATTGGGAATAATGGTTTGCACGGTGTATTCGCTCATATAAGGTTCATCCACTACATCCACATGTACGAACCAGTAGATATCGGCACGTTTGGGTTTCTTATTAAGGATGGAGTAAATGATCTTATGCTCTATTTCTTTCGGGTTATCTGCACTACTCATATATACGAGGTGCGTGGCATATTTAGGGATGGTAGTGTCATTGCTCAGTTCCTGTAAAATAGGCAGGTAATCCTCCAGTTTTACAAATTCCACATACCTGTTCTTGATCTTGCGGGACCGGAACCAGGAATACATGACCAGGAAAAGTGCGCCTCCTACGATCACTGTTACATAACCACCGTGCATGAATTTCACGAGGTTGGCAAAAAGGAAAGAGAACTCAATGGTCAGATATACAACAAGATATAACCCGATCCAAAGCAGCCTTACCCTTCGCGTATACAGGTAGAATGCAAACAGGCAGGAGGTCATCAACATACAAATGGTGATGGACAGGCCATAAGCTGCTTCCATTGCGGAAGATTCCTTAAATATCAAAACGATAGCCACACAACCGGTGAACAACATCAGGTTGATGCCCGGAATGAATAACTGACCGCGTAATTCAGTGGGGTAATTGATCTTCAGCTTTGGCCAGAGGTTCAGGCGCATTGCTTCAGAAATAAGGGTAAACGATCCGGAGATCAGGGCCTGACTGGCAATTACAGATGCAATCGTTGCAATTAACACCCCAAATATCACAAACCATTCCGGCATGATCAGGAAGAAGGGATTTTCTCCATGGAGCGTACCGCCACGCTGGGTTAATAACCAGGCGCCCTGCCCCAGGTAGTTGAGGATCAGGGAAGATTTTACAAATATCCAGGAAACACGGATGTTACCTCGGCCGCAGTGACCAAGATCTGAATAGAGGGCCTCTGCCCCCGTGGTACAGAGGAACACTGCTCCCAGGATAAGGAAGCCGTGCGGATATACTGCCAATAATTCAATAGCGTAGTACGGGTTAAATGCTTTTAATACGGTGAGGTCATCCGCAATATGGGAGATCCCTAATACCGCCAGCATGCCGAACCAGATCACCATGATGGGGCCGAACATTTTACCAATGGACATGGTACCGAACTGCTGCATAAAGAACAGCAGTGTAATGATCACGAGTACGATCTTTACAATTGTCCACTCACCCAGGTCTTTAAATACAGGCAGCGTGCGTAAACCCTCTACAGCTGAAGTGACGGTGATGGGTGGGGTAATAATACCATCCGCTAATAAAGCGGCCCCTCCTATCATTCCAAATATAACCGTCCATTTCCCATGCCGCCTGACCAGTGCATAAAGTGAAAAAATCCCGCCTTCACCTTTGTTATCGGCTTTGAGGGTCAGGATCACATACTTTACTGTTGTTTGAAGTGTGAGGGTCCAGATAATGCAGGAGATACCGCCGATCACCAGCAGGTCGCTGATTTCGTTGGTTCCAACAATTGCTTTGAACACGTAGAGCGGAGAGGTACCGATATCGCCGTAAATGATTCCCAGTGCCACGATCAGACCGGCCAGGGTAGCTTTATTGAAGTCTTTTACCACGCAGAGTACAATATAAAAGATTAAAGGCAGGTCAAATTTAGTAATAAATACGGAGCAATCGCGTATTATCTCCTTACCATAAAAAAAGAGGTTGCTCAATATGAGCAACCTCTTTTAAATATTTACCAGTGTGCAACTGTATTAGTTGGCAGGAGCCAGGTCTACAGTGTTAGCATCACCAGGAGTGTTTTGTTTGATGAAGCGACCGCGATCGATACCTTGTTTTTCAGCCAGGTAGTCGATTACAGCGTCAACACGGCGAGAGCTCAGATCAACACCACCTTTCTTACCTTTAGCACCAGCGTGGCCAGTAACCAGGATGTTGCAGGAAGGATTAGAACGGAGTGTGTTAGCTACGCTACCCAGTACAGCTTCAAAATCGTTAGAGATTTTGGTTGCGCTGCCTTTGAAAGCTACGCTTGGGAAGATCAGGCTAGCGCAGTTAGGCTGAGCTACGATGTTTTTGCAGCACTCAGGATCTGGGCATTTACCTACGCCATCAGCATCAACTGGGAAGCAGTAAGTAGGCGTGATCAGTTGTTTGTCTTTGTAGTCAGGAACACCATCACCATCAGTATCCTTAGCTACACCGTGAGAATCAACGGGAGCACCAGCTGGTGTGTTAGGTTCGCGATCGAATTGATCAGTAACACCATCACCATCAGCATCAGGCAATACCGGAGTAGGCAGCTTCATGCGGCGTGGGCTGTTCAGCTCGTTGTAAGCGAAATCCAGCGGATTAACCCACCATAATGGTTCAACACGTTTGTTGGGGTTACCGAGGTTGAAGTTCAAACGAACGGAAGTGTAAGAGAAGAAATCTTTGCTACCATCGTAAGCACCGGCGGTGTAACCGTCCAGGTAATCATCGAAAGGCAGGGTCAGTTTCTCTTCAACACCAATGTTGAAACGTTTAGAAACTTTGAAAGCGATACCAGTACCTACTTCCAGCGCATGACGCAGGAGTTGGTTATCATCTCTACGACCGATCTGAACGCGGTTACCTTGTGCAGGTGCATTTTGTTCATATTCTTTGTCGTGATAATTTTTCAACGCATCGCGGATATCTTTCTTCTTGCCGCTGAAGTTGATGTTAGCTCCACCAGCACCATAGTTATATCCAGCACCGTTAGCATTCAGCGCGTCAACGTCAACATCTGCCAGCATCAGACCGTAACCAGCCAAAACGTACCAGTTAACTTTAGGTTGAGCTTTGTAGAACAGGATGTTGCTCAGAGAAGCGATGAGGTTCAAAGACAGTTGGTGAGTAGCAGTCCTGTAAGCAGGAACAACTCTACCACCATTCAGGTTAGCAGTTGCGTTGTAAGCACCGCCAACTGTGTTAGGTTTCAATTGATAATCCAGACCGTAGTCGAAAGAACCGGTGTACTCACCTCTGATAGAGAAAGTATGACCGAGGGCTTTTCTCAGGGAGAGACCGCCACCGAAACCGGGAAGAGCAGCAACGTCACCTTTAATAAAGTGGTAACCGCCGTGAACTCCCAATTCCCACATATTTCTCGGCTTGGCCGGATAGTCAGATTGGTTGTTTCTGAAACTGTTGAATTGCGCCATATTCTTCGCTGAAACTTTAGAGGAGTCCAGCGCATCGTATGAGGGCTTAACCTGCGCAAAACCGGGAGATGCTGCCAGAAGAGTCATTGCACCTGCCAGTAGTAAGTACTTTTTGCTTGCCATAATTGTTTTTTTATTTAAAAACTGTTAAAGATTTTACAATTAACGCGTTTTTTACCAAGCAAAGGTAAAAATCCTTAATGAATATACAAATTTTTCTTGCGATTTTATTTGTATTGATAACTCCCTCAAAATTAAGGGCTATTTAAAAGAACACTCGGGTATTATCTACAAATTCGGGGCCAAATTATCAGAATGTGCTATTTTAGGGGTAGCTTAGCGAAGCTTTTTTTAACATATGGAGGAAATTAAACAACTGATTGGGAAGGAATTACAGGATTTCGAAGGAAAGTTTGCAGATGCTGTAAAAAGTGATGTCCCCCTGCTGGACCGGATCATGCATTACATCGTAAAACGCAAGGGAAAGCAGATCCGGCCGATGTTCGTGATCCTTTCCGCCCGGATGTTCAGCGCTGAGATCAATGAAAGTACTTACCGGGCTGCTGCTCTTGTAGAAGTATTACACACCGCCACCCTTGTTCATGATGATGTAGTTGACGATTCCCTCGAACGCAGAGGCTTTTTTTCTGTAAATGCTCTTTGGAAGAATAAGATTGCCGTACTGGTGGGGGACTATCTCCTCACTAAAGGCCTTTTATTGTCCCTTAATAATAATGACTATAAAGCGCTCCAGATCCTGTCCAATGCCGTAAGGGAAATGAGCGAGGGGGAATTGCTCCAGATGGAAAAGACCCGGAAACTGGATATTAAGGAAGAGGTGTATTTTGATATTATCCAGCGAAAAACAGCCTCCCTCCTGGCCTCAGCTTGTGCTGCAGGCGCCTGGAGCACCTCAGCCAGTGAAGAGATCACCCAAAAAATGCGCCTTTTCGGCCAAAAAGTAGGGATTGCCTTCCAGATCAAAGACGACCTTTTCGATTATGGCTCCGCCAACATCGGAAAACCTACCGGAATTGATATCCGGGAAAAGAAAATGACCCTCCCCCTGATCTACACCCTTCAACATGGCTCTGCAGAACAACGCAGACACATCATTAATATAGTAAAGAACCACAATAAGGAAAAAGACAAGGTCAACGAAGTGATCTCCATGGTCAACGAAAGCGGCGGTATAGACTATGCCCGGCAAAAAATGCTGCAATACCGCGATGATGCACTGGCTATTCTGCATGAGTTCCCCGAAAATAATATCCGGGCAGGACTGGAAACACTGGTGAGATTCACCACTGACAGGAAATTTTAAGGTTTTTATCCGTTTTAGCACAAACAATCTTCGATTTAGCGGTCATTGCAGGCGATTATACGCTAATCATCCTTATATTACGGTTATTGAAGACTGATTAGAACAATGGAAGCAATTTCCACAAGTACCAATTCATGCAGAAACGCTGGACAGTAAAGAAATATCAACCAATACCGGAACAACAGCTGCAGGCAGCTTTGCGCATTCATCCCTTACTATGCAGATTACTGGTGCAAAGAGGCATCAAAAAATTTGATGAAGCCAAACATTTTTTCCGTCCAACACTGGAAGATCTCCACGATCCCTGGATCATGAAAGATATGGATAAAGCTATCTCCCGTATAGAAGAAGCTTTTTTCAGACATGAAAAGATCCTCATTTACGGAGATTACGATGTAGATGGTACCACCGCCGTGGCAACTGTTTACAGCTTTCTCGAAACCATTTACTCAAACCTGGAATTTTATATCCCTCACCGCTACCGGGAAGGATATGGTATTTCCATGCAGGGCATTGAATATGCCCGGGATAATGATGTGAGCCTCATCATCGCATTGGACTGTGGGATCAAATCCACAGACCATATTGCACTGGCAAAAAGCTGGGGAATTGATTTCATTATCTGTGATCACCATCTGCCAGATCCTGTTCTGCCAGACGCCGTGGCCATCCTCAATCCCAAACAGCTGGATTGCCCCTACCCTTATAAAGAATTAAGCGGATGCGGTATCGGCTTCAAACTGATCAGCGCACTGGCCCAGAAAAAAGGTATCCCCATGAAAGAGGTATACCAGTATTTGGACCTTGTGGCCACCAGCATCGCAGCAGATATTGTTCCCATGACGGGCGAAAACCGTATACTGGCCTTTCATGGAGTAAAACAGGTAAATGAAACGCCGAGCTCCGGTATCAGGGCTTTGATACAACTCAGCGGACTTAAAGAAAAGCTGACCACTTCCAATCTCGTATTCGTTATTGCTCCCCGCGTAAATGCAGCCGGCAGAATGGACGATGCCCGGAAAGCAGTGAACCTCTTCATCGAAAAGGATTACGAAAAAGCTTATGCCTTCGCCGAAATGCTCCATGCAGATAATTTCGACCGGAAGGAAATTGATATGACCATTACGCAGGAAGCTATCAGCATCATTCAGCAGGATACCCTGCAACATACCCGAAAATCCACGGTATTGTTCCAGCCACACTGGCACAAAGGTGTAGTAGGGATCGTAGCTTCCCGCCTGATCGATAAATATTTTTACCGCCCTACTATTATCCTTACACAAAGTAATGGACAGGTAGCAGGTTCGGCACGTTCAGTGGCAGGATTTAATGTATACGAAGCCATCCACCAATGTAAAGATCTGCTGGAAAATTATGGCGGGCACTTCTATGCAGCTGGCATGACCATGAAGCCGGAAAATGTGGAAGCCTTCCAGGAAAGATTTGAATCCATTGTAGCCGCAACAATAGATCCGGACCTGCTGGTTCCGGAGATAGTGATCGATTCAGAAATAAGCTTTTCGGACATCACACCCTCCTTTTATAATATCATGCGGCAATTTGAGCCCCTGGGGCCGGAAAATCTCAAACCTTTATTCATCGCAAGGAATGTAACAGATACCGGCTATTCCAAGATTGTAAAAGAAGAACACCTGAAGCTGTCTGTCAAACAACGTAACAGCAGTTCCATTTCCGGCATTGGCTTTTTTATGGCTGATAAGTTTGAACTGGTGAGCAGTAAAAAACCATTCGATATTGTTTTCACGCTGGAAGAGAATGAATGGAACGGCAATACCACCCTTCAGTTAAAAGTTATAGATATCAGGGCTTCCGCGTAGAATGATACAATTCTGCGATAGAATGATACGAATCGGCCAGAAGATTCAAAGGCCTGTTGTTATTTTTAGAGAGTTGAACCCACATTAACCCTCTAAAAATTTATCTTATGATCAAACGAATTTCACTGTTAACTGCTGCAATCATTTTTAGCTTTGGCTTTAGCATGAAGGCAACTTCCGGCGTCAAAATTCCTGAACCCGCACCAGCCTTGCATGCACCCGCTTTTGCATGGAATTTCATTTATGCCTTTGGCAATGGTCCTGTATCAGGCTTAAGCTGGTCAGGTAACTACCTGTATATTTCTTCAGGCAACTATACAGTGTATTCCGCAAACGGATATGGATTCCTCACACCATCAACACCGGTTTACTGTAATGCCGTAGATAATGCCAATACCTATGTGCAGGTTGCGCCAACCGGTGGCAGTGGCCCGGTAGTTTCTTACTATGATTTCCAGGAATTCTAGCAGAAGAGTTTCCCTATCGGCGGGTTATTTCTTTTGCCCGCTCAGCCAGGTGAATAAAGCAGGGTCTTTGTAAACCCTGGTCCAGGCATCATGCCCGCCGGTAGGGCTTTCTTTGTAATAGATCTGTGTACTGCCACAGGCTTTAACGGCGTGTACTATCTTTCTTGTTTCATTTACTTTGATGGTAGGATCATCTGTATTGTGAAAGGTCTGGATAGGTAACGCTCTCATGCCACAAGGGTTGATCCGTGAAAGCCCGTAACCCGCAATTGGAACAATCGCCGCAAAACGCTCCGGATGTGCGGATGCCCAGATCCAGGTGCCATACCCTCCCATACTTAAACCTGTCAGGTAAACACGATTGGTATCGATCCGTAAGGAACGTTTTACATCTTCATATAATGAATCCAAGCTGGGCAATTCCCAGGCAGGCGCTGTCAGTTTACATTGCGGTACGATCAGGATAAAAGGAAGATCATGCTGCAGTATTTCCGGCACACCAGCAATCCTGGCCTTGTTCAGATCATCACCCCGCTCCCCTTTTCCATGAAGGAAAAAGAGTACAGGCCAACGCTGCGTACTGCGGCGGCGATATTTATCCGGTAAGTAAACGAGGTATTTTTTGATGGAAACACCAGGACGGGAGATCGTTCTTTCAGAAAGGTCCTGTGCCCGGCCTGAAAAACAAAAGATAATCGTGAATAAAATGGTATAGGTAGTATATCGGATCATTTATTTCTTTTGCTCACTTAACCAGGCAAACAGGGCAGGGTCTTTATATGCTTTGGTCCATGCATCATGGCCTCCTGTTGGGTTCTCTGTATATTTTACCAGGGTGGATCCGCATTTCTTCAATGCATCCACCATGTCCCGTGAGTTGGAAACATTAACGTCACCATCATCCACATTATGGAACACCCAAATAGGCTTGTTCTTTAACACGCAGGCATTAGACGGTGTACCTCCACCACAGATGGGTATTATTGCTGCAAATTTATCAGGACTTCCCTGTGCCCACGTCCATGCACCATATCCACCCATACTAAGGCCTGTAAGATAAATACGGGAAGGGTCCACATTATACTGTTTCAGCACATCCGCATATAACGCATCGAGATTGGCATTGTTCCACCAATCATTACCTGCTTCTGCTTTGCATTGCGGAGATATCAGTATGTAAGGAAAATCTTTGTCCTTAGCTGCAATACCGGCAAGACCTGCATTTTTCACTTTATTGAGGTCTGTTCCTCTTTCTCCCATGCCGTGCAGGAAAATGATCACCGGCCACTTCACCGTGTTTTTCTTCTCATTATAGGAATCAGGGATCTGAAGCACGTAGTCTGTGATCCCTTTGGGATTATTTACTTTCTTAAAACTAACACCAGGTGTCTGTGGAGTAAAGTCGTCTATTACTACCGGTGGAGGATTTCCAGTGCCGCCACCACCCGGCACTACAGGTACAGGATCTGTCTTTTTAGAACAAGCCACCATCATTATCAGGGCAAAACTGATTGCCACCATGTCACTAAGTCTCGTGTTAGCATTCATAAGGTCTGCAAAATAACGGTTTTTAGAATGCGCAATCATTATACCAAAAGAAAAAGCTGGTAACGCCATAAGCGCTACCAGCTTAGCAATTATTATAATCCATGGGGAATTTACATATACAATTCCTTCAGACCTATTCTTTTCCCATCAACTCAACGCTGCGGTTCACAAATGCCGTCAGTTCTGCTCCCTGTAATAAATTCTGGGAAAGCAAAGCCAGATCAGCCAGGTTACGCACCAGCTTTTGTTGCTTTTCTGCATTCCCTTCTCCGAGGATATTCAGATAGATAGGATGATTAGCGTTCACCGTCATAGTGATCTCATCCGGCATACCGGCAAACATACTGGCGGAACCGCCCATCGCTGCCATATCTTTCATTCTGCGCATAAATTCAGAACGGGTTACGATCACCGGTTGGTCCTGTGCACTTAATCCTTTCAATTCCACTTTGATATTAGGCTGCGGAATTTGCTGGCCGAACATCTCTTTCAGTTTGCCTTCCTGTTCTTCACTTAATACGCTGATAGCCTTTGCTTCGTTGTTGATCAGGTTATCTGCAATATCTGCATCCACCCGGTTGAATTGTACATTCTCCCACTTGGTTTCCATCTGGTTGATGAAACCTGCATCCACCATCGTATCCAGCTTCACTACTTTATATCCTTTCGCTTGTGCAGCCTGAATATAACTATCCTGTTGAACAGGGTTTGTAGCATACAGGATCACCAGCTTACCTTCTGTGTTAGTTTGCAGTGCGCCTGTAGCTGTACGGTATTCTTCCAGTGTATAGAAAGTACTGTTATCTACATCTGCCATTACATGGAACTTGCTGGCTTTGTCAGCAAATTTATCTTCCGTCATCATCCCATATTTCACGAACAGGCCGATATGCTCCCATTTTTCTTCAAAGGATTTACGGTCTGTACGGAACATTTCATCCAGCTTATCCGCTACTTTTTTAGTGATGTGCGCATTGATCTTTTTCACATTGGGATCTCCCTGCAAATAACTCCTGCTCACATTCAGCGGAATGTCCGGAGAATCTATAACACCATGCAGCAACATCAGGAATTCAGGAACAATGTTCTTCACTTCATCCGTTACATATACCTGGTTGCTGTACAGGCTGATCTTATCTTTCTGTATCTCGTATGATTTGGTGATCTTGGGGAAGTACAGGATACCGGTAAGATTGAAAGGATAATCCACATTCAGGTGGATCCAGAACAACGGCGGTTCTGCAAAAGGATACAGTTCCTTATAGAAGTTCTGATAATCTTCTGCCGTTAATTCAGCTGGCTTTTTCACCCATGCCGGAGAAGTATTATTGATCTGTGTATCCTGGAAACGGATGGGAACAGGCAGGAAGCGGCAGAATTTTTCCAGGATGGTGCGGATGCGGTTCTCATCCAGGAACTCTTCACTTTCTTCATTGATATGCATCACAATGTCAGTGCCGCGTTCTTCTTTTGTTGTTTCTTCCAGTTCATATTCCGGGCTGCCATCGCATTCCCAGCGAACTGCTTTTGCATCAGGGCGCCAGGATCTGGAATAGATCTCCACCTGGCTGCTCACCATAAAAGAAGAGTAAAAACCAAGGCCGAAGTGGCCAATGATATTCGCTCCGTCTGTCTGTCCTTTATACTTGTTCACAAATTCTTCCGCACCGGAAAAGGCTACCTGGTTAATGTATTTATCTACCTCTTCAGCCGTCATGCCCACACCGCGGTCAGAAATAGTAATGGTCTTTTTTTCTTTGTCCAGCGATACAGTGATGTCTGTATTTCCAATATCACCTTTAAATTCTCCTACGCTGGCTAGTGTTTTAAGTTTCTGCGTGGCATCCACGGCATTACTTACCAGCTCACGTAAAAAGATGTCGTGATCGGAATAAAGGAACTTTTTAATAATGGGGAAAATATTCTCTGTTTGTACACGTATAGCGCCTTTCTGCATAATTGATCAGTTTTTAACGGAGGTTGCTGGTCAAAGGCTGTGCCAGCGCATGCCTGGCTGACAAGATGACCGTCTGCCCTTAAGTTAACAAAAACTTCTTTTCCTGTATAAACGAACTGGTGTAAATTCGGGTAACCATATTTCAGAACCCCTTTCAAACCCAAAACCCTTTATGAAAAGAGCTTTACTCCTGGGATGTTTACTGGTACCCCTTTTTGCCCTTGCGCAAACAAACCCGGTACCACAGTCCGTACCCTACTTACAGACATTTTCCGCCATGCCCCACAATTCAACTGTTTTACCGGACGGTTGGCTGGGCTGGGTGTTGAGCGGATCGCCTTCCGGCAGTTTTAATGTGGCGCCGGCAGTCTCGGATAAAGCCCTTGCGGCCAACAGCACTGCCTCTTCCACCACAAACGGCGTTCACAATTACAACGGCAAAGCCGGTTTCCTCAATAGCGGCTCGGTAGACAATGCCTTGGTGCTAAGTGTGAACACAACCGGCAGCACCAATGTGAGCGTAGGTTTTGAGGTAATGACCATCCGTAATCCCTACGACAACAACAGTAATACCCGCATCAATGAAGTGGTATTACAATACCGGGTAGGCACCAGCGGTAATTTCACCAATCTGTCATCCACAGCCTATCAGAACAATACCACCCTGCAAACCGGCTCCGGGATCACCACGCCCCAGAACCTCGTTTTCAAACAGGTATTGCTTCCGGCAGAATGTGAAAACGCCCCTGTTGTACAATTGCGTTGGGTGAACCGTCAGATCAGCGGAGCCGGCTCCCGTCCCGGTTTTGCGATTGACAGCATTACTGTTGGCGGAGTGAGCGGAGACGTTACTCCGCCTGTGATCAGTAGTTTATCTCCTGCCAATGGCGCCACAGGTGTACAACCCGGCAGCAGCCTTGTGATCACTTATGATGAGAACATCCGTAAGAATGCAGGTAATATAACTATTCATGGTATCCCTCAACAGGTATTAGATATCAACAATCCTGCTATCCTTATTTCGGGTAACACACTCACCATTCCTGCCACCCTGCGTGGGAACCGTAGCTATTATGTTACGCTGGACAGTAATGCCATCCAGGATTCCAATGGGAATGGTGCTGCCGGAATTTCAGACAGTACGCAATGGTCCTTCGCCACCGGCAGCCAGTTGCTGGATTTCGAATTTACCACCTGTACTAATAGCCTCTCCGGAGGTTTCAGCCAATATAGTGTGATAGGAGCGCAAACCTGGGCCTGTACCACTTTTGGCCAAACCGGCAATGGTGTGCAGATCAATGGGTTCGCCAGCGGAGCAAGAGATAATGAGGACTGGCTGATCACACCCGTGCTGGATCTCAGCAGTTTCAATTTCCCGCTTTTATCTTTTGCCACAAGAAGTGCATTTGCCGGACCTGCGCTGGAATTAAAAATATCCACAGACTACAGTGGCAGCGGGGATCCCCATCTCGCCACCTGGACAACCATCAATGGCCGTTTCCCTGAAACCGGCTCTGATGTATGGTCTGTTTCCCAGGGTATCAATCTGGCAGCTTTCAAAGGCACGGATGTTTATATCGCCTGGGTATATACTTCCTCTCCTGCTTTACAGGCCAGCCGCTGGACCCTGGATGATGTACACATCACCAATTCCGCCACAGCGCCTCCACCTACTGTAACCACTTCTCCGGCACAACTGGATTTTGATTATATCAAAGCAGGCAACCGTTCAGAGCCGCAACCCTTTACTTTCTGGGCCAACGATCTTACAGGACCCTTACATGTAACCGCTCCTTCCAACTTTGAAATATCGTTGGATAAAGTGCAATACTATCCCACACTTACTTTTAATGACACAGACCCTCATACGGTTTGGGTAAGGTTTGCACCTTCTGCGGCAGATCAGAATTTTACGGGCACCCTGAGTTTCTCTTCTACGGCCCTTTCCGCCAGCAGGGTAAACCTTTCCGGTACTTCCCTCCGTACGCTCAAAGTAGTGAACTGGAACATGGAATGGTTCGGCCACCTGAATTTTGGTCCTACAAACGAAGCACTGCAACAGGCCAATGCCCTGAAAGTGATGCGGAGCGTGAATGCAGACATCTTTGCACTTGTAGAAGTAGTAGATACCATCCGCCTGAAAGCGATCGTGGATTCCCTGCCTGGATACAAATACCTGATATCTGATTTCGGCTCCAGGGTAGACAGTCTTACCGCTCCATTATATGACAGCGCCCAGAAACTGGCCTTTGTATATAAGGACTCCCTGGTAAAAAGTATCCGCAGTTATGGCGTATTGCGCAAAGGAGGAAGTCCCACTGCCTACTACAACTGGTCCTCCGGCAGGTTCCCTTACCTGATGGAAGCCAATGTGATCATGAATAATGATACTGCCCGTATCCATTTCATTGTGCTGCATGCCAAAGCCAATACAGGTAATACAGCTGAAAAGATCGAAAGCTGGCATCGCCGGAAAGATGGAAATAAAGAGATGAAAGACTCCCTGGATGCACAGTATCCTTATAAGAACATACTGGTGCTGGGAGACTTCAATGATGATTTCGACAGGACCATCACTGCTGAAATGGCCCCGGATACCACTACATCCTATATAGATTTCAAACTGGATTCAGCCAATTACACGCCGTTCACTTATGAACTCAGCCTGGCCAAACAACGTTCCACAGGTTCTTTCCCTGATATGATCGACCATGCGATGGGTTCCAATGAAATGCAGCTGGCCTATGTACCACAATCTGCTAAGGTGCTGCGTTCCGTTGAAAGCCTCATCCCTTCTTATTCCACCTCCACTTCAGACCACTTCCCCATCATCACCCGTTATGATGTAAGGGTACTGGCACATCCTGTTGTGATCACTACTTTCACAGCCAGGGAAGATGACGGCGGCGTAAGATTAACCTGGAACACTACCCGGGAGATCAATAACGACAAATTCATTGTGGAACGTTCCCTGAACCAACGGAACTATACACCTATCGATACTGTTCCTGCCCTCAATATCCAGGGAGCGGCTTATCAAAGTTTCGATGGTTCCGTATTACCCGGGTACTGGCATTATCGCCTGAAACAGATCAGTAAGGACAGTACCATTCAATACAGCCCGGTACAAAGCGTGCTGGTATTGAGCAGGGAATCCTGGTTCAGGCTATTGTGCTTCATCCTGGGCAGGCAGCTTTATATCTACATGGATGCTCCGCAAGCCGGCCCGGCAAGCATACAACTGATTGATCTGCAAGGAGCTATCCGTTATCAAAGCCAGCTGAACTTCTCCAAAGGCATGAATTTGAGGAAAGTGGATGTGGGGAACATGGCTGCCGGGATCTACCTGTTGAGGGTGCAAAGCGGCAATAAAACAGAGGTGAAGAAGATATTTATTACTCGTTGATAATAAGCATATTAGAAAAATAAACGGGGATACTGCGGTATCCCCGTTTTTATTTATCTTAAAATAACGGAAATTCGCGCCAGTAAAGCGGAAGAATCAAAAATTACCCCTATCTTTGCACTCCAATTTTTATTTTTTATTTACAATTAACAAACAAGGGAAAATTATGTCAAACTACGAATTGATGGTGATCTTTACCCCTGTGCTCTCTGAAGAGGACTACAAAGCCGCTCAGAAGAAATTCGCTGACGTTATCAAGGATAACGGCGGTGCAATTGTGCACGAAAATCCCTGGGGTTTAAAATCACTGGCGTATCCAATCCAGAAGAAAACCACGGGCATGTTCCTGGTTCTGGAGTACACTGCGCCATCCGACCTCAATGAGAAGCTGAAGATTCAGCTGAACCGCGATGAAAATGTATTGCGTTACATGGTGAACAAACTGGACAAACACGCTCAGGCGTACAATGCCCGGAAAAGAGGTAACCTGAATGCTGAACCTAAACCAGTAGAAGCTTAAGTTATGGCAGTAAAACAAGAAATTAAGTACTTAACAGCCGTTAAGCAGGAGAAGCGCCAGAAGAAATACTGCCGCTTCAAAAAATTAGGTATCAAGTATGTAGATTACAAGGATGCCGAGTTCCTGAAAAAATTCCTGAACGATCAGGGCAAGATGCTGCCTCGCCGTATCAGTGGTAACTCACTGAAATTCCAGCGCAAGGTAGCTGAGGCTATCAAGAAAGCTCGTCAAATGGCTTTATTGCCTTATGTTACTGACCTTTTAAAGTAAGAAACAATGCAAGTAATCTTAATACAAGACGTAGATAATCTGGGCCAGAAGAATGAACTGGTGACCGTAAAGAACGGTTACGCCAGGAACTTCCTGATCCCTCAAAAGGTTGCCGTAGAAGCAAGCTCTTCCAACCTGAAGCAACTGAACGAACGCGTGAAAGTGCAAAAGGTAAAAGAAGAAAAAATGCTGGCTGAAATCGCGAAAGTGGTGGAAGTCCTCAAAGCTTCTCCTGTGAAGATCGGTGCTAAAACCGGTACTTCAGGCAAGATCTTTGGTAGTGTTACCGGCGTTCAGATCGCCCGTGCTATCAAAGAACAAAAAGGTTATGAAATCGACCGCCGTCGTATCCATATCCTTGGTGATGTAAAAGAACTGGGTTCTTACAAAGCACGCCTCGATTTCGGTAAAGGAAACGATACCGAACTGGAATTCGAAGTGGTAGCTGAGTAATCTCTCCCGCTGATATTTGTAAAAAGGGCTGTTCGTTAACCAATGAACAGCCCTTTTTAATTCATTGTACGTCAACCTCTTGTCCACAGTCCCTCCACACCCGGTCCACAGTCTCTCCATCACTCACTTTGCCATCCTGTATCAACCGTCCTGCCTCACTCAACAATTCCCCCAGCTTATTTGTAATATCTGTCAACCCAATACAATCCCCTTCATTATGAAAAAGATTTTCGCAGCCCTGCTGCTCCTGTCAGTAACCAGTTCAGTAACCCTCGCACAAAGTGTGCTGGACAAAGCAAAAAATACCGCCAAAGCCGCACAGGCCGCCGGCATCGATGTAAATGGCATGGCCAACTCAATCCTGGGGAAACTGTCGCCGGCACTATCCCTCACTGAAACGCAAAAGCCAAGTGTACTTACAGCCGTAACCGGTTTCCTGAAAGATAAATCAGGCATCCTCGGTTTGGCCAATACGGACAAAGCGGCTTATGCCTCTAAATTTGCTGGTCTGCAAGGTGGATTATTTAAAAAATTGAAGACAGTGCTTACGGTGGCGCAATACACCAAGTTCCTGGGGTTAAAACCTAAAACGAACGATGCAACGAATGCATTATCCCAACTGTTCTTCTAAAGAAACACTATTGCCGGGGGAAGGTTTCTCCCGGCATTATTCGTACCGTAAAGCCACAATAGGGTCCAGCTTAGCCGCTTTCACGGCTGGATAAATTCCCGAAATAAGTCCTACAGTTGCGCACAACAGGATCCCTCCCGTGATCCACAGCCAGGGTACCAGGAAAGTAGTGCCCATTAATAAAGACACCGTATTCCCCGTCAGCATTCCCAGGATCACCCCGCAAATGCCTCCCAGCACACTGATCATTATAGACTCTACAATAAATTGCTTTTTAATAGTGGACGATGTAGCGCCCAGGGCTTTGCTCACCCCTATCTCCCGCGTTCGTTCTGCCACAGATACCAGCATAATGTTCATCAAACCAATGGCAGAGCCAAAGAGCGTAATGAACCCGATCACACCTGCCGCCATGGTAACCGTTGCCAGACTATTGAATAACATTTCTGCCACACTATCACTCCGGCTCATGTAAAAGTTATTCTCCTCAAATGAGTTCATCTTCCGGATAATCCTGAAATCGCCGGTAGCCTCTCCGATGGCTGCATCTATCCTGGAAATATCATTTACATTCACATTGATCATGTAGGAAGCATTGGGCCTGTTGAACACCCGCCTTGTACTGGTCACCGTAGTTACCACCACATTGTCTGCACTGAAAAGATTACTGCTGCCTTTCGTTTTCAAGATCCCTATTACCCGGTAACGCACATTCCCTACCCGCACATTTGTATTCAACGCATATTCCGGTTTATCCGGGAATAATTTCTTCACCACATCATTTCCCAGGATGGCCACATTCCTCCCGGATTCAATATCAGTTTTATTGAAATTACGGCCCATGAGAAGGTCGTAATTGGATAGTTGTAAATAGTTCTCATCTCCCCCCACCACCTGTACCGTAGGATTTGTTTTCTTGTCATCTTTATACACCGTCATACCTCCGCCTGCACGAAAGGAAACACCAACAGTAGCCGGAAAACTATAACGTTCTTTGAAAGCCATGGCTTCATCAAAGGAGATCACCTTGTTCTTATTGGAATTCCGCACTTTCAGCTTCTGGTTGGTACCACGGGTGGCATTCCCTCTCCCGCCTATCCGGATGTTCAGTTCCCGGTTGCGGATGGTGAAACCATTGGCTCCCATATTGGCGAAACTGTCATAGATCTTGTTCTGCATCACATCTATAGCCGTGAGGATACCTACAAGGGCCCAGATACCGAAAGCTATAATAGCCACGGTAAGGATCGTCCTTAAACGGTTGGCGCTGATGGAGCGCAGTGCCAGGAAATATATATCGCGAACTTGCATAAATACGGGTTATAGTAAAGTTAATGTAAATCTGTACGCAAAAACGCATAAAAAAAGCGCTCCTTGATAAGAAGCGCTTCAATATGGAAGAACGGTAATTTTTACAGGAACTGCAGGAGCAGGTTCGGGAACATCCCCAGCAGGATGATCACGGCGGCACCTACCACCAGCACACTTTTGAAGCCAGTAGTGATGGGTTCTGATGTTTCAGCATCCCCCGTTTTGAAATACATGGCTATGATCACACGGAAGTAGTAGTAAGCACTCACCGCAGCACATAAAACCGCCAGGATCACCAGCCACAGCAACTGACCCTGCTGAACAGCTGCACTGAGTACAAAATACTTGGCAAAGAAACCCGCCGTTAAGGGAATACCTGCCAGTGATAACAGGAAGATGGTATTCACCACCGCCAGCAAAGGATGTTTGCGGGCAAGGCCATTATATCCTTCAAAAGTATAGTCCTTCAGTTTCAGCATAATAGCAAAGATGCCGATGGTAGCTATGCTGTAAGCCGCTGCATAAAGGATGATCCCCTGCATGGCCATTTCGTTCATGGCTACAACAGCAAAAAGCATAAAACCTGCCTGCGCAATACTGGAATAGGCCAACATTCTTTTTACACTCTGCTGGAATACTGCGGTGAAGTTGCCGATCAGCAAAGTAGTAGCAGTAATGAGCGCAATGATCAATTGCCAGTGGGCACTGAGGTTACCTCCTGCAAAGCTTACATGGAACAAACGCATGAAAGCAATAAAGCTGGCAGCTTTTACCACTGTGGCCATAAAGGCAGTGAATACGCTGGGAGAACCATCGTACACATCCGGCGTCCAGAAATGGAAAGGAGCAGCGGATACTTTAAAAGCCAGTGCAAAACCCAGCAGGATGACACCGCATAAAGCCAGTGGACTCAGATCGCCGGTACCAAGCCCCATTTCACGGATATTGAAAGTACCGGTAGCACCATAGACCAGGGCAATACCCATCAAAAGGATCCCTGTTGTAAAGGAACCCATCAAAAAGTATTTCAGGGATGCCTCATTACTTTTCAGGTTCTTTTTGTCTACACCCGCAAGAATATATTGCGGAATAGAAATGATCTCAATAGCCAGGAACAACATGAGCAGGTTGTTGAAAGAACCTGACAGTGTGATGCCGGAAAGGATAAAGAATACCAGTGCAAAATAATCCGCCACATCATCTCCCGCTTTTTCAAATGCGCTGCCGCAGAGAACAAAGTAGAGGAAAGTAGTAGCAATAGCCACTGCATTGAAGAGCACAGAGAATTTACTTACTTCAACCATGTTGTGCAGGATCACAGTGCCATTGGTCACCAGCTGGGCATCGAACCAGTTGGCAATAAAAGCAATGATAGTGCCGGCGACAGCATAATATTTAATGTGCTGCCTGTTCTTCACAAACAGCCCCGTAAACATCAGTACAATCCCAAATACAGCAGTAGAAATTAATGCGTTCATATCTTAGCGTTACAGAATCTCTATTTAAAATTAATGGCATTCACTAACAATGAAGTAGTGTTCACCAGTTCCAGCAGCGGTTTGGGATAAAAGCCCAATACAAAGATCACCGCTATCACCACTCCAATGGCAAACGTCTCTCCTGCTTTCAGATCAACAATAGCAGCTGTTTGTGCATTGGCTTCTCCGAAGATCACCTTTTGCAGCATCCGCAACATATACACTGCTGCCAATATCACAGCAACACCGGCTACTGCAGCAAACCATGGATTATACTGGAATAAACCACTGAACATCAGGAACTCCCCGATGAACCCATTGGTCAAAGGAAGCGCAATATTGGCGAAGCTCACGATCACCAGCGTAATAGCCAGTTTCGGCGCATACGTGGCAATACCGCCCATTTCATTCAAATTCTTTGTATTGATCCTGTTCTGTATCACTTCTACCAGCATCCACAAGCCTATGATATTGATACCGTGGTTGAACATCTGTACCATCACACCCTGCATGCTTTGCTCGTTATTGGCAAAGATCGCAGCACTCATTAAGCCAATGTGTGCAATAGAAGAATAAGCGATCAGGCGTTTCAGATCAGATTGCATGATAGCAATACAGGAAGCGTAAATGATCCCGATCACCGACAATACAATGGCCGCCTCCTGCCACATGTAAGCACCTTTTGGTAAAACAGGCAGTAACCAGCGGATCACGGCAAACAAACCCATCTTCACCATAATGCCACTCAGCACCATAGTTACAGGTGTGGGAGATTGTTCGTAAGTATCCGGCTGCCAGGTGTGGAAAGGGAATACCGGCATCTTAATGGCAAAGGCCACAAAGAATAACCAGAATAACCAGGATTGTTCTGCAGCACTCAGCTGGTTAGAAGTAAAGATCGCCCAGCTGAAAGAACCGCCTGTCTGACTGTAGATATAAATAATACCCACCAGCATCAGCAGCGATCCTGTAAAAGTGTACACAAAGAATTTAAAAGTAACCGGCACAGCTCTTTCCCCACCCCACATGGAACAAAGGAAATACACAGGGATCAGCGCCAGCTCCCAGAACATATAGAATACCAGGGCATCGTAAGCAGTGAATACACCAATCAATCCGGCCTGGGACAATAACATCAAACCATAAAATGCACCCGCACGCTCATAATCCCTGCTGAAAATAGTGATAAAGATGAGCGGGAAGGAAATAGTTGTAAGCAGGCACAGCATCAGGCCCATGCCATCCATTCCTACATTGAACTGTGTGCCCAGTTGAGGGATCCAGTCTACTGTAAACTGTAAGGCATCAGGGGCAGTCTCAAACTGCGTCCAGGCAATCACCGTGATCACCAGGGAGGCTAATGATGACAACAGGCTGAGTACTTTCGCACCCGGGCCTTTCGTTCCGAATGTGATCAGACCTGTTATCAAAGGAATCAATATGAGTAATACTGTCAACATATCTTTTTCTTAATCCGCTATCGATTTATAAAAACAAACTGATCACAAACAACACGATCATACCTATCACCATCGCAAAAATGTAGAAGCCTACCTGGCCGTTCTGCAGTAACCGGAACTGCCGGCTGCTCCATTTCACACCACGGCCCACGCCATTTACGGTAGCATCAATACCAGACCTTTCAACGGTATCCTGGAAAAATCCGCTCAGTACCATCAAAGGTTTTACGATAACGGCATCATACAGTTCATCCACATACCATTTATTTTCCAGCACTCTGGCAAGCCCTGTATTAGCCACACCGCTATCCTGGTAATTCCTGAATCTGCTTCTTGCAAAAAAGATCACAATGATCACCAGTCCGGAGCTAAGTCCCATCAGGATCCACTCCAGCTCATGGCTCAGATGATGTGCGTGCAGGAAAGGAACAGAAGGTGCAAACACCGGCGCCAGGTATTCACCCAGGAAATGTGGTACGCCAAATACTTCCGGCATGCCAACATAACCACCGATCACGGAAAGTATGGCCAGAATGATCAGCGGGAATGTGATAGCAGCAGGGCTTTCATGCAAATGATGCTCCTGTTCATGTGTACCACGGAATTGGCCGCTGAAAGTGATGTAATATAAACGGAACATGTAGAAGGCCGTCAGTAAAGCACCGATCAAAGCCCCTGCATAAATGATCTTGTTAAAACCAAAGGCATGTGCCAGTATCTCATCTTTAGAGAAGAAACCGGAGAGCCCCGGAATACCTGCAATAGCCAGGCATCCGATCAGGAAAGTGATATTGGTGATGGGCATCCATTTTTTCAGCCCGCCCATCTTACGGATATCCTGCTCGCCGCCCATGGCATGGATCACAGAACCGGAACCAAGGAACAACAGGGCTTTGAAGAAAGCATGCGTCATCACATGGAACACGGCAGCTGTATAAGCACCAACACCCAATGCAATGAACATATAACCTAACTGGCTTACCGTAGAGTAGGCCAGTACCTTTTTAATATCGTTTTGTTTCAGGGCAATCGTAGCAGCCAGTAAAGCTGTTACCAGGCCAACCACCGCAATGATCGTTTGAATGCAGGGTGCAAGGGTATAGATCACGTTGCTGCGTGCCACCATATAGATACCTGCAGTAACCATCGTGGCAGCATGTATCAGTGCAGACACAGGAGTAGGACCTGCCATCGCATCCGGTAACCAGGTATACAAAGGAACCTGTGCAGATTTACCCATGGCACCAATGAAGAGCAGCATGGCCACAGCAAAAAGGATCCCGCTGTTTTCGCCAAGTGCCGGCACCTGTGCAAATACATCCGTGAAAGTAACAGAACCAAACTGTTGGATCAGTAAAAAGATGCCCAGCAAAAAGCCAAGGTCACCGATCCGGTTCATGATAAAAGCCTTGTTAGCCGCTTTATTATATGCTGTGTTCTTAAACCAGAAACCGATCAGCAGGTAAGAGCAAAGCCCTACGCCTTCCCACCCGATGAACATCATCACGTAGTTAGCGCCCAGCACCAGTATCAACATGGAGAACACGAACAGGTTGAGGTATGCAAAGTAACGGGCAAAACCTTCGTTACTTTCCTCATGCATGTAAGAAGCAGAGTAAATATGAATAAGAGAACCAACGCCTGTGATGATCAGCAGGAACAAAGCACTGAGCTGATCTACCTGGAAGGCAAAGGGAATATGAAGACTGCCTACGCTGATAAAGTCGAACAGCGTCACCACCTGGGGTGCAAAACCCGGTTGGCGCACTTCAAAAAAGATGAGCAGGCTGATCACAAAACCAGCCAATATGGTACTGCTGCCAATTACGCCTGTCAGCGATTTAGATAAATACCTCCTGCCCAATCCATTGATCAGGAAACCTAACAACGGTAAGAACGGTACCAGCCAAACAAGATGTATCATCGATCTATACTATTTTTAAATTCCTTAGTTTTTCAACCTGCTGAGAATATTGATGTCCACCGAATGTGTGTTGCGGTACATCATAACAATAATGGCTAAGCCTACAGATACTTCCGCAGCTGCTACTACCATTACAAAAAATACAAAGAGCTGAGCGGAAGCAGCATCTATCCTGCCGGCATCCACCCACATTTTAGAAAATGCTACCAGCAACAGGTTCACCGCATTGAGCATTAACTCTATGCACATGAAAATGATAATGGCGTTCCTGCGCATCAATACTCCCATAATGCCTATGCAGAACAAGGCGATACTCAGGAAGATGTAATATTGAACCGGCATATTATATGATTAGCTGGCCAGAGGCCAATGAACATTCGTGATGATTATTTCTTTCCAATTACAACCGCACCTACCATTGCGCTCAGGAACAATACGCTGCTAAGCTCAAAAGGCACTACATAACTGGTGAACAATGTTTTTCCAAGGTTAGAGATCAGGCCAATGTCTGAAGACGCGCCGGCATTGATAGCAGGCAAACTGGCTTCCCTGAGTGCACCTACCAGCACCAGCAATAAAGCGCCGCCGCTGATAGCTCCTGCATACTTTAACCAGTTACGCTTCTGTGGCTCTATGTCCGCATTGAGGTTCATCATCATCAGTACAAAGAGGAACAGTACCATGATGGCGCCGGTATACACAATAAGGTGTACCACAAAAAGGAATTGCGCATTCAGCATGATGTAATGCCCTGCAATTGCCACAAAGCAAACGATCATGCACAACACGCTGTTAACGGGATTTTTGCTTAAAATAACACCCAATGCAGCTGCAATGGCTATTGAAGAAAGCACAATAAAAATAATCTGTTCTATACTCATTCCCATTGCTAGTTAGTCTTTCTTAGTTACAGTGATTGGATGCTTTGGATCAGGGATCAGCAGATCATCTTTTCCATAGATAAAACCTTTACGCTGGAAATTAGAAGGAGCAAAGGTCTCTGTCATGTAAATAGCTTCTTTGGGGCAGGCCTCTTCACAAAAGCCACAGAATATGCAACGCAGCATATTGATCTCGTAACGGGCAGCATATTTCTCTTCACGGTATAAATGTTCCTCTCCTGTTTTACGTTCTGCCGCTTCCATTGTAATGGCTTCAGCAGGACAAGCAACCGCACACAATCCACAGGCTGTGCAACGCTCACGGCCTTCCTCATCCCTGTTCAGTACGTGCAGTCCACGGAATACCGGGCTGAAAGGTCTTTTTTCTTCAGGATAACTTACTGTCGCTTTCTTTTTGAATATATGCTTAAAGGTAATCCCCATGCCCTTTGCAATAGCCGGCAGATACAGCTTCTCCCAGAATGTCATGGGTCGTCTGTCAACCGGTTGTGCTCTGTTCGTTAGTATTTGCATATAATGAGTTTCGAATGTTTTTAATTAAAAGCCGATCGAGCGGTACAACACCACAGCGCCGGTAATGAGCATATTCACCAATGCCAGTGGTATCAATACCTTCCAGCCTAACTTCATCAGTTGGTCGTACCGGAAACGTGGCAAGGTCCAGCGCACCCACATGAAAAAGAAGATGAACGCAAATGTTTTCAGGAATAACGCACCTATCCCTAAAATGGTCACCGTGTTGGGGCTGAGGCCCAGGCTGTCCATAAAGGGGAAGTGATATCCGCCGAAATATAAAGTGGCCATTAGCGCAGAGCTGATGAACATATTGATATACTCCGCAAAGAGGTAAAAGCCCAGTTTCATGGAAGAATACTCCAGGTGATATCCACCGTTCAGTTCGTTTTCTGCTTCCGGCAGGTCAAATGGGGTACGGTTACATTCTGCAAAAGCACAGATCAAAAAGATCAGGAAACCAACAGGTTGTAACAACACATTCCAGATACCGCTTTCCCGTTGTTGCTCTACCATATCTTTTAAAGAAGGAGAACCGCTGATCATGAACAGCGCAATCAGGGAAAGCCCCATCGGCAACTCGTAAGAGATAACCTGGGAAGCACCACGGCAGGCAGCCATCAGGGAGAACTTGTTATTGGAAGCCCATCCGCCGATCATAATACCATATACACCCATACCTACCACCATGATCACCCACAGTACGCCGATATTGATATCTGCGATCTGAAGGCTCACTTCTCTTCCTGCAATGTTCAGCACATCTCCCCAGGGGATCACGGCGCTGGTCATACAAGCAGTAAGCATAGCCATGGACGGGCCTAATATAAATAGGAACTTATTTGCCGTAGCAGGAATGATCTCTTCTTTGAAGAATAATTTACCACCGTCTGCCAATGGCTGCAATAAACCAAATGGACCAGCGCGGTTAGGACCACGGCGGTCTTGTATCCATGCGGCAACTTTTCTTTCGCCCCAGGTGGAATACATGGCAATTACCAATGACGCTGCCAATACTGCCGAGATGAGCAGTATCTTCTCTGTTACATAAAACCAGTCAATTGCTATTGTGAGTAAGGTCATATCTCGCTTTATTGAACGCCGTTGCTTTTATTTTTGGGAAAATCGTTGGAATGTGCGGGGCCGTCTATCTTACTAAGATCAACAGCAGGCATATTCACCTCGCTGACACTGTGAATGTCCAGCAACAATTTCGGTGCACGGCCATCCATTACTTTTGCGATTGTTTCATCCGGTTTATGCACGCCCACATAGTGTCCCTGAGAAATAACACTGTGGCGGGAGATCTTACGCGGTCCTTCTACCGTCCAGTCTTTCGGATCTTTCCTTTCAAACCGGCAGGTATCGCAAATGAATTCCTCCACCTCTCCGTATTTGTCTTTCCGCGCAGTTACCCGGAATATTTCATCACCTCTCATCCACAATACTGCTTTACCGGAACATTTATCACAGCTGCAATGTGCATCCACTGGCTTCAGGAACCATACCCTGTTTTTGAAACGGGCAGTTCTGTCTGTCAATGCACCAACAGGGCAAACATCAATTACGTTACCGATGAAATCGTTGTCCAGTGAATTCTGGATATAAGTGCTGATCTCAGAAGCATCGCCACGGCCAAGGATACCGTGTTCACGTTTATTGGTGAGCTGATCAGCTGTGAACACACAACGGTAGCAAAGGATGCAGCGCGTCATGTGCAGCTTGATGTGATCACCGATATCTATCTTGTCGAAAGTTCTGCGTTTAAATTCATAGCGGGTAGCAGAAACGCCATGTTCATAGCTGAGGTCCTGCAGATCACATTCTCCGGCCTGGTCGCACACCGGGCAATCCAGCGGGTGGTTCAGCAGCAGGAATTCCACTACACCTCTGCGGGCGTCCAGTACTTCAGGAGAAGTAATGTTGCCAACTTCCATCCCATCCATTACCGTGGTACGGCAGCTGGCTACCAGCTTAGGCATGGGGCGCGGATCTGCATCAGATCCTTTGGATACTTTTACGAGGCAGGTACGGCATTTACCACCGCTGCCCTGAAGTTTTGAGTAATAACACATTGCAGGCGGCACCACATCGCCTCCAATCAAACGGGCGGCATTCAGGATCGTTGTACCCGGCTCCACCTCTACGGTGATGTTATCTATCTTAACCTTAAATAATTTCTTTTCTTCCGCCATTGTTCTAAAACTTTGCATTCCCCGGAAAGCCATTCATCCGGGTGAAAATTATTTTATCAAACAGCAGCAGCAGTTGCTACTACCGGCAAGGGATCTGCATAATGTGCCAAACCAAAGTTGCGGATCTGCGCTTCTTCAGGATGCGTCACGTGCCATTCAAACTCATCACGGAAATGACGGATGGCTGCAGCTACAGGCCATGCAGCAGCATCGCCCAGCGGACAAATAGTATTGCCCTCGATCTTGCGCTGGATATCCCAGAGTAGATCAATGTCAGTCATTTTGCCTTTACCGTTCTCTATGTTCAGTAATACTTTTTTCATCCAACCGGTTCCTTCCCTGCAGGGGCTGCATTGCCCGCAGCTCTCATGATGGTAGAAACGCGCGAGGGACATGGTATGGCGTACCACGCACTGATCTTCATCCAACACAATAAAGCCGCCGGACCCCATCATGGAACCGGTAGCAAAACCGCCATCATTCAAACTTTCGTACGTCATCATCCTTGGCTCGCCTTTCGCTGTTTTCAGCAACAGGTTTGCAGGCAGGATGGGAACAGAAGATCCTCCGGGAATGCAGGCCTTCAGGCGTTTGCCATTGGGTATGCCGCCACAGTATTCATCAGAGTAAATAAATTCTTCCACAGAGATGTTCATGTCTATTTCATAAACACCTGGTTTGTTGATGTTGCCGCAGGCTGAGATCAACTTGGTACCGGTAGATTTACCTGTACCGTATTTCGCATATTCATCTCCTCCGATATTGATGATGGGTACCACTGCTGCCAGCGTTTCCACATTGTTCACCACCGTAGGGCATTGCCATAAACCCTTTACAGCAGGGAATGGTGGCTTGATGCGGGGATTACCGCGTTTACCTTCCAGGGATTCTATCAATGCAGTTTCTTCACCACAGATGTAAGCACCTGCACCACGTTGCACATAGATCTCCAGATCATAACCGGTTCCTTGGATGTTCTTACCCAGCCAGTTATTTTTTTTCGCATCGTTGATCGCTTCTTCTAAAATATCAGGGATCCAGGCGTATTCACCACGGATATAAATGTAAGTGCTATGGGCTCCGAGAGCAAAGCTGGAGATCAGCAGGCCCTCGATGAGCAGATGGGGAATGAATTCCATCAGGTAACGGTCTTTGAAAGTACCTGGTTCAGATTCATCCGCGTTACAAACAAGATAGCGGGGTACGCCTTCCGGCTTAGCCAGGAAGCTCCACTTGAGGCCGGTTGGGAAACCTGCACCACCGCGGCCACGCAGTCCGCTTTTCTTCACTTCTTCAATCACCTGATCCGGGCTCATGCTTTTCAGGGCTTTTTCAGCAGCGGCATAACCACCGTTCTTCCGGTAGGTATCATAGTACCGGATGCCTTCTATATGCGCCTTGTCTAACAATAATTTTCGTCCCATTGTCTTCCTTTATATAGTGTTCCTTTTGATCGGAACAGGATTATTTTACCAGCTTTTTTTTATTCTGTTCAGCCGCCGTTGTGTCACTCACTTGTACGGTTGTTGCGCTATTCGGCGGATTGGTGTTGTTGCTGTTTCTCATTCACAGCTGTTCTGCAGGCTGATGCTTTTTGATGGCTTCCATCTCTTTGCATTCATTGATGTTCCATCACCACACTCACTCCTCTTCACTGCACCTGCTTTCACTTTTCTGATGCTTCCATCTCTTCATTGATGTTCTATCACTGCACACACTCCTCTTCACTGCACCTGCTTTCACTTTCCTGATGCTTCCATCTCTTCATTGATGTTTTATCACTGCACTCATCCTCTTCACTGCATCTGCTTTCACACTTCTATTCTCCTCCTTTACACTGCAGCCGCCTCACCAGCCTTAGCCCTGCACTCCGCGATGATCTCATCCACTTTTGCTTTGGTGAGATGCTCCCTGAAGTGTTTACCTAACTGCATCATCGGCGCATAACCACAAGCCCCGAGGCACTCCACTGTCTTCAAAGTAAAAAGCCCGTCAGCCGTTGTTTCACCATTACTGATCCCCAGTGTTTCTTTGATATACGCAACAATATTATCAGAACCATTCAACATGCAGGGCCCTGTATGGCATACCTCGAACAGATATTTACCAACAGGTTTCAGATTGTACATGGAGTAAAAGGTAGCCACCTCATACACTTCAATCGGTTCTATCTGCAGCAGCGATGCCACATAATCCATCGACTCCGCACTCAGCCAGCCGCCGAACGATTCCTGCGCCAGGTGTAACACCGGCAGCAGTGCACTCTTCTGCTTCCCTTCCGGGTAGCGTGCTATGATCTCTTTTACTTTATTCAGCTTCTCTTCAGAAAATTGAACGGCCATTTATAAAACTTCTTTATTGTTATTCTTCTTAAGCATCCAACTCACCCGCAATCAGGTTCAGCGAACTCATACAAATGATCGCATCACTCAGCATCGCTCCCTGTACCATCTCAGGATATGCCTGGTAGTAAATGAAACAAGGCCTGCGGAAATGCAAACGGTATGGGGAACGTCCGCCATCACTGATAAGATAAAAACCAAGTTCACCATTCGCACCCTCTACAGGATTATACAGCTCACCAGGTAAAATATCAGTTTCACCCATCACAATCTTAAAGTGATAGATCAGCGCTTCCATCTTCGTGTATACATCAGATTTATCAGGGAGGTAATAGGCCGGAACATCCGCATGGTAAACATCTTCTGGCAGTGACTTCAGTTTATCCATCGCCTGACGGATGATATGGAGACTTTGCCATTGTTCCGCATTACGCACCAGGAAACGGTCGTATGTATCACCGGTAGTACCTACAGGAATAGAGAATTCAAAATCCTCATAAGAACAATATGGATTAGCGATGCGCACATCGTAATCCACACCGGTAGCCCTTAAATTAGGACCGGTAAAACCGTAGTTCATAGCCCTTTCAGCAGTAATGCCACCAACACCCTGGGTACGTTCCATGAAAATACGGTTACGGGTAAAGAGGTTTTCAAACTCCTTCAGCACCGCAGGATATTCCGCAAGGAATTTCTCGATCTTCTGGAAAGCAACCGGTGTAAAGTTCCTTTCAAAACCACCTACGCGGCCAATATTAGTAGTGAGGCGGGAGCCGCACACTTCTTCATAAATTTCATATACCAGCTCACGGTACTGCATTACATAGAGGAACCCTGTAAAGGCCCCGCTATCCACACCAATTACAGAATTACAGATCAGGTGGTCCGTAATACGTGCCAGCTCCATGATGATCACGCGCAGGTAATCTACCCGTTTGGGGGTTTGGATGCCCAGCAGTTTTTCCACCGTCAGGTGCCAGCCCATATTATTAATAGGAGCCGAACAATAGTTCAGCCGGTCTGTTAATGGTGTGATCTGGTAATAAGGTCTCCGCTCTGCTATCTTCTCGAAAGCACGATGAATATAACCCACAGTAGGCGTGGCGGACACAATGCGTTCGCCATCCATTTCCATAATATTCTGGAACACACCGTGCGTGGCAGGGTGTGTAGGACCCAGATTGAGCGTGCTTGTTTGCTTCTCTATGGAACCGTCTGGTAATTTTATATGTTGCTCTGACATATCCTGGCTAAATAAAATTCAAAATTTAGATCCCTGCTGTGTTTCCTCCACGGCCAAACATCTCATCGTCTTTATCCGTTCTGCTCTGGTCTTCCAGCGGAAATTCCTTACGCATCGGGAAGTAATCCATCTCGTCCACATTCAGGATGCGGATCAGGTTTGGATGACCTACGAAATCAATACCGAAGAAATCATACGTTTCTCTTTCCATCCAGTTAGCGGAAGAAAAGATCTGCGTGGCCGTGAACACCTGAGGTGTATTTACATCCGTAAACACCTTGAAGCGCAAACGCACATTATCAACAAAATTATGCAGGTGGTACACTACAGCCAGCTCAGCCCCCTTTTGATCAGGATAATGCACTGCCGTAAGATCAGAGAGAAAACGAAATTGCAGGTCCTGTTCATCATAAAGGAACTGCATCACTTTGAGGTTGATCTCCTTGGAGGCATGAAAGCTCATCATCCCGAAAGACTCCTCGAAATTGGTAATTGCATCGCCAAACTTCTCTGCCAGCCTGTTTTTTATATGCTCGTTCGTCAAAGACATGTATAAGCTATTAACTTTTCTATTGTATTCCGTAGGAATTCATCAACTCCTGGTACCGGTCTGAATGGCGGCGGCGTAAACTTTCCTGCCCAACCAATTCCTGTATACGCATGAACCCGTCAATGATCGCTTCAGGGCGTGGCGGGCATCCTGGTACATACACATCCACCGGTATCACCTGATCAATACCCTGCAGCACAGAGTAGGTATCAAAAATACCGCCGCTGCTCGCACATGCACCCACAGCAATTACCCAGCGTGGCTCTGCCATCTGCAGATACACCTGGCGTAATACAGGGGCCATCTTCTTCGCAATAGTACCCATCACCATCAGCAGATCGCACTGCCGGGGTGTGAAGCCTAAACGTTCAGAACCAAAACGGGAGATATCGTAGTGAGCGGCCATGGTGGCCATAAATTCAATACCACAACAGGATGTGGCAAACGGTAATGGCCAGATGGAGTTGCTCCTTGCGGCACCAATTACCTTATCAAATGAAGTAGCGAAAAATCCTTCGCCGGTATACCCTTCCGGTATTTCTACCAGCTTCACCTTGTCGTTAAACTGAACAGGACGAGACATAATCTTTACCCTCCTTATCCCCCTGCGTTAACAGGGAGAATTTTATAAATAGTTAACTTAATCCTGACTAATCTTCCCAGCGCAATGCTCCCTTCTTGATAATATAGAAGAAACCGGCCATGAAGAAACCTACAAATGCCAGTACAGCCCAAAAACCATCCCAACCTAAAGCCTTAAAATTAACAGCATAAGGGTAGAAAAAGATTACCTCCACATCGAATAAAACGAAAAGGATAGCCGTGAGGAAGTACTTAACCGCCACTGGCTGACGGGCATTACCCATTTGTTCAATACCACTCTCAAAATTCACCAACTTATCGCTGGTTTTCCGCTTAGGACCTAAAAAATGGGTGGCAATCATCGTAACGCCAACAAACCCCAAGGCTGCAATCAGTTGCAAAACGATAGGGAAATAACTAAAAGGAGTACTGCTGGCAGTCAAAAATTCAGAGGCAAAAAACATAAGCTTCCCAATATAATTGTCCGAAAGCGCAAAAATACTGCAAGAAATGCATAAATCAAATCCATGACGGGGGAAAATCTAATCTTTTTTTTGTATATGTAATATAATCAGATATGATTGTTTGGGTTTCCGGGGTTTCCAAATGCATAGTTGTTTGGGTATGACAATTCCTAAACAATTGAGCGTAAAGCACTAACAACAAAAATGCCTCCGGTAGTAACCGGAGGCACCTAAAAATAAGTTACTGAAATATAGTTACTTGGCTTTGCTCTGCTTTTTGTTTTGGCGGAGCATTCTTACCGTATTCTTACTACATTCTTACAGCTCAGTTTTACTGGCTGGCTTTTGTTTTAGCCGGGCATTCTTACCAGATGCTAACTGCTGGCTTTTGCCTTTGCCGGAGCACTTGTTTTGGCCGGGGCCGAATTCTTATTGCTCAGGTTATCCTTGATCTGTTTAATAGGTTCACTATTCGGATCAAGCGGCAAAAGCTTATCCATGTACTTCTGCATATTGGTTTTATCGTCCTTGTTATAATAGTATACCATCAGGTAAGTATATGCTTTTACCAGCCCGGCCTTGTTCTTTTGGCTATCCGCTTCCGCCATGGAAATATACTTCTCAAAATAAGGAAGCGCCAACCCGGTTTTAGCCTCCACATCCTTACCTGCAGACGTCATGCCCTGCCAGTAATGGCCCGTGGTCAGTTCCGGATAGTTGGAGGACAGTTTGGCAAATGCCTCCGCTGATTTGTTCAGCATATTGGTATCCGTAGTGTTACCTGCAGAAGCACGGTAATAATTAAACCCTACATTAAAATAATCCACTGCAGCAGGTTTCTCTTTCAGCTCCGTTTTCAGATCAATATACTTTTGATACCATTCTGCCGCTTTATCATATACGCGGGCTGCATTAAAGGCCTTAGCCACACCTTCATACCTGTCCAGGTCTTTTAACGTATCCGAAGCAGCAAATTTCTCAAGATAGGTTAAAGCCTTCTGGTCAATTTGCTCCTGCTGAGCAGAATCCTGGTATTTGATACGGCCATAGATTTCACTACCCAGTTTAAAATCAATGGGTTCCAGTTTATCTTCTCCTGTTTTCTGGGCATATTCATCAAAGGCCTGCTTTGCATTCAGCGAATCCCCCTTTTGCAGGTAAGCATCCGCTATCATACGGTTCAGTTTTGTTTTATAGGAATCATTAGCCTGGGGTATCAGGGTTTTTGCCTTGGCGATCGCGCCATCAAAGTCTTTGTCAAAGAACATAATGGAAGCGAGGTAATATTCATTTTTGATACGATCTCCGGGATCAGAAAGGCTCAGGTACTTCTGCAGATTTTCCTTAGCCTTGGGTAAAGAGAACTGCTGTGGTTTGGGAGTGTAGTAAAACTGATACAGTTCGTAGAACACCGGAGCATAATTAGGGTCCAGGGTGGCCGCTTTCGCATAATCCCCTACCGCCTGCTGCAAAAGCTTGGCATTGTAGTTCACATGTCCCTGTTTCATCACTGCTTCTGCATTATTGGCTTCCAGCTCAAGGGCTTTCTCATATGCTGCAATGGCTTTACCGCCATTTTCACCACCCAGGGAGCGATAAGCGTCTCCCAGTTCTATGTAATCCGCCGCAGTGGCATTATACACATCCCGCTTTTTAGCCCCTTCATTATTCATTAACACCGTCATGGTGGTCAGCGCATAATTCCTGTCGCCTCCTTTCACTTCTGAATTGGCATCTGCTATGGCACGCGCCACTTCTCCATTTTTACCTTTTGTAGCGGTGGTAGCGGCATCGAACTTCTGGCGGGCAGCGGAAGCGTTGCCATTCAGCAGGTCCATGCGGCCCATACCTGCCGTCAGCAATGGAGAATTGGGAACTGCCTGCAATCCTTTCTGGAATGCTGCGGTTGCCCCTTGTTTATTTTCCAGGCCAAGTTCAGAGATCCCCAGATAATAATAACCTCTATCCTCCGTAGGTTTAGCGGCAATCACCTTCTCGAAATCCTGCTTTGCTCCGGCGTATTTACCGTAGTAAAGCTTCTTAAGTCCATCCTCTATTGACTGAGCCATGACCCCGCTGGCCAGGAACAGCAAGGCTATTAAAGTGCTGATACGCTTGTTCATGGGTTTTAGTTTTAATCCGTAAAATACATACCGGAGTCAGTTTAGTTTACAACCGGTATAGGTTACTCGTATAAAAAACATGCCAGAAAGAGAGCGAAGTCCGGCAAATTGGGGGCTTACTCTTCACTGAATTTACTCATTTCTAACGGTAAAAACAATGCATGAAAAGTTAAATCTGCGGGACGGAGGAAGGCTATTGGAAAAGAAATAGTTACCTATTCTATCACAGAAAAGGGCTGTTTAGCCATAAAAAAAAGGCAGCGCTCATGAGCGCTGCCTTTTACCGGATCTATTATCCTATAATTCTATTTATTTGCTGCCTTTAGAAGCAGGTGTCTTAGCGGCGGTACCACCACCAGAAGCTGCTTTGTTGGTAGACTCAAGATATTCCTTCACCTGGCGAACAGTTTCATTGGCCGGGTCAATAGCTACCAGTTTGTCCATGAAAGGCTGCATAGAGGCTTTATCATCCTTGTTGTAATGATACAGCATCAGGTAAGTGTAAGCATTCGTAAGATTCCTTTTGGATTTTGCTTCATCTTCAGGTTTGATCATGGAGATGTATTTTTCAAAAGGCTCTTTCGCTTTACCTTCCTTAGCCTGCTGATCAACTGCAAAGTTGCTCATGCCTCTCCAGTAAAATCCGTTTGCCTGAGTAGGATACTTGGTAGTGAAATCTGACCAGGTAGAATCTGCTAAAGCATATTGCTGAGAATAGTACTCATAAATACCTTTAAAGAACTGGTCTTCAATGGCACGGGGATTGTCTTTTACAGCCAGTGTTCTGCCATACCATTTAGCAGCTTTCGCATAGTTGTTCATCCTTTGAATGCCTCTGCAATACCACGGAATTTCTCTGCATCTTTTGCAGTATCCGCTTCTGCATATTCTCCAGGTAGTTACCTGCCTGCAATGTGAATTGCGCCTGAGTAGCAGAATCTCCGGATTTCAATTTTGCGTAAATAGCACTCAGGAGTTTCAGATCGTTGAGTTCGAGTTTTGCCTCCCCTAAGACCTTGGCACGCTCATCCATTATTGTTTTTGCAGCGAGAGAATCTCCCTTTTGCAAATGAGCATCAGCAGTCAGGTGCGTCAGTTTCGTTTTATACACTTCATTGGCACTGGCCATCAGCGCTTTAGCCTTGTTGATAGCCGCATCGTAATCCTTTTGGAGGAAAGACAGGGCTGCAAGGTAGTATTCGTTCTTTGCTTTGTCTGAAGGATCACTCACTTCTACATACTTTTGCAGGTACTTAGAAGCATTTGATGGAGAGTATTGATCCTTTTTCAGCGTGATGTAGAACTGGTAAAGCTCAAAATAAGCAGGAGCATAGTTTGCATCCATGTTAGTAGCTTTCGTCCAGTCACCTACAGCCTGCTGCAGCAAACGTGCGTTGTAGTTTACAAGCCCTTGCTTCATTACAGCTTCGGCGTTGTTAGGATCCAGTTCCAGGGCTTTTTCGTAAGCGCCAATGGCTTTACCGCCATTTTCACCACCCAGGAAACGGTAAGCATCGCCCAGCTCGATATAATCAGCCGCAGTAGCGGTGTACATTTGTTTTTTCTTACGGCCTTCGTTATTCAGCAGCTTCTCCATAGTGGTCAGTGCATAACCACGGTCTCCCGTAACAATTTCACTGTTAGCATCTGCAATAGCGCGGGCAACGTCTCCATTACGGCCTTCTGAGGCAGTGCTGGCAGATTCAAATTTTTGCTTTGCTTCAGCATTTTTGCCGTTCAGGAGGTCAATACGACCTAAACCTGCAGTCAGCAGTGGGGAAGCAGGTACTGCAGCAAGACCTTTTGTAAAGGCTGCGGCTGCGCCATCGCGGTTTTCCAATCCCAGCTCAGCTATACCGAGGTAATAATAAGCGCGGTCATCCGTTGGTTTGGCGGCTATCGCCTTTTCAAGGTTCTGTTTCGCGGTTTGGAATTTGCCATAGTACAAATCCTTCAAACCATCTTCCACAGATTGTGCCATGGCCCCGTTGGCTATGCAGAGCATGGCTACAAATAAACTTTTCCTTCTGTTCATGAGCAATCCGGTTTTAGTTGTGTTTTATCAGTATTTATTATTTCAAAGTAGCTTCCCGGAAGACAATATTCAGTCTTGCAGGATACAATTTAAACTTACCTATCAGGAGTTGGCCTTCCTGACCGCCGAGGAAAGTGGCAAACCCCGCGCCCAGGCCCTGATAAGGTTCTTTCAAGATATAAAACATGCCGCGTGTCAGCGGGTATGATTTCATTCCAATGTAAAATTGATACGGCTGCACAAAATCAGTATAACCATCCGCACGTAATTTCACTGTAGTCACCTGCTTTGTAAAATCAATCGCTGTTGAATCATTTGTATCTGAGATCCAGTTCACACCTATTACACCGATCGCATTCTTATTCTTGGATACGTAATCGATCACCTCAGGATTCGTTTTCGCAGCCATGGTAGTAGCTGGTAAAGGTTTACCCTTATTGATGGAATCACGGATAAAACGTACCGTGCTGGAATTCTGATTGTCAAATACAATCTGCCATGGCTTATCTCCTTCTCCCACCATGATCTTGCGCACCTGGTCCATCGTAAGGATGGAATCCGGGTTAGCGTGGTTCACGATCAGCGCTATCGCATCAGTTGCCAGCTTCAGACTTTGCGGGCGGATCTTTTCCTTTTGAAATATTCCTTCTCCTCGTCTTTCAGTTCCCTGGTAACAATGATCATTCTGGCACTATCGCTGAACAGATCTTTAAAACAATCTGCCTCAGGTTTGTATTCAGCAATGATCTTTGTTTTCGGGTATAAAGATTGAAATACTTTGATCTCTGAATCTAAAAGCGGTTTGTAAGTCTCATCTACAGAAATATGAATAGTTCCTGAAGTGGGCGTATCCTTCTCTTCTCCGTTAGAAGTTGATCCTGAATTACAAGCTGCTACAACCACCATGCCACTCATGGTTGCAAATAAAATCCTCATCCAGTTTTTAGTTCTTAAAAACATACGCACTGTCTGTCTAATGGTGACGAAATAATAGGATCAAAAAAATAATTGTTTAACTCCCCTGTACACACGAAATAATCCATACGCACATAAAATACCACCGAGTGCATAAAGTACTTCCGGTGATAAAGAAAGTTGGCCTAAGCCTAACCGCTCGGAGAAAAGTGCATATAAGCCGAAGGCTATAAAAATACTCCCCTGATCAACTCGCCCATTGGACGATAAGATACATTCATTCGTTTGTTCCTGTGTTCGTTCTCCTGTTGCATGGTGGCAAATTACAAGTATACAAAAAAAATTGTTTTCTGCTAGTCATAGAAACTTATTCGTTTGTTAAAAAATCTTCAGCAGTCTTCATTTTAGAGATGCATTGCTTCCCTGTTTCCATATTACAGCAAAGTTTTAACATATGCAATTGTACGAGAATGCATTATAGACTTCCCTGAAAATTCGGTAGGTTTGCGGTCAGAAAAATGAGGAGGAAGCGGTGCCAGCAAGGAAAATAAGCCGCTGGTTACCAGCCGTTTACTCTTCCAGAAACAGCAACAATGAAGATATTGATGGTTTGCCTCGGCAACATTTGCCGGTCTCCCCTTGCTGAAGGCATTCTCCGCCATATGGCCGCACAAAAGCATTTAAACTGGGAGATAGATTCCGCCGGCACCGGAAACTGGCATGTGGGAGACCCGCCAGACGCCAGATCAGTGAAAGTGGCCAGGCAGCATGGCATTGATATTTCAGGGCTAAGAGGCAGGCAGTTCAATGCGGGCGACTTTGATACTTTCGACCGGATCTATGTGATGGACCTGGACAACTACCGGGATGTGCTGCGCAAAGCCCGGAGTAATGCAGACCGCGAAAAGGTACAATTATTGCTCGAACACCAGCAGCCGGTACCAGACCCCTGGTACGATGATGCACTGTTTGAGCCTGTCTTCAACCTGATCCACAATGCCTGTGAACGCATTGTAAATCAGTAAAATATTATATTCAAATTCATTCCTGATCATAATGGCAAAATTAAGTATCCCCGCAGGTACACGAGATTTCGGGCCGGAAGTGGTACGCAAGCGCAACTATATTCTTGCAACCATCCGCAAAACATTTGAACTATACGGCTTCCAGCCGCTGGAAACACCAGCTATGGAAAATACCTCTACGCTGCTCGGAAAATACGGGGAAGAAGGAGACCGCCTCATTTTTAAGGTGTTGGACAATGGGGACATCCTTGGCCGTGCTCAACAGGCAAAAGACAATCGGGAACTGAGCTTATTACTCTGCGAAAAATCTTTAAAATACGATCTCACCATTCCTTTTGCCCGTTACGTGGTGATGAACCATGGCAAACTGGTACTACCCTTTAAGCGTTACCAGATCCAACCGGTATGGCGGGGAGATAAACCTCAACGTGGCCGCTACCGCGAGTTCTACCAATGTGATGCTGATGTGGTGGGAAGTAATTCCCTTGTCAATGAAGTGGAATTGCTGAAGATCTATGATACAGTACTCACTGATCTTGGCATGAAAGATTATCAGCTGAAGATCAACAACCGTAAGGTGCTGGCAGGATTGGCAGAACTCGTGGGCCGTACAGACCTGATGATCGATATCACCATTGCTATTGATAAATTGGATAAGATCGGCGATAACGGTGTGCGGGAAGAATTGGCCCAACGCGGTCTGCAGCCAGCAGAGATAGATACAGTCATGGCTTTTATTGCTGTTCAAGGCAGCAATAAAGAGAAACTGGAAAGGCTCTCCATATTACTCGCCAACTCTGAAACAGGGTTGAAAGGAGTAGAAGAGTTACGTTATGTATTAAACGGTAAACTCGCCACCTTCAATTCCGAACCACTCATTGACCTCACATTAGCACGCGGCCTCAATTATTATACAGGTATGATCGTAGAGGTAAAAGCTCCTGCGGGAGTGAATATGGGCAGCATAGGCGGTGGTGGCCGTTATGATGACCTTACGGTTTATTCGGTTTACCGGGCATTTCAGGTGTAGGTGTTTCTTTTGGCGTAGATCGTATCTACGATGTATTGGAAGAACTGCAGTTATTCCCCGCTGCTGCCCAGCAATCTACACAGGTAATTTTTTTCCATCCGGGAGAAGCCAGACTGCCGGAGGTTTTCAAATATGTGAGCCAGGTACGTGAACGGGGTATTGTAACAGAACTATTCACAGAAGATATCAAACAGGACAAACAATATAAATACGCAGAGAAGCGTGGCATTCCCTTTATCGCATATGTAGAAGACAATGCGCCGGATACCATCTTCATCAAAAATATTCCCTTAAAGCAAAGGTTCACGATCAAGCCGGAAGAGCTGGCGGACTTTGCCTTCTGATAAAATGGCCCGGATAAAGTATCCGGGCCATTTTTGTTTAAAAAAAAGCGCTGTGAACACAGCGCTTTATCGTAACTAAACAATAAACATATGTCTGTAGTATTATCTTTTATTCCCAGGCAGTAGACCCTATCTTTTTGCCAGATAAGAACCGCCAGTAACTGTAAAATTCATCGTCACATTCTTTGTATTTATAGTCAGGAATGATCTTCGCCACATAATTCTTCCAGTGAGGTATATTCCCGTCAATATCTATAAATCCATATTCATCTGAAAGGTTCCAGGAACTGTACACCCTGCCGGTTTTCTCAAATACATCCGGATCAGCCGCCAGTGCTGCCACTGCGCGCCCAACGAAATAAGGTGTCTCAGATGCGATGAAATTAGGATCCACCTTAGTCCCATCCTGCCAGTTCTCCTCTGTTACCCCAAAATGCTCCAACATGGCCTCAGATCTCAGAAAACCAGGGGTCACGGCAACGGAAGTAATATGATGCTCTTTCAGTTCCTCTGCCATTCCAAAAGCAAGGCGGATAATGGAAGTTTTCACCAGGTCATAGAACAAGTGTCCGCGATAAAAGAATCCATCCCCATCTGTTATCTCTACGATCAATCCGTTCTTTACGGGGAGCATTAATGGAATGGCATATTTACTGGTCAGGATATGCGTATGCACAGCCTGCTGCAGCATCTTAAATCCATTAGAAAGATCTTCTTCCCAGAAAGACTTACCCCATTGCATAAGTGCATCTCCTCCCCACACATCATTCACCAGGATATCCAGTTTTCCCTGTTCTTTCGTAATACGTTCAAACAGGGCTGCTACCTGTGCTTCATCACTATGGTCCGTTCTCGCAGGAATGCCGGTGCCTCCTTTTTCAGTGACCATTTCTGCAGTCTCTTCAATGGTCTCCGGGCGATTACTGCCAGATGCCAGGTTTCCGCGGGTACTTCTGCCGGTACAGTAAACCGTGGCACCTGCTTCTCCGAGCATACAGGCTATACCTCTGCCAGCACCGCGTGTAGCGCCTGCTACAACAGCTATTTTTCCTTTTAGTGGTTGCATATGTGTGTTTGGGTTGGAATGTAAAAGTGCGGAGCGGGTACGCAGTGTATCTGCGTAATGATGGGGTGGTTAACGTAAAGGGGTATAAAAACAAAAGAGCCTTACCGAATGAACGATAAGGCTCTTTAAATAAACATGGCAGCTACCTACTCTCCCGCATGATAGTGCAGTACCATTGGCCATGAGGGGCTTAACTTCTCTGTTCGGAATGGGAAGAGGTGAACACCCTCGGCAAAACCACCATAAGATCTTGTATATCTCTAGTCTTGACGACAATAATTTACATATTGGGAAGTTGTAAAACAATGCTCTTTGCAGAGCAGGGAACGAATAATAAAATTAAAGCTTACGGGCAATTAGTACTACTCGGCTTCGATATTACTATCCTTACACCTGTAGCCTATCAACGTCGTAGTCTCCGACGGCCCTAAAAGTAAACTCATCTCGAGGTAAGTTTCACGCTTA